>CAVUWO010000012.1:0-66512 GCA_963745155.1 uncultured Pseudomonadota bacterium | reverse complement strand
TGGGCCGCTGGAGCGACTTCCGAAGGCATTTCCCGCGCGGCGTGGGAGACTTTTTGCGGCACGAAAGAGGACGCGGCCTCCGTGCCTGCCGGCTCCGCCGGTTCAGCCCGCGGTGGCGCGGCCGGCACGGCGTCGAGATCGGCAACGGCGGTCTGAAGTTCTTGCTCGGTGGGGGGCGGTGCGAGCAGCTCGTCCGGCGGCGTCAGTTCGTCGTGCGGCTCGGCCGCGGCAACAGCTTCGTCGCCCCGCTCCGGCCGGTTGCGCCGCCCGCCGCGCCGTCCGCGCCGCCGCCGGCGCGGGCCGCCGTCGCGCTGCGGCTCGGCGCCGTGCTCGCCAAGTGCTTCCTCGGCATCCTCTTCGGCCGGCGTTTCGGCCTCGGCCGCGATCTCCGCGGCCCCTTCGGTCACGGCTGCGACGCCTTCTTCCGCTTCTTCGGTATCTTCCGCGTCGTGCGGCGCGCCCGGACGCTGACCGGCCGCTTCGCCGCCATTGCGGCCACCGCGCCGCCGCCTTCGCCGCCGCCGGCGCGGGCCGCCTTCGCCCGGCTCGCCAGCCTGCTCGGCCTCGGCTTCCGCGGCGTCGGCGGCTTCCGCGACTTCCGCTTCCTCGGCCTCGAACGGCGCGGCTTCATCGGTGTCTTCTTCCGCGGCGATCGGGGGCGCGTGCACCTCGGTCTGCTGCGCGATCGCGCGCGCGGCTTCCGCCGTGTGCACCAATTCGCCGCGATCGATCACGAACGCCTGCGGCGCGGCGACGGTCTCGTCCGCCGACACCGTGATGGTGATCTGGAACCGCTCCTCGAGCGCGCGCAGATGGGCGCGCTTCTGATTGAGCACATAAAGCGCCACGTCCGGCCGGGTGCGGGCAATCAGATTGTGGGTGCCGCCCCGCATCAATTGCTCTTCGAGCGCGCGCAGCACCTGCAAAGCGAGCGACGATACCGAGCGGACATGGCCGGAGCCGCCGCAATACGGGCACTTCTCCGTCGAGCTCTCGAGCACGCTCGCGCGGATGCGCTGGCGCGACATTTCCAACAGGCCGAAATGCGAGATGCGGCCGACCTGGATGCGGGCGCGGTCCTGCTTGAGGCATTCCTTCAAGCGGCGTTCGACGGAGCGGTTGTTGCGCTTCTCGTCCATGTCGATGAAGTCGATGACGATCAGTCCGGCGAGGTCGCGCAGCCGCAATTGCCGGGCGATCTCGTCCGAGGCTTCGAGATTGGTCTTGAGCGCGGTGTCCTCGATGTGGTGCTCGCGCGTGGCGCGGCCGGAATTGACGTCGATCGCGACCAGCGCCTCGGCCTGGTTGATGACGATATAGCCGCCGGAGCGCAGCTGCACGGTCGGCGAGAACATGGCGTCGAGCTGGTTTTCGACGCCGTAGCGCGACAACAGCGGCTGGGTATCGGCGTAAGGCTTCACGTTCTTCGCATGGCTCGGCTGAAGCATGCGCATGAAGTCCTTGGCCTCGTCATAGGCCGCGGGGCCGGCGACGATGACCTCGTCGATTTCCTTGCTGTAAAGGTCGCGGATCGAGCGCTTGACCAGCGAGCCTTCCTCGTAAACGAGCGTCGGCGCGGTCGATTTCAGCGTCAGGTCGCGCACCGTCTCCCACAGCCGCAACAGATACTCGAAGTCGCGCTTGATCTCGGTCTTGGTGCGGCTCGCGCCGGCGGTGCGCACGATCACGCCCATGCCTTCCGGCACCTCGAGTTCGCCGGCGATCTCCTTGAGCCTCGAGCGGTCTTCGCCGCTGGTGATCTTGCGGCTGATGCCGCCGCCGCGCGCGGTATTGGGCATCAACACCGAATAGCGGCCGGCGAGCGACAGATAGGTGGTGAGCGCCGCGCCCTTGGTGCCGCGCTCCTCCTTGACCACCTGCACCAGCATGACCTGGCGCCGCTTGATCACTTCCTGGATTTTGTACTGCCGGCGGTAGCGCGGCGCGCGGTCGGGAACTTCCTCGAGCGCGTCGGCGCCGCCGACCGATTCGACGATCTCCTCTTCGTCGCCGTTCTCGCCGCCATGCTCGTCGTCGTCGGCGTGGTCGCCGTGGTCGGCGTGGTCGTGGCGATCTTCGGCGGCACCAGTGCCGGCCTCGCGGGCGGCGACTTCGGCGCCGTGATCCGGCGCAAGCTCGGCGTCGGCGGTCGGCTCGCCGGTCGCGCCGAATTGCTCTTCGGTGCCGTTCTCCGAGGTTCCGCCCGTTTCCGCTGCTTCGTCGCCGTGCGTCGCGACGCTGTCGTGGGACTTCGTCGGGGCAAACGCCGAAATGAGCTGGTCCTCCGGCAGTGTCGTCGGCCCTTCGGTATCCTCGGCCTCGACGGCCGTCTCATCCGCGGTCGTTTCGGCGAAACCTTGGGCGACGGTCGGGGCTTCGCCGGCCTCGCCATGGTCTTCGGTTCGCTCCTCGCTCGCAGACTCGCTGTCGCGGGCCGCCTCGACGACGTCGCCGCGCACCACATTCGCGTCCCGCCGGGCCGCGGAGTTTCGACCGCCGCCGCGGTGGCGCCGCGACCGGCGGTCCGCTTCGTCCTCGGCGGCGCGCTGCGCGCGTTCCTCTTCGTCGATCAGCGCCTGCCGATCGGCGACTGGAATTTGGTAATAATCGGGATGGATTTCGCTGAACGCCAGGAAGCCGTGACGATTGCCGCCGTAATCGACGAACGCGGCCTGCAGCGACGGCTCGACGCGCGTCACCTTCGCCAGATAGATATTGCCCCTTAACTGCTTACGGTTCGCGGACTCGAAGTCGAATTCCTCGACGCGGTTGCCGCGTAAGACGACCACCCGGGTCTCTTCCGGATGGGTCGCGTCGATGAGCATCTTGTTGGCCATTGGAAAATCTCATGAGGGCTTAGCCCGGCTCGTCCGCGCCGCATCGGCGACGGAGGATGTTGAGCGGCCCGATTGTCGGTGAACAAAACGGATCGGAAACTCCGAGCGCGGCAAGTCTTGGCGGTCCACGATGCGGCGCCCCCACCCCGACCTTCCCCCGCCGGCGGGGGAGGGTTGGACGGGGATCTGCCGCCGCCTTTCGACCGAGTTTCGACTTGCGCCTCGAACATGAACTCCAAACCGCGGTGGGACGACGGCGCTTGGCGCCGCCGCAATTTCGTTCGATTGCTCACGGTATCGCCGACAGCGCTCCGGCAACACTCAACAGCTGCCAGGCGTGTGCCGCGCGGGAAGCGCCGGCTGCCCTGCTCCTTAAGAGCATCGGCTCGCTCGCCCGTCCGCAAACCCCTCAGTCTGCCTTTATGCAGTCTGTGCTAAAGCGGATCGAATGCGGCGCCCACTTTTCGCTCCCGGCTCGGGAGCCAATGCAGCGGGGTGGCCAAATGCTCTGACGGGGACACAACCGGAAACCTTTAACCGTCAGCATGCTCTTCTTACGGCCGCCCAAGGTGAATTGGCAAGCCGCCTGTGGAAGTTCCGGGCATTGGAACCGATCGGCGGCCATTTCCGTGGGCTTAAGTTTCGGTTAACCACGCCTGCCTAATGGAGTAAAAACAGGCACGGAGGGTTGGGAATCGATGGTCGTGCGGGCGGCGAGCGGGGCTTTCCTCGGCATAGTCGTCGCTGCGGCCGTCGTTGCGGCCGCCGCGGCGGCCGAACGCCCGTCGGCTCGCAGGCGGGGCCGAATCGCCCGCCGTATCGTTTCCGGTCGCGACCGATGCGCGGCTCGGCGGCGACGAATCGCAGACGCGGTTCGTCATGGATCTCAGCCGCAAGATCGACCTGCACGCCTTCACGCTCGCCGACCCCTACCGGGTCGTCATCGACCTCCCTCAGGTGACCTTTCAATTGCCGCCGAAGACCGGCGAGAGCGGCCGCGGCCTGGTCAAGGCCTTCCGCTACGGCCTGGTCATGCCGGGCGGTTCGCGCCTGGTGTTCGACCTCGCCAAGCCGGCGCGGATCGACAAGGCGTTCGCGATCGATCCGGCGGACGGCGCGCCGGCGCGGCTGGTGCTCGACCTCGCCGCGACCGATCGCGAGAGTTTTCTGCGCCGGGTGGCGCTCGACGCCAAGGAAGCCAGAAACGAGGCCAAGAAAGCGCCGGCCAGCGCCGCCGCCGGCGACCCCTTCCGAGGCGAGCGGCGATTTGCGCCCGCTGGTCGTGCTCGATCCCGGCCACGGCGGCATCGACACCGGCACCAAGGCGCCGAGCGGCGAACTGGAAAAGGACATCGTCCTGGATTTCGCCCAGCGCCTGCGCCAGCGGCTGGAAAAATCCGGCAAAGTGCGCGTCGTGATGACGCGCAGCGACGACACCTTCGTGGAGCTCGCCGACCGCGTACACATCGCCCGCAATGCCGGCGCGGCGCTGTTCGTCTCGATCCATGCCGATTGGCTCTCCCACGGCGAGGGCGATGCCGATGGCGCGACCATCTACACCTTGTCGGAAACCGCGACCGATTCCGAAGCGGCGCGGCTCGCGGAGAAGGAGAACCGGGCCGACGTCATCGCCGGCGTCGACCTCAAGGCCGAGCCGGACGACGTCGCCGGCATCCTGATCGATCTGGCGCAACGCGAAACCAAGAGCTATTCGCTGCAATTCGCCCACAAGCTGGTGAGCGAAATACGCCCGGTGGCGCGGCTCCACAAGAATCCGCTGAAATCGGCCGGTTTCCGGGTGCTGCGGGCGCCCGACATACCCTCCGTGCTGATCGAATTGGGCTACGTCTCCAACCGGCAGGATCTGCGATCGCTGTTGTCCGACGCCTGGCGTAACAAGACGGCGGACGCGATCGCCAAGGCGATCGAATCCTACTTCATCACCCATGTGGCCGGCGCCCGCGCTGGCGCGAATTGAGATCGCGGTGCGGCGCCGCGGCGCGCAAACCGGCCTCAGTTTGAACAAAAAACGGAGCGACGACACGCCATGCACGGTGCGGTCTCTGGCAGACATGGCTAGCTTCTTGTACGGGCCGGCTTCGCCACCTCGGACGTTTGCCGCGCGGCGCGACGCCGCGGCGTCGGGCGCGGCGGCGGGTGGGGCCGGCGGGGCGGGACGTTCGCGATGAAAATTTTGTTGCGTTTCTTGGGCTTCCTGTTCGCGGCCGGAACCATCGTGTTCATTGTCGGGATCGGCGCCGTCGCCGGCGTGTTGTGGCATTTTTCCAAGGACTTGCCCGATTACTCTCAGCTCAAGGATTATGAGCCGCCGGTGATGACGCGCGTCCACGCGGCCGACGGCTCGCTGCTCGCCGAATACGCCAAGGAACGCCGGCTCTATCTCCCCATCCAGGCGGTGCCGAAGCTCGTCATCCATGCCTTCCTCGCCGCCGAGGACAAGAACTTCTACGAGCACGCCGGCCTCGATTTCTCCGGTCTCGGCCGCGCGGTGCTTTTCTATGTCCAGAACTACGGCTCGAGCCGGCGGCCGCAGGGCGCCTCGACCATCACCCAGCAGGTGGCGAAGAACTTCCTTCTCACCAACGAGGTGTCGGTCGCGCGCAAGGTCAAGGAAGCGCTGCTCGCGCTGCGCATCGAGCGCACCTATTCGAAGGACAAGATCCTCGAGCTTTATCTCAACGAAATCTATCTCGGCCTCGGCGCCTATGGCGTCGCCGCGGCGTCGCTTCTGTATTTCGACAAGTCGGTGCACGAATTGTCGATCGCGCAGGCCGCCTATCTCGCCGCCTTGCCCAAGGGGCCGAACAACTACAATCCGTTCCGCCGCCGCGAGGAGGCGATCGGGCGCCGCAATTGGGTGATCGACCGCATGGTCGAGGACGGTTTCATCGCCGCCGCCGACGGCGACAAGGCGAAGAAGGAGCCGCTCGCCGTCACCGTGCGGCCGACCGGCGCCCACACCTTCGCCGCCGAATATTTTGCCGAGGAAGTGCGCCGCTACATTTTCGACAATTACGGCGAGAAGAAGCTTTACGAGGGCGGCCTCTCGGTGCGCACCACGCTCGATCCCAAGATGCAGGTGTTGGCGCGCAAGACCATGATCAACGGCCTCGTCAATTATGACGAGCAGCAGGGCTGGCGCGGCCCGGTGACCAAGATCGACACCGGCGGCGACTGGGGCATCAAGCTCGCCGACGTGAAAGCGCTCTCGGATGTCGATCCGTGGCGGCTCGCCGTGGTGCTCGAAGTCAACGATCAGTCGGCGCGCGTCGGCCTGCAGCCGCCGCGCGATCCCGGCGGCGCCGTGGTCAAGGAGCGCGAGGTCGGCATCCTGGCGCTCGACGGCGTCAAATGGGCGAAGCCCGCCAGCGGGCCGTCGAAGCCGATCCAGCGCGTCAGCCAGGTCTTGGCGCCCGGCGACGTCGTCTATGTCGAGCCGGATGGCAAGGAGCAGGGCCGCTACCGGCTGCGCCAGGTGCCGGAAATCTCCGGCGCCATGGTGGTGATGGAGCCGCACACCGGGCGCGTGCTCGCCATGGTCGGCGGCTTCTCCTACGACCAGAGCCAGTTCAACCGCGCCACCCAGGCGCTGCGCCAGCCCGGTTCGTCGTTCAAGCCGATCGTCTATGCGGCGGCGATCGACAACGGCTATACGCCCTCGACCGTCGTGCTCGACGCGCCGATCGAAATCGACACCGGGCACGACAGCGGAGTGTGGCGGCCGGAGAATTACGGCGGCAAATTCTACGGCCCCTCGACGCTGCGCTTCGGCCTCGAGGAATCGCGCAACGTGATGACGGTGCGGCTGGCGCAGGACATCGGCATGCCGCTGATCGCGGAATACGCCAAGCGGTTCGGCGTCTATGACGAACTGCCGCCGTACCTCTCCTACGCGCTCGGCGCCGGCGAAACCACGGTGCTGCGCATGGTCACGGCCTACGCCATGCTCGACAATGCCGGGCAGCGCGTGAAGCCGACGCTGATCGACCGCATCCAGGACCGCTACGGCCACACCATCTACAAGCACGACGAGCGCGAATGCATCGGCTGCGACGCCGACAAATGGCAGAACCAGCCCGAGCCGAAGCTGCAAAGATCACCGCGACCAGGTGGTCGATCCGATGACCGCCTACCAGATCACCTCGATGCTGGAGGGCGTGGTGCAGCGCGGCACGGCGACGGTGGTGCGCGACGTCGGCAAGCCGGTCGCCGGCAAGACCGGCACGACCAACGAGGAAAAGGACGTCTGGTTCATCGGCTATTCGCCCGACATCGTCTGCGGCGTCTATATGGGCTTCGACAAGCCGCGCCACATCGGCCGGCTCGCCACCGGCGGCCATCTGGCGGCGCCGGTGGTGCGCGATTTCCTGAAAACCGCGCTCGCCGACAAGCCGCCGATCCCGTTCCCGATGCCGCTCGGCATCAAATTGATCCGCGTCGACGCCAAGACCGGCATGCGCGCCGGTGCCGAGACCCGCACGTCATCCTCGAAGCCTTCAAGCCCGGCACGGCGCCGCCCGACACTATTCGGTCATCGGCACCGACTCGCCATCTCGAGCTCGACCCCGGTCTCGCCGGAGGCCGACCGCGCGGTGCGCACCGGGACGGGCGGATTGTACTGATCAGATAACCCTCCCCCCCAGGGGAGGGTAGCGGGCAGGCGCCGTTCCCAAGTCCTTTGCCGCCGTCCGTTGCGTCCGCCACCACAAACCACTAAATGGCCCCGCGGAGATCAACACCATGCGCGCGGAAATTGGCAATATCGTCGCCGAGATCAAGCAGTCGGTCGGACTGCTGAGGAGGCATCTTTGACGTCGACAAGGCGCGCGCGCGGCTGGAAGAGCTCAACCGCCAGGCGGAAGACCCCGCCTGTGGAACGATCCGCAGCGCGCCAGCCGCCTGATGCAGGAGCGCACCGCGCTCGAGGATCAGCTCGGCGCCATCGCCAAGATCGAGCGGGAGCTCGACGACCAGACGGCGATGATCGAACTCGGCGAAGCCGAGAACGACGCCGGCATCGTCGGCGAAGCGGAACAGGCGCTGCGCCATCTCAAGACCGAGGTGGCGCGTCGCGAGCTCGAGGCGCTGCTCGCCGGCGAAGCCGACGCCAACGACAGCTATCTCGAAGTGCACGCCGGCGCCGGCGGCACCGAGAGCCAGGACTGGGCCAATATGCTCATGCGGATGTATGTGCGCTGGGCCGAGCAGCACGGCTTCAAGGTCGTGTATATCGAGGAGACGGCCGGGCGAAGAGGCCGGCATCAAATCGGCCACCATCGAGGTCAAGGGCCACAACGCCTATGGCTGGCTCAAGACCGAGGCCGGCGTGCACCGGCTGGTGCGCATCTCGCCGTTCGATTCCAATGCGCGGCGCCACACCTCTTTCGCCAGCGTCACCGTCTATCCGGTGGTCGACGACCGCATCCAGATCGACATCAAGGAGGCCGACGTGCGGACCGACACCATGCGCTCCGGCGGCGCCGGCGGCCAGCACGTCAACAAGACGGAATCCGCCGTCCGGCTGACCCATATTCCGACCAACATCGCCGTGGTCTCGCAGGGCGACCGCTCGCAGCACCGCAACCGGGCGACCGCCTGGCAGATGCTGCGCCAAGCTCTACGAGCTGGAGTTGAAAAAGCGCGAGGCGCAGGCTATCGCCGATCAGGCCGCCAAGACCGACATCGGCTGGGGCCACCAGATTCGCTCCTACGTGCTGCAGCCCTATCAGATGGTGAAGGACCTGCGTACCGGCGTTTCCACCTCCGACACCGCGGGCGTGCTCGATGGCGACATCGACCAGTTCATGGCGGCCGCGCTGGCGCAAAAGGCGTTCGGCACGGCGCCGGCGGAAGTCGAGGACGTGGAATAGGGGCGCCGGTCCAGCCGACCTCCCTCTTTTTGATGCCTTTCGTCGTCGGACCCGTGACGGCGCGACGGCCGTGTGCACCCCGCAGATTATTGCTGCTGGAACAGCCCCTGAATGAAATCGAGCGGGCTATGCGATGCCGGCTCCGCGGCCGCCGGCGGTCCGGCTAATCCCGGCCGCGGCCGCGGCATCGGGACGCCTCTCGCCGCACGCGCCCCCGGGCCCGCCGGCGTCGCCGTCAATTGCGCCATGGCGAAGATGCGCGGGCGCTGGCGGGGCAGCGGGATCTGGCCGTGCAGCGGCTCGGCGGCCGGCATGGCATCGGCCGGCGACGCGTCGGTCGCCGCCGGCTGATTGGACGCGAGCGCCCCGGTCTCCGTCGCAACGTCCGGCGGGATCCGGTCGATAAAGCGGTCCGCCGGCTTGGCGGCCGCATCAGTGACGACCGAAGGGATCATGGTGGTGATACTCGACGGGTTTGCGGGGCGGTTTGGCTTGCCTGGCTCCCTTGCCCGTCCGAAGCCATCAGGTCGCCGCGCGCGTCAGAGGTCGTCGCGCGGGCCTCGACCGTCGGAGCGGACGAGGTGGGATCGGCAGGCGCTTGCGCCGCGACGGGCGGCTGGTCGCCGTTCGGCTGGCGTTCGGTTGGCGCTCGGGTTTCACTTTCTTGGGCCCGCACCCGCATTATCGGGCGGCTGCATCGTAGGCGTCGCCAGTCTTCGGAAGCTCGGAAGTTGTGGCGGCCCGACATAGCTGCGCACGAAAGCCGTGATCGACCACAAAACCACCGGCGCCGCGGTGAGCAGCGCCACTATGACAACAATCCGTCGCAGCAGCGGCGTAAGTGTCGCAATTGCTCGTCGTTGTTACGCATGGTACCCGCCTCATTGTTGGCTCGCAGGCGGGGGCGGTTCTCCTTACATGGCGCCGCCCTTCTTTAATTTCTCCGCTATCCTCGCCGCAAAATAAGTCAGCACGCCGTCGGCGCCGGCACGCTTGAAGGCGATCAGGCTTTCGACCATGGCCTTGTCGCCATCGAGCCAGCCGTTCCCCGCGGCGGCCATGATCATCGCATATTCGCCGGACACTTGATAGGCGAATGTAGGAACGGCAAATACCTCTTTGACCCGATGCAAGATATCGAGATAGGGCAGCCCCGGCTTGACCATCACCATGTCGGCGCCTTCGGCGAGGTCGAGCTCCACCTCGCGCAACGCTTCATCGGAATTGGCCGGGTCCATCTGGTAGGTGCGCTTGTCGCCGGAGAGCGTCACGCTCGAGCCGACCGCGTCGCGGAACGGGCCGTAGAAGGCCGAGGCGTATTTGGCGGCGTAGGCCATGATCTGGACATCGCCGAAACCGGCATCGTCGAGCCCGGCGCGGATCGCCCCGACGCGGCCGTCCATCATGTCGGACGGCGCGATGATGTCGCAGCCGGCCTCGGCCTGGACCAGGGCCTGGCGGACCAGCACCGCCACGGTCTCGTCGTTGAGGATGACGCCGTCGCGCAACAGGCCGTCATGGCCGTGGCTGGTGTAGGGATCGAGCGCGACGTCGCACAGGATGCCGATTTCGGGCACTTCCTGCTTGATGGCGCGCACCGCGCGGCAGACCAGATTGTCGGCATTGAGCGCTTCCGAGCCGGTCTCGTCGCGCTTGCTCGGGTCGGTATAGGGAAACAGCGCGAGGCACGGGATCGTCAGCTTGGCCGCCCGTTCGGCCGCGCGAACGGCCTCGTCGACCGAGAGGCGCTCGACGTCGGGCATCGAGGGCACGGCGCTGCGGACCTTGGCGCCGTCGACCACGAACAAGGGCCAGATCAGGTCGTCGGTCGTGAGCACATGCTCGCGGACCATGCGGCGCGCCCACTCGGCCCGGCGGTTGCGGCGCGGGCGCACGGCCAAATCGAGACGTTCAGCTGCGTCACCCGGTCTCGCTTCGCCGCGCGGGCGGGGTGGAAAGGCCGTGGGGCTGTGTTCGAGCGGGCGGCCGAATTTGATCGCCATGGCGCACTCCATGCGGGGGCAGCCTCATTTACGCGTTTTCGGCGGCGCCGCGCCACTGGATGGCCCAGATAGCCGATACGGCGCGACGGTACGTGCGCGCGTGGGCAGGGGGGGTATATTGCCGCGGCAACGTGGCTGCGGCCATGCAGGAAGATTGCGGGAGTAGGCCGGTGAACGATTTCGATACGGCAACGAAAAGCGCGTCCGCGCTGGCGCGAGGCGGCGCGCGGCACGATCGCGATCTCTACAGCTGGGCCATCGAACAGGCGGCGCTGCTGCGGGCCGGACGTCTGGCGGAGGTGGACGCGCTCAGCATCGCCGAGGAGATCGACGACGTGGGCAATGAGCAGTACGACAAACTGGAATCCGCCCTTCGTCTTATCCTCCTGCATCTTCTGAAATGGGATCATCAGCGGCAGCGCCGTTCGCGTTCCTGGCAGTTGAGCATCGCGATTCAGCGCCGCCATGTGTTGCGCGTGCTGCGCAAGAATCCCGGCCTCAAATCCATGGTCGACGAGGCGATCACGGACGCCTACGAGACTGCCCGCCTGGAGGCGGCGGCGCAGACGCTGTTGGACGATGATGCTTTTCCGCTCGAATGCCCCTATTCCTGGAACGAGATCATGGAGCGACGATCGCATGGCCGCCGACGGAGTGACTGCGCCTGACGCGAAGGCCAAGGACCGCGCTGCCTCACCCGATCGAATCGCGGCCACGCCGGCGGCAGCGGCGGCGCCGGCGCCGGGTGCCCCTGGCGCAAAGACGAAGATCGGCGACCACATGAAGGCGCGGCTCGCCGCGGTGGCCTCAGGCGCGCCGCGTGCGACCGCGCGGGCGGCGGCCGCGGCGCCCAAGGACGCCACGGCGGCGGAACCGAGCATCGCAAGTCCGGGCGCCAAGGCGCGGGCGCTGTTGAAGGATCGCGCCGCCGCGAGACAACCGGCAACGCCGTCGAAGGATCAAGCCGCCGCGACCGACCCGCGCGCCTCGCGCCGCGACCGCCACGGCGCGCGCGCTGTCGCAGCCTCGAACCGGCAAAGCCGTGCCAAGCGCGGCGGCAGCGGACACGCGAGGCATGGCCGCCCCGAAAGATCGACCGCAAGTCGCGCGCAACGCGGCCGAGCGACCTCCTCGAGCCGGTGCTGGCGACGGCGAAGGACGCCGCGACCGCCGGCTCCTGGACCGAATATCTGGTGCTGTTCCTGCGTGTCATGGCGGCGGTCTCGCTGATGGAGGGGATCTATCATTGGGCGGCCTTGTGCGGCATCGGCGCGCCGGCGGGCGGCGGTTTCGAGCAGCACACCGTCGCCTGGCGCACGGCGACGGTGTTTTTTGCCGTCATCGATCTCGTCGCCGGGGTCGGGCTGTGGCTTGCCGCGGCCTGGGGCGCGGTGGTGTGGCTCACCGCCGTGGTGTCCATGGCGGTGGTCGAGGTGTTCTTCCCGCAGGTCTATGGCGGCAGCATTTTCATCGTTCTGGTCGAGCTGGCGCTGGTCGGCGCCTATCTGTGGCTCGCGATCGTTGCTGCGCGCGAACGGCCGGCGTGATAGGGGACGTTAGCCGGGTCGGTCGATCGCATCGAATTGAAATTACAGGAGAGGCCCATGCGCGTTCACGCCTTCGTCGTCGGTGTCGTTCTCGCCGGTACCGCTTGTCTGTCGTCGCTTTCGCCGGCATCGGCGCAGCAGACGATCAAGATCGGCGAGCTCAACAGCTACAAAGCGGTGCCCGCCTTCCTCGATCCTTATAAGAAGGGCATGGCGATGGCGACCGACGAGATCAATGCCGCGGGCGGCGTCCTCGGCAAGAAGCTCGAAATCATATCGCGCGACGACGGCGCCAATCCCGGCGATGCGGTGCGCGTCGCCGACGAACTCGTCACGGCCGACGGCGTCAACATCCTTTGCGGCACCTTCCTCTCCAATGTCGGCCTCGCCGTCACCGAATTCGCCGGCAAGAAGCAGGTGTTCTTTCTCGCCGCCGAGCCGCTGACCGACAAGATCACCTGGGCGGACGGCAACCACTATACGTTCCGGCTGCGACCCTCGACCTACATGCAGGTGGCGATGCTGCTGCCGGAGGCGCTCGCCGCGAACAAGAAGCGCTGGGCGCTGGTCTACCCGAATTACGAATACGGCCAATCCGCCGCCGCCACCTTCAAGCAACTGATGAAGGCGAAACAGCCCGACGTCGAGTTCGTCACCGAGCAGGCGGCCCCGCTCGGCAAGATCGACGCCGGCGCCGTGGCGCAGGCGATCGACGACGCCAAGCCCGATGCGATTTTCAGCGCGCTGTTCGGCGGCGACCTCACCAAATTCGTGCGCGAAGGTACGACGCGCGGCATATTTAAAGACCGCACCGTGGTCGACCTCCTCGGCGGCGAGCCGGAATATCTCGATCCGCTCAAGGCCGAGGCGCCGGTCGGCTGGATCGTCACCGGCTACCCCTGGGACGAAGTGACGACGCCGGAGAACAAGGCCTTCGTCGCCGCCTACCAGGCCCGCTATCACGACTATCCGCGGGTCGGCTCGATCGTCGGCTATTTGACGATCAAATCGCTCGCGGCCGGCATCGCCAAGGCCGGCTCGACCGACACCGAAAAGCTGATCGCGGCGTTCCGCGGCCTCGAGGTGAACGGCCCGTTCGGCCCGTTCCACTACCGCGCCAGCGACCACCAGGCGACGCTCGGCGCCTTCGTCGGCAAGATCGCGCTCAAGGACGGCCACGGCACCATGACCGACTTCAAATACGTCGATGGCGCCAGCGTGCTGCCGTCGGACGCCGAGGTGAAGAAGCTGCGGCCGGCTTCGGGGGACTGATCCGTACGGCTCGGCTCTCGCCGCCGCGACGCCCGGATCAGGTCGGGGCGTCGGACGCGTAGAGGGTGACCTCCGTGGCCGGATCGATCGGATCGTTCCAGGGCTGGCGCTCCAGAATGCGGCAGGTGTCGGCATAGCCGGCCTGCCAGCGGGTCTGGATCGCGTTGCGCGAAAAGTCGTAATCGCGCGCATTGGTTTCGCCTTTGATGGGCTGACTGTTGATCTCGACGATATGCATGGTCGTGGTGCAGCTCCAGCCGGCGAGCTCTTTGACGCGGGGCGAGTTTTTCGTCGCGTCGGGCAGCAAGTCAATCAGTTCCCGGATGATGCGGCGCATGCGGTGAAGCTGGGCTTGACGCATGATGTGGCTTTTGGCGCGACTTCCGAACAGAATGTCCTTTTCGCGCATGAAGGCCTGCGTCAGCGTCTCCGGCTGCGGCCCCCGCGTATGCCAGATTTGCACGGCGAACACCACGGAGCTCTGCCGCGGGTCCTCGTCGAATACCACTTCGATCGGCGTATTCGAATAAATGCCGCCGTCCCAATAATACTCGCCGTCGATGCGAACCGCGGGAAAGCACGGCGGGATCGCGCTCGATCCCAACACATGGTCGATGCCGATCACGTCTCGCTCGCTGTCGAAATACCGCATCTCGCCCGTCTGCACGGTCGTCAGCCCGAGCGTGAATCTGGGCTTTCCCGAAGCGATGAGATCGAAATCGACCAGTTCCGGCAGCAGTTTCTCGAGCGGATCGACGAGATACATCGCCGCCTTCTCGATGCCGACGCGGGCGTCGGCCCCCAGCGCGAGCGCCGGGTTGAGACGGTAGAAGCCGGGCACGCCGACAACCAGCGGCGCCAACTGGTTCCACGGATCAGGGAAGCCCGGATCGAGCCGGGCCCAGAACTCCTGCAATTTTTGCACGCGATCGGAGATGTTGTTGCCGGCGATGATGGCGCCGTTGATGGCGCCGATCGAGGTGCCGATCACCCAGTCGGGTTCGATGCCGGCTTCGTGCAGGGCCTGATAGGCGCCGGCCTGATAGCAGCCCGGCGCGCCGCCGCCCTGCATGACGAGCACGACGCGGCCGGGTAGCGGCTTGTTGTTTGTTGCGGGTGAAGCGTGAGACGAAACATCGCTCGAAGTCATCGGCCTGGGCTCCGCTTTCATCGGCGACCGCGCGCAAACATCCTACCGCGACTTCGATACGTGCTGCATAGGTAGTCATGGTTGCTCGGGTCCGGAAGACGGCACGATAGCCGACGGCTGCACGGCGCGGATCGTTCGGGGCATTGCCCCTACCGGACGGCGATGACCAGTCCGTGCGCGACGGCCTCCGGCAGCCAGCCGCGCAGCCGCTCGTCGCCGTCGGGAGTTGGCGGCGGCGTCGGCTGCGCCACCAAGGAATGCAGGAACGGCGTGTCCTCCGCCTGCGCCGCGGCGTTATCGCCGCGCGCGCGGAAAACTTCGGCCTTGGCCCGCTCGATCCGCGCCAAGGCCGCCGGCATGCCGGCGATGTCGCCGAGGGCGGGTGGCTGCCGCGCTGCCACATAGGCGGCAAAGCCGGCGCCGAATTCATAGAGCGTGTAGGAATGCGAGGGGTTGGTCTCGACGTAAGCGCGTGCCAGCAGATCGAACGGATGCTCGCCGAGGAGCCGGCGCAGGACGGGGAATTCCTTTTGCAGACACTCGATCAGCCGCAGCCGGTAGCCGTTGACGTAGACCGACACGCGGGTTGCGGCCGCCAGCCGGTTCGACTGGCGCACCGGCGCCAGGCTGTCGGCGCCGCCGGCGAGGATGGTCTGCTGCAGCCACTGTTGCAGGCTCGCGAGATCAGGCATCGGTCAGCGCTTCGCGTACGCGTTTGCCTTTGGCAAGTTCGGCGAGCAGCGTCTCGTAGGGCGGCACCAACGCGTCCCATTCCACCAGGCCCGGCACCGGGCCGCAGCGGCGCCAGGCCCGCGCGTAGAGCGGCCACACTGCATCGGGCACCGGATGATCGTGGGTGTCGATCAAAAGTTCGCCGTGTTCGCTCGGGCCGGCGAGATGGAATTGCACCACGCGGTCCGCCGGCACCGCGTCGACATAGTGCATCGGATCGAAGCCATGGGCTGCGAGTTGACTTGCGCGCCATGCCGCGGCGCTGATTTTGTGACGGCAGGGTGCGTCGGCGCTGACGCACGGGGCCGATGACGCGCGGGGGCGGCCTCTGCTAACGTCTGGCCATGAGCTTTTCAGGCCTCGCTTTTCAGGCCCTCGACGGCCTCGCTTCGGCCTCGGGCCTGTTCTTCGTCGCGGCCGGGCTCTCCCTCATTTTCGGCGTCACGCGCATCGTCAATATCGCGCACGGCTCGCTCTATATGCTCGGGACCTATATCGCCTACACGCTGGTGACGGCGCTCGGCGGCGCGGTCGGGTTCTGGGGCGGGATCGTGCTCACCGCGATCGTGGTGGCCGCAATCGGCGCAGCGATCGAGGTCGTCGTCCTGCGCCGCGTCTATGTCGCGCCGGAACTGTTCCAGCTCCTCGCCACATTCGCGCTTCTCCTGATCATCAACGACGCCGTGCTGTGGCTGTGGGGACCCGACGACCTGTTGGGACCGCGGGCGCCCGGCCTGGGCGGCGCCTTCGACATCCTCGGCCGCCGCATGCCGAGCTACGACGCTTTCCTGATCGTCGTCGCCCCGCTCGTGCTCGGCGCCCTCTATATCGTGTTCGCGCGCACGCGCTTCGGCCGCCTGGTGCGCGCCGCGACGCAGGATCGCGAGATGCTCGGCGCGCTCGGCGTCAACCAGTCGCTCCTGTTCACGGCCGTGTTCGCGGTCGGCGCCGGGCTCGCGGGGCTCGGCGGCGCGCTCCAGGTCGCGCGCGAGCCGGCCAATCTCGGCATGGATCTGACCGCGATCACCGACGCCTTCGTCGTGGTCGTCGTCGGCGGCATGGGCTCGATCGTCGGATCCTATGTCGCCGCCGTGCTGATCGCCGAGGTCAAGGCCTTGTGCATCGGCCTCGGCCTCGTCTCGTTCGGCGGTTTTGCCGTGAACTTTTCCAAGCTCACGCTGGTCGCCGAGTTTCTGGTCATGGCCGTGGTGCTGATCGCGCGCCCGCAGGGCTTGTTGGGCCGCCCGCACACGGCGGTGCGCGGCGCGACCGAAACCGAGGCGCCGCTCCGCCCGGCGTCGCGCTCGCTCGTCGTGTTCGGCGCTGTATTGCTCCTGGTGCTGATCGCGCTGCCGCTTTTGGCGCGGGCGTCGCCTTATGTGCTGGTGCTCGGCATCGACGTCCTGATCGCGGTGTTGTTCGCGACCAGCCTGCATTTCATCATGGGCCCCGGCGGCATGGCCTCGTTCGGCCACGCCGCTTATTTCGGCCTCGGCGCCTATGGCGCGGCACTAGCGGTGAAATGGTTCGCGGCGCCGATGGGGTTCGCGCTCGCGGCGGCGCCGGTCGCCGCCGCGCTCGGCGCGCTCCTGTTCGGCTGGTTCGCGGTGCGGCTTTCCGGCGTCTACCTTGCCATGCTGACGCTCGCCTTCGCGCAAATCGTCTGGTCGATCGTGTTCCAATGGCAGGAGGTCACGGGCGGCTCGAACGGCGTGCTCGGCATCTGGCCGACCGCGCCGTTCGACAAGCTCGCGGCGTTCTTTCTGCTCACGCTCGCGCTCGTCGTCGCCGGGATCGTGCTGCTGCGGCGGATATTGTTCGCGCCGTTCGGCTACGCCATGCGCGCGGGCCGCGACTCGCCGCTGCGGGCCGAGGCGATCGGCATCGACGTGAAAAAGGTGCAGTGGCTCGGCTTCGCCATCGCCGGCGCGGTTTGCGGGGTCGCCGGCGGCATTTTCGCCTTCGCCAAGGGCTCGATTTCACCGGAGACGATCAGCATCGGCCGCTCCATCGACGGCCTGGTGATGGTGCTGCTCGGCGGCGTCGGCACCTTGTCCGGGCCGATCGTCGGCGCCACGGCGTTCGCGCTGCTGCAGGATTTCGTCATGCGCGAGACGGAGTATTGGCACGCGCTCTTGGGCGGCATCATTCTTGTTCTGGTGCTCGCTTTCCCCGCCGGCCTGACCGGCGCGTTCCTGCGGTTTTTCGCAGCGGGCGCAAATCGTCAGGCGCATCATGAGCGGCCTTTCCGTGGCGTCGCTGAGCAAAAGCTTCGGCGCCGTGCGCGCCGTCGACAATGTCAGCTTCGACGTGGCGCCCGGCGAGTTCCTGGCGCTGATCGGCCCGAACGGCGCCGGCAAATCGACCTGCTTCAACATGATCAACGGCCAGCTTGCGCCCGACGCCGGCTCGATCCGCTTCGACGGCGGCGACATCGCCGGACTGCCGCCGCGCAAAATCTGCCGCCGCGGCGTCGCCCGCACCTTCCAGATCGCCGCGACCTTCGGCTCGATGACGGTTGCCGAGAACGTGCAGATGGCGCTGATCGCGCACGCCGACGAGACTTACCGGCTGTGGCGCAGGGCGGCGTCGTATCATCGCGCGCGGGCGCTCGAGCTTTTGCGCCAGGTCGGCATGGATGCCGCCGCCGACCGGCCTTGCCGCGAGCTTGCCTATGGCGACGTCAAGCGCGTCGAGCTTGCGATCGCGCTCGCCGCCGCGCCGCGGCTGTTGCTGATGGACGAGCCGACCGCCGGCATGGCGCCGCGCGAGCGCAACGCGCTGATCGCGCTCGTCAAGGCGCTGGTGGTCGAGCGCGGCATCTCGGTGCTCTTCACCGAGCATTCGATGGACGTGGTGTTTGCCTTCGCCGACCGCATCATCGTGATGGCGCGCGGCCGTCTGATCGCCGACGGCGACGCCAAGAGCGTGCGCGACGATCCTTTGGTGCGCGAGGTTTATTTCGGCCGCGGCACGACGGTTGCGGCGGCGGCGGCAGGCGTCGCATGAGCGATCCCGCGCCGCGCCGCTCGTCGGTCGAACACCTTGACGCCTGGTACGGCGCCGCGCAAATTCTTTACGACGTGAACTTTGCGGTCGGCCGCGGCGAAGTCGTCGCGCTGATGGGGCGAAACGGCGCCGGCAAATCGACCACCATGAAGGCGGTCATGGGCCTGATGGCGCGGCGCCGCGGCACGGTGCGCTTCAATGGCCGCGACGTTTCGCGGCTGAAGCCGTTCGAGATCGCCCGCCTCGGCATCGGCTACACGCCGGAGGACCGCCGCATCTTTGCCGAGCTCACCGTCGAAGAAAATCTCGACACCGGCCGGCAGCCGCCGCGCCGCTTCGCCGGACGGCACCGCCGCGCCGGCATGGACGCCGGAGAACCTCTACCATCTGTTCCCCAATCTCGCCGAACTGCGCCATCGCCCCGGCGGCCGCATGTCGGGCGGCGAGCAGCAGATGCTGACCATCGCCCGCACGCTGATGGGCAATCCGCTGCTGGTCCTGCTCGACGAGCCGTCCGAAGGCATCGCGCCGCTGATCGTCGAGAAAATCGCCGACACCATCGTCGAACTCAAACAGCGCGGCCTGTCGATCCTGTTGTCGGAGCAGAATGTCGGCTTCGCCCAGATCGTCTCCGACCGGGCTTATTTGCTGGAGAAGGGCCAGATCCGCTGGTCCGGCACGATGGCGGAGCTGGCGGAGCAACGACGGAAGTACAGCGAAATTATTTGGCGCTGTGATTGCTTCGTCCGTCGCTTTCACGTGTTGCCGCCTCTCACATCGCGTCCAACGGCAACGTGATCGCGAAAGAAACGGAGCATTTCCCTGGCCGCATCCGGCCCTCGCGGATCGGTATAGGATCCGGCGGGACTGCCGCCCGACCAAGCGTGACCGGCGCCATGGATGCACCATTGCTCCAGCATGGCCCGCCCCTCGGCATCGGTGTGGATCGTGCGGGTATAGGCATGGCCGTCGGGTACGCGCCCGCGATCCACCTGCTTTTGCCATTTCGAGCTTTTCAGCGAAGAGGAAATGACGTGATCGGCGTTGCGGGGATGCACGATGTGATCACGATCGCCGTGAAAAACGATGGTCGGAACAAACGGCGGCTCATCTTCAAGAATGTCCGTGCCATTACCGGACGCGGAAGAGTAGTGGCGGACGGCCTTGCCGCATGGCGGCGAATGCAGAAATCAGATCATCGGCGGCCCCGCAGGGCAGACCTGAATGCACGCCGATGGCGGCATAGAGATCCGGGTAGGTCGCCCCCATCACGGCGGCCGCAGCGGCTCCGGCCGACAATCCACCGACATAGACACGCTGCGGATCGACGGAATAGTCGTGCATGACTTGGCGGGTGATGCCCGCGATGAGGGAAGGTTCGCCTCGACCCCGGCGCTGGTCGTTGGCGCGAAACCAGTTCCAACACTTCGCCGGGTTCGCATGGCTCGGCTGGGCGGGATAGACGACGAGGCAGGTCTGTTCCTCGGCAATCAAATTCATGCGCGTCCCGGCGGCGAAATCGTCGGGCGTTTGGGTGCCGCCGTGCAGCATGACGATCAAAGGAAGCGCCTGGCCCTGATAGCCGCTCGGGATGTAGAGCTTGTAAGCGCGGCTTCCCGCTGCGTTGGTATAAATCCCTTCAATGAACTTTCCGCCCTCCGGCACGATGTCCGCCGTGGACACCGGTGCACGCTGCATCCATCCCCGTAGGCCGGGCCCTGAAGGGCGCTCGACGCGATACGGCCAATCGTGCAGCGCGCGGAAACTGCGCGAATGAGCGAATGTGGCCGCGCCTAGTTGCGGATAATCCGTCTCTTCGACGTTCTCGGCCGTCGCGTCGATGACGTACGGCTTATCTTTGGTGGGAGCGACGTCGTCGGTTGGATCGATTGACATGCCCGGACTCGGTCTCGCCTCGAAGCATGCGCTGAAGGAGCGCCGTGGCGTCGCCAAGCCGGCCTTGACGCGTGAGGAGCGTCGCTTGAAGCATCATGTCATTCATCTCGAAGCTGCCCTTGTTTGGAACATCACGGGGACACCGCGAACGACGGCGGCTAAACCGTCCCGGCGGCGCCCCTGGTTGGACTTCAATTTCCTGCGTTACCGCATTCTGTCGGCGAGAGCGGCCTTGACCTCCGGGCTGGCGTGCAACGCTCCCAGCACGACGACCGAAGCGATCGTGGCGCGCGCCAGCCCGGGGGTGACATCCGGGGCGATGGTGGCAAGGCCCAATACATTGATCTCCAGCATCTCTCCGGCGCGGCGCGCCGCTTCGAGATCCTGGCGGCTATAGTTCCGCAGACCGAGATCCAGGCTCTTTCGCGCCGTGGACTGTTTGACGACCTCGGCATGGCGTTCGAGTTGATTGCGGATTGCGGTTCGAATGAAGTCGGTTCGGTTCGAGTAAAAGCCGTCCTGAACCATCAGATCGATATGGCCGAGGTCGACGAACCCGAGATTGATCGTGATCTTTTCACTGTCACTGGGCTTGGGCCGCAGTTGGTGGACATTATCGACCATCTTTTTACCATCCGATGAACATCCATATGGATGGTATATGGATGGAGATGGCGATAGTCAAGGGGCGCGCCTCGCCGTGGCACTTGCGCTACAGCTTCGACGCTTTCCGCAACGCCGCGCTGATCCGCTGCGGCGTCGCCGGCACTTCGTCGATCGAGACGCCGAAGGGCGACGAGCGCGTCGTTGACGGCGTTGAGCACGGCCGCGGGCGCGCCGATGGCGCCGCCTTCGCCGAGGCCTTTGGCGCCGGTCACGGTGGCGTCGGTCGGCGTCTCGATGTGGTGGAGTTCGAAGCGGGGGATTTCGCGCGCGGTCGGCGGCAGGAAGTCGGCGAGCGTGGCGGTCTGGATGTTGCCGAGGCCGTCGTAGATGATTTCCTCGTAGAGCGCGTTGCCGATGCCCTTGCGCGACGCCGCCGTGCACCTGGCCGTCGGCGATCATCGGATTGATGATGCGCCCGGCGTCTTCCGCGACCAGATATTTTTCGATCGTCACGCGGCCGGTTGCGATGTCGACTTCGACGATGGCCGCGTGGCAGGCGTTGGAGAAGGTGCCGGGCGGATCGTAGAACGCGGTCTCGGCAAGCCCCGGCGTGATCGCGCCCTTGAAGCGGTGGGTCTGATGATAGGCGGCGCGGGCGAGGTCGGCGATCGCGACCGCGCGGTCGGTGCCGGCGACCTTGGCGAGCCCGGCCTCGAGCACGATGTCGTCCGGCGCCGCTTCCAGGACATGCCCGGCGATGGTGAGGAGTTTTGCCTTGAGCTTGCGCGCGGCGAGGAGCGAGGCGCCGCCGGAAATGACCAGCGAGCGGCTGGCAAACGTGCCCCAGCCATAGGGCGTGCGGTCGGTGTCGCCATGGATGACGCGGACCTGATGCGGCGCGACGCCGACTTCGTCGGCGATGATTTGGGCGAGCGTGGTGCGAAGACCTTGGCCGTGCGGGCTGGCGCCGATGCGCGCCTCGACGAGGCCCGAGGGGTCCATCACGATGTCGACGCTCTCCCAGCCCGGCGTGATCTCCATGCCGCGCGCGGCGAACGCCGGCGAGCCGTAGCCGGTGCGCTCGGAGAAGGTGGCGAGGCCGAGGCCGAGATAGCGCCCGGCCGCGCGCGCCTGGCGTTGACGGGCGCGGAACGCCGCGAGGTCGAGATGCTCGACCGCCATCTCGAGCGTGGCGCGGTAGCTGCCCTCGTCGAACACGAGGCCGGTCGCCGAGGTATAGGGAAAGCGGTCGATCAGATTGCGGCGGCGGATTTCTTCCGGCGCGATGCCGAACGCGGCCGCCGCCTTGTCCATCAGGCGCTCGATCGCAAGCGTGATGACCGGGCGCGACACGCCGCGATAGGGCGCCATGGTGCAGGTGTGGGTGGTGACGCCGCGGGCGCGGCAGGAATAGGCGCGCAGGTCGTACGGCCCCGGCATTTCCGCCATCGCCATCAGCGGCTCGACGCCGCAGGTGGTCGGAAAGCACGAATAGGCGCCGACATTGGCGACGATGTCGGCCTCGAGCGCGATGAGCTTGCCGTCGGCGTCGAAGCCGCCTTCCAGTTCGACATATTGGTCGCGGCTGTGAAAGCTCGCGATCAGATTTTCGCGGCGGTCCTCGCTCCACGCAAACGTGCCGCGAAACCGCCGCGCCAGATAGACCAGCACGGCATATTCGGGAGGCAGCGACATTTTCTGCCCGAAGCCGCCGCCGACATCGGGCGCGATGACGCGCAATTCGGCTTCCGGGAATCCGAGCACGTCGGCGATCGCGGTGCGCATCAGATGCGGCATCTGGGTCGCGCAGGTGAGCGTGACGCGGCCGCTCGCCGCGTCATAGGCCGCGTGCGCGCCGCGCGTCTCGAGCGGCGTCGCGTTCTGGCGGTTGGAGCGCAGCGTGACGGCGATGCGCCGTTCGGCCTGCGCCATCGCGGCGGCGAAATCGGGCGTGGCGAAAACGCCTTCGACTACGACATTGCCGGCGCAATTGTCATGCACCAGCGGCGCGCCGGGTTTTAGCGCCTCGCGCGCGTCGACCGCGGCCGGGCGTTCCTCGATCTCGACCGCGACCTCGTCGGCGATGTCCTCGGCCTCGGCGGCGGTCGGCGCGAACACGGCGGCGAGGGGTTCGCCGACGAAGCGCACCACGTTCTGCGCCAGGATCGGCTGCGCGATCGGCCGGTAATTGAACTTGTGCAGCATCGGCGCGATCGGCCGCACGCCGGCAAGATCGGCGCCGGTGACGATCGGCGCACCGCTCCGGCGCGGCGATGCGCGACGATGCGCCCGCGACGCCACGGGGCTGCGGACGAAGCGCACCGCATGGGCGGCGGCAAGATCGGCGGTGAAGCGGCCGCGGCCCTGGACCAGCGCCGGGTCTTCCAGCCGCCGCATGGCGCGGCCGACCCATTTTGGCCCAAAACCCTTGGTCGCGCTCGTCATCGACCCTTTATAACGCGGCGGCCGCGCTGTGTTGGGCGAGAATTTGCTCCGCGCGCTCGATCACCGCGCTCGCCGGCACATCGTGCATGCAGGCGTGGCTGTTGGGGCACCTTGCGAGCTTGCGCAGATAGCACGGCGCGCAGGGCAGGGGCGTGCGCACCACCGCCTCGGGCCGGCGATAGGGGCCGGCCCAAATCTCGTCGGTCGGGCCGAACACGCTGACCACCGGCCGGCCGAGCGCGACGGCGAGATGCATCGGGCCGGAATCGTTGGTGACGCAGAGCGCGCGCGCGGCTGATCAGCGCCGCCAGCTCGGTCAGCGTCGTTTCGCCGGCGAGATTTGCCGCGCCCGGCGCGAGTGCGGCGACCGCGGCGCAGGCCTCGCGTTCGTTGCCGGCGCCGACCAGGGCCACGGCGTCAGCCGCGATGCGAGAAAATGGCGCGCGACCGCGGCGAATTTCTCGCCGTTCCAGCGCTTGGTCTCCCAGTTCGCGCTCGGCGCCATGACGACGAGGTCGCCGCCGGCTGATGCCGTGCCGGCGCAGCAAGGCATCGATCCGCTCGTCGGCGGCCGGCGGCAGCGGAAACGCAAAGTCGGCCGGGCCGTCGTCGAGCCCCAGCATCGGCGCGACACCGAGATAGCGGTCGACCGCATGCATATCGAGCGTCGGCAACGGGATGACATGCGGTGTAGGCGAGCCAGGCGCCTTCCCGGGCGCCTTGCCAGGCGTGCTTGCGCGCCTCCTCAGGCAGCTTGCGCGCCGAGGCCTCCCACGCCTGCGGGCGCGGCCGGCCGAAGCCGATGCGCACCGGCGCGCCGGTGACGCGCGCGATGACGCCGCTGCGGAATTGCCCCTGCAGATCGAGCACCAGATCGTAGCGCGCGGCGCGCAATTGCGCCGCGAGCCGCGCCGCGCTGGCATAAGGCTCGAGCCGCCACGGCTGCCGCCAGTCGTCGCGGGCGAAGGCGACGACGTTGGAGATTTTCGGATTGGGCCGCAGCAGTTCGGCGATGGCCGGAACGGTGAGCCAATCGAGCCGCGCCGCGGGATAGCGCGCCCGCAGCTTGTTGAGAACCGGCATGGTCTGCACGACGTCGCCGACCGCCGACAATTTGATCAGCAGGATGCGCGCGAACGTCGCGGCCGCGCAGATCGTCTCCTGGCAGGGTCAATGGCACTCCGTTGGGCCGGCCGGTGGCCTTAAAGCTTCTGGAGCCACTATTACGGCCACGGCGCCTGCGCAAGTCCGCCTCCTCAAGTCTTGCCATGGCACCGCTCTCCTGCGACTTTGGGCGAGCCATATCCGGCCGGCCGGGGGCCGCTGCGAAGAGAGGCCGAAAGCTCGACCATGAAAGACATTCTCGACAAGCTCGACGAACGCCGCGCCAGTGCCCGCGGCGGCGGCGGCAAGCGCCGCATCGACAACCAGCACAAGCGCGGCAAGCTCACCGCGCGCGAGCGCATCGAACTTCTGATGGACCGCGACTCGTTCCAGGAGTTCGACATGTTCGTCGAGCACCGCTCCTACGAGTTCGGCATGGAGAAAACGAAGATCGCCGGCGACGGCGTCGTCACCGGCTGGGGCACGGTGAACGGCCGCAGCGTCTTCGTCTTCGCCAAGGATTTCACCGTGTTCGGCGGCGCGCTGTCGGAGACGCACGCGCAGAAGATCATCAAAATCCAGGACATGGCGATGCGGGCGCGCGCGCCGATCATCGGCCTGTTCGACGCCGGCGGCGCCCGCATCCAGGAAGGCGTCGCCGCGCTCGGCGGCTATGGCGAGGTGTTCAAAAGGAACGTCACTTCGTCCGGCGTCATCCCGCAGATTTCCGTCATCATGGGGCCGTGCGCCGGCGGCGACGTCTATTCGCCGGCCATGACCGACTTCATCTTCATGGTGCGCGACACGAGCTACATGTTCGTCACCGGCCCCGACGTGGTCAAGACCGTGACCAACGAGATCGTCACCGCGGAGGAACTGGGCGGCGCCTCGGTGCACGCCACCAAATCCTCGATCGCCGACGGCGCCTACGACAACGACGTGGAATGTCTCCTGCAGATGCGCCGGCTGGTCGATTTTCTGCCCGCGAATTTTTCCGCCGGCGTGCCGGAATGGCCCTCGCTCGACGACATCGACCGCGCCGAGCCCTCGCTCGACACGCTGGTGCCCGACAACCCCAACAAGCCCTACGACATCAAGGAGCTGATCCTCAAGGTCGTCGACGAGGGCGATTTCTTCGAGCTCTCGGAAACCTTCGCCCGCAACATCGTCATCGGCTTCGGCCGTATCGGCGGCCGCACCGTCGGCTTCGTCGCCAACCAGCCGATGGTGTTGGCGGGCGTGCTCGACAGCGACGCCAGCCGCAAGGCGGCGCGGTTTGTTCGTTTTTGTGACGCCTTCAACATCCCGATCGTCACCTTCGTCGATGTGCCCGGATTTTTGCCCGGCACCGCGCAGGAATATGGCGGCCTGATCAAGCACGGCGCCAAATTGCTGTTCGCCTATTCGCAGGCGACCGTGCCGCTCGTCACCGTGATCACGCGCAAGGCGTTCGGCGGCGCCTACGACGTCATGGCGTCAAAACACATCGGCGGCGACGTCAACTACGCCTGGCCGACCGCCCAGATCGCGGTGATGGGCGCCAAGGGCGCCGTCGAGATCATCTTCCGCGCCGACCTCGGCGACCCCGAAAAAATCGCCGCCCGCACCAAGGAATACGAGGAGCGGTTTCTGTCGCCGTTCATCGCCGCCGAACGCGGCTATATCGACGACGTGATCATGCCGCACGCGACGCGCGGGCGCATCGCGCGGGCGCTGGCGATGCTGCAGGGGGAAGAGCGTGGAGATGCCGGTGCGGAAGCACGATAATTTGCCAGTGTGATCGTCCTCTTCCATCGGTACGCTCAGTTTTTAGTGAAGCATCTTGTATTGTTAGATCGTGCCATCTAACGTTGATGAGCTTAATTGTAATGAGAAAGACAAATGCCGTGTGACGTTTATTTTCTTGGTGCCGGATTTTCCGCCCAGGCAGGAATTCCAGTCACGTCAACGCTACTAAATCTCATTTTGAACACCGATCCATACAACTATCCACATAAATGGTTCTTAGATCCGGGATACGCTTCCCGACTGTACCATGATTTACTTTTCTTGATAAACAATTCTCAGTACATGTCAGATTCAAACATAGATAAGAACAACATAGAGCAAATTCTAGATTTCTTGACGCTTGCAGCGGAACTGGATGTGATTATTAATACGGCAGCAAACAATCAATCAATGTCTGCGAAACAGTTAGTAGATGGCTTGGTGTGGTTTATTGTTATGACAATTGAAAAAACCACTCCCGTCGAGCTGCCCTCTGTATATTCCAATTTTGCGAAAACTCTCACGCCAGAAGACGCGATTATTACCACGAATTACGATGTCGTCGCCGAACGCTGCGTTCTTAAGTCAATGAATGGAGTTAACTACAATATCAACGCTATCAACAAGTCGGGCGGATCGGAGTGGAATGCGAATGGCGCGTTTGAGTTACTGAAATTGCATGGGTCGTTAAACTGGAGGATGTGCAATGGCTGTAAAAATATCTTCGTTTATGGGAGCGATAATTTTCCTGCTCACGGATACAGTTCGAGACGGGTGTGTGAGGAATGCGGCCGCGGAAGTCTTGGTCCGATTATTATACCGCCTACGCATTGACGTTGCCCCCTTGAATTGATCCAAGATGAACTGGAGTCTGGCCTTGAGGAAAGGACCAGACGATGAAGCGGAAGAGGCATACGGAAGAGCAGGTCATTGCGATCCTGAAGGAGCACGAGGCCGGGGTAAAGACGGCCGATCTTTGCCGCAAGTACGGGATCAGCGAGGCGAGCTTCTACAACTGGAAAGCCAAGTACGGCGGGCTGGAAGTGTCGGAGGCCAAGCGGCTGAAGGGACTGGAGAGCGAGAACGGCAGGCTGAAGAAGCTTCTGGCCGACGCCATGCTCGACAATGCGGCGCTGAAGGATCTGCTGGCAAAAAAATGGTGACGCCCGCTGCCAAGCGAGAGGCTGTCGCTCACCTGCGTACTGCGTTCGAGATGAGCGAGCGGCGGGCGTGCAGGACGATCGGCGGCGTGCGGATGACGGTGCGGTATCGTTCGCGCCGTGCGGACGACGCCGAGCTGCGGCTAAGGCTGCGGGCTCTGGCACACGAACGCCGGCGCTTCGGTTATCGCCGCCTGCTTGTGCTGCTGCGGCGGGAGGGCTTTGCGGTGAACCACAAACGGCTGTTCCGGCTCTATCGCGAAGAACGGCTCATGGTGCGCCGTCGCGGCGGGCGCAAGCGGGCCTTGGGGATGCGTGCTCCGATGCTCGTGCCGCAACTGCCGAACGAGCGCTGGTCGCTCGACTTCGTCGCCGACCAGTTCCGCGACGGCCGCGCATGCGCATCCTGGTCGTCCTCGACGACTGCAGCCGCGAATGTCTGGCGCTCGTTCCCGATACTTCGCTCTCCGGCAGCCGGGTCGGGCGCGAACTCGACCGGCTCATCGCCGATCGCGGCAAACCAAAGATGATCGTGTCCGACAACGGCACCGAGCTGACCTCGAATGCGATCCTACAATGGGCGGACGATCATAAGGTCGCCTGGCACTACATCGCGCCAGGCAAGCCCGTGCAAAATGCCTTCGTCAAGTCCTTCAACGGCCGCCTGCGCGATGAACTGCTCAACGAGACGCTGTTCCGCTCGCTTGCGCACGCCCGCGCCGTGTTGGAAACTTGGTGCGCTGATTACAACACCAACCGACCGCACTCGCGGCTCGGCTGGATGAGCCCAACGAGCTACGCCGCGGAACGGCGGTCCGCTGCGCTTCGCTATATGGAAGGCTTCGCTCCGCGGACCGCCCCCACCACCGCCCAACAGGGCTATGTTGAACCCAAGACTCCAATCACTCCTGGATAAGAGTTGGGGGCAATGTCAGCATTTTAAAAATCCGAATGGCGAAGCCGTCACTGGGGTGTGGAAGAGGAGTATCGAGCTCATTTCCAAGTGTCGAAGCTTGATAGTTATTGGTCATTCGCTACCACAATATGATTTGAGATTGAGAGAACTCATTAGAATAGCTTGTTTGGGGAATCCGGGTATTCGCGTTTTGATCGTCGATCCCGATCCTAACGTGTCGGATCGCTTTAGGAGTCTTGGTCTGAAGCAGGCTCAGCAAATCGTAACGGGCTTTGGAGAATATTATGAAAAATAACCTAACGTGACCCGAATTGACCGACAGCAAGCGTGGCCCGGATGAGCGAAGCGACATCCGGGGCGGACCTCTGAGCCATTCCCCGCATGTCTGATTTGATTGGCCGTAAGTTCTTGTGTCTCCTGTCGGTTCTGCTTGGACCGATAATCGCCTGTCGAGCCATTTGTCGTTCCTGATTGCATCAGCGCATTTGATGCGCTAGCATCTGATGCATGGGGACGACGCTAGATATCGATGAAGACGTGCTTACGGCGGCGAAGCAGCTTGCCAAGAAGCGAAATTCCACCGCGGGGAAGTGATTTCCGACCTGGCGCGGCAAGCTCTGACCACGTCTTCAATTCCGGCGAGGACCCGCGATAACGCAACGGCTTTCGGCTGCTGCCGCGGACGGGAAAGTCATTACCTCGGCGATGGTCAAGCAGTCGCTGGAGGAAGACGTCTGAGCATGCGGGTCGCTGTTCGATGTCAACTTCCTGATCGCATTTTTCATCCCGACCACGTGCATTCACTGGCAGCGCAGGAATGGTGGGCTGCCAATCCGCCGGCTGGGCATCATGTCCGCTCACCGAGAACGGCTTTGCGCGCATCATGTCACAGCCGCCTATCCAAGCCGTTATCGACCGCCGAGGCGATGATCCGTCTGGCCGAGCAAATCGGTCAGGCCGATCATGCCTTCTGGCCCGATGATATTTCGCTGCGGACGTCTCGGTTTTCGATCCCGGCGGCATCCTCGGGCCGAACCAGATCACCGACGCCTATTTGCTAGCGCTCGCGGTGAAAAACGGCGGGCGACTGGCGACGTTCGACCGTGGCGTTTCGTTGCGCGCCGTGCGCGGGGCGCAGCCGCGGCACTTGGTGGTGTTGTGATCCGAATTATATTCGCCGCGCTTTGATGTTCGCCTTGCGTGGCGCGGGATCAGCCTTCGTCGGCGGTGGCGAGCGGCGCATTTTCGCGTTCGGCCAACGCCAGATAGAAGCAGTCGTAAACCGGTGTGGCGTGTTCTATCGCTAGCGCAGCGCCCTAACACAAAGCGCTTCCGCGGCGATCAAAGCCTCGAAGGGCGAATGGCGGCTTCAGGGAAGCAATCGCTTCGCCTCTACCGTTCCTCGGATAATGACTTTCTGTGATCTTTCTGCCAATTTCGGCGGTGATCAGAGATGCGCGATCATAGCCTTGTTCGTTTCGAATCGCGTTGGCGTTGGGAGAATGCTTCTGCGGCAAAATCCATTTTGCCGCGACGCTGGCATCAATGACCAAGCTCACCGATAAGGCTCGTCGTTGTCCCGATCCGCGCGGATATCGACGGTGGAGTCGAAGCTCATGACCTACCGCCCGGATGCGCTCGCGAATGCGATCGGTTTCGGCCCAAGCGTTTTCATTGGAAGGTTTCGCAGCAGCGCGCAGCGCGTCGCGGGCGATGTCACTCACCGATTTTCCGCGGCTTTGGCCTTTTCTTGAGCCGCGCGGCGGTGGCATCATCGACATTGCGGACCAGTATATCGACCATCATCGGCTCCTTGATATCAATATGATATCAGTCATTTTCCCGATGTTTCAAGGCTTCCGCCGCTCATGCGCCCGCCGCTGCGGCGCCCGCGGCACAACGGCTCATGACGTTTGTGCTTGGCCCGCATGTTCCTGGCGTGGTCCTCGAGATGGCGGAGTGCGCTGAGGTAGGTTTGCAGCGCCTTTTCGGCCTCGATCGTGGGCTCGCCGGCCGCCGCGAGACGGGCGATGAGCGCCTGCTGATCGGCGACGATCTTGCGCGCCGTCGCGACGCGTTGCGCCAGCAAAACAAGTTCGGGCCGCTTCCTGGGCATGGCGCTTCTTGGATAACGCGATCGACGTGAACTCGAGCGCCGGAGCAGGCGCCAAGCTCGCCGGACTCGTCTTGGAGAGGGCCGGGGTACGAGATGCGCTCGATGTGCCTGCGCGATGCGACGGCGGCGTGACAGCACCGTGTCATCGGCACGTTGCCGGCCTCGGCTCGACTCCGCATCGAGCCGGCGCGGGAGGCCGGGAAAAAAAATGCTGCCTTCGCGGCTGACGACGTATTGCTCACCGGTGCGGTCCTGGGTTGATCATGAATTGGTGCATGGCGGCCAACACGACGCGGCGGTTGACGGCGCGGCACTTCTCGTTCCTAAGCGGAGCATGGGAGCCGCCGGGCCACCGACTAAGCCGCGTAGTTTCGCCGACGTCGCCGTCTTCGCGGCGCCGGGCGTTTTCGTCGTGCTGTGGTCGTCGGGGTTTGTCGGCGCCAAGCTCGGCCTGGCCTACGCCGAGCCGCTGACGTTTTTGTCGCTGCGGATGGCGGGCGTGCTGGTGGCGCTCGGCGTCATCATCGCGCTGACGCGGCCGAAATGGCCGAACGCCGCCGGCGTGATGCACTCAGCGCTTTGACCGGGCTCATGGTGCATGGACTCTATCTCGGCGGCGTGTTCGTTGCGATCGAGCACGGGCTTTCCGCCGGCCTTGCCGCGCTGATCGTCAGCTTGCAGCCGGTGCTGACTTCGACCTTGGCCAATCGCTGGCTCGGCGAGCGCGTCGTGGCGCGGCAGTGGCTCGGCCTGATGCTCGGCCTCGTCGGCGTTTATCTGGTGCTGTACGAGCGCACGGCGGCCGGCGACGTCGACGCCGTTGGCCTGGATCGCCGTGACGGTCGCTTTGATCGGCATCACCGTCGGCACGCTTTACCAGAAGCGTTTCGGCGGCGGCATGGATTGGCGGCCGGCGCTTTGCATCCAATACGCGGCGGCGGGAACGCTGTTCGCGCTCGGCGCCTTCGGTTTCGAAACGCGCGTGGTGCACTGGACGCCGCAATTCGTGCTCGCCATGCTTTATCTCGTCGTCGTGCTCTCGCTCGGGGCCGTGTGGCTCTATTATTTCATGATCCGCCGCGCGGCGGCGACGCGGGTGGTCAGCCTGTTCTACCTCACGCCCGCGGTCACCGCGCTGATCGCGTGGGCGATGTTCGGCGAGCGCCTCGCGCCCTTGGGGCTCGCCGGCATGGCGGTGTGCGTCGCCGGCGTGTTTCTGGTGAATTGGCGGCCCCGTAGCGCCGCCGCGTGAGCCGCGCTAGCTTGCCCGCGGCCCATATGCCTTCGCAGGAGCAAACATGAGCGCCCACGGTCCGATCGAGTATAAGCACGCCACGCCGGAAGTCCGCGCGGTGTTCGACGACATCATGCGCACGCGGCAGCTCGACGACGTCAACAATTTCTGGAAATATCTCGCCCGCGATCCGGCGACGCTGGCGCGGACCTGGAGCAGCATCAAGGAGATCATGGCGCCGGGCGCGCTCGATGCGCTGACCAAGGAGATGATCTATCTCGCGGTCAGCGTCACCAATGGCTGCGGCTATTGCATCGCCAGCCACATCGCGGCGGCGCGCAAGGCGGGCATGAGCGAGGCCATGTTCGGCGAACTTATGGCCGTCGTCGGCATGGCCAACGAGACCAACCGCCTCGCCAACGGCTATCGCGTGCCGATCGATCCGGCGTTCGAGAAATGACGTCACCGCCGTTGGCGCGTGACGTCGGTCGAAAAGAAAAGCAGCAAAGAGGAGAAACAGATGACGCTTCGGGTCCACGGCAAATATGCGTTGCACGGCTGCACCTGCTGCGATGAGACGGTGACGCTTAAAGGTTCGGCGCTCAATCGCCGCAATGTCCTGCGCGGCGCCGCCGGCCTGGCCTTGAGCGGGCTGGCCTGGCCGAGCGCCCGGGCGGAAACGCCGGCGCCGAAGGCGTCGATCATCGACGTCCATCATCATTTGTCGCCGCCGGCCTATATCGCCGATTTCGGCAAGCGCAAACTGCTCGAACGGCCGACGCTCGACTGGACGCCGGAGAAATCGATCGCCGACATGGACAAGGCCGGCGTCGCCACCGCGATACTGTCGATCACCACGCCGGGCGTCTGGTACGGCGACGATGCGGCCGCGGTGCCTTTGGCGCGGGTCTGCAACGAATACGGCGCCAAACTCGCCGGCGACAGCGCGCGGCGCTTCGGCACGTTCGCCATCCTGCCGCTGCCGAATGTCGACGCCAGCCTCAACGAGATCGAATACGCGCTCGACACGCTCAAAGCCGACGGCATCGGCATGATGACGAGCTACGGCGACAAATGGCTCGGCGATCCGGCGTTCGCGCCGGTGATCGACGAGCTCAACCGGCGCAAGGCGGTCGTCTTCGCCCATCCGACCACGGCGAATTGCTGCCGCAACCTCATCGCCGAAGTGCCGGCGCCCGTCATCGAATTCGGCACCGATACGACGCGCACGATCGCGAGCCTTGTCTTCACCGGAACCGCGGCGCGCTGCCCCGACATCAAGTTCATTTTCTCGCATGCCGGCGGCACCATGCCGTTTCTGATCGAGCGCTTCGTGCGCCTGCCGCTCCTGAGCAAAGACGCCGCGGCCAAGACGCCGGGCGGCGTCCTGCCGGTGCTGCAAAAATTCCACTACGATACCGCGCAGGCCGCCAATCCGGCGGCGATGGCGGCGCTGACCAAGGTGGTGCCGACCTCGCAGATCCTGTTCGGCACCGATTTTCCCTTCCGTACCGCGGCCGATCACGTCAACGGCCTGAAGGCGATTTTCCAGGACGACGATTGGCGCAAGATCGCACGCGGCAACGCGCTGCCGCTGTTCCCGCGGCTGCAGGCGGCATGATCGTCAAATCGGCCCGCTCACCCGATTTGTTTCATGCCTTTGGCAAAGCGCCGGTGGTTGCGCACATAGATGTCGGCGCCGCCGGCGATCATTTTGATCGCGGCGTCGTCGAGCGAGCGGATGACGCGCGCGGGCGCGCCGACGATCATCGAGCGTTCGGGGAAAGATTTTCCCTCGGTGACGAGCGCGCCGGCGCCGACCAGGCTGTTGGCGCCGATCATGGCGCCGTTGAGCACGATCGCGCCCATGCCGATCAGGCAATTGGCGCCGATGGTGCAGCCGTGCAGGATGACATTGTGGCCGATGACGCAGTCGGGACCGATGACGAGCGGAAAGCCGAGATCGGTGTGCAGCGTCGCATTGTCCTGAATTTGCGAGCGCTCGCCGAGCTCGATCCATTCATTGTCGCCGCGCAGCACCGCGCCGAACCAGACGCTGGAATCGGTTCGCAGCCGCACCTTGCCGATGACCGCGGCGGTCGGCGCGATCCAATATTTGCCGTCGTCCGGCAGCTCCGGACGCACCCCGTCGAGTTCGTAGATCATGGATTGCCTTTCAGCGCCGCGGCGAGGCGCTGCGCCTGGTCCGCCAGCACCGTCGGCTCTTCCTTGAAGCTCGCCGGCGGCTTGAGCGCCACCCCGTTCTGGCGCGGGATGACGTGAATGTGGAGGTGGAACACCACTTGGCCGCCGGCCGGCTCGTTGAATTGCTGAATGGTGAGGCCGTCGGCGGCGAACACCTTGACCGCCGCGCGCGCGATCGTCTGCGTCGTCTTGATGAGGCTCGCCAGATCGTCCGGCGCGATGTCGAGCAGCGTGCGCGCCGGCGCCTTCGGGATCACCAGCGTGTGGCCCGGCGCCCGCGGCATGATGTCGAGAAAGGCGAACGCCTTGTCGTCCTCGTAGACCTTGTAGGCCGGCAATTCGCCGCGCAGGATTTTGGCAAAAACGTTGTTTTGATCGTAGCTCGGCATCGTGCTCTCCGGCGGGTGCGACGCGTTGCGCGCAATCCTAGTCAATCCTGCTCGAGAGCGAAATCCTTGCGGAACGGGCCGGTGGCGGCAAGTTCTTCGCCGGCCGCCGCGACATAGGCGCGCTCGCGCTTGAGGTAATCGGCGATCGCCCGCCGCAGCGCCGGATCGGCGATGTAATGCGCCGAATAGGTGGTGGTCGGCATGTAGCCGCGGGCGATCTTGTGCTCGCCCTGGGCGCCGGCTTCGACGCGCTCGAGCTTGTGCGCGATCGCGTAGTCGATCGCCTGGTAGTAGCACAATTCGAAATGCAGGAACGGATGATGCTCGACGGCGCCCCAGTGGCGGCCGAACAGCGTGTGCGAGCCGATGAAATTGATGGCGCCGGCGACCCAGCGCCCGGCGCGCTTGGCCATCACCAGGAGAATGCGCTCGCCCATCGTCTCGCCGATCAGCGAGAAGAACGGCCGGGTGAGATAGGGCCGGCCCCATTTGCGCGAGCCGGTCTCCATGTAGAACGCGAAGAAATGCGTCCCAGACGTCCTCGGTGAGGTCGCTGCCGGTCAGGCAGTGCACGCTCGATGCCGTTCGCCAAGGCCTCCTGGCGTTCGCGCCTTATGGTCTTGCGCTTGCGCGAGGCCAGCGCGCCGAGAAAGTCGTCGAAGCTGCCGTAGCCGGCATTCTCCCAGTGGAACTGCTGGTCGTTGCGCTGCAGGAAGCCGAGCTCGCCCAGAAAGCGGAATTCCGGCTCCGTCGCGAAGGTGACGTGAACGCCGGAGGCGTCGTCGACGCGGCACAGCTCGATCAGGCCGGCCACGAGCGTGCGCCGGACCGTATCGGCCTGCGGGCCCGGCCGGACCAGCAGCCGCGGTCCGGTCGCCGGCGTAAACGGCACCGCGACCTGCAGTTTTGGATAATAGCTGCCGCCGGCATTGGCGTAGGCTTCGGCCCAGCCGTAATCGAACACGTATTCGCCGCGCGAATGGCTCTTGAGATAGCACGGCGCGGCGGCGACGAGCGTGCCGTCCGGCGCCGTCACCAGCACATGCTGGACTTGCCAGCCGGTGCGGCCGCCGACCGATTTCGAGGCCTCCAAGGCGCCAAGAAAGGCATGTGATAAGAAAGGGTTGTATATGATATCCTGATCCGTAGCTTGAACCGATGCCGATCCGCTTGGCGCCGCCTCGCAAGTGGATCCAGGGTTGGGCGAGGGCAACGCTGCGCTGCCAGGATTGGCGCAGGCGTCCCATTGCTGCCGCGCCGATATCGCCGATCGCCTCGGCGACGCTGACGCGCAGTTCTCCGGCCGCGGCGGCGGCTTGATCGGGCGAGGGCTGATGCTCGTCGCCGGCCTGGTTCATCGTTGCTCGCTCAGCAGTTCGCTCCACAGCCTGGTCAACAACCTTGGCCTCACGGCAAAAAACCCTCGAAGATCATCTGGTCGGCAAAGCGCGCGGCGCGTTGCCGTTCCGCCGGCGTTTTCACCGCCCAGGTCAAGAGCGGCAGGCACAAAGCGTGCCGCGCGAGGAGCGGCGCCAGCGCCGGCAGGTCGGCGATAGAATAAGCGACGAACTGCGGCCGCGCCATCGAAGGCCGGCAGCAGGGAACCCATGCTGTAACGCAGCCACGCCGGCATCTGATCCCAATACGGGTGCGGCCGGTATTTCGCTGCAACAATTCCGCGCGGCAGGCGAGGGGATTTTTGCCGCAGGACTGCAAGCTGCATCGGATCGAACGACATCGGCGCGGCCGGGCCGCCATAGCCGGACAGCACGGTCGCGACGCGCCCCGGCAGGCGCGGATCGCCGTCGAACCGGCTCTTGAGCTCGACGACGAGCGTGGCGCGGCCGGCGATGAGATCGCACAGTTCGCCGAGCGTCATCATGCGCGCGTCGGCGTCACGGAACGGCACCCGCGCTAGCGCGGCGGCGCTCATTTGATCGAGCCGGCCTTCGCCCTCGGTGAGGCGGCCGAGCACATCGTCATGATGCACCATGGCCTCGCCGTCGGCGCTCACCTGGACGTCGACCTCGACGCCGTAATCGCCCGCGATCGCCGCGGTGACGGCGGCCGCGGTGTTCTCGATCACGCCGCGGGCGGCGTCGTGCAGCCCGCGGTGGGCGATCGGCCGCGCGGTGAGCCAATCGAGCGTCATCGCCACGGTCGTTCAGGACACCTCGAACAGCCCCTCGACTTCCATCGCCGCATCCTGCGGCAACGCCGAGACGCCGATCGTGGTGCGGGCGTGCTTGCCCTTTTCGCCGAACGCCGCGACCATCAGGTCGGAGGCGCCGTTCATGACCTTCGGGCCTTCCAAAAAGCCCGGCGCCGAATTGACGAAGCCGCCGAGCCGAACCACCCGCAAGACCTTGTCGAGATCGCCGAGCGCCGCCTTGACCTGCGCCAGCACATTGATGGCGCAGGCCCGCGCCGCCTTCTGCCCGTCCTCGATCGAGACGCCGCCGCCGAGCTGGCCCTTGGCGGCGAGCTTGCCGTCGTCGTCGAAGCAGAGCTGGCCCGAAACCACGAGCAGATTGCCGGTGCGCACGAACGGCACATAATTGGCGCTCGGCGCCGCCGGCTCCTTGAGTACGACTCCGAGTTCGCCCAATTTCTTCTCGATCGTTCCGGCCATTTGCGTCCCTCCAAATTCCAATAATAACGAAAACCGCTGCCGGCGCTTCTCGCCGATCACAGCTTACCATGCAAGCCGCCATGGTGCCGACCCCTTGGCACTGGCGCCGACGAGAGTTGCGGCCGGCCGGCAAGCCTCCTATCCTTGCAGCCACGTTCGGGGATGGGCAGGGGAGGCGAACTCCGGCAGCGGGCGAAGCGAAAGAGGTTCTTCCTGTGACTGACTCGATAACGGCGCGCGGTCCTGTCGTCGCGCTTCGCATTGATTCTGGCGCTGATTCTCGCGGCCGTTTCGGCCTCGCATGTGGTTGCCGAGGATGGGGCGCCACAGGGCGGCCAAACCCCAGCCGCAAGCCCAGCCGATCATGCTGGTGCCGCACCGCGCCATCTACGATCTCAGTCTCGGCGCGACCCGCGGCAATTCGCAAATCGTCGGCGTTTCCGGCCGCATCCTCTATGATTTCGACGGCAACGCCTGCGACGGCTATACGCTGCAGTTCCGCCAGGTCTCCGAGACTCGATTCCGGCGAAGGCAAGAAGGCCACCAGCGATCTGCGCTCGACCACCTGGGAAGACGCCGGCGCCAAAAGCTTCAAGTTCAACTCGGAAAACTTCCTCAACGAGAATTTGGTCGATTCGGTCGACGGCCATGCCGAGCGCGGCACCGCGGCGACCGCGGTCAATCTGGTAAAGCCGGCCCACAAGGCGCTCGACGTCGGCGCCGCGGTGGTATTTCCGACCGAGCACATGGTGCGGGTGATCAACGCCGCCCGCGCCGGCAAGACGATACTCGATTTTCCGGTCTATGACGGCTCCGACACCGGCGACAAGGTGTTCGACACGCTCACCGTGATCGGCCACAAGCTCGCCGCCGCCGACCGCAAACACGACGACGCCGCGGAAGAACCGGACAATCAGAAGAAGCTCGCCAACGTGCCGCGCTGGCCGGTCACGATCAGCTATTTCGAACAGAACGTCGCGCCGAAATCCGGCGAGCAGACGCCGGTTTACGCCATCGGCTTCGAGCTTTACGAGAACGGCATCTCGCGCACGCTGTCGCTCGACTACAACGACTTCGTCGTCACCGGCAAGCTCACCCAGCTGGAAATCAAGGACGCCAAGCCCTGCCATTGAGCGCCAACGGGGCAGGGCCGCGCGCCGCCCTCAACTCCTTCTCCCCGCTGCGCGGGGAGAGGTCGGGATGAGGGGGCGTTGCCGCAAGTCTGAGCATTGGCAGAATTGTCTATGACGCCTGCGCTTCCATCCCACCGCTCAGACTTGCGGCAACGCCCCCTCACCCTCGCTTCGCTCGACCTCTCCCCGCGCGCGGGGAGAGGTGCGCGCCACGCAGTTGAAGGCTCGTCCGTCAGCGCATTTTCAGGACAATGACCTGGTCGCTGCTGGATCGGTGATCGGCCGCAGTTTCTTCACCCGATCGGACGATACGGCGCCGGCTCGTTACCCCAGGCGCCGCGGACGAAGCTCAGCGCGTCGGCGATCTGCGCGTCGGTCAGCTGAACGCGGAACTGCGGCATGCGATAGGCATCCGGCATGCCCTTGACGACGAGCGGCTCGGCGCCGTTGAGCACGAGATTGATGAGCGAGGACGGATCGTGGTCGAGCACGGCGGGATTGCCGGCGAGCGGCGGCATGAAGGGCGGCTGGCCCTTGCCGTCGGCGCCGTGGCAGGCGGCGCAGGCGCCGAGATAGGTCGCCGCGCCGGGTTTTTGCGCGTCGCCGCTGTGCGACGATTTCGACGTCGTATCGTCGTAGGTGAACGGGGTCTGGTCCGCCGTCGCCGGCAGCGATTTGAGATAGGCCGCCATCGCGTTGGTATCGTCCGCGGTCAGATAGGGCGTGCTGTTGTTGACCACATCGAGCATCGAGCCGAACGCGGCGCCCTTGTCGTTGTGGCCGGTCTTGAGGAATGCAGCGAGATCATCTTGCGACCAGCCGCCGAGCCCGGTGCGCATGTCGCCGCGCAGATTGGGTGCGGACCAGGCGTCGAGTTCCGCGCCCTGCAAATAAGCGGAGCTGCTGTCGTCGAGCGCTTCTTCCTGGATGGCCCAGCCGCGCGGCGTGTGGCAGGCGCCGCAATGTTCCAACCCTTCGATCAGATAGGCGCCGCGGTTCCACGCGCGTCATGGCCGGGCTGGCGATGAAGTCCCGGTCGCGGTGAACACCGCGTTCCAGATCGCCAGCGGCCAGCGCAAACTGAGATACCAGGGAATCTCGTTCGGCTTGTTCGCTTGCTTGACCGGCGGCACCTCTTTCATGAAGAAATCGTAGAGCGCCCGCGACATCCTCGTCGGTCATCTTGGCATAGGAGGGATAGGGCATGGCCGGATAGAGCCGATGCCCGTCCTTGGCGACGCCGGGGCGCACCGCGCGGTCGAAATCCTCAAGGCTATAGTTGCCGATGCCGGTTTCCGGGTCCGGCGTGATGTTCGTCGAATAGATCGTGCCCACCGGCGTGCCCATCTTCAGGCCGCCGGCGAACGCTTTGCCGCCTTGGCAGAATGGCAGGAGACGCAATCGCCGGCGCGGGCGAGATATTCGCCTTGCGGTCGGGGGCTCTGCGTCTGTTGCGCCTGCGAGGGCGAAGCGCGAGCGCCAGCAATCACGGAGACGGCGGCGAGAAGCTGGGCGAGAAGCCGGAATGTTTCATGATTTGTGTTGTTGCTGCGCGGCCGCGAAGCGGGGCCTCGTCGATGGCAACGACGCTTCGTGCCTGCGACATGGCGCCGGCACGGCCGCGTCAGACTGGCCGAGCCCGACAAATCGTGGTCCATGATCGGCAGGCTGCGCATGCGTTTGCCGGTGACGGCGAATATCGCGTTCCCATACCGCCGGCGATCGGCGGCGTGCCGGGCTCGCCCGTGCCGCCCCAGCCTTGCCGCCGCTCGGCACCAGATGGACGTCGATCTTCGGCGCTTCGGCGAGCCGGACCATCCGGTAAGTATCGAAATTGCCCTGCACCGGCACGCCGTTCTTGATGGTGATCTTGCCATAGAGCGCGGCGGTCAGGCCGAAGATGACGCCGCCCTCCGTCTGCTCGGCGATGGTCAGCGGATTGACCATGTGGCGGGTATCGAGCGCCACCGTGACGCGGTCGACCTTGAGGTCGCCCTTGGGCCTGACGGTGATCTCGGCCACCTCGCGCACAGGCTATCCGAGTCTTGGCGGATGGCGATGCCGCGGCCGTACCGCCCGGGCAGCGGCTTGCCCCAGTCGCCCTTCTCGGCCACCGTGTCGAGCACCTTGAGCCAGTCCGCCTTGCCTTCGAGCAGGGCACGCCGGAATTGATAGGGGTCATGCCCGCTCCGCGGTGGCGATCTCGTCGACAAAGCTCTCGATGATGAAGGCGTCTGTTGGCGCCCGACGCGCGCCAGAACCACACCGGAATGTGCGTGTTCTTGATGATGCCTCCACGCGGGTGTTGGCGACCTTGTAGGGGTTGTTGACCAATCCCTCGACCGCCATCGGCTCGATGCCGTTCGCGACCTGCTCATGCCGAGCGAGCGCAGGAGCGACCAACCGACGGCGCGCATGCTCCAGGCAGTCAGCGTGCCGTCGGCGCCGAGACCGGCCTTCAAGCCGACGGCCGCATGCGGGCGGTATTGGTCGTGACGGTGTCCTCTTCCCGGGTCCAGATAAGCTTGACCGGCTTGTGCACCACCTTGGCGATCTGGATCGCCTGAGCATCCTCGTCGTTGGAGTCGCGCCGCCGAAGCCGCCGCCGACGAATCCGTTGTGAATATAGACCTGCTCGGGCTTTAGGCCCGCGGCTTGCGCCGCCGCTTCAGCGCTTCGATGCGTCCTTGCGTGCCGACCCAGACATCGAGGCGGTCGGACTGCAGATGCACCGTCGCGTTCATCGGCTCCATCGGCGCATGCGACGAGTAGGGCGTCTCGTAGATCGCCTCGAGTGTCTTTGCCGCCGCGCGCAACGCCCTATCGACATTCGCCGTCGTTGCGCGCCACCGCAGCGTCCCGTTCAGCGCCGCGCGAAACTCGTGGGAGAATTGGGCGCTGTCGGTGCGAGCCGGCGGCGCCGGTTTCCCATTCGGGCTGGAGCTTCGCCAGCGCCTGCTTGGCGCGCCAGAAGCTGCCTGTCGCGACCACCGCCACCGCATTGTCAGCTTGACCACCTGGACGATGCCGGGCGCGCCCGCGAGCGCCGTCTCGTCGACGCTCTTGAGCTTGCCGCCGGGCACCGGGCAGGCATTGATCGCGGCGAACACCATGCCGGGCACGCTGCGCGTCGATGCCGAATTGCGGCGGACCCGTCGATCTTGTGCACCACGTCGACGCGCGGCATCGGCTTGCCGATGAAGGTGAATTGATCGGGGGTCTTGATCGCCGGCTCCTGCGCCAGCTTGATCTTCGCGGCATCCGCGGCCAGCTCGCCATAGCGCAGCGTGCGGCCGGACGGTCCGTGGGTCACGACGCTCGTTGCCGCCGTGCATTCCGACGCCGGCACATTCCATCGCGCCGCCGCAGCGGCGATCAGGCGCTCGCGTGCGCTGGCGCCGACCTGCTGCATCTTCTCTTGCGAGGCCCGGACCGAGCTGGCTGCCGTGCGAGAACATGTCGCCATAGACCTTGTTCTCGCGGAGATTGCGGTTGGGGGAAGCGTATTCGATACGGACCTTCGACCAGTCGCAGTGCAGCTCTTCGGTAACGATCATCGGCAGCGCGGTCATGCTGCCCTGGCCCATCTCCGAGCGCTGATAGCGGATCAGGATGGTGTCGTCGGGATCGATGGCGATCCACGCGTCGATCTCGTTGGCGGCGGTGGCGTTGTCGTCGTCCACGGCTGCGCCACGACAGTCGCGGCTTTCGCGTCGCGGCGAGACCGGTGCCGATGCCGAGCATCAAGCCGCCGGCGGCGCTGGTGGCGGTGAGGATGAAAGTGCGGCGGGTGAGATTGATGTTCATCGCTGGCACCCTTCACGCTTTCATCATGTCGGCGGCGCGATGGATCGCGCGGCGCAGCCGTTCATAGGTCCCGCAACGGCAGATGTTCGTGATACCCGCATCGATCTCGGCGTCGGTCGGGTTCGGGTACTGCTTGAGAAACGCAGACCGCCGCCATGATCTGCCCGGATTGGCAGTAGCCGCATTGCGGCACGTCCTCGGACAGCCAGGCCTGCTGCACCGGGTGCTTGCCGTCGGGCGACAGCCCTTCGATGGTGACGATGCTCGCGCCGGCGAGGGTGCCGATCGGGACCGAGCAGGAGCGCATCGCGCGGCCGTCGACATGGACGGTGCAGGCGCCGCATTGGGCGATCCCGCAGCCGAATTTCGTGCCGGTCAGTCCGACCGCATCGCGCAACGCCCAGAGCAGCGGCGTATCGGGTTCCAGATCGATATCGTAGCGTGCTCCATTGACCGTGAGCGTGATCATATGGCTCTCTTCGGTTGGACGCCGGGACCTTACGGGTCGTCGGCGTTGGGTCGGCTTGGGGTCGTGGCGTAAATCCTATTTGCTGAATCAATTTAGGCGGGCCAATCACGGTTCCGTCAAATACCGCGTCCTGGGGTGCCGGGGTTCGCGCCATCAGCATGTCCGCTATGCTTGAAAAGGATACGAGGAGGCGAGGGCCGGCGACGACTCAGTCCTTCCGCCGCTCGAACGCCAACCCCCGGATCACCGCGTCGTCACCGAAGCGGGCGCGGACGCGGTCGACGGCGTGCTCGGCCTCCGCCGCGCGCGCGTCGACGAAGTCGGCGGGGTCGGCTTCTTCCGCCGGGGCGAGCGCGCTCACCCCGACGCCGAGCAGGCGGAATTTGGTGCCGTCGGTCTCGCGTTCGAGCAGCTGTTTGGCGGCGGCAAAAATTTTGCCGGCGAGCTGGGTCGGCGCGGCGAACGAATGGGCGCGGGTGCGGAGCTTGAAGTCGGCGGTCTTGAGTTTCAAGGTCACAGTCGCGCCGGCGAGCGCCTTGTCCTTGAGCCGCGCGGAAACTTCTTCCGCCTGGTTCCACAGAATGCGTTCCAGCGCGCCGAAATCCGACAAATCGCGCTCGAAGGTCGTCTCGGCGGAAACGCTCTTGGTTTCGCGGTCGGCGGAGATCTTGCGCGCGTCGATGCCGCGGGCGAGGCGGGCGAGGCGGCGGCCTTCCTCGCCGTAGCGGCGCATCATCTCGATTTCGCTCGCCTGCTGCAGATCGGCGATGCGGTGAAAGCCGTCGCGCGCGAGCCGCGCGGCGCTCGCCTTGCCGACGCCGAAGATGAAGCCGACCGGTTTCGGCGCCAGAAACGCCGGCGCCTCGCTCGCGCCCATCACCGCAAAGCCGCGCGGCTTGTCGAGGTCGGAGGCGATCTTGGCGAGGAATTTGTTGCACGGACAGCCCGATCGAGACGGTGATGCCGATTTTTTGCTCGACCTCTGCGGCGAAGCGCGCCAGCACCTTGGCGGGCGGCAGGCCGTGCAGGCGCTCGGTGCCGGAAAGATCGAGAAACGCCTCGTCGATCGACAGCGGCTCGACGAGCGGCGTCAAAGCAAACATCAGCTGGCGCACCTGGCGGCCGACGCGGGCGTATTTGTCGATGTTCGGCCGCACCACCCGCGCCTGCGGGCACAGCCGCAGCGCCTCGAACATCGGCATCGCCGATCTGACCCCGAAAGTGCGCGCGACATAGCAGGCGGTGGCGACGACGCCGCGCTTGCCGCCGCCGATGATCACCGGCTCGGCGGCGAGCGCGGGATCGTCGCGCTTCTCGATGGTGGCGTAGAAGGCGTCGCAATCGATGTGCGCGATGGCGAGGCGGTCAAGCTCGGCATGGCGCAGCAGGCGCGGCGAGCCGCAGGCGGCGCAGCGCACGGCGCGCGGCGCCGCGTCGGCCAGGCAATCGCGGCAGAAGCTTTGGCTGCAGAAGCTTTGGCTCACGGCACGTCGCGTTGTCCCGAACCGCCCAATGCGTTGCTCGCGCGGGCGACCTCGGCCGGATCGATGCCGGCGTCGGCGGCGAAAGCGACCAAAAGGCCCTCGTTGCCGAGCATATGCTCCAAAACCCCGGCGAGAAAGCGGGGCTCGCGCGCCGCCGCGCGGATGTCTTCGGCGGCGATTCCGGTCATGTTGAGAAATCCGGCGAGCCGGTCGGGGTCGCCGGCGATGAAGGAAAGCGCCTGAATCGCCAGGTTTTCCGCGGTTTCTCGGCTCGGCCGCATGGGCGCCTTCATTGGGTTCCATTTGCCTTTCCGTAACAAATCGGGACTAGGTTGTGGCCGCTGGGCGCTGCGGCTTTTCCGGCGCGCCCGGCCCATCGCGCGGTGGGCGTTGGCCAGGGGATCAGAAGGGTTGAGGGATGGCCAAAACCGTCCTGATCGTGGAGGACAATGAGCTGAATATGAAGCTCTTCCACGATCTGTTGGAAGCTCACGGCTACACCACGGTGGGGACGCGCAGCGGCATCGAGGCGCTCGATCTCGCGCGCAAATACCGGCCCGATCTGATCCTGATGGACATCCAGTTGCCCGAAGTCTCCGGCCTCGAGGTCACCAAATGGCTCAAGGACGACGGCGAACTCAAGCACATCCCGGTCGTCGCCGTCACCGCCTTCGCGATGAAAGGCGACGAGGAGCGCATCCGCGAGGGCGGCTGCGAAGCGTATCTCTCGAAGCCGATCTCGGTCGCGAAGTTCATCGAGACGGTACGGCATTTCCTCGGCAACCCATAGGACCGCAATGACAGCCCGCGTTCTCGTGGTTGACGACATCCCGGCCAACGTCAAGCTCCTGGAAGCGCGACTGTCGGCCGAATATTTCGACGTCATCACCGCGATGAGCGGGGAAGAGGCGCTGGCGCTCTGCGAACGCGCCGAGTGCGACCTCGTCCTGCTCGACGTGATGATGCCCGACATGGACGGGTTCGAGGTCTGCCGGCGGCTCAAGACCAACCCGGTCACCCATCACATTCCCGTGGTCATGGTCACCGCGCTCGACCAGCCGTCCGACCGGGTGCGCGGCCTCGAAGCCGGCGCCGACGATTTTCTCACCAAGCCGATCCCCGAGCTCGCGCTGATCGCGCGGGTGCGGCAGCTCACCCGGCTCAAGATGGTGACCGACGAACTGCGCATGCGCGCGCTCACCTCGCGCGACATCGGCATCGAATCGCCGGAACGCGAGGCGGTCGCCGACACCGGCCGGGGCGGACGCGTGCTCATCGTCGACGACCGCCCGGCCTCCTCGGAACGCATCGCCGCGATGCTCGCGGCCGAGCACACCGTCGAGGTCGAGCCCAATCCGGCGGAAGCGCTGTTCCACGCCGCCGACGGCAATTTCGATCTGCTGATCGTTTCGCTCAGCCTGGAAAATTTCGATGCGCTGCGGCTGTGCAGCCAGGTGCGCTCGCTCGACCGCACCCGCAACATGCCGATCCTCGCCGTCACCGAGCCCGACAACCATGCCCGCATGGTGCGCGGCCTCGAGATCGGCGTGAACGATTATCTGATGCGCCCGATCGACAAGAACGAACTTTTGGCGCGGGCGCGCACGCAGGTGCGCAAGCGCCGCTACACCGAGCGGCTGCGCGACAATGTGCAGCTTTCGATCGAAATGGCGATCACCGACGCGCTCACCGGCCTGTTCAACCGCCGCTACATGGAAACCCATCTCGGCACCCTGATCGAGCAGGCGGCGTCGCGCGGCAAGCCGCTGGCGGCGCTGGTGCTCGACATCGACTATTTCAAATCGGTCAACGACAATTACGGCCACGACGCCGGCGACGACGTGCTGCGCGACTTCGCGCTGCGCATCAAGCGCTCGATCCGCGGCATCGATCTCGCCTGCCGCTACGGCGGCGAGGAGTTCGTCGTCGATCATGCCGGAAACGGACATGGCGGTCGCCGCCATGGTGGCGGAGCGGCTGCGCCGGCGCATCGCCGCCGAGCCGTTCGCGATCGATCGCGGCGCGCGCACCATTCCGGTCACGATCTCGGTCGGCATCGCCGCCTTGCGCGGGCGCGACGACAATGCCGCGGCCGTGCTCAAGCGCGCCGACCAGGCGCTCTACCGGGCCAAGCGCGACGGCCGCAACCGGGTCGTGCCCGACGCGGCGTAGGGCGTTTTTCGGCTTATTTACGCGCCAGCGTTGTGTAGCGCGACGCCTTCATCACGAATCCAAGATCGGCCGGAATCCGTCATTTTGGCGGAACTTTGACGGTTGATTTCCTTGGCCGTTGCGGTATTTTTGTCCTGGCAATCAGAAATGACGGACAGGCGCCTTCCCAGCGAGCCGGGAAATCCGGCCGGGTTGGCGCGAATGCGTGTTCGATCGATTCTGCGCGATAGACCGTCTGACAGACTGAAGTTCGATAGACCCCGTTTGAGATACCCTACGGAATGCTCAGGTCCGCCGCATCTCCTGGGTCCGTGGGGTTCGGCCGGCACGGGGGCGGTGCGAGTGGCCTCCTCATGACACCGCTCCCGGCCGGCCACCTTTTAGGCCGGCGGCTTTGTTTTGGCTGCGAGCCGTGTTTTGGCTGCGTGATTAGCCGGACGACATCACAAACAGCTTTGGCTACAGAAACGTCGACGCCAGCGTCGGCGACTTGTCCAAAGCGTGCGCCATGAACTCCAAGGCGCGGCGCACGGCCGCGCGATCGGCCGGCCCGCCCAGGCAGACACGAACGGCCTCGGGCGGCGCGCCGTCGGTGACGAAGGCATCGCTTGCCACCACGCTTACGCCGGTCGAACGGGTGTGGCCGACGAACGCCGAGCGGGTCCACGGCTCCGGCAGCGACAGCCAGAGGTGAAAGCCGACCGGATCGGCGCGGTAGGTTCCCGCCGGCAGGATCGTGGAGACAAGGTTTTGCCGCGCGATCGATTCACGGCGCACCGCCGCGAGCAGCGCGTCGGCGGTGCCGTCATTGATCCAGCGGGTCGCGAGCGCGATCGTCACCGGCGAGGCCATCACGGTCGCCGTGCGTACCGAAGAAGCAAACAGCCAGCCGGAGCGCACGTCCGGTGCCACGACGTAAGCGATGCGCAGCCCGGCGCCGAGACATTTGGCAAGACCGGCGACATGCCAGGTGATGTCCGGCGCGAGCGCCGCGAACGGGGCGGGACCGTTGGTCGGCAGAAAACCGTACGGATCGTCTTCGATGATCGCGACGCCGTGGCGCCGCGCGATGGCGATAATGTCTTGGCGGCGTTTTTGCGCGATCGTGTGCGTGGTCGGGTTGAGCAAGGTCGGGTTGAGATAGAGCGCGCGCGGCGAGAGCCGGGCGCAAGCGTCGGCGAACGCCTGCGCGTCGACGCCGTCGTCGTCCATCGGCAGGCCGACATGGCGCAGGCCGAGCTGCGCCGCGATCGAGCGCGCGCCGGGATAAGTGAGGTCTTCCGAGAGCAGCACCTCGCCCGCTTTGGCGATCACGCCGAGGATGCCGAGCAGCGCGGGATGGGCACCGGGCGCGATGAACAGCCGCTCGTGCTGCGGCACCAGATCGCGATGGCGCAGCCAATGCGCCGCCGCTTCCTTGTCGGCGGCGACGCCACCAAAACCCTGGTAGCGCATCAGATAAACCAGATCGCTGCCGATGGCCTCGAGGCCGTCCTGCATGCGGTCGAGCAGTTCCGGATCGTCGGGCTCCGGCGGCAGATTCATCGACAGATCGACGATTTCCGGATGGCGCGCGATCGGGCCGTGCCGCCTTCTGGCCGAAGCGCGCACGAAGGTGCCTTGGCCGACGCGGGATTCGATCAGGCCGCGCTGTCTGCGCCTCGACATAGCCGCGGGCGACGGTGGTGAAATCGATGTCGAGCCGGCGCGCCAGCGTGCGCTGCGCCGGCAGGCGGTCGGCCGGCGAAAGCTTGCCGCTGCGGATGTCTTCGGCAATCGCGTCGGCGATGGCGAGATAACGCGGCTTGCCAGTTTCGAGAGCTGCGGCGCCCAGTCAGTCATTTGCGTTGTCGTTGTTGCATCGGTCGCTTTCGATTGTCGGTCGCAAGCGCTATTCCGCGTCCGTCGCGGCAGCAAAATTGACTGTATATTGTTGCATGCGGTCCCGGCAACAAGATTTGTTGTTCAAGTGCCAGCGATCTGAAAGACCAGCTCTGCGGAAGCGCATAAGCGATCAAACATGCAATGTATTTCGGCATTCTGCTGCTCAATTTTCGGCGCGGCGAATTTTGAGAAATATCTCGGCCGAATTGTGCAGCAGGAATTGATTGCAAAAACGCCGCATATTGACTGGATTTGATGAATGGATGTGCATGCGGGCATTTGGCATGTGCCTTGCTCTGCATTGCATTGCCGCCCACCGCGCGGCCGACAACTTTCAGCAAGGGAGCTTCATATGCCTGCCGTCACCCTGCCCCCGCACAAGAAAGGTGACTTTCTGGTCGATTATGAGGAAAAGGTCTTTGAGGACGTCAAAGCCAATCCCGGCGAAAAAGCGCTGGTGACCTTTCATACCGTGGCGTTCGAAGGCTCCATCGGTCTCGTCAATATTCTCCAGGCGCTGCGGCTGCACCGCAAAGGCTTCAAGACCACGATCCTGTTGTACGGCCCGGGCGTGACGCTCGGCGTGCAGCGCGGCTTCCCGAAACTCGGCGACGAGCCGTTCCCCGGCGCGCAGAATTTCGCCAACCAGCTGACCAAATTCATGGGCGAAGGCGGCGAGATTTATTGCTGCCGGTTCGCGCTGCAGATGCTGTACGGCCACGGCGAGCCGTCGCTTTTGCCAGGCATCCGGCCGATCAGCCCGCTCGACGTGCTCGACCTCATTCTGCTGCACCGGCGCGACAACGCCTTCATTCTCAACACTTGGACCCTCTGACACAGATGAAACGTCGCGCTCGCAGCGGAGCGCGCAGGAGAAGACAGGCATGACGGAGAAAAGAATCCGTACGTGTCGCCGCGGTGCAGATGGCGCCGGACCTCGAGACGGCGGACGGAACGCTGTCGAAAGTGCTCGCCGCCATCGCGGACGCTGCAGCCAAGGGCGCGCGGCTCGTGGTCTTTCCCGAAACGTTCGTGCCGTGGTACCCGTATTTCTCCTTCGTCCATCCGCCGGTCATGACCGGCGCCGAGCACGTCCGGCTCTACGACAACGCCGTGGTCGTGCCCGGGCCGGTGACGGACGCGGTCGCGGCGGCGGCGAAGCGCGACGCCATCGTGGTCGTGCTCGGCGTCAACGAGCGCGACCACGGCTCGCTCTACAACGCCCAGCTCATTTTCGACGCCGACGGCGCGCTGCGCCTCAAGCGCCGCAAGATCACCCCGACGTTTCACGAGCGGATGATCTGGGGGCAGGGCGATGGCTCAGGCCTCACCGTCGTCGACACCGCGGTCGGGCGCGTCGGCGCGCTGGCGTGCTGGGAGCATTACAATCCGCTCGCCCGCTACGCCCTCATGGCGCAGCACGAGGAAATTCACGTCGCGCAATTTCCGGGCTCGATGGTCGGGCAGATTTTTGCCGACCAGATGGAAGTGACGATCCGCCATCACGCACTGGAGAGCGGCTGTTTCGTCGTCAACTCGACCGGCTGGCTCACCGAAGAGCAGATCGCGAAAATTTCGCCCGAGGAGAAGCTGCGCAAGGCGCTGCGCGGCGGCTGCATGACGGCGATCGTCTCGCCCGAAGGCGCGCACATCGTGCCGCCGCTCACGCAGGGCGAGGGCATTCTGCATCGCCGATCTCGACATGGGTCTCATCGTCAAGCGCAAGCGCATGATGGATTCGGTCGGCCACTACGCCCGGCCCGAACTTCTCAAGCTCGTGCTCGACGATCGCCCCGCGCACGCCATGGAACGCACCATGGACGCCGAGCGCGCGCATGAACTTTCGGTTTTTCACCAACTTGCGAATGGGAGCGCGTCCGATGAAGCCGACGACGCCCAAGGCCATACTGTCCAAGGTCATGCCGACCGCGCAGCTGATCAACGAGTTGCAGTCTTGCGGGGTTCGGCTCGTTGATCCGAAGGCTGGGCTCGAAAGCCGCCGCGGCGGTGCCGGCCCCTCGGACCACAAGGCGCTGACCATCGACGGCGTGACCGTCATGATCCCGGTGCACACCGCGCCGGCGTTCGAGAGTCCCTATCTCGTCGCCAAGCCGGATGCGTCGGGACAAAGCGCGATCAGCCGCGACGGCGTGACGCTCGCCAGCGTCAGCTTTCCGGCGCGGCCGCGTTTTTATGACCTCACCACCGCCGACGGCGTGCCGTATTGGAAGATCGCGGTGCTGCACAGCCGCGACGTTTTGGCGACGACGGTGCTGCAGACCTGCACGCGCTATCAGAGCCGCACCAAGACCTGCCAGTTCTGCGCCATCGGCCAATCGCTCGCCGCCGGCCGCACGGTCGAACGCAAGACGCCGGCGCAACTCGCCGAAGTCGCCAAGGCCGCGGTCGAGCTCGACGGCGTCAAGCACATGGTGATGACGACCGGCACCCCGCCGGGGCGCGACCGCGGCGCGGCGATCCTGGCCGAAAGCGCGCGGGCGGTGAAGGCCGCGGTCGATCTGCCGATCCAGGGGCAGTGCGAACCGCCGGACGAGACGCCTGGTTCGCACGCATGCGCCAATCCGGCATCGATGCGCTCGGCATGCATCTCGAGGCCGTGACCGAGGAGATGCGCGCGCGCGTCATGCCGGGCAAGGCGCAGGTCAGCGTCGAACGTTATTTCGAGGCGTTCGCGGCGGCGGTGCCGGTGTTCGGGCGCGGCCAGGTCTCGACCTACATTCTGGCCGGCCTCGGCGACAGCAAAGCGGCGATCCTCGCGACCTGCGAGCGTCTGATCGCGCTTGGCGTCTATCCCTTCGTCGTGCCGTTCGTGCCGATCTCCGGCACGCCGCTCGAAAGCCATCCGCCACCGTCGGCCGGCTTCATGCACGACATTCTCGGGCCCCTTTCGCGCATGCTGCGCGCCGCCGGCTTGCAGGCGGCCGACATCAAGGCGGGCTGTGGCAAATGCGGCGCATGTTCGGCGCTCTCGACCTATGAGCGGGAGGCCGTCGCATGATCTTCGAGCCGTTTCCCGAATTCCTGCCGTCGGAATACCGCGTCAAATTCGCGACCGAGCCGTGGGAGCGCCGCGATGCCGCGGCGTTGCGCCGGCGGGTCTTTTGCGACGAGCAGAAGATTTTTTCGGCGACGACCGCGACGCGACCGACGACGTGGCGATCCCGATCGTCGCTTTGTCGTCGTTCGCCGTCGTGTCGCAGGAGGTGGTCGGCACGGTGCGCATTCACCGCGCCGAGCCGGGCGTGTGGTGGGGCTCGCGGCTCGCGGTCGCGGAGCTACCGCCGAGTTCGGCGCTCGGCACCTCGCTGATCCGCCTTGCCGTCTCTTCGGCCCATGCGCGCGGCTGCAATCGCTTCTACGCCCATGTGCAGGCGCAGAACGCGCCGCTGTTTCACCGGCTGGGTTGGACGACGCTCGACGAGAATTCCTTGCACGGCCATCCGCACCATTTCATGCAAGCCGACCTCGGCCGTTACCCGCCGATCGCGGATGCGGAGGTCGGTTTCCTGTCGCTGCCGAAGGCGGCGTGATGCTCGGCAGCGCGACCCTTGGCGATTTGGCTGCGACCTTGCGCGCTGGGCGCGGGCTTGCGGCCAAGCACGACATCGCCGCGGTTGCCGCGCGGCTGTCGCTGTCGAGCGAGAATGCCGTGCCTGTCGGCGACGATTGCGCTGCGATCCCCGACGGCGACGGCTTTCTGCTGCTGGCGATAGAAGGTTTCATCAACGAATTCGTCGCGTGCGATCCCTGGTTCGCCGGGTGGTGCGGCGCGATGGTCAACATCTCCGACGTCGCGGCCATGGGTGGCCGGCCGCTCGCCATTGTCGACGCGGTCTGGGCAGCGGGCGAGGCGGGGGCGGCGCCTTTGCTCGACGGATTGCGGGCGGCGTCGCGGGCCTACGGCGTGCCAATCGTTGGCGGCCACACCAACGCCCGCACCGATCGCGGCCAGCTTGCCGTGGCGATCCTGGGCCGTGCCAAGCGTCTGCTCACGTCATTCGACGCGCGTCCGGCCGACCGCTTGATCGCGGCAATCGATCTGCGCGGCCGCTACCGCGAACCGTTCTCCAACTGGGAAGCTGCAACCGACGCGCCGGCGGCGCGGTTGCGCGGCGATCTGGAAATCTTGCCGGCACTGGCGGAGTGCGGACTGGCCGTGGCCGCCAAGGACATTTCCCAGGGCGGGCTGATCGGCACCGCCATGATGCTTTCGGAATGCTCGAAGGTCGGCGCCGCGATCGACGTCGACCGTGTGCCGCGACCCGACGGCGTGCCGCTCGAGCGCTGGCTGCAGACCTTTCCGAGTTTCGGTTTTCTGGTCGCGGCGGAGCGTGCGAACGCGGCGGCTGTCGTGGCGCGTTTTCGCGATCGTGGCATCGCGGCAGCCGACATCGGCGCGTTCACCGCGGATCGCCGCGTGACGATCGTCGCCGGCGCGGCCGCGGAGACGATCTGGGATTTTTCCCGCGAAGCGCTGCTCGGTTGCGTCAAATCCGAGGTGTTTGCATGAGCCAAGGGGGTAGAGCGCTGCGCGTCGCCATCCTGGCGCATTCGACCAACCCGCGCGGCGGGGTGGTACATGCGCTCGAACTCGGCGACGCGCTCAGCCGCCTCGGCCACGCGGCGACGGTGTTCGCGCCCGACACCACGGGCGCCGGTTTCTTTCGCGACACGCTGTGCCAAACGAAATCCGTGCCGGCGGCAGCGGTTGGGCGCGACGTGGGGAAGTTGGTCGAAACGCGCGTTGCCGAATACGTCCGCTATTTCGAGCCCGCGGAGCGGCGCGGCTTCGATGTCTGGCACGCGCAGGACGGCATTTCCGGCAATGCGCTGGCGACGCTCAAGGAGCGTGGCCTGATCGCCGGCTTTGCCCGCACCGTCCATCACGTCGATCGCTTCGACGACGAACGCGTCGCCGCCCGGCAACGCCGCGCGATCGAAGCGGCCGATCATCTGTTCGTCGTCGGCCGCCTCTGGCGCGACCTCTTGGCGCGCGAATTCAACCGCGACGCCGTCCATGTCGGCAACGGCGTCGACACGGCGCGCTTCTCGCCCGTACCCGATGCGACCGACGCTGAATTGCGCGCGCGGCTCAATCTGCCGACCGCCGCGCCGATCTTTCTCGCCATCGGCGGCGTCGAGGAACGCAAGAACACCGTGCGCCTGTTCCAGGCCTTCCAGACGGTGCACGCGCAGCATCCGTCGTCCCGGCTCCTGATCGCGGGCGGCGCTTCGCTCCTCGACCACGACGCCTATCAGGCCCAGTTCGCCGGCATGCTCGCCCATGGCGGGGCGGCGGCGCGCGCCGTGATGCGAACCGGCACGCTGCGGCAGAAGCTGATGCCGGCGCTCTATCGCGCGGCGACGGCGCTCGTCTTTCCCTCGGTCAAGGAAGGCTTCGGCCTCGTCGTTCTGGAAGCGCTGGCGAGCGGCGTGCCGGTCGTGACCTCGCGCATTCCCCCCTTCACCGAGTATCTGGGCGACGACGATGTCGCCTGGTGCGACCCGCGCGATGCCGCTTCGATCGCGGCGGCGATGACGGACGCGCTCGACGGCGTCCGCCGCGCGCGGCTGATCCCACGCGGGCTGGAAATCGCCGCGCGCCACGACTGGACCAACACGGCGCGCGCGCACCTCGAGACCTACCAGAAACTACGGGAACCGGCTCATGCCTGAGATGCGCTTTCTCATTCGCTGGCCGGACGGCAATCGCGAGAGCTGCTATTCGCCCTCGCTGGTGGTGAAGGATTTTTTCGCGCCGGGCAAAGCTATCCGCTCGCCGATTTTCTCGAACGCAGCCGCGCCGCGCTGACGATCGCGAGCGAACGGGTGCTGGCGCGCTACGGCTTCCCCTGTTCGCGCGCGATGGCGCAGCTTGATCGGATCGAGGCTGGGGCGAAGGCGTTCGCCGATCTGCCGGACGCGCGCGTCGATATCGACGCGTTCGAGGAATAGACAAGGAGCCGCCGCATGAACAAGACGAGCCCGGTTGCGCGCCACGCCGTTGCCGTGATCGGCGGCGGTCAAGCCGGCCTGTCGATCAGCTGGTATCTGACTCAAAGCGGCATCGATCACGTCGTGTTCGAGAAGGAGCGCGCCGCGCAATCCTGGCGCGCCGAGCGCTGGGATACGTTCTGCCTGGTGACGCCGAACTGGCAATGCCAGCTCCCGGGCTTTCCCTATCGCGGCGGCGATCCGCATGGCTTTATGCTGCGCGACGAGATCGTCGCCTACATGGACGCGTTCGTCGCGTCGTTTTCACCGCCGCTCCTGGAAGGCGTCGCGGTGCGCCATCTGCGCGCCGACGCGCAGCACGGCTTCATGCTCGACGCCAGCGACGGCATTCATTTTGCCGATCAGGTGGTGATCGCCTCGGGTGGTTATCAGGTCCCGATCATTCCGCGCGCGGCCGAGCGTCTTCCCGACGGCATCGTCCAGATCCACTCCTCGCTCTACCGCAATCCGGCCGCGCTGCCCGCGGGCGCCGTGCTGGTGGTCGGCAGCGGCCAGTCCGGCTGTCAGATCGCCGAGGATCTGCATCTCGCCGGGCGCAAAGTGCATCTTTGCGTCGGCGACGCGCCGCGGGTGGCGCGGCGCTATCGCGGCAAGGACGTGGTCGAGTGGCTGCATCTGATGGGCTATTACGACCTGCCGGTGCACGACCACCCGCTGCGCGAAGGCGTGCGCGACAAGACCAATCATTACGTCACCGGCCGCGACGGTGGGCGCGATATCGATTTGCGCCAGCGCGCGCGCGAAGGCATGGAGCTGTACGGCAAGCTCGAGGACGTGCGCGGCGATCGCCTCGTCTTCTCCGACGATCTCGGCCGTTGCCTCGACCAGGCCGACCAGGTATCGGAAAGCATCAAGACCTCGATCGATGGCTTCATCGCCAAAAACGCCATCGCCGCGCCGCAGGAGGAGCGCTATCGGCCGGTGTGGACGCCGCCGCAAGAGCGCACGACGCTCGACTATAGCGCCGCCGGCATCACTTCCATCGTCTGGTGCATCGGCTTTCGCAACGACTACACATGGATCGATCTGCCGGTGTTCAACGGCTGCGGCCATCCAAGCCATGTGCGCGGCGTGACGCCAGTGCACGGCGTCTATTTTCTCGGGCTGCCGTGGCTCTACACCTGGGGGTCCGGGCGTTTTTCGGGCGTCGCGCGCGACGCGGAATATATCGCCGGGCAAATCAAGGCGCGCATGGGCATGGCGGGGAGCGAGAGCGTTCTGGCCGCGCTCAACGAGGCCGCGGTCGGGTCGTGACGCAGGTTCGAATGCTGGTCCATTCCAAGGTCGCGATGGCTATTTCGGGAACGCGAATGATTGCGGCCGTGCTTGTCCTTGTTAGTATGGCGGCCATGGGGAGGCGTAGATGCCGAAGCCGCTGCGCGAATACACTTGGCGCGAAATCTATCGGTTCCGTCCGGCGCTGCACTGGAAACGCGAATGGCAGCGCCGGTTGCGTGTGGCGCTCGAGACGAGAGCGTCCGATGCCGGCCGCCGGGCCAAAGACATTGTGCCCATGTTGGCGGCCCGGAAGGTCTTGATCACGGTCGCGTTCAATTACTCCGACACCATTGCGGTCCAGGGTGAGCTGTTGCGCCGTCATGTCGGCGACGGCCCGTGGCTCGTTGTCGACAACTCGGCGGACGCAGACGCCGCGGAAGAAATTGCCGCGGCGGCGCGGCGGTTTGATGCCTACTACGTCAGGCTGCCGGCGCAGCGGTGGGCCAAGCTGTTGCCGAACGAGCGTCATGGCGCCGCAATGAACTGGACCTGGCGCAATATCATCAAGCCGGCACGGCCGCAGGCCTTCGGCTTCCTCGACCACGACATTTATCCCCTCACGCCGACCGATCCCTTCGCAGCTCTCGAGCGGTTTCCGATCGCCGGCGTCGTCACAAGTCATCTCAACGAAGTGGGCCGATGGCACCTTTGGGCCGGATTTGCTTTTTCGACTACGCCTTCTTGCGCGGCCGGCGCGTGGATTTCGACTATGACGTTACCGATCTGCTCGACACCGGGGGCTTCAATTGGCGCCCGATCTACCGGCACGTCGATCGTGCAGCGGTGCCCGATTCCGGCTGGGTTTGGGAGCCGCTGATCTTCGCGAGTGAGCCAGCGGGCATGATTTCAGCGCATCGGCAGCAACTGGGTCCACAAGTGCTCGCACGCCTACGATACCGGGCCGACGCGCTCCGCCAAGGATGCGTGGATGTGGAGCTTGACGAAATAAACGACGGCCGGCGCAGGGCGTCTCCGACGATCGTCAACGAAACGGGCGCCCGCGGTTGGTTGCGTGGCTACCGGCCGCGCTCAAGGAGGCCAAGGCGGGGAGTTGATTGAGACTTCACCGCCCCGGACTGCGCAGGAATTGGTCGAGGATCACCGCCGTCTCGTCGGGGAACTGGTCGATGAAGAAATGGCCGCCCGGCAGCGTCGCGGTCGACACCGCCGTGCAGCGCGCGCGCCAGGCGGCGGCGATGTCGAAATATTTCTGGATCACGCCGGCTGCGCCCCAAACCACCAGCGTCGGACAATGGACCTTGTTGTCGAGGTCGGCGCCGTCATGGTCGAGATCGATGGTCGCGCCGGCGCGGTAGTCCGAACAGGAGCCGTGGATCATGCCGGGGTCGCGCCAAGCAGCGGCGGTATTCGGCGAGCATCTCCGGGTCGAAATCCGCAAGCTTTGCTCGCGCCCCAGCCGACCAGGCAGGTCTCGTAGAAGAAGTCCGGATCGGCGCCGATCAGCCGCTCCGGAAACGGCTCCGGCTGCGACAGGAAATACCAGTGCCAATAGGCGCCGGCGACGTGCCGGTTGGTTTCCATGAACATCGCGTAGGTCGGGACGATGTCCAAGACCGCGAGCGACAGCACCGCGTCGGGGTGGTCGAGCGCCATGCGGTGGGCGGTGCGGCCGCCGCGGTCATGGCCGATGACGTGGAATCGCTCGAACCCCAGCGCACGCATCAGCCCGACCTGATCGTTCGCCATCGCGCGGAATGAATAGGTGGCATTGTCGGGCGCGCATTTCGGCTTCGAACTATCGCCATAGCCGCGCAGATCGGCGCAGACGACGGTGTGGCCGCGCGCCAAGACCGGCGCGACCTTCGCCCACATCGCCAGATTTTGCGGGAAGCCGTGGAGCAGAAGCACCGGCGGGCCGTGGCCGGCCGTGACGAAATTGATCTCGACGTCGCCAACGCGGATCCGATCGCGCCGGAAACCCTCGAACAGCATCGATCAAGCGGCCCGGTCGCGACGCCTACTTGATCTTGCCTTCGCGGAACTCGACGTGCTTCTTGGCGACCGGGTCGTACTTCTTCTTGACGAGCTTGTCGGTCATGGTGCGCGAGTTCTTGCGCGTGACGTAATAAAAGCCGGTGTCGGCGCTGGAGACCAGCTTCACCTTGATCGTGGCGTTCTTGGCCATGGTCGGACCTCGATATGTCTGGGCGAAATGTTTGGCGAATTTGCCCGCAACCTAGTCGCGGGGCCTCGAAAGTCAAGGAAGGCCGGCGAAATCACAAAGATTTGCCGCGAAAAGCGCTTGTGCAGCATGCGGTAGAGCGGCACGGGCTGGTCGTGGCTCATGCCGGCGGCGATGCGGTCGCGCAGCTCCTCGAGCACGACCGCGGTGACGCCGGGCATGTCGAGGCGGTGGGCGTCGGTGATCGGCAGCCAGACCAGTTCGACGAGTTCGGCGTCCGGCCCGACCAGGCCTTCGACGCGGTGGGCGACGGCGGAGATGTCGGCGGCGAAGAAGCGGCTGTCGAAGCGCCGCGGCCGGTTGGGCGGGGTGATGGCGCGGGCGACGAAATGGATGGCGCCGAGGTCGGGCAGAATGCCGGCGTCGGCGAACGCCCGCCAGGCGTCGGGCACGGCGCCGATCGCGCCGTTGGCGCGGGCGCCCAGCATCAGGCCGGTCTCTTCGTAGGTCTCGCGCACGGCGGCGAGCGCATAGGCGGCGGCCTTGGCGGGGCTCGGCCGCTTCACCTGCGCCATCAGCCGCTCGGTATCGCGGGCGTGCAAGGGCGTCGCGGTCGGCATCTTGCGGTCGGTCGCCTCGACGCGGCCGCCGGGAAACACGAATTGGCCGGGCGCGAATTTGTGCCGGGTGTGGCGGCGGCCGAGCAGCACTTTGGGCACCGCCTCGGCGCGGTCGATCAGGATCAGCGTCGCGGAATCGCGCGGCTTGACGTTGGGAAACGACTGATCGCGGATGGTCTTGGTGAGCCGTTCGGCGCGGTCGGCCGCCGTGCCGGGCGCGACCATGCGGTCGATTTGGTTGGTCATGGGAGGATTTGCGTCTGAATGCTGATATTTCATTTACGGAACGGTTTCGCTTTGCGCTTTCGCTTTGATGGACGCTCGTTTGTGCGCCCGCGCGGCGGGGTGTGTCCAGTTTTGCGTTTCGGCGGCGCGGCGCCGCGATGTTCGCCGCGCACCAGCTTGAAACGCAAGGCGCCGGCGACCGGCGCGGCTTCCACCAGTTCGACCGTCACCGGATCGCCGAGCCTGAAAGTCTCGGCATGGCCGACGAAGGCGCGGCCGGCCTCGTTGAAGCGGTAGTATTCCTCGCCGATCAGCCGGGCCGGAATAAAGCCGTCGGCGCCGGTCTCGTCGAGCTCGACGAACAGGCCGGCGCGCGTCACCCCGGAAATATGGCCGTCGAAAGTCGCGCCGACCCGGTCGGCCAGAAAATGCGCGATCAGCCGGTCCGCGGTCTCGCGCTCGGCCTTCATGGCGCGGCGCTCGGTCGCCGAGATGTTGGCGGCGATTTCGGCGAGCGCGCGGGTGTCGATCTCCGCCGGCAAGCCGTCGGGGCCGAGCTTGAGCGCGCGGATCAGCGAGCGGTGCACGATCAGATCGGCGTAGCGGCGGATCGGCGAGGTGAAATGGGCGTAGCGGCGCAGATTGAGGCCGAAATGCCCGTAATTCTCCGGCGCATATTCCGCCTGCGCCTGGCTGCGCAGCACGACTTCGTTGACGAGGCGCTCGACGTCGCGGCCCTTGACGCGCTCCAGAATGCGGTTGAACGCATCCGGCCGCAGCGCGCCGGCCTTGGGCAACGAGATATCGAGCGTCGCCAGAAACTCGCGCAGCGAATTGAGCTTCTCCATCGTCGGCTCGTCGTGGACGCGGTAGACGAGGGGCGTGTGCGCGCGCTCGCAGGTTTCGGCCGCGGCGACGTTGGCGAGGATCATGAACTCCTCGATCAGCCGGTGCGCTTCGAGCCGCTGCGGGATGATGACGCGGTCGACCATGCCGTCGGATTTCAGCACGATCTTGCGCTCGGGGATTTCGAGGTCGAGCGGGCTTCGTTCGTCGCGGGCGTGGCGCACGGCGCGGTAGGCGGCGTAAAGCGGCGCGAGGATTTTTTCCACGATCGGCTCGGTGACCTCGTCGGGCCGGCCGCCGACCGCGAGCTGCGCCTGCTCGTAACTGAGCCGCGCGGCCGGAGCGGATCACGACGCGATGAAACGTGTGCGAGCGTTTGCGGCCGTCGGCGTCGATCACCATGCGCACCGCGAGCGCCGGGCGATCTTCGTTGGGCCGCAGCGAGCACAGATCGTTGGAGATGCGCTCCGGCAGCATCGGCACGACGCGGTCGGGGAAATAGACCGAATTGCCGCGTTCGACCGCGGCGCGGTCGAGCGCCGAGCCGGGCCGCACATAATGCGCGACGTCGGCGATCGCGACGGTCACCACATGGCCGCCCGCGTTGCGCGGGTCGGGGTCGGGCACGGCGTGGACGGCGTCGTCATGGTCCTTGGCGTCGGGCGGGTCGATGGTGACGAACGGGGTGTCGCGCCAGTCTTCGTGCTCGCCGAACATCCCCGGGCGCGCGGCGTCGGCTTCCGCCAACACGGCGCGGCTGAAACTATGCGGAATGCCGTGGGCGTGGATCGCGATCAGGCTGACCGCCTTTTCGCTCGAGAGCGAGCCGAGCCGCTCGACCACCTTGCCGGTCGACAGCCCGAACCGGCCCTGGCGCGAAACCTCGACGGCGACGAGATCGCCGTCCTCGGCGCCGCCGGTCGCATCGGGCGCGATGGCGATTTCCCGGCCGAGCTGTTTCTTGTCGATCGGCACCAGACGGACGCCGCCGTTCGGCACGCTGCGGAGAATGCCGAGCGCGCGGTGCTTGGCGCGGTCGATCAGCTTGATGACGCGGCCGCTCGCGCCGTCTTCGTCCGAGTGCTCGATGCGGATGAGCGCGCGGTCGCCGACGCCGGCCACTTCGCCGGGCTTGGCGCGGCGCGGCGTTGTAAGGCGGATGACCGGGGGCGCGCCGTGCGCGTCCTCGTCCCATTCCGTCGGCCGCGCCAAAAATTCGCCGTCGGCGTCGCGGCCGGTGATGTCGGCGAGCACCACCGAGGGCAGGGTGCCGCCGTGATGCACGCGCTTGCGGCGCTGCTCGATCTGACCTTGGTCGGCGAGTTCGCGCAGCATGTGCCGCAGCGCCGCCCGGTCGGCGTTCTTGGCGCCGAAGGCGCGGGCGATCTCGCGGGTGCCGACCTTGCCGCCATGCTCGCGAACGAAGGCGAGCAGTTCCTCGCGGGAAGGCAAGTGGTTGCGCTTCATAGGCCGCTCATTGGCCGCGTCCTTGGGCAGGGTCAAGAAAAAACGATAGCGCTCTCGCGGCGCCTCTGCGCTTCCCGCCCCGCGAAGCGGGGAGGGGGGACCGCGCCGCGCAGCGGCGCGGTGGGAGGGGCTCGGCCGCAACGCTTGCTCCAGCGCATGAGGCCGACCTCACCGCCGCGTGCCCCCTCCACCGCGCTTCGCGCGGTCCCCCTCCCCCGCACTGCGTGCGGGGGAGGATGCAATTCTCTCGCGTCCTCGCGGCGCGCTTTTTGTTCGCGCCCGAACCATCGCCCACAAAGGCAAGGAACCCCTCCAGGTTCTTTCATTGGCATTGTGTCCCTTTTTCGCAAGGCGTTGCCCACTTCCGCAGCACATGCGCTAACAGACCAGATCACACGGCATCAATTCGCACGCCGCGCGCTTCACCGCCTCCGCGTTCGCCGGGAGCGAGCGCAGCAGTTGCTGCCGCGCCTGCCAGTGTTCGTCGTGCGGAATCTCCCACCCTCGACTCTCGAGGCACAGTTTCGCGTCGCCCGAGCAGCAGCGCAGCTTGCGGCAGCGCGGCAATCGGCAACCGCGCCAGAACTTGAAGACGTTGCAGTAGTGGCGCCGCAGCGCCGCCTTCTCGGCATCGAGCCGATCCGCATATTGCTCCGTGGGCTTCGGGCGTTTGCTCATCGCGACCTCTGTCGGTTTGCGGGCGGTTTGACAAAGCAACCCCGTTCTCGCGGCGCGGTTTTTTTCGCGCCCGAGTTTTGCTCGCCAAGCCCGCGCATGATCCCGAAAAGCGGCTACCCGGTTTTCGGACAAGCCATGCGCAAGCAAAAAGCCAAGAAAGACGCCGCAAATCCGATCTTCGTCAGATGAATTCCGGCGGTGGAGGGGCCGGAGCCATCACGATCGGGAGCGGCGCACGACGAAGCAATGAAAGAAAACAAAAACAGGAAGCGGAACGCCGACAAACGTTGTGCAGAAACCTCCGCGCTCGCGCGCGGCACGCGCCGGTCAGGGCGCGCTCGCCTGTCGGCGTTCCACCGCGGCTTTGACCAAGGGGACTTTCGTCGCCCAAGGCTGTCAGCTCCAGGCCATGTTTCCTGGGACGTGGCAGGACGTCCGGTCCGGTACGGTTCAGCCAACCGGGGCCGAAAGACCTCGCGCTCTTCGCGGGCGTTACCCGCGCCCGCCTGTCCCAGTCCAGGGATGCACCTCCCGGACCGGTCGTAGTGCCGGCCAGATGATGCCCGAAGCCGCCCGGGAGCAGCAGTGACGAGCCGCCGCCCGCGGGAACCGCTCCTCGCTCCATCAACCGGGGTCACCGGCTGACGACCTGTCAAGTAAGCGAGAGGGCGCCTTTTTAGTTCGCCGCGCGGCCCAAATCCAAGAAATTCCGCCGGCCGCGGCCATGGCTCTGATCCGACGAGACATTTTTTGTGCTTTTTGTTTGGTGCCCGGACGCCGAAATTGTGACACGCGCTTGATTCGTACTTTTTCGCGCTAAGGCGCGGAGAGTGCGGACATTTCGAATTGCGGCAGCGTTAGCGTGCGGATGGGTTGAGCCCTTGCGAAACCCATCATGCAGCCGTCGAGGTTTGATGATGGGTTTCGCTACGCTCAACCCATCCTACCGCGCTTTTTTCCGCTAAGGCGCGGAGAGTGCCGATATTTATTAGTTTGGCGCCAGCGGCGGCTCTGGAAATTGGGAAATGGGTAAGGCGTCGGAGTAATTCCCAGGCCCGCAATTCCCTAGGCCCGCAGTCCATCGGCGTTTCGATCTCGCGGCAGCATTGGGATTGCCATTCCTGTTATTGCGCGTGATTGCCGCTCCTGTTCCAAGCCGTGCAGAAAGCGACAGCATTACAATAGCCAGTTGCACATCAACCTATCATATATCCCATTGTTTTCATTACATTAATAATTTAACATCCCGAATAATATTTTCAATCGCATATGGAAAGCATCTTGGCCTTACAAAAATAGATTCGATATTATTTACAGCAGCTTACGCCAAGATTTGGCGACACACAATTACCAATATCGATATCTCAGATCACATTATGCCTACGATCCAGAGAATTCTGCGTTTTCACTGATTTTTTTTTCCACGCAATAATATGCATAAGAAAAAAATGATGATAGCTTGACACATTGACTGCAAGCATCTAGCATAACAGGCGTGGCAATCTCAACGCTGTCGGGAGACCGAAACGCCGATGACCGGGAAGAAATCACTGCTTGAAGGCCTCTACACCGATAGCGGCGGTTTCGACGCTGAGCGGGCCGCTCATGTGCTTAAGCAGGTACTCTCGATCCAGCGAGGAAGTAATGCCGTTTTCTTCAAAAGGGGCGCGGCACTCAAAGAGGAAGAAAAGGTCCTGGCCTACATGCTCGTGAAAAAATTGCTGAAAAGCGACGGCGCTGCTGAGAACAGCGGGGTTTCAGGTAAGGAAATAAAGAAGCAGACAAACATCAGGCCGGGAACTGTCGACGCTGCGATAAAGAAACTTAGGGAGGACGGTCTCATCGCCGGAAGCGGGAGCAACTATGAGATTCCGGCGGACGAGGTCGACGCGGTTGTCGACCGCCTTGAGATGCGTGCACCGAAGAAAGGCTGACGATTATGGACGACAAAGCGAAGAAGATGCTGGAAGAAATCCTCGCTGCCGTTAAGAGCCTCGACGGTCGTGTTTCCAAGCTGGAAAGAGGTGGTACTTCGTCAGCCAATAATGCGCCCCCCCGACTTGCCTCCACAGAGAAAAAAGTTTCTTTGAAGGAATTAATTATCAGCAAAGCACCATCCAATGCTGTGCAAACTACTCTTACCGTTGGCTACTATCTTGAAAACTATGACGGCGTGTCCCCCTTTAATGCGTCAGATATAGAACAGGGATTCCGCGCAGCTCGCGAGACAGTTCCGCCGAACATCAACGATAAAGCAAATCAGTGTGTCAAAAACGGTTACTTCATGGTGGAAAAGGACAAGAAGGATAGCAAGAAGGCGTGGATCGTCACCCGTACAGGTGAGGAACTCGTACGCAAAGGTTTTGGCAAAGGGGTGATCCCCTGATTCCGACGCTCTGAAAAGAAGGTGAGACAATGTCCCTTGAACAACAACAAATCACCAAGCTGAAGCGACTGCTTGAAGAAGCTCTGGAATTGGTAGCGTCAACGTCTAGGACTAAACGCTCTACGCCAGAGAAGGGACGCCAAATCAAGCGCAACAAAACCAGCGCCGAAAAAGGCGGCCCAAATGCATTAATAGCGGAGTTAATCGACGAAGGCTTTTTCAAAAAACCAAAGGAATTCGGCGCGATTAAAACTGCCCTGGAAAAGCGCGGGCATTATTATTCGAGAACAACTCTCTCTCCGACACTTCTCGGACTAGTACGCGCGAGAACGTTGCGCCGATTTAAAGAAAAAAAGCATTGGGTCTACGTGGGATAGAGAGATGGTAAAACGGTCGTCGCCAAATGAAGATCTGATCACTCGTATCGAGGCGCTTGAACGCGCCGTATTTGGCACGGGCGCAAAACTCGGGTTGAAACCCAAATCATCGGCCAAGTCGGCCGCCGGCTTCGAAGGAGCCACTGGCGGATTACGCTTGCTTCTCTCTCACGGCTTTTTTGATCGTCGCCGCCGTTTTTCCGAGATCGAGGGCGAATTAAACAAACACGGCTATCATTACAGCAAACAAGCGATTTAAACGCCGTTGAACCGCCTTTCTAAGCAAAGCGGCCCACTGGTCGGCCTGAAAGAACAAGGGCACAAAGTGTATGCCAAAAGGAAATAGCAAATCATCGGCGGCATCGCCGACTGATCTGGCGAGCTTTTTGACGGCTCAATTTGCCGCAAAGCATGCAAATTCCGCCGTTACGCACTACACAAAAGCCCTCGAAGATTACAGCAAGGGTGATTGGGAAGGCTGTATTGCAAAAGCGGGAAAGTTCGTTGAAGCGCTATTGAAGGCTATGGGCGTCCACTGTGGCGTGGCTTTTGACACAGGCCGAAGGTTTAAAGCGGACAAACTGATGAATGATCTATCTCAGCTGCCACATGGGTCATTCGATGACAGTTTGAGGCTCTTGATGCCTAGGGCGTGTCGCGTGGTTTACGACATCGCCAGTAACCGCGGCGCACGTCACGATCCGGACGAAGTAAATCCAAATTCGATGGATGCTAACGTGGTGATGCCTTTGGCCTCTTGGTTGTTGGCCGAAGCTATACGGTTCGCTCAGAAAGGGGCCGTTGACCCGGCTGTCGCCGAACTGATGGTAGAATCCCTAACCGAACGACGCTACTCGGTGATCGAAAAGGTCGAAGGGCGCGTCTATCTCCACGCGGCGAAGAAATCTGCGGTCGAAGTTGCCTTAGTGGTATTGGCGCAGCATCATCCCAAGCGGGTGAACCCCGCCGATCTCGTTGATGCTATAAAGCGGAACGGCTTCACTCAAAATAACGCAAACATGGCGCTCAATCGGATTTCACACTATCTGGACTTCGATGACGCCGGTGGAATGCGCCTTCTCTCCCCAGGTCTGCATCGTGCCGAGGAAATCATTAAAGCCGCGTCAATAACGCACTGATGGTCTAGCAGGCTGCTGAAGAACTCGGTTTACGAGAGGACTTTGCCGTGATTCGGTAGATTGGTGATTCTGTGCATTGCAGGACCTCGTGGGAGCAAACGGGACGATGCGTGGCGAAGATCAACGATCCGAAGGATTTTTCAGCTACGTGCGGTTGGAGACGCGGATACCTGCCGATCATCCGTTGCGGGCGATACGCGAACTTGTTGACGCGGCCTTGGCGGAGTTGTCGCGGGCCTTTGATAAGCTCTATGCGCGCGAGGGACGGCCGTCGATCCCGCCCGAGCGGCTGTTGCGTGCCCTTTTGTTGCAGGCGTTCTACACGGTGCGCTCGGAACGACAGTTGATGGAGCAGCTCGACTATAATCTGTTGTTCCGCTGGTTCGTCGGGTTGTCGGCGGACGATGCGGTGTGGGATGCGACGGTGTTCTGCAAGAACCGCGACCGGCTGCTCGACGGCGACATCGCGGCCAAGTTCATGAGCAGCGTGCTGAACCTGCCGCAAACGCGCAAGCTGCTTTCCGGCGAGCACTTCTCGGTCGACGGCACGCTGATCGAGGCTTGGGCCAGCATGAAGAGTTTCGTGCCGAAGGACGGCGGCAAGCCGCCGTCCGGGAGAAGAAGGCGGCGGACGCAACGCCGAGCGCGACTTCCACGGCGAGAAACGCAAGAACGACACGCATTCTTCGACCACCGACCCCGACGCCAGGCTGTTCCGCAAGGGGGCCGGCAAGGAGGCCAAGCTCTGCCACATGGGACATCTGCTGACGGAGAATAGGAACGGGCTCATCGTCGATGCGCGCTTGACCGCGGCCAACGGCACCGCCGAGCGCACCACGGCGCTCGATATGATCGAGGACAACGCCGCACCCGGCAGCACCGTGGGCGGCGACAAGAACTATGATACCGCCGATTTCGTCGCTGGTTGCCGCGAGCGCGGCTGCACGCCGCATGTCTCGCAGAACGATACCAACCGCCGCTCGGCGATCGATGCGCGCACCACCCGCCATCCCGGCTATCGCATCAGCACGATCAAGCGTAAACGGATCGAAGAATGCTTCGGCTGGATGAAGACGGTCGGCGGCCTGCGCAAGACCCGGCATCGCGGCCGCGGCCTGGTGGAGTGGTTCTTCGTGCTCACCGCGACCGCCTATAATCTCGTGCGCATCCCGAAGCTGCTGGCGGCGACGGGATGAGTCTGTCCGGAGCGCAGAATATGAGCGACAAATCGACCAAATACCGCGCTCACAGCGCAACACTCGGCGCACCCAGCTCCTCGTCCCGTGTCCGATCATCAAGAAATCCGGGATCACAACACAGTTTTTCCGCAGCCTGCTAGTGCGGAAAGTTGGCAATGTGTGGTGGTTTTCCAATCATTCCAAATAGCTTCCTGTTTATTCGGGTTAAGGGCTGGTGATCCCGAACGCTGAACCCGAAAATGCTAGTCGAAACGGAAC
>CAVUWO010000011.1:0-324160 GCA_963745155.1 uncultured Pseudomonadota bacterium | reverse complement strand
CCTCGGTTTCCCGCTCGCCTTCACACCCGCTTGTCTCGGGCATCTGCCGCGATGCGTCGCAGTTTGTCGGCGATCTCCGCTTTGCGCCCGCCGGGAGCGCCGCGGATGCCGGGAGTCCAAAAGTCGTCCGGCAGGCGGGCGCAACAGGCCAACGCGCTGGCCTCATTGCCGAGGCGGGCGTGGAGGTCTGCTTGATAGAGCAAACCAAACACAATGTCCTCCTCCCACCGCTTCGGATCGATGGCCTCGCCGCGACCGAGGTCTTCCAGCGCCTTTTCGTACTCGCCCAAATGCCGATAGACCAGGCCGCGCGACATAAGCGACATCGGGTCGTGTTCCCCCTCGAATCCGACAACCTTATTGAGATCATCCAGCGCGCGCCGCGGTTCGCCGACGTGCATCCACGCCAAGTGGCGGCTAAAATAAGCGTGGGAGTTTGTTGGATTTTCACGTATCCATTCATTCACGATGCGAAGATAACGTTGCGGGTCCGCGCGCAGTATTTCATGTGCCGCCAAAAGTTCTTCCGGCGTCGTTGGGTCCATCACCAATTCGGTCTCGTTACGCATCGGCTAAGCCCTCAACGCTTGTGAGGCTTCTGCTGCAGTCCTCGCGCACCATGCCAAGGACTCATGGAGAAAATGTCCTTCCGAAGCCGCGGGAGCCGTACGTTCCCATCCTTCCACTTCTCATCAGCTCGTTGCAATATTCGATTGCGCGCGCCCACTCCTTTTCCATTCCGGGCCTCTTCGCATTCCGGGCGGTCAGGATAAGCATTCCTGAGCTCGCCCCGCGGATAGATATCAGGAAGGGCAGGCGGCGGCACGATCTCGGAAATTACGGCGACACCTTTGGATTCGGTTTCCCACTCGCATTCACAGCCGCTTGCCTCGGGAACCCGCGGCGATGCGTCGCAGTTTGTCGGCGATCTCCGCTTTGCCCCCGCCTGGAGCGCCGTAAACACCTGGAGTCCAGAAGTCGTCCGGCAACCGTGCACAATAGGCTAGTGCGGCCGCGCCATCGCCAAGGCGCGCGTGGGTGTCCGCTTGGTAAAAAAGACCAAACACATCATCCTCCCACTGCTTGGGATCAATTGCCTCGCCACGATCGAAGTCTTTCCGCGCTTGCTCATATTGGCCCAAATGCCGATGGACCAATGCGCGCGCGAAGAATGCCGCCATGTGCGGATCGAGTTCGACGGCTTTATTGAGATCCTCAACAGCCCGGCGCGGCTCGCCAATCTTCATCCAGGCAAAGTGGCGGTCGAAATAGGCGCGAGGATTTGTTGGATTCTCATCAAGCCATTCGTTGACAATGCGAAGGTAGCGTTGTGGATCGGACCGAAGAATTTCATGCAGCGCAAGCGTCTCCTCGGGAGTAATAGGCTCTTTTATTGATTCTCTCTTTTCACTATAATCCATATCACGCTCCCGTGCTGTTTCCGCCACAATCTTGAGAGACGCGGCCCATTATGCATTGAGACAGTGTCCTTCCACTTCCGCTGTAGTCTCCCTTTCCCAGCAGATTTCGTGCCTTCAGGTTCAAACAATAATCTGTCGCCTCGGCCCACTCTTGTTCGCATTCTGGTCGGTCGGGATAGGGATTTCTCGGCAAGTCACGAGGACTGATATTCGGAATGACCGGCGGGGGCAAAATTTCTGAAGGGAATGGAATTCCCCCCGGAAGTTCGAACGGCACTGGAATCGTAAGCTGCGCTGGAATGATGGGCGCACTAGGCTCCCCAGTCCCGGAATAGCCAGATGCGGCGCCGGCGGGCGCGAATTCTCCGCCGATGCTGCCCGGACTTCCGGCGGGCCAGCGCGGATGCTTCGCAGGGTCCCAACCTGTCTTCAGGAGGCCGCTGGCCCACAATTGGCGCGCCAGATCGATAATCTCGCCAGGAGTTTGGGCCGATTTTGCCAGGGGAGGTGGATCAGGAACTTCCAAATGTAGCGTCGCGATCTGCGCGTGGATAAGGTCACCGCGTCCAAGCGCTTGGGCGACTGCGCGAAGACCATCGAACTTCCGATCGAATTCGATGGGCAGGCCATAGCGCGCGGTGAGATCACGGTTGAGATCGGATGCTGGGCGCGGCTTCCAGCGGTCAGGTGCGCTCGGCCCCTCCAGAAGTGGCACTGCGCCCACGAACACGCCATTCTCGCCGCAGGAAACTCCCCTGCCCGGCACGTCGGACAAGCCAAAACATCGTCCAAGGTAGCTCACGGGGGGCCTCCTGTGTCGGATTTATTTCCTAGTAAAGTAACCCGATTAGGGACATTTGTCAAGCCAGCGGTCGCCGTACAGGAGACTGAACACTGGGGGCAGCTTTGACCAGGGTGGTCGGCTCCCTAAGGTCCCCCGAAGCGTTCGATGGCGGGCAGGCAGTCGGAAATCGGTCGTCAGGTGCGGCGGCATAGGCTCGCCTAACTGCAAGACCGACAAATCGCGCAGAGACGAAAAAGGACAAACTAATCCTGTCGTCCCGCAAGCGAGGACTTACCCTACCGGCTAACTAGACCCGCCGCGAAGCACGTCCGCCGCGAGCGCGCGGGTCACCGGGCGCCCTTGGCGTAGCGCTTCGTTGTCGAGCGCGAGCACGGCGGCGCGGGCGGCCGCGAAGGAACGCTCGATATGGGTTGCAATGTAGCGCACCACCGCTCTCGTCGAGCATCAGCTGGCGATCGGTCGCGAGCTTGACGATGACCGCGCGCAGCATCGCGTCGTCCGGCGCTTGCAGCGCCACCACCGGCAATGCCCGCAACCGCGACACCAGATCGGGGATGGCGAACGGCCAGGCGGTCGGCGCCGTGCGCGCGGTGAACAACAGGAACGCCTTCTCCTCGCGGGCAAGATTGATGAGGTGAAACAGGGTGCGCTCGTCGGTCGCCATCGCGGCATCCTCGACGACGAGCGCGCCGGTCGCCAGCGCCGACGGCAGCGCGGCTTCATCGAGGGCGCGCGCGGAAACGATGCGCGCACCCGCGACCGTCGCCCACATCATCGCCAAATGAGTTTTCCCGGAACCTTCAGGTCCGACCACGGCGATGGCGCTCGCCGGCCAATCCGGCCAGCAATCGAGCAGCTGCAGCGCGCCTTCGTTGCACGGCCCGGATAAGAAGTCCTCGCGCGCATAGCTTTCGGCGTGATCGAGCGCGAGCGCGAGCTGACGCGGCGGAGAAGCCATGGCCGCTAGGCCCGCCGGCCCGCGACCACGGCGATGAGCTTCAACTCCATGTCACACCTTTAGGGCCACCTTCGCATTGCGGCTAGTGACCGGTCCCGAACGAATTCAAGTGGCGGAACCAAGCGGCGAGATAGAAGGCGATCGAAGCCAAGGTCAAGACGGCGACCAGCGCGATGGCGGCGATCGATGTCCAGGCAAGCGTAAAGCCAAAGCCGCGTTCGGCGAGCACCAGCGTGGCGAGAAAGATTTGCGCCACCGTATTGGCTTTCGACACCGGCAGCGGCTTGACCGGCATCGGCCTGCCGACCAGCCAGGCCAGCATGAAGCCGGCGATGATCATGATGTCGCGCGAGACGACGAGAATGACCAGCGAGATCGGCAGCGCGCCCGAGATGCCGAGCGCCACATAGATCGAGACGATCAGCGCCTTGTCGGCGAGCGGATCGAGATAAGCGCCGAGTTCGCTGCCCATATGGAAACGCTTGGCGAGGAAGCCGTCGACCGCATCGCTGATCCCGGCCGCCAGAAACAGGAAAAAGGCGACGCGCATCTCGCCCGACGTGATCGCCCAGACCACGACCGGCACCAAGATGATGCGTCCCAAGGTGATGAGATTTGGGATATTCAAACCCGGCCCCGGCTTCCCAACGCGCTCCTCCAAAGCCCGCCGGCGATTGTCCGCGGTGCGGGACGCGAAGACGCCGGCCGAAAACGCCCGGCGGCAGACGCGCCAACGTGCTCTATATAGCGGCGTCGGCATGCTTGCGCACCCCGCGATTCCGACGTAGGAGCGCTGACGCAATCCCTCCCCGCCGGGGACGCGGATCCGTGCTGGTTCGGTGACTTCGTGGACAAGGCGCGCTACGCCGCGGCCGGCGTCGATATCGATGCCGGCAACCGCATGGTCGATTTGATCAAGCCGCTGGTGCGCGGGACCGCGCGTCCGGGCGCCGACGCCGAGATCGGCGGTTTTGGCGGCCTGTTCGACCTCAAGGCGGCCGGGTATTCCGATCCGATCCTCGTTGCCGCCAACGACGGCGTCGGCACCAAGGTGAAAATCGCCGTCGAAACCTCCCGCCACGACACCATCGGCATCGATCTCGTCGCCATGTCGGTCAACGACCTGGTCGTGCAGGGGGCCGAGCCGCTGTTCTTTCTCGACTATTTCGCCTGCGGCAAGCTCGATCCGCAAGTCGGCGCCAAAGTCGTTGCCGGCATCGCCGCCGCCTGCCGCGAGGCACGCTGCGCCCTGATCGGCGGCGAGACCGCCGAAATGCCCGGCGTGTATCAGGGCGACGACTACGATCTTGCCGGCTTTGCGGTCGGCGCGGTCGCGCGCGACGCGCTACTGCCGCGCAAGGACATTGCGCCGGGCGACGTCGTGGTCGGGCTTGCCTCGACCGGCGTCCATTCGAACGGCTTTTCCCTGGTCCGCCGCATCGTGGCCGACGTCGGGTCTCGAGCTATGCCGCGCCGGCGCCATTCGAGCCGGCGCGAAGCCTGGGCGAGGCGCTGCTCACGCCGACGCGCCTCTACGTGCGGTCCTGCCTTGCCGCGGCCCGCGGCACCCACGCGGTCAAGGCGTTCGCCCACATCACCGGCGGCGGCTTCGTCGACAATATCCCGCGGGTGCTGCCGGACGGCGTCGCCATCGTGTTGGACTTGGACCGGGTCCCCGTCCATCCGGTCTTCCGGTGGCTCGCCGCGACGGGCGGCGTCGCCGAGCAGGAGATGGTGCGCACCTTCAACTGCGGCATCGGCATGGTCGCCGTGCTGAGCGCGACGGCCGCCGAGGCTGCCATCGCGCAGTTTGTCGCCCATGGCGAAACGGTGGTGCGGCTCGGCGAAGTCGTCGCCGCGCCCGGCGAGCCGCACGTCATTTTTCGCGGCCGGCTCGATCTTTCCTGGTGAGCGGCGTGAACGGCATCGGGACCAGCGGCGGCGGGACCAGCGGCATCGCAAAGAAACGCGTCGCCGTGCTTATTTCCGGCCGCGGCTCGAACATGGCGGCGCTGATCGAAGCGGCCAAGGCGAGTGACTATCCGGCCGAGATCGCGCTCGTCCTGTCGAACCGCCCCGATGCCGCGGGGCTCGCGCGCGCGCGGCAGGCCGGCATCGCGACCGCGATCGTCGATCACACGCCGTTCGGCGAAGACCGCGAGGCGTTCGAGCGCGCGCTCGACGCACAGTTGCGGGCGCACCGGATCGACCTTGTGTGCCTCGCCGGATTCATGCGGCGGCTGACGCCATGGCTGGTGACGCAATGGCACGGCCGCATCCTCAACATTCATCCCTCGCTGCTGCCGCAGTTCAAGGGCCTCGACACCCATCGCCGGGCCATCGCAGCCGGCGTCAAGGAGCACGGCGCGACCGTGCACTTCGTCGTGGCCGAACTGGATGCGGGCCCGATCGTGGCGCAAGCAGAGCGTGCCGGTGCGCGACGGCGATACAGAAGAGACGCTCGCGGAGCGGGTCTTGGAGGTCGAGCACCGGCTTTATCCGCAGGCGCTGCGCGCCGTGGCGGAGGGCCGCGCGCGCGTCGCCTGTTCCGGCAACGCGACCGCAGACGGCACCGGACAGAATTAAAAAACCCCCGGTCGCGAAACCGGGGGCGACAAAAACATTTGCTTGCGCTTTTGCGCTTACGAGACCTTGAGATTTTCCGCCGAGGTCTTGCCGCGATTGGTGACGAGTTCGTACTCGACCACCTGGCCTTCATTGAGCGTGCGCAATCCGGCGCGCTCGACTGCGGAGATGTGCACGAAGACGTCCTTGTCGCCGGCCGCCGGTTTGATGAAGCCGTAGCCTTTCGTAGGATTGAACCACTTGACGGTGCCCTTCTGCATCGTCTGTCTCCTGAAAGTCAGTTCAAGATGTCAGCGATGACGCGAAATGCCGCACGCTGCGTGCTGCAATTCGCGCCACAAGCCAGATTTTGGGGAGAAGTCCGAAACGATCGTGTCGACAAGACAGTCACCGGGCCGGATGGCCAAAATCCGATTGCAACGAAAGCAAGCCCGACAAATACGGCGCAACCATGGCTGCAACACGCGGCCGCCGGCTTGTTTGTAAACGCGACAAACATCGTAACACAAACATCGTAACGGATGTCTTTGCGCCGTCATCAAAAGTTGCCTAGCGAAAATTAGGAAGCATGTGCGTTCACCGCGTCCAATCAGCGCCGAGGCGCCTGGAAAGCCGCGCGCTTCAATCAACGCGCACGCGTCGCAACAATGCGCCGGCGGCGATCACGAGCAACAATCCCGGCAACAGCCGCGGCAATTTCAATCTGCCCCGCAACCGGCGCGCCGAGCCGCGCCGTCAGATAGGCCACGACCGCCGGATCGGTCGCGACGATTTCGCCGGCGACCCAGCCCAGCAGCGCGGCGCCCGCCCAAACGAGAAGCGGAAAGCGGTCGAGCAGCGCCATGACCAGCGCCGCGCCCGCGAGGATGATCGGTATCGACAGCACGAGACCGATCACCAGCAGCGCGACGTCGCCCTGCGCCACGCCGACGATGGCGATGATGTTGTCGAAGCCCATGATGATGTCGGCAACGGCGACAATTCGCACCACGCGCCACAGCTGTGCCGCCGGTTCGATTTCGCGGCCGGAATTCTCCGGGAGGAGAAGCTTGACCGCGATATAGAACAGCGCCAGCCCGCCGATCAGCTTGAAATAGGGCAGCAGCATGAGCGGCGCGATGATCGCCGCAAAGATGATCCGCACGATCGCCGCCGTGCCGGCGCCGATCGCCATGCCCCATAGCCGTTGCCGTGGCGGCAGCGCGCGGCAAGCCAGGGCGATGACGACGGCGTTGTCGCCCGACAAGAGCAGATTGACGACGACGATCTCCAACGCGGCGATCCAGAACGCCGCGTGCTCCAGGGCGCCGCTGCCGATCTCCGCACCGCCGCCCAGCAATCCGGGAATGAGACGACGCTCCTAGCCGACGATGTCGTTGCCCGCGAAGAATTGCGCGATTTCCTTCGCGGCGGTGTCCGGCGCGTCGGAGCCATGGACCGAATTCTCGCCGATCGAATTGGCGAAGGCTTTGCGGATCGTTCCCGCCGCGGCCTTGGCCGGATCGGTCGCGCCCATGAGATCGCGATAGGCGGCGATCGCGTTGTCGCCTTCGAGCACTTGCACCACCACCGGCCCCGAGATCATGAAGTCGACGAGTTCGCCGAAGAACGGCCGCTCGCGATGGACGGCATAAAACGTCTCGGCTTGCGCGCGGCTGATCAATACCCGCTTCTGCGCCACGATGCGCAAGCCCGCTTGCTCGATCATGGCGTTGATGGCGCCTGTGAGATTGCGCGCGGTCGCGTCGGGTTTGATGATCGAAAAGGTACGCTCGACCGGCATCAAATCATCCTTTGTAAATTGGGAATTGGGGCGCGGGATCGCGCTGGCTTATAGCGGCCATGATGGGGCACGGCAAGCACCGCGGGAGCGTCGCAACATCGACTGCTATTGCGTTCCGCGCGGGGCCGGCGGCGCGCCGGCGTTGTTGTCCGCCTTCGGCGGCTTTTTGGTTTTTGCCGGCTTCTTCTTGACCGGCTTCACCGGCTGCGGCGGGGGCGGAGCTTCGGCGACGCGGTCCATTTCCGTGAGCTTGCCGCCGACGAACCGGTAAATGCCGGGGCGCGGACCGGCTCTGGAAAGTCAAGACCGCGGTGCGATCGCCATTCGGATTGCGGCCGAGATCGACGGCGGAGGGTGCGCCGATGCGGGACACCACCTCACATTCGCTCATGCCGACGCCGATACCGCCGCCGAGCTGCGCGGCGGTGCCGAGCGCGCCGGCGGGACTTCCATCGGGGCTGGCCGGCGCGGCCGGCGCGGGCGAAGCAAATCGCGGGCAAGCGCCGTTCGCGTCGACGAGGTCGTCCGCGGTGATGCGGCGCTCCTGCTTGGTTTCGCCGAGCTGGGAGTAGGAATAGCCGAGGTTGCCGCTGCCGAAAAAGCTGATCGGCTTCGCAAACCAACCGCTGTCCATATCGGCACAGCCGGCGAGGACGCCGGCCAACGCCAACGCGAGCACTACGCGCCCCTGATTTGTACGCAGATACACTAAAGTCCCCTCAGCTTTATCGGTTACTACTATAAAGCAAGCGCCGGTTTGTGGTGCGATCGTGGCGCGATCATGTGGCACCCTGCGAGCCAAACCGGCCGCGGGCAAAGGGAGGAAGCCTGAAAAGGCAAAAAACCATGCCATATGAGGAAGTTGGCCCATATCCCGTCGTCAGAGCATGCCCCCTAAATGTGATCCCCGTCACGGATTCTCCGGCGACGCGCGGCCACAGTGGCCTTAACCTTTATACCGATCGCCGCCTCTTCGAGGCGCACCCAAGCTCGGACAAGTCTTGCACCAAATAGCGAACCAAATGCAAACACCACTGGCAAAGTCGCCTCGCAACCTCCTGCCTCGCAACCTTCTGGGGATTGGTCCATGCAATTGCAATTCGTCGGCTGCGGCGACGCCTTCGGCTCGGGCGGACGATTCAATACCTGCTTCCATCTGGTCGGCCACGGCATCAACGCCCTGATCGATTGCGGGGCATCGTCGCTCGTTGCGATGAACCGGCTGGCGATCAATCGTAACGACATCGGCACCATCTTTCTCTCGCACTTCCACGCCGACCATTTCGGCGGCGTGCCGTTCTTCATGTTGGAGGCGAACTACGTTCTCAAACGCGACCGGCCGCTGACCATCGCCGGGCCGCCCGGCCTCGCCGCGCGGTACGCGGAAGCGATGGAAAACGCTTTTCCCGGCACCAAGAACCTGGAATTGCGCTTTGCCCTGACGCTGCGCGAACTGGAGATCGGCCGGCGCAGCGAGGTCGGCAATATGCGGGTGACGCCCTACCCGGTCGTCCATGACGAACGCGCCGGCCCCTGCGTCGGTTACCGCTTCGAAGCCGGAAGCAAGGTGATCGGCTTCTCCGGCGATACCGAATGGACCGACACGGTCATCGACATCGGCCGCGAGGCCGATCTCTTCATCTGCGAGGCCTATACGCGGGACAAGCCCGTCACCACCCACATGGCGCTGGCGTCGCTCGAACGCCGGCTCGGCCAAATCCGGCCCAAGCGGTTAGTCCTGACGCACATGAGCAACGACATGCTGGCGCGCCGCGCCGAGATCACGTTCGAGACTGCCGAGGATGGCATGATCGTCGAGTTCTAGTCCAGCGAGAGCGGCGTGCGCACCCCGCCGCTTACTGCGACGAGGCGGGCTTCACCAGCTTCTTGATCGCCGCTAGGGCCGCCTCTGCTGCCGCGCTGCCATTGGGACCGCCGCCCTGCGCCATATCGGGTCGGCCGCCGCCACCCTTGCCGCCCAGCGCGGCGACGCCGGCCTGCACCAGCTGCACGGCATTGTTGGTGGCGGTGAGGTCGGCGGTGACGCCGACCACCAGCGCCGCCTTGCCTTCGGGGTCGACCGCGATCAGTGCGACGATGCCGGAGCCAAGCTTCTTCTTGCCCTCGTCGGCGAGACTACGCAGGTCCTTGGCATCGACGCCGCTCAGAGTCTTCGCCATCACCTTCACGCCGTCGACGTTCACGATGCCGCCGTCGCCGTCCTCGGCTTTGCCGCCGCCGCCCATCGCGAGCTTTTTCTTCGTCTCCGACAATTCGCGCTCGAGCCGCTTGCGTTCGTCGATCAGCGCGGCGACCCGGCCCGGCATGTCGTCGAGCGGAACGCGCAATTCGGATGCGGTCGCCTTGGCGAGGCGCGCGACATTGTTGGCATTTTCCCGTGCCGCCCGGCCCGTCAAGGCCTCGATCCGGCGCACGCCGGAGCCGACGGCGGAATCGCCCGACGACCGAAATCAGGCCGATATCGCCGGTGCGCCGCACATGCGTGCCGCCGCACAGTTCGACCGACCAGCCCATGGTGTTACCGCCGCCTTCTCCCATGGCGACGACGCGCACCTCGTCGCCGTATTTTTCCCCGAACAGGGCGCGGGCGCCGGAGGCGATCGCGTCGTCGCGGCTCAACAGCCGCGTCACCACCGGCGCGTTCTGCAGCACGATGTCGTTCGCGATGTCCTCGACCTTTTCCAGTTCGGCGGGTGAAATCGGCTTGGGGTGGGAAATGTCGAAACGCAAACGGTCCGGCGCGACCAGCGAGCCCTTCTGCGCCACGTGATCGCCGAGCACCTGCCTCAGCGCTTCGTGCAGTAGATGCGTCGCCGAGTGATTTTGCCGGATGGCGCTGCGCCGCGCGTGATCGACATCGAGCTCGAGCGCCGTGCCGAGCTTGAGCGATCCTTCTTCGACCCGGCCGAAATGCACGAACAAATCACCGGCGCGCTTTTGCGTATCGGTGACGGTGAAGCGCACGCCGTCGCCGCGCATCACCCCGACGTCGCCGACCTGTCCGCCGGACTCGGCGTAAAACGGCGTCTGATTGAGGACGACGGCGCCGGTCTCGCCCTTGGCCAGCGCGGCGACCTCCTTGCCGTCGCGCTCCAGCGCGGCGACGACCCCGGCTGCGGTTTCGGTCTCGTAGCCGAGGAAATCGGTGCCGCCGACTTTTTCGCGGATCGAGAACCACACCGCCTCGGCCGCGGCTTCGCCGGACCCCGCCCATGACGCGCGCGCCTTGGCGCGCTGTTCGTCCATGGCGTCGGTGAAAGACGCGATATCGACGCTGATGCCGCGCGGCCTGAGCGCGTCCTGGGTGAGATCGAGCGGAAAGCCGAAGGTGTCGTACAGCGTGAATGCGGTGACGCCGTCGAACATGTCGCCTTGCTTGAGGTCCTTGCTCGCTTCCTCCAGGATGGCAAGACCGCGATCGAGCGTGCGGCGGAACCGCGTCTCCTCGAGCTTCAGTGTCTCCGTAATCAGCGCCTCGGCGCGCTGCAGTTCCTGATAGGCTTGGCCCATCTCGCGCACCAGCGCCGGCACCAGCCGCCACATCAGCGGATCCTTCGCCCCGAGCAGTTCCGCATGCCGCATGGCGCGGCGCATGATGCGGCGAAGCACATAGCCGCGGCCCTCGTTCGACGGCAGCACGCCGTCGGCGATCAGAAACGACGACGCGCGCAAATGGTCGGCGATGACGCGATGCGAAGCTTTCTGCTCGCCGTCGGGATCGACGCCGGTCAAATCGGCGACCGCCTCGATCAGCGCGGCGAACAGATCGATCTTGTAATTGTCGTGGGTGCCTTGCAGCACCGCGGCCATGCGCTCGATGCCCATGCCGGTGTCGATCGAGGGCCGCGGCAGATCGATCCGCCCGCCGCCGCCGGCAAGCTGCTCGTACTGCATGAAGACGAGGTTCCAGATTTCGACGAAGCGGTCGCCCTCGGCCTCCGGCGTGCCGGGCGGTCCGCCCCAGATGTGGTCGCCGTGATCGTAGAAAATCTCCGAGCAGGGGCCGCACGGTCCGGTGTCGCCCATGGCCCAGAAATTGTCGGAGCCGGCGATGCGGGCGATCCTGCTGTCGGGCAGGCCGGCGATCTTCTTCCACAGCTTGAACGCTTCGTCGTCGTCGACATAGACGGTGACCATCAGGCGCTCTTTGGGGACGCCGAACTCCTTGGTCACCAGATTCCAGGCAAGCTCGATGGCGCGGTCCTTGAAGTAATCGCCGAACGAGAAGTTGCCGAGCATCTCGAAGAAAGTGTGATGGCGCGCGGTATAGCCGACATTGTCGAGATCGTTGTGCTTGCCGCCGGCGCGTACGCATTTCTGCGCGGTCGTCGCGCGCGCATAGGGGCGCTTTTCGAGACCGGTGAAGACGTTCTTGAACTGCACCATGCCGGCATTGGTGAACATCAGGGTCGGATCGTTGCGCGGCACGAGCGGAGAAGAGGGCACGATTTCGTGCCCCTCGCGCGCAAAAAAGCCGAGAAATTTCGACCTGATATCGTTGACGCCAGTCATCGTGTCGCACTCTCTAGCGGGTGAGTTCCGGCCTGTCCAGGAAGCCAATGAACGGCGCATTTGCGCGCCACGGCGACAAACCATATAAGCGCTGTTCTTCTTGGCGCCGTCTTTGCGCTTCTCCCTGCCCTTCCCCGCCGCGAGCCAGCAATGAACGTTCAAAACACTGCCCACCAAGCCACGCTTGAAGAGCGGCTGCGGGCCGGCCGCTTCGTCATGACCGCGGAGGTTGCGCCGCCGGTCTCGTGTGACGCGCAAGACCTGCTCGCCAAGGCGCTGCCGCTGCGCGGGCTCGCCGACGCGGTCAATTTGACCGACGGCGCCGGCGCGCGGGCGCATATGGGCGCGCTTGCCTCGGCGTCGCTCCTCCTCGGCGCGGGCATCGAGCCGATCCTGCAGTTCACCTGCCGCGACCGCAACCGCATCGCGCTGCAGAGCGACCTCATGGGCGCGGCGGCGCTCGGCATCCACAACCTCCTGGTGCTCACCGGCGACGACCCGAAAGCCGGCGACCAGCCCGACACCAAGCCGGTGTTCGATATCGACTCGCGGACGCTGATCGAAACCGCGCAGCGCCTGCGCGACCAGGGCGAGCTGCCGACCGGCCGCAAGGTCGCCGGCAAGGCCGCCTTCTTCCTCGGCGCCGCCGATATGCCGATCGACCCGCCGGCCGGCTGGCAGCCGAAATCGCTCGCCGGCAAGGTCGCCGCCGGCGCCCAATTCGTGCAGACGCAGTTCTGCATGGATGCAGCGCTCATCGCGCCGTTACGTCGCCGCGCTCGCCGACGCCGGCCTGACGCCCGAGCTCAAGATGCTGATCGGCGTCAACCCGCTGCGCTCGGCGAAGTCCGCCGCCTGGATGAAGACGCAACCTGTTCGGCACCATCATTCCCGACGCGATGGTGGCACGCATGGAGGGAGCCGCGGATCCCGCGCGCGAGGGTATCGCGATCTGCGTCGAGCTGATCGAGGAACTGTCGACCATTCCCGGCATCGCGGGGGTGCACATCATGGCGCCGGGGAATGACGCGGCGATTCCGGAAGTGATCAAAGCCGCCCGGATGAGGTGCCAAAGACCCGACTTTAGGCATTCACTCCAAAAACAAAAAAGCCCGGTCAACCCAGTCGTGCGGTCGCGCGTTCACGCCGCCCCCTCTTCCTTCGTGCGGATATCCACCTCCGATTTCAGCGTGCGGTGCACCGGGCACTTGTCGGCGATCTCCATCAGCCGCGCGCGCTGGGCGGCATCGAGATCGCCCTCGAGCGTGATCGCGACGTCGATGCGGTCGATCTTGCCGTCCTTGGTTTCGCATTCGGCGCAGTCGGTGGCGTAGATCTTGTTGTGCCTGAGCCGAACCGACGTGCCTACGAGCGGCAGCTTCTTGAGATCGGCATAGAGCCGCAGCGTCATCGCCGTGCAGCCGCCGAGCGCCGCCAGCAGCAGGTCATAGGGATTGGGTCCGCTGCCGAGGCCGCCCACGTCGACCGGCTCGTCGGCGATCAGCCGGTGGCCGCGGGCGATGATCTCCTGCTGGAACTTGCCGTGCCCGGTCGAGCGCACGAGCACCGTCCCGGGTTCGGCCTCGTCCTTTTCAGGCGCCTCGTCCGCTGCGGGATCGAGATAGCGCGCGGCCCAGGCGGAGATGACATGCGCCACATAAGCGTCATCGCTGCGGCGGCTGAGCAGATGATCGGCGCCGGCGAGCGAGATGAAGCTTTTGGGATGCTTCGCGGCGAGAAAGATGCCGCTCGCGTTGTCGATGCCGACGATGTCGTCGGTCGGCGCATGCATGACCAGCAGCGCCTTGTGCAGCGACACGATGCGCGCCGCCAGATTCTGTTCGGCGATGTCGTCGAGAAAGCGGCGGCGGATGCGAAAAGTCCGCCCGGCCAGTTCCACCTCGATTTCATCCTTGGTATCGAGTTCGGACACCGCGCCCGGCGAACAGACCGGCGACATGGGCCGGATCGAACGGCGCGCCGATCGTCACCACCGCACGCGCGTCGGGAATGCGATGGGCCGCCGCGAGCACCGCGGCGCCGCCGAGGCTGTGGCCGATCAGGATCGCGGGCGCAGCAAGATTGCTGCGCAGATGGTCGGCGGCGGCAACAAGATCGTCGACATTCGAGGAGAATGTCGTGTTGGCGAACTCGCCCTCGCTCGAGCCGAGCCCGGTGAAATCGAACCGCAGCACCGCGATGCCGTCGCGCGTCAGCGCCTCGCCGATGCGCCGTGCCGCCCGCACGTCCTTGCCGCAGACGAAACAGTGCGCGAACAGCGCGACGGCGCGCACCGGCCCTTCCGGCCGGTCGAGCACCGCCGCGAGCTGGTGGCCCTGGGCGCTGCGAAAGTCGTACTTTTCGGCGGGCATGGGCACCTCCAACGTTCGGGCTAACGTAGGCTTGTTTTTGGACGATGGCGCGGCGCGTAGCATGTCCCACAAAAGTGGAAGCCGGCTTTGCGAAAAGGACATGCCAGATCAAATAGCTAGCCAAAAAGAAGGGCCGCCCCACCGGAGCAGCCCTTCCATTGTCAGGCCGTGGCCCGGTTGCGCAGGCGATCTTCTGCCTTGCGCGCGTGAGCCCGGTGGCGGATTAAGCCACCTAGGCGAGGACCTCGGCAGAGGCGAGGATCCAGTTCACGAATGCCGGCGACCGCGGCGATAGACAATGAGACACTGGATCACCTCCTTTCGGTTGTTAGCGACATCGCCAATATAGAGCTTCTGTGGCGATTTCGGTAAGTACGATCTAAAGCGCACAAGGAAGTGGATCGGCTTCACCTCCCCAACTCCCGCATCGCCGCGTCCAGCCCCTCCAGCGTCAGCGGATACATCCGCCCGCCCGAGCAGCTGCCGCATCATCTTGATCGACGGCGTCATGTCCCATTCGCGCTCCGGCACCGGATTGAGCCAGACGCAGGACGGATAGGTCGTCAGCACCCGCTCCATCCACACCTGGCCGGCCTCCTCGTTGAAGTGCTCGACCGAGCCGCCGGGGGCGACGATCTCGTAGGGCGACATCGAGGCGTCGCCGACGAAGACCACTTTGTAGTCGTGCGGATATTTGTGCAGCACGTCGAAGGTCGGCGTCGTCTCGGTCCAGCGCCGCGCGTTCTCCTTCCACACTTTCTCGTAGAGGCAGTTGTGGAAGTAGAGATGCACCATGTGCTTGAACTCGGTCTTGGCGGCGGAGAACAATTCCTCCGTCGCCTTGATGTGCCAGTCCATCGAGCCGCCGATGTCGAAGAACAACAGCACCTTGATGGTGTTGTGGCGCTCCGGCCGCATCAGGATGTCGAGATAGCCCTTCTGCGCGGTGCCGCGGATGGTGCCGTCGAGGTCGAGTTCTTCCGGCGCGCCGGTGCGGGCGAACTTGCGCAGCCGGCGCAGCGCGACCTTGATGTTGCGGGTGCCGAGTTCGACGTCGCCGTCGAGGTCCTTGAACTCGCGCTTGTCCCACACCTTGACGGCGCGGAAATTGCGGTTGCCGTCCTGGCCGATGCGCACGCCTTCGGGATTGTAGCCGTAGGCGCCGAACGGCGAGGTGCCGCCGGTGCCGATCCATTTGCTGCCGCCCTGGTGGCGGCCTTTTTGTTCTTCGAGCCGCTTGCGCAGCGTCTCGAGAAGCTTGTCGAGGCCGCCCATGGCCTCGATCTGTTTCTTCTCCTCCTCGGTGAGGTGCTTTTCGGTGATCTTCTTGAGCCATTCGGCGGGGATTTCGGCCTCGAGCGCCTGCGCGATCAGATCGAGGCCCTTGAACACGTGGCCGAACACGCGGTCGAATTTGTCGAGATTGCGCTCGTCCTTCACCAGCGCGGCGCGCGACAGATAATAGAAATCCTCGACGCGGCGGCCGGCGAGGTCCTTTTCCATCGCCTCCATCAGCGTCAGGTATTCGCGCAGCGTCACCGGCACGCCGGCGCCGCGCAGCTCGTCGAAGAAGGTCGCAAACATCGCACGTCGTCCGCGTTCGTGGGCGGGGCCGGTCGCGGCGCGCCTGTCGCCAGAGTTGCCTCGGCTCGGCCATCGGTCAAGGTGACGGCACGCCAAAACTCATATCACTTACCACAACCCATTGTAATAGCGGCCGAAATCCAAACTACCGGCTTCTCGGCAAGATTTTAAAACCTATCGTAAGATATATCTTGCATAATCGCCATTATGAGCTATCTTGCGATATATCTTTAACCGAGGAGAATGCAAAACATGCGTGGACATTGTGAATCTCACGACGGGAAATGGGGCGGCGAGAAATGGGGTGCCGGCCGGCATCATCGGGGCCGCTTCCGCGGCGGCTTCGGCTTTGGCGGGCGGCAGGGTTTTGGCGGCGGCGGCATGGGCGACGAGGACATGATGCGCGCCCGGCGCATGCTGGCGCAGGGCGATCTGCGATTGGTCGCGCTCGCTTTCATCGCCGAGGCGCCCCGCCACGGCTACGAGATCATCAAGCTGGTCGAGGAGAAGACCGCGGACTGGTACTCACCGAGCCCCGGCATCATCTACCCGACCCTGACCTATCTGGAAGAAGCTGGCTACGTCACCGCGGCGACCGAAGGGTCGAAGAAGCTCTACACCATCACCGATACCGGTCGCGCCTATCTCGAGGCGAACCGCGATCTGCTCAATGTGGTGCTCGAGCGCCTCGCCGCGCTCGGCGACCGGGTCAAACGCTGGCGCCGCCACTTCGGCGACGACCGCGAAGACCGCGGCGACATGCCGCCGCTGGTCGAGGCCGCGTTCGAGCATCTGCGCCGCATCATCCGCGAGCGCCTCGAAAGCGGCAGCGAAACCGAGGCGAGCGTGGCCGAGACGCTGGCCGGCGCCGCGGCGGACCTGCAGCGGAAGTAAGAAAACGCGCCGGCCGCCCGCGAACATCGGCCGGGGCGGCGGATAGCAGGGAGACGTTGCGCGAAGTGTGCGTTCTGCATATTTTACCGAGTTGATCGGCAGCGCAACGCTTCTTGCTCCTCCTTCTCGAAGGGACGACCATGAACGTCGCTATCGGCGAGCACTGGGAAAAGTTCTTCGAAAAGATCCTGAGCGAGGGCCGCTATGGCTCCGCCAGCGAAATCGTCCAAGAGGGTTTGCGGCTGGTGGAGGAGCGCGAAGCCAGGCTCAAAGCCTTGCGTGACGAAATCAACGCGGCGATCGATGGCGGAGGAGACAACAGCGCCGACGATATCGACGCGATGATCGACGGCCTCGTCGCGGCCTCTCGCGCGAAAGCCGGTTAGGTGCGGCGGCTACGCATTCTCGATAGCGCCCGCCGGGATCTTGCACAGATTTACACTAACATCGAACAGCGCAGCGCCAGTGCCTCGGTAGCGGAACGATTTGCTCGCCAACTCAACGAACAATGTCGCCGTCTTGCCGCTCTGCTAGGCACGCTCGGACGACTGCGCCCGGAACTCCGCCCTGATCTCCGCAGTGCGCCGTTCAAGGGCTACGTGATCTTTTTCCGCTACCCCGACGACCGCACCTTTGAAGTGGTGCATATCATCGAGGGACATCGCGATATTGACGCTATATTCTCTGAGCGCAAAAGCGACTGAACGCGCGCGAATGCTCGCTTGATGCCGCGCCGTCCGACTAGGTCATCAACTCATTAAAGCGCATCCAAATTCGAATTGAGGCGAGTTGGACGGATGCGAGGTAGTTGTCGTCGCGCTTATCGTATCGGGTGGCGACGGCGCGAAAATGCTTGAGTTTATTGAAGAACCGCTCGACGAGATTACGCTTTCGATAGAGCCGCTTGTTGAAGCGTGGTGGTTTGAGCCGGCGTGACATCGGTCGGACATTGGCTCTGGCGCCGCGCGCGGCGAGGTTATCACGCAAGGCGTTGGAGTCGTAGGCCCGGTCGGCAAGAAGCACATCGCCACGGCCGACCGTGCCGAGCATGTCGTGGGCGCTGCGGCCGTCGTGGGCTTGGCCTTCGGTGAGCTTGAGCATGATCGGCAGACCACAGGCGTCTACGACCGCGTGGATTTTGGTCGTCAGCCCGCCGCGCGAACGACCCATGCAACGGGATCGCGTTTCTTTTTTTGGCCGTTGGCGGCGTGCTGATGCACGCGGATCGAGGAGGAATCAATCATTTGGATATCGCCGTCGTAAGCCTTTGAAACCGCGGTCAGAATGCGATCCCAGACCCCCGCCTTGCGCCACCGGTTGAAGCGGTTCACGCAGGTCGTGTGCGGCCCATAGCGCTGCGGAATGTCCGCCCAGGGGGCACCGGTGCGTAAGCGCCAGAAAATCCCGTTCAAAACCCGCCGATCGTCTACCCGCGCAACGCCACGCACCTTGGTCGGCAACAACGGGGCTATCACAGACCACTCGAAGTCCGTCAGATCGAAACGAGCCATCCAACCCTCCCATCGCTGCAAGGTTAAATCACTGTTCGCCAAAAATGGGAATCCCCTTTATGGGTTCATGACCTAACTAAACGGGTATCCTGACCGTCGCCCGCAATCCCCCGAGCGGCGAGTTGCCGAGCGCGATGTCGCCGCCGTGGGAGCGCGCGATGTCGCGGGCGATGGCGAGGCCGAGGCCGGTGCCGCCCTCATCCTGATTGCGCGCGTCGTCGAGCCGCAGGAACGGCTTGAACACGTCTTCGCGCAGCGGCGGCGGAATTCCGGGGCCGTCGTCATCGACGGTCACCGTGAGCCAGCGGTGATCGCGCGTGCCGTTGATCGCAATCGTATCGGCATAGCGCGCGGCATTGGAGACGAGATTGGCGAGGCAGCGCTTGAACGCCGCCGGCCGCACCGTCACCACCGGCTGGCCGTGGAAGGCGACGCTGGCGTGATGGCCGTGGCGCTCGGCGTCGAGTTTCAATTCGTCGAGCAAGGCCGCCATATTGGTCGGCGCCGACTGCTCGCCGGTGTCGCCGCGCGCGAAGGCGAGATAGGCCTCCAGCATGGCGGCCATCTCGTCGACGTCCTTCTTGATGGCCTCGGTCTCGGGCGTGTCGCCGAGCAAAGCGAGTTCGAGCTTGAAGCGGGTGAGCACGGTGCGCAGATCGTGCGAGACGCCGGCGAGCATGGTGGTGCGCTGTTCGATCGAGCGCTCGACGCGCCCCTTCATTTCCAGGAAGGCGGCGGCCGCGCGCCGCACCTCGCGCGCGCCGCGCGGCCGGAAGTTGGGCGCCTCGCGGCCCTTGCCGAACGCCTCGGCGGCGTCGGCCAGCCGCACGATCGGCCTGATCTGGTTGCGCAGAAACAGGATGGCGACGGTGAGCAAAACGAGCGAAGTCGCGACCATCCAGATCAGGAACATCCAGGACTGGGAATCGTAAATGTCGGCGCGGCGCGCGAACACCCGCATGATGGTGTCGGGAAGCTTGATGCGGATCTCGACGATCGAGGAGCGGCCGAGCGTATCGATCCAGAACGGCAAGCCGAGCTTGCGGATTTCGTCCGACAGCGACTGGTCGAGCTGCGAGAAGAACGGTTTTGGTCCGAGCGGCGGCAGCTGCGTCTCGGGCAGGAAATCGACGACGAGACCGAGCCGATCCTGCGCGATGCGGCGCAACTGCGCGCGATCGGCGCCCTGCGGGTAGGTCCTGTAGACGTCGATCGAGTGCCGCGATTTCCTGGGTGATCGTCGACGACAGATAGCGCGTCACCAGGTTCCATTGCCGGTCCATGAACAGGAAGGCGACCACCGACTGCAGCACGACCATCGGCAGAATGATGATCAGGAGCGAGCGGGCATAAAGCCCTTTCGGCATCACCGTTCTTGACCCAAAGGTCGAGCCGCTGCCAGGGACGCGCCACCGTCCCGAGCACGAGCCCGGCGGCGCCGGCCGCGGCGCTGATCGGCGACGCCGGCCGCGGCACGCAGGCGCGCCAAGCCGCCGTCAAATCCGGTCAGCACGCCCCCGGTCGCGCTCTTCCAGGGGCTCCTCATGGCGCTCCTCATGCGCCCCATGGGCGCTCCCATGGCGCCGCGACCAGCCGGTAGCCGACGCCGCGCACGGTCTGCACGATCAGCGGATTGCCCGGATCGTCCTCGATCTTGCGGCGCAGCCGATTGACCTGCACATCGACCGTGCGCTCGCCGACGCTGTCGCCGTTGCCGGCCAGCGCTTGCCGCGGCACGGTCTCGCCGACCTTCTCCGTCAGCACGCTCAGCATCTCGCGTTCGCGGTCGGTCAGGCGGATCACCTCCTCGCCGCGGCGCAATTCGCCGCGGGCGCGGTGGAACACGAACGGCCCGAACCGTATCGATTCCACCGGCGGCATGCGCAGCGGCCGCAACCGCTTGAGGATATTGGCGACGCGCAGCGAAAGCTCGCGCGGCTCGAACGGCTTCGCCAGATAATCGTCGGCGCCGATTTCGAGCCCCATGATCCGGCTTTCCTTCTCGTCCCGCGCCGTCAGCATGAGAATCGGCACCGTCGAGCCGGCGCGGATGGCGCGCACCAGATCGAAGCCGTTCTCGCCCGGCATCATGACGTCGAGGATCAGAAGATCGAATTTGAGGCTTTCGAGCGTGGCGCGCGCCTCAAGCGCTGTTTCCGCGGTGCTGACGCGGTAACCCTCGCCGACCAGAAAGCGCGACAGCAGCGCGCGGATGCGGCGGTCGTCGTCGACGACGAGCAGATGCGGCGCATCATCGGCCGGATTGACCGTTACGGCCGTCATGAAACGCCGTCTCGCCTCGAAGCGCGCACGCGGTCGGCGCGGCTGATCATGCGCAGCATGCGATCGCGGTCGTCGGCGTCGATCATGCCGGCGAGGAAGCGGCGCGCGTTCTCGTGCGCCCCGGGCCCGAGTTCCGCCAGCACGCGGGTGATGCGGGCGGTCTGCAGGCCGGCAAGCTTCAGCGCCAGCGCTTCGCCCGCCGGGCTGACATAGAGCAGCCGCTGGCGGCGATCATTGTCGCCTTCCTTCTGCACCACGTAGCCCTCGTCGATCAGCTGCTTGAGCACGCGACCGAGCGATTGTTTGGTGATTTTCAGAACGTCGAGCAGTTCGGCGACCTTCATGCCGGGATTGCGGTTGACGAAATGCAGCACGCGATGATGGGCGCGGCCGAAGGCGAGCTTTTCCAACACCTCGTCGGGATCGCCGACGAAGTCCCGATAGGCGAAGAACAGAAGTTCGATGAGGTCCCAATACGGCTCGCCCTGCCGGTGACGCCGGCTCGACCGACGCGGCGGCCGCGCGAACCTTGCTGGGGCTAGTTACACCGGTGTCAGCCATTAGGTAACTATTTGCATTAGGTAAGCACTATTGACATATTTTGGCTTGCTTGTTAACCAGACGAATGCGATGTCACGGCGGCATCGTGCCGCCCTGCCCCCAGACGGAGTTGCACCGGGCGCAGCAAGGCGCTCTCATAGGGCCGCCGACTTGGGGCCGCCGACGACCATACCGGGAGTCCGGTTCCGACGCAAAAAGGCGAGGCCCGCCCCGCGGATGCGGGCAGTTCCGTCGTGGAACGGGCCGTCAATACCTGGGAGCAATGCCATGGCGGTGCCCTTCGACCAACGTCCCGACCTCATCTGGTTCGACGGCAAGCTCGTTCCGACGGCGGAGTGCAAGATCAACGTCCTCACGCATGGTCTGCATTACGCCAGCGCCGTGTTCGAGGGCGAACGCGCCTATGGCGGCGAAATCTTCGAGAGCACCGCCCATTCGGAGCGCCTGAAGCGTTCGGCGCAAATTCTCGATTTTGAAATCCCCTACAGCGTCGCCGACATCGACGCCGCCAAGCGGCTGGTGGTCGAGAAGAACAATCAGAAGGACGCCTATGTGCGGCCGATCGCCTGGCGCGGCTCCGAACAGCTCGGCGTGTCGGCGCAGAACAACAAGATCCATCTCGCCATCGCCACCTGGGAATGGCCGAGCTATTTCGATCCGGCCCAGCGATTGAAGGGCATCCGGCTCGACCTCGCCGAATATCGCCGGCCCGATCCGAAGACCGCGCCCGCTTTGGCCAAGGCGGCCGGCCTCTACATGATCTGCACCATCTCCAAGCATCGCGCCGAACGGCGCGGCTTTGCCGACGCGATGATGCTCGACTGGCAGGGCCGCGTCGCCGAATGCACCGGCGCCAATATCTTCTTCGTCAAGGACGGCAAGATCCACACGCCGATCGCCGACTGCTTCCTCTCCGGCATCACCCGCGCAACCGCGATCGCGCTGGCGCGCCGGCACGACATCGAAGTGATCGAACGCCGCATCATGCCGGAGGAACTCTCCGGCTTCTCCGAATGCTTCATCACCGGCACCGCCGCCGAAGTGACCGCGGTGTCGCAGATCGCCGACTGGAGTTTCACCCCCGGCCGCATCACGCAGCAATTGATGGGTGACTACACCGCCGCGGTGCAGCCGAAGGGCAAAGCCGCAGCGGCGTAACGACGCCGCGCGTTACCGCCGAGATCGATCATGCCTTGCACCAGTCTCGACATCGCCCGCTCCACCTTTCCCCATGGGGGAGAGGTGGAGCCCCGCGACTTGATCGGGAGAGCGAGGGTGAGGGGGCTCCGGCGCCGGATTTTTCTGCTAGGCTGGAGGCCGACCCTTACCGCACCCGCACGGGGATGATCTCGACCGACAGCTGCACCTCGTCGCCCAGCCCGTAATAATAATAAGCGGGTTGTGAAATCAGCCGCAGGAACATGAACAGCCGGAAGCGCAGGCGCCTAAGCAAGCGCATGCGCTTTGGCGGCAGGAGATTTTCCTGCGAGGCGTGCACGATCCATTGCCGCCGGTCGGTCGGCAGATCGATTTGCCGGTGCCGCGCCATCTCTTCGAGCAAGCGCTCGACGTTCGGCTCCTCCATGAAGCCGAAACTGACTTCGACCCCGATGATGCTGCCGCGGGCGGCGTCGCGGTCGAAGACCGTGACGCGATAGCGGTTGTCGTGAATGTAAGGCACCTTGGGGTGTGCGACTTCGACGAGGATCAGATTGCGCGGCAGGATGCCGTGACGCTCCCACAGCATCTGCATCAGCGCCGGCGCGCGATCGCCCGGCAGCCGCATCGGCTTCGGCGACATGATCACGGCGTTGCGTTCCATGAACGTCTTGCAGCCGCGATGCAGGTCGACCAATTCCGCCATCGTCATGGTAGGTTTCGCCGCGTAGGCCGCGAAGGTCGCCTTGCGGCCCCAGCGCCACGTCGTCATCACCACGAACACGGCGATACCGACCGACAGCGGAACGAATCCGCCCTGCACGAATTTGAGCAGGCTCGCGACGAAGAACGCGGCGTTCACCACCGTCAGGGCGCCCCATACCCCGTTGGTCGCGGCGGCGCTCCAGTTCCAGTAGCGCCGCGCGATCGGAAACATCGCGAGCGACGTGATCAGCATGACGCCGGATACGGCAAGGCCGTAGGCCGCCGCCAGCGCCGCGCTCGAGCCGAATGTGATCACCAGGACGACGCAGCCGACGAACAGCGCCCGATTGACGAACGGCACATAGATCTGACCGGCATGGGCCTGATGGGTGTGCAGGAGAGAAAGCCGCGGAAACAGACCCAGGCGGATCGCCTGCGCGGCGAGCGAAAAGGCGCCGGAGATCAGCGCCTGCGAGGCGATCACGGTCGCGACGGTGGCGAGCAGCACCGCCGGATAGAGCAAGCCCTGCGGCACCAGACTGAAGAAAAGCTTGCCGCCCGCAACCGGCGTCCCGCTGAGGAGATAGGCGCCCTGACCGAGATAGTTCAGCACCAGAGCGGGATAGACCATGCCGAACCAGCTCGCCCGGATCGGCCGGGTGCCGAAATGCCCGACGTCGGCGTACATCGCCTCGCCGCCGGTGACGACCAGCATCAAGGCGCTGAGGATCAGCAACGCCTCGAACAGACCGGCGTGGCGCAGGAAGCGCAGCCCGTAAATCGGATTGAAGGCCGCGAGCACCTGCGGGTGAAGTTCGATCTGCCACGCGCCGAGGACGGCGATGACCATGAACCACAACAGCAGAATCGGCCCGAACACGATGCCGATCCGCGACGTGCCTTTGAACTGGATGGCAAACAGCGCGGTCAAAAGGCCGACCGTTATCGGGATCACCATGTCGCTCAAGGACGGCGTGGCGACCTGCAGACCCTCGACGGCGGAGATGACGCTGATCGCCGGCGTGATCATGCCGTCGCCGAACAACAGGCCGGCGCCCAGCATCAGCGCCCACAGCAACAGCGGTTTGCTCGGTTTGTCGCCCGCGTGCAGCAGACCATAGAGCGCGAACACCCCACCCTCGCCGTCATTCTGCGCGCGCAGCACCAGGATCGCGTATTTGACGGCGACGATGATGGTGATGGTCCAGATGACGAGCGATACGCCGCCCAGCACGTCGTCGGGGCTCGGCACGGCCTCGCCGCGGCCGAAGAACAGCGCATCCATGGCGTAGAGCGGCGACGTGCCGATATCGCCAAAAACGATGCCCAACGCCCCGATGGTCAATGTCGCGAAAGCGCCGCGCGGCGCATGCGGGCGATGCGCGGCGGACTTTTGCACCGCAGATGTCGCCGCCTTGTCGCCGTGCTGGACTGGGTCCTTCATGCAGCAAAAATCGAATCTCTGTCGCAGGCGTCGGGTATCAGCCGCGACACTGCCGGATCGACACCAACGTCGCTGACCGGGCGACGAGCCGCCTTGATAAAACTCAATAAATGTCGGGAAGTCGTGGCGCGACCGAGACACCTGGCGCGGTTCGTTCTATGGCTTTGCCACCGACCAGCGCTCGGCCGCGGCGTCGTCGGCCGCCTTGGCCTCGACCCAAGTCGCGACCGAAGTCGCGCCCGCAGCCTGTTCGACCTGCTTCCAGAACGGCGCGCGGGTCTTCAGATAATCCATGAGGAAATTCGCGGCCGCGAACGCCGCCTCGCGGTGGCTCGATGCCGTCACCACGAGCACGATCACCTCGCCCGGCATCAGCCGCCCGTAACGATGGATGACGGTGACGCCGAGCAGCGGCCAGCGCGCGCGGGCCTCCTCGACGTGCCGGCTGATTTCCGCTTCCGCCATGCCGGGATAATGCTCGAGCGTCAGCGCCGCAATCGGCGCGCCGTTCTCGTCGGCGCGGCACAGACCGGTGAACGTCACCACCGCGCCGATATCGGTGCGCCCCTGCGTCAGCGCCGCCACTTCGGCGGCGACGTCGAACGCTTCACGCTGCAGGCGGACGGTCATGCGCTGCGATCCCGGCCAAAAATTCAGCCGCCCGTCATGGGCGGAAAGAACGCGATCTCGCCGGCGCCCTTGATCACCGCGTCGGCGCGGACATGCACGCGATCGATGGCGGCGCGGATCACCTTTTGGTTCTCGAACGCGTAAGCGTAGCCCTCGTCGCGCGCCGCAAGCCATGCCATCAGCTCGCCGATCGTCGTGACACCGGGCGGCGGCTCGACCTGTTCCTCCGCCTTGCCGACGCGCTCGCGCACCCAGGCGAAATACAGAAGCCTCACGCATCCTCCCGGGTCAGATGGTGGATGCCCGCATGCAGATAATCCCAGCCGGTATAGATCGTCAGCAGCGCCGAGAGCCACAGCAGCAAGAGGCCGGTCTTGGTGATCCCCGGCACCACGGCGTCGCCGGCCTTGCCGGCAATGAGAAAGCCGACGGCGATCAATTGCAGCGTCGTCTTCCATTTGGCGAGCTGCGTGACCGGCACGCTGACGCGCAACTCGGCAAGATATTCGCGCAGGCCGGACACGAGGATCTCGCGGCACAGGATCACGACCGCCGCAAACAGCGTCCAGCCCTGAATGGTGTCCTCCGCCGCCAGCATCAGCAGGCAAGACGCCACCAGGAGCTTGTCGGCGATGGGATCGAGCATGCGGCCGAGCGACGATTGCTGGGCCCAGATGCGGGCAAGATAGCCGTCGAGAAAATCAGAGACGGCGGCCGCGACGAAGAGGGCGAGCGCCACCCAGCGCAGCCAGAGCCCGCCGTGCAGGATGTTCTGCCAGTACATCGCGCCGACCACGATCGGCACGGCGCCAATGCGGCCATAGGTCAGGATATTGGGCAGCGCGAATGGATGCGCGCGTAGTTTTGGGGGCGTCGTCGTGTTCGCGCTCGAATTCATGGTCGAATTCATGGTTGAATTCTTGGCTGCCGCTCTATTCCCACCATAGCGCCGCCGCGTCAACGCCGACAGGCCCTGCGACCGCATGCCTGTGTTTCGATGTCGCCGATGTACCGCTCGCGCCTCCGACCGCCGCGCGCTTTCCACAACGCGATCACGCCGCCCCCTCGTGGAAAAACTCGTAAATCCGGCGCGCCGTTTCGGCACTGATACCGTCGACCTGCATCAGATCCGCGACCGCGGCGCGCTCGATCGCCTTGAGGGTACCGAAATGGTGCAGCAAAGCGCGCTTGCGGGTCGGGGCCGATGCCTGCGATTTCCTGCAAGCCGGCCTCGCGCATATCGCGCCGCCGCCGCGCCCGGTGCGAGCCGATGGCGAAGCGGTGCGCCTCGTCGCGCAGCCGCTCGACGAAATACAACACCGGATCGCGCGGCGGCAACTTGAAGCTGTCGCGGCCGGGAATAAAGAAGGTTTCGCGCCCGGCGTCGCGATCCGGACCTTTGGCGATGGCGACGAGCGGGACTTGGACGCCGAGCGGTTCCAAAACCTGGCGCGCTGCATTGAGCTGGCCCTGCCCGCCGTCGATCAGCACGAGGTCCGGCCAGGGGGATTCGCCTTCGTCCACTCCATGCTCGGCATCAGTTGCCGGAGGCTGCCGGGTGGCGGGTCGGTTCCGGCAACGCCCCGGACCCCTCCCCGGATCGCCCTTGGCGCTCCGCCCTCTCCCCTTGGAGGGGAGCGGTGCCGTTTCGGCGATGAGCCGTTTGAAACGGCGCTCGAGCACCTCGCGCATCATGGCGAAATCGTCGCCGGGCGTGAGATCGGCCGAGCGGATGTTGAACTTGCGGTAGTCGCGCTTGTGAAAGCCTTCCGGCCCGGCGACGATCATCGCGCCCACCGCGTTGGTGCCCTGGATGTGGCTGTTGTCGTAAACCTCGATGCGGCGCGGCACGCGGGGCAGGCCGAAGGTTTCCGCAAGCTGCCGCAGCAGTTTCTCCTGCGAGGACGTCTCGGCGAGCTTGCGGCCGAGCGCTTCGCGCGCATTGGCGAGCGCGTGCGCGATCAAATCCTTCTTCTCGCCGCGCTGCGGCACCATGACCTCGATTTTATGCCCGCTCTTGGTGCTCAGCGCCTCCGCGAGCAGATCGCGGTCGTCGATCGGGTGCGAGATCAGAATGAGACGCGGACACGGCTTGTCGTCGTAGAACTGGGCGAGAAATGCTTCGAGAATTTCGCGCAGCCGACACCGAGCGGTCGGCCTTGGGGAAATAGGCGCGATTGCCCCAGTTCTGGCCGGTGCGGAAGAAGAACACCTCGACGCAGCTGAAACCGCCCTCCTGATGCAGGGCGAACACGTCCGCCTCTTCGATGCCGCGCGGATTGATGCCCTGATGCGACTGCACCGCCGACAGCGCGGCGAGGCGGTCGCGCAGCACGGCGGCGCGCTCGAAATCGAGCGCGTGCGAGGCGCTTGTCCATCTCGGTCGCGAGTTCGTCCTTGACCGCCTTGCTGCGGCCGGAAAGGAACGCATTGGCCTCGCGCACCAGCTCGGAATACTCCTTGAAGTCGACCTCGTTGGTGCACGGCGCCGAGCAGCGCTTGATCTGATGCAGCAGGCACGGCCGGGTGCGGCTCTCGAAGAATGAATCGCTGCACGAGCGCAGCAGGAAGGCGCGCTGCAGCGCATTGACCGTGCGGTTGACCGCCCACACCGAAGCGAACGGTCCGTAATAATGCCCGGGCCGCGACCGCGCGCCGCGATGCTTGAGGATTTGCGGCGCCCAATGGTCGGACGTGATGAGAATATACGGGAACGATTTGTCGTCGCGCAGCAGAACGTTGAACCGCGGCCGCAGCCGCTTGATCAGGTTCGCCTCGAGCAGCAGCGCCTCGGTCTCGGTGCGGGTGACGACGAATTCGAGCGTGCGGGTGGCCGCGATCATGCGCTCGATGCGGGTGTCGAGGCCGGTCGGCCGCGCATAGGCGCGCACGCGATTGCGGACGTTTTTCGCCTTGCCGACATAGAGCACGTCGCCGCGTGCATCGATCATGCGATAAACGCCTGGCTGCGCCGGCGCGATCTTGGCGTAGTGCATGATCGCGGCGCGGCCGGCGCCGAGGCTCTCATCCGCACCGGCGTCGGCGCCGGCGTCGGCGTCCTCCACGAGCGGAAGCGACGGCTCGTCGTCCTCCTCGGCGAGTTCGATCTCGGGTTCGATGTCTTTCTTGGGAACGATCATGCGTTTCGATGCCGGCCGGCTTGCCGGATTGTACCCGGCGCGAAGTAAGGTTTGGCCGGACCGAGGGCCAGGGGGACGTGGCACCATTTCAGCCGGCCAGCCGTCGGGACAGGCGCGCCTCCCCTGCGGCCTAAAGACTTTCTTAACGATAACGACTTGCCATTACTTACGACACTACTCGCTTCACCAAGGCTTAACTTAAAAATCGCGATAAATTCTATCGATCACAAGAGCCACAGCGGGGTCGGCGCCCGACACGACGTCTTCGCTGACGCCCATTTCTTCGAGGCCAACGCGTATTGGGAGTGCGATATGAGAAGAGTTCTCGGTGCGACTTTGGGCGCGGCTCTCGGCGCCGTCGCGCCACTTGCGGCGAGCGGGGCGGTGCACGCCGCCGACTTGCCGCCGAACAACTACTACTATACCGCACCGGCGCCGCCCGCCTCGAGCTGGATCGGGCCCTACCTCGGCGCCAATGCCGGCTATCAATGGGGCTGGGTGGACAACAATCCAACCAATCCCGCGGGCATCCTCGGGGGCGTACAGGCCGGCTTCAACTGGCAGCGCGGCCAATTCGTGTATGGAGCCGAAACCGACATCCAATTGTCGGGGGCCGACGATACGGTGGCGCCGTGGCAATTCTCGAGCCCATGGTTCGGCACCGTGCGCGGCCGCGGCGGCATCGCTTTCAGCAACGTTCTCCTGTACGGGACGGCGGGCCTTGCCTACGGCGATCTGCGCCTGGATACCGCCGGCTTGACCGAATCCCATGTCAGCGCCGGCTGGACCGCAGGCGCGGGAATAGAGGTCGGTTTCACGCCGCATTGGTCGGCCAAGGCGGAGTGGCTTTACCTCGATCTCCTGGACCGCGACTTTTCCCTGACCGGCACCAGCAACGGCCTTGCCACCAACCTGGTGCGCTTTGGCGTCAACTACCACTTCTAAAGCATGTCCCGCGAAAGGGGCACGCTCCAAGAAACAGCGAACGCCCCCCTCTTTGCCGCTTGCGCAGTCGTCGACCGGCCGGGCGGGCGCGCATAGTACTTTGATATCCGTCATCGCGAATTCTGGCGCAGAGCGTTGATATAACAAAGCTCTCTGACATACCTCCGACAATATTAAGACATAATTCACCATATTTGCGCCAACTTTAATGAATTTCTACTCGACACAATTATGGCATTGTCGATCTAATCTCGCCACATTCTCGGCATCAATTGAATTACGACTGTGGCCTTTATGCACTAGACGCAGATCGCGTCGTGAATACTATCCGCGGACCTTGCGAATGGAGGTCCTCACAATGAAGCGTATGTTTCTGGGATGCGTCGGTGTACTGGCGCTAGCGGGTGCGGCGGCGGCGGCCGACCTCCCGCCGCGGGCGGCACCGAACTACTACAAGGCTCCGGCCTATGTTCCAGCCTACACCTGGAGCGGGTTCTATATCGGCGTGAACGGCGGCGGCGCCTGGGGCACTTCAGCCTGGGATTCCACCACCAGCTTCAACACCACCGGCGGGCTGGTCGGCGGCACGCTCGGCTACAATTATCAGGTTGGCCATGCCGTCCTCGGCGTCGAGGGTGACGTCGACTGGGCCAAGATTCAGGGCTCCAACACGGTCGCCCAGACCAGCGACACGTGGCTGTCGACCGTGCGCGGACGGCTCGGCTACGCCGCCGACCGCTTCATGCCGTTCGTCACCGCCGGCGGCGCGTTCGGCGACATCCGCGCTTCGGCGCCCGGCCTTGCCGGCGGCAGCGAGACCAATGCCGGCTGGACCGTCGGCGGCGGTCTGGAGTTCGCCGTGGCCGGCAACTTCACGCTCAAGGCCGAATACCTCTATGTCGATCTCGGCAAGTTCAACTGCGGCGTCGGCTGCTTTGCCGGCGCGGCGACCGACAATGTGTCGTTCACGACCAACATCGTGCGCGCCGGCTTGAACTACCGCTTCTGAGAGCCGCGCACAGCAAAGATCGCGCAGACGCGCAGCGACAAGCCCCGGGCTTCAGCCCGGGGCTTTTTGTTTAGATCGAGCCGGGCCCACGGCCGCGCCGTGCGCCTGGAACATTAATCCACCGCCGACGTTGTTTGTTGCGCCTGCCGCGTCGGGATGGCAGGGCGATTTCATGTCGAACAGGGGAGATGACCATGCGTCGTGCGTTGCTCACGAGCGCCAGCGCTTGCGCGCTTGTCGCGCTCACCGCTTCCAGCCAGGCCGCTGATATCTTGACCAAGGCGCCGCCGATGACGCCGATGGCGTCCATCTACAATTGGACCGGCTTTTATCTGGGCGTGAACGGTGGCGGAGCCTGGGGACGATCGTTCTTGGATTTGGCCGGACCGTTCAACGTCTCGGGCGGTCTCGTCGGCGGCACTCTCGGCTATAATCGCCAATTCGGCGCCTGGGTCTTGGGCGTCGAGGGCGACGGCGACTGGAGCGACATTCGCGGCAGCGCCACGAATGCGGGATGTCCGGCCGGCTGCACCACGCGGAATTCCTGGCTCGCGACGGCGCGCGGGCGGGTCGGTTACGCCTTCGACCGCATCCTCCCTTACGTCACCGCCGGCGGCGCATTCGGCGACATACACGCCTCTTCGCCGGGATTTGCGGGCGCGACCGCCGAACGCGCCGGCTGGACGGTCGGCGGCGGTCTGGAGTTCGCGCTGATCGGCAATTTGACCGGGAAGGTCGAGTACCTTTATGCCGATCTCGGCCGGTTCGATTGCGGTCTTGGCTGCGGGCCGACTACGCCGGACAATGTGGCGTTCCGCACCAACATCGTGCGCGCCGGCCTCAATTACCGATTCTGATTTGACGGTCTTCCGATTTGATCGTCCGGCCGCCGTTCAGGCCTTGACCTTCGTCGCTTCGAACGCCGGCACCCGCGCCGCGAACTCGTCGAGCCAGACGTTGCAGGCGCGGGTGATCGTTGCGCCAGGCGCCGCTGAAGCGCAGGTCGCGATAGCCGAGCGCGCAGGCGAGCGCGATCTGGCCGACATGGGGAAGGCCGTCGAGCGCCGGCGGCGCCGCTTCCAGAACGGCGAGCGCGCGCGTCACCTTGCCGGCCTGATGATCGAGCCATTTCTGTTCCTGCTTCTCCGCCGGCCGCCAGCGGCCCTCGTAGATCTGCAGGATCGAGGCATCCATGATGCCGTCGCAGAGCGCCTGCAGGCGGAGCGCGGCGAAGCGCTTGGCGGTTTCGCGCGGAATGATCTTGCCGCCGCCGGCGCGGTCGTCGAGATATTCGAGAATGACGCGCGAGTCGAAGTAAACCGTGCCGTCCTCGGCGATCAGCGCCGGAATCTTGGCCAGCGGATTCTGCGCGCGGATGCTGTCGTTCGGATCCATGGTGTCGGCCGCTTCGACTTTTACGGCGTCGTCGAAGCCGAGCAGCGACACGGCGATATGCACTTTGCGGCCGAACGGGGAAGGCAAAGCGGAGCGCAAGATCATCATCGGCGGCACCTGGAATCAGCAATGGATCGCCGCGACGTTGAAGCATCGCACTCGCAAAGACAATACACGCGCAAAGACAACATACGTGCAAAGCCTACACACGTGCAGAAACAATACATGCCCGCCGCCGCCGTCGAACCGGCGCGCCGCATGACTTGGCTTTTCCGCGCGAGAGCGCGACCCTTTCGGTCATCGCCTCGAGCATGCCCCCCGAACAAGCTGATCCCCGGATCAATCAGCTTTCCCGATGGGGCATGCAGTCGCAAGGAAGCTCGATCGGGCGCCGGCACAACCGGCGCGTCAAGCCCTAACCGGTCACGACCAGATTGACCGCCTTGGGACCTTTTCCCTTTTTGTCGGGTTCGACATCGAAGCTGATGCGCTGGCCCTCTATCAGCGACTTCAGCCCCGCGCGTTCAACGGCGGTAATGTGTACGAAGACGTCGCGCCCCCCGTCATCGGGCTTGATAAACCCGTAACCACGCTCGCCATTGAAGAACTTGACCGTACCGGTCATTGCCATCGAGAAGCTCCTTCCCCGCGGTTGCTTCGCCGCCGGCCCCCACGGCGCGACGGCTCGGCCGGACATCCACACGGGTAAAGCGTCAGCCGCGGACGGCCTGCACACTCAACCGGCCCCCCAAAGGAGGCGGAACGCCTAAGCCAGCATCCACCAAATAGACCAATTTTTGCGTGTGGAGAAGTAGGTGACCACCATTTCGGTCGACGGCGAACGTCCTTTGGCCGTTATTCGGCCGCTTTGATGATGGCCCCGGCATCCCCAGGTTTAGCGACGCTGGGCCAGCCGATCGACGCCAAACGAGCCTTGCGGGGCCAGCAGAGCGCAAAGCACCGGCATGGCCAGGCGCAAATCCGCCTCGAGCGTGAACGGCGGGTTGACCACGATAAGCCCGGAGCCGACGAGCCCGCCCGGCGCGCGCGGCGCGCCGAGATTTAGTTCGCACCGCAGCAAATTCGGCATGACCGATCGTTGCAGCCGCCGCGCCAGCGCGTCGGGCGCGGCGCGATCCTTAATAGGATACCAGAGCAGGTAGATGCCGGTCGGCCACTTGCGGTAAGCGGCCCCCAAAACCCGCCAAAGCCGCGCGAAATCGTCGGTCTCCTCGAACGGCGGATCGATCAGGACAAGGCCGCGACGTTCTTTCGGCGGCACGTACGCATTCAACGCGGTCCAACCGTCGATCATCAGCGCCTTGGCGCGGCTGTCGGCACGCAACGCCGCCGCCAGCAGCGCGGCGGCCTGCGGCTCGAGCTCGCAGGCGATCAGCCGGTCCTGCGGCCGCAGCAGATGCCGCGCGATCAGCGGCGAACCGGGATAGACGCGCAACGCCTCGCCGTTCGGATTGAACGCCGCCACCGCGTCGAGATAAGGCGCCAGCAGCGCATCGACCTCACTTCTCCCTCGCGCGGCGAAGACGCGCGCGATGCCCTCGCGCCACTCGCCGCTGCGAAGCGGCTCCGGGCCGAGAAGATCGTAACGGCCGGCTCCGGCATGGGTGTCGATCACGCGAAACGCCGCCGGCTTGAGGCGCAGATGCGTCAGGATGCGCGCCAGCACCGCGTGCTTGTGAACGTCGGCAAAACTGCCGGCATGAAACGCGTGGCGATAGTTCATCTTGTCTTACAGGCGAACCGCCGCGTCGATGACAAGCCCGGCAAATAAAATCAGCCCGGCGTCGCGATCCGATTTGAACAAAGCGAGGCAAAGCTCCGGATCGCCGATATCGAGCCGCACGATCTGCCACGCCAGATGCACGGCAAACGCGGCAAGGCCGAGCGCGAACACGACGCCGCCGCCGGCGAGGAAACCTGCAGCCCCGATCAAAATCACCGCCAGCCCGTAAAACACCGCCAGCATCGGCTTGGTCCGGTCGCCGAACAAGAGCGCCGTCGATTTGATGCCGATCAGCGCGTCGTCCTCGCGATCCTGGTGGGCGTAGATGGTGTCGTAGCCGATGACCCAGGCGATCGAACCGGCATAGAGCAGGAGCGCGGGTGGATCGAGGCGGGCAAAGGTGCCGGCCCACCCCATCAGCGCTCCCCACGAGAAGGCGAGGCCGAGCACGATTTGCGGCCAATAGGTGATGCGCTTCATGAACGGGTAGACCGCGACGATCGCCAGCGAGGCGACGCCGAGGCCGATGGTGAAGACGTTGAAGGAAAGCAGCACGGCAAGGCCGATCAGCGCCTGAACCAGCAAAAAGACCAGCGCCTGGCGGACGGTGACCTGGCCGGAAGGAATAGGCCGCGAGCGGGTGCGCTCGACGCTTCTGTCGAGGTCGCGGTCGACGACGTCGTTCCAGGTGCAGCCGGCGCCGCGCATGGCGAAGGCGCCGACAAAGAACAGCGCGAGGTGCAGGAGGTTCGGCGTGGCGCGGTGAGCGGCCACCGCGGCGAGCGCCGTCGACCACCAGCACGGCATGAGCAGAAGCCACGAGCCGATCGGACGGTCGAGCCGGGCGAGCCGGAGATAGGGGCGGCTCCAGGTCGGGGCGAGCGTGTCGACCCAATTGCCGGTCGCGTCGGCAACCGAGCCGGCCGCGGGCCTCATTTTGTCGGAACTCGATCTCGCGCGGCTCACGGCGCCGCCTCATCGGGCCAGCGGGTTGCCGCTGAGTGAATCGAGCGTGCCGCGCCGGTGTGGGTATTGGCACCGGTGTCGACCGAAGGCTGGCTGATGGCGTCGCTGAGTGACGGCTGTCTCGGCTGGGCGGCCGGCGCCTCGGCGCAGGCCATCTTTTGGAATTTCAGCGTGTTTTCGTGGGCGGATTTGGCCTGGGTGATGGCCATGTCCGGGACACCGCACCAGGTCTTGTTGGCGACGAGGAATTTGATCACGGTCTCCTCGGCGCTGCTGAATCGTATCACCAACTCGCACACTTTTTTCCGCTCGGCCTTGTGCTGGGTGGCTTCGCGTATCGCCGCCGCTTTTTGTTGGGCTTCGGTCCGCAGCCGCATGAAATCGCCGCACTTTGGCGGCTGCGCCTGCGCGGACGCCGTGCCGCACGCCGTCATCGTCGCCGCTGCGACCACGGCCGCCGCGATCAGCCCGCGAGGCAACCACACGCTGGCAAGGCTCCGCTTCATCGGGAAAATGATCCTTCAGGTTGCCAAGAACTTTGGTCGTCAGACTTTTGGTTGTCATGCGCTTCCGGTCGCCACGCGTTTAATCCCGAATCGGCAGTCCGCGTTGCGGCGGCATTAAATGGCTCGTTGATTTCGGCGACAAGGGGGCAGAACGTCGGTTTCCGGCGTGGGTGCGACGCCGCCGCCGCGCCATTATGCCCGCAATGTTCGATCTTGCCCACAACCCTTTGTCGCCGGACCACGACAACCATGCCCGCCTATGAATTTCGCAGTCCCAGACTTTTCGTCGCACCGGCGCTCGAAGCCGGCGCGACCGTCGCGCTCACGAGCGCGCAAGCCCATTATCTCGGCCATGTGCTGCGCCTGAAGACGGGCGACCGCGTCCTCGTCTTCAACGGCCGCGACGGCGAGTGGAGCGCGACGTTCGAGACGCACAAGCGCGGGGCGGCAGTGCGGGCCGGCGAGCGCACGCGCGCCCAGACCGCGCCGGCGGATCTGCACTATCTGTTTGCCCCGCTCAAATCGGCGCGGCTCGACTACATGGTGCAGAAGGCGGTCGAGATGGGCGTCTCGCGCCTGCAGCCCGTGATCACCCGCCACGGCCAGGTCAGCCGCCTCAATGGCGAGCGCATGCGCGCCAATGCCGTCGAAGCCGCGGAACAATGCGGCATCCTTACGCTGCCGGATGTCGAGGCGCCGGTCGCGTTGGCCCGCTGCCTCGCCGAGCGCGATCCGAACCGGCGGCTGGTGTTTTGCGACGAAGCCGCCGATGTCGCCAACCCGGTCGCCGCGCTCGGCAGCGCGGCGCGCGGGCCGCTGGCGGTGCTGATCGGGCCGGAGGGCGGCTTTGCCGACGACGAGCGCTCAGCGCTCGTCAAGGCGCCGAACGTCGTGCGCCTGGCGCTCGGTCCGCGCATTCTGCGCGCCGACACCGCGGCGGTCGCGGCGCTCGCTTTGGTTCAGGCGGTGCTCGGCGATTGGCGCTGAGACCCCGCGCGCGATGCAAAGTCAGTGGATCATCCCCGGACGATCCATGCAGACGAAGCCGACATAATCGCCGTAATGGCGATGCATGCTGGTGATGTGCGACAGACGCCCCCAGCGCGCGCACCAATCGGCCGCCATGGCGCGGTAGGCACTGCGCTGCAGCGCGGGCGTATAGGACATGATGCCGCCGGTATCGTTGCCGGTGAGCCCCCAACCGGGACCGAGAAAAACCGCGCCGGCCCATGCGCCGCCACCCGTCCAGGGCAGCAACAACGCCAGCGCAACAGCAACCGCAACATTCCGACGCATCGCAACAGCCTCCCACCTGCACGGTGGCGGTGAGCTTAGACGCTCGACACCGCAAATGAAAGCAGTCCGCCGCGATCGCCGAGCGGAAGAATGCGCCCGATCTTCACGCCCAAAATCTTCACGCCATCGAATAGGCGCTGGCGACCATGCCGACCGGGCGCTTGTCCGAGGCGCCCAACAGCATGACGCGGCCGAAGCTGGTATTGCGGCCGATCCGCACCACCCGCGCGTCGGCGATGATGTCGAAATTCACCGGACGCAGGAAATGGGTGGTCTGGTCGATCGTGCTCATCGGACGGTAGCCGTTCCAGGCGGCCGAGCAGGCGATGACCATGGCGGTGTCGGCGAGCGCCATCAACGCCTGACTGCAGACGCTGTCGCCGTCGGCGCAAATCTTCTTCGAGAACGGCAGCCGCACGACCGCGCCGGGCTGCCAGTCCGGCAACGCTCCCGGCGGCCGCACCGCCTCGACGCTTTCGACCAGCAGCGCGAGATCCTGCACCCAGGGCGCGAAGATCTTGGTCATCAAGCGCCCAGCCGCGTGAAGGCCGAAAGACGCCTCGGTCGTTACAAGCCGGTGCACTTCTCCCATATTCCAGAGTCCCCCAGCGGCAGCCCCACCGCCCCAGTATGTTTTCCCAAAACGCATCACATGATCGCCGGTCGAAAATCGCCGCTCGACGCGCCTTTTCCGCTCCCCGCGGAAGGAGACTTTCCCGGAAATTGAACGCGCGACCGTACGACGCTCAGCCTCAGCGAGACTTCGCCTACAGACTTGCACTGACAAGGACTTGCACTGACAAGGTACTGACTGTGACCACTCACGATCCCTGGGGCCTGTCCCAGGGGGTACGCATTCGGATCACCGGCTGCCGGCAACTCACCCTCACAGCCGCCTCGCGGCGCGCACAAGCGCCGAACGCACGCGGCAACGCGTTTCTCACAACGGGTTTCTTGGCAACCGCTGCGCGTTTCCCACGCGCACCAATGCGCCCCGATTCGAACGAAATACGCAACGAATCATACGCAACGACGTGAGGACGGTATCATGACGCCAGCCCGCTCGTCGCCAACCCTCATTGCGGTAAAGATGTGGGCAAGCGCCGCCGCAAGGCAGTTTTCTGTGGAAAGCCAGTGCCGCGAGCCTAGCCGCGCCGGACCCGGCGATGGTCAGCGCCTCGGACATCGTCGCCTCCGACATCGTGGCCGCGGCGCCACGTTGCGCCGCAACCTGCGGCGGGGGCGGTTTGATCCCTTGACCGGCAAACATCGGCGCGGCACGGTAACGGCTTGGTGCGGTAAGGGGAGCCTTTCGGGGCTATCGAGGGATGTTCAGCCGGATCGCGTCCGTCGCGTTGGCGTTGGCTCTGAGTGTGGTCACTCTTTCACGCCCGCAGGCGGCGAATTTTTTCGAGTTGAACTTCTGGCTCTCGGGTCCGCGCTATGACCGGGTCATGCCCGCCTGCGACTATCCGGGCGCGCTCGACCGCATCATCGGCGACTTCCGCACCAAGGAGGCCCGGTTCTGGAACTCCAAGCTGCGGATCGTCGGCATCGACAATATCCGCGAGACCGCCGCGCTGTCGTGGGCCGCCCAGTCCATTCCGCGCCGTTTTTGCCGCGGCACCGCCGTGATCAATGATGGCGCGCGGCACGCGATTTATTATTCGATCGCGGAGGATACCGGCACGATCGGCATCGGATTCGGGGTGAATTTCTGCGTGGTCGGGCTCGACCGCAACATGGCCTACGGTCCTGACTGCCGTGCGGCGCGGCCCTAAACAGCACCCCTACACCCACGCCTAGCAGCACGACGGCGACGCGCATCGCCGGCGTCAGCGCACGCCGTGCCAGGGATCGTATTCCTTGTTCGGCAAGTTGCGCAGCGCCGCATTGTAAGCCTTGTCGTCGGTCTTTCCTTTGTGCGGCGTTCTTGGCAGGATCGGTGCTGATCCTTGGCATGCTGCGCATGCTGACCCGATTTGGCTGCCCGGGAGCGTGCCCGCTTGGGCAAAGGCGCTTGCCGTCATCAGCACCAGCGCCATCGCCTGCAATTAAGAGTCTCATGTTGGTCCACCCTCAAGCGCTTGCTCTTCAGCCCGCGCAATGCGAGGTCTTTTGCGCGGCTGCTCTCAGCCGTAATTATAGCGCAGGTAATCGGCGCATCAAAATCCGGCGAAGTTGAGCCGATGGACCGCCCGGCTGATGCCCGTAGTGGGTATTGCTGGAATTGTGTTCTTTATTTGTTCGCGTCTTGTGATAGGCTGTTCGCGCTTGGCGCGGGGGTGTCGATGCTCAGGTCAGATGTTCGTGCGGCCAATGTTGTTTTGGGCCGTCGCTGCGTCGCTGTTTGTTATGGCGCTGACGCCGTGGGGGCTGCGGCCGGCCCGCGCCCAAGCGGGCGCGCAAGAAGGTGTTCAACGGCTCGCGCAAGAGAAGCCGCCGACGGGGCGCGGGAGAACGCGCCGGGGCAATTCGATTTCTACGTGCTTTCGCTCTCCTGGTCGCCGTCGTTCTGCGCGGCTGCCGCCGAGCGCGGCCGCGGACGTGGCAACGGGATGCAATGCGGGGCGCGGCCCTATTCATTCGTCGTACACGGCCTTTGGCCGCAATACGAGAAGGGATTTCCCGAGTATTGCGAGGTCCCGGCGCCGCGGCTCGACTTTAATATCGTGTCCTCGATGCTCGATCTGATGCCGGCGCCGCATCTCATCTTCAACGAATGGGACAAGCACGGCACGTGCTCCGGGCTCGCGCCGCGGGCCTATTTCGAGACCGTGCGCAAGGCGCGCGCGGTGGTGAAGATCCCGCCCCAATTCCGTGACCTGCAAGAGCCGCTCAGCGTCACGCCGGCGGCGGTCGAGGACGCCTTCATCAAGGCCAATACCAGCCTCACGGCGAGCGGCATTGCGGTCGAGTGCGACCGCAAGCGGCTGACCGAGGTGCGAATTTGCCTCGGCAAGGATCTGCAATTCCGCAACTGCCCCGACGTCGCGCGGCGAAGCTGCCGCCGGGATCAATTGATCATGCCACCGGTGCGCGGGGGCTGAGGCGGGCGCGCCGTCTGCGCGGGCGAACACACGCAGTACTCGCTGCATTCAAGCCCGCGCAATCACCGCCACCGGGCCGCCGCCCGGCGGGCCCTGATGCTCGGCGCCGCCGGAGACGTACACTGCGCCGGTGCCGGACAATCCCCCGATCAGTCCGCCGACCGCGGCGCGGGCGTGACGCGTCGCGCCGACATCGGAATCATCGAGCATGGTGTGGCGAAAGCCGCGCACGCAGCCGTCCGGCGAGGCTTCGGCCTTGGCGAAAATGTTGACCAGCCGATCGCTCGCGTGCGCGTCGGCGAAGCCCAGCCCGACGCTTTTGAGCGCGGCGATCACGGCGGACAAATCGATCGAATCCCGCATCACCGCGTGCCCGATCACGAACGGGCTCGTCGACTGGCGCGAATTGCCCATCACGATCACGACGTTGTGCATCAGCTCGATCCCCGCCGACGACGAGGCGACCGACGAGAACAGATCCCAGTTTTTCAGGAGCTGGCTTTCGTCGACATCGTCGTCGACCTCGCCGAGCGCCTTGGCGACGCCGAGCGCCGAGGCGCCGCGCGAATAGCCCATCGACGTGTAAGCGCTGGCGGTGACCGTCTTGTTGCCGCGCGCGAGCGCCGCCTCGATGCGCTCGATCGTCAGCAGCGGACATTTGATCTGCACGAAATGCACGTCGCGCGGATCGTCGATGCCGGCGTCGCCCATGGCCTGATGGACCGCCTTGACGGTTTCTTCGATCTGCACCTGGCGGCCGATCTCTTCCGGGAGAAAATCGCGCGTCTGCGCAATGCCGATGCTCAGGCGCTTATCCTGCCCGTCGCCGGCCCTCCCCTCCGCGCTGCTGCGCGCGAACACCGTCAAATGCGGGCTGAGCACCCCCTCGGTGCCGCCCGACATGACGAATGCGATCTTGCCTTCGACCACCCGCGCCGCGAGCCCCAGATGCGGCGACAACGCTTCGCACAGCGCCGTGACGGCGTACTCCCGGGTGAAATCGTTGACGCCGCCATTGCCTTCGGTCTTGCCGAGCACGGCGAGAATGGACGACGGCGCGATTTTCCGCGCGGCAATCAGCTGCATCAAGCCGGAAACGTCGCCGGGGCCTTTGGTCGGTATCCTGATCACGTCGACCGACATCGTGCGCATGGTCACTCCAGTCTCTCATTCCGTCTCCGCTCGACCAGAAAATGACGCGGCGTTCGGTCCAGCCGATGACATAAAACATCGCGATGCCGGCCAAGGCCGCGGCGAAGATCGCCGAGAACAAGGTCGCCGTTTCCAGATGCGCCGAGGAGATGATGATGAGATAGCCGAGCCCCTGCGTCGCGCCGACGAACTCGCCGACGATGGCGCCGATGACCGCGAGCGACGACGATATCTTCAGCGCCGAGAACAGATAGGGCAGGCAGAAGGGAACGCGCAGCTTACGGAACTCCTGCGCGCCGCTCGCTCCGAGCGTCGCAAACAGCTCGCGATATTCGAGATCCGCCGCCTTGAGGCCCTTGACGGTATTCACCAGCACCGGAAAGAAGCAGATCAGGATCGCGGCGACGATCTTCGACCACCATCCGGTGCCGAGCCAGATCACCAAGAGCGGCGCGATCGCCACGATCGGCGTCGTCTTCACGGCGATGGCGATCGGGAACAGCCCCTGCTCGAGGGTACGGAAACGCACGAACAACGTCGCGATGGCGAACGCAAGCACGCTGGCGATCAAAAACCCGGCGAGCGCCTCGATGAACGTCACCGCGAAAGCAATAGCGAGCGAGCGGTCGACGGTCGCGGCAATGGCGGTCGGCGACGGCAACAGATATTCGGGGATGCCGAGAACCGTTACGATGCCCTGCCAGGCGACGAGCAGCAGCAAGCCGAACAGGAGCGGAGGCAAGATGCGCGCCATCATCGTCCGCTCCTGACCATCGCGCGGATGCGGCGGATGATCGCCGCCGTCTCCGGGTCTTCCGGCGCCCGCGGCCGAGCGCAGGGAACCGCGACGTCCTCGACGAGCCGCGCCGGCCGATCGGAAAGAACGACGACGCGATCCGACATCGTCACGGCCTCGGGAATCGAATGCGTGACCATGAGCACGGTGGTCAGCCGCGTCTCCTTGCTTTGCCAGATGCGGACCAACTCTTCGTTGAGAACGTCCCGCGTGAGTTCATCGAGCGCGCCGAACGGCTCGTCCAGCAACAGAATATCGGGATCGCACATCAGCGCCCGCGCCAAGGCCGCGCGCTGCTGCATGCCGCCGGACAATTGGTGCGGAAAGGCGCCGGCGAAGTCGGCAAGCCGGACCAGGTCGAGCATGCGCAAGGCGTTGCGCCGATCGACGCTGTCGACGGCGTTGCCGCCGCGTTGGATCTCGACCGGCAGCAGGACATTGTCGAGCGTCGTGCGCCACGGCAGCAGCAGCGGCTTCTGAAACATGAAACCGGTGCGCAGGTCGCTGTCCAGGCGCGCGATCTGGCCGCTGGTCGGCGCCACCAGCCGCGCGATCGCCTTGAGCAAGGTCGACTTGCCGCAACCGCTCGGCCCCAGCAGCGACACGAACTCGCCGCGCCGCACCGAAAGGCTCAGCCTTTCGACCGCGGTCACGCTGCCGAAACAGATCCGAAGGTCTTCGATCGCGAGGATCGGGCGAATGGACGCCGCGTCCGGTTCGATGGGCGCGGCGCCGAGACGATCGGGAAGCACGATCGCATTCATGGCAAAAGTCTCACGGCAGAAACTTCGTGGTGAACGCCTTGTTCACATCGACCGGCTGCTTCTGAAAGCCGGCGCTGACGAGAAGCTTCTGCGCCGATGTCCAGCCCGCCGCGTCCATGGTACCGACCGGCTGAGCGTCGGGCTCGAGCAGCGGGATGCTCGCCTTCATCATCGCCAATTCGTGGGCGTAGGTGAGCTTGTCGCCGTGGGTGACGGTGATTTTCGCGGCCTCCTCGGGCGCGGCGATGGCGGCATTCCAGCCCTTGATCGTCGCGGCGACGAATTTGCCGACCACGTCCGGCTTCTCCCGCAGCATCTTTTCCGTGGTGAACAGCGTGTCGGCGTAAAGATCGATGCCGTAATCGAACGGCGAAACGACGTTCACGTCGAAGCCTTTTTCCTTCGCCGCCAGCACCTCGTTGATCAGGTAGCCCGGCCAGACATCCACGGTGCCGGTGAGCAACGGCGTCATGTCGAACTTCACCGGGATTTCCTCGAGCTTGGATTTGTCGACTTTGGCCGAGGCCAGCACGGCGCGATAAATCAGCTCCTCGTTGCCGCCGATCTTGACGCCGACTTTCTTGCCGACATAGTCGGCCGGCGTCTTGATGCCGGACTTGGCGAGCGAGAACAGCACGAACGGATTGCGCCGGTAGATCACCGCGAGCGCGACCACCGGCACGCCCTTGCTGCGCGCGATCAGTATCTGATCGGCGCCGGTCACGCCGAACTGCTCGTTGCCGCCGGCGACCATCTGCACGGCGGGAAAATCCGAGCCGCCCGGCTGGATGTTCACGTCAAGCCCGGCTGCTTTGTAGAAGCCCTTGTCCTGCGCGACGTAGAATCCCGCGAACTGCGCCTGATTGAGCCATTTCAACCGCACCGTGACCGCGTCGTCGGCGCGCGCGCCGGTGCAAAACCCGCTCAACACCAGCAAGATGACGAAAGCCACTGCTCGATAGCCCATGATCGCTGCCCTCTTCGGGGAACCCGGCAGCGCGATCATCGCGCCGCCGAGTGAGCGCGACCAGCAGCAAATTCCGGGCGGAGTGAGCGAAAAAAACGCTCGCTCGCCGGAAATGGCCTAGAATGCGCCTGATCGACACGAGCACGCACCCCATGGCACCGATAACCACCCCAGCAAACACGAGGTCGGCGAAACCGCGCCGAAGTCGCCGTCCCGCCGCGCGACCGGATCCGATTCCGGCTCGGACAGCGCCGGCGGGCATCCCGGCCGCGCGGGCGCGGCTGCGCCCGCCGCGTCTCCTGGCCTATGTCGACGCGATTGCGCGCCACGGCTCGATCCGCAAGGCGGCGGATGCGCTCAACGTCGCCTCGTCGGCGTTGAACCGACAAATTCTCGACCTCGAGGCCGATCTGGGTTCGGCGCTATTCGAACGCCTGCCGCGCGGCGTGCGCCTGACCGCGGCCGGCGAGGTCTTTCTCGCCTATGCGCGGCAGGCGATTTCCGAGCTCAAGGCGGTGCAGTCGCAGGTCGACCAGCTGCGCGGCCTGGTGCGGGGCCGGGTCGCGGTCGCCGCCGTGGAATCGGTCGCGGGCGAATTACTGCCGTCGACCATCACGCAATTCCAGGCGGCGCATCCGAACGTGCGCTTCGACGTGCGCATCGGCGTTCCCGAGGAACTGGTGGCCGCGCTCGTCGCCGACCAGGTCGATCTCATCCTCACGCATCACCCGCCGCCGCGAAAACACGCCGCCATCGTCGCCGCCGCCGAGCAGGCGCTGTGCGCCCTGGTCGCGCCCGATCATCCGCTTGCCGACCGCAGTGAACTGCGGCTGCGCGACTGCCTCGCTTTCCCGTTGGCGCTCGGCGACGCCAGCCTGGCGGGACGCGCTTTGATCGAGCAGGTGCTGGCGCAAGCTTCGTTCGAGCTCGAGCCGCGGCTGGTTTCGAATTCGGTCGAGACCATGAAGGCCTTCGCCCGCCTCAACCACGGCGTCTGCTTCCAATTCCGCCGCCCCGGCAAGGCGCTGATCTCGCCCGACGAGATGGTGGCGCTGCCTTTGATCGACCCGCAGCTCTCACAGGCGCGCCTCATCCTCGCGACGCGCCGCGGCCGCGTGCTGCCGATCGCGGCGGCGACATTCGTCGAGGTGGTCAGGAACGCGCTGAGTTGAGCGCGGGGCCACCGAGGCTACCTTCGGAAATACGGCACGCCCAGCGCCCGCGGCGCGGTCTGGCGGCCGGCGAGGCCGCCGACGGCGAGGAGCGCCAGCAGATAAGGCAGCATGATCAGAAGCGCGTTCGGCACGTCGATGCCGAGCGTCGGCAGCTGAAACTGCAGCGCGGTCGCGGCGCCGAACAACAGGCACGCCAGCACGGTGCCGCCGACGGTCCATTTGCCGAAGATGACGGCGGCGATGGCGAGGTAGCCGGCGCCGCGGGTCATGCCTTCCGTAAAAGTGTGGATGTCGCCGATCGAGAGGAACGCGCCGGCGAGCGCCGACATGAAGCCGGCGAAGATCACGCCCATGTAGCGGACCAAGGTGACGGAGACGCCGGACTTGTCGACCGCGCGCGGTTCGGCGCCGGCGGCGTGGATGGAAATGCCGATCGCGGTGTAGCGCAGCACCAGCGCGGTCAGGACGATGATCGCGAGACCGGCGTAGAGGAGCCACACCTGCTGAAATACCGCCTGGCCGAAATACGGAATGTCGCCGAGCAGCGGCGGGCTCCATTTCGACAAGCCCGGTATCTCCTCGCGCGAGCGCGCGCCGAAGATTTCGCGGTACGCCAAAGTCGTCGCGCCGAGCACCAGAATGTTGATGCCGATGCCGGTGACGATCTGGTTTGCGCGCAGCGTGTTGCTGAGCAGCGCCTGGAGCAGCGCGACCGGCAGCACGGCGATGATGCAGATCAGCAGCCCGGCCATCGGGCTTCCCGTCGCCCAAGAGCCGACCGCGGCGGCGAACGCGCCGGTCAGCATCATGCCCTCGATGCTCATATTGAGGACGCCGGCACGCTCGCTGACCAGTTCGCCGGTGCCGGCAAGTAACAGCGGCACCGCAAGCCGCAACGACGAGCCGACGAAGACCGCGAACACTCCCAGCCAGCTGTCATCCGCGCCGCCCGCCAATAAAAAAGGCCGCGCCCGCGAGGGTCACGACGATCAATCCTTGGATCACCATTACCAGCGCAGTCGGCACGCCGGCGACCATCTCCATATTGATGCCGCCGGAACGAAGGAAACCGAACAACAAAGCTGCAGCAATCACCCCTACTACCGAACCGCGCGCCAGCAGGCCGGCCACGAGGCCGTCAAATCCGTAGCCCGAAGAAAAACCGTCTTTGAGCACATATTGATCCCCAAGCAGCATGAAGCCGCCGGCGAGGCCACCGAGCGCACCGGCGACGGCCAGCGAGACCAGCACCATCCGCGAATACGAAATGCCGGCACGGCTCGCCGCGATCGGATTGTATCCGACCGCCCGCAATTGAAGGCCGAACACAGTCTTCGACAGCACGACGCCGGCGACGATCGCGATGACGATCGTTACCGGCAACCCGACATGCACGGGGAAGGAATAGTCGCCGGTCAACAGCGGCAGCTTGGTCGAGTCGGGAATTTCGAGGGATTCCGGTAGTGTCGCCGAGCTGGTCATTGGCTTGCGCAACAGCGCGGGCGACTGCACGCACCAATACAGCAGCCAGACCGCGATAAACGACAACAAGAGCGTGCTGATGACCTCGTTGGTGCCGGCCTTGATCTTCAGTACGGCGGCAATCGATCCCCAGAGCATCCCTGCGATCGCCGCCGCGAGGAGCGGAATCAGGAACGGCAAGCCCGCCGGAAAGCCGGCAACGTCGCCATAAAGAGCGACGGCGGTAGCCGCGATGCCGCCGACCGCGATCTGCCCCTCGCCGCCGACATTCACCAGATTGGCCCCGTTTGCGATGACGAAGCCGATGCCGACCAGCGCGAAAGCGATACTCCGATTGATCGAGGCGGCGATCGCGTAAGGCGTACCGATGGTACCGTTGACGAACGCCGTAACGGCCTCCACACGGGAACCCCCATGGCGAAGATCAGCGCGAGGCCAAGCAACGCCGCCGCCAACACGGCGACCACAGAAATCATGATCGAAGGCCGCGGCAGCCGGCGAGCCATGACTGCTTGACGTTCTGCTATTCGTGTCGTCGTCATGGCACTCGCTCATTGAATTTGTCCCGCCATCATGGCGCCGATCCGCTCGCGTTCGCGCGGATCGGCGGCGCAGTTGCCGATGATGCGGCCGCGATAGAGGACGACGATGCGATCGGCGACCGCGATCAGTTCGTCGAGTTCGGAGGAAATCAAGAGCACCGCGGCGCCGTGTCCACACGCCGCACGGATATGGCCGTAGACGGCGGCCACCGCGCCGACATCGAGGCCGCGGGTCGGCTGCGCGGCAAGGAGGAACGACAATTTCGGCAACGTGATCTCGCGCGCCAGCACCGCCTTCTGCTGGTTGCCGCCGGACAGCGCCGAGAACGGCACCTCCGGCCCCGCGGCGCGCACGTCGAAGCGCGTCATCAGTTCGCGCGCGGCGCCCACGAGCTCCTTGCGCTTGAGAAAGCCGTAGGAGGTGAAAGCCTCGAGCCGGTTCAAAAAAATATTCTCGGCGACGCTCATCTCGACCACGCAGCCGACCGCATGGCGATCCTCCGGCACCACGCCGACGCCGGCGGCGGTGATCTGCTTCGGAGAGAGATGCGTCGTTTCCAGCTCACCGAGAAAAACTCGGCCACTCGTCGGCGTCGCCATGCCCGAGAGGACGGCCGCCAATTCGCTCTGGCCGTTGCCCTCGACGCCGGCGACGCCGACGATCTCGCCCGGCCCAATCGCCAAGGTGAACTGGTCTAACCGGGTCACGCCCTGCCCGTCGGTGACGGTCAAGGCATCAATCTGAACTGCTTCGCGCGGCGGCGTCTCGCTCGGCGCCACGCGTGCGCTGCGCCGCTCTCGGCCACGCCGAGCATCGAAGCGGCGGACTTGTCGAGCGATTTCACGTCGCCCTGGATCATGGCGCGCACCAACGCGTCGATCTCTTCCGCCGGATGATCCGAATGCGCCACTACGCGGCCGCCGCGCAGCACGGTGACGCGATCGGCGGCTTTCTTGATCTCGGCAAGCTTGTGCGTCACCAGGACGACCGCGCAGCCGCCGGCGGCGACGCGGCGGCAAACATCGAGCAGCGCCGTGATTTCGTCCGGCAGCAGCACCGCGGTCGGCTCGTCGAGCACGAACAGCCGCGGCTCGCGGATCAGGCATTTGACGATCTCGACCCGCTGGCGCTCGCCGACCGAGAGGTCATCGATCTTGGCGTAAGGGTCGAGCGCGAAGCCGTAATCGTTCGCCAGCTTCTCGAGCCGCTCCGCCCAGGCCTTGGTATGCACGAAGCCGCGCTGCTGACCGAGAATGACGTTGTCGACCACCGTCATGTCGTGCACCAGGCTGAAATGCTGGTGCACCATGGCGATGCCGTCGACAGGGCATCGGACGGTCCCGACGGCCGGTAGGTTTCGCCGCGAAAGCGCATGGCGCCGGCATCGGGCACGTGAACGCCGAAAATCAGATTGCACAGCGTCGACTTGCCGGCGCCGTTCTCGCCGAGAATGCAGTGCACCTCGCCCGGCATGATGTCGAGCGAGGCGTCCGCGAGCGCCACCAACGCGCCGAACCGCTTGGTGACGCCGTGAGCGCCAGCAGCGGTTCGGCCATGATTTGGTGCGATGGTCACCGCAATCGTCCCGGCAGGTTTCTTGATGCAAGCCTCAGGCGGACTCAGCCCTTCGAGCACTTTGATCTTGCCGGCGAGAATGTCCTTCTTGATGGCTTCGAGCTTCGCCTTCTGCTCCGGCGTGCCGTTGCAGATGATCATGTCGGACGCCTGCGGCCCCATTTTCAGACCGAACTCCTTGTAGCCCGGCTTCCATTCGCCGGCGACCGCCTGGTCGATCGCGTACTCGACCTGGAAACCGACGCCGGTGATCGAATAGGCGACGTAGAGCGGATCGGTGCCGCAGCGATCGGTATAGCTGCCGATGATGTGCGTGCCCTTGTCCTTGGCGGCCTGTTCCATGCCGCGCAGGCCGAGATTGAGGATGTGATAGTGAATGTCGGCGCCCTGCGCGATGGCTGCCAGCGTCGCTTCCTTCGCCTTCGCCACGTCGTCGAAGTCGCCGGTTAGTTCTCGTAGTATTTGATGCTGGGATTGATGTATTTGGCGCCGATGCCGAACTCCTTGCCGGCATTGACGATCGAGGGGATTTCGAGGCCGCCGACATAGCTGACCGCGCCGGTCTTCGACAGCATGGCCGCGGCCGCGCCGGCGACGAAGGCGATCTCGGCCTGCTTCACGTCATAGCCGGCGACGTTCGGCAGCGACTTCGCCTTCATTGCCGCCGACGATCGAGAATTTCACCTTCGGGAAGCGCTTGGCGATCTTGTAGACCGAGGCCTGGGTCTGGCCACCGACGCCGATCACCAGATCATTCTTGGAGGCGAGGTTGGTCAGCGCCTGGTCCATGTCGGCGTAATTGATGTTCTCGATCATCTGCACCTTGATCTTGTCGCCGTATTTCTTTTCCGAGGCGACGAGACCGTCATAGCCGGACTCCATCCAACCTTTGTCCGACTTCGAGCCGGGAATGAGGATGCCGACCTTGAGCGGATCGGCGGCACGCACCGCATGCGGAGCCGCGAGCGTGAAAGCGGCGGCGGTGGCCAGAGCCGCGCCGCTCAGAATGAAACGTCGAGAGACCGTAGAACGGGAAAACATGGACTGGTGTCCTCCGCTGTTGTGACTGCCGCGGGTGGTCCCGCCGGCGACTGCGCGGGAAAGCGGTGCAAACGCTATGCCATGGACATATAACTATTGAAATCACTACATAATTTATACGCCACGCGACACCGTAATAAGTATATGCTTACTAGTTACGCAGAAACTGGAAATATAATAGGCAGTTAGCGGCCACCGCCGGGAACCCGGACCGGCTTGCATAGGGAAATGCTGAGATTTCAAAGGCCTCTGCGCTGGCAGCAAAATTGCAAGACCACGCGCCGAATGAGGGAAGCGGCAGGCGCCTGACGGGCGCCGTTTTCAAGTCCGCAACTGCCCCCTCGGGAAGGAGACGAAGCCATGCCAAAAGCCATATCCGCAAAAACAATGTCAGCAGTCCAAAACCGCGCACCCGAACAGCCGGTCGGCGGCCCGCTCGGTTTCGGCACGCAATATCTTTGGTACGCCACGCCGAGCGCGATCACATGGCGATGCCGGCGCCGGCGCCGGTCCCGGTGACCATCCCGTGCGAACCGCAAAACGTCATCATCGACCTCGAGCGCACCGCGATCGTCGTCATCGACATGCAGAATGATTTTTGCGCCAAAGGCGGTTGGGTCGATCATCTCGGCGTCGATTACGGCCCCGACCGCGCACCGATCAAGCCGTTGCAACAGCTGTTGCCGGTGCTGCGCCAAGCCGGCGTGCCGGTGATCTGGGTCAATTGGGGCAACCGGGAAGACCTCGCCAACATGCCGCCGAACCAGATCCATTTGTACAAGCCGCACGGCACCGGCATCGGCCTCGGCGATCCCCTGCCCGGCAGCGGCGCGCATGTTCTGGAAAAGAACTCCTGGGCCGCCGCCGTGGTCGACGAACTCCAACAGGAGCCGCACGACATCAAGGTCGACAAATATCGCATCAGCGGCTTCTGGGATACGCCGCTTGACTCCATTCTTCGCAACCTCGGCACCAAATCGATCCTGTTCGCCGGCGTGAACACCGATCAATGCGTGCTGCACTCGCTCACCGATGCCAATTTTCTCGGCTATGGCTGCATTCTCCTCGACGATTGCTGCGCCACCACTTCGCCGGATTTCTGTACCGAAGCGACGATCTGGAACGTCAAGAAATGCTTCGGCTTCGTCACCGGCTCGGCCGCCGTCATCGAGGCGCTCGGCGCGGTCGCGGCGCGGTGAGATGGCGACGGCCGCCCATATTCCGCGCGTCGCGCCGCCGGATTATTTCGGCGCGTTCGTCCCGGACGGACGGTTCCGCCACGAGCCGACCGGGCGCGGCGCGCTCTGCGGCCTCACCTTCGCGGTGAAGGACCTGATCAACGTCGCCGGCAAGCGCACCGGCGGCGGCAATCCGGTGTGGCTCAAGCAGCAACAACCAGCCGCGCGCTCGGCGCCCGCGGTGGACCAAGCCCTTGGCGCCGGCGCCACCCTGATCGGCAAGACCGTCACGGACGAACTCGCGTTCAGCCTCGAAGGCCGCAACGTCCATTACGGCAGCCCGATCAATCCGGCCTGCCCCGACCGCCTGTGCGGCGGTTCATCGAGCGGCTCCGCGGTGCAGCGGTTGCCGCCGGGCTCGCCGATTTCGCGTTCGGCACCGACACCGGCGGCTCGGTGCGCGTGCCGGCGAATTTCGTCGGCGTCTACGGCTTTCGCCCCAGCCACGGCGCCATCCCGCTCGACGGCGTGGTGCCGTTCGCGCCGTCCTACGACACGATCGGCTGGTTCGCCCGCACCGCCGAATTCTCGCCGCCGTCGGCGAGGTGCTGCTATCGCACCAACGAAAGGCGCCCCGATCACCAAACTCTTGTTTGCCCGCGATGCCTTTGCGCTGGTCGACCCGCCGCTGGCCGAGGAACTCGAGCGGCGCGCCGAACCGTGGGGTCCCGTATAGCAGCGTCGACGTCTTCGCCGGCGAGGACAGAGCTTATCTGGAAGCCTATCGCGTGCTGCAAGACGCCGAAGTCTGGCAAAACCTCGGCGATTGGCTCACCGCGAACCGCATGCCGCTTGCCGACGACATCGCCGCGCGCTTCGCCAGCGCCGCAACCGTGACGCCCGACCAGATCGCCGAATATCGCCCGGTCCGCGCCGCGATCCGCGCCCGTTTTAAGGCGCTGGCGCCGCCCGGCACCGCCATCGTCCTCCCCGTAACGCCGTGCGTAGCGCTGCCGAAGAACGCGTCTGGCGCCGTCATCGGCGACTTTTACACCCGCGCGCTGCGGCTCACCGCGATCGCCGGCCACGCCGGCGCGCCGCAAGTGACGCTGCCGCTCGGGCATTGGCATCACACGCCGGTCGGCCTCTCGCTCATCGCCGCGCCGGGTAGCGACCGCTCGCTCATCGATTTCGCCGCGGCGCTTGCGGCGCGCAGCGCGCGGATGATGCTCGCATGACCTATCGCGACGCCGAACCGCCGCCGCACCGCGCGCCCCCTGCCCCGCCGCCGCGCCGTCGCGCCCGCCGCAGCCCGGGCGAAGGCCGCGAACAACTTTTGCGCGCGGCGACCGGCGAATTCGTCACCAACGGTTTCGCCGGCGCCCGCATCAGCCGCATCGTCGCCAAAGCGGGCTCCAACCCGCGCATGATCTATCATTACTTCGGCAGCAAATCCGGCCTCTACATCGCCGTGATCGAAGAAGCGCTCGGCGGCTTGCGCAAGCGCGAACTGCAAATCGGCGTCGACCGCACCGACGCGCGCGAAGGTTTGCTGCAGCTATTCGACTTCCTCGCCGATTATTTCGACCGCAATCGCCATCTGGTGCGGCTGTTATCGGCGGAGAATCTCGCCAAGGCGAAATTCCTGCGCAAGTCGACGCGCATTCCCGAAATGTCGTCGCCGGTCCTCGCCATGATCGAGCAATTGATCGCGCGCGGCACCATGGCCGGGCAGCTGCCGCCCGGCCTCGACGGCTTGCGCCTCTATGTGCTGATGGTCGCGCTCACCCAGTTTCACCTGTCGAACGGCCATACGCTGTCGGTGATCTTCGGCACCGATCTGTACGAGGCCTCATGGCGCGCCGCCCGCACCGCGGACGCGCGGCGGATGCTGTCGGCGTTTTTGACGCCGTGAGGATCATTGCGCGGTGAGCCCGCCATCGACCGCGATCGCCTGACCGACCACGAAGGATGCATCGTCGGAGGCGAGAAAAAGCGCGACGCGGGCGATCTCTTCCGGCTCGGCGACGCGGCCGATCGGATGCCGCGACAGAATGAAGCTCTCGACCTTCGGGTCCTGGAACCAGTCGGCGAGGAGGCGGGTGCGGGTCGCGCCGGGGCAGACCGCGTTGATGCGCACGCCCTGGCCGATGTAATCGAGCGCCGCGGTGCGGGTGAGCCCGACCACGCCGTGCTTCGATGCCGCGTAGGCGCCGATGCCGCGTTCGCCGACAAGGCCGGCGACGGAGGCGGTGTTGACGATCGCGCCGCCGCCGGCTTTCACCATTTCCGGAATCTCGTATTTCATCGCCAGGAAGACGCCCTTGAGGTTGATATCGATCAGGCGGCTGAACGCGACCTCTTCCTCGTCGGCGACGGCGAAGCCGGACGCGCCGACGCCGGCATTGTTGAAGGCGACGTGAAGCCGGCCGTAGGTTTCGAGCGCGCGATCGATCATGGCGCGGCAGTCGGCCTCGCGGCTGACGTCAGCGGTCACCGCCTGCGCCTCCCCGCCGGCATCGCGAATCGCCTCGACGGTCGCGGCGAGGTCGGCTTCGCTGCGGTCGACCGCGGTCACGCGGCCACCCTCGGCGGCGAACAATTGCGCGGCGGCACGGCCGATGCCGGACCCGGCTCCGGTGACCAGAACGCCGCGATCGACAAATCTGCCCGTCATGATCGACATTCCTTTACTGGCTTCCCTTTGGCGGCGTAGCGCCTCACCGGGTCTCCGCGCCGACAAACGATCCGCTCATCGCACGATCAGGGATCAGACAGCCAGGTAGGCGCTATGCAGAATATCGGGATTTTGCCGCAGCGCGTCCGGACTGCCGGAGAAGCGAATGTGGCCGCGCTCCATGACGTAGGCGTGGTGCGATATCCGCAGCGCGATGTGGGTGAATTGCTCGATCAGCAGCACGCCGATGCCGCTCGCGGCAAGGCTTTCCAGAACCGGCACCAGACGCGCCACCACGACGGGCGCCAAGCCGAACGACAATTCGTCCGCCAGGAGATAGCGCGGCCGGTCGACGACCGCCTGGGCCAGCACCAGCATCTGCTGCTGACCGCCGGACAACGAACCCGCACGCGAAGCGAGCTTGGCGCGCAGCTCGGGAAACATCGTGAGCGCTGCCGCGACGCCGGCTTCGCGCCGGTCGCGCTCGAGACGGTAGCCGGCGACGTTCAAATTCTCCGCCACCGTGAGGTCGGTGAGCACGTGGTGGCCTTCGGGCACGGCGGCGACGCCTTTGCGCCGCACCTTTTCCGGCCGCAGTCCCGCGATCGGTTCGCCGTCGATGGCGACAGCGCCGGAATGCGTCGGCACCGCGCCGGCGATGGCGAGGACGAGGCTGCTCTTGCCGGCGCCGTTGGCGCCCAGAAGCGCGGTGATGCGGCCGGGCGCGATCGCGAGGTCGATGCCGTGAATGACTTCGCGGCCGCCGCGAACGACCCGCAGCCCGCTGACGGAAAGCCCCGCGCTCATACGGCCTCGCCGAGATAGGCGGCGCGTACCGCCGGGTCCTTGAGCACGTCCTCGGTGCGGCCGTAAGCGATCTTGCTGCCGAAATCGAGCACCAGCGTCGCGGCACACATGTCGACGATGAGATCGACGTCGTGGTCGACCAGCAGCACCTGAGCGCCACAATGATCGGGAATACCGGCGATCACACGACGCAGGTGATCGGCTTCCGCTTCGCTGAGCCCGGCGCCGGGCTCGTCCATCATGATGAGCCGCGGCGATCCGACGATGCCGCGGGCGATCTCCACCATGCGGCGGTCGCTGGCGGACAGTTCTGCGCCCACGCGATTGGACCGGCTCGTCAGCCCGACATAGGCGAGCGCCGCGGAAATGGTGTCGTCACGGCTCCGCGGCCCGTGCGGCACGTGATCGAGAATGGCAGCGATATTGTCCCGGACCGAGAGGTTGAGCACCACCTGCTCGGTCTGGAAGGTCCGGCGGATGCCGAAGGCCGAGCGTTTGTGCGTGGCGATCCGAAGGATGTCGGTGCCGTCGACCTTGACTGATCCCTGCTGCGGCCGCACGAAGCCGCTCAGCACGTTGAGGAGCGTGGTCTTGCCGGCGCCGTTCGGGCCGATCAGGCCGCTGACCGGCGCGTCCAGGGTCGCGGTGAGGCTGCTGATCGCGCTCACGCCGCCGAACGTCACCACCAGGTTTTCGATCTCGATCACGCGGATTTCCTCGGACGAAATCGCGCGGCGCGCGCCCGGATCAGCCGGGAGAGATCGACCAGCTGGCCGGAGACGCCCTGCGGCGCGGTGATGAGCGCATGCAGCAGGCCGGCGCCGAATATCATCGTCGCGACATTGCCGTTGATGCCGAAGTCGTTCAACAGCGAGGGAAAGGCGCGCAATAGCAGGCCGGCGACGATCGGCCCGGCCCAATGCGCGGCGCCGCCGATCACGGTCAGGGCAAACAACAGCACCGACTCGCTCGCCGGAAACGCCGCCTGATCCATCTGGCCGACCAAGCCACACAGCAACGCGCCCGACACCCCGGCGAGGAACCCGGCCAGGGTGAAGGCCCACACCTTGTAGCGCACGATATTGACGCTCGCAGCCAGCGCGCACGCTTCGCTGCGACGGATCATGGCCCATGCCCGGCCGGCACGCGAGCGCTTGTGCCAGAGCACGATCAGATAACCGATCGCCAGAAAAACCACACAATAGCGGAAGTAGTCGGCGTCGCTCTGCGCCAGGAACGGCCGCTCCATGAAAATGCGCTGGCCGCTCACCATCTTGCCGGTAATGCCGGTGCCGCCGTCGGGGAAGTCGATCGCGGTGATGACCACCTGGAAACCGCCGGCGATCATGAGCGTCGTCAGCGCCAGATAGAGGCCGCGCATGCGTAGCGCCGGCAGCCCGAACACAAGGCCGAAAACCGCGGCGCTGACGCCGCCGGCGAGGATCGAGACCTCGAAAGGTAGATGCGTCGCGTGCCAGAGCCGCAGTGCGAACCAGCCGCCGACGCCGACCAGCGCGTATTGACACAACGATACCATGCCGAGCTGGGCGTAGATGACGCCGACGCAAAGGCTCGCCAGCGCGATAATGACGACCGACGTCAGCGTCTTGAGCCAGTAGGCGGAAGCAATGTCGGGAACGAGCACGGCGACGATCACGGCGCCGGCGATCCCAAGCCCGACCTGCCGGAGCAAATCCTGCCGCCCGCTTTCGGCGGAAACGCCGTAGGCACTCTGATCGTTGTCGCCGAGGCCGGAGCTAGTGGTGAACAGCAATTGGCCGCGCCGTTGCAGCCACAAGAGCGCGGCCACGGCGAAAATGAAGGGCGCCAGACCGCGGAACGATCCGATATAGGGAAAAGGCGTTCCCATCGCCTCGGCGATGCCGATCAACATCCCGCCGATCACGGTCGCTTGCAACGACCGCATGCGTCCAGCGATGGCGGCGGCAACGGCGGGGATCACCAAGAACGTCAGAATGAGCGCCTGTAGCCGCACCATATTGGCCAACAGGATACCGCTCACGCCGGCGATCGCGCCCGACATCGTCCACGCCCAGGCATCGATCTGCAGCACCGGAACGCCAAGCAGCGCGCTGATTTCGCGATTGTTGGCCAAGGCGCGCATGGCGAGGCCGAGCTTGCTGCGGTTGAAAAACAGAACCACCCCGCCGGTGATGGCGAGCGAAATGCCCATCGCGATCAAACGCGTGTAGGTGATGCGCACGCCGAGCAGGCGAAAGCCCATCGCGTCGGTCGGTAGGCGCAAGGCGCGCGGCCATTCGCCCCAGACCAGTTCCATGAATCCGAGGATGATCAGTGCGAAGCCGAGCGTCGCGACCGCGCGCACGATCGGATCGCTATAGGCGAGCCGCGGTGCCACCAGCCGGCCGTAGGCGAACGACACGGCGGTCGCAGCCGCCACCCCGGCGATCCAGCCGACCCACGGCGGACCGCCGGCGTCGGCGATGTTCCAGGCGATCAGCGCCGACAACGCGCCGACCGCGCCCTGGGCGAGGTTCACCACGCCCGAGGACTGGAACAGAATCACGAGGCCAACACCGGAGAGGACGTAGACCGCTCCGGTGCTGAGCCCCGAGATCAGAAATGGCCCGAGATCGGGCACGGGTTCAATCGGCGATGTGCGTGGCGGCTTCCATCTTGCGAATGTTCGCCAGATCGGGATCCTCGATCTGGAAGCAGGAGGCCTTGGTCACGAACTTACCGTCCTGGATCACGGCCACCGAGCCGGCATGGTTGGCGTTGTGCTCGTCGCCCTCGCCGAAATACCACGGCCCGCACATGATGTCGGAGCGGAACCCCTTCATGGTCTTGAGCGCCGCGTTGACGCTGGCGCGGTCGATCTTCTTGGGATCCATCTTGAGCATCAGATCGACGATGGCGCGGGCGGCGACGTAGCCGGCTTGCGAAAAGGTGTCGCGCTGATCGCTCGCATGGCCGTAGGTGTCGAGGATGGCGTGCCAGTTCTTGGTGTCGGGCGCGTTCTTGTCGAGAGGCTCGAGCTCGAGCTCGACGAACGCGCGGCCGTTCCAATAGGGCCCGATCGCCTTCGGGAACAGCTCGTTGTAGACCGAGGTCGGCGCGGCGAAATGGATCTTTTCCGCCAGGTCCTGCTGCTCGGCGGCGGCAAAGATCGGCGTTGCGCCTTCGCGCGGCAGACTGACCTCGATGAGATTCGGCTTGAGCGAAGCCGCCTGCAGCACGATCGAGGTGGCGTCGGGCGTCGCCGGATCGATCAGGATGTTGTGATACTGGATGCCCTTGTCCGCGACCCAGGCTTTGATGCCGTCGCAGGAGAAGTCGCCGACGCCGGGAATGTTCGGCGAGATGCAGACGATGTTCTTGATGCCGAACGTCTTGACCATGTACATGGCGGCGCCGAGGTTGGAGAGCCGTGGTCCCTCATTGGTCGGCGCGATATTCTTGGCGTGGAAGCAATCGCGCGGCACGCCGACGCCGGCGACGACCAGCACACCTTCGGTCTCGTAGAGATGCTCGTTGACGCCGCACTCGACGAAGCTCGAATTGCCGACCATGACGACGACTTTCTTGTCCTTGACGAGCTTGGCTGCGACCTGCGCCGCCTGCTCGGGTTTCCAGCCGTCGTCTTCGACCGAGTAAGCGATCGGCCGGCCGTTGATGCCGCCGTTCTTGTTGACGCATTTGAAGTAGGCATCGGCCGCTTGCGCCGGCGAACTGAAATCGGCCGGGCCGGTCCTGCCGACCACGGCGCCGATCTGGATCGGCTCGCCGGTCGCGACCTTGCCGTTGTTGAGGCCGCATGTCGGCCCTCCGGCCGCCGCCGCGGGCGCCGCCGCGAGCAGCCATGCAAACCCGGCAGCCATCACGACCAGCGCAGCGGACCCGACGATCCGCCGCGTCATGCTCTGACAAGCAGAACGAACGATGTGATTTGAATGCGTCAACCGCATTACGAGCCCTCCCTTATGTGCCGGATTTAACGGCGCGTCTTGTGCATTTTCTCCCGTGGAAGCGTTCTCGACATCCGCTTGCGGCATGACCACTTCGTGCGTGTTCGAATTTCGAACGTCTTGCGCACTCAGTTCATGTTCGCATAGCGAACATCACGCGGCCCTCTAGCTTGTTCTCTGCGGGCTCTTGTTCGCGCTGATCGCTTTTTTGTTTAATCTTTACTGCCGGACATCAATGCCGTCAATTCGACCGCGCGCCTTAGAACGCGTCGATCGAAAAAAAAGGGATACGCCGAATGAAAATAGCGCAGTTGTTTAATGTCAGCGGGCCGGCGACCGCAGTCACCGGCGCCGCCAGCGGCATCGGCTTTGCGTCGAGCCGCCCATAATGCGACGCAGCCTCGTCGATGCTCGCGCGCAAGGCCGCGCGGTCGGTGGCGTCGACGGCGCGTCCGCGCACATCGTCGCCGCGATCCTGCAGCCGGGCCACCGCGGCTTCGAGCCGCGCCGCGTCGCGGTCGAGCAAGGTCACGAGCGCGCCGTTATCGGCCATCGCTTCGGCGTACACGTCGTCTTCGCCAATGTCGGCATCAATTCGCCGCCCGGCTTTCAGTCGATCAATGGCGAGCGCAATCCCGACGGTGCGTTCGAGAATGTTTCCGACGAACGCTGGGACCTGGTGATGGAAACCAACCTCACCTCGATCTTCACCACGATCAAGGCGAGCGTGCCGCACACGAAAAAGAACGCCGAAGGCGGCCGCATCATCGTCACCACGTCGACCGCCGGCACGCGCGCCGAGGCGGTGGTCAGCATGCCGTACATGCCGGCCAAGGCCGGCGCCGCCCACCTGGTGCGGCAGGCCGCGCTCGAACTCGCCCGCTACAATATTCTGGTCAACGCCATCGCGCCGGGCTTTTTTTTCGTCACCAATATCGGCGGCGGCCACATGCACGACCCTGAGGTCGTTAAGGTGGTGAAGCGCTTGAACCCGATGCACAGGGTCGCTTCGCACCGACAAAAATCAGGGCTTGGCGCTTTTCCTCGGCTTACCGGCGTCAAGTTACGTCACCGGCGCCGAGATGTTGATCGATGGCGGTCTCTTGTTGGGAACAACTGATTGAGGGCGGTCGGCCGGACGCGCCCCTCGACATTCCGCCTCCCATCATCCTGACAAGGTGAAAAAATGATCAACGATCGTACGTCGGTTGATCGGCGAGAACGATGTGCGCTTTTTCAGCCACTTATTTTTTTTTTTTTTTTTTTTTTTTTTTTTTTTTTTTTTTTTTTTTTTTTTTTTTTTTTTTTTTTTTTTTTTTTTTTTTTTTTTTTTTTTTTTTTTTTTTTTTTTTTTTTTTTTTTTTTTTTTTTTTTTTTTTTTTTTTTTTTTTTTTTTTTTTTTTTTTTTTTTTTTTTTTTTTTTTTTTTTTTTTTTTTTTTTTTTTTTTTTTTTTTTTTTTTTTTTTTTTTTTTTTTTTTTTTTTTTTTTTTTTTTTTTTTTTTTTTTTTTTTTTTTTTTTTTTTTTTTTTTTTAAAAAAAAAAAAAAAAAAAAAAAAAAAAAAAAAAAAAAAAAAAAAAAAAAAAAAAAAAAAAAAAAAAAAAAAAAAAAAAAAAAAAAAAAAAAAAAAAAAAAAAAAAAAAAAAAAAAAAAAAAAAAAAAAAAAAAAAAAAAAAAAAAAAAAAAAAAAAAAAAAAAAAAAAAAAAAAAAAAAAAAAAAAAAAAAAAAAAAAAAAAAAAAAAAAAAAAAAAAAAAAAAAAAAAAAAAAAAAAAAAAAAAAAAAAAAAAAAAAAAAAAAAAAAAAAAAAAAAAAAAAAAAAAAAAAAAAAAAAAAAAAAAAAAAAAAAAAAAAAAAAAAAAAAAAAAAAAAAAAAAAAAAAAAAAAAAAAAAAAAAAAAAAAAAAAAAAAAAAAAAAAAAAAAAAAAAAAAAAAAAAAAAAAAAAAAAAAAAAAAAAAAAAAAAAAAAAAAAAAAAAAAAAAAAAAAAAAAAAAAAAAAAAAAAAAAAAAAAAAAAAAAAAAAAAAAAAAAAAAAAAAAAAAAAAAAAAAAAAAAAAAAAAAAAAAAAAAAAAAAAAAAAAAAAAAAAAAAAAAAAAAAAAAAAAAAAAAAAAAAAAAAAAAAAAAAAAAAAAAAAAAAAAAAAAAAAAAAAAAAAAAAAAAAAAAAAAAAAAAAAAAAAAAAAAAAAAAAAAAAAAAAAAAAAAAAAAGTCCCCGCGGAGTTAATTGGATCGCGACGGACGCGAACCAAATGTCGCGACGATCTGACGTTCGTCCTGATCGCAGGCCACCGGAATACCGGCGCGAGAAGATCATGATACCGTATTATTGGTTTTATTCATTGGAATGCGTCATCGCCGGTAACGACATACTTCATGAGCAAATTAGTTAAACTTGACTGACGCTATACGTGGTTTTACGAATGGTCGTGATCCGCGGCTCTTCGCTAATTTTGCTACGATTCGTCTCGCCTTCGTTGGCTTGTTGCTCGAGATCATTCCGAGCGGATTATAACATCGGGCAGGTATGAGTTCGGATTTGGGGAACGGGGCACGGCATGACGATGGGCTCAGCCTTCGCGCAGCAACTTCGCGCCAGCTCGGCGCCGCCGGACTTAATGGCAGGATCAATTGCGACTGGCGCCATTCGAACTGACAACGGCCATGATGCCCACGTCCGGGCGCGATCATCGGTTCGTTGTTTGTTTGCTTTCGCGACCCTCGGCCTTATGCTCCTCGCATCGATTTCTCCCGGTCATGCTCAGGCGCCGCCACCGCTTGGTACCGACCTGCCGACTTTCGCGGTGCTTGGCGGCGCGTCGGTCACCAACACCGGCGTGACGACCCTCAACGGAACCGCCGCGCTTCCGGGGAATCTCGGCGTCTACCCGGGCACCTCCGTCACCGGAACCGGGAACTGCCCCGCCGCCAATTGCGTGATATTTGGTGCAGGCGGAGTGGTAGAGCAGACCAACGCAATCGCACAGCAGGCTGAAAACGAGCTTTTCGTCGCTTACACAAATCTCATGAACAGGCCTACCTCGGTAAACCTGACGGGTCAGAACCTGGGCGGTCTGACGCTTGTCCCGGGCGTCTATAACTTCAGCTCGTCGGCTCAGTTGACCGGGAACCTCACGCTCAACGGCTCTGGGCAACCCCAATGCAGTCTTCATCATCAATATCGCGAGTGCGCTGACCACAGCCAGCGCATCGAGCGTCACGTTGATCAACGGCGCCCAAGGCGGCAACGTGTTTTGGCGGGTCGGCAGCTCGGCGACGCTTGGCACGGCGACGTCGTTTGCGGGCGACATCCTGGCATTGGCGAGCATCACCCTCGACACCAGTGCCATCATCACCTGCGGCGCCGCCTGGGCATACAACGGTTCGGTGACGCTGGATACCAACACGATCTCTTTGTGCAATCTGATGGGCGGGTCGGGCGGCGGGGGTGCCATTATCGGGCCTACCGGATTTCCGCTCTTCACATCTCTGCTGCCGCCCGGCGCTTCCGCCAATGACATCGCGGTCGCCTTAGGGCTCGATAATTCCATTGCCCGCGGTGTTACGTTGCCGCTGGCGTTTTTGAATCTCTACAATTTGTCACCGTCCGCCCTGGCGAGCGCATTGACGCAGCTTTCCGGCGAAGTCGGCACCGCCGTCGCACCGGCAGGCGTTCTGGCGATGAATTCGTTCCTGTTGATGCTGACCACGCCGTTCGCCGACACGCGCGATTTCAGGCCGCAGACGCCCTATCAACCTCCGCTGATCTTCAAAGGCGCGGGCTTACCAGCGTCCTATGTCGCGCCCGAGCCGAGCCGCTGGGGCATCTGGGCCGCTGCCTATGGCGGCCAAAACTACGCCGCAGGCGATGCCTGCTACGGGCAGCAACGACAGGTCGGCACGCGCCTACGGCTCGGCCATCGGGCTCGACTACTGGCTCACGCCCTACACGATGCTCGGCGTCGCGATCGCCGGCGGTGGCAACGAGATTACGGTTTGTCGGACGGCCTCGGCGGCGGACACAGCGACATGTTCCAAACGGCCATCTACAGCTATACGCGTGTCAATGCGGCCTATGTCGCGGCCGCGCTCGCCTATGCATGGCAGGGCGAGACGACCGGCCGATTTGTCTCCGTGCCGGGAGGCGACCAGCTCTCAGCCGGCTTCTCCGCCAACGATGTCGGCGGCCGCAGTCGAGGGAGGCTATCGCTTCGCCATCCCGGGCCCCTTTGGCTGGTGCCGGGGCTGGGCGTCATCCCTTACGCCGCGTTGCAAATGCAAGCCTTTATGACGCCGTCCTACAGCGAAAGCGCCGCCAATGGCATATCGAACTTCGCACTCGCCTACGCAGCGCAAACGACGACCGTAACCCGCACCGAGCTTGGCGCCTGGTTGGACGACGCGATCGTGCTCGACAATGGCACACTGTTGGCGCTGCGCACCCGTGCTGCCTGGGGCTACGACAATTGGTCCGACCTGGGTGTGATCGCCGCTTTCCAATCGTTGCCTGGATCGGGCTTCACGGTGATCGGCGCCGCGCCACTGCGCGACTCGCTGCTTGCATCGGTCGGCGCGGAGATCGACGTTCCGGAACGGGTTCTCCGTCGCATGCCTGCTCGACACCGAGTTAGGTTCGAACGCGCAGACTTACATCGAATCCGTGCGGGTCCGTTACAGCTGGTGACGGGTGTATCTCTATCGACCGTATCCGTGCAATCGCGGACACGTCGGCTCACGAGCTCGTCAGATCACCCATGATTGAGTTCAATCCCGCGCGATGATCTCGCGCTCGCCGCGATGGACCGCCGGCGCGCCGCATCGCCGTCACCACACGGCGACGCAGAAGATTGGTCGGCGGCGCCGGCGCGCAATGATCGTGCGACGGCGGCGGCGCCACGCCGGCGGCGCGATCCGGAGCGCACCGAGCCGGGCGAAGGGTTCGCGGAAGGAGCCGTCATGCTCGGCGACGAGAAGCGGCAGCCCGAGTACGCGGCCCCAGCATTGCCACTCGGCAACGATGTCGTCGGTTTCGACTGGCGGAATAAAGCGGCAGCGACAATGCCGGATCGCCGTGCTCGAGCACGACGGCGATGGCAGTGGGGATTCCGGCGGTTTCGCCAGTGAGCCGGATGGCGACGCCGCGGAAGGCCGTCAGCGGCAGATTGAGCGCCATGCGCATGCCGCGCACGGACCGCCGCAACACCACCCGCTCGCGGAAGAGATCGACGATGCGCCGGCGCCCATCGGCCGCTTCGTCGGCGGCTTCGAAACGCACGGGCAAGGAGAAGGGGTCGAGCCGCACGCCGCGGCTCGACCCGGCAGCGAACCTGCCGACTTCCATTTGACGCCCCGAAAACTTTCGGCTCCCGCCGGGCTGTTACCGCCCAGTCGCGCCCAACTTGCCACAGCGGCATCGCGATACGCTTAAGATCCCTGGTTAAGAGGTGGTGTGTCTGCGCCCAACAATCGCCATGATTGACAACCCGTTGCCGACGTTCACGCAATTGTCGGCACCACCTCGGGCGTACCGGGCGGCGGAATTTTCGCGTGCCGGGCGTGGTCCGTCATCGGCGCGGGTTGAATCACGCGACGCGTGGCCTCATGTTGGCATCTTCACGGCCTTGTCATGTCGCGGCTTGGCTGGCCAACCCCTCCCACCGCCACGGAACTCCCATTCGCATGCCCGCACTTCTCGACCAATCCGCCCTCATCGATCTGGCCGACCGCCTGGTCGGCGCCGCCCGCCGTGCCGGCGCCGACCAGGCCGACGCGCTCGCCGTGCGTTCGGTCTCGCTCTCGGTCGACGTGCGCGACGGGGCGGTGGAGGAATCGCAGCGCTCCGAAGGCGACGATCTCGGCCTGCGCGTTCTGGTCGGGCACCGACAGGCGGTGGTCTCGACCAACGATCTCATCGGCGAGAGTTTCGACGCGCTCGCCGAGCGCGCCGTCGCCATGGCGCGCGCGGCCCCGGAGGACCGTTTCGCCGGGCTCGCCGACGCGGCGCTGCTCGCGCGCACGCTGCCCGCGCTCGATCTCATCGATCCCGACATGCCGGAGGTCGACGTTCTGGAGAAGCGCGCCCGCGAGGCGGAGGAAGCCGGGCTTGCGGTCAAGGGCGTGACCAAATCCGGCGGCGCTTCGGCCTCCGCCGGCGTCGGCGGCATGGTGCTGGTGACGAGCCACGGTTTCCACGGCGCGACGCTCGCTTCGCATCACGCCATCGCCATGACCGCCATCGCCGGCGACGGCACCGGCATGGAGCGCGATTACGACTTCACCTCGACGCTGCACGCCGCCGACATGGAAGGCCCGGCGACGATCGGCCGGCGCGCCGGCGAGCGCGCGGTCAAGCGCCTCAACCCGCGCAAGGTGACGACGCGGCGGGTGCCGATCGTCTACGACACGCGCGTCGCCGGTTCGCTGGTCGGTCATCTCTCGAGCGCGATCAACGGCGCCTCGATCGCGCGCAAGACCAGTTTTCTGCGCGAGAAGCTCGGCCAGAAGATTTTCGCCGCCGGCATCGACATCATCGACGATCCGTTGCGGCCGCGCGGCCTGCGGTCGCGGCCGTTCGACGCCGAGGGCGTCGCCGGACAGAAGCGCAAGCTGATCGAGGACGGCGTGTTGAAGACCTGGCTGCTCGATTGCGCGACCGCGCGCGAACTCGAGCTTGAAACCACCGGCCATGCCCAGCGCGGCGTATCCTCGACCCCCTCGCCGGGCGCCAGCAATCTGCACATGGCGCCCGGCGACAAAACGCCCGACCAACTGATCGCCGAGATCGAGGACGGCTTTTTCGTCACCGACATGATCGGCATGGGCGTCAATCTGGTGACGGGGGATTACAGCCGCGGCGCCGCCGGTTTCTGGATCGAGAACGGCGAATGCACCTTTCCGGTGAGCGAGGTGACGATCGCCGGGCACTTGTTCGACATCTTCGCCAGCATCACGCCGGCGAACAATCTGTCGTTCCGCTACGGCACCAACGCGCCGACCTTGCGCGTCGAAGGGATGACCGTTGCCGGCCATTGAGACGATCGACCGCGGCCGCTTGTCGGATCGGCTCATCGCGCACGTGCGCGAAGCCGGCGCCGTCGCGCTCGCGATGTTCCGCAAACCCATGAACACCTGGACCAAGGACGCCACGTCTCCCGTGTCCGACGCCGACATCGCCGTCAACCGCCTGCTGCGCGAGCGCCTGATGGCCGAGCGCGACGATGTCGCCTGGCTCTCGGAAGAAAGCGCCGACGATCCGGCGCGGCTCGAGGCACGCCGTGTCTGGATCGTCGATCCGATCGACGGCACCCGCGCCTATATCGCCGGCGCGCCGGATTGGACCGTCTCGGTGGCGCTGGTCGAAGACGGCCGGCCGATCCTCGCCGGCCTGTTCGCGCCGGTGACGGACGAGATGTTCGCGGCGGTCGCCGGCGCGGGCGCGACGCGCAACGGCGCGCCGATCGCGGCAACGACGGGAGCGTCGCTTGCCGACGCCCGCATCGCCGGGCCGAAGGGTTTCATCGACCGCCTTGCAACGATCGCGCCGCCGATGACGCCGATGCCGCGGGTGCCATCGCTCGCGCTGCGTCTCGCCCGCGTCGCGCAAGGCGCGCTCGACATCGCCATCGCCGGCGGCAACAGCCATGACTGGGATCTTGCGGCGGCCGATCTTTTGGTGCACGAAGCAGGCGGCGCGATAACGCCCTTCGCGGGTGGGCCTGTCACCTATAATCGTCCTGTGCCTCGGCACGGGGCGCTCGTCGCGGCCGGCCGGGACAGGCATGCGACGCTCATCGATCTCTTGCGGGATCGGCGGATCGCGTCACTTTGAGGACTCACGCTTGTGAGTGCGCAATGTGAGGACCTTAAGATGAGCGCGCATGGAATGACCGTCATGGCTGATACCGCAAAACAGCAAGCGCCGAAGCAACTCCTTCACCTCGTGTTCGGCGGCGAACTGAAGGATCTCGCCAGCAGCGAATTCAAGGATCTCGGCAAGATCGACATGGTCGGCGTTTTTCCGAACTACGCCAGCGCCTACGCCGCCTGGAAAGCGAAGGCCCAGCGCACCGTCGACAACGCCGAGATGCGATATTTCATCGTTCATCTGCATCGGCTGCTCGATCCGGAAATGCCGCAGCCGCAGCGCTGAGCGCGCGCGTTGCGGAAGCGTTGGGCCGGGCGGCGCCGATGACGTACGATGGTGGACGAATGCGATCACCGGCCGCGCCGGCAAGACTGACTGAACGCGATCGGCTGCCGCTCGCGTTGCGCGCCTATGAGTTCGTCGGCAGCGCGGCAGCGCCGCTGGCGCCGCGGCTGCTGGCGCGTCGCCTCGCCCGCGGCAAAGAAGACGCCGCGCGGCTCGGCGAGCGTTACGGCGAAGCGACGCTGCCGCGTCCGGCCGGTCCGTTGATTTGGATCCACGGCGCCAGCGTCGGCGAGATGCTGGCGGTCATTCCGCTGATCGCCCGCATTCGCGCCCAGGATTTCGCAGTGCTCGTCACCTCCGGCACGGTGACATCGGCGGCGCTCGCCGCACAGCGCCTGCCCAAGGGCGTGCTGCACCAATTCATCCCGCTCGACGCGCCGCGTTTCGTCGGCCGCTTTCTCGATCATTGGCAGCCGGATCTCGCTTTGTTCGTCGAGTCCGATCTGTGGCCCAATCTGATCGCGGCGAATGCGCGCCGCAGCATCCCGATGATTCTGGTCAACGGCCGCGTGTCGCAGCGCTCGTTCGACCGCTGGCGGTTGTTGCCCGGCGCCATCGCGGCACTGCTGCGCCGCTTCGATCTGTGCCTGGCGCAGTCGAGCGCCGACGCCGACCGCTACGCGCAGCTCGGCGCGCCGCGCGTGAGCTATGTCGGCAATCTCAAGCTCGACGTGCCGGCGCCGCCGGTCGACCAGGCGGCGTTCGACAAGCTCAAAGCCATGATCGGCTCGCGCATCGTGCTCGCCGCCGCATCGACCCACCCCGACGAAGAAACGACGATCATCGCCGCGCACCGGCGGCTGCGCGCCAAGTTTCCGTCGCTGTTGACGGTGATCGCGCCGCGTCACCCGCCACGCGGGCCGAGCATCGCCGAAATCGCCACGGTCGCCGGCCTCAAGCCGGCGCTGCGTTCCCGCGGCGAACTGCCGGAAGCGGACATCGACGTCTATATCGCCGACACGCTGGGCGAACTCGGCCTGATCTACCGGCTCGCGCCGATCGTGTTCATGGGCGGCTCGCTGACGAGCCATGGCGGACAGAACCCGATCGAGGCGGTGAAATTGGGCGCCGCCGTTCTGCATGGCCCGCATGTGTGGAATTTCGCCGAAATCTACGCCGCGCTCGACAAGACCCATGGCGCCGAACTCGTCGCCGACGAGGAGGCGTTGACCGACCACCTCGCCGTCTGGCTGGCGAAGCCGGCGTCGCGCGCCGTCGTCGCCCAAGCCGCCATCGCGACCGTCGGCAAGCTCGGCGGCGCGCTGGAGCGCACGCTCGCGGCGATCGAACCTTATCTGTTGCAGCTGCGGCTCGAACAGCGGGCGTCGTAATGCGCGAGCCGGCGTTTTGGTGGCAGCCGGGACGCGGCGGTCTCCTTCGCCCCCTCGCCGGCATCTACGGCGCGGTCGCGGCGCGGCGGATGAATTCGCCCGGCCGCAGCGTCGGCATTCCGGTCATCTGCCTCGGCAACCTCACGGTCGGCGGCGCCGGCAAGACGCCGGCGGCTCTCGCGGTAGCGCGGCTCCTTCTGGCCGCGCACGCGCACCCCTACTTTCTCAGCCGCGGCTATGGCGGACGCCTGCGCGGCCCGGTGCGGGTCGACGCGGCGATCCATTCCGCCGCCGAGGTCGGTGACGAGCCGCTGTTGCTGGCGCGGCTCGCGCCGACCATCGTCGCGCGCGACCGCTTCGAGGGCGCGCAGACCGCGCGGATGAGCAGCGCCGGCGTCATCGTGATGGACGACGGATTTCAAAACCCTTCCCTCGTCAAAGACCTGGCTATACTCGTCGTCGACGGCCGCCGCGGCATCGGCAATGGGCGCATCATTCCGGCGGGTCCGTTGCGGGCGCCGCTCGAACGTCCAGGTCGCGCACGCCCAGGCGATGATCATCGTCGGCCCTCCGGCCGGCGCTGCAGCCGCCATCGACGCCGCGCGCCGTCACAACGCCGCCGTCTTCCACGCACGGCTGGAGCCGGATCAGGCGACGCTCGCCGCGCTCGGCCAACGCAAGGTGCTGGCCTTCGCCGGCATCGGCGACCCGGAAAAATTCTTCGCCACGCTCGCCGGCGCCGGTATCGCCGTCGCCGCGCGGGCCGAGCTTTCCCGACCATCATCGCTATAAGGCCGCCGAGGCGCAGGCGCTGACCGCCCGCGCCAAGGCCGAGAACCTCCTTCTGCTCACGACCGAGAAGGATCTGGTGCGGCTGTCCGGCGATCCGGCGCTGCAAACGCTTGCCGCACGCGCCAGCGCATTTGCCGGTGCGCCTCGTCATCGCGGAAGAGGAAAAGGCTGCGTTCCGCGACCTGGTGCTCGGCGCCGCGAAGCGGCGTTGGTCGGGAGTAACGTCAGGTCAGGATCTGGCCCGGCCGTACTCGGCGCCATAGCGCTGCAGCACCGCTTCGGGCGTGGCGTAGGCTTCCTGCAAATCGACGCTCCAGTAGCGCAGCTCCTCGAGCGGTATCGACACGCCCGTCACCGCGCAACGCACGAACGCGCCCGGCCGCACGACGCGAAAGTCGCCGTCGAGATATTTGACCTCCGCCTCGCCGGGCATGGGAGACGGGCGATCGGTTCGATTGAGCAAATGGACCTCCGTGCAGACGGGCCGCCGCGCTCGACCGGCCCGCGGCAGACAACATAGTCACTGCGCGGCCGCGGCGAAACCCGCCTGCCGCGGGCGCGGCGAAAACCGGCCGGCGGACGGCAAGCACGACCGCAAGCCAAAAAGAAGCGCCGCACCGATTGCCTCGGCGCGGCGCCTTATCAGCGGCCTCGTGAGCCGGACGTTCGAGCGCCCGGCGTCAGAAGCGGCTTAACCGCAATGCCGGAAGCCGTGACGCCACCAGCAATGGTGATGGCATGGTGCCAATACACCTGCGTGAGATTGCCGGCACCGACATCGCTCGCCACCGTCGCCGGGAGCGGAGCGATCGGGGCCGCGTGCGAGGCACCCGAAAACGCCGTGAAAGCCAAAGCCGCAATCGCAAGCACAAATGTCGCTCGGATCATTCTGTCCTCCTTGAGCGCGAAGCAAAGTTCGCCATTGCCATAATCGCAAAACAACATGGCAGTTCCACGGCAGTGAACGGATTATGTGCATGAATAAACAGTCAGATTCGTCGCGGCGCGATTGCCACAATCTGAACAGACAGTCAGGAGTGGAACCGCGCCGGACATCGAAAGACCTGCGCGAGCGTTGCTGTTTGCCGCATCCTTTAGAACAGACTGCCCTGCCCGGGATCGGCGGTACGACGTCGCCGCCGGGCGGCGGCTCGGCGCGCTCCACACCTGACGTTTGCAGCGTTTCGACGCGGGCGCCGACGCGGCCGTCGGAGAACTCGATCCCGATCGCCATGCCGGGCGCGACATCGGCGGCCGCGCGCAGCGGCCGGCCCGGCTATGTCGCGCACCAGTGTAAAACCCCGCGCCAGCACGCCGCGATAGGAAAACGCCGCGAGCAGTTGCGCATCGCGTTCACAGCGAGCCCAGCGCGCTTCGAGCAGATTGTCGACGGCGCGCGCGGCGCGCGCTGCCAATATGACGACGCGGTCCCGCTGACGGTCGATGCCGGCGCGATGGGCCTTGAGGCTCGCGGCGGCGCTGGCCCGCAGCCGCTGGCTGATCGAGGCATAGCGCTCGCGGCGGCGCTCGACCTGCGAACGCAAAAGATGCGCGCTCAATCTGCCGCCGATCTGCGAATAGGCCACCCGATGGACGTGCGCGTTAGCCCGCAGCGCCCGCGATAGGCGCTCGCCGGCATGATCGAGCCGCTGCCGCGGCAACGCCAGCACTGCGTCGGCGTCAGGCAGCGCGCGGGCGGCCGAGCGCAATTCGCTGCGCCGCGCTTCTTGATTACGCTGCCACGACGCGAGCGCGCGCCGCGCCAGACTGTCGATATCGACCATCAGCTCCGCGCGCACCGGCACCGCCATTTCGGCCGCGGCGGTCGGCGTCGGCGCCCGCTTGTCGGCGGCGAAATCGATCAGCGTCACGTCGGTTTCGTGGCCGACCGCGGCGATGAGCGGGATCATGCTCTCCGCCGCCGCGCGCACCACGATCTCTTCGTTGAACGACCACAAATCCTCGAGCGAGCCGCCGCCGCGCGCGACGATGATGAGATCGGGCCGCGGCAGCGCACCCCCTCCCTTCCCTCCCCCGTCTGCGGGAAGCGCGTTGAAGCCGATGATGGCGGCGGCGACTTCCGCAGCCGAGCCTTCGCCCTGCACCTTGACCGGCCACACCAGCACGCGGCGCGGAAAGCGGTCGGCGAGCCGATGCAGAATGTCGCGAATGACCGCGCCGGTCGGCGAGGTGACGACGCCGATCACCTCGGGCAGATACGGCAGCAGCTGCTTGCGCGCCTCGTCGAACAAGCCTTCGGCGGCCAGCCGCCGCTTGCGCTCCTCGAGCAGCGCCATCAGCGCACCGAGGCCGGCCGGCTCCAGCGTCTCGACCACGATCTGATATTGCGAGCGGCCGGGATAGGTGGTCAGCCGCCCGGTGATCACCACCTCGAGGCCGGCTTCGAGCTTGAGCTTGATGCGCGGCGTGACGCTGCGCCAGATCACGCCGGCGATGCAGGCGCGCTCGTCCTTGAGATCGAAATAGACGTGGCCGTTCGAATGATAGCTGACTTTGCCGAGTTCGCCGCGCACGCGCACATAACCGTAGGCCTCCTCGATCGTGCGCTTGAGCGCCGTCGAGAGTTCGGAGACGGTCAATTCCGGCAGATTGAGGCGCGGTTCGTTCATCGCGGTCGGCATATGACGGTGCAGATGGCAGCTAGTTCACCGCATCACAAGCGCAAATCAAGGGCGGTGCACAAGTCGCGGGTTCCGCTTGCGCAGGCGTGCGGCCATGCTACAGGGGCGCCGGCAAGGCTTTGCAACTTATGAATATTCTGCTCCTCGGCTCCGGCGGGCGCGAGCATGCGCTGGCCTGGAAGATGGCGGCAAGCCCGCTCGTCGACCGCCTCGTCTGCGCGCCCGGCAACGCCGGTATCGCGCGCGAGGCGGAATGCGTGGCGCTCGACATCGCCGACCATGCGGCGGTGATCGCCTATTGCCGCGCGAACGCGATCGATTTTGTCGTGGTCGGCCCCGAGGCGCCGCTTTGCGCGGGTCTGGTGGACGATCTCGAAGCCGCCGGCATCAAGGCGTTCGGACCGACCCGCGCGGCGGCACAGCTCGAAGGCTCCAAGGGCTTTACCAAGGATTTGTGCCGCTCAAACGGCATCCCGACCGCCGCCTATGAGCGCTTCGAGGCGGCGGAGCCGGCCAAGGCCTATGTTCGCGCGCAAGCGTTGCGGAACCCCGGCGTCCCGATCGTGATCAAGGCCGACGGTCTCGCCGCCGGCAAGGGCGTCGTGCTGGCGGAAAGCGTCGCCGAAGCCGAAGCCGCCATCGACATGATGCTCGGCGGCGGCTTGGGCGAAGCCGGCGCCGAAGTCGTGGTGGAGGAATTCCTCGCCGGCGAGGAGGCCTCGTTCTTCGCGCTGTGCGACGGCGACAACGCGATTCCGCTCGCCTCGGCGCAGGACCACAAGCGCGCCTTCGACGGCGACAAAGGGCCGAACACCGGCGGCATGGGCGCCTATTCGCCGGCCGCGATCATCGATGCCGCAATGAGCGAACGGGTGATGCGGGAGATCGTCGAGCCGACCCTGCGCGCGATGCAGGCCATGGGCGCGCCCTACAAGGGCGTGCTCTATGCCGGGCTCATGATCACCGCGGAAGGCCCGAAGCTCATCGAATACAATGTCCGCTTCGGCGATCCGGAATGTCAGGTGCTGATGCTGCGGCTGATGTCCGATCTCGTGCCGGCGCTGTTGGCCGCCCGCGACGGCCTGCTCAAATCCTTCGATCTGCGCTGGTACCAAGACCCGGCGCTGACGGTCGTGATGGCCGCGAACGGCTATCCCGGCGCCTATGCCAAGGGCTCGGTGATCGAAGGCTTGGACGAGGCCGCCGCCGTCGAGGGCGTCGAGATTTTCCACGCCGGCACCATGGCGGAGGGCGGTCGCATCCTCGCCAACGGCGGACGCGTGCTCAATGTCACAGCGATCGGCGCGACCGTGCGCGAGGCGCGCGAACGCGCTTACGCGGCCGTTTCGCGCATCCACTGGCCCGAGGGCTTCTGCCGCCGCGACATCGGTTGGCGGGCGATGGAGCGGGAGAAATAAGGCAGAATATTCTCCTGGCCTTTCCTGGTTTCGGTATATATCATTCGACAAATAATATATACGGAGCCGCTTCCATGGCCATTCTGATCAAAGACAGAGAGGCCGATCAGCTGATCCGCACGCTCGCCGATCGGACCGGCGAGAGCATCACCGACGCGGTCAAGCAGGCCGTCCGCGAACGCTTGCAGCGCGTCCCGCCCAGCGGTCGCGAAAGCGCCGCGCGTCGGCGCAAGCTCGCCGCCTTGATCGCCAAAAGCAAAGCCATGCCCACGCTCGACGCGCGGACACCCGATGAAATCGTCGGCTATAATGCTGTGGGACATTTCGACTGATGGTCATCGACACCTCGGCCATTGTTGCAGTCCTGATCGACAAATCCGAGTGTGCGATTTTTTCGCAAATCCTCGCGGAAGAAACCGCTCTCGCCATGTCGGCGGTGACGCTTCACGAGGCCTCGATCGTGATGGCGGGAAAGAAAAAGCATCCCGACGCCGCGCGACTGGTCGATGAACTTGTCCGCGAGCTGGAGATCGAGGTCGCGGCGGCAACGGCCGAACTCGCTGGGAGCGCGTGAGGCTTACTTCCGGTTCGGACGGGGCTATCATCGCGCCGGGCTCAATCTGGCCGACTGCTTCGTCTACGCTCTGGCCAAATCGCGCGGCGAACCATTCGCTGTTCAAGGGGGACGATTTTTCGCAAACCGATATCGTGCCGGCTTGGCAGCCTTCGTGCAGTACAAATAATGACGTCATGACCTCGCCGCCGGGAGGGCGAGACCATGACCAGCGACCGCCAGAACGCCTATTCCGGCACCCGCGAGGTCGCCGAACGCCTGCGCTTCGATGTCGGCGCGCTGGAAGCTTATTTACGCGAACATGTCGCGGGCTATGCCGGGCCGACGCGGGTCAGCCAGTTCAAGGGCGGCCAATCGAACCCGACTTATCTCGTCGAAACGCCGCAACGCCGCTACGTGTTGCGCCGCAAGCCGCCCGGCAAGCTCTTGCCGTCCGCGCACGCTGTCGACCGCGAGTTCCGGGTCATCAGCGCGCTTTACGCCCAGAAATTCCCCGTGCCGGAGCCGGTCCTTTATTGCAGCGACGACGGCGTGATCGGGACCGCGTTCTTTCTGATGGCGCACGTCGAGGGCCGCATCTTCTGGGAAGCGGAGATGCCGGCGTCCAATCCCACCGAGCGGGCGCAGGTCTACGACGCCATGAATGCGACGCTGGCGCGCCTGCACACCTTCGAGCCCGCCGCGATCGGGCTCGCCGATTACGGCCGCGGCGAAAATTACGTGGCGCGGCAGGTCGAGCGCTGGTCGAAGCAATACCGCGCCTCGGAGACCGAGACGATCGAGGACATGGATCGCCTGATCGCATGGCTGCCCGCGCATCTGCCGCCGCCGCAGCCGCCGCGTCTCGTGCATGGCGATTATCGCCTCGACAACATGATCATCGCCGCCGACGCGCCGAAGATTTTGGCCGTGCTCGATTGGGAGCTCTCGACGCTGGGCGATCCGCTGGCGGATTTCTCCTACCATTTGATGCAGTGGCACATGCCGCCGGCGGAAGCCGGCACCGGCTCGCTGGTCGGCTGCGATCTTGCCGCACTCGGCATTCCGTCGCTCGAAGCCTATGTCGAGATGTACGTCACGCGCACCGGCCTCGATCCCCGGCCGCATCTGCCGGTCTATCTCGCCTACAATTTCTTCCGCATCGCGGCGATCCTGCAGGGGATCGCCGGACGCGTGCGCGACGGCACCGCGACCAGCGCGCTGGCGGCGGAGAAAGCGACGCTGGTGCGGCCGCTCGCCGCCAAGGCCTGGGAATTCGCCAAGGGCCAGAGCTAAAATAAGCCGTACCGCGGGACGATAAATCCGCATGAAGACTTTCGCACTCGCGCTCGGCGGCGGTGGTGCGCGCGGGCTCGCGCACATCGCCGTGATCGAAGCGCTCGACGAGATGGGCATCAAGCCCGCAGCGATCGCCGGCACCTCGATCGGCGCGCTGATCGGCGCCGCCTACGCCGCCGGCATGCGCGGCAAGGATATCCGCCACCACGTCATCGGCTTCGCGCACAATCGGCCGGACACCATGCGCCGCCTGCTCGCGGCGCGCGCCGGCACGCTTGCCCAGTTGTTCGCAGGCGCGTTCGGCGAGGCGACGCAGGTCAATGCGGAGAAGTTCTGCGCGCAATTTCTGCCGCCGCAAATCCCCGCGGATTTTGCCGCGCTCGACATTCCCCTCACGGTCGTGGCGACCGACCTTTACCGGCGGCGCGAAGCGCTGTTCAGCACAGGCGAACTGATGCCGGCGCTCGCTGCCTCGATCGCCATTCCCGGCCTCGTCCGCCCCGTCACGATCGACGGGCGCGTCCTGGTCGACGGCGGCGCCACCAACCCGCTGCCGTTCGACCGGCTGCGCGGCTTGGCCGACATCATCGTCGCCGTCGACGTCTTCGGCGTGCCGATCGCCGAGCGCACCGACCTCCCCAGCGCCTGGGAATGCGTCTTCACCACGCTGTTGATCATGGGCGGCGCCATTGTCGCGGCGAAGCTCGACCATTCCGCGCCGGACCTGCTGATCCGGCCGAACGTCGCGCTGTTCCGCACGCTCGACTTTTATCAGGCTAGCGCCATTTTGCGCTCCGCCGAGGCGGTCAAGGCCGAGGTGAAGCAACAACTCGGCATGTTGCTCGCCCGCTGACGCAAGCCGCCGACAAGCCCGCAATTGTTCCGCTACCAGCCGAAGTAGCCACATCCCCCGAAGCAGCTCCGAGGGACGTAATAGCCGTTGTACGGATAGTAGCTGTAGGAGGCGTAGGGCTGAGCATAGCCGTAATAAACGTAGGGCTGATAATAGCCGTAATACGCGTAGGGACGATAATAGCCGTACGGCCAGACATAGTCGGCTTTTTGGACGCCCGACGCCGCGGCCGGCTGCGCGGTGACGGCGCCATGGTCCATCATCGGCAGCGCCGACGACAGACCTGGGCGCTGCCACGACAAGAGCCACTACGGCGGCAACTAACAAAGCAAACACACGCATTTTTCTGCCTCCTGCTATCGCACCATCGCGAACTCTATCGTGCCGGAAACCGGCACTAACGTTTCCGGATCATCTCCTACTCCGCATCGCGCACCGCGCGTTGCGCAGCGCGCAGCCGCTGCTCGTCCGCCGGCGTGAGCACCGGCGCCGCCACCGCGACCGTCAGTTTGTCGATCTTGCCGGTGAATTTGAACGGCACCTGGTAGTCCTGATCGTCGACGGGCGTGCCGGTATCCGCGCCGATGTCGAAGGTTTCGTCCCATGGCAGGACCATGGGCACGGTACGTTCCAGCGTTTTGGTCGCGATCGCTTTGCCGTCGACCTTCAAGGTTCCGCTCCCCGCGCGGCCGATGCCGCTGAGGTCGTTGAAAGCCAGCGTGGCGAAGCCGAGCCCGTCATATTTGAAGTCGTATTCGACCGTGTGCTTGCCGGGCGCCAGCGCCTCGTTGCTTTCCCAGCGGACGCGTTTGAGGTCGAGCAGATTCCACAGGAAGACCGGTTTGCCCTTGAGAAGATACATGCCGTAGCCGCCGAACCGCCCGCCTTCGGTGACGATCATCCCTTCGGCGCCGCCGGCCGGCACATCGATCTCCGCCGTTATCGTGTAGGACGTGTTGAGGAGATTCGGCGCCGCGCCGTTCGGAAGGCCGGTGACCGGTTCGCCGGAATAGGTGAACACCTTGCGTCCGGCGACCAACGACGGCCGCGGCGCGGCGAGGCGCGCGGAGGTGGACGCGTCCAGCGGCAGCACCTGATATTTGCCGAATTGCGCAAACATCAGATCCGTCATCTCGCGCATTTTGGCCGGGTTAGCCGCCGCGACGTCGGTGAACTGCGTCCAGTCGTGGCCGACGTCGTACAGCTCGAATTTATAGCCGCTCGCGGGATCCTGGATCGCCGCGCCGAGCAATTGCCACGGCGGACGCACCGGAACGGCGCTCAGCATCCAGCCGTCGCTGTAGAGACCCTGCACGCCCATCATCTCGAAATACTGGACGTGATGCGGCGACGGCGCATCGGCGGCGGCCTTGTCGAACGAATAGGCCATGCTGACGCCTTCGATCGGCTTCTGCGCGATACCGTCGACCATCACCGGCGCCGGAATACCGGCGACTTCCAGAATTGTCGGCACGATGTCGATCACGTGATGAAATTGCGCACGGATGCCGCCCTTGTCGGTGATCCGCGCCGGCCACGAAATCGCCATGCCCTGGCGCGTGCCGCCGAAGAAGGACGGCACCTGCTTGGTCCATTTGAACGGCGTATCGAACGCCCAGGCCCACGGCACCGCCATATGCGCGTAGGTGCGGTCCGTGCCCCAGGCGTCGTAGAATTTCATCTGCGCCGCGACCGGCAGCTCGACGCCGTTGAACTGCAGAATCTCGCTCGGCGTGCCGTTTGGCGAGCCTTCCGCGGACGCGCCGTTGTCGCCGCTGATATAGATGATCAGCGTGTTGTCGAGCTTGCCCATGTCGTCGATCGCCTGGATGACGCGGCCGATCTCGTGGTCGGTGTAGGCGAGATAGGCGGCGTAGACATTGGCCTGACGGATGAAGAGCTTTTTGTCCGCGTCGTTGAGCTTGTCCCATGTCTTCAGACAGCGTATCCGGCCAGGGCGTGAGCTTGGCGTCCTGTCGGCACGACGCCGAGCCGCTTCTGGTTGGCGAAGATCTGATCGCGCAGCGCGTTCCAGCCCTTGTCGAACAGATGCAGGCCGCTGATCTTGTCGATCCATTCCGGCGTCGGCTGGTGCGGCGCGTGGGTGCCGCCCGGCGCGTAATGCAAAAAGAACGGCAACGACGGATCGATGTCGTCGAGCTGACGGAGCCAATGGATGGCGTCGTCCGCCATCGCGGTCGTCAGGTTCCAGCCGGGCTTGCCGACATAAGGGTAGATCGCCGTCGTATCGCGGAACAGATTCGGCTGCCATTGGCTGGTGTCGCCGCCGACAAACCCGAAGAAATGCTCGAAGCCGAGCCCGGTCGGCCAGCGGTCGAACGGTCCGGCCTGGCTCGCCTCCCATGTCGGCGTGTTGTGATCCTTGCCGAACCAGGCCGTGCGGTAGCCGTTCTCACGCAGAATGCGGCCGATCGTGGCGGTGTCCTTGCCGATGATGGTGTCGTATCCGGGATAGCCCGACGCCGCTTCGGCGACGACGCCGAACCCGGCCGATTGATGATTGCGTCCGGTGAGCAGCGCCGCCCGCGTTGGCGAGCACAGCGCAGTCGAGTGAAAGTTGGTATAGCGCAGGCCGTTCGCGGCGATGCGGTCGAGCGTCGGCGTCGGAATGACCCCGCCGAAGGTCGACGGCGCGCCAAAGCCGACGTCGTCGGTGATGATGAGCAGAATATTGGGGGCGCCCGGCGGTGGCACGACCCGCGCCGGCCATGCCGGTTTCGATTGCGCGGCATTGAGATTGATTTCGCCCCGGAACGGCTGCGGTGGCGGCGGCAGATAACGGCCGTCGATCGTCGTCGTCGCGCCGGCCGCACCGCGCTGGGATTCGGATTGTGCGCGGGCGGGAAGCATCGTCAGCGCCGAGACGACGCCGGCGAACGCCAGCACCTGAAGTATGGCGCCCCGTGTCAAACCCGGCCGCATTTCCATCATGCCATCCAGATAGGACAATGCACGAAGCCGCGCATGACAAATGAAATGGCGCGCTTAAGATTCCAGCGTCTGCCGTTCTGAAAAAGTTCGGAAAATGTCCTGAAAACTATTCGGAGAGGATCCGGCATATGCGGCGAAACGGCCGGCCTTACGGGTTGCTACAATTGCAGCGGACGCCATACCGATCGCGGAAACGCCCTCGTTTCGTTCGACGCAAACGCGACTAACTGCGCCGCGTCGCCTGCCACACCCCCGCGCAGGAGCCGGCCGAGCCTTCGCCGCGCCAGGCGCCGCCGCCGGCGGCGCGCGATCAGACGGCCCTCGCCGTTGGCCGCTGGCCGCCAGACGAAACGCTGACCCGAATGGCGCCGTTCGGCGATACCCGCCCCTGCAGATTCGACGGCGTCGCCGATGTCGTTGACCACGCGCCCGTTCATGATCCGCACGCCGTAGCGGTATGACGGTCCGCAGCCGCCGGTCTGCGTGTAGATCACCACACTCCAGTTGCCATCGAAGGCATTGAGCGCGGCCGGAGCGGGCGCGACTGGCGCCACGGCCTGCCGCCGCGCGGGGACCGCGCGCAAAGCGGGCGGAGGAGGAAGCGGCGCCGCCGGTACCATCCCTTGTACCATCCCTTGCCCGAGATCGCGCTGCCAAACGGTGCCGCGATCGAACTGAATGGTCATGCCGTCGGCCGAATAGACCGCGCCTTCATTCCAGGACTGAACCCAGATATGACCGGGATAGTCGATCCACGCCCGCGCCGGCTGGCCGGCCTCGTTGACCAGCCGCATGTCCCAGCCGTTCTGGGTGACCAACGCCGGCAGGCCCGGCGGTCCGCCGGCGCAGTCCTGCACGCAGCGAAACTGGCCGGTGAGGTTGGGCACCTGCGCCGACGACGGCGTCGAAGCGGCGGCGCTGAGTGCCAAGGCCGCGGCCAGCATAGCAAGCAACTTCATCGCTTCTCTCCGTTCTGATCTGCCATGATAATGGCGTCCCCGCCGCGGCATGACTAACAAGCGCCTAACAAATCTGGTCGACAATCTGCGCGGCGCGATTGCATGATTTACGTGACGAACCTGTGCCCTGAGATCATGCACGGATCAATTTCAACTTCAAAACAGGGTGAAGGTTTCAAAATAAGGAGACGGCGCCGCGCACCATGCGACGTTATCAGCGCCGCTCGCGGAAAAAATCCTTGAGCAACGCCGCGGCTTCCGCTTCGGCGAGGCCGCCATAGACTTCGGGGCGGTGATGACAGCTCGGCGCGGCAAAGAATTGCACGCCGTTGTCGACGGCACCGCCTTTCGGGTCGGCGGCGCCGTAATAAAGCCGGCGGATGCGCGCGAAGGCGACCGCCGCCGCGCACATGGCGCAAGGCTCGAGCGTGACATAGAGGTCGCAGTCGCCGAGCCGCTCCGAGCCGAGCGCCGCGGCCGCCGCCCGGATCGCCACCAGTTCGGCATGCGCGGTCGGGTCGCGGTCGGTCACTGTGCGGTTGCCGGCGCGGGCGATGACGGTGCCGTCGCGGACGACGACGCAGCCGACCGGGACTTCGCCCCCCGCCGCCGCCGCCCGCGCCTCGCCAAGCGCCAGGTCCATGAACGACATCATGATGAGCCGTCATGGCCGGGCTTGTCCCGGCCATCCACGCCTTTTGTTCGCAACGGTGTATAAAGACGTGGATGCCCGGCACAAGGCCGGGCATGACGAAGCATGGTTGTTATGGACGACAAGAATCAAAACACCGCACAAGCCGGCGAGCGCATCGCCAAGGCGATCGCCCGCGCCGGCCTCGCCTCGCGCCGCGAGGCGGAGCAATGGATCGCCGCCGGCCGCGTCGCCGTCAATGGCGCGGTGGTCACCTCGCCCGCGCTCAATGTCACCGCCCGCGACCGCGTCGAGGTCGACGGCGCGCCGCTGCCGAAGCGCGAGCGCACGCGGCTGTTTCTTTACCACAAGCCGCGCGGCCTGGTGACCACGCACGCCGATCCGCAGGGACGGCCGACCATTTTCGAGCGCCTGCCGGAGGATTTGCCGCGCCTGATCGGCGTCGGGCGGCTCGATTTGAACACCGAAGGCCTCATCCTCCTGACCAATGACGGCGGTCTCGCGCGCGAGCTCGAGCTGCCGACAACCGGCTGGCTGCGGCGCTACCGCGTGCGCGCGCACGGCACGGTGACGCAGCCGCAGCTCGACGAAATCCGCGCCGGCGTCACCGTCGACGGCATCCATTACGGCGAGATCGACGCCACACTCGACCGCGTGCAGGGCGCGAACATCTGGCTCACCTTCGCCATTCGCGAGGGTAAGAACCGCGAGGTGCGCAACGTGCTTGGCCATCTCGGCCTTAGCGTCAATCGGCTCATCCGCGTCTCGTTCGGGCCGTTTCAACTGGGTGACCTCGGCGAGGGCGAAGTCGAAGAGGTGCGCACGCGGGTCCTGCGCGAGCAGCTCGGCGAGCGGGTGATCGCGGCGTCCGGCGCGGATTTTTCCACGCCGCCGGCGCCGGCGGCACAACGACCTGAACCGCCGCCGGAACGGCGCGAAGCCCCCTCGCAGCGGCGCGAGCCACCCGCGCAACGCCGCGAACGGCCCGGGCGCGATGGCCGCGATCGCGCCAAACCGCAACGCGAAGACCCGGGCAGAGGAAAAAATCCGCGCCGACCGAAATCGCCGCCGCCGGCGCATTCCTGGCGCGGCGCCACCGAGCATGCTCCCGGCAAGAAACTGCAGCGCAAATTCCGTGGCAGCCGCCGCGACGCGACGCGCGCCGAACGCTCCGAGGACAAGCCGCGCGCCGGCCTCCTCACCGATCGCAAGGGCCGTCGCGTGCTGGTCGAGCGTTTCAAGGCAAAGGCCCCGCTCGCCGGAGCGGCCCGAACCCGAGACGCGTCAACGCTCGCCACGGGGCCGCGGCCGCCGCTCGCCCGATCGCGCCTCCGGCGCGCGACCGCACCGGCCGCGGAAGAGCTGATGCGCGTCGTCGGCGGCCGGCTGCGCGGGCGAACGCTCGCGGCGCCAAAATCCAAAGTGATCCAATCCCATGCGATCCGCCCGACCGCCGACCGGCTGCGCGAAGCCCTGTTCAATATTCTCCTCCACGCCTACGACGACCCGGTCACCGGCGCGCGCGTGCTCGACCTTTACGCCGGCACCGGCGCGCTCGGCATCGAAGCACTGTCACGCGGCGCCGCCTTCGCCCTGTTCGTCGACGAGGGCGCCGAGGCACGCGCGCTGTTGCGCGAAAATATCGCCACGCTTGGCCTCGGCGGCACGTCGCGGGTATTCCGCCGCGATGCCACCAAGCTTGGCCCGGCGCACCCGATCGAGCCGTTCGCGCTCGCCTTCCTCGACCCGCCGTACGGACAAGGGCTCGCGGAGAAGGCGCTCGCCGCCGCGCGCACCGGCGGCTGGCTGTCGCCCGGCGCGCTCATCGTCGTCGAGGAGGCGGTGAAGTCGGCGTTCGCCGCGCCGGAAGGATTTACCGAACTGGACCGGCGCCGCTACGACGATACCGAGTTCATTTTCCTCGGCTGATCTGACAAGCTTGTCTCGTATTGCGAGCGAAGTGAATCTTGTCCGGACAACCGGTCGTCCGCTTCTCCGACGATACGATGGCCGACCAACAATCACCGCCGCCCGAACAGCCGCTCGATGTCGGTGAGCTTGAGTTCGACATAGGTCGGACGGCCGTGATTGCACTGGCCGGAATTGGGCGTCACTTCCATCTCGCGCAGCAACGCGTTCATCTCGGCCGGCTTGAGCCGCCGCCCGGCGCGCACCGAGCCGTGGCACGCCATCGAGGAGGCGACCTGCATCAGCCGGCGCTCCAGCGGCAGCGTCTCGTCCCATTCGCTCAGATGCTCGGCAAGATCGCGCACCAGACCGGCGCCGTCGATCTCGCCGAGCAGCGCCGGCGTCTCGCGCAGCGCCACCGCGCCGGGGCCGAAGAACTCGACCACGAGCCCGTAGCGCGCGAGGTCGTCGGCGCGGGCGAGCAGGCGCTCGACGTCCGCTTCGTCCAGTTCGACAATGTCCGGGATCAGCAAAATCTGCCGCGCGACGCCGGTCTTCTCCAGCGCCGCTTTCAGCTTCTCGTAGACGATGCGCTCATGGGCGGCGTGCTGGTCGACGATGACCAAGCCATCGCGCGTCTGCGCCACGATGTAGGTGTCGTGCACCTGCGCGCAGGCGGCGCCGAGCGGATGCGCGATCGCCTCGGCGTTGGGCGCGGCAAAACCGGCGGCCTCGACGGCGACATCGGCCGCGACCGCGGCGCTGAAATCGGCCGCCGGAGCGCCGACATCGAACGCGGCCTGGCCCGGTTCGGCAAAGCCGCGACCGCGCGGCACGGCGTACGTTCCGCGCGGATCGCCCGGCCGCGCCGGCGAGCGGCGCCAGTCCCAGCCGCGGCCGCCGGAGGAAGAAAAAGAGGCGCGGGCCGCAACGCCGCGATCGTCGCGCTGCCACCGGTCGTCGCCGCGCGCGTCCCCTCGCGCGCCAGCGCGTGCTTGAGCGCGGAGACGATCAGGGCGCGCACCAGGCCGGCGTTGCGAAAGCGCACCTCGGCCTTGGCCGGATGAACGTTGACGTCGACCTCGCGCGCATCGAGCGAGACGAACAGCGCGAGCAACGGATGGCGGTCGCGCGGCAGATAATCGGCATAGGCGCCGCGCACCGCGCCGATCAAAAGCTTGTCGCGCACCGGCCGGCCGTTGACGAACAGATATTGGCCGAGCGCATTGGCGCGCGTCAGCGTCGGCAGCGCGGCGAAGCCTTCGATCGCGACGCCCTCGCGTTCCGCCGCGATCTCGACCGCGTTGGCGCGGAAGTCGGCGCCGAGAATGTCGCCGAGGCGCGTCAGGCGCCCGGTGGCGCCGGGAAGCGTCGCGGCGTACGTCACCGGCGCGCGCTCCTCGCCGGCGAGCGTGAAGGCGACGTCGGGCCGGCTCATGGCGAGGCGCCGCACCACCTCGCGCACCGCCTCGGCCTCGGTGCGGTCTTGTTTGAGGAACTTGAGCCGCGCCGGCGTGGCGTAAAACAGGTCGCGCACCTCGACGCGCGTGCCCTCGCCGAGCGCGGCCGGCTTCGGCGCCGATTTCACGCCGGCATCGACCTCGACCGCCCAGGCGTGCGGCTCGCTCCTGTGGCGCGTCGCGATCGCGAGCCGCGCCACCGCGCCGATCGACGGCAGCGCCTCGCCGCGAAAGCCGAGCGTCGCGATGGAAACAAGGTCGTCGTCGGCGAGCTTCGAGGTGGCGTGGCGCTCGACCGCCAGCGCCAGATCGGCGCGCGTCATGCCCTCGCCGTCGTCGGTGACGCGAATGAGCCGCCGCCCGCCGCCGTCGGTGAGGACGTCGATGCGGCGCGCGCCGGCATCGAGCGCGTTCTCGACCAGTTCCTTCACCACGCTCGCCGGACGCTCCACCACCTCGCCCGCGGCGATGCGGTTGATGACGGCTTCGGAGAGCTGGCGGACGGGCATCGGCGACTCGGTTGCGGGAGCGCATTCGAGTCTAGCGGCGCGGATCGAGGGCGAATAGCGAAATGGCGAATGGCGAATGGGAAGGCCCTCCCCCATTCGCTATTCGCCACTCGCCATTCGCGCCGCGCAAGCGGCTGCAACTCCCGCCCGCTACTTCATCCAGCCGCGATGCACGTCGTAGATCCGCGCCGCTTCGCACAGATCGGGCAATTCCAGCACCGCCGGCTCGCCGAGCGCGGCCTTGGTGTCCTCGTAGCCGGCCTGCCAGTGTTCTTCCATGGCGCGGCGGGAGAACTCGAAGGTCTTGCCCGCCGTCTCGTACTTCTTCGCCTGGTACTTCAGCTGCACGATCGTCGAGACCTTCACGTGCGCCTCTTCGGCCAGGAAGCGGACGTCGGGATCGTTCTGGCACTTTTCCGGCAGTTGATCGAGAAACCGCGACAGCGCATGGCGGAACTGCTGTGCCTTGCGATATTGCTCGAGCGAGATGTTGATGCGGCTGGCGCTGTGGATTTCCATCGCCCGCAGATTGGCCGAGGGAATATCGAGCGGCACTTCGCCGTCGGCATCCCAGAGATCGACCTGGAACACGAGCGCGCTGAAACGACGCCGCTTGTCGATGACGTATTGCATCGGCGAGTTGGAAACGACGCCGCCGTCCCAGTAATATTCGCCGTCGATCTTGGTCGGCGGAAATCCCGGCGGCAGCGACGCGCTGGCGATGATGTGGTCGACCGCAAGCTTTTGCTCGGTATTGTCGAAATAGACCGGCGCGCCGGTGCGCACATTGGTCGCGGCGACGCTCAGCCGCATGTCCTTGCGATTGATCAGATCGAAATCGACCAGCCGCTCCAGCGTCGCCTTCAGCGGGGCGGTATCGTAATAGCCGACATCCTCCGGGCTCTCGGCCGCCGAGTTCACCGGCGGAAACGGCCGCGGCGTGAAGAAACCTGGCGCGCCGTGAAACATGGTCGCGAACGCGCTCATCCGATTGGTCCAGTAACGGGCCTGGCCGTTGCCGTTCCACGGCAAATCGGAGAACCATGGCACGTTCGGAATGTTGATCGGCGGCTTGGTGATGGCTTCCCAGAACTCGCGCAGCCGCTCGACGCGCTTCTCCGGCGGATTGCCGGCGATCAGCGCGGCGTTGATGCCGCCGATCGACGTCCCGCACAGCCAATGGACGCCGATCCGCGCCTCGTCGATCGCCTGGTAGACACCCGCCTGATACGCCCCCAAAGCTCCGCCGCCCTGCAATACGAGCGCGACGCGCTCGAACGGAAGGATGCGCTTGGCACCCAGTTCCATCAGTGTCGCCGAAGTCGCTTTGGTCATGAAGTTCTCCCGGTTGTCCGTTGCGATGGCCCCGGTTTGAGCGTCCCTATCCCACCTCCCCAAGTAGGCGAGACGAGGCTGAGCGGCAAGATCGCGGAAGCACTGCCGCCGACAATTGTTCGAGACTTGAATCAAATACTGAAATCAAATACTTGCGCAAACCCAGCGGAAATCGGGGCGTAAACATTGCGGCACCGTCGTAATCCCGTCAATTTTGCATTTCGCGCATGCGCCGAGACGCGGCTTAATGCCGTGTAAAGCGGCAGGCGCGGTGCCAGCCTCTTTGTTGGGCGCGTTGTCTGATACAGGCGCTCGTCGTTCGTCGTCAGTCCAGCGCGGGCCGCACGCGGCGCAGGCCCTTGACGCTGCCGCGGCGCTTCTTGGTCTCGATGCGGCGCTCGCGCGAACCGGCGGTCGGCCGGGTCGGGCGGCGCGGCCGCGGCGCGATGGCGGCGCGGCGGATGAGATCGACGAGGCGTTCGAGCGCATCGTCGCGATTGCGGGCCTGGGTGCGGTGGCGCTGCGCGATAATGATCAGAACGCCGTCGCGGGTAAGCCGCGCTCCCGCGAGCCGTTCGAGCCGCGCGCGCACGTCGCCCGGCAAGGACGGCGAGCGCCGCACGTCGAAGCGCAGCTGCACCGCGGTCGAGAGCTTGTTGACGTTCTGCCCGCCCGGCCCCGACGCGCGCACGAAGCTTTCTTCGATCTCGCGTTCGTCGATCTCGATCTGTGCGTTGACGCGGATCATGCTGCAACTTAGCCCGGGTCGAGCGCCAGCGAAACCCGGGGCAACGCACAAGGCGCCGACCAGCTACTTCGAGGCAATCCCCTCCGGCCGGCCGACCACGGTGACCAGCATGCCGCCTTCGAGCAGGCGCTTAGCCACGCGCTTGGCGTCGTCGAGCGTCACGGCATCGATCAATTGCGGACGGCGCGTCATATAATCCGGCTCGATGCCGTCGAGCTGCAATTGCAGCAGGAACGATGCGATCTTGCTCGAGGTATCGAGATTGAGCACGAACGAGCCCTTGAGATAGGCCTTGGCCTTGGCGAGTTCGTCCGCCGTCGGGCCGTCCTCGGCGAGCCGATGGATTTCCTTGTCGATCAGATCGAGCGTCTCGCCGGCGCGGTCGGCGCGCGTCGCGGTGCCGCCGAGAAACAGCGACGAATGATCGAGCCAGACCAGGCTGTCATTGACCGAGTAGGCAAGCCCGCGCTTCTCGCGGACTTCCTGATAAAGCCGCGAGGAAAACGTGCCGCCGCCGAGAATGTGGTTGACGATATAGGCCGCCATGAAATCGGGGTCTTTGCGGGCGATGCCGGGGCCGCCGAAGGTCACCACCGCCTGCGGCACGTCGAGCTTGACGACGATGCGCCGGCCGAGCCCCTGCGGCGCGACCGTTGCGACCGGGGTGAGCTGGGCCTTGGCCGGCAAGCCGCCGAACACGCGGTCGAGCATGACCTTGACGCTCTCGGCGTCGATGTCGCCGACCACCGCGATTTTCAGATTGTCGCGCGCCAGAACGCGTCGCGAATAGTCCTTCAGATCCGCGACCGTGATGCCCGGCACCGACTCGAGCGAGCCGTTGACGGGCCGGCCGTAGGGATGGCCGGCGAACGCCGTCTCGAACCAGCGTTGCGACGAGATGTCGTTCGGGCTCGTCGTCTCCCGCCGGACCAATGACAAGACCTGCGACCGAATGACCTCGACGTCGGACGGATCGAAGCGCGGCGCGGTCAATGACAGGCGCAGATCGTCGAACGCCTCGTCGCGGTTTGCGGTGAGCGTGCGCAGCGAGCCGTGGATCGAAATCGCGCTCGGCGGAAAAGCTCAGCTCGACCGCCTTTCGCTCGAGCCGCTGGTGAAACGCCTTCGAATCGAAATCGCCGGCGCCTTCGTCGAGCAATGACGCGACGAGCGTCGCCGTGCCGGCCTTGCCGGAAGGATCCTGGGCCGCGCCGCCGACAAAGGCGAATTCGACGGCCACGAGCGGAACCGCGGGCTCGTGAACCAGCCAGGCTTCGATGCCGAGCGGGCTCACCACGCGCTCGATCGTAGTGGCGCGAGCCGGCGCGGCGAACGCGAGCAGCGCGACGGCGGCGGCCGCGATGCGGGACCCGATCCTGGCGCGCAGGCGCGCAGGGCGGGAGCGGGACGATGCCGGCGCCGGAGCGATGACGGAAACGTTCACGAATGCTTCTCCTCGGACTTGAGGCTGTTGACGAGGTAGCCCGTCACCGATGCGCGACGGTTGAGCCAGGTTCTGGCGGCCTCGCGCACGGCGTCGCCGGTGACGGCGCGGATGCGGTCGGGATAGGTGCGCAGCGTCTCGACCGTCTCGCCGGTCGCGAGAGCCGCGCCGTACCAGCGCGCCAGCGCCGCCTGGCTGTCGCGCGCATAGACGTCGTCGGCGATCAAACGGGTCTTGGCGCTGTCGAGTTCGTCGGCGGTGATGCCGTGTTCGATGACGTCGGCGAGCACGGCATCGATCGCCGCCTCGGTGTCATGCAGGCTAGTGCCGGGCGTCGGCGCGCCGTAGACGGCGAACTTGCCGTAATCGAGCGCGGTGGCGACGTAATAGGCGCCGGCGTTGACGGCGATGGCCTTGTCGACGACCAGGGAGCGGTAGAGGCGGCTGTTGGGACCGGCGCCGAGCACATGCGCCAGCACTTCGAGCGCCTCGCTCTCACCGGGCTTCGCCGTCGTCACCGACGGCGCGAGATAGGAGCGGATCAGAGCTCGGCTGCTCGACCCGCGGATCGGCGAGGGTGACGGTGCGCGGCGCTTCCTGGGGCGGCTCCTTCGGACGCCGGCGTGGCGCGATCTCGGCGCGCGGCGCGACCTTGCCATAGGTCGCTTCGGCGTCGGCCTTGACCTCGTCGGCCGTGACGTCGCCGGCGACCACGACGATGGCGTTGTTGGGCGTGTAGAAGCGCCGGTAGAAAGCGAGCGCGTCGTCGCGGGTCAGCGCCTCGATTTCGGGCCGCCAGCCGATCGTCGGCCGTCCGTAGGGATGGTTGAGGTAGAGCGCGGCGTCCATCTGCTCCCCGAGCCGGCCGCCCGGATTGTTGGCGACCCGCATGTTCTGCTCTTCGAGGACGACGCTGAGTTCCGGCTTCACCACCGCGTCGGTGAGAACGAGGCCGGTGATGCGGTCGGCTTCGAGCGCCATCATCTCCTTGAGATGCTCGCGCGGGACGCGCTGGAAATAGCCGGTATAGTCGCTGGCGGTGAAGGCGTTCTCCTGTCCGCCGATCGCGGCCACCTCCCTGGAAAAGCCGCCCGGATGCGCGGTCGTCCCCTTGAACATCAGATGTTCCAGGAAATGCGCGAGGCCGGATTTGCCCGCGGTCTCGTCGGCGGCGCCGACCTTGTACCAGATCATGTGGGTGACGACCGGCGCGCGGTGATCGGGAACCACCACGACTTCGAGACCGTTGGCGAGCGTGAAGTGCGCGACATCGGGCACGGCGGCCCCGGCAGGCGCTGGGCCCCAGGCGGCCACAATGGCGGCGGCGAAAACGAGCTTTGGCATTTTCAGCGGCATATTCGGCACGTATTGACCTCCGCGGGAACGATCGCAGGTTCGATCGCGCCCGATCCAATGAACACCCGGCTTGTCGTCATGGCGCCGACGGCGGCGCCGCGCCCGTACTATCGCCACGCGCCGACGTACGCGCTGGCGCCAATTGGCCCGGCTACTTGCTGCCGCTCTGGCCGCCGCTGATCGGCACCATGTTGAAGTCGCTCGCGGTCGGCTTGTCGTCTTTGCCCTCGGCGAAATGCCATAGGGCTGGGACGGCGACGGGACGCGGTAGCCGGCCGGCGGATCGGTCAGATCCGCGCGTACCGGTTCGCCGGCGAAAGTTCCGTATTCCTCTTTGCTGAACCAGTCGGCGGGATTGTACCAGTGCTTGACCGACGGGAGGATTCGGCGTCTGGATCGGACCGGTTCCCGGCACGACGGCGCCCTTGTTGGCCCGTTTGGAGGGCGTCGTTTTCGGATTCTTCGGCCAGTCCGGCGCCGGCACGGCCGCATCGCTGGCGGGCGGCGGCAGATCGCGGCTCGGCGGCACGACGAGCGGCGAGCGCTCGGTGTAATGGATTTGCGCGTCGGGCGACTTCTTGAGGCCGAGCGTCTGCATGAATTTGGACCATGCGGGATTGTCGTCATCGGCGCGCGCGGCGGTCGCGGTCGCGCTCATGAACGCGATGCCGAGCACGGCGACACCGACGCTTGCACGCAAAACGACGCTTGCCCGCAACAACGGTAGCGCGCACTGACGCGATGCGGCCGATCCTGGGCGCGATGCCCCCGATCCTGCGGCCGCGGCTGGTTTCCTGCGGCATGCCTTCACCCACCCGATGTGCCGGTATGGCACCGCGACGGTTTTATCCGCGATCAGGGCGCTTTTGCGGCGCCCCGGTAAACAAGGAGTTGTAAAGCAGGCCGACCACCCCCGCAACGATGGCGACGTCGGCGAGGTTGAAGACGTACCAGCGGAAGCGCCAGCCGGCCGTTTCGACGTGAAACAGCACGAAATCCATGACGCCCGGCCAATGCAGCCGGTCGACGGCATTGCCGACCGCGCCGCCGATGATGAGCCCGAGCGCGACCGCGGTCAGCCGCGACGGCGCCCGGGCAAGCCATATCCACAATAGAATGACGGCGACGGCCTTGAACGCCAGCAGCGCCCATTGGCCCAGTGCCCCTCCTGCTGGAACAGGCCGTAGCTGATGCCCGCATTCCAGGTGACGACGAGGTCGACGAAACGACCGAGCGCGACCGGCGCCCGGCCGGCGAGACCGAACACGTCGAGCAGCCAGAGCTTCACCGCCTGATCGATGACGCCGACGAGTGCTGCGACGATAAGCCCGAACGCGCTCAACGGCCCCCAGGCATAGGACCCATGGGAACCGGTGGAACCGGCCGCGCTCTCTTCCGCCGCTTCCGCCAAGCCCGCCCCCCTACTCCGCCGCCTTGCGCATGGCGTCCCACTCGCGCAGCGCCTGCGCGTCGCGCGGGGTGACGTCGGGATACCGCGGATCGAGGCCGACCGAGGGCAGAATCTTCCACGAGCGGGCGCATTTCTGCCCCTGCGCCCGGCGTGGTTCGACCGCGACGCCCGGCACGTCGTCGAGCCGGAACGCGGCCGGCCGGCCCCTCGCCTTCCACCAGGGTCGCCGCCGAGGTGATGCACAATTCGGCGAGGTCGACATCGGCCGCGATGCCGAACAGGTCGGCGTCGGCGACATAGACGATCGGCGCCGCTTCGAGCGACGAGCCGATGCGCTTGCCGGCGCGCTCGAGTTCCAGCGCGCCGGTCACGACGCGGCGCAGATTGCGCAGCTTGCGCCATTTTTCCGCCAGCGCGTCGTCGCGCCAGGCCGCCGAGACCTTGGGGAAGCTCTCGAGGTGCACCGACGCCGCGTCGGGATAGCGCGCGAGCCAGGCTTCCTCGGCGGTGAAGCACAGCATCGGCGCGAGCCACGTCACGGTCGAGCGGAACACATAATCGAGCACCGTGAGGCAGGATTTGCGCGTCACCGACGAATAAGGATCGCAATAGAGCGCGTCCTTGCGGATGTCGAAATAGAACGCCGACAGATCGGCGGTCATGAACGCGGCGATGGCGGCGAAGATGCGCTTATAGTCGAAATCTTCGTAGGCCTGCTCTCACCAGCGCATCGAGCTCGGTCAGGCGGTGCAGGATCAACCGCTCCAGTTCCGGCATATGCTCGGCCTTGACGCGCTCGCTGTCGTCGAAGTGCGCGAGATTGCCCAGCATCCAGCGCAGCGTGTTGCGCAGCTTGCGATAGGTGTCGACCGTGGTCTTGAGGATTTCCGGCCCGATCCGCAGATCGTCGGCATAGTCGGCGGCGCACACCCACATGCGCAGGATGTCGGCGCCGGCGTTTTGCATCACGTCCTGCGGCGCGGTGACGTTGCCGAGCGATTTCGACATTTTGCGGCCGTTCTCGTCGAGCACGAAACCGTGGGTGAGCACGATGTCGAACGGCGCGCGGCCGCGCGTGCCGCAGCTCTCGAGCAGCGACGATTGAAACCAGCCGCGATGCTGGTCGGAGCCTTCGAGATACATCACCGTGTCGTCGCCGCCGTCGACCTTGCGCTTGATGCCGGCGAGGCCGGGAAAGTGCACTGCGTCCTCGAGCACGAAGGCGTGCGTCGAGCCGGAGTCGAACCAGACGTCCAGAATGTCGTCGACCTTCTGCCAGCCTTCGTTGGCGCGCTTGCCCAGAAAGCGCTCGCGCGCGCCCGGCGCGTACCAGGCGTCGGCGCCTTCCTCCTCGAACGCATCGACGATGCGCATGGTGACTTCGGGATCGTCGAGCAGTTCGACCGATCCGTCCGGGTTTTCCTTGATGAACACCGTGATCGGCACGCCCCAGGCGCGCTGGCGCGAGATCACCCAATCGGGCCGGTTGCCGATCATGGCGCCGATGCGGTGCTCGCCCTGCGGCGGCACGAACCGGGTCTGTGCGATCGCCTGCTGCGCCAATTGCCGCAAGCGTGAGGCCGTGCTTGCCGGTGTCGGCAAGCAGCGTGATCGGCTGATCCATCGCAATGAACCATTGCGGCGTGTTGCGGAAGATCACCGGCTTTCTTCGAGCGCCAGGAATGCGGATATTGGTGCGTGAGCCTGCCGCGCGCGATCAGCATGCCGGCCTCTATCAACGCCTTGATCACCGCCTCGTTGGCGTCGCCCTTCGCGCCCTTTTCGGTCAACACGCGCTTGCCGGTGAAACCGGGCGCCTGCTCGGTGAAGCGGCCGTCGGCGTCGACGGTGTAGGGGATCGTGGTGTTGATGCCGCGGGCTTCGAGTTCGGCTTTATTTGCCGTCCAAACATCGAAGTCCTCGCGACCATGGCCAGGGGCGGTGTGAACGAAGCCGGTGCCGGTGTCATCGGTGACGTGATCGCCTGCTAACAGCGGCACGGCGAAATCGTATCCCCGCCCTGCGAGCGGATGGCGGCAGATCATGACGCTCAAGGCGTCCGCAGAAACCTCCGCCACTTTGTCGTAAGCCGTGACCCTTGCTTGCTTGAAGACCTCACCCGCGAGATTTTCCGACAGTATAAAGAGGTCACCGAATTTCGCCCAATTATCCGGCGCAGCATCCGTGACCTTATAGAGGCCGTATTGGATTTTTGGGGAAAAAGCGATCGCACGATTGCCCGGCAGCGTCCACGGCGTTGTCGTCCAAATAACGACGGAAGCGTTCCGCGCCGCGAGATCATTTGCTTCGATGACGGACCGCGACGAAGGCGCCGCTGCGTGTCGCACGGCGTGTTGTACCGGAAACTTCACCCACACCGTATCCGAGACATAATCCTCGTACTCGACCTCGGCTTCGGCGAGCGCGGTCTTTTCCACCACCGACCACATCACCGGCTTCGAGCCGCGGTAGAGCGTGCCGTTGGCCGCGAACTTCATCAGCTCGCGCGCGATCTGCGCCTCGGCGAAATTGTCCATCGTGGTGTAAGGGTGCGCCCAGTCGCCGACGACGCCGAGGCGCTGGAATTCTTGCGCCTGCACGCCGATCCAGTGCTGCGCGAAGGCGCGGCACTCGCGGCGGAACTCGACCAACGCGGCGGCGTCGGAAAAATCCGGCTTCGGCTTACCCTTGGCGCGGTAATTCTCCTCCTCGATCTTCCACTCGATCGGCAGGCCGTGGCAGTCCCAGCCCGGCACATAGTTCGAATCGAAGCCGAGCATGCTCTGGCTGCGGCTGACCACGTCCTTGAGGATCTTGTTGAGCGCGTGGCCGATATGGATGTTGCCGTTGGCGTAAGGCGGCCCGTCATGCAGCGTAAAGCGCGGCCGGCCGATGGCCGCGGCGCGCAGGCGGCCGTAAAGGTCGAGGCTCTGCCAGCGCGCGAGGATTTCCGGCTCCTTCTGCGGCAGTCCGGCGCGCATGGGGAAATCGGTCTTGGGCAGGAACAGCGTCTCGCTGTAGTCGCGCCCCTTGGTCGGCTTCTCGGTCATGCGGCGCCTTCTAACAAGCCTCTCGCGTCCCCGCAAAGGGCCCACCGCCTCCGGGCCGGGGCGCGTGGCGCGGCGGGGAAGCGGCAAGGAACCGGCACTTGCACGCTCGCGTTGTCGATCCGACCGGAAGGCCGGCGAGGAGAGAACTTGTGGAATATATCCGCGCCAGCCGCGAGGCCCGCCAAGCGGTCGTCATCAGCGACCCGCGACCGGTCGACAGCGTCGGCAGCATGTGGACGTCAGCTGGGCAGGCCGCGGTCATCGGCATTTTCCTCCTCTTGTTCGGCGCTTTCCTCTATTTCGGCCGGGCTCTGCTGCTGCCGATTCTCGCGGCGGCAGTGATCGCGCTGACGCTCGCGCCAGCTGTGCGCGCCGCCAAGCGCCACGGCGTGTCACCCTGGATCACTGCGCTATGCGTGGTGCTCGTCTGCCTCGGCATCCTCAGCCTGGTGGCGACGGCAATCGCCGGCCCGGTGAGCGAGTGGATCGCGCGGGCGCCGGAAATCGGCGCCACGGTCAAGGAGCGGCTTTCAGTGCTCGACCGCCCGATCGCGGCGCTGCATCAATTGGAGATGACGCTGTTCGGCAATGACGGCATGGCGGCGAACGCGACGCCGCCGGATGTGGTGCTGCCGGTCGTCGCCTTCGTCACGCCGGCCGTGGGGGAGCTTCTTCTCTTTTCGGCGCGCTGTTGTTCTTTCTGGTCGGCGAGCCGGGCCTGCGGGTGCGGCTCGTCTCGGCGTTCGAGGACCGCGGCGCCAAGCTGCGCTTCCTCAAGATCGTCAACGATATCGAGAAGAACCTCGCCGGCTATCTGGCGCTGGTGACCGTCATCAACGCCGCGCTGGGCGCGGTCGTCGCCCTCGGCGCTTTCCTGCTCGGACTTCCCAATCCGGTGATCTTCGGCTTTCTCGCCGCGGTGTTGAACCACGTGCCCTATGTCGGCCCGGCCGTGATGGTCACCGTGCTGTTCGGCGTCGGCCTCGTCACCTTCCCCTCGCTGGGCCACGCATTGCTGGCGCCAGCCGGTATGATCGCGCTGACGACGGCGGAAGGCCATTTCATCACCCCGACCATCGTCGGGCGCCGCCTGACACTCAATCCCCTGCTGGTATTCCTGGCGCTGGCATTCTGGACCTGGATGTGGGGACCGATCGGGGCGTTCCTCGCCGCGCCGCTCTGCATCGTCGGCCTGGTGGTGCTCCACCACGTGTTCCCGAGCGACGATGTGAAGCTGCCGGAGTGAAGGCGAGGCGGCGCGGTCACGCCATAAGTTGAGGCGGAAACGCATTATCCACCTGCGCCAGCATCGCCCGCGCTTCCTTCGCATCATCGTGCATCCGACGCACCAAGTCGTCGACGGAGGCAAAGACCAACTCCTCGCGGATCCAGCCGATGAAGGCGACGTCGATGCTGCGGCCATAAAGGTCGCCGGAAAAATCGAACAGATTGACCTCGAGCAGCGCGCCGCCATTGTCGAACATCGGCCGCCGGCCGAAGCTCGCAACGCCGTTATAGCGGCGGCCGTCGATTTGCGCGCGCACGGCGTAGACGCCGTACCGCAGGCCGCACTGCGGGTCGAGCGCGATATTCGCGGTCGGGAAACCGAGGTCCCGCCCGCGCTTGTCGCCGTGCGCGACCGTGCCGGAGACGAACCACGCATAGCCGAGCAACTCGGCCGCATCCGCCACGCGGCCAGCGGCGAGCGCGTCGCGGATCGGACCGGAAGCGACGGGACGACCGCCGTCCTCGAGCGGCGCGACAACATCCACCGTAAAGCCGCGTTGCGCGCCCTGCGCCTTCAGGAACGCCGGCGAGCCGGTGCGGCCGGCGCCGAAGTGGAAATTAAAGCCGATCACCACCCCACTCACGGCGAAGCGCTCCACGAGGATGCGGGCGACGAACTCTTCCGCCGTGAGGCGCGCGAGCGCCGCATCGAATGTCAGCACGATGGCGCCGTCGAGGCCGGTCGCGGCGAGAAGCCGCAGTTTGACGGCTTCGTCGGTCAGCCGAAACAGCCCTTCCCGCGGGTGAAAGAACACGCGCGGATGCGGCTCGAAGGTGAGCACGGCCGCCGGCCTGCCGCGCGCGGCGGCGCGCGCGCGCGCGACCGCGATGACGGCACGATGGCCGCGGTGCACGCCGTCGAAATTGCCAATGGCGACGACGGCGCCCCGGAGCGTGTCATCGGGCGCGGTATCGCGCACGACGAGGAAGCGTTGCGGCGCCATCGGACTTCTGGGGTTGACCTGAACTTGCCGGGCGTAGGTGCCGCCCCCGCCGGGCCAAGTCAAGCCGTACGTCATGCCGTGCGCTCGCGGCCTGTTGCCTGGCAGGAGTTGTACGACACGCCCCGGCGCGATCGGAGCGATTAACCCGATATTCAATCGCCCGATGATACCTTTCAGGGCGTCTCGGCGAGGGCTCGGTTCGGGGCAGTTGGCTCGCCCCCAACAAACAACAAGGCACCGGCCGGCGCCGGTCCCGCGCTTCGTGCAGGCAGAGGAAGAGAGAGCGATGGCGCTCGATCCGTTCATGCCCGTGCTCGTTGTCGACGATTACGGCACGATGATCCGCATCATCCGTAATCTCCTGCGGCAGCTCGGCTTTTCCGACATCGACGACGCCAATGACGGCAGCGCCGCGCTCGCCAAGATGCGCGCCAAGCGCTACGGGCTGGTGATCTCCGATTGGAACATGGAACCGATGACCGGATACGACCTCTTGTGCGAGATGCGCGCCGATCCGGGGCTCGACCAGACGCCGTTCATCATGGTGACGGCCGAATCCAAGACCGACAATGTCATCGCCGCCCGGAAGGCGGGCGCCAGCAATTACATCGTCAAACCGTTCAACGCGCAGACGCTCAAGGCGAAGATCGAAGCGGTTTTCACCCGGATGAAGAGGCGACGGCGGGATAGGCCTTCCGCTTATTCCCGCGTCAGCGGGCGCACGGGCCGACTCGCACCATCCTCACCACGCGAGCCGGCGCGTCACCGCCATCGGCGCCACGCCGGCGGCGGCGAAGGTGGCGTCGAGGCCGGAAAGGTCGGACGTCTCGCGTCCGCCGACGTCGCCGGCATGCAGGCCGGAAATGACGAACAGGCAATCGACGCCGAACCCCGCGGCACCCGCGACGTCGGTTCTGACCGAATCGCCGATCGCCAGCACGCGCTCGAGCGGCGGCACCTCGCCGCCGCGAAAGGCGGCGGCGCGGCCGAGCGCGGCTTCGTAGATCGGCGCATGCGGCTTGCCGCAATAGAGCACCTCGCCGCCCAGCGCCGCATAGGCGTCGGCAATCGCGCCGGCGCAATAGATCAGATCGTCGCCGCGCTCGACGACAATGTCCGGATTGGCGCAGACCATGAACAGCGCGCGCGCGCGCATCGCCGCCAGCAGGCCGCGATAGTCGTCCGGCGTCTCGGTCTCGTCGTCGAACAGGCCCGAGCACACCACGTAATCGGCGCTCTCCGCCGGCGCGAAGGTGACGCCGAGGCCCTCGAAGATCGGCAGATCCCGCGACGGCCCAAGATGGAACACGCGTTCGCCGCGCCGCGTCGCGACAATGCCGCGGGTGACGTCGCCGGAGCTCGTGATCGCGTCATAGGCGTCGTGCGGAACGCCGATGCGGTCGATGATCCGCCGCACCGACGCGTCCGGCCGCGGCGCGTTGGTGATGAGGATGACGGTTCCGCCGCGGGCGCGGAAACGCCTCAGCGCCTCGCAAGCCGGCGCAAAAGCGGCGACGCCGTTGTGCACCACGCCCCACACGTCGCACAACAGCACGTCGTAATCGCGCGCCAGCGGTTCAAATCGGTCAATGACGTTCGGCAATGGCTGTTCTTCTGGGCGAAGGAGAATTCAGCAGAACGCCGGCGCAAACTTCGTCATTTGCGTCCGGCGCCCGCCCGCGCGAGCTGGGCGAGCGCGCCTGCCGACGCGCCGGCGCCCGCGGCATCGGCCGGTGCGGCCTTATCGAGTTTGGCGGGCTCGGTCTTCTCGGCATCGCCGGGCGGCGCCTGCAGCGCGTCCGCGCGCACCGGGCGCGGCGGCGAGAACAGAAAGCCCTGGCCGAAACGGACGTCGTAATCGAGCAGATCGACCACCGTTGATTCCGCCTCGATGCGATCGGCGACGAGATCGATGCCGAAGCGGCCGAGCAGATCGGAAAAATCGGCCGGATGAATATCGGTCGAAGCCACGCCGACGCGGTTGAGCAGGAATTGAGCCGGCACCTTGACGAAGCGGAAGCCGCGCTCGGTCAATTCGCGCGGCTCGATGCGAAGATCGGTCAGATTGTCCATCGAGAAGCGGAAACCGCGCTCGGCCATGGCGGCGAGGCTCTCGTGCTCGATCGGCCCCATCGCGCGCACCGCGCTCTGGCTGAACTCGAACACCAGCGACGGCGCGATGGCCCGATTGGCGTCGATGAATTCGAGCAGTTGCGGAAAGCTCGAATCCGTCAAGGTCGCGCCCGCCAGATTGCAGAACAGGCCGATCTCGCGGTTTTTCAACAAGAGGCGGCGCACGATCTGCACGCATCGCAGCACCGAGAGGCTGTCGAGCTTGGGCAACTGCGAACCCGCTTCGGCGTAGGGCATGAAATCCACGGCGGCGATGATTTCGCCGTTGCCGGCCTTGAGCCGCGACATCGCCTCGTAATAGCGCACCTTGCGCTGGGGCAAGGTCACGATCGGCTGCAGATAAAGATCGATGCGCTGCGCCTCGATGGCGCTGCCGACCATGGCGATGATGGCGTCGCGTTCGAGCCCGCTCGAAGGCGACGACCTTTCGCGGCCCCGCGGCGGCCGGCGACGGTCGAGGCCGGCGGCGCGAACGCGGCGGAGCCCGAGGGCATCGGCGGCGCCTCATGGCCACCCTCATGGCCGCCCTGACGCGCCAGCATGGCGTCGTGGGCGGCGACCGAATTGGCCAACTGTCTGACCAGCCGGGACATTTCCTCGATCTCGGCGGCAAGCGGCTGCGCCGTCGCCAGCGCCCGGTCGAGCACGCTCTCGACCTTGCCCTCGGCGGCGCCGAGCCGGCGGCCGAATTCGGCCACCTGGCGCGCCGTGTCGCTGGCGCCGCGGGCGAGACTGGCGACCTGATCGCTGACCTCGGCGCGGTCGCGCTTGCGGGCGGCAATGGTGTTGTAGACGGCAAGCGCGGTGAGCGCCGCGAGCGCCACAAGGCCAGATTCCGCGCCGGTGAAGCCGAAGCGAAGGTACAGCACAAAGCCGAGCGAGCCGGCGATGAGCATCATGCAGACGGCGATGAAGATGGCGCTTATCCGCACCATGAACGACCCCACTAAGCCCGACGCCGGACAACGCCCGAACCGTTTGCGGGACAAGAGCACCAAATCATAACGACAGCCGACAACCAATCCCCAAGGACTAATCCCCCAAGGACTAATCCCCCGAGGACTAATCCCCCGAGGACTAACCCCAGGACTAACCCCAGAACGATTCGCGCCGACCGCTTCCCAGTGTTCACAAGCGCGGGCGGGCCGCAAGTGCGTCCACGCAACGGCGGCCGTTGGCCGCATAAAAGCGCGCCGTCATGGCCGCGGCGGCACGAAAGCGTAGGTGATGCGCTCGGGCTGGACCCGAAACCGGGTCTGCCGGGGCAAGAGCAGCGACGGCTGTACATCGACGTCGCCGAAAGTGGCCTTGAGCGTGTCGAGGTCGGCGCCGGCCATTCCCTCCTGCCAGACCAGCACGGCGCCGTGCCGGCGCAGTTCCGCCGGGTCGACCCAGGGGCTCAGTGCGAGCTCACCGTGCACGACGACATGCGGGCGGTCGGGCGAATAGACGGCGACATTGTTCGCCACGAACTCGCTGCCGCCCACATAGGCGAGCGGCGTGCCGTAGCGCGCGTGCCATTCGCGGGTGACGATGTCGGCGAATTGCCGGCCGGGGAACTGGGTCGCCTTGGGCCGGTCGCGCCACAACGGCTCGCCGCGTTCGACCACGATGTAGATGAGCGGAACGGCGAGGAAGACCGCGACGAAGCCGACGGCAAAACGCCGCACCCCGCGGTCTTCGACGACGGGTCGCAGCCACATCAATGCGGCGAGCGGCATGAACGACCACAGCGGATAGCCCCACATGGCGATGACGAGACGCCCCAGCGCGGTGGCGACCAGCGTCGTCACCAGGAACGGACCCAGTGCCAGCCAAGTGACGTAGCGCCGATCGAACCCCGCGTCGCCGGCGATCGGTTGGGCGATCGGCTCGCTATGCGCGCCAGCGCCGGTGGCGAAGAGCGCGATGAGGCCGGCCGCCGGCAGCAGATCGAGCGCCTGGCCGCCGATCCATTGCAGCGGAAACGTCAGATATTGGCTCCAGCGAACCGCGACCTGCGCGCGCGCGTCGACGTAATGAAACGGCAGGAAGTCGTGCGTCGCGAGCCACCAGAAATTGGGTGCGATCACGACCGCGAAGGCGGCCGCCATCAGATAGGGACCGGGGGTGCGCCACGCCCGCCGTGCCGCCGGATCGGCGATGAGGAACACGGTAAGCGTCGCCGCCAGCGCGAAGGCCGCATATTTCGACCAGAACGCGCCAGCAAGAAAAGCGCCCGCCAACAGCCAGTCGAGCCCGCGGCCGTGCTTGAGCGCACGATAAAAGAACCAACCCGTGAACGCCCAGAACGGCAACTGCATCTGGTCGTGCGCGAATTTCACGGACGAAAAATTGTAGTAGTGCACGCCCTCGAGCGCGAGCACCGCGATCAGGCCGGTCAAGGCGCCGGCCGTTTCACGCGCCAACCGCCAAACCGCATAAAAGCAAACGGCGACCGCAAGCGGGCCGAGCACGTAGACCGCGTCGATCTGGCCGGTCAGCCGGTAGGCGATGTCGGCCGTCCACCATGGCAGCGGCGGGTGCTTCCAATAACCGAGCTGCCATTCCTTGCCGAGCGCAAGGTCCTCGACGAGATCAAGCTGAAGGTTCGGGCAGATCAGGAGCGGGATGACAGTCCAAATCAGCACATGAAGCGCGAGCACCGCGGCAAGCACCTTGCCGGGCTCGCGACGCACGAACTCGACCGCCGCAGCGACGACGTCGCCGCGGACGGGCCGCGAATTCACGCTCGCCACGGCTTAACCATTGAATGCTTTGACGGCATCATCCACATTGCGTCCCCGCAGTCCCGATCACGGCCGCAGCAGTGCCCGGCGTCTCGGCCACTGTCAATCGCCGCGAATCTGTTTCATAGAGACCAGTGAAATAATGGACGCACCGCCTCCGGATTTTTCGATCGTGCTGCCGGCCCACAACGAGGCCGCCAATATCGCGCCGATGGCGGCGACGCTGAAGTCCGTCATGGCGCCGCTCGGCGGCGCCGAAATCATCTTCGTCGATGACGGATCGAGCGACGGCACGCTCGCCGCGCTGCGTGCCGCAGCCGCCGATCCGGCGATCCGCTACGTCTCGTTCACGCGGAATTTCGGCCATCAGGAGGCGTTGCGCGCGGGGCTGCGGCATGCGCGCGGCCGCGCCGTCGTCGTCATGGACGCCGACTTCGAGCATCCGCCCGAACTCATTCCCGATCTTGTCGCGGCGTGGCGCTCCGGCGCCAAGATCGTCGCCACCCAGCGCCTCGACGACGCCAGCGACGTTGCGTTCACGAAGCGACTGACTTCGCGGCTCTATTACCGCCTCCTCGACGCGATCGGCGACGTCCATATCGCGCCGGGCAGCGCCGATTTCATGCTGCTCGACCGCGTCGTGGTCGACCTTGTCAACGGGCTCGAAGGCCACGACATTTTTCTGCGCGGCCTGGTGCGCTGGATCGGTTTCCCGCTCACGACGGTGCCGTTCGCGCGCGGCAGAAGGCGCGAGGGTCTGAGCAAGTTCTCGCTGCGGCGGATGGTCGAACTCGCGATCACCGGCATCGCCGCGCACAGCGTGCGGCCGCTGCGCATCGCGGTCTGGCTCGCGCTCGCGTTCGCGGCGCTCGGGATGTTGCTGGTGATCTACTCGCTGGTCAGCTTTCTGTTCGTGCGCCACACCGTCGCCGGCTGGTCGTCGATCATGGCGGCGATCGCCATTCTCGGCGCGGCGCAGCTCCTCGTGCTCGGCATCATCGGCGAATATGTCGGCCGCATCTTGAGCGAGACGCGCAAGCGGCCGACCTACATCGTGGGGGAGACGGAGGAGAGAGCGAAATAGAGGAGATGGCGAGTGGCGTGTGGCGAATGAGGATATTCGCTATTCGCTACTCCCCATTCGCTACTCGCTATTCGCCATTCGCCATTCGCCTCACATCACCGCCCGGATCACCCGCCCCACCTTGTCGAAAATCTCGCCGATCTGCGCCTCGCTCACGATCAATGGCGGGGCGATGGCGAGCGTGTCGCCGGTGATGCGGATCACCAGGTCTTCGTCCTGGAACGCCCGCTCCATCGCTTCGTAGCCGCGTTCGCCGGCGCCGTCGGCGCGGGCGGCAAGGTCGATGCCGGCCGAGAGGCCGACGGTGCGGATATCGAGGACGCCCGGGAGCCCCTCGAGCGCCATCGCCGCGTCGGCATAGCGCTGCTTCCAGCGCCCTCGCCCGTTCGAACAGATTCTCGTCGCGATAAAGATCGAGCGCGGCGATGGCGGCGGCGCAGGCGAGCGGATGGGCGGAATAGGTGTAGCCGTGGAACAATTCGATCACGTGTTCGGGGCCGCGCATGAAGGCGTCGTAGAGACCCTCGCGCGCGATCACGCCGCCCATCGGCACCGCGCCGGAGGTGATGCCCTTGGCGAAGCACAGAAGGTCGGGCGTGACGCCGTAGCGCTCGGCGGCGAAGGCGTGGCCGAGGCGCCCGAACCCGGTGATGACTTCGTCGAAGATCAGCAAAATGCCGTGGCGGTCGCAGATCGCGCGCAGCTTTTGCAGATAATTCTTGGGCGGCGGCAACACGCCGGTCGATCCGGCCATCGGCTCGACGATCACGGCGGCGATGGTCGAAGCGCCGTGCAGCGCGACGATGCGCTCGAGCTCGTCGGCGAGGTGGCCGCCCCACGCCGGTTCGCCCTTGGTGAAAGCCTGATGCTCGCGGCTGTAGGTCGCGGGTAGATGGTCCACCCCGGTCAACAGCGTACCGAACGTCTTGCGGTTGTTGACGATGCCCCCGACCGAGATACCTCCGAAGCCGACGCCGTGATAGCCGCGCTCGCGCCCGATCAAACGGGTGCGGCCGCCCTCGCCGCGCACATTGTGGTAGGCGAGTGCGATCTTGAGCGCGGTATCCACGGCCTCCGAGCCGGAATTGCAGAAGAAAACGCGATTGAGATCGCCCGGCGCCAGCGCCGCCACGCGGCTCGCCAATTCGAAGGCCTTCGGATGAGAGAAATGGAAAGCCGCCGCATAATCGAGTTCTTCGGCCTGACGCGAAATCGCGGCGACGATCGAATCGCGATTATGCCCGGCGTTGGTGCACCATAGCCCGGCAAGACCGTCGAGCACGGCGCGGCCGTCGGGCGTGAAATAGTGCATGCCCTTGGCGCGTGCGATCAGCCGCGGCGCGCGCTTGAAGGCGCGGTTGGGCGTGAACGGCAGCCAAAACGCGTCGAGATCGTTGGTTTGGCGCGCTAAATCGGTGATTTCGGTCATTACCGCCTGCCGTGCTGGTTACTGCCATGAAACGAGTAACAAAGACGTGTTGCTTAATCGGTTTGGTTCAGCCTCCGCAAGTTGTAGAGTGAATATGATATATTAATTGAGGCAACCGCCTGCGCAAATCATGCGGCGGCCAAAGTAATTTTTGCGCGAGTTGGCCGCCATGAGTACTGCTTTGAGAAGGACCGGCGTCAACGTCCTCGGCGACATGCCTTGGGGGGCGCATGTCTGCATGTTTTACGAATTGAAAGAGGACCTGCTCGATACGGTAGCCCCTTATTTCAAGGCCGGACTGGAAAGCAACGAATTCTGCTTGTGGGCTCCCTCCGCGCCAGTGACGCCGGAGGAAGCCCGCATGGCGTTAAGCCGGCGCATCCCGGACTTTGATCGACACCTCGTGGCCGGGAACATGGAAATCGCGCCGGGGCACGAGTGGTATCTGAAAGGAGGTCGGTTCGACCTCGACAGGATCAACAACGCGTGGGATGAGAAATTGCGCGGCGCGCTGGCCAAAGGTTATGACGGCATGCGCGCCAGCGGCAACGCGTTCTGGATTCACAGCAAACATTGGAAGGACTTCTGCGACTACGAGCGCCAGCTCAACACGACCCTGGCGGGTAAGCCGATGACGGTATTGTGCACCTATCCGATGGTCGTGAGCGGCGCCGCGGAAGTGCTGGAGGTGGCGCGCGCCCATCAGCTCGCCGTGGCGCGGCGAAAGGGCGACTGGCAGCTCGTCGAACCCGTGCCGGTCGCGGCAACACCGCGTTCGCTGACGCCGCGCGAGCGCGAAGTGCTATGGTGGGCGGCGGAGGGCAAGTCGGCGTGGGAGATCGGGGAAATTCTCGGTATTGCCAAACGCACTGTCGACGAGCACACCCAAAAAGCCATTCGCAAGCTCGGTGCCTTCAACCGGACGCAGGCCGTCGCCATCGCGCTGCGCCAAAGACTGATCGGTAGGCCCTTACCTTAAGGGCACAACAATCTTGGTGCGCGAACAACTCTTAATTGTATTCGATAAGTTGTAAGATCAAGCGACATCTACTTACTTGACTATGCCGCATCTCGGGACCGAAAAACGGTGGAGTGTCCAATGCTTACAAACTCGCCCGACGCGGGTCGTACCGCATTTGGTTTCATGGAAAAAGTGCAATGTCTCACCACGACAGGGGAGATAATGGACGCGATGCGGGCGGTCCTGAGCGGTTTCCGCTGCGAATATCTGTGCTTTAACTTTCTTCCCGGCCCGACGGAGAATTTTGAGGATGTCTTGTTGGCTAACACGATGCCGGCCGGTTGGCTTGATCTCTACTCCGAAAAGCAGTTCATGCGCGACGATCCCTCCATGCGACATTGCAAACGCATGCTTCGACCGTACAGATGGGTGAAAGAATCCCCCTACATTCCCGAGCAAGAGCCGCGGGCGGTCGAGTTCATTCAGCGCGCGAACGACTTCGGCCTGTTGGAGGGCCTTGTTATTCCCATCGCCTCCGCCACGAGTAGACAGGGTCATGTGTGGATAGGCGGTCGAGCGTTTGACCTGCCGGACAGCGCGCTGCCGGCCGTTTATCTCATGGCGCTTTTTGCCTTCGACCGTGTGCTCAAATTGCATCGCCCGCTTCAGAACGGAGGATCGAACCTGACCCCGCGTGAGCGGGAGGTCCTGACGTGGGCAGCCCTCGGAAAGACCGCCTCGGAGATTGGGGAAATTCTCAAGATCAGCCAGAGGACGGCCAAGGCCCATACCGCCAATGCCCGCCAAAAACTTGGCGCCGTAAACCGCACGCAGGCGGTCATGATCGCGCTTCGCGACCGCATCATTCAGCCCTGAACGCCCCTCACCGACATAAATACCATTGTCACAAAGAGCAATTTCGCCCCCTGGCTAATTGCGCCAAGTTCGCAGTGTGGATTGGCCGAACACCAATTTGCACCAAGCGAGCAAAGCGATGTTTACCACAAGCCTGCCCAAGGATAAGCGAACTGGGAAGGATATTTTCGATCTGACGACGGTCGTCACCGGACACGGCGCCGGCCAATCGCGGCTGCGATTCAAATCCGGAGACGTCATCTATGCGCAGGGCGACGCGCCCGACGCGTCGTTCTACGTCGAACAAGGCCACATCGAGATCGCGGCGGTGGCGCGCAGCATGCGGATCATCGCCGCCTCGTTGATGCGGAAACCAGATGCGCGCCGACCAGCTGACCCACTCGGCCGACCAGCGCCTGGCACGAGCGCTGCTGCAGCTTGCCGAAACAAGCAATGGCGGCCCCGCCGGCCTCAGTCCGATATCGAACCCTGTCAGCCAGACCATGCTCGCCAATTCACCCATAAGTTATCCACAGATTATCCACAGGTTATCCCCAGGCGGGCAGCATGGTACCTCTCATGGATAGATTTGATCAGGGTCCGCGGACTTGTCTCGGCAGAATTATGAAGGTGGGGTGACGGGCGCCCTTATAAGTTGTACAGTTGCAACATGTGCAATGAGTAAATGCCGGGGATGAATAAGAAATTGGAAACGTGCCCGAGTAACGCCGCGCAAAATGGGCCGCCGATCAGCGAAGTTCGCCGGCAACTCGCGCGGATCGTTGGCAGCACGGTGTTGCGCGACTCGCTTCGGCTCACACACTTCCTCACATTCGTCGTCGAGACGACCCTCGCCGGCGACGGCGACAGAATCAAGGCCTACACCATCGCCGTCGGCGCGCTCGGCCGCAGCAGCGATTTCGATCCCCAGGCCGACCCGATCGTCCGGGTGGAAGCCGGGCGGCTGCGGCAGGCGCTGTCGCGCTATTACGCCGACATCGGGCGGGACGATGTGTTGGTGATCGAAATGCCGCGCGGCACCTATGTGCCGACATTCAGCGTGCGCGACACCCATGGGCGGACCCCGCCGGCCGCGCCGCAGCAGCCCGAGCCGGGCGTCGCCCCACTTCCCGTGACGCAAATCAGCGCGCACGTTCAAGGGCTGCGCCACACCATCGCGGAATTCCATCAGCTCACGGCAATTCACCGCGTCCAGCTCGCCGCCGTCAGAGCGGAAATCGCGAGCGCGCAGCAAACGCTCTTGTGTTCGCGCGAGTTGCTCCGCACCGACCATAATACCGGCCGCGCTTGCCCGCCCGATCTGCCGCTGCTACCAACCGCGCCGTCCTCCCAGCCGGAGGCGCCGAGGACGGCGGATGACGGACAAATCGAAAGCAACGAAAAAGCTCAAGGCGCGGCTGCCGCGTGGCCTCGCGGACCGCGGACCGGCGGAGATCGCCGCGACGCGGCGCATGATCGAGACGATCCGCCAAGTTTACGAGCGCTACGGGTTCGAGCCGGTCGAAACCCCGGCTATCGAATTTACTGACGCGCTCGGCAAGTTCCTGCCCGACCAAGACCGGCCGAACGAAGGCGTGTTCTCGTTCCAGGACGACGACGAGCAATGGCTGTCGCTGCGCTATGATTTGACCGCGCCGCTGGCGCGCTACGTGGCGGAAAATTTCGACACGCTGGCAAAACCGTACCGCTCCTACCGCTTCGGCTGGGTTTTCAGAAACGAGAAGCCGGGCCCCGGCCGCTTCCGCCAGTTCATGCAGTTCGATGCCGACACCGTCGGCTCCGCCTCCCCCGCCGCCGACGCCGAGATGTGCATGATGGCGGCGGATACGATGGAAGCGCTGGGGATTCCGCGTGGGTCGTATGTGGTGAAGGTCAGCAATCGCAAGGTTCTTGATGGTTTGTTGGAAGAGATTGGTTTGCACGATCAACACGCGAGCCGGCGACTGACCGTTCTTCGCGCCATGGATAAATTTGACCGATTGGGTGACCACGGCGTCAGGCAGCTTCTGACAACTGGCCGCAAGGATGAAATCGGGAGACTTCACCAAAGGCGCCGAGTTGAACGCGGCGGCCGTCGAAACGATCATGAGCGTATTCGAACCAGTTTCAGATCTGAAGGAAAAGATCGCTCAAATCGACTTGCGAACTAAAAACAGCGAAGTCGGACAGCAAGGTCGAAAGGAATTAGAGGACATCGGAACGTTGATTGCGGCATCTGGATATTCCGATGGCCGCGTCGCCGTGGACACGTCGGTTGTCCGCGGTCTCGAATATTATACTGGCCCGGTGTTCGAAGTTGAGCTGACGTTCCCGAGCGGCGCCGCCGACGGCGCCTCACGCTTCGGCTCGGTCGGCGGCGGCGGACGCTATGACGGCCTCGTATCGCGCTTCCGCGGCGAGCCGGTGCCGGCCACGGGATTTTCGATCGGCGTGTCGCGGCTCGCCGCCGCGCTCGAAGCGCTCGGCAAGATCGACACCAAGCCCGAGCCCGGTCCGGTCGTCGTCACCGTGTTCGACAAGGACCGCCTCGCCGATTATCAGAACATGGTCGCCAAGCTGCGCGCGGCGAATATCCGCGCCGAGCTTTATCTCGGCAACCCGCGCAATCTCGGCAATCAGCTCAAATACGCCGACAAGCGCAACTCGCCTTGCGTCATCATCCAGGGCACCGACGAAAAGGCCAAGGGCGAAGTCACCATCAAGGACCTCCTCGCTCGGCGCCGAACTGGCGAAGCTGGAAAAAGGCCGCGACGAATATTTGCAGAAGCAGGCCGAGGCACAACGCGCCGTGCCGGAGGAGAGCCTGGTCGAGGCCGTGCAGCGCCCTGCTGGCACGGCACGGGCTCGAAGCGATGAGCCGCGCGAGCTCAAAATCATGATCGGCGTCCTGGCAGCGCTCGCTGCTCATCGTCGTCGCGGCGCTCGCCGGCATGCTGGCGTTCGGCACCGCGGCGACGCCGGAGAGGCTCGAACTCGCTTGGCGAGCCGTTTCGGCATGTCGATTTCAGCGATCTGCCGGCGCCCGATACGCTTCCCGTCCACCACGGCACGCCGATCACGTTCCGCGTCTGGCCGGCGAGCGCGGCTGCCGGCGAACCCGCGCTGGTCGTCATCGCCATCCACGGCTCCTCCGCCTCGAGCGCGAGCATCCACCCGCTCGGCAAGGCGCTCAGCGCGCAAGGCATCACCGTCTACGCCCCGGATATCCGGGGCCATGGCGCGACCGGCGTACGCGGCGACATCGACTACGCCGGCTGAACTCGATGACGACATGACCGATTTCGTCGCCATGGTGCGCGCGCGTCACCCGAATGCGAAGCTGGTGCTGATGGGCTTCTCCTCCGGCGGCGGCTATGCGCTGCATGTGGCGGCGCTTCCGCTCGGCAAGACGTTCGAACGCGCCGTGCTGCTGTCGCCGATGCTCGGCCCGTTCGCGCCGACCTACAAGCACGACGCGAACTACGCCAAGCCTTTCATGCCGCGGATCATTGCGATCGCCCTGCTCGACCGCATCGGCATCCATGCCTTTGATCATCTGACCACGCTATCGCTCGCCATCGACCCGGCGCGGACCGACATCCTGACCGGCCATTATTCCTGGCTCTTGATGCGCGCATTCGGAACGAACGATTATGCCGCCGACCTGCGCAACACGCGGACGCCGCTCGCCGTCGTGGTCGGCCAAAATGACGAACTGTTCGCCGCCGACAAATTCGCGCCGACCATCGACGCGGTCAGGCCCGGGACCCCCGTCACGATCGTGCCGGGACTGTCCCACACCGCGCTCACCACCGACCCGCGCGCCGTGCCGGCGATCCTCGCCGCGGTGCGGGGCGACACGAGCAAATAGACCGCGTCGAACATCACCAGCCGCCGAATTTGTAGTTCACGGCCAAGGTCATGATCGAGAGGCTTCGCTCGTTCATTGTGATAACGTCGCCGCCGAAGGTGGGGGTCCCCGCCGCCACCGTATAGGTTTGGTCGGGCAAGCCGATATAGTCGTATTCGGCCCGCACCGACCAGTTGTTCAAGAAAGCCCACTCGAGACCGAACCCTGCGGTGTAGCCGAAACTGTTGGTGTTGCTGACGCTGGCGAAACTCGCCGGCGCCCCGCCGACTGAAATGGCAGGACTGGTCGCTGCAACCCACGCGCCGCCGCCCTTGGCGTAAAACAGCACACGGTCCCAGGCGTAGCCGACCCGGCCGGTCACAGTGGCCAACCACCGTTCGCTCAGATTTGTGATGTCGGCGGAAATCGTGTTGGTCGGATCGGTTGCGGTGACGGGGGAGAGTTGGCTGCCGGGAAGCCAGTCGAACATCGCCTCGGCGCCGACGACGACACGATCCGAGAACTGGTAGTTGACGCCGATTTGGCCGCCGCCCAAAGGCTGGAGGTTGGTTGCCCCGTTAAAGCTGCTGCCAAGCGTGTCCGAAAAATTTGTCCCGCTCAGCCCGCTCCAGGCCCCGCCAATATTGCCGCCGACATAGAAGCCGGTCCAATTGTAGACGGCTGGAGGCTCCTTGTAGATTGGCGGCAGATTTGGCGCCGGAAGATCGGCGGCCATTGCCGCCGTCGGAGCGCCGGCGCACAAAGCGAGCGCCAACGCGACAAAGTGCCCGAGGCGATTGTCTGGTCTGCCCAACTTGATCAGTTTGGCGCTGCCGGCCATTCGGCCGCGGCCGCTTCCCTGTTCTCGCCGCATGGTGTTTATTCCTTCTACTGATACTGATGTGAACCTTCAGATTTTCTTCGAGACCCCGAGGAAGAAGCCGATGCGCGGGCCGTATTGCGGCGCGAATACGCCGATGCCGCAGACGCTGTTGCCGGACGGGCAGGCGACGCTGCTGCCGCGGATGAGATAGACCGTGTCGAACAGGTTCACGATATCGAAGCGCACCGTCACCGGCTTGGGATCGTCCGGCAGCAGAAATTCGCGCGCGACGCCGACGTTGAACTGGGCATAGGGCGGCACCGTACCGATATTGGCGTCGCCGCTGCGCAGGCCACTGCCGTAGATCATGTCGCCGCTGAGCCTTGTGCCGCACAACGACAGTTGATCGGCGTTGAAAGTCTCCCCCGCAGAGGCCGGCCGTCCGCAAAACTGATAAGCAACGCCGGCCGAGCCGGTCGCGAGCTGGGTATGATCGGTATAGATCCAGTGTGTGTCGACATATTGCCGCAGCGTCTCGCCGCCGAGATCGGGCAGCGCCGTGGTGTTGTCGAACAGATACTGGTTCGAAACCACGTCGGTCGCCTTCTCGAAGCCGAGCGCGAGGTTGGCATAGGCCTGGAAATTGCCGCTGTGGAATTTGGCTTTGAATTCGGCGCCCTCGACGATGCCCTGGGCGTAATTGAACGCGCTCAGCACCAGCGCTTGGCCGAAAACGCCGTTGTCGATGAGGTCGGTCGCGAGCTTGTAATAAGCGTCGACCCCGAGGTCGAGATCGGTGCAGTCCTTGCTCCCCGGTTTGCTGCAGCCGAACGGTATATTCTGTTCGACGCCGGCATCGAAATAGTTCGAGCGCTCCGGCAGAACCGGGTCGGTGCCCGGACTGGTCGAGGCTCCGGTGGTGCCGTTGAACAGTGCGATATTGGCCGGCGCCGCCTCGACCAGCACCGGCGGCGTGAAATAGCGCGCATAGCCGGCGTGAAACGTCGTGTATTCGAACGGCTTGTACGTGAAGCTCAGCCGCGGGCTGAGCTGGTTGGCGTCGACATATTGCCACATCTGGTCGAAGCGCAGCCCGCCATTGATCGTGAGCTGATTGGTGATCTTCCATTCGTCCTGCAGATAGACTCCGGCGAGGTAGCCGGTCTTGGCGACGTTGTCGGTGATGGAGAAGGGCGCGTCGACCGCGACCCCGCCCGGAGCCGGCTCGACCAGCGAGGTGTTGCCGACGGCGGTCTGTTCGCCGCTGACGGTGAAGCCGGCGCGCAGCGTGTGTGCCGGGTTGAGCTCATACGAGCCGTCGCCCTGGACCCCGTTGGTATAGGATTCGCGGCTGATATCCGAGGCGATGCCGTTGATCAACAGATCGCCGATCGGATCCGGCGTGAAGTGCAGATAATTGTAGCGGGTGAAATAGGACAATTGCCCATCGAAGCCGTTGACCGATTTTTGCAGCGCCAGCACGCCGTATTGGGTGTCTTCGTACTGGTTCTCGTTGAGGTTGGCGGAATTGAAACTGGTGATCCCGTAGGCGCTCGAGACCGGGGGGTTGCCGGCGAAGCCGACCGGTTGACCGGGAACGTTGGGAATTTGAAACGAACTGGTGGAGGTGCCGCCGATGAAACTCAAGCGCGTCGTCGGGTCGATGAAGGTCGACATGTAGGCAAAGCCCTTTTCCTGCGACGAAAAATCGTGGATCGGGGAATACGTCGGCAGCGGATTTTCGATGCCCTCGTTGGTCTGCAAATAGCGGCCGGTGAAATAATATTGCACGCCGGCGAAACAGTCGGAGCCCGACAAGGACCGCGTGCCGGGTGCGGCGGCCGTCGTCGGGCAATTGCTGCCGAAGGTGCCGCCATATTCCATGAACGGCGTGATCATGCCTTGGCTGCCGCCATAGACGCCGACCGTGCCTGAATTGTTGAACAGATCTGCGCGCGTGGTGAAGTCGACAAGGCCCACGGTGCGCATGCCGAATTCGGCCGGCAGCGCACCGGTTATCAGCGCCGCGCTACCGATAAAGCTGGTATCGAAGATGCTGCCGAAGCCGGTGACGCCGTCGGGCAACATGATGCCGTTGATGCGGTATTGGACGTTGGCGTGGTCGTTGCGGATGTGCAGCGAGCCCGACGCCGCGGAGTCCTGCGAGACTCCGGGTTCCTGCAACAGCACTTTCTCGACTGTCTGATTGGCGCCTTGCGGCAATGCGTCGATGGTGCTCTGGGTGATGGTGTCGGAGGTGGTGCCAATAGTGGTGTAGATATTGCTGCGGCTTTGATCGAAGGCATTGGCCTTGGCGTTGAGCTGTGCTGCCGGCGTGACGGGCGCCGTCGGCGCGGCGCGCGCTTGCACCGGATGCGGTTTTGACTTCGGTTTCGGTTTAGCCCCCGAGACGACGACTTCGGGAAGCTGCGTTTGCGCGCCGGCAATGCCGGGAACGCCCATCAGGGCGAAGCAAGCGCAAGTCGACAAAACAACCACGCGGTAAGCGCGAACGAACATGATAACCCACCCTCAATCTGCAACGAACAGCCGCGGACTACCTGCGCGTGGCGCGGGCATTCCGACGATCAGCACCGGCCGGCGTCAGCAGAGTGGTGGGGCTCGAGATTGAAACAGGACGCGTCGCGGCTCGACGACGTCAAAGGCGACGACGAAGGCGAGCTCGACGCGTTCGCTGCCGAACGGCACCGGCAGCTGCGGCGCCTGCGGCACGAACGAGGTGGCGGCGAGAAAGATCGAGGCGCAGATCGCGCAATAATCGTCGGCGTCGTTTTGCGGCTGCGGCGTCGGTGAGGGCTGGACGACCTGGGCGCTCGCGCCAGCGGTTGCCACCAGGGGTGCGGCGCGGTGGATGGCGTCGAGATGGACGTGCCCGAACGACACGACCATCTGCAGCGCCAGCGCGGTGAGCGCTACCCAACCGCCAAACCGCTTGGTGGACCGAACCCAACGCATCCGCTAACCCACCCCCGCCGGACTTGCCGACTAGCCTACGTCAGTGCCAGCGTCACACAACACGAGAATCGGGATGCCCGACCGATCGACCGACAGCGTGGCATTCTGGCCACATGCGGCGGGCGCGGAAGGCAAAAAGCGTTGAAACATCCGGCATCCCACCACCCCGACGACGCTGGACTAGACAGACTGTAACGTTATAACGTTACACTACGCAAGGGGGGACCGCACCGCGGATGGCTTTTGCACAAGAGAGCGGGTTCGGCGGCGCGCGCGGCGGAGCCCGGGCAAGCATTAACGGCTTCAGCCTATCTTGGCCTATCATCGTCGAAACGCGCCGCGGACCGTGCTAAAGGCCCGCGCAACGCCAAGCCTGTCGCCACACCAATCATGTCGAGCATACCCTTGACCGCACCGGACCCGCGCGCACCGAAGCTCGTCGCGTCCTATGTGCGCGCCGGCTATGCGCAGATCGAGCCGCCGATCCTGCAGCCGGCGGAGCCGTTCCTCGATCTGTCCGGCGAGGATATCCGCCGGCGCATGTTTCTCACCGCCGATCCGCACGGCCGCGAATTGTGCCTGCGGCCCGATCTGACGATTCCGGTTTCGCTCGCCTATCTGCAGTCGCCGACGGCCGGCAAGGCGGCGGGCTTCTGCTATCTCGGCGCGGTGTTCCGCCACCGCGACGGCGCCACGTCGGAGTTCGTGCAGGCCGGCATCGAATTGTTCGGCCGCGCGGACAAGGCCGCGGCCGACGCCGAAATGCTGGCGCTCGGGCTCGAAGCGACCACGCATTACGGGTTGAACGCGCCGGAAATCCGCATGGGCGATGTCGGCATCTTTTCCGCCTTCGTCGCCGCGCTCGACTTGGCGCCGGCCTGGAAGCGGCGGCTGGTCAAGGACTTCAATCGCAAATGGTCGCTGGCACACGACCTCGACCGGCTCGCGCTCGCTTCCGCCAACGGCCAGCAGGAATTGCGCGGCGTTCTTTCCGCGCTCGCCGGCTCCGACCCCAAGGCCGCGCATCATTTGGTGACCGACCTCCTCTCGATCGCCGGCATCGAAGCGGTCGGCGGCCGTTCGGTCGCCGAAATCGCCGAACGCTTTCTCGAGCAGGCCGCGCTGGGTGCGGGAACGCGGCTGCCCGGCGAGACGCGCGCGCTGATCGAGCGCTTCCTCGCCGTGCGCGGCAATCCCGACGAAGCTGCGAGCGAATTGCGCGCGCTCGCCGCCGACGCTTCGCTGTCGCTCGGCCCCGCGCTCGATCTGTTCGAGACGCGCACCGGCTTCCTCGCCACCTGTGGCATCAACGTGCGCGCCATTCATTTTTCGACCGCCTTCGGGCGCGGCTTCGACTACTACACCGGCTTCGTCTTCGAGCTGCACGATCCGCGCGTCAAAGGTCCGCTGATCGCGGGCGGACGTTACGACGGCCTGTTGGCGCGGCTCGGCGCGCGCGAGCCGATCCCGGCGGTCGGGTTCGCCGCCTCGATCGAGGAACTCGCGGCCTGCAGCGGCCAAGGCGCGGCCGCAACGGGAGCCGCGTCATGAGCGCGCCGCTCCTCCTCGCCATCCCGTCGAAGGGCCGGCTGCAGCAGAACGCCGAGGCGTTTTTTGCCCGCTCGGGCCTCGAACTCGTCAAGCCGCGCGGCGCGCGCGACTACCGCGGCGCCATCGCCGGTTTCGACGGCGTCGAAATCGCCTACCTTTCGGCGGCGGAGATCACCAGCCAGCTCGCACAAGGCACGGTGCATCTCGGCGTCACCGGCGAGGATCTGGTGCGCGAGATGATGCCGGACGCCGACCGCCATGTCGTCATGGTCGACCCGCTCGGCTTCGGCTTCGCCAATGTCGTCGTCGCCGTGCCGCAGGCCTGGATCGACGTGCGCAACATGGCCGACCTCGACGACGTCGCCACCGCCTTCCGCCACAAGCACGAGCGCAAGATGCGGCTCGCCACCAAATACGCCAATCTCACGCGCGGCTTTTTCGCCGAGCACGGCGTGGTCGATTATCGCATCGTCGAAAGCTCGGGCGCGACGGAAGCCGCGCCCGCGGCCGGCACCGCCGAACTCATCGTCGACATCACCACGACCGGCGCGACGCTCGCCGCCAACGGCCTCAAAGTGATCGAGGACGGCGTCATCCTGCGCTCGCAGGCGAACCTCGTCGCCGCGCGCGCGGCGTCGTGGGACGACGGGCAGCGCGAGACCGCCCGCTTGTTGCTCGATCGCGTCGCGGCGCAAAAGCGCGCCCATGCCTATCGTGAAGTGCGCACCCGCTTCGCCGGCTTGAACGAAGCGATGCTTGCCGCCGCGCAGCGAAAAATTCGGCGTCGCCGCGCCGTTCGGCGGCCCCACCTCTTCCGGCATGCTCACCTTGCACTGCCCGCCGAAGCACGTGCATGGGCTGGCGAGTTTCTTGCGCGAGCATGGCGCCGAGGCAGTCTCCGTCGCCGCGCTGGACTACGTCTACACGCGCGACAATCCGGTTTATGCGCGGCTGATCGCCGAGCTCGATCGGAACGCGTAGCGATCTGACCGCGCTGCGCCGATCCGCGCGCGGTCCAGGCTACGTCCGATTTTCCATTTCCTCCGCCACGCGTGTGCGCACGCGGAAGATGATGAAGTTCGAGATCGAGAAATTGACCACGAAGCTCGCGAAGATGGCGCAGCCCTTGGCCGCCCAGACCGGCAACAGGAAAATCTGCGCGGCAACGACCAAGGCCGTGGTGTTGGCGATGAGGCCGGCGATGCCGGCGAAGACGAAGGTGAAATAGGCGCGCCAGCGCAGTTTGCGCTGCAACTCGGCGGCAAAGGTGAACGACGAATTGAGAATGTAGGAGCCGGTGATGCCGACGGTCCACGACATCAGGTTCGCCACGATCAGCAGGATCGAACCGGGGGAACCGCAGCCGCAGACATCGGCGAGCGCGCCGACCGTCGCCACCGCCGTCGCCGAATGGGACAGCGCGGCGCGCGCGATAAGGAAGACGCTGTAATCGACGATCGTGTTGATGACGCCGACCAGACCGAAGCTGATCGCCTTGAACCCGAACGCGCGGGCGCGCCTGGCGGCGATGAGTTTGGCGCGAACCCAATCGTAGCGGGAGAGGTCGGTCATGGCCGTAACCGCATATCACGTTCCGCGCCCTGAGCCACCCCGTCCCGGCCCCTCGCCGGACGCTTTGCCCCGCGACTTCGCGGGCGCGACAAGGAGCACCGGTTGCGCTATAGGGCGGTGCAGAAGGATAGAGCTAGTGGCCACCGACAAAGATCGAACCCGCATCGGCACATTCGGCGCACGACGGCCCGCCGCCCCGCCGTCTGTTGCCGGGCGCCGGGCTTTCGATCGTCGTTCCGCTGCACAACGAGGCCGGCGCGCTGGCGAGCCTGCATGCCAAGCTCGTCGACGTCGCCCGTAAGCTGCGCGCCACCCGCTCGCTCGCCTGCGAGGTGGTTTATGTCGACGACGGCAGCCGCGACGAGACCTTGGCGATCGCGCAGGGCTTGCCCGCGAGCGCGCTGGACGTCCAGGTCGTGGCGCTGTCGCGCAACTTCGGCAAGGAAGCGGCCCTCCTCGCCGGCCTCGACCATGCCCGCCTCGACGCCGTGCTGTTCATGGACGGCGACGGCCAGCACCCGCCGACGCTGATCGAAACCCTGGTCGGCCATTGGCTCGACGGCGGCTATGACGTCGTCTTCACCGCCAAGGCCCATCGCGCCAACGAATCGCTCGCCCGGCGCGCCGCCGTGAAGGCGTTTCTACGCCCTGGTGAACTGGGGCACGCGCACCAAGATCCCCGAGGATGCCGGCGACTTTCGGCTGCTGTCGCCGCGCGCCGCCAACGCATTGCGCCAGCTCCCCGAGCGCAACCGCTTCTTCAAGGGCCTGTCGACCTGGATCGGCTTCCGCCAGCTCCGCGTCGATTACGAGCCGGACCGGCGCATGGACGGCCGCACCACGTTCAATGTCCAGTCGCTGGTCGGATTGTCGATCGACGGCGTGACCGCGTTCTCCGTGGCGCCGCTGCGGGTGGCGACCTTGCTCGGGCTCGCGCTCGCGGTGATCGCTTTCGTCTATGGCGGACAGATCGTCTACGAGACCCTGGTCTATGGCCAGCGGGTGCCCGGCTATCCCTCGCTGTTCGTCGGCATGATGGTGCTCGGCGGCGTCCAGCTCATCATGCTCGGCGTGGTCGGCGAATACATCGCCAAGATCCTCGACCGAGATCAAAGCCCGCCCGGTCTATTTCGTCGCCGAGCATGACGTGAGGCTGCGCGAAGAATCAGCGCAGCCCGCAGACGCCGCTACGCGCGCGGCCGCGGAATGATCGCCGTCCTCCCGGGAGCGCCGGAGAAGCGGGCGTGCGCGAGGCCGGCGTCGAATATTAAATAACGACCACCTTGGTCCCGACTTTCACGCGGTTGTAAAGGTCGGTGACGTCGTCGTTGCGCAAGCGGATGCAGCCGGACGACACCTGCTGTCCGATGGTCCAGGGCTCGTTGGAGCCGTGGATACGGTAGAGCGTCGAGCCGAGATACATCGCGCGGGCGCCGAGCGGATTTTCCGGACCGCCGGCCATGTAGCGCGGCAGATCCGGGCGCCGCTCGATCATCTCCTGCGGCGGGATCCAATCCGGCCATTCCTTTTTGGCGGTGATGGTCTTCACACCCGACCAGGTGAAACCCGGCTTGCCGACGCCGATGCCGTAGCGCAGCGCCTTGCCGTTGCCCTGCACCAGATACAGGAATTTGTGCGGCGTATCGATGACGACGGTGCCCGGCGCTTCGTCGCTGGCGTAATCGACGAGCTGGCGGTCGTATTTGGGGTCGACCGCCGGGTGGCCGGCGTCGCCGAACATGGGAATGGCGCCGGTATTCTCCGGCGCGGCGCCTTGCGGGACCGGCGCGTAGTTCTGCAGCGCCGGCTCGTCGCGGCTCGCATACGGTCGCGGCGCGGATTGCTGATACTCGGCGGGCGCGGCCTGATAAGGGCGCTGCACCGCCGGCTCGCGCGCCGCGCCGCCGAACAGAAACTCGATGAAGCCGCCGCCGAGATTGGGCCCGCTCGCATCGGCGTAGCGCTGCGCGCTGCGCGCCGGAGCGGGCGGCGGCTCGATCGCGACGTTGTCGGCCGGGCCGGCCGCCGCGGCGCGTTCATCGCCGCCGAAGCCGTCGGGGGTGATGCGCAGGGGATCGGCGCCGGCGGGAAGGTGGAATGCGCTGACGAGGAGCGCGGAGAGGAGGACACGCCGCATTGCTGAACTCTGTACTCTGACGCGGTTACACATCGAGCCGCCGCTCCGCTCCCGGCCGCGTCCGCAGTGACGGAAGGAAAGCGGCTTCGCCCGTGCGACGAGTACAGGCGCAAACCCCGACTGTTTGGTAAATTTCGCGGCACGCGGCGTTAGCTATAACGGCGTTCGCACATTGTTCAGCAAGTTACGGTTTATTTTGCGTGTATCGCGGGACGTTATGGTTAAGCCGATCTGAAGATTTGCCGCGCATCGCCGCCTCGCCCGGCATGAACGCGGAATTAAGCCGGCCGCCTTAATTTCATGTCGGCAACAGATCGGTCGAGCAGATGACTGCGGCGCGCAGGGTTTTCCGCATCGAACAAACAGCCGCGACGCGGCGTGAACCGCTCGCGGACGAGACCGACGCCGCGCTCTCGCGCCACGCCGAAATCGTCAACGGGCTTGCCGCGCTGCGGGCCGCGATTGCCGACCTCGCGACGTCGCAGGCGCCCGCGGGCGCCGCGCCGCGAGCAGGCGCTCAAGAGCATGCCGGCGCACAAAAGGAGCGATCCCGCGGCGACGACATGATGCGCGCGCGGCGCTCGCTCGACGCGGTTTGCCGGGACAGCGAAGCGGCGACCCAAAAAATCCTCGCCGCGGCCGAAGACATCGACCAGACGGCGAACAATCTTTCCGCCGCGCTCGAGGGCAAGCTCGAGCAGGAGCTCGCCCAGGATATCCGCGACCGCGCCGTCCAGATTTTCGAGGCCTGCAACTTTCAGGACCTGATCGGCCAGCGCCTGGCCGCGGTGATGACCGCGCTGCCCCCCGCCGATCAGCACATCGCGCCCCCGCGCGAAACCCCTGCGCCGATGACGGCACCGGCGGTGCACGGCCCGCGGCTCGACAGCGATCGCGACCACCTCTCGCAAGCCGAGATCGACGTCCTGTTCCGGCGCGGCCGCCGCTCGACGTGACGCCGAGGTCGGCACTGTCTTTCCTCTTTCCTTCAGCCGCCTGTAGAGCCGGTCGCAGCCATCGGCTAAGATCGCGATCGCCGTCGCACGGCAGGTCTGGGGAGGGGGAAATGAGCGTCAAACTCTATCTGACGATCGCTGCGATCGTCGCGATCCTTTACGGCATCGCTTTCGTGCTGATCCCGGGGATGATCGTCGTCACTTTCGGCGCGCCGCCCGAGGTGCACGTCAACCTCAACCTGCAATTCTGCGGCGCGGCGCTGTTGGGCTGGGGCGTGATCGTCTGGTTCGCGCGGGACTTCCGGGACTGGCAGGCGGTGCGCGGCGTCCTCATCGGCTCAGCCGTCGGCGATGCTGCGCTGCTCCTTGTCAATCTGTGGGCGACGTTGCAGCATTTCCTCAACAGGCTGGTGTGGTCGTCGACGGTCGTGACCCTGCTGCTCCTCGTCGGGGCGCTCTATTGTCTGTCGATGGGCGCGCGCAAGGCGGCCTGACACGCCGGCGTTGTCGGGCCCGCCGGCGCCGTCAGTGCACGCCGGGCGGCCGGTTGCCGCGGGCCATGCCCTCGGGGCCACAGCGCACATAAACGCCGGTGCCGTAACGGCCGGCGACCTCGGGGTCGATCCAGCGCAGGATCATGACGCGACCGTCGAACGAGACGATCTCGCGGTCCTGCATGCCCCCCGCCGGTCCGGGCGGGCCGACATAGTTGCCGCCGTTCGGGCCGCCCTTGAGCCGCAACTCCTGCAACTGCGCGCTGTCGGCGAGATACATCATCACACCGCCGCTCTGCCCGCGTTCGATCACCACCGGCTGGCCGCACTGCCCGCGCGCGGCGGCTTCGGTGCGCACGCGATCCGTCTCCTTGTGGTAGGCGCCATAGCCCCAGCGGCCGACGACCTCCTCCGGCCGGATCGAGGAAGGAATTTCCGGCGCCATCGCCGGCGCCGCCGGTGGCGGCGCCACGGTCGGCGAATTCATCGCACAGCCGGATACCGCCAGGATTTGGAGAGCAACGCCCGCCAACAGAGGCACACCGCTCAGCGATGCTCTCATCAAACTTACTCCTCGTACGCGAGCCAACACGTTCGGCTCATGGTTAACGCCACGCAAACCGGCAACGCGTTGTTGGCTAGAAATTTGACCGAGTGGTGGCCGGAATTTGAACCGCAACGCCCGCCGACAGCCGCGAACGCAGCGATTTAGCCCGTTTATGCTTTCCAGTTCGTTGAAAATTTCAGCGATCCGGCGGAAATGGCGGCGAGGCCATGTTCTTGACAGTAGCCATATGCTTGACAGCGGCAAGGCCGCGCCTTATGTCCCGGTCGGCTTGTTGGCACTCCGCCGATAAGAGTGCTAGATGTCTGACAAGTCTCACTGAAATAAAGCTTTTTCGTCTAACACGAAGGCCGCCATGGGCGGCGACGAGGTCATCATGGCGAAGCTCAAATTCCGCCCGTTGCACGATCGGGTGGTGGTCAAACGTATCGAAGCCGAGGCAAAGACCAAGGGCGGCATCATCATTCCCGATACCGTCAAGGAAAAGCCGCAAGAAGGCGAAGTCGTCGCCGTCGGTCCCGGCGGCCGCGACGAGAGCGGCAAGCTCGTTGCCATGGACCTCAAGGCCGGCGACCGCGTGCTGTTCGGCAAGTGGTCGGGCACCGAGGTCAAGATCGAGGGCGACGACCTTCTGATCATGAAAGAGTCCGACATCATGGGCGTGATCGCCTGAACCCATTCGAATCGCGAGGACCCGCCGATCTTTCGCTTCGTCATGCCCGGGCTTGACCCGGGCATCCATAGGGCCGGGCCGGCCGCATGGATTGCCGGGTCGAGCCCGGCAATGACGAACTAAAGACACGGCGCTCGCTGCGAACCAACTCAAGGAGCAAACAGCAATGGCTGCCAAAGATGTTAGATTTTCGGTCGATGCGCGTGACCGCATGCTGCGTGGTGTCGAAACGCTCGCCAACGCGGTGAAGGTGACGCTCGGTCCAAAGGGCCGCAACGTCGTCATCGACAAGTCGTTCGGCGCACCGCGCATCACCAAGGACGGCGTCACCGTCGCCAAGGAGATCGAGCTCGAGGACAAGTTCGAGAACATGGGCGCGCAGATGGTGCGCGAGGTCGCGTCGAAGACCAATGACGTGGCCGGCGACGGCACCACGACGGCGACGGTGCTCGCCGCGTCGATCGTCAGGGAAGGCGCCAAGTCGGTGGCCGCCGGCATGAACCCGATGGATCTCAAGCGCGGCATCGATCTCGCGGTCGCCGCGGTAGTGGCCGACATCAAAAAGCGCGCCAAGAAGGTCGGTTCGTCCGCCGAGGTCGCGCAGGTCGGCACTATCTCCTCGAACGGCGACGCCACCGTCGGCAAGATGATCGCCCAGGCGATGCAGAAAGTCGGCAACGAAGGCGTCATCACCGTCGAGGAAGCCAAGGCGCTCGACACCGAAGTCGAGATCGTCGAGGGCATGCAGTTCGACCGCGGCTACCTCTCGCCCTACTTCATCACCAATGCCGAGAAGATGATCGCCGAGCTCGAAGACGCCTACGTGCTGCTGCACGAGAAGAAGCTCTCCGGCCTCCAAGCGCTGCTGCCGGTGCTCGAAGCCGTGGTGCAGTCGGGCAAGCCGCTGCTCATCATCGCCGAGGACATCGAAGGCGAAGCGCTCGCTACGCTCGTGGTCAACAAGCTGCGCGGCGGCCTCAAGGTCGCGGCAGTGAAGGCGCCGGGTTTTGGTGATCGCCGCAAGGCCATGCTCGAGGACATCGCGATCCTCACCGGCGGCCAGCTCATCGCCGAAGATCTCGGCATCAAGCTCGAGAACGTCACGGTCGCTATGCTCGGCCGCGCCAAGAAGGTGGTGATCGAGAAGGAGAAGACCACCATCGTCGACGGCGCCGGCAAGAAGAAGGACATCGAGGCCCGCGTCGGCCAGATCAAGGCGCAGATCGAGGAGACCACCTCGGACTACGACCGCGAGAAGCTGCAGGAGCGGCTTGCCAAGCTCGCCGGCGGCGTCGCGGTGATCCGCGTCGGCGGCGCGACCGAAGTCGAGGTCAAGGAGAAGAAGGACCGCGTCGAGGACGCGCTCAACGCCACCCGCGCGGCGGTCGAGGAAGGCATCGTCCCGGGCGGCGGCGTCGCGCTGTTGCGCGCCAAGAAGTCGGTCGGCAAGCTCGTCAACGACAATGCCGACGTGCAGGCCGGCATCAACATCGTGCTCAAGGCGCTCGAAGCGCCGCTGCGCCAGATCGCCGAGAATTCCGGCGTCGAGGGTTCGATCGTGGTCAACAAGATCATGGAGAACAAGTCGGAGACCTACGGCTTCGACGCGCAGAACGAGGAATATGTCGACATGATCGAGAAAGGGATTGTCGATCCGGCCAAGGTGGTGCGCACCGCCCTGCAGGACGCCGCCTCCGTCGCCGGCCTCCTGGTGACCACCGAAGCGATGATCGCCGAAGTGCCGAAGGAGCAGTCGGCCATGCCGGCGATGCCGCCCGGCGGCGGCATGGGCGGGATGGGCTTCTGATCCGTTCCGGCATCCGAGACGAAAAAGGCGCGGTGCAAACCGCGCCTTTTTTGTTACGCTGATGCGCGAGACGGCGGAACCTTTCGTCGGAGACCGGTATTAGCCGACGGCTCACGCAAATGTCGGGGACGGACTATGACCACAAGGGGCGCAACCCTCTGGCTGACGCTGGCGTGCGTATCAGGCGGTATGAGTGAGCCCGCGATTGCCGGCGAGCGGCACTCCTTAGCGGCCATTTACTCGCAGAAAGACGGAAAGACGGCGAGTGGCGAGTTGTTTTCTCCGGGAAAGCTGACGGCAGCGCATCGCTCGCTCCGGTTCGGAACGATGGTCCGCGTCACCAATCTGCAAAACGGCCGAACGGTCCTCGTAAGGATTAACGACCGCGGACCATTCACCAAAGGCATGATTATTGATCTGACGCCGGCGGCGGGAAGGCGACTGGGTTTTTCGGGCGTTACGCCGGTCACACTCGACGTCATGGCCGGCAAGGCAGATTAGCAAGCGTGCTCGGACTCGTTCCGCGACCTTGCGACGGGGCTCGGCGTCATTTAACCCCTAGCATCAGGTTGGAGCCAACGATGACGACCGCCGATGCCGACCCGTTCGTGAAATTCAAGGCGGCCCAGCGCGAAGCGTGGGCCGCGTTCGCGCCGGTCGAAGTCTTCACCGCTGCGCCTGCGGCGAAGCTGGTGAAGTTCGCGCAAGTCGCGTCCGGCGAACGCGTGCTCGACGTCGCCTGCGGCACCGGCGTCGTCGCGCTCACCGCGGCGCGGCGGGGAGCTAAAGCGTCCGGGCTCGATCTGTCGCCCGCATTGATCGAACGCGCGCGCAAGAATGCGGACATCGCCGGCGTCGACATCGACTTCGTCGAGGGCGATGCCGAGGCCCTGCCCTATCCGGACGGCGCCTTCGACGTCGTGCTCAGCCAGTTCGGCCACATCTTCGCGCCGCGCCCGGCGATCGCGGTGCGCGAGATGCTGCGCGTGCTCAAGACCGGCGGCCGCATCGCCTTCTCGACCTGGCCGCCGGAGCTTTTTCTCGCGCGCTTCCTCGCGTTCATACCCCGCTTCCTGCCGCCGCTGGCGCCCGGCGCCGCGACCCCGGAGTCGCCGGTGTCATGGGGAGACCCGAACGTCATTCGCGAGCGGCTCGGCGACGCCGTCACCGCGCTCCGGTTCGAACGCGACACCATGATCGTGTCGACGCTGAGCCCGCAGCACTTTCGGCTCGCGCAGGAGCGCGCCATCGGTCAGTTGGCGAAAGCGATCGACCACGTGCAGAACGATCCGGCTCGCCTAGCCGAGCTGCGCACGGGATTCGAGGCCCTGATCGCCGAGGTCTTCGAGGACAACCAGGTCCATCAACACTATCTGATGACGTGCGCGGTCAAGGCGTAGCTGCGGCGCGGCCTGGCTGGACCCTTTTTGGTGGAGCTAAGCCGGCAGCACCGCCAGGTCCGACCGCGGAATGGCCGCAAGCGTCTCGGGCGAGATGCCGAGATGCGCCGTGACGAGCTCGGGCGGAATATGCGTGAGCCAATCATTGAGCGAGAAGTCCTGGTAGCGGGACGTCTTGAACATTTCGAGAAAGACGAGATCGCTGTCGCCGGTGTTCTCGATGTAATGGCCCAGCGTCTGCGGCACGTAACCGACGTCGGCGGCATTGAAATCGATGGTTCGCGCGGTCGCCGCATTGAAGAACACGGTCATGCGGCCTTTGCCCCGAATATAATATTGCCACTCGTCGGCGTTCGGATGCCAATGCAGCTCGCGCAAGCCGCCCGGTTTGACGATGACGTGAGCCATTGCGATGTTGGCGGCGGCCGGAAAATTGGTGGAATCCACGATCCGAACGTCGCCCATTTTGGTCGACTTCTGCGGCTTCATCTGCATCATGCGGAACTGAAACGCCGTGGTCGTCGCCCGGCCGTCACGCGTGACCGCGCGCACATCCTGCTCGAGCGGACCGGGGACCGGCGCCTGAAAAATGTAGCGCCCGTCGGGCGGAATATTCCGCAACGGCGCGAGCTGATCCTGCGCGACACCCCAGTTCTTCGCCAAAACCTCGGGGGGCGTGTGGATCATCCAATCCGACAGCAAGGTCGTGTTTTCCTCGGAAAAGCTCCCCTGGTCGAACACCAGCAGGAATTCGCATCCGTCCGGTCCCAAACCCTGCAGCGAGTGGGGAACGCCGGTCGGGAAATACCACAGGTCGCCGGCCGTTACGTCTTTGACATAGCTCGAGCCGTCGAAGTCGAGCGCGGTGAGGCGGCAATTGCCATCGAGCATGAGCGCCCATTCGTCCGCCTCGTGCCAGTGCAGTTCGCGCACGCCGCCTGCCGTCAGCCGCATATTGACGCCCGCGATCTCCCTGGAGATCGGAAAGTCTTCGACATTGACCTGCCGCGACCAGCCGCCATCCTCGACCCGGCGATGCATGAGGGAGAAGGAACTCCAAAACGTCTTCCCCAGCTTGTGGTCGGTCGGCGGCGGGGTAAAGGCGTTCGGATTGATGTCTCTGAGCGCCCGGTTTTCAGGGCCCGGATCGCTGGCGCTGGCGTTGTGTTCGCCGATCACGACGCTTTGCCGTTGCTGCGCCGCGGCACTGCGCCCCGCCAGCGCTGCTACCGCGACGCCGAATGTCGTCGTGCCTAGAAGCCGCCGCCGTGAAAGCGGCTCTGGACTCGGAGCGACGTCGTCTATGCCGGGCATGCAACACTCCTATCCGCAGTATTTTGGGACGTTCACGCAATAAACCCCGCGGGGCACCGGGTGTTCCGGTCGCCTGACGGCCAGCTCCGGCCCATCGATCGCCGACAGGCCCATGCGTTTTCGGAGGCTCTCGATGACGGCCGCTACGCGCTACCGTTTCCCAAACGTCGGCAAAGGCTCGAATAAATGCGCGTTAAAACTGGAAGCGAGCCCGGCGGAGGGCGAAAAGGGGCTGCGATAAAGCATCGAAATCGCGGCAACGCAGCGCGCCTCAATTAGTCATAAGCCGAAAGCGCAAAGTTTGTGCGCCGGTCAATTCGATGACATCGCCGATCCGCCGCCAGCCCGTCACCTGCGTGAGCGCCGCGAGCAGGTTCTCGTCGCTGGTGCGGCGCGCCGGCGCGCACTGCCCCTGCTGCGCGGCAGTCGGGAGGATGGTGATCGTATCGGCGCCGACGCTAGCTTTGCCTTGCACGCTCACGCACCACAACTGCATGGTGGCCGCGCCGCTGGCGGCAATCTCCAGGATCGGCACGCGCTTGGAGCCGCGCATCGGCGCCACGTCGAGCATCAGATCGCGATCGAACGGGAACGCGCCCTCGATCGCCGCAACGGGCCACGACACGCTCACGATCGCGGCGCACAAAAGGCCGCAGGCAGAAAGCCGGCGCAGATAACATCTTCGTCTCCCGGTGAAAAAAGTGGGAACGAAGGACAGCAGTGGCGAATAGCGAATGACGCAGACGAAACGCCACTCGTTATTTCGCCACCCGCCATGTTCGTCAGCCCGGCTTGGGCCTAGTGTCGCAACGCGGCGATATCGGGAAAGAACAGATAACAGGCCACGCCGATGATCACGAGGTAGACGAGCAGCACCATGGTCCACCCGAAATTGTGGCGGATCACCGCACCTTCGTTGCGGACAAACCGGCTGGTCGAAACGCCGACACTCGCGGTCTGCGGCGCGATCGGCTTGCCGATCTCCGCGCCGACCGAGTTGAGGGTCGGCAGGAGCAGCAGCGGAAAGCCTAACAGCTTGCCGACCAGCGCCTGGAACGCGCCGAACATGGCGTTGGTCGAGGTATTGCTCCCCGACAGCGCGACCCCGATGAACCCGAGCAGGGGTGCCACCACGATGAAGGCGACGCCGAGCTTCGAGAACGCGCTGGCGAGAGAACCGGCCATGCCGGAGAAGTTGAAGACATAGGCGAGGCCGAAGATGAAGACGCCGACCAGGCAGGCGCCCCACATCTGCGACCAGGTTTTGGCGAAGATGGCGCCGATCTGCGCGAAACTCACGCGCAGCACGATCGCGGTGATGATCCAGGACGCCAAGATCGCCGAGCCACCGACGAACGGCGTCCAGTTGAAGATCGCGCGGATCGGAGCGCCGCCGGGTAATCCCGAGACCGCGCTGACATCCAAGTGGAGCGCGACGATGCTCGGCAGCTTCGACCACGGTCCGGTCCAAGCAACGACGACCGCGATCAGGATCGCGATCGGCAACCAGGCCATGCCGACTTCGCCGGCCGAAAGGCCGTGAGCCTCGGCTTGCGTACTCCCGGTCACGGGCGCCCCGCCATAAGCGAGCACATGCGCCGGTCGCCACACCTTGAGCAGGCCCAGCAGAACCGCGAAGCAGATGATCGCGCCGATCACGTCCGGCAAATAGGGGCCGAGATAGATCGCGGTCGGCAATTGTCCGGCGATATAGCCGAGCGAGCCCACCACGGCGAGCGGCCACGCCGACCACATGCCTTTGCTGCCGGACACGAGGTAGAGCAGAATCCACGGCGGCAACAGAGCGAGGATGGCGACGATCTTGCCGACCGAGGCGGAATAGAGCGGCAACAGCTCGCTAAAGCTCAAGCCGAGCGTGCCCGCGGTCACCGTCGCCAGCGCGATGATAGGCGCTCCCAGCGCCCCGTAAGAGACCGGCGCGTTATTGGCAATGGCGGCGACCCGGATGGCGTCGAGGTCGGGGATGCCGATCGCGATCAGGATCGGCGCGACGAAAGCCCAGGGATAGCCGAAGCCGACCAACCCTTCGAGCAACGCCCCGAACGCCCAGGCGAACAGGATCGTCTGTACCCGAACATCCCGGGTGCCTTGCTGCAGCAGCCAACGCCGCAACTTATCGAATGACCCGGTCGTCACCAGAGTGTTGAACAGCATCACCCCCCAGAAGGTGATCCAGTCGACGTTCCAAACGCCAGTCGCCGAGCCGTAGAGATAAGCCCGAACGCCGTCGCCGAGCGGCATCTGCCAGACCCACAGCCCGAGCGCGAAAGTGGCCACCGATCCGATCAGGGTGGCGAGCCATGCCGAGATGCGCAACACCGCCAGCAGAAACAGCAGCAACACCACCGGAATCATCGCCACCACCCAGGTCGCGAACAGATTCCCGGTGGGATCGAGGATTTGTGTAAACATGGACGGATCCTCCTCTCGGCGCACTTGGACGGCGCCTCAGTTTCGTTTGTCCCGCGCGGCTCGACGGATCGGGCCGGAAATAGCGCTAGCGGACGCCTGGGGAGTTCCCACCAAGCGAGACCGCGCGAGACGTCAATCGAACGAGATTATTTGCCACCCCCTCGCACACGGGCTTGCCCCGCAGCGGACGCTATGAGCGGACACTGCGGGTCCCCGTGCGAACGCCCGGCCCCGGACAATACCCTACCATATTGTCATGGAACGTCGCAGTCTTCGATTGGGTTATCGCGCGGCGTAAATCGGGCGGTGTCCCATCGCGTCCATGCCGTCCCGCCGGCTTCCCCCATAGCGGCATCGCCGAGGCGCTCGGCGCGGTCGAGCTTTGCGGAGCTGATCTCCCGGTTTGGCGACGAAGGCCACTGGAATCGCGAATGCGGGCCGAGCCGATCGGCGACAACGAAACGGCCGGCAGCTTATCCCGCTGCCAGCCGCGATTTTCTTCCCCGCAGTCCGCAGGCCGGGATTTTATTTGAGCGCGCTGATCGCCGTCGCGATTGAAAGCTTGGCGACAAAATCCGCGCCGCACCAGCCCGACTCCAGGATACCGGCGGCATTGGCTGTCGCCGTCTGATCGCTGGTGAAGAGATTGCACTGCGCCTTCGTCAGATTGGTCTGATAATAGCGAAGGTCGAGCGTGAATATTTTCCAGGTGAAAGCGAGGCCGGCATCCCAGTTCCAATAGCTCGGCAGCGCGACGGTGCCGTAGAACGCGTCAGTGGTGCCCAGTTCCCAGTAGCCCACGTCGCCCGATACGTAGGCGCCGATACCGTTCGGAAACAGGGTGGACGGAGCCGTCAGGGTGACGTTGCCGGTGTAGTAGATGCCGGGAGCGCCGGAATTGAGCACGCCGGCTCCGGCCCCATTCACGCCGAGATCCGGAGCGCCCCAGATGCTGCCGCCGAAATTGAAGCTGTCGTTCACCGTGTAAGTGAACTTGCCGTAGAACTCGGTGAAGCTCAGGTCTTCCTTGATCCAGTTCGTATTCGGCAGGGGTCCTCCGGCAAACGAGCCGCCGCCGAGGCTGTCGCAGATCGCCGACGTCGTGTTGAAGCACTGGCCTTGCGGATACAGATAATACCAGACGCCAAAATCGAGCGCGAGCTTGTCGAAGGTCGGCCGGATACCGCCGTAAAGGTCGATTTCGGCGGAAGCGCGGTTCGGAAACTCGATGCTTTCGCCCGACGCACCGACATAGCCCTGCAGCGCCGAGGTGAAGTTGTAGCGCGGCTCGATGCCGAACTGGGTCGATGGCTGATGGTTCGACTGGGTGATACCGCGGAAGTTGTAATCCGACATCAGGGCGCCGGTGATGGCAATGTCCCACGGCGACGGCGCGGGCGGCGCCGGCGGCGCCTTGACCGCCATGTCGGCGGCGAATGCGGTAGAGCTGACCAATCCCGCAACAACAACTAACGAACAAACTACAACGCGTTTCATAACACCCCCCTTTTGCCCGCCGACGCGGACGAGAAACCTGACCGCTCCTGCATCCTTTTCCGAAGCATAGTCGAGGCATGTCTTTCGTTCACATCGGAAATAATTTTTTAATAATCTATACCATCCGGCCAAGATGAATATCTTGGCATTTGATGCCTTCATAGGCATTCCCTAGAGGCTTTAACAAATTCTCAGGATGTGTGACAAAATCGCCACAACCATCCGGGTGCTCGACCGGGGCCTCGCCGCCCCTCGGTCGCGCGCGGGTGGCCCGTGCCCTACGAACGAAAGCAAAGGCGCGCCCCGAGCCGCGGGACGCCCCGAAAGGGTTGCACCGCCTGCGCGGTGCGGGAGGATGCCTACGCCGAATAATACATCTCGAACTCGACCGGATGCGGGGTGTGCTCGAAGCGGATCACCTCGCCCATCTTCAGGTCGATATAGGCGTCGATGAAGTCGTCATCGAACACGCCGCCGGCCTTGAGGAAGTCGCGGCCTTTGTCGAGCTCTTCGAGCGCCTGGCGCAGCGAGCCGCACACGGTCGGGATCTGCTTGAGTTCCGCCGGCGGCAGATCGTAGAGATCCTTGTCGATCGCTTCGCCCGGATGGAGCTTGTTCTTGATGCCGTCGAGGCCGGCCATCAGCATCGCCGCGAAGGCGAGATACGGATTGGCGAGCGGATCGGGGAAGCGCACCTCGACGCGCTTGGCTTTCGGGTTGGTGGTGTAGGGAATGCGGCAGGAGGCCGAGCGGTTGCGCGCCGAATAGGCGAGCAGCACCGGCGCCTCGAAGCCCGGCACCAGCCGCTTGTAGGAATTGGTGGTCGGGTTGGTGAAGGCGTTGATCGCCTTGGCGTGCTTGATGATGCCGGCGATGTAGGACAGGCAGGTCTCGGACAGATCGGCGTATTTGTTGCCGGCGAACACCGGCTTGCCGTCGTTCCAGATCGACTGGTGGCAATGCATGCCCGAGCCGTTGTCGCCGTAGACCGGCTTCGGCATGAAGGTCGCGGTCTTGCCGTAGACCTGGGCGACCTGCTGGATGCAGTATTTGTAGATCTGCAGCTGGTCGGCCATTCCCGTCAGCGGCGAGAATTTGAGGCCGAGCTCGTGCTGGGCGGAGGCGACTTCGTGGTGGTGCTTTTCCACCTTGGCGCCCATGCGCGCCATCGCCGCCAGCATTTCCGAGCGCATGTCCTGCGCCAAATCCTGCGGCGGCACCGGGAAATAGCCCTTCTTGACGCCGATGCGGTGGCCGAGATTGCCGCCCTCGTAGTCGGTGTCGGAATTCGACGGCAATTCGATGGAGTCGAGCTTGAAGCCGGTGTTGTAGGGATCGGCCTTGTACTTCACGTCGTCGAACACGAAGAACTCGGCCTCGGGGCCGAAATAAACGGTGTCGCCGACGCCCATCGACTTGACCATGGCCTCGGCCTTCTTGGCGATGCCGCGCGGGTCGCGGTTGTAGGGCTCGCCGGTCGTCGGCTCGAGCACGTCGCAGATCAGAACCAGCGTCGTCTCGGCGAAGAACGGATCGATGCAGGCCGAGGCCGGGTCGGGCATCAGGCACATGTCGGATTCGTTGATCGCCTTCCAGCCGGCGATCGAGGAGCCGTCGAACATCTGCCCCTCGGCGAAGGTCTCTTCCTCGATCATGCCGACGTCGAAAGTGACGTGCTGCCACTTGCCGCGCGGATCGGTGAAACGGAAGTCGACGTATTTCACGTCGCTGTCTTTGATCGTCTTCATGACGTTCTTGGGCGTGGTCATGGCAAGCGCACCCTTTCGCTGGTCAATCGGTGTCGAGCGGGATTGGACTTTTTCTGTTGCGGCCAAGTGTAATGATCAAGATCCGCCAGCCAGGCGGGTCCGCGCACCCGGACGGGTTGCGCGGACCCGGCTTGCGACGGGACGGGAACGTCCCGTCCGCGAGCCACGATCTTCAGTCCGGCGAGGGCCAGTCGGCGCGCGGCCGACTATTCACCCTCGGCGCCGATCGCATAGGCAGTTTCGCCGTGCACCGCGTCATCGCCCACTTTCAGAGTTGCCTCGTCCATGCGCAGCGGGACGATGAACGAGATCACCTTGAGGATGATGTAGGTCGCGATCACATTGTAGACGATGATGAAGGCCGCGCCCTCGGCCTGCAGCAGCAGCTGGGTCGGGTTGCCGTAGAGCAAGCCGGTCACATTGACGCCGGGCGCTTCCTTGTCGGTGCCGATGTACATCAGCATCGCCGGGTTAGCCAGAATGCCGGTCAGCAGGCCGCCGGTGAGACCCGCAACGCCATGGGTCGAGAAGACGCTCAGCGTATCGTCCACCTGCATCATGAATTTGGTCTTTTGCAGCTTGTTCATGGCAAGCCATGGAATGATGCCGGCGACGATGCCGATGATGATCGCGCCCCAGCCGTCGACATAACCGGCGGCGGGCGTGATCGCCACTAGGCCGGCGATCATTCCGTTGACCGCGCCGAGCACCGATGGCTTGCCGTAGGCCATCTTGTCCATCAACGTCCAGACCAGAAGGGCGACCGCGGTGCAGGTGTTGGTGTTGAGCACCGCCGCACCGGCGTCGGCGTTGGCGAAATAAGGGTCACCGCCATTGAAGCCGTTCCAGCCGAGCCACAGGATTCCGGCGCCGATCAATGTGACCAGCAGGCTGTTCGGCGGAAAATGGTCGCGGTCGGCTTGCAGCCGCGGACCGATCATCCACGCGGCCATGAAGCCGGAAGCGCCGGCTGCAAGATGGATGACGTAGCCGCCCGAGAAGTCGGCCACGCCCAGGCCGGCAAGCCATCCGCCGCCCCAGAGGCTGAAGGCGCCGACGGTGTAGACCAGCGTCATCCACACCGGGCAGAAGATCATCCACGCGGTAAAATTCATGCGGCCGAGCAGCGATCCCGCCATGATGATCACGGTGATAGCTGCGAACACGAACTGAAAGAAGACCAAGGTCGCCATCGGGAATGCGAGCGGCGGCATACCGGCGGCTGCAGCCGGAACGGTCGCCTGGCCGGTGGTAAAGATGGCCGACGTCGCCGGGCTCGGTATCCCGAGGAACGGAAACCATTGCGGCCCGAAGGCCATGTTATAGTCGAACAAAATCCAGACGACGAGCACCGAGGCAAAAGCGTAGATCGACATGAAGGCGGAATTGATTGCCCACTTCTTCTTGACGATGCCGCCATAGAGAACGGTCAATCCCGGAATGCTCTGTAGGCCGACGAAAGTCGCCGCCGCCAGTTGCCAAGCGTTGTCGCCGGTATCCAGCCATTGTGGTGATGGTACGAGTGCCATGTGCGTTCCCCTATTTGCCCACGGTGCAAGCAGAACATGCCAATGGAGCAAGGAACCGCAAGAAATATGCCAGCTGATACCGAATTGACTATCAAAGACTTTCCAGAAAAATTACTATTCAGCTATGGCACCTGTGATCATAACATATGCATTTGATCACTAATTGAGCAACAAGGAGGGCGCGCGCTTGCATCGAATTATTCTTGGCGGAGCAGCAGCGCTCATGATCGGTCTTGCTGCTCCCCTCACTCTCGCCAAAGCTCAGCTCGGCGGAGCCACAATCACCTGCATGAATCCCGCCAGTGGCGCGAACTGGAAGATCAGCATCGACTACGCGCACCACACCGTCGATTCCAACCCGGCATACATCGACGACGTCAAGATCTCCTGGCACGATCCCACAGACGGCGGCAACTACACGCTCGATCGCAAGTCCGGGAATCTGACCGTGATCGTTGCGTCGAGCACCGGCGGCTATTTTTTACATGATCGTTGCAACTTGGAACGTTGAAGCCGCGGCACCGGGGCCGCTGGCGGGCAGCGGAACGCGGGGCAGCTTCGATGACTGAACGACTTTCAGGTGTCAAAGCCACTGTCGGGTTCACCTCGAACACCGGACCGCGCCGCAGCAACGAGGATTTCGCCGGCGCCGTCTTCGGCTGGGAGCTGCCCCGACCGCGCAGCGACATCGCGGCGGCGATCGCGGACGGAATCGGCGGCGCGAAAGGCGGCCGCGTGGCTGCCGAGACTGTCGTGCGCGGCTTTCTGGATGGGTTTTGCGACCTGCCCGAGACCATGGAAGTGCGGCGCGCCGCGGCCACGGTCCTCAACGCACTCAACCGCTGGATCTACGGGCAGGGCCGGCGCGACCCCAACGTCGCAGGAATGGGATGCACCTTCACGGCCCTGATATTGCGCGGACGCCTCGCGCATATACTGCACGTCGGCGACACCCGGGCGTATCGGCTCCGCAATGACCGACTGACCTGCCTGACCATCGATCATGTGCGCGAAAATGGCGCGGGCCGGTCGACCGTTCTCAACCGCGCGCTCGGAATCGAGCCCGAGGTGCGGCTGGACTACGCCAACCATCCCGTGGCGCTGCATGATCGTTATCTGCTGTGCAGCGACGGGGTGCACGGCTTCCTGCCGGCCGAGGCGATCGCCGAAATCCTTCGCGAACGCTCAGGCTCCGAGGATAGTGCCCGTGCGCTGGTGACGGCGGCGCTCGATTCCGGCAGCAGCGACAATTGCACCGCGCTGGTGCTCGACGTGGTCGAGTTGCCGACGGCCGAATCCGCCGATATCGGCGCCGCGATCATGCAGTTGCCGCTGATCCCGGTGCCGAATGGCGGCGAGACGATCGATGGTTTCGTCCTCAAGGTGCTCGTTTCCGATGGACGATATACCCGGCTGTTCGGCGCCGAGGACGAGATCGACGGCGGCGAGGTGGTGCTGAAATTTCCCAAGCCTCAGGTCGCGGTCGAGGCTACCTATCGTGCGGCGTTCGCGCGCGAAGCATGGGTCGGTGCGCGCGTGCACAGCCCCTGGGTCGGTCGGACGATCGAACTGCCGCCGGGGCGGCAGACCTGTCTTTACACGGTCATGCCGCTCTATCAGGGCGAGCTTCTGGAAACACGGCTCACCCGCCGGCTCGGTCTGGAGGAAGGCCGCAACATCGCGGTCAAGCTGGCGCGAGGGGCGGCGGCGTTGCACCGCGCCGGCATCATCCATCGCGACATCAAGCCGGACAATGTCATTCTCGAGAGCGGCGGCTCGCTCAAGCTGATTGATCTCGGTGTCGTGCGGGTGCCGGGCTTGGAGGATTTTCCGCCCGAGGACGTGCCGGGAACGCCGGGCTATATGGCGCCCGAGATGTTCGCCGGCGAAGCCGGCAACGCGGCGACCGACATTTACGCGTTGGGCGTCACCATATTTCGCGCCTTTACGGGGGAGTTCCCCTACGGCAATCCCGATGCCACCGGCATGCCGCGCCGCACCCGGCCGAAGGCGCTGTCCGACCTGCGCCCCGATCTTCCCGCCTGGCTGCAGGCTACGCTGTGGCGCGCGATCGCGACCGATCCAGCCCAGCGTTATCACGACATGATCGAATTCGCGGTGGACATGGAAGCGGGACCGGCGCACCCGCTCGCCGCCCCGCGCCGGCCGTTGACGCTTTACGAGCGCGCCCCGGTGCGGTTTTGGCAGGGTATCGCGGCACTGCTCGCGCTCGCGCTCATGTGGTCGCTGATGCGGCACTGAGGCAGCCGCCGATCGGCGATCTCGAGCAGGGTCCCGCCGCCAAATCTGTTCGCTTAGTTCTGTTCGCTCAGTTCTTGGAACTTGCCCGGTACCAGGCGTAAGAAAGAACGACGATCGCCAGCGCGACAGGCATCCAATTTTGGAGGGGCACGCCCAGGACCGTAAAATCCTTCACCAGCCATTGACCGAGCGTGTCCATGGAAAGCTATTTTAAATTTATTTTATCGCAACGCCAGAGGCTTTCGGTGGCGCCGGCCTCTGGATTGGGCGGCCAACGATGCCGATATCCAGGGCAGGCGCCTGCAAGGGAGAAATGAGCAATGAAAGCCAGTGTGGATGGACACGTCATCGCCCAGAGCGACGACATCGTAAGCTGCGGCGGCTATGAATATTTCCCGCGCGGCGCGGTGCACACGGAATGGCTCGAGAAAGCGCAGAAGACTGCGCACGACCTCGAATGCCCCCATGGCGTGCAATTCTACGACGTCGTGGTCGACGGCCGCCGGCACAGCCGGGCCGCTTGGTCCTACGAGGCGCCACGCCCGGAAATGGCGCAGGTCGGCGGACGCTTCAGCTTCTGGGAAGACGTCGAGGTGAAATAGCCAAGCTACGCCGCCGCCTTCTTGCGGTTGGCCTCGAGCCGCGCGTCGACCAAAGCAACCTGCGCGTCGATGGCGGGGTGATGCAGGCCCTGCTGCGCCGCGATGAGCTGAACGAGCTTGTCGGCGCGCTCGATGTTGGGCGCGCCGTTCTGCAGGGCGCGCGCCGCCGACGCCGGGCGCGTCAAGGACTGCGCCGCCGCGGCATATTTGTCGAACGGTACCAGGTCGGCAGGATCGGCGCCGAGCTTGACGCACAGATCGACGACGAAATTGTAGACCGAGCGCGAGGTCTCGATGTCGCTCCACACCGCCTCCTGCGCCGTGCGCATGCCGTCCCTGGTGACGCAGCGGTAATTGCCGGCGAGCAGCATCGCCCATTTGGCGAGCGGGACGAACACCGAATCATAGACCTTGAGCTTGACCGGCAGCTCGGTCTTGCCCTCGCCAGTGTCGTAGCGGATGGCGTCGATCTCGTCCTGCAGCTGCCGCAGGATCGCGGTCGATGCCTCGGACGGAAAGCGTGCGACCTTGAAGTTGGTCGGCAGCGTCACCTGCAGCACGTTGACCTTCTCCTCCGGCGGGCGGATCGCCTGTGGATCGGGGCTGCACAAGGTGATGCAGGCCGGATCGAAATTGTCCCAGACGCTGGCGTCGGTATAAGCCGGCTTGAGCGCGTCGGCGTCGAGGCCGGGAACGCGGCGCAGGTACGCGAGCGGCGGCATGTTCATGATCGACATGCACGGCACCTTGGCCCGCGCCACCGCGTCCAGAAGCTCGCGCACGCCCGGCGCGCGATACTGCGGCTCCTGCATGGCAAGCCCGACCAGGTCGAAAGCCTTCGGGTCGACACCGGCGGTGCCGCCGGCGCTGACCTTGCCGGGCAGCTTGCGCGAATCGAGCTCGACCGGCGCCGCGCGCCCGCGCACCGGCAGACGCACGCGGAAGCCTTCCGCGTTGATCAGCTCGGCTTCGGCCGGCAGGCAGACCAGATGGACCGAATGGCCGCCGAACAGGAGCTTTGACGCAAGCAGCGAACCGTACGACGCGCCCATGATGAGAATTTTATAGGTCGCCATCGCGCATCTCCCCGGATTGTTATACGGCCGGTCAGACGCCGGCACTGAAGTCGGTGAACCCTCGGCCTCGGCCCGGCGGCTGAACGACCCAAGGCCGATGGGGTGCAGGTGGGGTGCAGGTGGGGTGCAGGTGGGGTGCAGGTGGGGTGCAGGCGACCAACAAGATCAACGCTGCGCAATGGTATCATGATAGTGCCAGTCGCCGTGACCAACGCGCGGCGACTGGAGGGATCGCGGCAACCACGCGGGAGCGGTCGAACAAACCGATCGCAACGTAAAAGCCGGTGCGCGCAAGGCCTCGGCTTAAGCGCCGTCGCCGGTATCGCCCATCGGAGCGGGGCTCGCCGGCCAGGCCGGGGTCGGCTCCGCCATCGGCGCGGGCGCAGGCTTGCGGGCCGGCGCTTTGCGCTTCGGCGCGGCCTTCTTCGCTGCTTTCTTGACGGCTTTCTTGGCGGTCTTCTTGGCGACCGCCTTCACAGCCTTTTTCTTCTTGGCCGGAGCCGCATTTTTCTTCACGACCGACTTTTTCTTTTTCGTCGCTTTCGCCTTCGATTTTGCCTTCGACTTCGCTTTTTTCGCCATGATCGTCCTCCCGATCCAAGCTGCCAATGTCGAGAATATCGGCCTCCGTTTGAGACCGTCGTAACGCCACGCGCCGAGCGAACCCCCTTAGCTCAACTCGCCGTCGCGACCGAGCCCACGGCCGCAAGCGGCTGATGCTCCCGGAGCGTCGGCGGACATGGCCCCCCGGTCGCCCAGTCGATCAACTCGACGGTGTGGACGACCGGCAGCTCCGTGCCCGCGGCGATCTGCGTGATGCAACCAATATTGCCTGCCGCTATCACATCAGGTCGCAATCTTTCGATAGTCCCGACTTTGCGCTCGCGCAACCTAATTGCGATGGCGGGCTGCATAATATTGTAGGTACCGGCCGAGCCGCAGCACAGATGACCGTCGGGCACGTCCCTCACGACGAAGCCCAAGCGCGCCAGAACTTCCTTCGGCTGCCGCGTGATTCGCTGACCGTGCTGCAACGAGCAGGCCGCGTGATAGGCGACGACGAGTCCGGGTGCATTGACGGCGTCAATCAGCGACGGCGCGGCGAGATATTCCACGATGTCTTTGGCGCGGCGCGAAATGGCTGTCGCGCGCGCGGCGTAGGCCGCATCGGTCCGCAGCATGAAGCCGTAATCCTTCACCGTGGTGCCGCAGCCCGACGCGGTGATCACGATCGCGTCGAGGTCCTCCATCGCCGACCAGGCGTCGATGTTGGCGCGCGCCTGCGCCAGCGCCTCGTCCTCGCGGCCCATATGGTGGACGAGCGAGCCGCAGCAGCCGGCGCCGGCCGCCACCACGACCTCGATACCGTGGCGGGTCAAAACCCTGATCGCAGCGGCGTTGATCTGCGGCGCCAGGACGTCGTTGACGCAGCCCGCGAGCAGCGCGACGCGGCCCCGCCGCGGCCCGCCGAGGGCCGGAAATGTCTGCGGCGCGAGCGGCGCGTGCGGCAGATGCCCCGGCGACAGCCGCAACATGGCGGCAAGCCGTTTGAACCCGATCGCGTCGGCCACCGGTGCGAACGGCTTGCCCACGAGCGACGCCGCAAGCGCGAGGCGGAAGCGCTGCGGATAGGGCATCAGCCAGGCGAGCAGCGCGCGCAGCAGCCGCTCGGAGAGCGGCCGGCGATAGGTCTCTTCGATGTGGGCGCGCGCATGATCGACGAGGTGCATGTAGTGCACCCCCGACGGACACGTCGTCATGCAGGCGAGGCACGACAGGCAGCGATCGATGTGCTCGGTCACCTCGGCTGTGGCCGCGCGGTCGTGCTCGAGCATGTCCTTGATGAGGTAGATGCGCCCGCGCGGCGAATCGAGCTCGTTGCCGTCGAGCACGTAGGTTGGACACGTCGCGGTGCAGAAGCCGCAATGCACGCAGGCGCGCAGAATCTTTTCCGATTCCGCGACGTCCGGGTCGGCGAGCTGCGCAAGCGTGAAGGAGGTCTGCATGATTATACGCCCGCCCACATGCGCCCGCGATTGAGCACGCCCGAAGGATCGAAGCTCTCGCGCACGCGCTTGGTCAAGGCGGCGAGCCCCGCCGGCTCGGGCTCGAACACCTCGACGGCCGCACGCGCCGCGGCCGGCGCGCGGATCAGCGTCGCGTGGCCGCCGGCCGCCGCGACCGCGGCACGAACGAGCGGGGCCTGCGCATCGTCCGCCGGTGGCAAGGCAGCCCAGATCAGACCGCCGGCCCAGTCGTAAAGCACGTCCGCCCCCGCCCGCTCAACCAGGGCCCGGCCAACCTCGGCGCCGTGCGACGGCACCGTCGAAATGCGCCACACATAGCGCTCGGCGACGGAGGTGGCCGCAAACGGCACGACATCCCGAATTGCCCGCCACAGCCCGCGCGACGGGCCCTCACCCAAAGCGGCGAGCGTGCCGAGCGGCGCGGCGAACTTCTGCAGAACGTCTTTGCGGTGCGCGATCGACGGCGGCACGCCCTCGAGCCGAAAGGCCGTGACGGCGGCGTGCGCGGCCGCGCTTTCCGCAACGCGCGCGGCGACCGGCGCGGGCAAATGGGCAGCGGCGGAAACGTCGGCGAACGAGCCTGTCGCCGCCGCCATCGCCTTGACCGCCGCCGCATCGTCAAGGCCGATGACGAGGATCGTTTTCTCCGTCTCGGCGCGCGGCAGCGTTTTGATCGTGACGTCGGTCATGGCCGCGAGCGTGCCCCAGGAGCCGGCGATGAGCTTGCACAGATCGTAGCCGGTGACGTTCTTGACGACGCGGCCGCCGGACTTGAAGATTTCGCCGCGGCCGGAAACGGCGTTGACGCCGAGGAAATGGTCGCGCGCGGCGCCCGCTTTGATGCGGCGCGGGCCGGAAAGGTTCGCGGCGAGCACGCCGCCGATCGAACCGACGCCGGCGGCAACGCCGAGCAGCGGTCCGTAATCCATCGGTTCGAATGCGAGCTCCTGTCCGCTCGCGGCCACCAGCGCCTCGATCTCGGCGAGCGGCGTGCCGGCCTTGGCGGAGAGCACCAGCTCTTCCGGCTCATAGAGCGTGACGCCGGAAAGCCCCGACAGGTCGAGCGTCGCATCCCACTGCGCCGCGCGGCCGATGGCGCGCTTGCTGCCGCGGCCGATAAGTTCGAGCGCCTTGCCGCCGGAGAGCGCCCAGCGCATCGCCTCGCCGACCTCGGCGGCGTCGCGCGGTTGGAGATTTTCGGTACTCATGACCCGGCCTTCACGATGCGGGAGCGACCTCGCCGCGGTGCGGCTGATTGTTGCGCGGATCGCGCGCGGGTCAAATGCCAAATTTTCAATCGGCCAGCGCCGCGCGCACACGCGCCACGACGTCGCCCCAGGCACCGGGGACCTGCTGGCGGAACAGCCGCGCGCTCGGGTACCACGGGCTGTCATCGCGGCCATCGAGCCAGCGCCAGCAGGCGTCGAACCGCGACAACACCCACACCGGCTTCCCCAACGCGCCGGTCAAATGGGCGACCGCTGTGTCGACGCAGATGACGAGGTCGAGATTGGCGATCAGAGCGGCGGTGTCGGTAAAGCCGTGAAGGTCCGCAGTGAAATCGACAAGCGGCAGGCCATCAGGCGGCTGAAGGGCCTCAACCGACGGCGCGCCCTTTTGCAGGCTGAAGACCTGGATATTGGCGAGCCCGGCCAACGGCGCGAAGTGCTGCAGGCTCATGCTCCGCCGCGCGTCGATCGCGTTGGCGTTCGGATCGTGCGGGCGCGGTGCGCCGGCCCAAACCAATCCTACCTTCCTCCGTCCTCCATAGGCCGACAGGCGCGCAGCCCAGTTCGCCACCTTGTCCGCATCCGCCGCCAGATACGGCACGTTCGCCGGGATGGTCGCGATCTCGGTGCGCATCGCCAGCGGCAGGCTCATCAGCGGGCAATGCAGATCGAACGGCGGCAAAGCCTCGCCCCGGGCGATGACGCTCGAGGCGCCCCCGATCCCCGACAACAGCGGCTTCAGCTCCGGCTGCACTTCGAGCACGATCCTGGCGCCGGCGCGCGCCACCAACGGCACGTAGCGCACAAACTGCAACGTGTCGCCGAACCCCTGCTCGGCGTGGAGAAGGATCGTCTTGCCACTAAGGTCTTCGTGCCCAAGCCAGCGCGGCGCGGAGAAATCGCGGCGCTGCAGCAGAAATTCGTTGGTGTCCCAGCGCGCTTCGTAGGCGGCAAAGCCGCGCCTCAAATCGCCGAGCGCCAAGAGAGCCATGCCCTGCTCGAACCGCGCCGGGGCGTAGTCCGGCCGCAGCCGCAGCGCTGCCTCGGCGCGTTGCAGCGCCTCGCGCGGATGGCCGGTGTGGCGCAAAGCCAGCGCGTGATTATGCAGGATGAGCAGGTTGTTCGGCGCGGCATTGGCCGCGAGCGCATAGCTCGCCGCGGCCTCTGCGAGACGGCCGAGCCGCAACAATGTATTGCCGCGATGGCAGAGCGATTCCGGATGGTTCGGCACGAACTCGAGCGCAGCATCGAAACTCGCCAGCGCCTCGTCATAACGGCCGAGATCGATGAGCGTGGTGCCGCGGTTGTACAATGCAGCCACATAATCGGGCCGCGCCGCAAGCGCCTGGTCGAAACTCACGAGCGCCGCATCGCGGCGGCCGAGGCTGTTGAGCGTGTTGCCGCGATTGTTGTGGACGTCGGGATGGTCTCCCTTGAGCGCAAGCGCCTCCTCGTAGCTCGCCAGCGCTTTCTCGAACTCACCCTTCGCATGAAACACCATGCCGAGGTTCGACCAGGCATCGACCGAGCGCCCATTGCATTTAAGCGCGGCGCCGATCAGCCGCAGCGCCTCCGGCAAACGGCCGCGCTGATAGTTGAGCAGCCCGAGAAGGTGCAGGGCGTCGAACTCGTTCGGCCGATGCCGCAGCACCTCGGAATAAAGCCTCTCCGCCTTGTCGGCATGGCCGGCCTGGTGCGCCGCATACGCCTCGCGCAGCTTGCGCGCGACGCTCGCCGGCGGCTTGCCGGGTGTGTGGTTCGCAATGGAGCGGCGGGTCATGTCCTGTCGCCGGTTCGGCTGCCCTCGCCGCTGATTAGGTGATTCGCAGCGGCCCTGTACATGCGGGAGACGGCTTCTCAAAGCCGGTGGAAAATTAGGGCGAGCTCCTTCGCATGATCAATTATCCTTGCGCAGACGCAACCACGGATTTAAGACCTGTAAGAAAAATACGTCGAAATTCTGGGCTTCCAGATGGGCTACGCTCACCTCCGACTTTCAACCGTCGAAGATTGGCTTCGTCTGCGTCCTGTGTTCGGCCTGTACAAGATTGCACGCCGTTACGTCATCGGCAGCGCTTACGTTCGCAAAGGCGCCCCGGATCCGACCGCGTTACGAAGAATTTGCCGTCTCCTCGGAAAGCGGCCGCTGGTCCTGACGGTCGCGTACAATTCCGTATGGATGCTGAAATGGCAAATCCAGTTCGGCGAACGGCATTTTTCGGACATTGACCATCTGATCGCGGACAATTCATCCGACCCGGAGGTGGCTCGCGAAATCGAATCCTTGTGTCGTAACGCAGGTATTGCTTATCTGAAACTACCGTTCAACAGGTTCTCTCTCGGGCGCCCCAAGGACGCCTCGTTGTCGCATGCCGCGGCCCTGAACTGGGTTTGGCGTCACGTCATCGAGCGGGTGCGCCCGCCTCTCGTCGCCGTTCTCGACCACGACCTCATTCCATTGCGTCCGGTGGATTTCGGTTCGAAGATTTCCGATCAGCCGTTTTTTGGCCCGAAAATGCCCGGTGAAAACTTCGGATGGCAGATTTGGCCCGGTTACGCGATATTCGACGGCTCGGTCATCGACTACCGCTTGGACTTTTGGGTGGGCGTACGAGCGGGACTGGACACCGGTGGAGCAAATTGGCGGCGCCTCTACCGCCACTTCGATGCCGATCGTCTGCGCTTCGCTAAGGTCCCTCCATACACCATCGGTAGGTTCGACGAGTGGTGGCATGTGGGCGGCGCATCCGAGTACAGCGTCAAGCCCGACGGTTGGCGAAAGGAGGTTGAAGCCGTTCTTCAACACGAATACGCGGCAACGGTCGAGCGTTCGAAGGTCACGTCTTCCATCGCGACATGATCGCCACCCGCGGCAAACTTCAAAACCGCGGCAAATCCGGAAACGCCAGCTTTCCCCCATGCACGTGCATGCGGCCGAGCTCCGCGCAGCGGTGCAGCGTCGGAAACACCTTGCCGGGATTGAGCAGGCTCTTGTCGTCGAACGCGCATTTGAGGCGCTGTTGCTGGTTGAGGTCGTCCTCGTTGAACATCGCCGGCATCAGGTCGCGTTTTTCGACCCCGACGCCGTGCTCGCCGGTGAGGACGCCACCGACCTCGACGCACAGCCGCAGAATATCGGCGCCGAATTCTTCCGCGCGCTCGAGCTCGCCCGGCTTGTTGGCATCGTAGAGGATCAAAGGATGCAGATTCCCGTCGCCGGCGTGAAACACGTTGGCGACGCGCAGCGCGTATTTCGCCGACAATTCCTGCATGCGCGCCAGAACGAGCGGCAGCTTGGCGCGCGGGATGGTGCCGTCCATGCAGTAATAGTCCGGCGAGATGCGCCCGACCGCCGGGAACGCCGCCTTGCGGCCGGCCCAGAACAGCAACCGCTCCTCCTCGGAATTGGACACGCGCAACGTCACCGCGCCGCACGCGCGCGCGATCGCCTCGACGCGTTCGAGCAGATGGTCGACCTCGGCGCGCGGGCCGTCGAGCTCGACGATCAGCAGCGCCTCGACATCGAGCGGATAGCCGGCATGAACGAAATCCTCCGCGGCCTGGATCGCCGGACCGTCCATCATCTCCATGCCGCCCGGAATGATGCCGGCGCCGATGATGCGGGCAACGCACGCGCCGCCGTCCTCGGAGGAATTGAAGCCGATCAGCGCCGCGCGCGCGGTCTCGGGCTTTTTCAGAATGCGCACCGTGACCTCGGTGACGACGCCCAGAAGTCCCTCGGAGCCGGTGACGACCCCGAGCAGATCGTAGCCTGCCGCGTCGAGATGCTTGCCGCCGAGCCGCACGATCTCGCCGGTCACCAACACCATCTCGCAGCCGAGCACGTTGTTGGTGGTGACGCCGTATTTGAGGCAGTGTACGCCGCCGGAATTTTCCGCGACGTTGCCGCCGATGGTGCAGGCGATCTGCGACGACGGATCCGGCGCGTAATAGAAGCCGGCGGCTTCGACCGCCTGGGTGACCGCGAGGTTGGTGACGCCGGGTTCGACCACCGCGACCCGGTTGGCGAAATCGATGTCGCGGATGCGGTTGAATTTCGCCATGCCGAGCAGAACGCCGTCGCCGAGCGGCAGCGCGCCCCCCGACAGCGAAGTCCCCGCCCCACGCGGCACCACCTTGATGCCTTCGCGGTGGCAGTAGGCGAGCACAGCGGACACCTGCGCGGTCGTCGACGGCAGCACCACCACCATCGGCAATTGCCGATAGGCGGTGAGCCCGTCGCTCTCATAGGGCCGCATCGCCTCCTCGGACGCGATGACGCCCTCGCCCGGCACCAGGCGCTTGAGCGCGGCGACGATCTCGGCGCGGCGGGCGAGGACCACGTCGTCGGAAGGGGGCATAGCAACCGGCATCGCATCGCTCCAAGCGTCTCACGATAACGCATCATAGCACTATAACGTGAAAACTTGGCCGCCACGACTTGTGCCGTGGCGAAAATTCAGTGGCGGCCGACGAGCGCGATCCGACGTGTTGCGTTATGGGCTATCGGCGAGAACGCGGCCACTCAATGCAGCAAACGCCGCAGGGACGATCGATGCCAGGCTCCCCCTGCACCTGACGAATGTCCGCGCGGCCGGCCCCAACCAATCTTGTGGCGCGCATTTTCCGTCATGCGGCCGAGTGTCCACGGCGGCTCACGAACGAGCTTCACGCAAATGGACGCCGCCTCACCGAAGTGTCGGTGCAGAACATCGTCGATTTGTTCAAATATCTGCGCGCTGAACGGACATGATGGCGATGTCGTGGTGAATTCGACCTCGATACCTTTCTTGTTCCAGTCGGCGCGATAGACGAGTCCGAGATCGACGATGCCGATGCCCAGCTCCGGATCTTGGATTTCGTTGAGGGCGCGAAGGATGTCGCTTTGCATGGTGGCACCAGCCGAAAACACGCCGAACAGCAATCCCGATCAGCCGCGCTCGACTCCATTCGGAGTTTACATTGCTCTACTTTGAGCTATCGCAAATTCGGTTCCACAAAATGACATGGCAGACCCCGACAATTCGCGGGTTTAAAATTAGCGGCATTAGCTCCGGTTTAATTTCAATTCGCTATTTGGAGCAGGAAATTACGTTTTCCCGAAGCTGCCGCGAGGGAATTCCTCCGCCGCGTCAGCGTGGAGTACTGCATCGTGCGAGCGGCCCATTTCATGGTCATGCCCTTCGGCGATATTCGCCGCAAGATCGACCAGAGCTTGATCTACGATTGGGCGATGCGGTGTCCCATCGCGGCTTATTCCGCGTTCGTATTGTACCGCGACGTGGCTGCGTTCCTTCAGCAGGCCCTCCACGATCCCGGGCTGTTTGAACGGCCCGACGGCGGCGTCGTCATCGCCGCCCTGGCGCGAATCTCCCAGTGGATGTTCGTGGTTCTGTTGTCGATCCAACCACTGTTCCGTCTTCGCCCTGTCGCCAAATCAGAACGGATGCTGCCGCGCGCGGTGGCGCTGGTCGCGGTCTGCATCCCGCTGGTCTTCCTGTCGATCGAACGGGCGCCGTCAAATCTTGCCTTCAATCTGGCAGCCGTGACCGTCTGCCTGTTCGCCAACGTGATGGCGGTCGTTACCGTCAGCTTTCTCGGGCGCTCCCTGAGCGTGATGCCGGAAGCGCGGCGCCTGGTGCAGAGCGGTCCGTACGGGATCGTCCGTCATCCGCTCTATCTTTGCGAGACGCTGGGTACCGCCGCGGCCGCTCTGCAATATCGCTCGCCAGCGGCCGTGGGGTTATTGTTGCTCACGATTGCGCTGCAAGCGGCGCGTGGCCATTGGGAAGAGGATGTTCTTGCACGCACTTTCCCTGATTTTGCCGCGTACCGGTCGCGGACATCGTTCATAATCCCGCGTAGTCCTGTGCGTTTTGCCGCGTCGTTCGTGACGGACTTCGGCACACGCCGCCGCTTGGCGCTCGTGCTGGCGTCCCTCGTGGCGGTGCTGGCTTTGGCGGCGCTGTTGCCGAGGCTGATCATATAGTTCCTCGGCGAGGCCATTTCGATGCTCGGACAACTGCGCTTCCTGCTGGCTTATCTGGTCGTCATCAGCCATCTCGTCGGCAGCGATTACCTGGCGCATTTCGGATTTTACGCCGTGGTCGGGTTCTTCATCATCGCCGGCTTTTCCATGACGTCAGCGCTCCACGAGGTCTATCGTTTCGACGGGGTTCGCTTCTGCATCAATCGCGCGCTACGCTTGTTGCCGCCCTATTATTTGGTCAGCGCATTGACGCTCCTGGCCATCGCAGCGATGCCCGACGCCGCCGCCCAATATCTCAAGTTTTGGCGCGCCGACATGCAACTGCGGGACGTCCTGCTCAATCTGTCCGTGTTGCCGATGCAGTCGCCCGATCCGCCGTTTCGCATGGTGCCCCCATTCTGGTCGATCGCGATCGAGATCGAGATGTATTTGATGCTGTATCTCGTCGTCGCGCGGCGGCTGGGCTGGGCGTTGATCGCGCTGGCGGCCGGCCTCTGCTACCACCTGGCCTGCGTGTACACGGCAGCGCCCTGGGGCGCTCACTACTTCACCGCGCCATCGGCGATGCTGCCGTTCGCTGTCGGTGCGCTGATCTATTTCCTGCGTCGACATGGAACGTGGACCGTCGCTCCGGTCGCCGTCAGCGGGGCGTTCGCCGCCTGGTGCGCGAACATGATGGCCGGCGGCTGGATCTTTCCCAACTCATATATTTTCGGCCTCGGCTATTATGTGGGTCTCGTGCTGTTTGCGGTCGTCATCGTCGGTCTCGCCGGGCGGAAATTTGGCCCGATGGTTGAACGCATCGACGGTACCCTCGGGGAATGGGCTTATTTCGTTTTCCTGGTGCAGTGGCTTGCCGGCTTCGCCGTCGCGGTGACGTTCATGCCGGGCCAATGGCGGGGCTGGCCGCTGCTACTGATGGCGACGCCTGCGATCATCGGGGCCGGGGCGGGTCTCGCAATTTTGAACCGCCGTCTTATCGAGCCATTCCGCGACACGGTACGCAATTTGCCCCGAACCAGCCCAAGAACCGCGCCGGCAGACGCGACAATGCATCGCGGTCGGCAGAAGCCGCATGCTGGCGAACGAGCATCATCGATTGTGCCGCCGGTCGGCTGACAAGTGTGTCCGTCGCTCAGACCGGCGGACATGTGTTACCCAAAGAGCACCATCCGGACGAAACTGGTCTTGCCGTCGATTTGGGGTTGCCTTCGATAATTTGTTTCCTATTCTGACACGACCCCCTCGGAAAGCGTCGCCGTTTCGCGCTGCAGCGCAGTTTTGTTATTGGAATGGTTGCCATGCGGGGCGGGCGGCGTCGATTTTTGCTAACGCGGTGGCGGTGCGGGCTGATGCCGGTAGCCGCCGCAATTGTCCTAGCCGCAATTGTCCTACTTGCAGGCCTCTTCACCATCGGATACGCGCCGCCGGCGAACGCGCTGCCAAGCTACGCGCGCCAGACCGGACAACCTTGCGGCACCTGTCACACCGACCTTCCCGGACTGACGCCGTACGGCCGCCGCTTCAAGCTCGAAGGCTACACGATGGGCGGCGGCAAGTACCGCTCCACGCTGTTCCCGGACTCCCCTGACAGCGCCGAGAAGAAATATGTGCCGCCCATCTCGACGATGGCGATCGTCGACTATTCCCATATTCAGAATCCACAAGCGGCCGGACTAGTGCCTGGTCCTCCGTACGCCGCCAACGACAACGTGACGCTCAATACGCTCAGCTTCTTTTACGGCGGCGCTATCACCGAACATATCGGCGCTTTTGCGCAAGGGACTTATAATCCGTTCGGATGGCACTGGGACAACACCGACATCCGTTTCGCGGACTCGGGCGCGATCGCCAGCGTTCCCGTGATCTACGGGATCACGGCCAACAACAATCCCACGGTCCAGGACCCCTGGAATACCGCACCGGCCTGGGCTTTCCCCTACCAAAAGTCGGCTTTCGGCGCCGGCTTGGGGCCCACCCCGATCATCGACGGCGCGTTCGCGCAGTACGTCGGCAGCGCTGGTGCTTATGCCTATATCTACGACCTAGTCTATCTCGAGGGATCGGTCTATCGCACGCTCAATCCAACTGGGTTGAACGATCTGGGCATCGACCCCACCGCGGCAGGGCAATTCAACGCTGCGCCCTATTGGCGCGCGGCCGTCGAACCGCACTGGGGCGACCATTGGCTCGAGTTCGGCACCTTCGGCATGGCCGCCGACGTACATCCCTACAGCGGCGTCGGCACCGGCAGCGGCGCGACCTACTTCTCGCAAACAGCAAACTACACGGACGTTGGTCTTGATACGCAATACCAGTATCAGGGCAGCAATTTTTGGCTGACGCTGCGCGGTAGCTACATTCACGAACTTCAACAATACGATCCGAATTTCATCGGCACCATTGCCGCCAACCCGACCGACACGCTGAACGAAGCGCGCGGCTACGCGTCGCTCGCCTACGGCAACAAGAATCGCGTGGTCCTCACCGGCCAATACTTCACCTCGTGGGGGACCCCCGATGCGACGCTGTACGCGGGCAGCCCCACCTTCAGTCCGGACACCAAGGGCTGGATTGCCGAAATCGCCTACATCCCCTTCATCGACAGTCAGGCGCCAGGATGGCCCTGGTTCAACGTCCGCATCGGACTGCAATATACCGCGTACACCGAGTTCAACGGCACCAGCGCCGGCGCGTCGGACAATAATACGCTGTATCTCTATCTGTGGATGGCCATGTAGCGATGCCGAGGACCGCATGAAAGCAACATTGCTAGCAGTCACGGCATTATCGCTGTTGAGCGCTTCGGCCTTTGCCGCCGATCTCGGCGTGCCGCTCAAAGCGCCGCCGGAGCCCGCGCCGTTCGCGTGGACCGGCTGCTACGCCGGCGCCAACGTCGGCGGCGGTTTGGGACAGAAGGACCTGACCGACAGCGCCGGATTCCTCGGCGGACTCGGCGGCCCCAGTTCGGCCAGCCTCGACATCAACGGCTACATGCTCGGCGGACAACTCGGCTGCGATTATCAGTTCGCCTCCGGCTGGGTTCTCGGCATCGAAGGTTACGCGGCCGGTGGCAACATAAGCGGCAGCGCCTTGGCCCCGGTGACCGGCGACAATGCAACGTTCAGCGATACAACGAATCTGCTCACCAGCGGCACTGCGCGCATCGGCTACGCATACGGCCGCTGGCTGCCCTACGTCAAAGCCGGCGTCGCCTGGGCGAGCGATAATTACACCGTGGCGGACGTCCTTGGCGCGTATAATGCCACGGCATCGGAGGACCACTTCGGCTGGACCGTCGGCGCCGGCATCGAATGGGCGCTGTCGACCGATTGGTCGATCAAGCTCGAATACGACTATTACGGCTTCGGCACGCAAAGCGTGACGTTCACCGACGCAGTCAGCGGCACCGCGGGTCCCTTGAACATCAATCAAACCGTTCAGATCGTGAAGCTAGGCCTCAACTTCCGCGTCGGCGGTGATCTCGGTTGGTCGCCTTGAGAGCGCCGCAACCCGACTTAGGGCCGGCCGCAATGCCTTTGGCAGCGCGTCTGGTGGTGGAAACATGATAAGTTCGGATCAGCCGCGCCGCTCGACCGCTTCTAATGAAGAACGCCGGCGCTCGGACCCAACCTTCTTGCGCGGCATGCATTTGGTCGCTTCCGCGGCCATTCTGGCGACCTGCCTCGCCGCGCCGGCGCGCGCGGAGGATGCCGGCAAGGCCGCCGTGGCACCGCACGAATTGCAGGCCAAGGCCGCCTACTGCAAATCCTGCCACGGGCCGTCCGGCCAAGGCTATGACGGCTTTTTTCCGATACCGCGGCTCGCCGGGCAGCAACCGGACTACATCAAAAATCAGCTCCGTGCCTTCGACGAGCGGCGACGCACCAACAACATCATGCTCAACGTCTCGCACGTCTTGAGCCCGGCCATGGTAACGGCGCTCGCCGCGCATTTCCAATCGCTCGATCCAAAACCCATCGGCGGCGCCCCCAAAGAGCTTGTGGCGGCAGGCAAGAAAATCTACCAGGACGGCGAAGGCGACGTGCCGGCGTGCGCGTCATGCCACGGCCCGGAGGCCAAGGGCGGCGGCGAATTTCCGCGTCTGGCGGGACAGCTCAACGACTACATCTTCAACAAGCTGACGCATTGGAGCCAGGAGCGCGGTCAAGACCCGTCGAAGCCGGATACCTCGGCCATCATGCAACCGATCGCGCACAGCCTGACCGAACAGCAAATCAAGGCGGTGGCAGCCTATCTCAATTATCTGGAATGACAATTTGGCCCGGATCATGAAGCCCATCGCACCCTTTCGAAGCTTTCGCGCACGGCGGTCGTGCGCGGCGGCGCTTTTGGCGGCTGTCATTGCTTTGGCGGCCGGCGTCGTCAACGCCGCCGAATCCAGGGGCGACGTCGAGGCCAGCATCGAATATTGCCAGGACTGTCACGGACCGTCCGGGCGCGGCTACCGCGGCTTCTTTCCGATACCGCGGCTCGCCGGGCAGCAACTGGAATACTTCAAGAATCAGCTGCAGGCCTTCATCGAGCGTCGGCGCGCCAACAGCATCATGTTCGGCGTCGCGCACGTGTTGAGCCCGGCGATGATAGCTGCGCTCGCCGCGAACTTTCACGCCTTCAATCCGGCCCCCGTCGACGGGGCGCCGAAGGAGCGCGCGGCTTTAGGCAGGAAAATCTTCGAAGACGGCCTGCCGGAGGCGAACATCGCGGCGTGCGCCGCCTGTCACGGCCCAGAAGCAACGGGCAGGCGGCAAGTTCCTCGTCTGGCGGGGCAACTCTATCCTTATGTCGTCAGAACACTGACGAATTGGGACAAGGAGCGCGGCCAAGACCGGAGCAAGCCCGACACCTCGGCGACGATGGAGCCGATCGCGCACAGCCTGAACAAACAGCAAATCGAGGCAATCGCGGCCTTTGTCAGCGAACTGAAGTAGCTTTTCGCGCGGCGGGGCCGGCAACAGGCGCAACGCATGGATATCGGGTCCAATGGAAATCGGGCCAATGGAAATCAGGCCATGAGATACATCGGGTTAACGATAGCGGCCCTGGCTGTCATGGGCTCGGCGCTCTGCGGGTCGCTGAGCCATGCCGAGAGCCCAGCGATCCGCAATTGCACCTGGTGCCACGGCGGCTCGGCGCAAGGCTATACGCCGGCGCCGCGCTTGGCCGGACAGAGGCCACGATATATCGAAAATCAAATGATGAGCTTTCGAGAACACACGCGGAACGGTCCGTTCTCGAAACAATATATGTGGGGCGCTGCCGGCAATCTCAGCCCGCAGGCGGTTTCCAGTCTCGCTATGTATTTTTCCTCATTGCCTGTGCGTGCCGCCAATGACGGAGACCGGGAGCGCGCCGCAGAAGGAAGAGCCATCTATCGGGATGGGGTGCCTCAATCCTACATCGCGGCCTGCATTGCCTGTCACGGCCCGGACGCCGAGGGCGCCGAAGAAATTCCCCGCCTGGGCGGCCTCGCTTATTCTTACGTGAAGCGGCGTCTCCAACAGTGGGACGAAGGTTATCAAGGGGCGTTGGATCGTCCGATGCCTCACATTGCCCGCAAACTGTCCCCGAACCAGATCGAGGCGCTCGCCTCGTACCTCAGCTTCGTCAAGTAGACACAGCCGTCGCGGGCCTGCGCCATGGCGTCGCGCCCGATGCACGCCAGCGCGAATTTGGCGTTGACACGCACCTTGCGGGCCGCTTGGTTGTGGCGCGAATTTATCGTCGGAGCGGCGCGGCCACCGGGGCCGCCACCGCGGTCCGACGCCACGGGCGAAGGAGAGACAGGATGGTCAAGGCACTGATCGCGGGGGTCGCGGCGGCCGCGCTGGTCGCCGTATCGGCGGGTGTGACGCTGGCCCAGGACGCGGACAAGGGCGCGGTTGTGTTCAAGAAATATTGCAGCCCCTGCCATCGCGTCGGCCCGGGCGCCCAGAACCTGGTCGGACCGGAGCTCGACGGCCTCGACGGCCGTCATTCCGGCAGCGTCGCCAGCTACAACTACTCCGACGCCAACAAGAATTCCGGCATCGTCTGGAACGAGGCGAACTTCAAGGAGTACATCAAGGATCCCAAGGCGAAAATTCCGGGCACCAAGATGACCTTTGCCGGCCTCAAGCATCAGGAAGACATCGACGATATATGGGCCTATCTCAAGCAGTTCGACGCCGAGGGCAACATTAAGAAGTAACCGCGCCGGGCACTTGATTTGCCTCAAGGCAGGACCGCGCGCCGCCGTGACATAACGTCGTTGCTCGATCGATTTCGATGGTCGCCGGGCCATTAACCGGCGCGAGGAGACGCTGCCATGACCAAAGACGGTTCCCTGATCAAAGACATTATCGTCAATCTCGGCGTCGGCGAACGCGCGGGACCGGCCGGCGATTTCGCGGTCTCGATCGCCGCTACGTTCGAGGCCCATATCGCGGGGCTCGCGTTCCTCTACGACCCGATCGTTCCGGTCTCCGGCGCCGGCTACATCCCGGCCGACGTCATCGAGATGCAGGAGCGCGAGAACATGACCGCGGCGCAGGCCGCGATCGAGCGTTTCAACAAGGCGGCGGCGAGCGCCGGCGTCTCGTCCGAGGCGCTCACGCTCAGCGCCAGCTTTTCCGGCGCCGGCGACCAGTTCGGCCGCCTGGCGCGGCGCTTCGACCTCGCCGTCGTCGGCCAGGCCGAGCCGGAGACCAGCGCGGTCGAGGAAATGATCGCCGAATCAGCCCTGTTCGAATCGGGCCGTCCGGTGATCATCGTGCCCTATATCCAGAAGGCGCCGCTGAAGCTCGACAACGTGCTCGCCTGCTGGGACGGCAGCCGCGCGGCGACCCGCGCCATCGCCGACGCTATGCCGCTGCTGCAGAAGGCCGGCCGCGTCGAATTGATCATCTTCGCCAACGAGCGCGGCAAGCAGGACGAGATCGAAGGCGCCGACATGGGAGGGCACCTTGCCCGCCACGGCCTCAAGGTCGAGGTCAACCGCACCGTTTCCGGCGACATCGACGTCGCCGACGCGCTGTTGTCGCATGCCGCCGACGCCGGCACTGATTTCATCGTCATGGGCGGCTACGGCCACTCCCGTCTGCGCGAGTTCGTGCTCGGCGGCGTCACCCGCAGCATCTTCCGCTCGATGACGGCGCCGGTTCTGATGTCGCACTGAGCGCAGCGATTGCCGCGCTCAGCAGGCGCTGTCCGAGCTCATCTGGCGCAAGAATAACGCCGCAGCCTCGTTGACGCGCCGACAGGCGGCATGCCACGTTTTCTCCGCCCCTTGGTCACCTGCCGGCTCGGCGCCTCCATGCCGCAGCTGGCGGGCATAAAAACAAGGGAACACAGGGGCGCGGAGGATCAAGTCCGATGGCGGTTCGGCCCGCATGAGCGAAGTTGCGTCCGATGCGCTCGTCCGCGCCCAAGCCGGCGCTGATCCGCCGCTTTTGGAAATCGCCGACCTGACGATGCGCTTCGGCGGCATCATCGCGCTCGAGGACGTGCGCTTTGCCGTCACCGCGGGCCGCATCGTCGGCCTGATCGGTCCGAACGGCGCCGGCAAGACCACGCTGTTCAATTGCCTGAGCCGGCTTTACCGGCCGGACCGCGGCGACATCAAGCTCAACGGCCGGTCGCTCGACCGCGCCGCGCCGTCGGACATCGCCGCGCTCGGCGTCGGGCGCACCTTTCAGGCGCCGGCCTTGTTCGCCTCGATGTCGGTCATCGACAACGTCAAGGTCGGCACCCACGCCCGCGGCCGCAGCGGCCTTTTTCGCGACGCGGTGACCCTGCCCTCGCGCCGGCGCGAGGAGCGCGAACTGGAAGACAATGCGCGCGTCATGCTCGCCTTTGTCGGCCTTGAAGCACTGGCGGGTCGGCCCGCCGCGAGCCTCTCACTCGGCGCCAAGAAGCGCGTCGAACTGGCCCGCGCGCTCGCGGCCAAGCCGCTCCTGTTGCTGCTCGACGAGCCGGCCGGCGGGCTCAATCACGATGAAGTCGCCGAGCTCGGCGCGCTCATCCGTTCGATCCGCGACCGGCTCGGCATCACCGTGCTTCTGGTCGAGCATCACATGGGTCTGGTCATGGGCCTGTCCGATCAGGTCGTGGTGCTCAATTTCGGCCGCGTCATTGCCGACGGGACGCCCGAGGCGGTGCGCAACAATCCGGCCGTCACCGAAGCCTATCTGGGGAAACGGCACTGATGGCGCCGATCCTGCAGCTCACCGCGCTCAAGGCGTTTTACGGCCAATCCGAGGTGCTGCACGGCATCGATATCGCGGTCGAGGACGGCGGCATGGCGGTGCTGCTCGGCGCCAACGGCGCCGGCAAGACAACGACGCTCCGCGCCATCTGCGGCATGGTCCGCTGCGAAGGCGATATCGTGTTCGCCGGCGCGCCGCTGCAAGGCCGCTCGACCGAGGCGATCGCCAGCCTGGGCGTCGCCCATGTGCCGGAAGGCCGCGGCACCTTCATCGGCCTCACCGTCGAGGAGAATCTGCGTCTCGGCGCCTACACCCGCCCCGCCGGCCGCGACGCCAATATCGAGCGCATGTACGGCTATTTTCCGATCCTTGCCGAGCGGCGCCGCCTCCAGGCCGGCGCGCTCTCCGGCGGCCAGCAGCAGATGCTCGCCATCGCCCGCGCGCTGATGATGGCGCCGCGGCTTCTGGTGCTCGACGAGCCGTCGTTCGGGCTTGCCCCGCGCGTCGTCGAGGACATTTTCGGAATCGTCGAGCGGATCAGAAAGGAAGAGCGTGTCAGCGTGCTCCTGGTCGAGCAGAACGCGACGCTCGCGCTCGAACTCGCCGACCACGCCTATCTGATCGAGACCGGATACGTCGTCGCGGCGGGAACGGCGAAAGAGCTTGCCGACGATCCGCAGATCCGCCGCTCCTATCTCGGCTATTGAACGGCCTATTGACGGATTTGACGATGCACGAATTCCTGCAGCAAGTGTTCTCCGGGCTCGCCAGCGGCGCGGTCTATGCGAGCCTCGCGCTCGCGCTGGTGATGATCTACCGCTCGACCGAACTGGTGAACTTCGCGCAAGGCGAGATGGCGATGTTTTCGACCTACATCGCCTGGACGCTGGTGAACGCCGGATTGCCGTTCTGGGCCGCCTTCGTGATTACGCTCGCGGTGTCGTTTCTCGGCGGCATGGCGATCGAGCGCATCATCGTGCGGCCGGTGGAGAATGCGCCGGTATTCGCCGCCGTCGTCGTCTGCATCGGCCTCCTGCTGATCTTCAATTCGCTCGCCGGCTTCCTCTTCACCTACACCGTGCAGGACTTCCCGAGCCCGTTCCCCGACCGCCCGGTGCTCGGCGCGCTGATGACGACGCGCGACCTCGGCGTCATCGCGGTCACGTTGATCATGCTCGCGCTCCTGTTCGCGTTCTTCCGCTTCACCACCACGGGGCTCGCCATGCGCGCGGCCGCGCAGAATCCGGAATCCGCCCGGCTGTGCGGCATCCGCGTCGGCCGCATGCTGGCGATCGGCTGGGGCCTCGCCGCGCTGATCGGCGCCACCGCCGGCATCATGGTGGCGCCGGTCTTGTTCCTCGATCCCAACATGATGAGCGGCGTTCTGTTGTACGCCTTCGCCGGCGCGCTGCTCGGCGGCATTACGAGCCCGGTCGGCGCGGTGGTCGGCGGCCTGCTCGTCGGCGTCACCGAGAATCTGGTCGGCACCTATCTGATCGCCAGCCAGCTCAAGCTCACCGTGGCGCTCGCCTTGATCATCGTCGTCCTGGTGCTGCGGCCGAACGGACTGTTCGGCACGGCCATTGTGCGGCGGGTTTAGATGATGAAAAGCGTCCTCGCGCTCACCGCCGACGATATCGACACCGGGCGTTATGCCGGCCTCAGCATCGGCGCCTGGCGCTGGCTCGCGGCCGGCGTCGCCATCGCGCTCGCCGCGCTGCTGCCGTTCGCGGCGAGCAAATATCAGGTGTTCGAATTGACGATGGTGATGATCTACGCCATCGCCGTCCTCGGCCTCAACATATTGACCGGCTACAACGGCCAGATCTCGCTCGGCCACGGCGGCTTTTTCGCCGCCGGGGCTTATACCACCGCGATCCTCATGCACCATTACGGCGTGCCGTACTGGGCGACGCTGCCGCCGGCGGCCTTGGTGTCGTTCGTGCTCGGGGTCCTGTTCGGCCTGCCGGCGTTGCGGTTCGAGGGGCCTTATCTCGCCCTCGTCACCTTGGCGATGGCGGTCGCCGTGCCGCAATTTCTCAAATACTTCGACACCTGGACCGGCGGCGTACAGGGCATCAATCTGATCAAGGTGAAGCCGCCGGCGGGGCTCGGGCTCGATCATGATCGTTGGCTCTATTTCGTCGTGCTGGTCATTCTCGTTCTGGCGATGCGGGTCGCCGCCAATCTGCTGCACGGCCGCACCGGCCGCGCGCTGGTCGCGATCCGCGATCATCCGATCGCGGCGGCGGCAATGGGCATTCCGACCGCCCGCTACAAGACGCTGGCGTTCGGCACCTCGACCATGTTCACCGGCGTCGCCGGCGCGCTCGCCGCCATCGTCATCGGCTACGTGTCGCCGGAAGGCTATAGCGTCTTCCTGTCGCTGTCGTTTCTGGTAGGCTCCGCCGTCGGCGGCATCGCCACCATCGGCGGCGCCATCGTCGGCGGGCTGTTCATTCAATTCGTACCCAATCTCGCCAACGACATTTCCGACGCCGCCCCGTGGGCGGTCTACGGACTGGCGATGCTGCTGTTCATGTACGCGATGCCGCGTGGCGTCGTCGGTTCGCTCGGGCCTTTGTTGCGCCGTTTGTTGCGGCGAATTAAACCGCACAACGCGGCGCTGAGACAATAACGAGGCGTACAAATGGCGAAGCGCACAAAGGGAGGACAGTCCGTGATGGCGCCAAAAGCGATCACGGCCGGCTTGTCGGCGGCCGGCTTATTGCTCGCGGGCGGGCTCGCTCTGGCCGCCGGCCAATACGGACCGGGCGTCAGCGACACCGAAATCAAGATCGGCAACACCTTGCCCTATAGCGGCCCGGCGTCGGGCTACAGCGCCATCGGCAAGGCGCTGGCCGCCTACTTCGCCATGATCAACGACCAGGGCGGCATCCACGGCCGCAAGATCGACTTTCTCAGCCGCGACGACGGCTACAGTCCGCCGAAGACCGTCGAGCAGGTGCGCAAGCTGGTCGAGGAAGACGAGGTGCTGGCGATGTTCCAGACGCTCGGCACGGCGACAAGTCTCGCCATCCGCGGTTACCTCAACGACAACAAGGTACCCCAACTGTTCGTCGCCACCGGCGCCGGCCAATTCAACGATCCCAAGCATTTTGCCTGGACCACGGGCTGGCAACCGAGCTATCGCACCGAGGCGCGCATCTATGGCCGCTACATTCTCGATAAGCTGCCGGCCGCGAAGATCGCCGTGCTGTATCAGAACGACGACTTCGGCAAGGACTATCTGATCGGGCTGCGCGCCGCGCTGGGCGACAAGGCCGACAAGATGATCGTCGCCATGCAGTCCTATGAGACCACAGATCCGACCATCGACTTCGCAGATCGTCGCGCTGCACGCGAGCGGCGCCGACGTTCTCTTGATCGCGGCGATTCCCAAATACACCACGCTGGCGATTCGCAAGGTCTACGACATCGACTGGCACCCCACGCGGTTTCTCAATTCCATCTCCACGTCGGTCACAACGGTAATGAAGCCGGCCGGGGTCGAGAAAGCCGACGGGGTCATCTCCGCGGCCTACCTGAAGGACCCGACCGACCCGCAATGGCAGGGCACTCCCGAATACAAGGCGTGGCTCGACTGGATGAAGAAGTACAATCCCTCGGCCAACCTTGCCGACGTCTTCACCGTTTACGGTTACAGCACGGCACAGACGCTCGTCGCCGTGCTCGAAGCGAGCGGCGATGATCTCACCCGCGCCAATGTGATGAAAAATGCCGCCAGCCTCCATGAGCTGAAGCTGCCCATGCTGCTCCCCGGCATCACCATCTCGACCGGCCCCGACGACTATGCTCCGATCAAACAAATGCAGTTGCAGAGATTCGAGGGCAACGGCTGGAAGCTTTTCGGCGACGTGATTCCGGGATCGGGAGGTCAGCGGGACGCGACGGCGGCAACCGGCCGAGGCAAGTGAAACAAGATTGCAACAGGAGGAAGCGCGCATGACACGGAAAGCAATAGTTCCAGCTGGCCTCGCCGCGGCCGGTCTCGTTCTGGCGACCGGGCTCGCGCTCGCCGCCGGCCAATACGGACCCGGCGCCAGCGACAGCGAGATCAAGATCGGCAACACCATGCCGTACAGCGGTCCGGCCTCGGCCTACGGCACCATCGGCAGATCGAACGCCGCCTACTTCGCCATGATCAACGAGCAGGGCGGCATCAACGGCCGCAAGATCAACTTCATCTCCCTCGACGACGGCTACAGCCCGCCCAAGACCGTCGAGCAGGTGCGCAAGCTGGTCGAGGAGGACCAAGTGCTGTTCCTGTTCGATACGCTCGGCACGCCGTCGAACAGCGCCATTCGCGCCTATCTCAACGACAACAAGGTGCCGCAGCTGTTCGTCGCCACCGGCGCCGACAAGTGGAACGATCCGAAGCACTTTCCCTGGACCATGGGCTGGCAGCCGAGCTACCGCATCGAGGCGCGGATCTACGCCAGCTACATCCTCAAGAACCTGCCGGACGCCAAGATCGCGGTCCTTTATCAGAACGACGATTTCGGCAAAGACTATCTGATCGGCCTGCGCGAAGGGCTCGGCGACAAGGCCGACAAGCTGATCATCGCCACCAAGTCCTACGAGACCACCGACCCGACTGTGGACTCTCAGATCGTCGCCTTGCAGGGAACCGGCGCCAACGTCCTTTTGATCGCGGCGACGCCGAAATTCGCCGCCCAGGCGATCCGCAAGGTTTACGACATCGGGTGGAAGCCGACGCTCTTCCTGACCAACGTGTCGAACTCGGTCGGCGCGGTGCTCAAACCCGCCGGGCCCGAAAAGGCGGTCGGCATCATCTCGGCGGCCTACGGCAAGGACCCGACCGACCCGCAATGGCAGGGCACGCCGGAATACAAAGCGTGGCTCGACTGGATGAAGAAGTACAATTCCTCGGCCAATGTCACCGACGCCCTCAACGTCGTCGGCTATGGCGTGTCGCAGACCATGGTCGCGGTGCTCAAGGCCGCCGGCGACAACCTCACGCGCGAGAACATCATGAAGCAGGCGGCGTCGATCCACGACGAGAAGCTGCCGATGCTGCTGCCCGGCATCACGGTGTCGACCAGCGCCGACGATTTCGCGCCGATCAAGCAGATGCAGCTGCAGAAGTTCGACGGCACGACCTGGAAGCTGTTCGGCGAGGTCATCTCCGGCTCTGGCAGCTGAAGCCCTTCAGGCCAACGGCAAGCAGGCAATAACAACGAAATAATGGCCGGCTCCGAGCCGGCCATTTGCTTACGGCCGAAAACAACAAAAAGGACTGACCCTATGGCCTTTATGCTCTACAACGCGCCGCAATCGACCTGCAGCCAGCGCGTCCGTTTCGTGCTCAACGCCAAGCAATTGCCGTTCACCGAGGTCAAGCTCGACCTCCTGGCCGGCGACCAGCTCCAGCCCGGCTACCTGGCGCTCAATCCCAACGGGGTGGTGCCGACGCTCGATCACGACGGCGCGATCGTGACCGATTCCTCGGTCATCATCGAATATCTCGACGAGGTTGCCCCGTCGCCGTCAAGTTTCACGCCCCGCGATCCGGTCGCGCGCGCAAAGATGCGCGCTTTGATGCGTTTCATCGACGAAATGCCGGCGCCGGCGGTGCGCGTGCCCACCTTCAACCTCGCGTTCCTGCCGCGCTTTGCAGCGATGAGCGAGCAGGAGTTCGTCGCCTTTGCGGAATCCAAACCGCTGCGCAGGGAGTTCATGCTGGCCATGGGTCGCACCGGATTTCCGCAGAAGGACATGGACGCGGCGCTGGCGCGGCTGCGGCGAACCTATGAACGCATGGATGCCGAGATCGCGCAGAGCGGCGGCCCTTGGCTCGGCGGTGCCGATCTCTCGCTGGCGGATATCTCGGTCATGCCGGCGATCGTGCGCATGGCCGATCTCGGGCGGGACGACGCGTGGCAGGACTTGCCTCGGGTACAGCGTTGGTACAAGGCCATCCGCGCTCACCCGGCGTTCGCGCCGACCTACTATCCCGGATCGCTGCTGACCGAACGCTTCCCGCATTTACGCGAGGCCGTGAGGCTGCGGCAGGCCTCATAGGTCGTTGCCGCCGGCGAAGCCGGAGAGGCGGAACCGGCGCGACCCCGCTCGAGGTCGCGCCGCAAGCCTACGTTTACGCTTTATCGGGAAAGCCGACCGAGCGCGGAAACCTCCGCGACACGTCTTCGTTAGCTCTCGGCGCGCGGCGGGGGATGCAATCCCGGCGGCTTGCGCCACGGGAGGCGAGACATGCGCGTTCTGGTCATTGACGACACGCATCACGTCCGCGCGGCGATCAAGAGCGCGCTCGAGGCGAATGGCTGCGCCGTCGTCGCCGTCGAAAACGGCCCGCTCGGGCTGCGAGCGTTCGGGCACGCGGTGTTCAATGTCGCGATCATCGACATCTTCATGCCGGAAATGGACGGCATCGCGCTGGTCAAGGAATTGCGCCGCCGCTCGCCGCATCTGCCGATCGTCGTGATTTCTAGCGGCACCTACGGCGCGGTGACCATCGAAATTCTCACCACGACCTCCGGCTTTTCCGGCCTCGCTTATCTGCAGAAGCCGTTCCGGCCGGACCAGTTGATCGCGGCGATGAACGAGGCCGTTCGCGCCGCGGCCTGACTGGATCTTCCGGACGCGGGCGGCACCCGCGACATCGCGCCTTTCGCTCGCGCGGGGGCGGCGATGAACACAGCTGCCCGCGCTATTCTCCGCGCCATCATTATCGAAACATTTGTAGGTGTTTCTACCGACGCCGCAGCTTGCATCAATTAGCACTTTCGTGGCATCTCGTTGTTACCGTACTGCCGCGCGCAATAAGCAAAAACAACGGCACAGTGCCGGCGCAATGGGCGTATGGGTCATGCGAGTTCTGGTCGTCGACGACACCAGCCACGTGCGTGCCGCCATCAAAACTGCTCTCGAGGTCAACAATTACGACGTGGTCGCCGTCGAGACCGGCCCTAAGGGCTTGCGGGCGTTCGATCAAAACGCCTTCGATGTCGCGATCATTGACGTGTTCATGATGGAAATGGACGGCATGACGCTGATCAAAGAGTTGCGCCGCCGCGCACCGCGCCTGCCGATCGTCGTGATCTCCGGCGGTACCTACGGCGAGACCGCGCTCGACATTCTCACCACGGCGTCGGGATTGACCGGCGTCGCCTATCTGCAAAAGCCGTTCCGGCCGGAGCAGTTGATCGCGGCGATCGAGAAGGCCGTTCACGGCGCGGGCTGATCAGGCATCGCCGGCAGCCGCGTCTGCACCACGAGGCCGCGGGCGCGCGCGTCGGCAACGCCGAGCGCGCGCAAGGCGGTGAGTGTCAGCGACTGCACCACGTCGCGCTCGCGGCCGGCCGCATCGGGCGCCAAAGGACCGATCAGCCCCTCGACGATCAGGCCGGTGAGCGCCGCCGCCCCGCGCGCCGCGTCCTGCTCCGGCAGATGGCCACCCGCGGCGGCGGCCGCGATGCGCCCGGCAAGCTCCGCCGCCAGCGCCTGGCGTAACGTCAGCCGCACGGCATCAAGTTCGGGCTCGACCGGCTCGGCCAACGCCGCGAATGCGAGGCGGCGGTTCGCCAGCGCCCACGACGCGGAGCTCCCGATCGCCGCGGCCAGCGCCGACAACGGACCCGGCGCGGCATCGGCGGCGCGCCGCACTGCGCCGATCTCACGCCGCGCGATTTCGTCGATCAGCGCGGCGACAAGGTCGATCTTGGCCGGGAAATAGCGATAGACCGTGCCTGCCGCGATGCCGGCGCGGGCAGCAACCGGCGCGATCTGCACCGCCGCCATGCCGCCCTCGCTCGTTGCCTGCAGCGCTGCGGCCAGGATAGCGTCGCGGCGGGCCGCAAGCCGGCGGGCGACGTTCTCGGTGCGGCGATACGGCATTGCGGCTCGCGGAGGGGAACCCGCCAAGAAACTGCGACGGGAATCGCTAAAGAATTATAGCAAAAAGCTGAAGCGAGATTCAGCGCCCGCGTTCACGCGCCTCACCGGCCGTCGAACCAAGCCTTCCAGAGCGGCACGGCCGTGGCGTAAGTGCCGCGATGATCGGTCGCTCCGGTGCAAATGGCTTCCACCTGCGTATTGCCGCCGCCGATGGCACGCTGATAGGCCATGACGAGTTGGCCTTGCCCAAGCGAGATGACCTCGTCCGCAGCGCCATAATAATTGCGGACCGGACTTTTGATGACCCAACGATAGGCATTGGTCTTTTCAGCCAACAGCCGCCCATAGGCCGAGGCGGCAAAGAATTGCGGATCGAAATAGTCTTGCCGTATCAGCTTGTGCAGGTCGGTCGGAATCTCGTTGGCATCGAAAGGTTGTTTTTCATAGGCTTTGCGCGACACCACGTAATAGGCATCGTTGATGAGAGAGCGCGCCAAACCCGGCACGCCGTAATAGTTCTCGAACGCGAAACCCGTCAGGATGAACAGCGTCGACACCCAGCTCGCATCGTTCGGCCGCGGGAAGTCGAGAAAGCCGCTCAGCGTGGCGAAACCGTCGACCGCCGCGCTCGCGGTCGCGGCCGCCGCCACCGGCACGCCCGTATTCTCCAGCTTTTCCAAAAAGGCCATGGTCACGAAGCCGCCCTGCGACCAGCCGCCAAGAAAAAGTTTGGAGGTCGAGAGCTTCATGTGTTCGAGCACCGCACGGCTCGCCATCAACATGTCGTAGGTCACCTGCTGATGACTGGCCTTCACCAGGTAGCCTTCGGGCTCCTGCGAGCGTCCCATGCCGAGATAATCGGCAGCGATGACGACGTAGCCCTGGCCGGCGAACTGGGCGAGTGCGAGCTGTGTTTCAGGCGACTGATCGGGGAAGGACGGTACCTCCTCTTTCCCGTAGACCGTGCCGTGCTGATAGGAGAGCATGGGAAAGCTCACGCCGGCGGTATCGGGAACGGCGAGCAGACCGGAGGCGATGGTCGGCGTGTTGCCGCGCTCGGGGATCACCGATGCATAGGTGATGCGATAGAGCCGCACCGCGTTGCGCGCAGGCGTGTAGGGGACGGCGACGCCGAAGAATTTTGGCGCGTCCACCTCGAGGATATGATTGAGTTTGTCGACGTCCCAGCGACCGATCAATTCATAGCTGACGCCCGACGCGACGGGAACGCCTCCGCTTTGCTCGGCGGACAGGGCCTGAGCGATACTGCCGATCGTCAGGATCAGCACTGCGAACCATCGGCTTGGCGCGACCATCATGAACTCCCGCATGTTGCGTGGCGCACCGCCGCGCAGCGCTGGAGGTCCGCCGAATTCAAGGCTTACGGAACTAATGATAAATCGGCGGTTACCGAGACGATGTCGAGGACGAGGACAGTCAGGCTTGGCTCCCGCCCTATTCACCCTTCGCCGCCACCGACTTCGCCCGGATCTTGGAAAGCGTCGTCATCGGCGTGATCGCCTCGGGATCGATGGCGAGGCGGATGATCGCCGGCTTGCCCGCGGCCTGCGCTTCCTTGAACGCGGCGGGAAAATCCTCCGTCCGCTCGACCGAGACGCCGAAGCCGCCGAAGGCGCGAGCGTAGGCGGCAAAGTCGGGATTGTGCAGGTCGGTCGCGATGATGCGGCCGGGATATTCGCGCTCCTGGTGCATGCGGATGGTGCCGTAGAGGCCATTGTCGGCGATGATGACGATGATCGGCAGGCCATACTGCACGGCGGTCGCGAACTCCTGGCCGTTCATCAGAAAGTCGCCGTCGCCGGCGATGCAGATGACGGGGCGCTCGGGATAAAGCCGCTTCATCGCGACCGCGGCGGGAACGCCATAGCCCATCGAGCCCGAGGTCGGAGCGACGTGCTGGGCGAAGCGGCGGAAACGAAAGAAGCGGTGGATCCACGCAGCGTAATTGCCGGCGCCGTTGCAAAGGATGGCGTCGGCGGGAAGGTTGTCGCGCAACCACACCATCACCGCGCCGAGATTGACGTTGCCGGGCTGTTCCGTAGGCGTTTCCGTCCAGGCGAGATAATCGGCATGGGCGCCGGCGGCGTCACCGCGCACCGCCGCCGGCACGTCGAGCGCATCGAGCGCGGCCGCGAACGCCGTCGGCGTCGCGTTAATCGCGAGATGCGGACTGTAGACGCGGCCGAGTTCTTCGGCGCCGGGATGCACATGGACGAACGTCATCTGCGGCCGCGGGATGTCGAACAATTCGTAGCTCTGCGACGGCAGTTCGCCCATGCGGCCGCCGATCAGCACGACGAGATCGGCGGATTTGATGCGCTCGACCAGTTTCGGATTGGGGCCGATGCCAAGGTCGCCGGCGTAACTTTCATGCAGCGCATCGAACAGATGCAGGCGGCGGAACGTGGTGGCGACCGGCAGCTGGTGCTTCTTCGCGAACCGCGCCACGGCATCGCACGCCGCCTGCGACCAGCGGCTGCCGCCGAGCAACAGGATCGGGGCCCGCGCGGCGGCGAGGAGTTGTCCGAGCTTGCCCATCTCCGCCGCGCCGGGCGAGGTCTCGATCGGCGCGAACGGCGGCGCGTCGTCGACCGTAACGCGCTCGACCAGAAAATCCTCGGGCAGACTGATCACCACCGGCCCCGGCCGGCCGTTGGCCGCCGTGTGGAAGGCGCGCGAGACGATTTCCGGCACGCGGGCTGGATCGTCGATCTCCGTCGCCCATTTGGTCATCGAGCCGAACACAGCGCGGTAATCGAGTTCCTGAAACGCCTCGCGCTCGCGCATGTCGCGCGCGACCTGGCCGACGAACATGACGAGCGGCGTCGAGTTCCTGGCGCGCGACGTGAATGCCGGGCGAGGCGTTGGTGGCGCCCGGCCCGCGGGTGACGAAGCAGACGCCGGGCCGGCCGGTCACCTTGCCCACCGCCTCCGCCATCATCGCCGCGCCGCCCTCCTGCCGGCACACGGTGACGGCGATCGCGCTGTCATGGAACGCATCGAGCGCCGCGAGGTAGCTCTCGCCGGGGACGCAGAACACGTGCTCGACGCCGTGAATGCGCAGCTGATCGACCAGAACCTCGGCGGCGGTCCGTGCATTGTCCTTGCCGCGCATCGGCGTCTCCTTCGTGCAGTTTTTCCATGGCACTATTGGGCGCAAAAGTGAAATTGCACTAAAGGCATGGGCGGCATGACGGACGCGGCGGACAATCAGGACGAAGTGCTGGCCTTTCTCGGCGACGCCGCCACCCATGGCGGCACCAAGGTCAAGCGCATCGACACCCATGCAGCCTCGGTTTTCCTCGCCGGCGACCGCGTCTTGAAAAAGAAACGTGCGGTGCGCTTTCCGTTCCTCGATTATTCGACGCTGGAGAAACGCAAGGCCGCCTGCGAGGCCGAGCTCGCCGTCAACGCGCCTTACGCGCCGGAAATCTATCGCGGCGTCACGCCGATCACGCGGGAGGCGGACGGCAGGCTCGCGATCGGAGGGTCCGGGACGCCGGTGGAGTGGGCGGTCGAGATGCGACGGTTCGACGAGACACGCACGCTCGATCATATCCCCGACGCGATCGACGAAGCACTCGCCGATGCGCTCGGCCGCGCGGTCGCCGCCGCTCACGGCAAGGCGCCCAAGATCGATGCCGAACCGTGGATCGCGGCGCTCGGCAGTTATATCGACGAGCATGCAGCGGCGTTCGCCGAGCACCCGGAGATTTTCCCCGTCGCGGCGAACCAAGCGCTGGCGGCAAAAAGTCGCGCCGCCTATGCGCGCATCGTCCCGTTCCTGCGCGAGCGCGGCCGCGACGGCTTCGTGCGCCGCATCCACGGCGATCTGCATCTCGGCAACATCGCCCTGATCGACGCCAAGCCGGTGTTGTTCGACGCCATCGAATTCAGCGAGATCATCGCGTCCGGCGACGTGTTTTACGATCTCGCCTTCCTGTTGATGGACCTCCTCGAACGCGGCCTGCCCCAGGCGGCGAACATCGTGCTCAACCGCTATCTGATCGAGGCGCGGCGCGAGGAGAACCTCGACGCGCTCACGACGCTGCCGTTCTTTCTTGCGCTCCGCGCCGCGATCCGCGCCAAGGTGGCCGTGCCCCGGATGGCGCGGACGCCGACCCCGGAACGGGCGGAAATCGCGCGGGAGGCCCGCGCCTATTTCGATTTCGCGCTGCGGGCGATCGCACCGCCCAAAGCGCGCTGTGTCGCCGTCGGCGGCTTGTCGGGCACCGGCAAGTCGCGGCTGGCGCGGATGCTGGCGCCGGATCTTGCGCCGATGCCGGGCGCCGTCGTCGTGCGCTCCGACGTCGAACGCAAGGCGCTGTTCGGCGTCGGCGAAACCGAGAAGCTGCCGGCCGAAGCCTATGGCGGCGAGGTCACCGCGCGGGTCTATACGATCCTCGCCGGCAAGGCACAGCGCGTCCTCGCCGCCGGCCATTCGGTCGTGGTCGATGCCGTCTTCGCCCAGGCGCATGAGCGCGCCGCCCTCGCAGATATGGCAAGTTCCGCCAAGGTTCGCTTCAAAGGGCTGTTCCTCACCGCGGATCTCGCCACCCGGATCGCCCGCGTCGGCGCTCGCGCCAACGACGCTTCCGACGCCGACGCGGCGGTAGCGCGCGCGCAGGAGCGCTACGATCTCGGCACGCTCGACTGGACCGCGGTCGACGCCTCCGCAACACCCGAAGCAACATTGGCAAAAGCGCGAACGGCGTTGGCGGACGCTTGATCGGCCCGCGCCGCGCTCATATAAGCCCCGAGGGGCACACGTCGCAGAAAGGCGCGATCATGGCGAGCAGCGAGTTGGCCACACCCGCGGGGATACACTCGGGCGAATCGCGCCGCGACTTCCTCTACATCGCGACCGGCGCCGTCGCCGCGGTTGGCGGCCTGGCGGTCCTGGTGCCGCTGATCGACCAGATGAACCCCGACGCGTCGACGCTCGCCGCCGGCGGCCCCGTCGATCTCGACGTGAGCAAGATCGAGCCGGGCCAACAGGTCGTCATCCGCTGGCGCCAGCGCCCGATCTTCGTGTTTCATCGCACGCCGCAGACACTCGAAATGCTGCAGAACACCAAGCTCACCTCGCAGCTTTCCGACCCCAATTCCGAGCAGCTCCAGCAGCCGCCTTACGCCGCCAATTGGCATCGCTCGGTCAAGCCCGAATACGGCATTCTGGTCGGGATTTGCACCCACCTCGGCTGCATCCCGATGTTCTATCCGCAGCCGAACGCGACCTCGCCGGTCACCGGGTGGCTGGGCGGCTATTTCTGTCCCTGTCACGGCTCCAAATACGATCCCGCCGGACGCGTCTACTCCGGCGTGCCGGCACCCTACAACCTGCCAGTGCCGCCTTATTATTTCGTCGACGATAAGACGATACGGGTCGGCGAGAACCCGAAAGGCTCGACCTTCGATTTCGGCTCGATCAGGCAGCTCTAATTCCCCCTCCCGGTCCTCCCCCCGATGGGGCGGAAACGAGGGACAAGGGTGATTATCAGATGAAGATCAAATTTCCCCCGCGGATGGGGCTCGTCCGGCTATCACTGCTGGCGATTATCGTCGGCATCGTTGCCGGGTTCGGCGCCGTCGTCTTCCGCGCCTTGATCGGCCTCATTCATAACGTCGCCTTCCTCGGCAAGTTCGTGGTCGATTACGATGCCAGCATATTCACGCCGGCCGGGCCGTGGGGCGCGTTCATCATCCTCGTTCCGGTCATCGGCGGCCTGATCGTCACCTTTCTCATCACCAACTTCGCGCCGGAAGCGCGCGGTCACGGCGTGCCGGAAGTGATGGATGCGATCTACTACAAGGAGGGGGTGATCCGGCCCGTTGTCGTGGTGATCAAGTCGATCGCCTCGGCGCTGTCGATCGGCACCGGCGCCGCGGTCGGCCGCGAAGGGCCGATCATCCAGATCGGCTCGGCGATGGGTTCGACCCTCGGCCAGGTCATCCGCATGGCGCCCTGGCAGCGCATCACGCTGGTTGCCGCCGGAGCCGGCGCGGGCATCGCCGCGACCTTCAACACGCCGATCGGCGGCGTGATGTTCGCCATCGAGCTGATGATGCCGGAATTGAGCGCGCGCACCTTCCTGCCGGTGGCGCTCGCGACCGGAACGGCGACCTTCATCGGCCGCATCTTTTTCGGCATCCATCCGGCCTTCGCCATTCCCAATGCGCTGTTGGCGTCGCAGGCGCCCGCGTCGCTGACGGCGTTGCTGCTCTACGCGCTGCTCGGCGCCGTGATCGGGCTCGCCGCGGCCGCCTTCGTGCGCGGGCTCAGCCTCGCCGAGGACGTGTTCGAGCTGATCGAAAATCCCTATTTGCGCAACATCGTCGGCATGCTGATGGTCGGCGTGCTGATCTACGCCCTGCTGCTCCATGGCGGGCATTATTACGTCGAGGGCGTCGGCTACTCCACGATTCAGGCGATCCTCAACGGCGACCTCGTGGTGCCGGCGCTGCTCGTGTTGCTGTTCGTCGCCAAGCTCGCGGCCACCTCGATGAGCCTCGGCTCCGGCGCCTCGGGCGGCATTTTCTCGCCGTCTCTGTTCATGGGCGCGACCATCGGCGGCGCCTTCGGCCTCGTGGTCAACATGATCCACCCGGTCGACGCGCTCGGCGTCACCACCTGCGCCATCATCGGCATGGCGGCCATGGTCGGCGGCGGCACCGGCGCCGCCATGACCGCGGTCACCATGATCTTCGAGATGACGCGCGACTACGACCTGGTGATGCCGTCGATCATCGCGGTGGCGCTCGCCATCGGCGTGCGCCGCCTGCTGTCGCCGAGAACATCTACACCATCAAGCTGGTCGGCCGCGGCCATTTCGTGCCCAAGGCGCTGCACGCCAACATGTTCCTGGTGCGCCGCGCCGGCGAAGTGATGGAGAGCGACGTCAAAATCCTCCCCGCCGACGCCGACTTCGACGCCTTCCTGCGCCAGCACGGCAGCGAAGGCGGCTTCAAGCACGTCGTGGTGACGCGCGCCAACCACATCGCCGGCGTGGTGCGCGTCAACACCAGCCTGCGGCGCGGCGTCGAACAGGCTTATAGCGGCGTGCGCTTCGAAGACGTCGCGCAGCACAATTTCACCATCGCGCGCGAGGGCGACATCATGTTCGACGTGGTGCAGCGCATGAACCGCCACGACGCCGCCATGGCGGTCGTGGTCAAGGGCAAAGGCCGCGGCCGCCCCTCCGAGATCGTCGGCGTCATCACCAAAGAGCACATCGCCAATTCCGTCGCCGCCAGCATCGCGCCGTTCGGGTGAGGAACAAGGTAGCGCACCTCGCGTGACGCGCTGGCCGTCCCTGTTATATTTCGGCCGATGACTTGACGAGGCGCAGCTTGCCCTCGGGGGCATTTGCGAGCGGCGACGCCGCGTGCCTCTTCTGAAAATCGGCGAGGATGCTGGCGCCGACCTCGCGGGCCGGAACTGGACGGCCGAAGAAAAACCCCTGAACCTGATCGCCGTCGACGGCGTCGAGAAAGGCGGCCTGCGTGGCGGTCTCGACGCCTTCGACCGTCACCCGCATGTTCAGCTCGCGTCCGAGCGCAATGATCGTTTTCACCACTGTCCCCGCGTCGCGGCTCGATTTTTCGAAGCCCTGCATGAAGCTGCGGTCGATCTTGATCTTGTCGAACGGGAAACGCCACAGATAGCTCAGGCTCGAATAGCCGGTGCCGAAATCGTCCATCACGATGGCGACGCCCATCGCCTTGAGCGTTTGCAGCTCCGACATGATCACTTCAGAGTTACCGAGCAGCAGGGTCTCGGTGATCTCCAGCTCGAGCCGATGCGCCGCGAGACCCGTCTCTTCCAGCGCGGCGGCGACGACGTGGCTGACGCCACCCGCCAAGAATTGCGCCGGGGACAGGTTCACGGCGACGGTCAGGTTGTCCGGCCAAGTGGCGGCGGCGCGACACGCCTCCCGCAACACCCATGTGCCGATCTTGTCGATGAGCCGCAAGTCCTCGGCAACGGGAATGAACACCAGCGGCGGGATCAGCGTACCGTCTTCCCCAGGCAGGCGTACGAGCGCCTCGAAGCCGATGAGGCGGCGCTCCGACATTTCAAACAGCGGCTGGTAATGCAATTCGAAACGATCGTGCAGCACCGCGTCGCGAATTATCCTTTCAAGCTTGAATCGCGCCTGCAATTCGGCGTCCATCTCGGGCACGAAGAACCGCGTGCAGTTGCGGCCGTCGGCTTTGGCCTTGTACAGCGCCAGATCAGCACTTTTCAAAAGCCGCTCCGGATTGGTTCCGTCCGCGGGCGCCAATGCAATTCCAATGCTCACCGTTGCAATAATCGTCTGCTCCCCGAGCGTCATTTGCGCGGTCACCGCAGCGGTGAGGCGGCGCGCCAACTCCTCGGCCTCTTCCTTGCCGCTGATCCCGGTCTGGACGACGACGAACTCGTCGCCGCCGAGCCGGGCCACGACGTCGTCGGCGCGGGTCACCGAGCGCAGGCGTTCGGCAACCGTCTTGAGGAGGAAATCGCCGCCATCGTGGCCGAGGGTGTCATTGACGGTCTTGAAGCGATCAAGATCGATGAAATGCACGGCGATGCTGCCGCCCCGCGACGGCAGGACGGCAAGCGCATTCTCCATTTTTTCGACGAGTTGGGTGCGATTGGCCAGACCGGTCAGCGCGTCGTGATGCGCCATATAGGCGATTTGCTCCTGAGCTTTGCGCCACTCGGTAATATCCTCGAAGGTCGAAACCCAGCCGCCTCTTTCCATCGGCTGGTCGACGACGCGAAGCGTTCGTCCGGCCGAGGTCTTTATGACCTTGGTGCGAGATTTCCCTTCGCGCGCATCCGCGATCACGCGCTCGAACACCTCCTCGGCATCGTCGCCACTCTCGCCGACGGACTTCCGGTACTTGTACAAAAGGTCGAGCAGGGATGTGCCTTTGAGCGAGCCGGCCGGCAGACCCATCATCGTGGCGTAGCGTTCGTTACACAACACGATGCGGCCGTCCGCGTCGAACATGCAAAGGCCCTGCGACATGTTCTCGAGCGCGGCGTCGAGCAGGATTTTCTGCTGCCGCAACTTCACTTTCGATTGCCGATCGATCACTGCCGCGACGAGACTTATGCCGAGAATGATCGCCGCTATGCCGGCAATGACAAGGGACAGCGAGGCGGGCGACAAGGCCGCCGCGTCGTTGATCCGTGTCGGATCAGGCACGACCAGCGCCGCACCCATGGCGGTGAAATGCGTGAAGAAGATCGCGAGCGCAAGCAGAATTGTCGCGATCCAGGCATTCACCCAGGTATCGCGCCTCATGGCAAAATAGAATGCAAGCGCCCCGAAGGCGACGCCGAACGCAATAGAAGCGACGACGAGGTTCGGCGCCCAGCTGATGCGGCCCGGCAACTCCAGCGCCATCATCCCGGTGTAATGCATCGCCGCAATGCCGCTGCCCACGACCGCCGCCGCCAATGATCGCAGTCCAACGGCCAATATCGAGCAGGGCCACGGCCAAACCAACGCCCGTAATCGACACGGCGATGAGCAATGACAGGATGGTCAAAGCGAGATTGTAGCCTGCGCCGATGCCGGGATCATAGGCAAGCATGGCGATGAAATGCGTCGCCCAAATGCCACAGCCCGCCGCGGCTGCATCTAAACTCAGCCAAACGAGCCGTGTGGATCCCGAGGTGGCCTGAGCGCGGCTGAACAGGCAGACGGCGACCGCGCTTGCGAAAAAGCAAACGATGCCGGCAAGAACCACCAGTCGCCAGTCATGATCGACCGTCAAGCAGGTGTACACTTGGAACATGACGCACCATAAGTTCAGTAGTCGTCCGATTCCGACGACTTGCCCCCTAAGTTTCTTGCGCCAAAAGCATTAACGAATTTGGGTCGCGCTCATTTGTCTTTTAATTGTTCGCATTGCACTTGGCGCGATACGAATTTACCCGGACCGTGTGGGCGGTCAGCCCTTCCAAAGCTTTTTGGTGGCCAGATCGGCACCCTCTCGCATCGCCTTGAACTTCTCCCAAACCACCGTCGGATGCACCTCGGTCTTGTAGAGCGCCTGCGAGGAGAAGCCACAGTCCGCCGCCGCGATCACGTTCTCGCGGCCGACCAGATTGGCGTAGCGCAGGATGCGCTCGCAGATCAGTTCCGGATGCTCGACGATGTTGCTCGCGTGGGTGATGACGCCGGGGCACAGCACCTTGCCGTCCGGAACCTTCACCTCCTCGAACAGATGATATTCGTGCTCATGGCGCGGATTGGCGGCCTCGAAGCTGTAGGAGCCGGCGTCGATCTTCAGCACATAGCCGATGATCTCCTTGAGGCTCGCCTCGTAGAGCCGCGGCCCTTCGTTGATGCCGTAGCAGGTGTGGAAGCGCACCCGCTCGGGCGGGATCCCGGCGAGCGCGCTATTGATCGCCTCGACGTACATCTCGGCGCGGCGCGCCATCTGCGCCGCGTCGAGGTTCGGCTCGACGAAGATGTCGGCGAGGAACGGGTCGTCGATCTGCACCAATAGCCCGGCGTCGGCGATCGCCTTGTATTCCTTGCTCATCTCGACCGCGAGCGCGTGGAAATAGTCCTCGTCGCTCCTGTAGTAGGCGTTGATGCCGACGCCGGACGGCGCCGTTGCCGGCAGAAAGACGTGATCGAGCGCCACGCCGCAAGCGGCCGCAGCTGCTTTCAGATTGGCGATGTCGCGGGCCACCGCCGCCTCGCCGCGATACTTTACGGGAGCGATGCAGACCACCGGCGCGAGCCGCACGATCGCCCCGCCCATCATCGCCTGCTTGAAATACTCGGCGTAGTATTCCGGGAAGGCGGCGACCTCCTTCTGAAACAGCACCATCTTCTGGTCCGGCCGCGCTTCGAAGCCTTCCAGCCGTTCCTGGATGTAGGTGAAAAAGCCGGGCTTGGAGAACTCGCCGTCGGTGACGATGTCGATCCCGCACTCGACCTGCTTGCGCACCACGTCCGCCACCGATTGCCGCAGCATCGTATCGAGCGCGCTTTGGTCGTACGGCTCCCCGGACAGCTTGGCCTTGAGGAGATCGAGTAGCGCATGCGGCCGCGGCAGGCTGCCGATGTGCGTCGTCTGAATCCGGTCGCTATTCTGCTGCAGTGTCACGCGCCTTCCTCCCTCGAGGACCGCCGCTCGCGTCGCCGCCCGACGCTGCGCCTCGGTCCGCATGTTCGCCCTTTTCCTCTTTTCGCACCCGGATCGACAGGGGGCAACCCCGCGCGGGAAGCGAGGTCGGCGGATCCGGCGCGTGCTTTCGGCCGCCGGCTTACGCATAATGCGGCATGGCCTTCGATTTCCGCGCGCTTGCCGTTGCCACGGCGGGCTTTGCCGCCTTCGTCAACCTGTATTCGCCGCAGGCGCTCCTGCCGGAGCTGGCGGGCGAATTCGGCGTCGGCGCCGGTGAGATCTCGACGCTGATGACGGCGGGCACTGCCGCGATCGCGCTGACCGCGCCGTTCACCGGCGCGCTGGCGGACGTATTGGGGCGCAAGCGGCTGATCACCGCCGCCATGTTCGCGGTGGTGGTGCCGACCCTGATCATGATGTTGGCGACCAGCGTGCCGCAGCTCGTCGCCTGGCGCTTCGTCCAGGGGCTGCTGCTGCCGCCGATCTTCACCGTCGCCGTCGCCTATGTCGGCGATGAATGGCCGCCGGCGGACGTGCCGCGCGTCGCCGGGCTGTTCATTTCCGGCTCGAGCGTCGGCGGCTTCACCGGCCGCTTCGTCAGCGGCGTGGTTGCCGATCTGGCGGGCTGGCGCGCGTCCTTCGCCGTCATCGCGTTGTTGACGCTGACCGCCGGGCTGATCGTCACGTTCGCCTTGCCGCGGGAACGCCGCTTCGTGCGCTCCGGCGGCTTTCTTGCCTCCGCGCTGCAGATGTTCGCCCATGTCGGCAACCCGCGGCTGCTCGCGATCTATGCCGTCGGCTTCGGCGTCCTCTTCAACTTCATCGGCACCTTCACTTATGTGAGCTTTCATCTCGCCGGGGCGCCCTACTTCTTCACGCCGACGCTCTTGGGCGCGATCTTCGTCACCTATCTCGGCGGCAGCCTGATCGTGCCGTGGGTCGGGCGCGCCATCCTTATCTTCGGCCGCCGCCGCTTCGTGCTCGGCATCATCGCGCTGTGGAGCATGGGCGCGCTCCTTCTTGTTGGCGCCGCCGGTCGCCGCCATCATCGCCGGACTGACCATCTGCGCCACCTGCGGCCTCGTCTGCCAGGCGGTGTCGACCGGCTACGTCATCACCACCGCCAAGGAAGGACGCTCCTCCGCCGCCGGTCTCTACGCTTCGATGTTCTATCTGGGCGGCAGCGCCGGCGCATTCCTGGTGGGGCTCGTCTGGAACGCCTTCGGCTGGGGCGGTTGCGTCGCGGTGATCGTCGCAACGCAAGCGATCATGGCGGCCATCGTCGCGCTCGCCTGGGAACGGTCGCGCGGCTAAGATAACGCAGGATTTCGGTAAAACCGGTTCCACTTTCCCGGATAAGCCTTGAGGTCGCGAAAAGCTTCAGTAGTGAATCCTTGGGGGAGACGGAATGCCGAACGATAGAACCGCCACCAATCCGGTGTTGAGCGGCCGCAAGCTGAAACTGGGGACGTTTCAGACCAACCTCGAAAGCGGCTGCTGCATGTCGGACATCGACGGCCGGCTGCGCATCAGCTGGCCCTCGACCATCGCGCTCGCCAAGCTTGCCGAAGACATGGACTTCGAGGCGATCGTGCCGGTGGCGCGCTGGCGCGGTTTCGGCGGCATCACCAATCCGCAGGGCCCCGGCTTCGAGGCCTATACCTGGGCGGCCGGCATCGCCGCCTCGACCGCGAAGGCCGGCGTCGTCTCGACCTCGCACGTCTCGCTCAATCATCCGCTGATGGCGGCCAAGCAATCGGCGGCGATCGATCACATCTCGAACGGCCGCTTCATGCTCAACGTGGTGTGCGGCTGGAACGGGCCCGAGATGGACATGTTCGGCATCCCGCTGACCAACCACGCCGATCGTTACGCCGCCGCGCAGGAATGGATCGACATCGTCAAGCGGCTGTGGACGCGAGGACGACGAGTTCGATTTCGACGGACGGTTCTATCACATCAAGAAGGGCTATTTGGAGCCCAAGCCGATCCAGGGGCGGCCGCCGATCATGAACGCCGGCGCCTCCGAGCTCGGCCGCCATTTCGCGGTCAAAAACTGCGACATCGTGTTCACGCTCATCCGCACCCACGACTACGAGGTCAACAAGGCGCACGTCGCCGCCTACCACAAGCTCGCGCGCGAGGAATACGGCCGCGACGATCAAGGTGTGGACGCATGCCTGCGTCGTCGAAGGCGACACCGAGAAGGAAGCCAAGGAGTTCTACGACTATTACGTCCACCAGAAAGGCGACTGGGAAGCCGCGCAGAACGTCATCGACACGATGTCCGCGGAGATCAACCAAAAAGACATGCCGCGCGAGCGGCACAAGGCGATGTCGGAAATGTTCATCGCCGGCTGGGGCGGCCATCCTCTGGTCGGCTCGCGCGAACAGATCGTGGAAAAGCTCGCCGGCCTCTCCCGCATGGGCATGGACGGCGTGCTGTTGTCATGGCCGCGGTTCGAAGACGGCATGCGCGCGTTCCGCGACAAGACGCTGCCGCTGATCAAGCAGGCGGGGTTGCGCGACCTCGCGTAGGGGCGCCCCTTGTGGTCGTTAGGTTAAGCCGTGTTTCCCGGATGCAATGCAGCACGAAGTGATGCATTGCTGATCCGGGATCGTCGCAAACGCGGAGTTTCCGAAGGTCCCGGTTCTGCAGCGCATCACTGCGTGCTGCGCTGCGACCGGGAAACGTACCTAAACCTAACGCCTATGAGGCCCGCCCCTACGAAATGCAACACGCCCGCCCCTACTGCTCCAAAAACTCCTCGCACTTCTGGATCTGGTCGTTGGCGCCCCACGGCATGATCGGCACCGACGAGGTCGAGTTCTTCGGCGAGCCTTCGATCAGCTTGTCGGAGTAGACCATGTAGACCAGCACGTTGCGCTTGGCATCGCAGCCGCGCACGATCTGCATTTTCTTGAAGAACAGCGAGCGGCGCTTGCGGAACATGTCGTCGCCCTGGGCGAACTTGCCCTTGAAGCGGATCGGGCCGATCTGGCGGCAGGCGAGCGAAATGTCGGAGACCTCCTCGGCGATGCCGAGCCAACCCTTGACGCCGCCACGCTCGGGCACGGTGAAATGGCAGGCGACACCCTCGACCTCCGGATCGTCGACGCCGTAAGTCGCGAGCTTGTCGTTCGGTGTCAGGAACTTGAACGTGGTCGACCGCCTGAAGATCAGGTCCGGCTCGTCTGCCGCACGTGTCGGCGTGGCAGCGAGGCAGGCGAGCAATAGCGACAGCAGCAGCATCTTGGATGCCGGAGGCTTGGGCATGTGAGATATGGACATTGCGAGTCCTTGTCTTGCACGACGGCGCGACAAATCCCCAAGCCGCGGCGGCTGCCGGACCCGCGAGGTTCACGCCTTGCCCCGCTTATAGACGGCTTTGCGCGACAAAACAGCGCCCGCGCCACGCAATCGTGGCAGCGCGGGCGCCGCGCTATTGACCGCCTGCTAAGACGTGATGGTGCAGGGCTTCGGTTCGGAACTCGGCGAGGTCGGCGTCACGATCGGGAACCAGAACGGAAATTTCGCCATCAGCGCCATCAGGTCCAACAGCGATTGCTCCTTGCCGTCGGCCTTGACCTTTCCGTTCTTGAGTGCTTCCGCGGCGACCAGCACGCTGCCGCTCAGCACTGTCGTGGCCGCGCTTCGAAGCCGGCATGCGCGAGTTTCGCGACGTGACCTATCCGCTCCTGGTGCAGGCGGGCTTGCGAGACGGGGCGTAGACGCTTCGTCTCGCATCGACGCTGATCGAGGCGGCGCCCCTACAGCGTGACCTTACAGGATTCCTGTGCCGAGGGGTCAGACGGGGTGACGATCGGGAACCAGAACGGAAATTGTGTCATCAGCGCGATCAAGCCCACGAACGCTTTCTCGTCGCCGACAGCCTTGATCGTTCCGTCCTTCAGCGCCTTCTCGGCCTGCATTACGCTGCCGCTCAGCATCACTCTGTTGAGCTCTTTCGTCGTTGCCGTGAGCTCCACGTCGGCCTTGTCGAGCATGATTGCGCGGGAGTTGACGACGCTGTTCTTCAGCACCAGGGAGCGCTCCTCCTCGACCTCCGTCCCTCCTTCCTCCTTCAATGCTTTGAAATTGATCGTGATCAGCTTGTTGCAGGCCTTGTCGCTGTCGACCGCGATAGCGACATATTCGCACGTCAGCGCGAGCGTGATGTTGGGCGCAAGATACTCAGCGTCTGTCACCTGGACGGGAGTGTTGGGAACGCCGTTGCGAAGTTCCTTGGCGCCGACGAAATAGAAATTGCGCCAGGTCGCCCCTTCGGCCTGATAACCGAGCTGTTCGAAGGCGTCGGCCTGCAGGTTGCGCGCTTCCTGATTTTCGGGATCGGCGTAGACGACATGCTCGAGGAGTTGCGCGGCCCAGCGGTATTCACCTTTGTCGTAGGCCTCCCGCGCCTCCTTGACCACGGTCGACGCGCCGCCCATCAGCTCGACATAGCGCGGCGCCGCCTCCGGCGGCGGCAGCGGATTGAGATCGGCGGGATTGCCGCCGAAGTACCCCAGATAGAAATTATAGATCGCGCGGGCGTTGTGGCTGACCGTGCCGTAATAGCTTCGCGTCGCCCAGTGTTTGGCGAGCGCTTCGGGCAGCTTCACCATGGTGCCGATCTGCGGCAGCGAATAGCCGCTGTTGGCGAGAAAGAGGGCGCGGTCGTGGATATACTTGAAAGCGTCGCGGTAGTTCTCAATGTGCGCGACGATTTTGTCCCTGCCCCAGATCGGCCAGTGATGCGGTGCGTAGAGGACGTCCGCCTTGTCGCCCCACTTGTCGAGCGTCTGATTGAGATATTTGACCCACTTGGAGATGTCGCGGGTCTTGGCGCCGCGCAACGTATAGAAATTATGCAATGTGTGAACGGCGTTCTCCGCGGTGCAGAGCCAGTTTCTGTCGTGGCCGGGAGTGCTGGGAGTGAAGAAGTGCATCTCGCTCGGCGCCTCGCTGCCCGGCACCAATAGAAACTCGAATTCAATGTCGTCGATCTTCATCTTAAGATTGTCCGGGGTCACCCAGTCGCCCGGCTTCTGAGGCGTGAACAGGGTCGGCGTCTGGCTGGCGCCAAGAACGCCGAGGCCGCAGCCGAGCGTCTGCGCGGCGCCGGGGCCGATCGGCGGCGTGACGACGCCGGGGGGAATTGTCAGGCCGGTGCCATACATATAGGTCGCGCGCCGGAACATGGCGTTGCCGGCATAAAGGTTCTCGCTGACCGCCTCGTCGGTAAAGTCCTCCGGCGCGATGATCCGGACGTCGCCGTTCCGAACCTCATCCAGGGTGGTGACGCCGCCGACGCCGCCATAGTGGTCGACGTGACTGTGGGTGAAGATCACCGCCTTGACTTTGCGCTTGTCGCCTCCCGGCACGTTCTGCTGATAAAGCTTGAGCGCTGCGTTGGCCGCGATCGCTGTTTGAGTGCAGTCGATGACGATGAGACCATCTTTATTCTCGCCGCACTCCATGATCGTCATGTTGGCAATGTCGATGCTGCGCACCTGATAGAGGCCTTCGGCGACCTTGAAGAGGCCGGAGAAGCCGTTGAGCTTGCAGATCCGCCACAAGCTCGGGTTCATGGTGTCTGGCGTCGGCGCGTCGACTGGGATCTCGAACGGCTTCGCGTTGAAAACGACCTTGCCGTCGTGGACGATCACGTTGCCGGGCAGATGCGCGATGAAGCCCCGCGCCGCGTCCTCGAAGTCGGCGTTATTGTCGTACGGGAGAAAGTCATATTTGGCGTTCTCCGCCTTGGTAAAGGCGGTCGGCGGCTTGGGCTGATTGCCGCCAGCGGCGCCTGCGGCGGCGCGCGCGGCAACAAGATCAAGCGGAACGGAGCCGAACGCTCCACCTAATGCAGCCAAAGCCGAACCCGCGAGAAACCGGCGACGCTCCATCACATCCTCCCGTGAGATCCAGTGGAGCCATGGTATCTTGGTTGCATTATGGAATCAACACAACTTAAATGTTACATGGACAGCAGGTGTGAATGCTCGAAGCCAAGGAGCATTGCCGGGCTCGCGCGTTGGGGCAGGCAAAGCCTCAGTAGCGCAGGTGGCGCTGCCGCTCGCTCACCCAAGCCTGCTCATCGGGCCCGGCGAGCGCGTCCAAGTCCTGCGGCGCCGCGCGCGCGTCGTCCACCCATTCCCGCAGTAACGGCCCGCCATTGATGACATCGATCGCGCGTTTGCCGTGCTCGTACTCGTAGGCGAAATCGCGCCAGAGCGGATAATCTGGATAGAGCCGGCGGATCGCTTTGAAGGCGAGCGCCTGGATGCGCCAGGGCTTGAACGCGTCGTGATCGTAGGACGGACCTTCGGTGTGGATCTGCACGCCGCTGCACAGCTTGCCGATATGCTTGTGAAACGTGGGTTCGAACCAGCAGGCGCGCAACCGGCAGCCGTCGAGCCATTGCGGCGCCAGCGCGTACATTTCTTCAATAACGGCGCGCGCATCGATATCGGGCGCGCCGAACAGTTCGAGCGGCCGCGTGGTGCCGCGCCCTTCCGACAGCGTCGTGCCTTCGACCATGACGGTGCCGGCATAGGCGCGCGCCATCCACAAATTCGGCGCATTGGGACTGGGGTTGATCCAGGCGCGCGCGCCGAGTGGCCAGCCGTAACCCGGCGCGGCGTCCGCCCGCCAGCCTTGCATCTCGACGACGTGATACTCGACGTCGAGCTCGAGCTTGTTCACGAACCACGAACCCAACTCGCCGAGCGTGAGCCCATGGCGCATCGGCAACGGTCCGGCGCCGACGAAGCTTTGCCAGCCCTCGCGCAACAGCAAGCCCTCGGCCGGCCGGCCGACCGGGTTCGGCCTATCCAGCACCCATACCGCCTTGCGGTGCGCGGCCGCCGCTTCGAGCATGTAGCGCAGCGTCGTGATGAACGTATAGATGCGGCAGCCCAGATCCTGCAGATCGACCAGAACGAGATCGAACACATCCATCATCGCAGCGGTCGGCTTGCGCACCTCGCCATAGAGGCTGAACACCGGAATGCCGTGAATTGGATCGTTGAAGTCGGGCGACTCGATCATGTTGTCCTGCTTGTCGCCGCGCAGGCCGTGCTGCGGACCGAACGCTGCGGCAAGCTTGATGTCGCCGCAGGCCGCCAGCGCATCGAGCGCGTGCGTCAGGTCCGCGGTGACCGAAGCCGGATGCGCCAGCAAGGCGATGCGGCGGCCCTGGAGCGGCGCGCGCAAAGAGGGTTCGCCGATCAATCGATCGATGCCGAATTTCATGGTGCCGACGCTGCAGGCAATTCACGGGCAAAGCAATCGGGATGATGAAAGTCCGGCCGGCCTGGCGCGTGGGTCAAAGCCCAGTACGACTTGCGGCCGCTCGTCTCTTCGATCACCGTCGAAAGGCCGAGACGCCATCGGGCATCACGGGGAAGGCCCGATATGTCCAGCGAGGCCTGCAGGCGTAGCGCTCAGGCGCCGACTGCACGGCGATCCGGGCAGCGCCGATTTCGGTCGCGACCCGCCTGCCGCTGCGATAGCTGTCAAAACAATATGCCGCCCACAGTGTCGAGGGCGCAAAGTTGAATTCATAATAAGCCTCGCCCGGCACAGGACGGACGAAGGCCTCGAAGCATGTGTGCCGCCAGAGTTCATCAGCGCGCGCAGGCGCCGTCACCGGCGAGAGGCGCAAATCGCCGATCCTGCCGGTCACGACATAGGACAAGACCAGGTTTTCCGCGCGCGCACGCGCGACCTCGACTTCGATGCGCGTCACCGCAGCGCAGAGCGAATAGGGATGAAGCTTCAACGCGAGCCGCATCGGCGGTGTCACGGCCCGCGCCTCAACGGCTGTCGAGGTTCGACACCTGCTTCACGTCGCGCGGCGGCAGCGGCGCGACGAAGCCGCCGGCGGCGGCTTCCGCGAGCGCGTTACGATCGAGCGCCTCGTCGTGCTTATAGACGTCCTCGCGGAATTGCACGGTGCCGTCGCGCGTCACCCAGCCGGTCAGATAGACCCAGGCGACCGGGATGCGGTGCGGCAGATTGACGACTTTGAGAACGCCGGCGGCGATGCCGGCGTCGATCGCGGCGCGGTTCCAGCCCGGCGGACCGTCCTGGAGAATCCAGGCGGCGAGGTCGCGCACATTGTCGACCCGCGTGCAGCCGTGCGAATCGAAGCGATAGTCGTCGGCGAACAGCCGGCGTGTATCGGTGTCGTGCATGTAGACCGCATAAGGGTTCGGCATGTCGATCTTGAGATTGCCGAGCGCATTCCAGTTGCCGGAATCCTGGCGGATGGTGAAGTTCGGCGAACGGTCGGACGCCCAGTCGATCGAGCGCGGATCGATGTCCTCGTCGTGGCCGCCGATGACGCGCATGTGCATGCGGGCGAGATAGCTCGGGTCCTTGCGCATGTGCCGGAGGATCTCGGTCTTGGTGATCGAGAGCGGCACCGTCCAGGTCGGATTGAGATTGATGGCGGTGATGTAGGCGGTCAGCGTCGGCGACGGCTTGTCGATCTTGCCGACGATGACGCGATAGCGGCGCTCGACCTTGTCGTGCGCGACCGCCTCGACGAAGGCGGCCGGAATGTTCACCACGACGTAGCGCTCGGCGAAGATGAAATCCATGCCGAGCAGCCGCTCGATCGACGCCTCGAGCTGTTTGATGCGCGCGCCGACCGGGACGTTGAGGGCCTTCAGCGTCTGTGCGCCGACGCTGCCGGTCGCATCGAGCCCGTGCCGCAACTGGAAGCGCTTGACGCCTTCGACCACGGCCGCGTCGTAGACGTCGCCTGCCTCCTGGTCGACGGGCATGTCGTCGCTCATGACCAGGCGCCGCCGCAGCAGCGCCACATCCGGCCCGCTCGCGCCGGGCGCAAGCTTGGCATCGGCCGGCAGGCTCGGCCAGCCGCCGCGGACCTGAATGGCGGAATAGCTCAGCAGCGCTTCCTTGATGCGCTGATAGGTGCCCTCGTCGAATACCGGCTCGGCGGAGAGCGCCAGCGCCGCCGCCGAGCGCGTCTCGGGCGTCGACGCCGGCTTTGCGGGGCGCGGCTGCGGCTTGGCGGCAAGCGCTTGCGGCTTCGAGTGCGAAGATTTGGCGGCCGGCGGTTGTCCGGCACCCTCGGCGCGCGCCGAGCGCGGGCTCGAGGCCGCCACCAAAGCCAGCACGACGCTCGCGACAGCGACGATCCGCATCAATGCGCCTCCCCGGGGCGACCAATATCCTATCGGCATTTGGAGAATTGGGCCAGACGTGCCTGCAAAGACTTGGCCTTGCAAAAATGAACGCCCTGACGGCGACCGTCGTTTGTGGCGGTTTTTGGCGGCGTTTTGATGGCGGCGTTCGGGCTCCGGACGACGTCCCACCACCCTCGTTCCGGGACGTGCTGGAAGAAATCTGCAGCCCCGACGGCGCGGTCGTCCACCAGGAGGATGGTCGCGGCGCGCACTTGCCAGGTGCGCCCGTTCGCGCCACCCTGGCCGCCGGCCAAAGAGCAAGTTTGTTTCATGCGCGAGGACTTTCGCCGGATTGCGCGTCGGCTCGCGATCGTCGCGGCAACAGCAGCGTGGCTTACCGCCAGCGCGCGATCCGCCGTAGCCGACGCGACGCGGCGGAGCATTGCCATCGCCGATTTCAGCTATGTCGACACGTCGGGCGAACAGCGCGATCAGAGCGGCGATCACGCCGCGCGGCTCGCCGCGTTCACTGCCGCGCTCAAGGCGGACCTCGCGGCCAGACAGACATGGCGCGTCGTGGCTATGGAATGCGGCGGCCCTTGCCGGGTCGCCGACATGCCGGCAAGCCAGTTGTTGGCGGCGGCGCGCCAAGCTGGAGCGAACATCCTGTTGATCGGCGGCATCCACAAAATGAGCACGCTCGTACAGTGGGCGCAGATCAAGGCGATCGACGCCGACAGCGGTAGACCCCTTATCGACAAGCTGTTCACCTTCCGTGGCGACACCGACGAGGCTTGGCGGCGCGCGGAAGCGTTCGTCGCCGGCGAACTGTCTAACGTCGCAGCCCCGCAATGAAGCCAGGGAGAAGCCCCTTGACCGCCCGACCGCTCACGACTGCGGCTGGGGCTCCATCGGGCCGGGACCCGGGCGCGGGCGGTTGCGGCCGCCGCCGGCGGTCGGCACGGCGGAGGAGCGCGGCGTCGAGGGCTCGATGGTGGTTTCGCGGTTCGGCCGCTTGCCCAGGATCAGGTCCTTGATCTCGTCGCCGCTCAAGGTCTCGAACTCGAGCAGGCCCTTGGCCAGCGTTTCCAGATCGGCGCGCTTGTCGGTGAGGATCTGCGACGCCTCCTGATAACCGGCCTCGACCAGCCGCCGGATTTCGGCGTCGATCTTCTTCACGGTCTCTTCCGAGATATTCTGCTGGCGCGCCACCGAATAGCCGAGGAACACCTCTTCCTGGTTTTCCCCGTAGGCAACGGTGCCGAGCGCATCGGACAGGCCCCAGCGCGTCACCATCATGCGGGCGAGCTTGGTCGCCTGCTCGATGTCGGAGGCGGCGCCCGAGGTCACCTTCTCGTGGCCGAACACCAGCTCCTCGGCGACGCGGCCGCCCATCATGATGGCGAGCCGCGACGTCATCTGCTCGAGCGACATCGACAGCTTGTCGCGCTCCGGCAATTGCATGACCATGCCGAGCGCGCGGCCGCGCGGGATGATGGTCGCCTTGTGCACCGGATCGGTCGCCTTGACGTTGATGGCGACGATGGCGTGGCCGCCCTCGTGATAGGCGGTGAGGAGCTTCTCCTCCTCCGTCATCACCAGCGACTTGCGCTCGGCGCCCATCATCACCTTGTCCTTGGCGTCCTCGAACTCGACCTGGGTGACCATGCGCTTGTTGCGCCGCGCCGCCATCAGTGCGGATTCGTTGACGAGGTTCATCAGATCGGCGCCGGAGAAGCCGGGCGTGCCGCGGGCGATGACTTTGAGGTTCACGTCGGGCGCGAGCGGCACCTTGCGCACATGCACCTTCAGGATCTGCTCGCGGCCGACCACGTCCGGATTGGGCACGACGACCTGGCGGTCGAAACGGCCGGGGCGCAGCAGCGCCGGGTCGAGCACGTCCGGCCGGTTGGTGGCGGCGATCAAAATGATGCCTTCATTGGCCTCGAAGCCATCCATCTCGACGAGCAGTTGGTTCAGCGTCTGCTCGCGTTCGTCGTTGCCGCCGCCGAGGCCAGCGCCACGGTGGCGGCCGACGGCGTCGATCTCGTCGATGAAGATGATGCAGGGCGCGTTCTTCTTGGCCTGCTCGAACATGTCGCGCACGCGGCTGGCGCCGACGCCGACGAACATTTCGACGAAGTCGGAGCCGGAAATGGTGAAGAACGGCACATTGGCCTCGCCGGCGATGGCGCGGGCGAGCAGCGTCTTGCCGGTGCCGGGCGGGCCGATGAGCAGAAGGCCGCGCGGAATGCGGCCGCCGAGCCGCTGGAATTTACCGGGATCGCGCAGGAATTCGACGATCTCCTGCAGATCGGTCTTGGCCTCGTCGATGCCGGCCACGTCCTCGAAGGTGACGCGGCCGTGCGCCTCGGTCAGAAGTTTGGCGCGGGACTTGCCGAAGCCGAGCGCCTTGCCGCCGGCGCCCTGCATCTGCCGCGACAGGAAGATCCACACCCCGATCAGCGCGACGAACGGCAGCCAGGAAATCAACAGCGACACGAACCAGGGCACGTTCTCGGTCTGCGGCCGCGCCGTGATCGAGACGCCCTTGTTGTAGAGCCGCTGCACCAGCGACGGATCGCTCGGCGAATAGGTCTGGAAGGTGCGGCCGTCGGTGAAGGTGCCGTGAATTTCCGGCCCCTGGATCAGGACGTCGCGCACGCGCCCCTGATCGACCTCGCTCAGCAATTGCGAGAACGAGATGTCCTGCGAGCTCGTGTGCTGGCCTGGGCTCTGAAACAAGGTGAACAAAGCGAGCAGCAGCAGGACGATAATGACCCACAGGGCGAAATTGCGCAGATTGGCGTTCATTGCGTTTCCTCGGCCGGCGCAGCGCCGGAGCCCCTGCGGGCTTGATCCTGGCTCAGAATCGTGGCGGCTATGCGTCCCGACATGACGGGAATGTAAGCGTCGGGCGGCCCCCTGCCAAGATAACCCGCAAGATAAGGCTACCAGGGAGGCCGGTCGCCGATAGGCCGTTTAATTTACAGGGATTTCGTAAAGCCCGCGTTGCGGTGACCACGCCAGCGGCTACCGCCGCCGCGCCGGCGCGCGCTCGACGGTGAGGCGGTCGGCTTTGAGCGTGACGAGCGCCCCGGCCAGTGTGCGCCGCAGCGGCGCGCGGGCTCCAGCCAAGGCGGCGTAAAGCGATTCGAGCTTGCCGAGCTCGATCGGCCCCTCGTCGCCGACATGGTCGATGGCGCGGCCGAGCAGGCGCAGCGCCACCTCGGCCGGCAGGCGGCCGAACGCCCCGGTCGCGAACACGATCGGACCACGCGCACGCCACGGCCCCGGGCGCCAGCGCCGCGCGCGCGGCGTCGACGGCGAATTCGACGGTGGCGTCGGCCCGCCGCAACCGCGCCGACAGCCGCGCCAAGCCGCCGGCGTCGAGCCCCTCGCGCGCCAGCGCCGGCATCAGAGCGCGCAGCCGCGCGCGGGTAAAGCGCGGATCGCGGTTCGACGGATCGTCGCAAAAACCGATGCCGGCGGCTTCGAGCGTCGCGATCAGGCGCGCCTTGGCGACCGTGAGAAACGGACGCAGGAGAACGAAGTCGCCGCCGCCGACGGGAAGCCGCGCGGCGCGGGCCATGCCGGCAAGCCCCGCGAGCCCGCTGCCGCGGGAGAGGCGAAACAGCACCGTCTCCGCCTGATCGTCGAGGGTGTGAGCGGTGAGGATGTGGCCATAGCCGGCGCGCCCGGCCGCTTGCGCGAGCAGTCCATAGCGCGCGTAACGCGCCGCCTCGGGCAGCCCGGTGACGGGCTTCTTGCCGCGCCAGCGCAGCGTGCGATGCGGCACGCCAAGGCGGCGCGCCAGGCGCTTCACCGCCAAGGCCTCGGCCGCGGCTTGCGGCCGCAGGCCGTGGTCGACCGTCACCGCAAGGAGTTTTGGCGCGCGTTGTTTGTGCGTGATTTGCAGGTTCTCGACCCAGCGCGCGGCAATGAGAAGCAGCGCCGTCGAATCCGGCCCGCCGGAGACGGCGAGGATCAATCCAGGCAAATTTTCGAGACCGTCGAACAGCGCGTTCGCTTCGTCGTCACGCAGCGCCTTCTCAGCAGCGGACACGCTTTTGTTCTCGCTCGACGCTCTGCTTCACGGTGAGCGGGGAGCGCGGATATTTCCGCAGCACCTCGCCAAGCGAAGCGCAAGCCGCCTCTTTTTCGCCCAGCGCCGCCAGCGACTGGCCGAGCCGCAGCAGCGCTTCCGGCGCCCGCGCGGTCGCGTCGTATTTGGTCGACACGGCGAGGAAAGACTCGGCGGCCTCGCGGTACTGCTGCTGTTGGAACAGGCTCTCGCCCAGCCAGTATTGCGCTTCCGGCGCCATGCGGTCGCTCGGATATTGGCGCAGGAAGGCGCGGAACGTCTCGGCCGCGAGGCCGTAGTCGCGGTGCAGCACGTAGCCATAGGCGAGATCATACTCGTCCTTGGGCGTGTTGCTCGGCGGCAGCGTCGCCTGCATGGCGCCGGTCGAACTCAGCGCCCGCGGCGGCGGCGGCGGCAATGCGCCTCCCGGCGCGGCGCTTTCCGGCGACGAGGACAGATCGAGCGGCGCGCCGATAGCGCGAGGCCCGGCGCCCGGCGTATCCGGCACCGCCGCGGAGCGCTCATAGACCGGCGGCGGCTCGTTCGCCGCCGTGCTGGCGCCTAGCGAGCGCGGCGCTCCCGGCGCCGTCGGATTGGCCCCGGGATCGAACACATCGCCGCGGCGGCCGGGCGCGGCCGGCGGCACTTGTTCGGGGGGAACGTTGGAAGCGACCGCCGCGGGAATGCCTGACGACGCGCGCGGGCCGGGCGGCGGCGGATACGCACCGCCTGGCTGCTGTTGCGGCGGCGGGACCGACCCCGCGGTCGCTTCTTGCATGCGGCGCACTTGCTGCTCGAGCTCGCGGTTGCGGTACTGCAACTGCTCGACATTGCCGGTGAGCTCGCGGATCGCCGCCTCCAGGCGATCCATGCGTGTCACCAGATCGGCCGCCTCCTGCGCGCGGGCAGCGTGCGCCCACAGCGTACCGACCAATGCGACCGTGATGATTGACACGGATCGCGAAGCGGAGCGCGGAACGGAGCGGAGCATGCCCGGCGACATTTTCGGTGAGAAAGCGTTCCCTAGCATAGCCCGCCCTGCGTCCAAATTGTGACTGGCCGACCAAGTCACGTACAGGTCACGCGACCCAAGTCTCGCGACCCAAGTCTCGAGACCCCAGTCTCGCGACCCCAGTCTCGAGACCCCAGCCTCGCGACGCTGTTTTACGCCAGTCTACGCGCATGGCAACGGCAGATCGAACCGCGGAACAATTAAACCCGCGACCCCACCATCGCGAGGCCGCGGGTCGAAACGAGCGTCCAGTCGGGCTACGAGCTCTGATTAAGCACGGTCACCGCGCGACGGTTCTGCGACCAGCAGGAAATGTCGTTGCACACCGCGACCGGCCGTTCCTTGCCGTACGAGATGGTGTGCATGCGCTGCGCCGACACGCCACGCGAAACAAGGTACTCGCGGACGGTCTGCGCACGGCGGGCGCCGAGCGCGATATTGTATTCACGGGTGCCGCGCTCGTCGGCATGGCCTTCGATGGTGAAATAATAGCGGCCGTAGTTGTTGAGCCACTGCGCCTGCTTGTCGAGGGTCTCGCGCGCCTGCGGCGTCAATTCCGAGGAATCGGTCTCGAAGAAGACGCGGTCGCCGACATTGACGACGAAGTCCTGCTGGCTGCCGGGCGTAGCGGCGCCGGCGGCCATCGCATTCGGATCGACCTGTTGCTGCTTGGCGCAGCTCGCGATCGCGAGCGCCGCCAACACGACGGCTGCGAGTTTGGCGCCGCGGATCATACTCGATACCTTCATTCCGGTGCCTCCATACTTCCGTCGTTACCGGACATGGGTGGTCCCGGGATCGATCTAGCAGCGCGTTCGTTAAGCGAAGGTTCTGTCAACCTTGATGGGGGCTTGCAGAGGCCCCTCTAATCCGCCGATCCCCGTTAAAGCTTTTGCAATGGTTAATGCGGCGTTAATGCGGCGGGCGTGCGACAGGCAGCGATGGGTGCAGACGGAAATTCGTAGGGGCGGCCCTTGTGGCCGCCCGATGCACGTCGAAGTGCCAGCGAGGCGCCCGCGGGCAACGTTGTCGCAATCCGTGCGCGAGACCAGGGACTGCGCTACGCCGACTCTTCCTAAGTGCACGGTCGAGCGCAAGAAATTAAGTCAAGGACGGCCCATAGCCAACGGCTATGGGCCGCCGCCTCTGGCGGTGCGCGGCATCCTTGACTTCAATTTCTCTCCGCGCTGCCGTTAGCCGTGCACTTAAGGAAAGATAACCGCACGGCGGCGTCAGGAAAATTGAACAGCGCAGTGATGTCGCCGCCATCCACTCACGACAACAGCGGCGACCAGGCCGGGTCGGACGCGAAGCTCGGCGTCGGCTCGCGCTGCTCGTTGCGGCCGGCGATGTCGATGGTGAAGAGCGACGGCCCGGCATTGCCGCCCGGATCGCGGAAGAACATGATGACCCGCCCGTTGGGGGCGAAAGTCGGGCCTTCATTGTGGAAGCCTTCGGTGAGAATGCGCTCGCCCGAGCCGTCGGGCTTCATCACGCCGATGGCGAACTTGCCCTCGGCTTGGCGGGTGAAGGCGATGTAGTCGCCGCGCGGCGACCACACCGGCGTCGAATAAGAACCGTCGCCGAATGAGATGCGTTGCGCCGAGCCGCCATTGGCGCCCATGACGTAGATCTGCGGATGGCCGCCGCGGTCGGATTCGAAGCAAATCTGGCTGCCGTCGGGCGAATAGGACGGCGAGGTATCGATCGCCGGCGTGTTGGTGAGCCGCGTCATCGCCTTGGAACGCAGGTCCATCACGAAGATGTTGGCGTTGGAGCCTTCCTGCAGGCTCATGATGACGCGCTGGCCGTCGGGCGAGAACCGCGGCGCGAAGCTCATGCCGGGGAAGTTGCCGACGATTTCGCGCTGGCCGGTCTCGATGTTGAGGAGATAGACGCGCGGGTCGCCCTGGCCGTACGCCATGTAGGTGACTTCCTGCGTCGAGGGCGAGAAGCGCGGCGTCAGCACGAGGTCGTCGCCGCGGGTGAGGTAGCGCACATTGGCGCCGTCCTGATCCATGATCGCGAGCCGCTTGATGCGGCGCTGCGCCGGCCCGGTCTCGTCGACGAATACGACGCGGCTGTCGAAATAGCCCTTTTCCCCGGTCAGCTTCTCGTAGATGTCATCGGAAATGATGTGGGCGACGCGGCGCCAATTGTCCGGCGTCGTGGTGTATTTCTGGCCGGCAAGCTGGCTCCCGCGACCACGTCCCAGAGCCGGAATTCGGCCGCGAGACGTCCGTCCGGCTGGCGGGCGACACGCCCGACGACCAGCGCCTGCGCGTTGATCGTGCGCCAGTCGGGAAAGCGCGGCGTCGTATTGACGTCGGCGATCTTCTCGATGAAGGCGGCGGGATCGATGGGCGCGAACAGGCCGCAGCGCTTGAGATTGTTGGTAATGATCTGCGACACCCCGCGCGCGAGGTCGGTGTCGCCGGCTGAGCCGAGAAAATCCGGGATGGCGATGGGCAGCGGCTGAAAGTTGCCGGAGGTCACGTCGAGGCGAACCACGGCGGCAGCGTAGCGCGCCGACAGCGTCATGCCGGCAGCGAACGCGCCGAGCGCCAGCACGCGCCGCCGCGTGAGAACGCCCGGCAAGGAAGATCGGACGACCGGAAATCGGCTCATTGGCAATCACTCATTGGAAACAGGTCATGGGCACGGAGTCATTGGCACGGAGTCACTGGGCACGGAGTCATGGAAGCACGAGAGTCATGGGCAACGGGTCATCGTGTTGGAAGTCGCATGGTCAACCGCCGAGCAGCTCTTGCGGGTCGAATTTGACTTCAATGTCCTTCCACAGATCGTAATGCTCGGGTTTTAGCATCGTAAACGGCTGGCACAACAACAGCGCGCGCTTGGCGCTCTCGGTCAGCGCCGAGCCGAGCGCGGAGCCTGGGTCTTCGACCACGGCCGGGTCGCCCATGACCGAGCCGTCCGGCTTGAACATGACGTGCAGCACGACATAGACCTTGGTCGAGGCATCGATGCCCGCCGGCGGCGACCAACACTGACTCAAGCGCGCGCGCAAGGCGTCGAGTTCGCTCTGCGACAATTGGGCGGCATGCCCCGTCGCGGTGCCGAGCGACGGATTGGCATTGAGCGTCTCGGCCGCGGCCACCTGGCGCGTCGTTTCGCGCTTGTCGAGCAGCGCCGCGACCTGGTTGGCGTCGAACTTGCGGTCGTCCTTGCGCGGCTTCTCCTCCGCCTTGGCTTCGGACTTTGTTTCGGACTTGGCCTCGTCCTTTTTCAGTTGCGCGGCGATCTGATCGGGCTTGAACTCCGGCGGCTTCTTGGCCGGCTTCGGCGGCTTCTTGGCCGCCTGTTTTTTCAATTCCTGCGCGATCTGATCGGGTTTGGGCTCCGGCTTCGGCTCGGACTTGGGCTCCGGCTTCGCTTCAGGCTTGTCCGCGGTCTCGGCCGGCTTCGGCTCCGGCCTGGCTTGCGGTTTGGCTTGCGGCTTCGGCTCCGGTTTAGGCTCGGTTTTCGGCGGTGCGGCGGCGTCGGTGGTGACCTCGGGCTTGTCGGCGACCTTGGAGGCGAGCTGCTTGACCGGCTTCACGTCGCCGACCTTGTCGGCCAGCGGCTTCGGCTGGTCGAGCGGCTTCGGCGCGTTCTTGACGCCGGCGGTGAGCTGCGAGAATTCCTTGGCGGAGACGAACTCGACCGGCAGCGATTCGACGGGCGGCGCTTCGTTCGGCTTGGCGGCGAACGCGGCAAGTCCCCACAGCAGCACCGCGGCGTGCCCAATCGACGATATGGTCAGGCCAGCTTTCAGTCTCATCCCCCGCCGCCCTGCTCGACCTCCGTCACCAGCGCCACCTTGTGGAATCCGGCCGCCGAAAGCCGCCCCATCACCCGCATCATCGTACCGTAATCGACCTTCTTGTCGCCACGCACATAGATGCGCGTGTCCGCGCCGCCGCGGGCTTCGGTCACCGCCTTGAGCTTCGGCACCAGATCGTCGACCCCGATCTCGCTGTTCTGCAGGAACACCTCGCCCTTGACGTTCACCGATACGGTGAGCGGCTCGCGATCCTGATCGAGCGATTTGCCCTGGCTCTGCGGCAGGTCGAGCGGCACGCCGACGGTCAGGAGCGGCGCCGAGACCATGAACACCATCAAGAGCACCAGCATGACGTCGACGAACGGCGTCACATTGATGTCGCTCATGACCGGCCGACGGCCGCGTCTGCGCCTGCCGCCACCGGACGCCGGGCCCATCAAGCTGGCCGCCATGCCAAAAATCCCCTCACCCGCGCTCGTCGATCTGCCGCGACAGGATCGCGGTGAACTCGTCGGCAAACCCCTCCAGGCGCTGCGCCTGCCGGTTCACCTCGGTCGTGAACTTATTGTAGAAAATAGTCGCCGGAATGGCGGCAACGAGGCCGATCGCGGTCGCGAACAATGCTTCGGCGATGCCGGGCGCGACTACCGCGAGCGAGGTGTTCTTCGAGGCGGCGATCGACTGGAAGCTGGTCATGATGCCCCAGACCGTGCCGAACAGGCCGACGAAGGGGCTCGTCGAGCCGACGGTCGCCAAGACCAGAAGCCGCCGCTCCATCTGCTCGACCTCGCGCGCGATGGCGACGTCCATCACCTTCCCGATGCGCATCTGCAGGCCGCCGAGCGAGCGGGCATGGCTCTCGAAACTTCTCTTCCACTCGCGCATGGCGGCGACGAACAGCGCGCCGGTCGCCGGCCCGGGCTTGGCCGCGAGCGTCTTGTAGAGTTCCTCGAGCGATTGGCCCGACCAGAAGGCCTGCTCGAAACTGTCGGCGGCCCTGCGGATTCGCGCGAACAACAGCGTCTTGTCGATCGCGATCGCCCAGACCCAGACCGAGCACGCGAGCAATCCGAGAATCACCGTCTTCACCAGCCAATGGGCTTCCCAGAACAGGTGAAACAGCGAGAGATCGGGAGATGCCAGAGCCGATGGCACAACGTCGGGCATGAAGTGCGTCCTTTCGCCGGTCCGGCCTGTGCCAAAGAACCTTGCTGTCGAAAACCCTGCAAGACCCTTGGCCGTTGGTCGGCCGCAACCGTTGGCCGTGGACCGGGACGCCACCGCGCCGGGACGAAAGGGACGAAAGCGAGCGCCGCTTCCGCACCCCGACCAGACCCGAAATGTAAGCGAGAACCCCAGCCGGACCCGCCACCGGCGGGATCGAAATCCTCGCGAAACGTGTCCAAACTAGGGCGCAACACCGGCCGTTCGCGCCTACCGAAGCGCAGTTGTGTTTAATGGGGCGTTAATGGCGTTCCGCGGGGGCGGCTCTTGTGCCGCCCGATCTTTTTCGACCGGCCTCCCGGTCGCCCAAAGAACACGGGCCGCCCACCTCGGCGCGAGGTGGACGGCCCGCTGATGACCGCGGTCGTGAGGGGGGACGGCTCACGCCTGCGGTTGCGGAGGCTGCGAGGCTTCCGGCGGCGGAGGATCGGCCGGACGGTTACGGCGTTCGTTCATGAACTGGTCGAATTCGGCACGGTCCTTGGCGAAGCGCAGCCGCTCCAAAAACTCCTTGAACTCGCGCTGCTCGTCCTCGAGCCGCTTGAGGGTCTCGGTGCGGTAATCGTCGAAGGCGCGATTGCCGGTCGACGAACGGCCCCAGCGGTCGCGGTCGCCGCCGCCCCACCAATCGCCGCGGCAGCGGTCCATTTTGGTACGCACGCGGTCCATCTTCTCCTGCATGCGGGCCATTTTGTTGTCCCAGCGATCCGCCGGGCGGTCGTAGCCGCCGGCGTCCGGGCCGTATCCGGCGTACATCGGCCGATGCCAGCAACCGAGGCGGCCGCGCGCCAGAAGGACGGCGAGAATGACCAGCCCGATCGGCCACCACCAGATAAAACCCAAGATCATGAGAATAAGCGGAGCCATGGCACCACCTCTATTGTGAATGTAAATAACATTTACATCGGACCCTTCGGTCGGTCAAGGCCCTCGCGTTTTTGTGAAGGCGGCGCTTCCGTAGGGGCGGCCCTTGTGGCCGCCCGCCGGGCGCCGGAAACGGGCGCCCACAAGGGGCGCCCCTACGAACGCACGCCAAGCCCCCGCAGATAAATCAACACATTCGCCTCGAGCAGATCCTCCGGCGACATCGGCAGCGCGCGCCGCGCCGCATCGCCGCGGCCGAACAGCGAGGCGACGCCGTGCGTCATCGACCAGATATGGAGCGCGACCATCAAGGCCGGGGGACGGCCCTGGGGCGGCATTTGGGCGCAGAGCTTTTCGGCAGCGCCGCGTAGCACCGCAAACGCCCGCTCGCCGGCATCGCGCAGCTCAGGGCTCATGGACGGTGAAACCCCGGCCTCGAACATCGCCGAATAATACGCCGGCTGCGCGTGCGCGAAGCCGAGATAGGCCTTACCTGTGCGGTCGAGCGCGGCGAACACGTCGGGCTTGCCGTCATTCCACGCGCGCTTGAGCGCCGCCTCGAATTGCTCGAAGCCGCGCAGCGCGACGCTGGCCATCAGCTCATCACGGTCGCGGAAATGCCGGTAAGGCGCGGCGGGACTAACCCCCGCCCAGCGCGCCGCCTCGGCAAAGGTAAATCCGGCCGGCCCCTTTTGCGCGATCAGCTCCAGAGCGGCGCGCAGCAGCGCCTCCCTGAGATTGCCGTGGTGATAGCCGCGCGGGCTGTCCTTCTCGTCCTTCGACCAAGTCATGTAAATGGTCCTTACATGAGTCCGGCCGCGCCGTCGACCACGGCTGCCGTTGACGTCGGCTGCGTTGACGTTAGCTGCGTTGACGTGGCGACACGCAATGCGTTTAATGCCTTCATCAAACTCTCTTGAGTTGCCATCACCATGACCCTGACGGAAACCTTGGCCGAGCCGACCCTGGCGCCGGCGACCGAGACCGGCGCGCTCGGCATCTATCATCTCAAGCGCATGTGGTCCCGCACCATGGCGGCCCGGCAAGGCCGGTTCTTCCCGACCAGCCAGCATGAGCGCCACCTCGATCATCTGGTCATCCATGCCTGCGGCTTGGGGCTCGAGCAGACGGCCTCCTATCTCGGCCGGGCGGCGCCGAGCTTCGAAGCGTTCGAGCGCTGGCTCGTCGCGACCAACGGCGGCGTCGCGCCGGAACAGGTTGCGCGCATCAACGCCGCTGTCACTGGTGACAGCATGCCCGAGCCATGCGCGCGCTGGCTCGCCGCCGTGACCGCAAGCCCGCCGGTGCTGACAGCCGCCGACCTCGCGCACTTCGACGAGCGCGGCTACGTCGTGCTGCACGACGCCGTGCCGAAAACCGTCCGCGAGGCAGCGGCACAGGCGCTATGCGCACACCTCGGCGCCGACCCCGATGATCCGCAGACGTGGTACCAGCGCCGGGACCACGGCATCATGGTGCAGTATTTCCAGCATCCGGCGTTCGCGGCAATCCGCCGCTCGCCCCGTATCCACAAGGCCTTCGCGCAGCTCTGGGGCACCGCCGATCTTTGGACGACCACCGATCGCGTCGGCTTCAACGCGCCGGAGCGCGAGGACTTTCGCTTTCCCGGCCCGCATCTGCACTGGGACGTGAGCGTCAAGACGCCGATCCCGTTCGGCACCGGAGGGATTCTTTATCTCACCGACACGCCACCCGAGCAGGGCGCGTTCACGCTCGTTCCCGGCTTTCAGCGCTGGGGCGAGGCCTGGCTCGCTGCGCTGCCGGCCGGCGCCGATCCGCGCCGGCAGGACCTCTACGCGCTCGGCCCGCGCGCCATCGGCGGCAAAGCCGGCGACCTCGTCATCTGGCATCAGGCGCTGCCGCACGGCGCAAGCCCCAACCGCGGTAGGCGGCCGCGTCTGGTGCAGTACATCAACATGTTCCCGACCCGGATCGAGGAACAGGAGGAGTGGATTTAGAGCATGATCCGGAAAAGTGGATGCCGGTTTTCCGGAAAGATCATGCTCCATCAAAAGCACTAGCCGGTGACCGTCGCCTGATCGGCCTTCATGGCGATGCGCAACGGTTTCGGGATCGGCCGCGCCCGGCCGCCGGAGACGAAGGCGACGCGGACATGCGCCTCGACCAGAAGCTCGTCGCCGCGCATCACCTGCTGATGCAGCGTGATCGAGGCTCCCTTCACTTCCTGCGGCGCGGTGATGACCGTGAGCAGATCGTCCATCCGCGCCGGCTTCACGAACTCGATCCGCATCGAACGCACGACAAAGGCGAACGCCGGCGCCTCCTGTTCGGCCGCCTCGAACAGCGCGCGGTGATCGGCACCGAGAAGGCGCAGATAATTGGTGCGCCCGCGCTCCATGAAGCGCAGATAATTGCCGTGATAGACGATGCCGGAAAAATCGGTGTCCTCGTAATAGACGCGCACCGCGAACACGTGCCGCCCGTCGCGGATTTCGCCGTCGAGGGGAAGCGAACGCGGATCTGTCATCGGCGGAATTCTTCATCGATATCCATGCGGCCGTCGATGACCCGAACGACGGTGATCTGATCTCGTAGGACAGTGTAAACGACCAGATAGAAGCCAACCACGAGGCAACGGAGCCCGGGACCAAGATTTCGAACGCTCGCGCCCGATGAATGGAAATCTGGCTAGGTTTTCGAAATTCGCATCTATCCTGCGCACGAATGCGTCCGCAGCATTCGCGCTACGTTCTTCGATGTAACGATGGATACGAAACAGGTCGAGCTTCGCCTTGTCGGAAAGGACAACCTCCATCCCGACCAACTATTTAATTTTTAAAGCGCGGGCTTCACGCAAGAACTCTTCAAAATTCCACGTTGACACGCGCCCCGCGGCGACGTCATCCAGGCCCTCGGCAACCAGTTCCTTGAGCACACGGAATTTCTCCGCCTGCTCGAGTAAATATGCGACCGCGGGCTCCCGCATCTCTTCGGGAAGCAGATCAAGCGCTTCGGCGGCCTTCTCTGTCGTCGTTTTCATCCTCGAATTCTAGCATCTCTACTGCGCAAATGCCAATGCCGACATGGTTCGTCGGTTCCGGGCACACTTCATCGCCACGGCGCCTTGTCCACAATCGCATGCTCCCAATTCTTGCCATCGAACGGCAGCGGCTTGATGGCGGCAAGGTCGATGCCGTCGAGGCAGCGCACGTTCACGTCGATCTTGTCCGGGTCGGAGCGCGGCACGTAGAACGGATGAATCCCGCACGTGGCGCAGAAGGTATGCTTCGCCGTGCCGGTGTTGAACGTGTAGGTCGTGAGCGCTTCGGCGCCGCTGACAAGCTCGAACTGTTCCGGCGGCACGATCAGGTGCAAAAAGCCCTTCTTGGTACAGATCGAGCAATTGCAGTCGGTGACGCGCGACAAATCCGCCGTCACCTTGAAGCGCACGCGGCCGCAATGACAGCCGCCGGACATCGTCGTCGACATGAATTTGGCTCCGGCCATCGCGCGGCAAGCCACAGCATGAGCCGCCGGCGTTCGGCAAGTTTTTTCTTCGATGCCCGGTTATCCGACGCGGCGAGCTATTTGCCAACCACCGGCCGCGGCGCCGCCGCGCTCGGCGCGGCAGGCGAAATCTGCAAGGTCAGCCACGTGTTCCAGCCGAACGGCCGGTCGGCGGCGTCGAATTCGCCGTAGCCCTTCAAGTTGAGATAGCCCTGCATCGCGCCCACCGGGAAGAAGAAGCCGAGCTGCGGGCCGACGCCGACGACGCGCGACTGAAAGCAACCGACATGGTCGCCCGAACCGCCGTCGCACGACACCTCGTCATAGACGTAGCCGACGACGCCGACCATCACTTGTTTGGTCAGGAACTGCGACGCGGCCCAATCGAGATGCATGTCGACGCCGTTCTGATACTGCGTCGAGGGATCGACCAGATTGTAGGTGAAGCCGAGCACCGCCGACAATTCATGGCCGCTTTGCTGGTCCAGATAGGTATAGCCGGCGCCGGAATCGATCGCGCCATGGCCGATGCCGATATTCGCCAGGCTCTGCGCAGCTATAATCGCCGACCGGCACGTCGCCCGCCATGTAGGCCATGTAGTTGTCGACCCCGCTGTTCCAGCGCATCTCGAACAACGGATAGAGATCGCCGAAGCCGGTCGTCGAGCTGCTGATGCTGTCGAACCGCGGACCGAACGGCACGCCGCCGACCGTGCCCGCCACCGTTCCCGCCAAGGCGGCACTGGCGTTGCCGTAGATGGCCAACAGGCTGGCCGCCGCCTGGCCGCCGAAAACCGGCGTCGCGAACACATAGCTCGGAATGAACAAGCCGGCGTCGCCCGTGCCGTTGACGTTGGCGGACGCGTGCGCCGACGCGTTCACGGGAATGTTGCCGATCTGAAACTCGCGCGCCAGCGATATGCTGCCATCCGCCGACACGGAGGTATGATAATAGATCGACGCTTCCGACCAGCCCGGCTGCTGCGGCACGGCCGCGAGGCTGCCGAACAGGCCGGGGATCCAGAAGCTCACGCCGCTCTCGTCGGCCGCGGCAGGGGGCGCAAACGAGAATACAGCCGCAACGGCCAACGCCCCGCACAGCGACGCCGATCGAATCGGAAGGCGCAGGGCGCGGCGCGGCCGCGTGCTCGATGCGCGCGATGTCGCGGCTGATTCCATCGCCGTCACCTTTCCCGACAATCTGGACGCCAGGACTCAGACGCAACGACTCGAACAGGCGTGCGCCTTGAATTCTTAGCTCGCCAGAAAACGTGTGGGAGGTACGTCGATCCAATCCACCGCTTTCCTACGCGCCGTTAGACGCCCGGGAACGGCGATCCGCGCCGGCCGCTCATAGCAATCTTCATCCGCGCAAATACCTAATCAGAATCGCGACGAACAAATTGCGCGGCTGATTGACGGCTAATTTTAGGAATTGCCGCCACGGCATGGCAAGGTCCCGCGGCTATCTGCTGTGACGACGCGTCGCGCCGGCGCGCGCATCCGTCGTAACACGGAGGAGCCCATGCCGACGAGCCATTGTTTCCAGCGCTGCTGCGGCGGCATGATCGGCGCGCTCGTGTTCGCGTCGCTGGCGCTCCCCGCCCAGGCGCAGAACAAGCGGCCGAACGTCGTCGTGATCATGACCGACGATACCGGCTGGGGCGACCTCGGCGCCTTCGGCGGCGGCAAGGCGCGCAACGCGCCGACGCCGAACCTCGACCAGCTCGCCGCGGAAGGCACGGTCTTCACGGAATGGTACGGCCAGGCGAGTTGCACCGCCGGCCGCGCCTCGTTCATCACCGGACGGCTGCCGGTGCGCTCCGCGCTGTCGGTCGTGATCGCGCCGGGGGACCCCAACAAGATCCGGCCGGAGACGCCGACTATCGCCGAGTTTTTCAAGAAGAACGGTTATCAGACCTATTTTTCCGGAAAATGGCATTTGGGCGACACCATCGACGCCATGCCCGTCAATCACGGCTTCGACACCATGAAGGATTTCCTCGCCTATTATTCCGGCGTCTACGCCTACACCGACCTCACGCTGCATCCGGACTTTCCGCGCGACAATCCGCAGTTCATGGCAGCGTACTGGAGCAAGGTGAATGACGGCATGTGGGAGGGCGAAGCCGGAGCGCCGCCGCGCCGCGTCATCGAACATTTCGGCTATCCCGATCTCGCCACCATCGACGAGAAGCAGGCCGCGGATGCCGCCGCCTACATCAAGGCGCACGCGAACGACGCCAAGCCGCTGTTCATGTACGTCTCCTTCACCAAAATGCACAATCCGACCAACGCCGCGCCGGATTTCAAGGGCAAGTCGCATGCGAGCTCTTATCTCGACTCGCTGATGGAGATGGACGCAAATTCCGGCACCGTGCTGCAGGCGCTGCGTTCGGCCGGCATCGACAAGAACACGATCGTGTTGTGGACCGTCGACAATGGCGCCTGGATCGACGCCTATCCCGACGCCGGCTATCAGCCGTTCCGCGGCATGAAAGGCACCGGCTTCGAGGGCGGCTGGCGCGTGCCGACCATCATGTCCTGGCCCGGCCACATTCCCGCCGGGCGGAAAACCGGCGGCATCATCTCGCACATGGATTTTTGGCCGACCGCGGCGGCGCTGGCCGGCCTCACCCCGCCGCCGCACGGCGCCTGGACCGGCAATGACGGCAAGCCGATCTATTTCGACGGCATCGACGACAGCGCCTTCGTCCTCGGCAAGGCGCCGTCGGCGCGCAATTCGATGATCTATATCGAAGGCATCACCATGCTCGGCCTACGCACGGGCGACTGGAAGTTCCTCTGGACCGCCAAGGACGCCTGGCTCGGTCCGGACATGACGCTCGAAGTGCCGGCGATCTACAATCTCAAACAGGACCCAGGCGAAGCCTACGACAAGATGTTCAACGGCGCGGCGCCGCCGGTTGCCGGCGTGCTGAAGACCTCGCCCGGCCGCTGGTCGGGCCAGGACAGCGGCTGGGCGCTGATGCTGGCGCTGGCGCCGTTCGAAGAGATGATGAAATCGATGAAGGAGTTCCCCAATACCGACATCCTGCCGAGCCCGGCGCTGGTCGGCGTCGACCGGCCGAAATTCGTGCCGCCGGCCATGCGGTTCTACACCGGCGACTGAAAGTTCCGCCCGAAGTGCGGACGAAGCGTCATCCGACATATTAGCTAAATCCGTCGTGCGAATAGCCGGCTTTTTGGCTTCGCCAAGATACGCGCGCGTCACTTCTGCGACCTACGGTTCGTCCTTTCAAAGAACGATTTTGCACTGCCGCGCTTCGGCGCTGGGCTTCACCAGCGCCGGGCGATCAACCTGAGAAAGGAAACCCTATGACGTATCGAACCGGTCTTTCCCTTGCTGTAGCCGCCATCATCGGCATCGCCTGCGTCTCGACGGATGCCGTGGCGCGGGGCGGAGCCCGCGGCGGCGGGCGCGTCGGACATGTCGGCGGCGTCGGGCGTGTCGGCGGCGTGGGACGTGTCGGCGGCGTCCACGGCGCGTATCGCGGCGGTTATGCCGGCCGCGGCTGGGGCGTCGGCGTCGGCGCCGCGGCTGTTGGTGCCGCTGCGGTCGGCGCGGCCGCGGCGGGTCCTTATTACAACAGGGCCGCCTGCGGATATGCGCCCTACCCGCCCTGCTATTAGGACGTATCAGGACTTGCGCAATTGCGGCTCGGCGTCAGGGGCCTCATGTCACGGCATCGATCTCCTGACGCCGAGCCTGCGGCCTGAGTTTCGCAACGGCAGCATGACATCGACGCGCCCGACCTTCGGCATCGACCGCCGCGCTTTGCTCGCCACGACGACGCTGTCGGCCTTGTTTGCGGCTGCGCGGCCGTGCGCGGCCGGCGCGCGCCGACGAGCGATCCGCTGCCGTCGTGGAACGACGGGGCCGGCAAAACAGGCGATCCTCGATTTCGTGCGTGACACGACGGACCGAGCCAGTGCCAAATTCGTTCCGCCAGATGAGCGCATCGCCGCATTCGATCAGGACGGCACGCTCTGGGTCGAGCATCCGATGTACAGCCAGATGCTGTACTGCCTCGACCGCGTTCCGGCGCTGGCGGCGCAAAAGCCGGAGCTGAGGCATGTCGAGCCGTTCAAGACGATCCTTTCCGGCGACGCGCAAGACCATCGCCGAACTGACGGGGCCGGAGCTGGAAAAAGTCGTTGTCGCCACCCTCACCGGCATGACGACCGACGCCTTCGCCGCGCAAGTGAAACAATGGCTCGCCGGCGCGGGACCCGCGCTGGAAGCGGGCCTATACCGAACTCACCTATCAGCCGATGCAGGAGGTGATGCGATACTTCCGCGCCAACGGCTACAAGACCTTCATCGTCACCGGCTTCGGGCAGGATTTCACGCGCGTCTATGCGCAGCAAATCTACGACATCCCGCCCGAGCAAGTGATCGGCTCAGCGCTCGCGGTCCAATACGGCTATGCCAAGGACGGTAGGCCGGTCCTGATCAAAGCGCCCAGGCTGATGCTATACGACAACAATGCCGGCAAGCCGGAGGGCATCCATCTGATGATCGGACGGCGTCCCTATGCGGCGTTCGGCAACTCGACCGGCGACCGCCAGATGCTGGAATATACCGGCGCCGGCGACGGCGCGCGGCTGATGATGCTGGTGCTGCACGACGACGGCGCGCGCGAATATGCTTACGGTCCGGCGCAAAACCTGCCCGACACCAAGGTCGGCACTTTTACGCCCGCGCTGTACGACGAGGCGAAGAAGAACGGCTGGACCGTCATCAGCATGAAGACTGATTGGAAGCGCATTTTCCCCTTCGCATAGGCGGCACGAGTGGAGCGGGCGGCGACGTTGAAACGAAAGCGACGCGACACCGCCGGCCAGAGACCAAACAAGCCAGGACGCCGGCAAGCCCGTTCATTTTTCGCGACGCCCAAGATCTGGGTCGCGGCCGCGGCCGCCGCCACGCTCGTTGCCGCAGGCGGGTTCGGATTCCGCGCGCTCGAAGTCAGCGAGATCGGATGGGATCCGGACGAGGCCTCCGCAGCGACCTTCGTCGGCAGCAACACCTGCGCGCAGTGCCACGCGGCGGAAGCCGATCTGTGGCGGGCATCGCAGCACCGCCACGCCATGGCTCACGCGACCGATCAGACGGTCCTGGGCGATTTTTCCGGCGCGACGTTCGACTATCACGGCGTGACCTCGCGCTTCTTCCGCCGCGACGGCAAGTATTGCGTCGAGACCGACGGGCCGGACGGCAAGCTCGCCGTGTTCGAGATCAAATACACCTTCGGCATCGATCCGCTGCAGCAGTATCTGGTCGCATTCCCCGACGGGCGCCTGCAGGCGCTTTCGCTCGCCTGGGACACCCGGCCGCAGGCGCAAGGCGGCCAGCACTGGTTTCACCTTTATTCCAACGAGGACATCAAATACGACGATATCCTGCACTGGACCAAATTGAACCAAAACTGGAATTTCATGTGCGCCGAGTGCCATTCGACTGGCGTGCGCAAGAATTACGATGCGGCCAAGGATCGCTACGCCACCACCTGGGCGGAGATCAGCGTCGGCTGCGAGACCTGCCACGGCCAGGGCTCGCGGCATGTCGCCAGGGCGCGCGCCCAGCGCAGCTGGTGGCCATTCGGCCAACGCGGCGACAGGTCCGAGGGCCTTGCCGTTCGCTTCGACGAGCGTGTCGGCACTGTCTGGCGAACCGATCCGCACACCGCGCGCCCGCGGCGCAATCTGCCGCCGGCGCTGTTGCGCAAAGAGGTCGAGACCTGTGGGCTGTGCCACGCCCGCCGCGCAAGTTTTTCGCAAGCTTGGGTGCCCGGCCGGTGGCTGTCGGACACGCACGCGGTCGCGCCGCTGACGCGCGGGCTCTATCACGCCGACGGGCAGATGCAGGACGAGGTCTACAATTACGGCTCGTTCAAACAGAGCAAGATGTTCGCCGCCGGCGTCACCTGCAGCGACTGTCACGACCCGCACAGCGGCAAGCTGAAAGTGTCCGGCGACGGCGCCTGCCTGCAATGCCACGGAGCCGAAACCTACGCCGCCGTGACCCACACCCATCACGCCGCCGTCGATCCGCCGGTCGCCTGCGCGTCCTGCCACATGCCGACGCGCACCTACATGGTCATCGACCGCCGGCACGATCACAGTTTGCGGGTGCCGCGTCCGGATCTGTCGGCAAAACTCGGCACGCCCAATGCCTGCAACGACTGTCATACCGACAAATCGGCCGCATGGGCTGCGGCCGCCGTCGAACGCTGGTATGGACTGGAGCGCGAAGGTTTTCAGAACTATGCCGAGGCCTTTCAAGCGGCCTGGACCGATCAGCCGGACGCGGCAAAACTCCTGAGCGCGGTTGCCGTCGACAATAATACCCCCGCCTTCGCCCGCGCGGGCGCGCTGACGGAGCTCGCGCCCTATCTCTCGTCCGCAACGATCGATCTGGCCCGCGAGGCGTGTCGGATCCCGATCCCATGGTGCGCATCGGCGCGCTCGACATGCTTGCCGGCGCCCCGGCCAACGAAATTTGGCCGCTCGCCGCGCCACTGCTTTCCGACCAAAGCCGCGGCGTACGTATCCGCGCCGCCTCGCTCCTGGCCTCGGTGCCCACCGCGAACCAACCCGCCGGCGACCGCGAAAGCTTCGAACGCGCGGCGGCCGAATTCATCACCGCTCAGCGATTCAATGCCGATCGCCCGGAATCACGCGCGGCACTCGGGACCTTCTTCGCCCAACGAGGCCGATATGCCGAAGCTGAAACCGAATTCCAGGCGGCGCTGCGTTTGAGCCCGCATTACGCGCCCGCCGCCGCCAACCTCGCCGATCTCTATCGCCAGCTCGGGCGCGACGCCGACGGCGAGCACGTGCTGCGCGCCGCGCTCATCGTATCCCCTCAAGATGCCGGCCTGCATCACGCGCTGGGACTGACGCTGGTGCGGCTCAAGCGCCGGGACGACGCGCTCGACGAATTGCGCCGTGCCGCCGAGCTCGATCCCGGCGAAGCCAGATACGCCTACGTCTATGCCGTCGCCCTGCATTCACTCGGCCGCGGCGGCGACGCCGTGGCCGTCCTCAAGGACAATCTGGCGCGGCATCCCAATGATCGCGACACCGCGTCGGCGCTCATCGCGTTCAGCCGCTGATGCGGATCGCAAGCCCGCGGCCTCAGGTCAGCTGGCACGCTCCAAGGGCGGCGACGGCTGTGGAATGTCCATTTTCCATTCCTTGGCCGCCTCGATCCAGTCCGCAATGGCGTCCTGCACATTCCTGAGCGCTTCTTCGGGCGTTTCGCCGTCGGACATGCAGCCGGGCAGATCGGGCACGGTGGCCAAGTATCCGCCGCCGTCACTTTCCGCCAGTCGCTCGATGCGCACGGCATATTCGAGAGTCATCAACGGCCTCCGTAAGCCTCAATATAGCGCAGCAGCTTGCGAATGTAGACCGGCTTGATTGGACGGCGTGCCGGCACGGTCAGGATCTCGTGAGCCGACGGATGACGTATTTGAACGTGCGGACCTCTGCCAAAGCGAAAATCAAACCCGCGCTGGCGGCATAACGTTTCCACGTCGGCAATCCGCCAATCGCCGGCGGGATTACGACGCATATCGTCCAGGAGGTCGGACGCCATCAATCCTCCCCGTCGCCCCCAAACAGCCCGAACTGCGCCGGATCGCGCGTCGGCTCCGCCAGGCCCAAATGGCGGAACGCATGCGCGGTGATCAGCCGGCCGCGTGGCGTGCGCTGCAGGAAGCCGCATTGGATCAGATAAGGCTCGATGATGTCCTCGATGGCGTCGCGCGGCTCGGAGAGCGCGGCGGCGAGCGTCTCGACGCCGACCGGGCCGCCGCCGTAGTGGAGCGCGATGGTCGAGAGATAGCGCCGGTCCATGGCGTCGAGGCCGGCGGCGTCGACCTCGAGCGCGGCGAGCGCCGTGTCGGCGAGCGCGCGGTCGATCGCGGCAGCGCCCGCGACCGAGGCGAAGTCGCGCACGCGGCGCAGCAGCCGGCCGGCGATGCGCGGCGTGCCGCGGGCGCGCCGCGCGATCTCGTTGGCGCCGTCCGCGGTCATGCCGATGCCGAGCACGCGCGCGCCGCGGTTGACGATCAGTTCCAGCTCCGCCACGGAATAAAAATTGAGCCGCACCGGAATGCCGAAGCGGTCGCGCAGCGGATTGGTGAGAAGCCCGGCGCGGGTGGTGGCGCCGACCAGCGTGAATTTGGCGACGTCGATCTTGACCGAGCGCGCCGCCGGGCCCTCGCCGATGATGAGGTCGAGCTGAAAATCCTCCATCGCCGGATAGAGAATTTCCTCGACCGCCGGATTGAGACGGTGAATCTCGTCGATGAAAAGAACGTCGCGCTCTTCGAGATTGGTGAGGAGCGCGGCGAGATCGCCGGCCTTGGCGATCACCGGGCCCGAGGTGGCGCGGAAATTGACGCCAAGCTCGCGCGCCACGATCTGCGCCAGCGTGGTCTTGCCGAGCCCGGGCGGACCGACGAACAGCACATGGTCGAGCGCTTCCTGCCGCGCGCGCGCCGCGGCGATGAAGACGCTGAGATTCTTGCGCGCCTGCTCCTGGCCGACGAAATCGGCGAGCCGCTGCGGCCGCAAGGTCGCTTCCGCGGCGTCTTCGTCGCGGCGCTCGGCGGAGACGAGCTTGCGTTGCAGCTCGGTCACCGTTCGGGCCCCCGACGATATTTGTTTGGCAGAAGTTCGGCGATGGACACCACGGCCGCCCCCTCCCTTCCCTCCCCCGCTTGCGGGGGAGGGAAGGGAGGGGGTTCGGCACGATCACCCGCGCCTTCGGGTCGTAGTCGAAAATGAGTTCGCGGCAGGCGCCGCACGGCGACACCACGGTAATGTCCTGGTCGATCTCCTCCGGCGGCGGCTGGCGCACGGCGACGATAGTGTCGATGCCGCCGTCACCGAGATCGACCACGGCGCGGCCGAGCGCCACCGCTTCGGCGCACACCGCCATGCGGCCGAGATAGGCGTCGAGATTGACGCCGGTGAAGATTTGGCCCGACCGCGTGCGCAAGGCCGCGCCGACTTCCTGCCAGTCGTTGCGGTAACGCTCCTTGATCACCGCGGTCGCGGCGGCGATCAGTTCCCGGTCCGCCTTGGTCAGTTTGGCCGGCCGTTTCACTTCGATAACTCCTTCAAACCGAGCCGGATCAGCGTGCGTACCTCCGCCTCCTCGCCGGCGCTGCGCGACGCCGCGGCGATGGCGGCGGCGGCCTGCGGCGGCGCGTAGCCGAGATTGACCAGCGCCGACACCGCGTCCGCCACCGGCCGCGGCGCGCGCTTCTCGTCGAGTGCGCCGGAGAGCCGCACCAGCGCCGGGTCGACATTGGTATAGGCCGGCGCCTTGTCCTTCAGCTCGGTGACGATGCGCTCGGCGACCTTGGGGCCGACGCCAGGCGTGCGCGCCACCATCGCCTTGTCGCGCATCGCGATCGCGTTGGCGAGATCCGCCGGCTTGAGCGTGCCGAGCACCGCGAGCGCGACCTTGGTGCCGACGCCCTGCACCGTCTGCAACAGCCGGAACCATTCGCGCTCGACATCGCTCACGAACCCGAACAGCCGGATCTGATCTTCGCGCACATGGGTCTCGATCGACAGCGTCGCCGGCTCGCCGACGCGCGGCAATTCCTGCAAGGTCCGCGCCGAGCAATGCACCAGATAGCCGACGCCGCCGACGTCGAGGACGACGGAGTCCTCGCCGTAGGAATCGATGATGCCGCGGAGCTTGCCGATCATGGGGCCCCCATCTTTCCTCCCCCGTTCACGGGGGAGGCGGCAAGCGAAGCTTGCCGGCGGGGGTAAGTATCTCGACGCAAGCACAAGCTTAGAGGCCGCACGCCCCCTCCACCACCCGGCTGCGCCGGGTGGTCCCCCTCCCTCGCTGCGCGGGGGCGGATGACTGTCATTCCCCTCATCTTGCCGCCACCTTCAGCGCCGCATGCAACGCCGCACTCCGCCGGTGATGCGCATGCGTCACCGCAATGGCGAGCGCATCGGCGGCGTCGTGCGAGCCGGGGTCGGCTTTGGGCAACAAGACGCCGATCATCATGCGCACCTGCGCCTTGTCGCCGTGGCCGGCGCCGACGATGCTCTTCTTCACCAGGTTGGGCGCGTATTCGGCGACCGGCACGCCGGCCCGCGCCGGCACCACCATGGCGACGCCGCGCGCCTGGCCGAGTTTCAGCGTCGCCCGCGCATCCTTGTTGACGAAGGTCGCCTCGACCGCCGCCTCGTCCGGACGGAATTCCCCGAGCACGCGCATAAGCCCGTCATGAATGGCGAGAAGCCGCACCGCGAGCCCATCCTGATCGTCCGTCGTCACCGAGCCGCAGCCGATGAAGCCGAGCCGGTTTCCCTCAATCTCGACCACGCCCCAGCCGGTGCGGCGGAGCCCCGGATCAATGCCGAGAATGCGAATCGGGCGGCCCATCACCCGCTGTTGATAGTCCCGAACTCGCGCTTCGCCTAGCGGGCGTTGCGTCGCCGCGACTAATCCGATTTGATACCAAGGACTTTGAGGGGGCGATCATGACGAAAATCGATTCGCGTCTGATTCTTTATGCGGTTTTCGCGCTCGTGGTCTTGGCATTTATTTCGCCGCTCTACGCCGCCGGCAAGCTCGACATCGTTCGCAAATTCACCAAAGGCAACACGGAACTCAAGGTCGCCACATTCACCGAAAACGCCGAGCGAGTCGGGCTTATCGGCATCGCGTCGCCGGCTCGGAATTCTTTCGCGTTCAAATTGAAGGAATGGCAGATGCTGATCGGTCTCTGCACCAAGGCGAGCAAGATCAAATCAGCCACCTGGACCGAAGTCGGCTCAATGTCCGAAACTGGCACCGTCGACGTGTCGCATCTGACCGTCAGCGCGGGACCCGGGATGAATTTCGTGATTACGTCGCCCAAGAAAGGTACGGTGAGCTACGCGATCCAGACGCCGGACTACCCCGTGCTGCTGGCGGCGCTGCAGAAAGTGAAGGCCTATCTGTCGCCGTAGCGGCTGCCGCCTAAGCGCTCATGCGCTGCACCAGCGCGTCGGAAATCTCGAAATTGGCATAGACGTTCTGCACGTCGTCCTGCTCGTTCAAGGTCTCGATCAGCTTGAGGAGCTTCTCGCCCTGCTCGTCGTCGACCGCGACGGTATTTTGCGGCCGCCACGTCAGCGACGCCTTGCGCGGCTCGCCGAACTTCCCTTCCAGCGCCTTGGCGACCGCGGCGAAGCGGTCGGGCGCGACATAGATTTCGTGGCCGCTGTCGCCGGAGACCACATCGTCGGCGCCGGCCTCCAGCGCCGCCTCGAACATCGCCTCGGCGCCCGCGACCTTGGCGTCGTATTCGATGACGCCGACGCGGTCGAACATGAAGGAGACGGCGCCGGTCTCGGCGAGGTTGCCGCCCGACTTGGTGAACATCGAGCGCACTTCGCTCGCCGTGCGGTTCCGGTTGTCGGTCAGCACCTCAACGATGACGGCAATGCCGCCCGGGCCATAACCCTCGTAGCGGATTTCGTCGTAGGTCTCGGCATCGCCGCCCGACGCCTTCTTGATGGCGCGCTCGATATTGTCCTTCGGCATGTTTTCCGCCCGCGCCGCGATGATGGCCGCGCGCAGCCGCGGGTTCATCGCCGGATCGGGGGTGCCCAGCTTCGCCGACACCGTGATCTCGCGCGCAAGCTTGCCGAACAGCTTCGATTTCGCCGCGTCCTGCCGCCCCTTACGGTGCATGATGTTCTTGAACTGGGAATGTCCGGCCATGCTCGTTCCTGCGCTTGCTCGCTCGCGCCCGCGAAGGGGGAATGCGTTGATTTGGAGGGGTTTATAGGGTGCTGGGCAAGGGAAATAAAGTGAGGCAAAGTCCCCGTCAATAAATCCGGCACTAGCCGGACCTATCCTTAAATTGCACGGCTGACCGCAGCGCAGAGAGAAATTGAAGTCAAGGACGGCCCCCTTTTGGGGGCCGCCGCCTCCGGCGGTGCCGAAGGCATCCTTGAGTTCAATTTCTCTCTGCGCTCCAATGTAGCCATGCAATATAAGGACTATTAGCTGCTCAAGAGCAGCCGCTTGGTCTCGGGTTTGCCACCCCTCACCCCCAAAACCCCGGCACCGCCTGCTCCAGACACCCCCCGATCCGCACCGCTCCGACCCGCGTCGCCAACCCCGTCGCCGCGTCCGTCTCCACCGCAATCCCGGCGAGCGTCGCCGGCCCCGACGCGGTCTCGAACCGCGCCGACGGAATCTCCCGCACGAAGCGCAACAGCGGCTCCTCCTTGGTCATGCCGATCACCGAGTCATAGTCCCCGGTCATGCCGACATCGCTGATGAAGGCGGTGCCGCCGGGCAGCACACGCAAATCCGCCGTCGGCGCATGGGTATGGGTACCGGCGACAAGGCTCGCCCGGCCATCGCAGAAAAAGCCCATCGCCTGCTTCTCGCTGGTCGTCTCCGCGTGCATGTCGACGATAATGGCATCGGCCGCGGCGCCGAGCGGGCACGCGGTCAGCTCGCGGTCGATCGCCGCAAACGGATCGTCCAACGGGTCCATGAACACCCGCCCCAAGGCGTTGACCACGAGCACCCGCGCGCCGTTCTTCGCCTCGACGAGCGCCGCGCCGCGGCCGGGCGTGCCGGCCGGATAATTCGCCGGCCGCACCAAGCGCGGGGCGCGCTCGATGAACACCAGCGCCTCCTTCTGGTCCCAGGCGTGATTGCCGAGCGTGATCGCGTCCGCGCCGGCATCGATCAGTTCGCGATAGATCGCCTCGGTGATGCCGAACCCGCCGGCGGCGTTCTCGCCATTGACCACGACCAGATCGAGCTTCCAGTCGCGCACCAGGCCCGGCAAGCGCTCATAGACGATGGTCCGCCCGCTGCGACCGACGACATCGCCGACGAAAAGTATGCGCATCAGCCTTGACCTTCCTGCCCCGCGGAGCGGGGAAGGGGGACCGCCCTGCGCAGCAGGGTGGTGGAAGGGGCCAGTCGGCGGGGTGGCAGTTCAGTTGCGGGCATTCTTCTCAACCCGTTCGGAAATCGATCACCTCGCGCTCGGTTAGCACGAGATCGAGCCGCGCGTCGCCTGCGCCGACGGGAACTTCGGCAACTTCCTGCGCCGCGAACGCAATCCCGACCGCCGTCACCTTCTTCTTCGCCCGCAGCGCCGCGATGGTGCGATCATAATACCCGCCGCCATACCCGATCCGCCCGCCGGCGCGGTCGAACGCCAAGAGCGGCACCAGCAGAATATCCGGCGCGACCTCCTCCGCCTCCGGCTCCGGCTCGCGGATGCCCCAAACCCCTTCCGACAGCGGCTCCCCAAAGGTCCACGCCCGCATGACAAGCGGCCTGCCCCGCCCGACCAGCACGGGCAACGCAAGCCGCGCCCCCTGCCCTTCGAGCTTCCGCATCAGCGGCAGCGGATCGATCTCGGTCTTCATCGGCATGAAGCCGGAGATGATGGTGCGGGGGGAATCGGAAGTGGGAACGGACGCGCAGAAATCGCGTCCGCCGCCGCTTGGCGGATCTGCGGCGTCAGCGCGTCGCGGCGCGCGAACGCCTCGCCACGGAGTTGTTTCTTATCGATCTGGATGTTCGACGTTTCGGGCATGGCGGCGTCGTGCCCGGACATAGAAGAACGGTATCGCTTCGCTCGCCTAAGCCGGGCGTCCACGGTTTTCTTACAGGCCACCTTAAAGACGTGGATGGCCGGAACAAGTCCGGCCACGACAGTCAACGACGAATAAACAAAGTGCGGAGCCGCGATGGCCGTGAGAGCTCTGATCCCGGGAACCTACATAAGTAGGTGGGCGCCATGTGTCCGAACCCAGGGGTCCGGCAGGGACAGCTCCCGTCAGGATCGTAAGGCCCCGGAGAAATGTCTCCCACGCACCGCGCAGCCCCGCCTGGGCAATGTAGTGCGTCGAGGGCGGCGGCGCCACTTGTTATCCCGCCCCGCGATAGCGGGGAGGGGGACCGCCCGAAGGGCGGTGGGAGGGGCGACGGCCGCGACGCTTGCAATGCCCTTACAGGAAGCGCGTATAAAGCTGAACCGCTGCAGGCCCCCTCCACCATCGTGCTGCGCACGATGGTCCCCCTCCCCCGCACTTCGTGCGGTGGCGGATAAGGTGGCGCAGCCCCGCCCTATCCGAGCGCTGGAGAGCTTGCTATGGCGACCGTCCTGATTCCCCTCCCCAGCCGCGACTTCGATCCCACCGAATCCGGCGTGCCGTGGCGTCTGTTACGAGCGCGAGGCCATCGCGTCGTATTCGCGACACCGGACGGCAAGGCGGGCGCGGCGGATCCGAAGATGGTCACGGGCGAAGGCTTGGGCATTCTGGCGCCGCTTCTGAAAGCCGATACGGCCGGCAAGGCGGCTTATCTGGAGATGACGCGGGCGGCGGAGTTTCTTGCGCCGATCGCCTATCAGGACATTGCGGCGGCGGAGTGCGACGCGCTGCTCTTGCCCGGCGGCCATGCGCCAGGCATGCGGCCTTATCTGGAGTCCGCGGTGCTGCAAACAACCGTCGCGGATTTCTTTGCGCGCAATAAGCCGGTGGCGGCGATCTGTCATGGCGTGCTGCTGGCGGCGCGCTCGCGCGGTAGCGACGGCAGGTCGGTGCTGTACGGGCGCAAGACGACGGCGCTGACGAAGATGATGGAGCTGACCGCCTGGTCGCTGACGCGGCTTTATCTCGGCGATTATTACCGGACCTATCCGGTGCCGGTGGAGGACGAGGTCCGCGCGGCGCTCAAGGCGCCGGGCGATTTCTTCGCCGGGCCGATGCCGCTGCGGCGCGACTCGCTCGAGCGTCCCGACATCGGCTTCACCTTGCGCGACGGCCATTATCTCTCCGCGCGCTGGCCGGGCGATGCGCACCGCTTCGGCGCCGAGTTCGCCGCGATGCTGACGGAGCGGCGCTCGCAGGCGGCGTGAGCTGCGACTCCCTCGCCCCCAACGGGGGGGAGGGTCGGGGTGAGGGGGCGTGCCGCTCGGGCGGCGCTGGGCGCTGGCGCTGACGGGCCCTCACCCGGCCGCTACGCGGCCGACCTCTCCCGCAAGCGGGCGAGGAAAGAAAAAACATTCACCCCAGCGCCACCCCGGTCGCGATGGTCTGGTTGAGCTTCTTCGTAACGCCTTCGATGCGCTCGGCGGCGGCGTTGAGGGCGGCGGCGACGGCGGCTTGGGAGGTCTTGGCGCGGTCGGCGGTCGCGACGCGGGCGTCCTGCAGCCCCGCCAATTCGTCCTCCAGGCGCTTGAGGCGAACCCCCATGTCGAACAGTTCGTCGGCGATGGTCAGCGCCGCCATCACCGTGAGCCTGGTGTCGCCGATCTCGCCGAATTTGGTGCGCAAGCCCTCGATGCGCCCGTCGAGCTCATGGGCGAGGCTGATGAGGTGCGCCTCCTGGCCGTCCTCGCAGGCCATGCGGAACTGCCGTCCGTTGATGGTGACACTAACCTGCGCCATGGCCGATCCGGCTCACTCTCAAATCCCGGCTCACTCGCCGACGGACTTCAACGCTCCAGCAGCCCCATTCGTCAGCACGCCGCGCACGGTGTCGATCGCCGCGGTCAGCCGCTGCGCCACCTCGCGGTTGGCGCTCTCGAGGCCGTTCGCGCGCGCCGCCGTCCGATCGAGCTCGCTGGCGAGCCGCGCGCGGTCGGAACCGAGCGCCTGGATTTGCGCCGCCAGCGCCTCCTCGCTGCGGGCCGCCTCCAGCCGAAACTCCGCCGCCGTTTCGAGCGCTTCGAGCGCAATCGCGAGCCGCCGGCTCGCCATCTCGACGGAATCGGGTTCGCTCATCGCTTTGACCCCGCTTGGACCCCGCTTGGACCCTCATCGTGTTTACGCTGCCGAACCGGGCACCGTCGCGGCCGACCCGCGGTCGCCGCCGGCCGTCGCCATCGCCGCGCCGCCGATGAAAACTGTGCATGGGCAAGCGTTTACAAAAGGAAGCTTACGTCGCATGGCGTCGGAGCGTCAACGCCCAAAGCGCACATGGCCGTACCTTGGTCAACCCGATCGCACGGAGTTGCAGGTAGCGCAGTGCGGCGGAACGCGGCCTGATGCAACGCGCCGACGCCCGGCGCCGCACATTTGACTCGCCCGGCTCGCATGTTATCTGTGCGCCGCCAGTTTCCGCGACCGCGGCTTTTCGCAGCAGCACGCTGGCGCATTTATTGGCCGCTTCATGACGATGCCGGATCGTAAACTCGGGGCGAGCGCTTCTCTCGCCCAGGCCGTGCCCTTTCCCGTTTCCGGGACAAGTCCGCTCTCCCGCGCCGACCACGATCTCATGGCCAATTCGATCCGCGTGCTCGCCATGGACGCGGTGGAAAAGGCCACCTGCGGCCACCCCGGCTTGCCGATGGGCGCAGCCGACGTCGCGACCGTGCTGTTCTCGCGCTTTTTGAAATTCGATCCCGCCGATCCCGCCTGGCCCGACCGCGACCGCTTCGTGCTCTCGGCCGGCCACGGCTCGATGCTGCTTTATGCCCTTCTGCATCTTCTCGGCTACGAGAAGATGACGATCGAGGAGATCAAGCGCTTCCGCCAAATGGGCTCGCTCACGCCCGGGCACCCCGAATACGGCCACACGCCCGGCGTCGAGACCACCACCGGACCGCTCGGCCAAGGCCTCGCCAACGCCGTCGGCATGGCGATCGCGGAACGCCATCTGGCCGCCGTGTTCGGCGACGAGCTGGTCGATCATGCGACCTATGTACTCGCCTCCGACGGCGACCTGATGGAAGGCATCAGCCAGGAAGCGATCGCGCTGGCCGGGCATTTGAAATTGAACAAGCTGATCGTGCTGTTCGACGACAACGGCATCTCGATCGACGGTCCGCTGGCGCTTTCCAATTCAGTCGACCAGATCGAAGCGGTTCGAGGCCGCCGGCTGGGCGGCGACGCGCGTCGACGGCCACGATCCGGAAGCGATCGCCGCCGCGCTCACGGCGGCGCAGACATCCGAGCGGCCGTCGCTGATCGCCTGCCGCACCATCATCGGTTTCGGCGCCCCGACCAAGGCCGGCACCGAAAAGAGCCACGGCTCGGCGCTCGGCGCCGCCGAGATCGCCGCGACTAAACAAAAACTCGGCTGGACCGCGCCGCCGTTCGAAATCCCCGAACCGATCCGCGCGCTGTGGCATGCCGCCGGCGAACGCGGCCGGCCGGCGCGGCTCGCCTGGGAAAAGCGTCTCGCCGCGGTCGATCCTTATAAGCGCGCCGAATTCGAGCACCGCCTGCGCGCCGAGCGCCCGCCGCAAATCCTCGCCGCCGCCGTGCACACGGTGAAGCAGAAGCTCGCCGAAGCGCCGAAAGACATCGCGACCCGCACCGCATCCGAATTCGCGCTGGAAGCGCTTGGCAGGCGCGCTGCCGGAAATGCTCGGCGGCTCGGCCGACCTCACCGGCTCCAACAACACCCGCGCCAAAGGAATGAAGGCGCTGAGCGCCGCGGACTATGCCGGCCGCTTCATCCATTACGGCGTGCGCGAGCACGCCATGGCGGCGGCCATGAACGGCATGGCGCTGCACGGCGGCATCATTCCTTATTCCGGCACCTTCCTGGTGTTCTCGGATTATTGCCGGCCGGCGATCCGGCTCGCCGCGCTGATGGGCCAGCGCGTCATCCACGTGCTCACCCACAATTCCATCGGGCTCGGCGAAGACGGGCCGACCCACCAGCCGGTCGAACATCTTGCCGCGCTGCGCGCCATCCCCAATCTGCAATTGTTCCGGCCGTGCGACGCGGTCGAGACCGTCGAGTGCTGGGAGCTGGCGCTCGCCACCAAGACCGGGCCGAGCGCGCTCGCGCTGACCCGTCAGAACGTGCCGCAGCTGCGCCGCAGTCTTGACGCCGACAACCGCTGCGCGGCCGGCGCCTACGAGTATTGCGCCCGCAAACGGCCCGGCCACGGTCTCGTTGTTCGCCTCCGGCTCAGAGGTCGCCATAGCGGTGGCAGCGCAAAAGCTGCTCGCCGACCAGGGCATTGCGGCGCGGGTCGTGTCGGTGCCGTGCTTCGAATTGCTCGCTCGCAGCGCCGGAAGCGGAACGCGTAAAAATCGTCGGCGACGCCAAAGTGAAGGTCGCGGTCGAAGCCGGCATCCGCCAGGGCTGGGACGCCATCATCGGCTCGGACGGCGCTCTTCGTCGGCATGAACACCTTCGGCGCCAGCGCGCCCGCCAAGGAGCTTTACCAACATTTTGGAATTACGCCGGAGAAGGTCGCGGAGGCGGCCCAGGCTAACGGCCTCTTGCGGTAATCGGCACGTAAATGGTTTTACGAGGAGTGGATACCCGGCAGAGACGTCAGAGGAGGGAGCCGGGAATGTCGGTACGCGTAGCCATCAACGGGTTCGGCCGCATCGGCCGCAACATCTTGCGCGCGGCGGTCGAGGCGGGCCGCACGGACATCGAAATCGTCGCCGTCAACGATCTCGCCCCCGTCGAGACCAACGCGCACCTCTTGCGCTACGACAGCGTGCATGGCCGCTTCCCCGGCGAAGTCACCGTCAAGGGCGATACCATCAGCGTCGGCAACGGCGCCATCAAGGTCACCGCCCATCAAGGACCCGACACAGCTCCCGTGGAAGGAGCTCGGCATCGATGTCGCGCTCGAATGCACCGGCATCTTCACCTCGAAGGACAAGGCGTCGGCGCATCTGACGGCCGGGGCCAAGCGCGTTCTCATTTCGGCGCCGGCCGACGGCGTCGATTTGACCGTCGTCTACGGCGTCAACCACGACAAGCTGACCAAGGCGCACACCGTCGTCTCCAACGCCTCGTGCACGACCAATTGCCTGGCGCCGGTCGCCAAAGTGCTCAACGACGCCGTCGGCATCGACAAAGGCTTTATGACGACGATCCACTCCTACACCAACGACCAGCCGACGCTCGATCAGGTGCACAAGGATCTCTACCGGGCGCGCGCCGCCGCGATCAACATGATCCCGACCTCGACCGGCGCCGCCAAGGCCGTCGGCCTGGTGCTGCCGGAGCTTGCCGGGCGGCTCGACGGCGTTTCCATCCGCGTGCCGACGCCGAACGTCTCGGTGATCGACTTCAAGTTCGTCGCCAAGCGCGCGACGTCGAAGGACGAGATCACCGCCGCGGTGAAGCGCGCCGCCGAGCAAGAGCTCAAGGACATCCTCGGCTTCACCGACGCCCCCAACGTCTCCACCGACTTCAACCACGATCCGCGCTCGTCGATCTTCCACATCGACCAGACCAAGGTGATGGACGGCACGTTCGTGCGCGTGATGTCGTGGTACGACAACGAGTGGGGCTTCTCCAACCGCATGGTCGACACCGCGGTGGCGATGGGCAAGCTGATCTGAGTTCAGCGGCGACGCACGCTGGCGGCGGCACCGTGAGTTTGTCGCCGCGGGCGGCGCCGTCGCTTCGTTTGCTGATAATGGCGCACATTCGGCAAAAAGCGTCGGCCCTCGGCGACGAGGAAATCGCGCAACGCGCGCGCGGCCGGCATCATCCGCTTGGCGACCAGGCGCACGACGAACCACTGCCGGATTTCCGGAAATCCGACGACGTCGAGCACCACCAGACGCCCGTCGGCGATTTCCGCGGCGATGGTATGGGCCGAGATGAACGCGATGCCGAGACCGGCCATCACCGCCTGCTTGATCGTCTCGTTCGACCCGATCTCCATGCCGATGCGCGGCTTGATGCGGTGCTTGGCGAAAAAGCGCTCGGCCAGCAAGCGCGTCCCTGACCCGACCTCGCGCATCAAAATAGTCTCGCCGGCAATCTCCTGCGGCGAGATGGAATGCCGCTTCGCCAGCGGGTGGTCGGGCGGCGCGATGACGACCTGCGGATGGTCGCCGATCGGCGCGCTCTCCACCTCGACGTCCTCGGGCGGGCGGCCCATGATGGCGACGTCGAGGCGTCCACTCTTGAAATCGGCGATCGTGTCCTCCCGGTTGCCGACCACGAGTTCGATGTCGATGCCGGGATGGCTGCGGGCGAAACCCGCCAGCATTTGCGGCGCGAAGTATTTCGCGGTCGATACCACGCCGACGGTCGCACGCCCGTTCGTCAGCGATTTCAGCGCCGCCAGGCCCGCGGTGCAGTCGGCCAGCGCGACTTCGATCCGCTCGGCTGCCGCCAGCACCTCGCGGCCGGCGGCGGTCAGCGCAAAGCCGCGGCCGTGACGCTCGAACAGCGGCAACCCGGCGTCCGCCTCGAGCTGATGCATCTGCATGGTCACGGCGGGCGGCGTGACGTGGCACTCCGCGGCGGCGGCGGCGAAGCTGCCGCCCTCTACCGCTGCGCGGAACAGCCGAAGCTGCTTGACGGTGGCGTTTCGCACGGCCGTTCCTTCGGATTCGATATTCAGATTTTCTGAACTCACACGTAAGATAATTCAAATTTACTTAATCAGCCAGCTGCCTATGTTCAGGACCAACGGGAGACAGCAGATGGCCGACAGTACAACCCTCACCAAGGTCCGCGACGCCAAACGGCGTTACAAGGCCGGCGTGCTGAAATACGCGCAAATGGGCTATTGGGACGGCGATTACGAGCCCAAGGACACCGATGTCCTGGCGCTGTTCCGCATAACGCCCCAGGACGGCGTCGATCCCATCGAGGCGGCGGCAGCGGTAGCCGGCAAATCCTCGACGGCGACCTGGACCGTGGTTTGGACCGACCGGCTGACCGCGTGCGAGACCTACCGCGCCAAGGCCTATCGGGTGGAGCCGGTACCGAACCAGCCCGGACAATATTTCTGCTCCATCGCCTACGACCTCGATCTGTTCGAGGAAGGCTCGATCGCCAACCTCACCGCCTCGATCATCGGCAACGTGTTTGCCTTCAAGCCGCTCAAGGCCTGCCGGCTCGAAGACATGCGGCTGCCGGTCGCCTACGTAAAAACCTTCCGCGGACCGCCGACCGGCATCGTGGTCGAGCGCGAGCGGCTCGACAAATTCGGGCGCGCGCTCCTTGGCGCCACCACCAAACCCAAGCTCGGCCTGTCGGGCAAGAATTACGGCCGCGTGGTGTACGAGGCGCTCAAGGGCGGGCTCGACTTCACCAAGGACGACGAGAACATCAACTCGCAGCCTTTCATGCACTGGCGCGACCGTTTTCTGTACGTGACGGAGGCCGTCAATCGCGCCGCCGCCGAGACCGGCGAGGTCAAGGGCCACTATCTCAACATCACCGCCGGCACCATGGAGGAGATGTACAAGCGCGCCGAATTCGCCAAGGAACTCGGCTCGGTCATCGTCATGGTCGACCTCATCGTCGGCTGGACGGCGATCCAGTCGATCTCCAACTGGGCGCGCGACAATGACATGATCCTGCACATGCACCGCGCCGGGCACGGCACTTATACGCGCCAGAAGAACCACGGCATCTCGTTCCGCGTCATCGCCAAATGGCTGCGGCTCGCCGGCGTCGACCACCTGCACGCCGGCACCGCGGTCGGCAAGCTCGAAGGCGACCCGATGACCGTGCAGGGCTACTACAATGTCTGCCGCGAAACCCGCAACGCGATCGACCTGCCGCGCGGGCTGTTCTTCGACCAGGACTGGGCCGGCATTCGCAAAGTCATGCCTGTCGCATCCGGCGGCATCCATGCCGGGCAGATGCATCAGCTCCTCGACCTGTTCGGCGACGAGGTCGTGCTGCAATTCGGAGGCGGCACCATCGGCCATCCGATGGGCATCCAGGCCGGCGCCACGGCGAACCGTGTCGCGCTGGAAGCGATGACGCTGGCGCGGAACGAGGGCCGCGACATCCGCCACGAGGGACCGGAAATCCTGCGCGAGACCGCCGCCTGGTGCAAGCCGCTGCGTGCCGCCCTGGATACCTGGGGCGACGTGACCTTCGAATACACCTCGACCGACACGTCGGATTTCGTTCCGACCGCCGTAGCCGTTTGATCCGGCCTACATTTTGATCCGGCGTGCATAATGTCATGGAGACTTCGATGCGTGTGACCCAAGGCGCCTTCTCATTCCTTCCCGATCTGACCGACCGGCAGATTTCGGAGCAGGTCGAATACTGCCTGCGTCAGGACTGGGCCGTGAGCGTCGAGTTCACCGACGACCCGCATCCCCGCAACACCTATTGGGAAATGTGGGGCATGCCGATGTTCGATCTGCGCGACGCCGCCGGCGTGATGGCGGAGGTGCGCGCGTGCCGCGAGGCCAATCCGCACACCTATGTGCGCATCAGCGCTTTCAATTCGACGCGCGGATGGGAAACGGTGCGCCTGTCGTTCCTCGTCCAACGCCCGGCCGACGAGCCCGGCTTCCGGCTCGAGCGGGTCGAAGCGGAAGGCCGCACCGTCCGCTACGCGGTGCGCGCCTACGCCGTCGACCGGCCGGCCGGCCGGCGTTACGGGGCAGACCCGACAGATACTCCTGGCGGGCGACAATGAGCGTTCCCGGACCCGCAGTCGCCTTCGATGCCGCCGCCGGCGAGGTCGTCGATCTCAAGACGCTGCACGCCAAGACCGATATTGCCGCGCCCATCGCCGAACTCGATCGCGACCTCATTGGGCTCGCGCCGGTCAAGCAGCGCATTCGCGAGATCGCAGCGTTTCTTTTGGTCGCCCGCGCGCGCGAGCAGGTGGGGCTCGCCGCCGGGCCGCCGACGCTGCACATGGCGTTCACCGGCAATCCCGGCACCGGCAAGACGACGGTGGCGCTGCGCATGGCCGGCATCCTCCATCGCCTCGGCTACGTGCGCAAAGGCCATCTGGTCTCGGTGACCCGCGACGATCTGGTCGGCCAGTATATCGGTCACACCGCGCCGAAGACCAAGGAAGTGCTCAAGCGCGCCATGGGCGGCGTCTTGTTCATCGACGAGGCCTATTATCTGCATCGTCCGGAGAACGAGAAGGACTACGGCCAAGAGGCGATCGAGATCCTGCTGCAGGTCATGGAAAACCAGCGCGAGGATCTGGTGGTGATCCTGGCCGGCTATCGCGACCGCATGGAAAGCTTCTTCGCCTCGAACCCGGGGTTTCGCTCGCGCATCGCCCACCACATCGATTTTCCCGACTACGATGGCGACGAGCTGATCGCCATCGCCGAGAGCTCGCTGCGGAGAGCGAATATCGGCTGAGCCCGGCGGCGCGCGAAGCGATGACCGACTATATCGGGCGGCGGCGGCAGCAGCCGGGCTTCGCCAACGCCCGCTCGATCCGCAATGCGCTCGACCGCGCGCGCCTGCGTCAGGCGATGCGCTTGTGCGCCGGCGACGGCGTCGTCAGCCGCGACGCATTGCAAACGATCGAAGCCGAAGACATCCGAGCGAGCCGCGTGTTCGCGACCTGAGCCGACGCCGCGTCGAGTCGCAAGGGGGGGATCATGAACAACAACAAAAAATCCGATAATATGACTTTAGAGCGGCACCTCGAAGCCTGGGCGGGCACCGATGATCTGCGCCGGGCGGCCGCGGCCACGCTCGCTGCCCTGGCGGCGGCGGGCCGCGATATCGCCGCGCTCGTCGCGGCCGGTCCACTCGCCGGCAAATTGGCCGCACGTCGAGAGGCGGGCGCCGGCGGCGACATCCAGACCGAGCTCGATCTGCGCGCCAACGACCTTCTGGTGGAGGCGCTGGCACGCGCACCGGTCGCCGCCGTGGCGTCCGAGGAGATGGACGCGCCCTTCCCGCTCGCCCCCGGCGCGCCCGTCGTCGTCGCCATCGACCCGCTCGACGGTTCATCGAATATCGAGACCAACGTCTCGATCGGCACCATCTTCTCGCTGCTGCCCACCCCTCCCGGCAGCAGCGGCGTCGAGCCGGCGGCGTTTCTGCGCGCGGGCCGCGAACAGATCGCCGCCGGCTATGTCATCTACGGGCCGCAGACCGCGCTCGCGCTGACGCTCGGGGCCGGCACCGACATTTTCACCCTCGATCCGGCGAGCGGGCTGTTCGTGCGCACCGCCGCCAATGTCGCCGTCCCGCCGCAGACGCGGGAGTTCGCGATCAACGCCTCGAACTACCGCCATTGGGAAGCGCCCGTCCGCACCTGGTTCGACGATTGCCTCGCCGGCGCCGAGGGCCCGCGGGGCGAGAACTTCAACACGCGCTGGATCGCCTCGATGGTCGCCGAGGCCCATCGCATCTTGGTGCGCGGTGGCGTCTATCTCTATCCCGGCGACGCGCGCGAAGGCTACCGCAATGGCCGGCTGCGCCTCATCTACGAAGCGAACCCGATCGCCTTGTTGATGGAGCAGGCCGGCGGCCGCGCCTCCACCGGCCGCGACCACATCCTCGACCGCGTGCCGCGCCTGCTGCACGAGCGCGTGCCGCTCGTTTTCGGCGCGCGCGAGGAGGTGGAGCGAATCGAGCGATATCAACTCGGCCTCGCTCCGAAAGATGAAACTTCACCGCTTGTTCGCCCGGCGCGGGCTGTTCGTCTGAGAAACCATCGCTGAGCTGAGGAGGGTCGTGTCGATCAAGCATCCCATCATCTCGGTCACCGGATCGTCGGGCGCCGGCACCACCTCGGTACGGCGGACGTTCGAACAAATTTTCCGCCGCGAGGGAATTTCCGCGGCCTTCATCGAAGGCGACGCGTTCCACCGCTACGACCGCGCCGGCATGAAGACGGCGATGGCCGAAGAAATGCGGCAAAGAACAACTTCAATTTCAGTCACTTCGGTCGCCGACGCCAATCTGCTGGAAGAGCTGGAAGCCGTGTTCCGCGACTACGGCAAGCACGGCACCGGCCGCACCCGCCACTACGTTCACGACATCGAGTGAGTCGAAAATCCTACGGCCAGCCGGCCGGCACCTTCACGCCGTGGGAAGCAGTTGCCGCACGACACCGAGTTGTTGTTCTACGAAGGGCTGCATGGCGCCGTGGTCACCGGCAAGGTCAACACCGCCCAATATGCGCCGACTTAAGATCGGCGTCGTGCCGGTGATCAACCTGGAATGGATTCAGAAAATTCACCGCGACCGCGTGGAGCGCGGCCACTCCGAGGAGGCGATCGTCGAGGCCATTCTGGGCCGCATGCCCGATTACGTGTACTTCATCTGCCCGCAATTCACCCAGACCGACATTAATTTCCAACGCGTGCCGACCGTGGACACGTCGAATCCGTTCATCGCGCGCTGGATCCCCACGCCCGACGAATCGATGGTGGTGATCCGCTTCCGCAATCCGCGCGGCATCGACTTCCCGTACCTCGTGACGATGATTCGACGGCAGCTTCATGTCGCGCGCGAACTCGATCGTCATTCCCGGCAACAAGCTCGACCTCGCCATGCAGCTCATCCTGACACCGATGATTCTCCAGCTGGTGGAGAGACGGCGCCGCGCCGTCTGACAGGAGCACGCCCGATGAACGTCATGACCAAACAAATCTCCGCGCGGCTCGACCAGCCCGTCACGGCCGCGCTGCGCATGCTCGCTGTCGACGCGGTGGAACGCGCGAAATCCGGACATCCCGGCGCGCCGATGGGTCTGGCGGAAGTCGCTGCGGTGCTGTGGCGCCAATATCTGCGCCACAACCCGACAAATCCGGCGTGGCCCGACCGCGACCGCTTCGTGCTCTCGAACGGCCACGCCTCGATGCTGCTTTACGCCCTGCTGCATCTGACCGGCTACGATTTGCCGATCGGCGAACTCGAGCGCTTTCGCCAGCTGCACTCGAGAACTCCCGGCCATCCCGAATACGGCGTCACGCCGGGCGTCGAGACGACAACGGGACCGCTCGGCCAGGGCTTCGCCAATGCGGTGGGCATGGCGATCGCGGAGAAGACGCTCGCGGCGCAGTTCAACCGACCCGGCCACACCATCGTCGATCATCGCACCTTCGTCATTGTCGGCGACGGCTGTCTGATGGAAGGTATCAGCCACGAAGCGGCGTCGTTGGCCGGCCGGCTCGGTCTCGGCAAGCTGATCGCCATCTACGACGACAACGGCATCTCGATCGACGGCAAGGTCACGGAGTGGTTTGCCGACGACACGGCGAAACGCTTCGAAGCCTATGGCTGGCACGTGGTGCGCGACGTCGACGGACACGATCCGATCGCGATCGATGCCGCGCTGGCGGCCGCGGTGGCCGACGGCGCGCGGCCGAGCCTCTTCTGCTGCAAGACCGTGATCGGCCGCGGCGCCCCGACCAAACAGGGTCATCAGGACACCCACGGCGCGCCGCTCGGCGCCGAGGAAGTGGCGCGGGTGCGCGCCGCGCTCGACTGGCCCTATGCGCCGTTCGAGATTCCCGGCCGCCGTCGCCGAAGCCTGGGACGCCCGCCGCCTGGGCCGCGCGCTCGAGGCCGACTGGAACCAGCGCTTCGAACGCTACGCGGCGGCCTATCCGGAGCTGGCCGCCGAATTCAACCGGCGCGTCCGCGGCGAGCTGCCGGCCGGCTTTGCCGCCACGACCGACGCCTTTGTCGCCGCAGTGGCGGCCAAAGGCGAGACGATCGCAACGCGCAAAGCCAGCCAGAACGCGCTGGCGGCGTTTGCCGGTGAATTGCCGGAGTTGCTCGGCGGCTCGGCCGATCTCGCCCATTCGAACCTGACCGTGCATCCGCTCACGCAGCCGATCACGCGGACCGCGGCCGGCAACACGATCTTCTACGGCGTGCGCGAGTTCGGCATGACGGCGATCGCCAACGGCATCGCGCTGCACGGCGGCTTCCTGCCCTACGTCGCGACCTTTCTCATGTTCTCCGATTACGCGCGCAATGCGGTGCGCATGGGCGCGTTGATGCGCCTGCGTGTCGTGCACCTTTATACCCACGACTCGATCGGCCTCGGCGAGGACGGCCCGACCCACCAGCCGGTGGAGCAGGTGGAATCACTGCGTCTCATTCCCAATCTCGACGTGTGGCGTCCATGTGATGCGGTCGAGACCGCCGCCGCCTGGCGCGCCGCGGTCACGCGGACCGACGGGCCGACGGCACTTGCGCTCTCGCGCCAAGCCTTGCCGCACCAGCCGCGCACGGCCGAGCAGATCGACGCGATCCGCCGCGGCGGCTACGTGCTGATCGAGCCGGCGGCGCCGCCGGCGGCGATCATCATCGCGACCGGCTCGGAAGTGGCGCTCGCGCGCGCCGCCGCCGCGCAGCTTGCCGCCGACGGCACGTCGGTGCGCGTCGTCTCCATGCCCTGCGTCGAGATATTCGAAGCCCAGGATGCCGCATGGCGGCATGCGGTGCTGCCGCCGCAACTGCCAGTGGTCACGGTCGAGGCCGGCGCCACGCGCGGCTGGTGGCGCTATGCCGGCCGCTGCGGCGCCGTGATCGGCATCGACCGCTTCGGCGAATCGGCGCCGGCGCCCGTCTTGTTCGACTATTTCGGTTTCACGCCGGACCGCGTCGCCGATGCCGTCCGTGAAGTGATCGCGCGCACCGGCCCGTCGGCGGTCTGCTGATCAAAAATCTCGTTGGGAGGAACCCATGCCGCTCGTGTCCCTGCGTCAAGTTCTCGACCATGCCGCCGAATACGGCTACGGCGTACCGGCGTTCAACATCAACAATATGGAGCAGATCAAGGCCATCATGGAGGCCGCGCGCGCGACGCAAAGCCCCGTGATCCTGCAAGGCTCCGTCGGCGCCCGCAAATATGCCGGCGAGCCGTTCCTGCGCCACCTCGTCGCCGCGGCGGTCGAGGCCTATCCCGAGAGCCCCATCGTCATGCACCAGGATCACGGCGCCTCGCCCGATGTCTGCATCGGCGCGATCCGCTCCGGCTTTACCTCGGTGATGATGGACGGCTCGCTCAAGGACGACGCCAGGACGCCCGCCGACTACGCCTACAATGTCGCCGTCACGCGCAAAGTGGTCGAACTCGCCCACGCGGTCGGCGTCTCGGTCGAGGCCGAGCTTGGCTGTCTTGGCTCGCTGGAGACGCTCGGCGGCGAGAAGGAAGACGGCCACGGCGCCGAAGGCAAGCTGTCGCGCGACCAGCTCCTGACCGACCCCGACGAGGCGGCCCGTTTCGTCGATGAGACGCAATGCGACGCGCTGGCCATCGCGATCGGCACCTCGCACGGCGCCTACAAGTTCAAGCATCGGCCGACCGGCGACGTGCTGGCCATAGAGCGGATCAAGGCGATCCACGCCCGCTTGCCCAACACCCATCTGGTGATGCACGGCTCCTCCTCCGTGCCACAGTATTTGCTGCAGGAAATCCGCTGTTACGGCGGCGACATCCGCGAGACCTACGGCGTCCCGATCACGGAGATCCAGGAGGGCATCCGCCATGGCGTCCGCAAGGTGAATATCGATACCGACATCCGCCTCGCCATGACCGCCGCGATGCGCCGCACCATGAAAAAGAACGCTTGGGAGTTCGACCCGCGCAAGTTTCTGCAGGCGGCCATGGACGAAACCAAGAAGGTCTGCATCGAGCGGTTCGACGCGTTCGGCTGCGCCGGCCAGGCGCCGAAAATCGGCGCGATCGACCTCGACGTCATGGCCCAGCGCTACCGTACCGGGGCGTTGCACCAGACCGTACATTGACATAGACAGGCGGCCGCACGCCATCGTCTCCCGCCCTCGTGCGCGACCCAGGTCCGACGCCCGTCGCAAGCTGATCCGAGCCGACCGCCATGACTTTTCGTTGCCTCGACGACGCCGACCTCAAGGGCAAGCGCGTCCTGTTGCGCGTCGATCTCAACGTGCCCATGCAGGACGGCAAGGTCGCGGACGCGACCCGCATCGAAGAAATCGCCCCGACCATCACCGAGATCGCCGACAAGGGCGGCAAGGTGATCCTGCTGTCGCATTTCGGCCGCCCCAAAAACGGGCCCGATCCGAAATATTCGCTGCGGCCGGTCGTCCCCGAGGTAGCGCGGATCGTCAAGCGCCCGGTTGCGTTCGCCGCGGACTGCATCGGTCCCGAGGCGCAGGCGGCCATCGCCAAAATGCGCAACGGCGACATTCTGTGCCTCGAAAACACCCGCTTCCATCCGGGCGAGGAGAAAAACGACAAGGCCTTCGCCAAGGAACTCGCCGCGCTCGGCGATATCTATCGTCGACGACGCCTTCTCCGCCGCGCACCGCGAGCACGCCGCCAACTCAGCGATCGTGACGGTGTCCGGCATGCCGGCCTATCCCGGCCGCGCCATGCGCGCCGAGCTCGAGGCGCTGCACCGCGCGTTCGAGACGCCGGAGCATCCGGTCGCCGCGATCGTCGGCGGCGCCAAGATTTCGACCAAGCTCGAACTCCTCGGCCATCTCCTCGTTAAGGTGGAGACGCTGATCATCGGCGGCGGCATGGCCAACACCTTCCTCGCGGCGCAAGGCAAGGCGATCGGCAAATCGCTGTGCGAGGCCGATCTGATGCAATCGGCGCGCGACATCATGGCCAAGGCGAAATCGCTTGGCCGCGAAATCGTGCTGCCGGTCGACGTCGTGGTGGCGCAGGAATTCGCCGCCGACGCGCCTTCGCGCGTCGTCTCGGTCGACGAGGTCGGGCCGACCGACATGATCCTCGACATCGGGCCGCGCTCGGTCGAGTACGTGGTCTCGGTGCTGGCGCGCTCGAAGACGCTGGTGTGGAACGGCCCGTTCGGCGCGTTCGAGCTGGAGCCGTTCGACAACGGCACCGTCGAAGTCGCCGAGGCGGTCGCCGAACTCACCGACGCCGGCAAGCTCGTCAGCTTCGCCGGCGGCGGCGACACCGTGGCGGCGCTCAATGCGGCGTCCGTCATGGACCGCCTGACCCACGTCTCGACCGCGGGCGGCGCGTTCCTGGAATCGCTCGAAGGCAAGACGCTGCCGGGCGTCCAAGTGTTACTGATTTGACGGGCCGGCCTGACGGGACTTCCGCAGCCCCCTGCGAATGGAATAAAAGTCACGGCAGCAAGCCGGCCCCACCGGGGCGCAATTTTGGCGCAACATTGGAGGGTGCGATGAACCTCGCCGAACTCAACAAAGTCGCGGAAGCCATGGTCGCTCCCGGCCGGGGCATTCTCGCCGCCGACGAATCGACCTCGACCATCAAGAAGCGCTTCGACGCCATCGGCGTCGAGTCGACGCCGTTCACGCGGCGCGATTACCGCGAGCTCCTGTTCCGCTCGACCGAGGCGATGACCAGGCACATTTCCGGCGTCATCCTCTACGACGAGACCATCCGCCAGAACGCCAAGGACGGCACGCCGCTGGTCAAGCTGATCGCGCAGGCGGGCGCGCTCCCCGGCATCAAGGTCGACAAGGGCGTGAAGCCGCTGGCGTTCTGCCCCGGCGAGACGGTGACCGAGGGCCTCGACGGCCTGCGCGAGCGGCTCGCCGAATACCGCGAGCTCGGCGCCAAGTTCGCCAAGTGGCGCGCGGTGATCGATATCGATCATGCGACGGCCAGGGTCGCGTACCGAGCTATGCCTGCATCCGCGCCAACGCCCACGCGCTCGGCCGCTATGCGGCGCTGTGCCAGGACGAAGGCATCGTCCCGATCGTCGAGCCCGAGGTGCTGATGGACGGCGACCACGACATCGACCGCTGCTATCAGGTCACCGAGATGGTGCTCAAGCTCCAGTTCGAGGAACTGTATTTCCAGCGCGTCGCGCTCGAAGGCATGGTGCTCAAGCCGAACATGGTGGTGCCCGGCAAGAAGTCGGGCAAGCGCGCGTCGGTCGAGGAGGTCGCGGAAAAGACCGTGCGCGTCCTCAAGGCCTGCGTCCCCGCCGCCGTCCCCGGCATCGCATTCCTCTCCGGCGGCCAGACCGACGAGGAAGCGACCGCGCACCTCGACGCCATCAACAAGATCGGCGACCTCCCTTGGCACGTCACTTTCTCCTACGGCCGCGCGCTGCAGGCGCCGGTGCAGAAGGCCTGGTCCGGCAAGCCGGAAAACGTCGCCTTGGCGCAGCGCGCCTTCGCCCACCGCGCCGCCATGAACAGCCTCGCCGCCCGCGGCGAGTGGCAGGCCGAGCTCGAGCGGAAAGCGGCGTGAGCAGGTGCACTGCCCGCATTTAACAACGCGTCATGTCCCGCGCTTGTCGCGGGCATCCGCGTCTTAGGCCTGCAGCCGGAGCAAAGCGGGATGGCCGGGACCCCACCCCGGCGCAGCGGAGCCGACGCCGTCCCCCGACCGGTTATGCCCGGCCATGACGGATCGGCTAATGCGGGCAATGACCCCGCAGCTCCCGCCTCCACGCCTCTATCTCATCACCCCGCCGCTCGGCGATCCGGCCGCATTTGCCCCTGCGCTCGACGCCGCGCTCGAGGCAGGCGACGTTGCCGCGGTCCTGCTTCGCCTCGAGGCCGCCGACGAGCGCACGGTGACCAATCGCATCAAGGCGGTCGCGGCCATCGTGCAGCGCCGCGACGTGGCGCTCATTCTCGACGGCCACCCTCAACTCGCCGCCCGCGCCGGCGCTGACGGCGCGCACTTGACCGGCATCGCCGCGCTCGAGGCCGCGATCGGCACGCTCAAGCCCGACCGCATCGCCGGCGCCGGCGGCTTGCGCAGCCGTGATGATGCCATGCTCGCCGCCGAAGCTGGCGCGGACTATGTGATGTTCGGAGAGCCCCCTCCCACCCCTGCCCCGCATGCGGGAGAGGGCAGGGAGAGGGCCGAACGGCCACCATTCGACTTCGAGCTGGACCGGCTGGCGTGGTGGGCGGAACTGTTCGAACCGCCCTGCGTCGGCTATGCCGGCAGCCTCGACGAGGTTCTCCCGCTCGCGCAAGTCGGCACCGATTTCATCGCGCTTGGTGATTGGATATGGACGCACCCCCAAGGCCCGGCTGCCGCGGTCGCACAAGCGACCGGCCTCATCGCGTCCGTCCCCCGCGTAGCGCAGACAAGCCTGCTTGCCGCGACACTCGCGCTCGCGGCGAGCCTGGGCCCCCTCGCCTCGCACGCCGCCGCACAAGGCACGGCGGAGAAAAAATCCGCGCATCACGCCAAGTCTGAATCCAAGTCTGAAATCCAAGTCGGAACCAAGCCAACCGCTGCCGCCAAAGACACCCCGGAAGCCGCGCCGGCCGCCGACCCGAACGCCCCGCCTCCCGACCTCGCCTACGGCGCCTTCCAGCGCGGCCATTATCTCGAGGCGTTCGCGCACGCGACCGACAATGCCAACCGCAACGCCGACCCCAAGGCCATGACGCTGCTCGGCGAGCTCTACGCCAACGGCCTCGGCGTGCCGCAGAACGACGCCCGCGCGGCGGAGTGGTACAAGCTCGCCGCCGCGCGCGGCGACCGCGACGCGATCTTCGCGCTGGCGATGCTCGATCTGCAAGGCCGCAACGGCCCGCGCGACCGCGCTGCGAGCGCCAAACTGTTCGCCGCCGCCGCCAAGCTCGGCCACCCGCTCGCGGCCTACAATCTCGCGCTGCTCTACATCGAGGGCCAGCTGTTCCCGCAGGACTTCGCCCGCGCCGCCGCGCTCTTCCGCCAGGCCGCCGACGCCGGCAACCCGGAAGCGCAATACGCGCTCGGCACCTTTTACAAGGAAGGCCGCGGCGTGCCGAAGGACATGACCACGGCGGTGAAACTGTGGGCGCAGGCGGCGCTCGCCGACAATGTCGATGCCGAGGTCGAATACGCCATCGCGCTCTTTAACGGCGACGGCACCGCCAAGGACGAGCAGGCCTCCGCCGCCTGGTTCCGCAAGGCCGCGCTCAAAGGCAGCCCCATCGCCCAGGACCGTCTCGCCCGCATCCTCTCGACCGGCCGCGGCGCCCCGCTCAACCCGGTCGAAGCCACCAAGTGGCACATCATCTCCCGCGCGCGGGGCGAAACCAACCTCGTGCTCGACGACTATGTCAGCAAGCTCGACCCCAAAACCCGCGCCGAAGGCGAAAAAGCCGCCAAAATCTGGCTGGATGCCCTAAAACGCCCGGCATCGTGACGCCTCTTACCCTCCCCTGCAGGGGGAGGGTCGCCCGCCGTTCGGCCGGGCGGGGTGGGGCCATGCGCCGCGCTCCTAACCGTCCCGCCACGACACTGCACCGCACCTCCGACGCCCTTGCCAGCCGCCGCGAACAGGCCTATGCGGCGCCATGGCCAAAACACGCGTGACTTTCGAACTCAAGCGCATCGCCGAGGGTGACTGGCAGATCGAGGCCCACTATCCCGGCGCCGAAACCCGCACCATCAAGGGGCTGACGAGCAAAGCCGACGTCGACGACTGGCTGCAAGGCCCGCGCCGCATCGACTGGCTGCGCTCCCAGGGCTACGCCAAGTAGCCGCCCGAAGTAGCCGCGCGCCGCCGTAGCTCCGCAGGAGCGAAGGCGGGTGGGGCCGAGCGCCGCGATTCCCCCGGTCGAAGCAAACGGCGTCGCTTCGTCGCCGATAGACGGACGAGCGCTTGACAAATAGTCGCCGAATGCGATACAAATCTCGAATCTCGCCCCCTTACAAGGACGCCGGCCGGGTGACTCCGTCCGGCGGGGCGAGTGCGGCTCCCGCGGGCGGCGGCTCGTCACCGTCGCGCTCGGGCGGCTTGGGCAAGACACGCCCGGACGGCATCATGACCGGACTGCGGGTGCAATCTCGCTGGACTGGGACAGGAAGGCGCGGGTAACGCCCGCGAGTGACGCAATCGAAGCCGGTCTGTCGGCTTCGCGTCAGTGTGTTGCGATGCGCGCGATCTTTCGAACCATCGGGGTTGCGCGCTCCGAGCCTGTCCTGGGAAGTCGCGTGGCTCGAGCTGAGCGGTGGCGTTCGGTCGCGACCGCAAGTGCCGTGGTGGAACGCCGAGAGGCGAGCGCCCTCCGATGAGGGCGCGCCGCATCGCAAGATGCGGTGGTTACGGAACACGCCTTTCGGCGTTCCGCTTTCCTGTTTTTCCGGAAGCGAGCCTAAAAGGATTGCCGTCCAAGATCGTTGGCGACGCGTCCATGCGCTTCCGCTTCAGTCCGTGGCTTCGGTGCTTGTTCCGGGCGGGATCGTGATGCAGCCGGGACCACCGCCTGCGGCATCTGACGAAGATCGGAACCCGGATTTCGCTTCCTGGCGTGGTGCGGCATAGCTCGGGCGCGAAGGAGCGCCGCGAGAATGGTGAGTGCTTTGCACTAAGGCCCGACGCGGCACGATGCTTTCCCCTCCCCCTTGTGGGCAGGGGCGGGGGTGGGGGTGGCGCAGGACGGTAAAAATGGCGCCGCTTCGTATATCTCGTCCCGACCCCCACCCCTACCCCTCCCCACAGGGGGAGGGGTTCGCCCTTGACGCGCCTCACGCAAAACCTCTACCGCAAGCCGGCCATGCCCCATTCCGCCATCCTCAACGTCATGACCAAAGCGGCGCTGCGCGCCGGCAAGAGCCTCAAGCGCGATCTCGGCGAGGTCGAGAATCTGCAGGTGTCGCTCAAGGGTCCGCGCAATTTCGTCACCGCGGCCGACCGCCGCGCCGAGGAGATCGTCTACGAGGAGCTCCGCAAGGCGCGGCCGGATTACGGCTTTCTCGGCGAGGAAGGCGGCGCGCGTGAAGGCGCCGACAAGAGCCACCGCTGGATCGTCGACCCGCTCGACGGCACCACCAATTTCCTGCACGGCATCCCGCATTTCGCCGTGTCGATCGCGCTGGAAAGCGCAACGGCGCCATCGTCGCGGCGCTGACCTACAATCCGGCGAACGACGAACTCTTCGTCGCCGAGCGCGGCAAGGGCGCCTTCCTCAACGACAAGCGCCTGCGCGTCGCCACCAGCCAACGGTTCGCCGACGCCGTCGTCGCCTGCGGGCTGCCGCATTACGGCCGCGGCGACCTCACGCTCGCCCGCCACGAAATCTTTGCCGCGCAGCAGAATTACGCCGGGCTGCGCCGGTTCGGCGCCGCCACCCTCGATCTCGCTTATGTCGCCGCCGGTCGGTTCGACGCCTATTGGGAGCGCGATCTGTCGCCCTGGGACATGGCCGCGGGCATCCTTCTCGTGCGCGAGGCCGGCGGCTTTGTGACCGATCTCGAGGGCGGCGACGACATTCTCAACCAGGGCGACATCGCCGCCGGCAACGATACGATGCACCGCGAGTTGCTCCGGCTCCTCAAGGCCGCCCGCAAACAGGCCGCGGCGGCGCCGGCGACCGCGTGAGTTTGCGAGGGCGCCGGCAACGGGTAAGAGTTTGAAAGGCGTTTTTGGTGTTTCGCCCGATATCGCGGCGGGTTTTCGGCCATCAGTCCGCCGCAAAAACGCTGGTAGATCTTGACAACGCACCTTTCCTACCGCAGCGCGGTATCATATTATGCTGAATGTGCAGCGATCACCTGAGCTGATGGCAAGCCAACCCGATCCCGCCAAGCTACCGTCACCCGGCATCTTTCTCGTGCGGATGCTGGTGTTCCTGATCCTGTGCGGCTTGATCGCGTTCGTGCTGCAGCGGCAAATCCTCAATGCCTTCCAGGCCAATCCCTGGCTCAACGGCCTCATCGTCCTCGTCCTCCTCATCGGCATTATCCTGTCGTTCCACCAGGTGATCCGGCTGTTTCCGGAAGTGTCCTGGGTCAACGGCTTCCGCCGCGCCGATCCGGGCATCGCGGTGGCGCGGGCGCCAAAACTCCTGGCGCCGATGGCGGCCATGCTCGGCGGCGAGCGCGTCGGCCGGGTCGCCATCTCGGCGCAGACCATGCGGGCATTCCTCAATTCGCTGGCGACGCGGCTCGACGAATCGCGCGACATTTCCCGCTATCTCACCGGGCTCCTGGTCTTTCTCGGACTTCTGGGCACCTTCTGGGGCCTGATCGAGACCGTCGGCTCGGTCGGCGGCATCATCAACAACCTCAAGGTCGGCGGCGATGCCGACACGGTGTTCGATGCGCTCAAGGAAGGCCTCGCGGCGCCGCTCGGCGGCATGGGCATTTCGTTCTCGTCGTCGCTGTTCGGGCTGGCCGGCTCGCTGATCCTCGGCTTTCTTGATCTGCAGACGAGCCAGGCGCAGAACCGCTTCTATACCAATTTCGAGGATTGGCTGGCGACGACCGTCGAGGATTTCAGCACAGCGGCGGTGACGGGCGTCGCCGCCGCGCTGCCGGTCGGCGTGATCGACGCCATGGACCGGCTGCGGCTCTCGATGGGCGACGCCGGCGCCGGCAAGGCGACGACCGCGGCGATGGCGAACCTCGCCGAAGCGATCCAGGGCCTGGTGCAGCACATGCGCACCGAGCAGCAGATGATCCGCGATTGGGCCGAGGCGCAGGCCAAGGTCAACGGCGACATTCGGCGTTTTCTGGAAATCCTGGCGCGCGAGCCGGTCGACCGGTAGAGGGCGAAAGCCATGGCGCTCTCCCGCAGCCGTCGCGACGCCGGCATGAATTACTGGCCGGGCTTCGTCGACGCGCTCTCGACGCTCATTCTGTCGATCATCTTTCTGCTCACCGTGTTCATGGTGGCGCAGTTCTTCCTGTCGCAGGAGGTCGCCGGCAAGGACACGGCGCTGGCGCGGCTCACCGCACAGATCACGCGCCTGAGCCAATTGTTGTCGCTCGAGCAGACCGGCAAGACCAGTCTCGAGGAACAGGTCGCGCAGCTGCGCGCTTCGCTGACCACGACCGAAAGCGAACGCGACCGCCTGCGCGGCGCCGCCGCCGCAGGCGCGCAGTCGGGCGACGCCGGCAAGGCCGCAGTCGGCCGGCTCAATGGCCAGCTCGACATCGAGAAGGAAGCGACCGCGCGGGCGGTGGCGCAGGTCGAAATCCTCAATCAGCAGATTTCGGCGCTGCGCCGGCAGATCGCCGCGCTCGAGGAAGCGCTCGGCGCCACCGAGAAAAAAGAAAAAGAATTGCAGATGCGCATCGCCGATCTCGGCCAGCGCCTCAATGTCGCGCTGGCGCAGCGCGTGCAGGAATTGTCGCGCTACCGCTCGGACTTCTTCGGCAAGCTGCGCGAAATTCTCGGCAACCGCCCGGACATCCGCGTCGTCGGCGACCGCTTCGTGTTCCAGTCGGAAGTGTTCTTCGATTCCGGCGCCGCGGTGCTGCGGCCGGAAGGCCGCGTCGAGCTCGACAAACTCGCCGCCGCGCTCCTCGACCTCGAAAAGCGCATTCCCGCCGAGATCAATTGGGTGCTGCGCGTCGACGGCCACACCGACACGCGGCCCTTATCGGCGAATTCGCCGTTCAAGTCGAACTGGGAATTGTCGGCCGCGCGCGCCATCTCGGTGGTGCAATATCTGATGAGCAAGGGCATCCCGCCGCAGCGTCTGGTCGCCGCCGGCTTCGGCGAATTCCAGCCGATCGACCCCGGCACCACCGACGAGGCGTTCAGCCGCAACCGCCGCATCGAGCTGAAACTGACGGAGCGGTGAGGTCTTTGTCGTTTTGTCTTTGTCGTTTTCTCTTCGCAACTACACGGCGCGCGATGAAGACGCCGCGATCGCGCTGTGGCTGCGGACCTGGCAGGCGGCCTATCCGCAGATCGATTTTGCCGCGCGGCTTGATTGGTGGCGCGGAGCGCTGGCGCGCCGAGCTGGTGCCTTTAGCCGAGATCGTTGTTGCGGAATCCGACAGCGCACATAACTACGCGATGATCGGCTTCGTTACCGTCGATCCGCAGTACCTTCTATCTCGATCAAATCGTCGTCGCGCCGGAATATTGGGGTTTTGGCATCGGCGAAGCGCTCGTTGCGGAAGCCAAGCGCCGCTCGCCGCGGGGTCTCGACCTCGACGTGAATATCGACAATGACCGCGCCATCGGCTTTTACAGCAAGCTGGGGTTTGAGGTGAGCGGCGAAGGCGTCAACGCAATCTCGGGCAAGCCGATCAAGCGCATGAGCTGGCGGCCTTAAGGGCCAAGAACTCACGCCCCTTCGAACTGCAACTTGGCGAGCCGCGCGTAGAGCCCGCCATTGGCGACCAGCGTCTGGTGGGTGCCTTCTTCGACGATGCGGCCTTCGTTCATCACCAGGATGCGGTCGCAGGAAAGAACGGTGGCCAGCCGATGCGCGATCACGATCGTGGTGCGCTCGCGCATCAGCTCCGCCAGCGCGGCGGCGACCTGCGTTTCGCTCTCGGCATCGAGCGAGGATGTCGCCTCGTCGAGCAGGAGGAGCGGCGCGTCGCGCAAAATGGCGCGCGCAATGGCGATCCTTTGGCGCTGGCCGCCCGACAGCGTGACGCCGCGCTCGCCGACCGGCGTGTCGAAACCGTGCGGCATTGCGGCGATGAAGCCTTCGGCGTGCGCGAGCTGCGCGGCATGCGCGACTTCGGCGTCGGACGCGTCGAGGCGGCCGAAGCGGATATTGTCGCGCACCGAGGTTGCGAACATCACGCTGTCCTGCGGGACGAGTGCGATGCGCGCGCGCAAGTCCGCCGGGTCGAGGTCGCACAGTTGCACGCCGTCGAGCGTGATCCGCCCGGCCGACGGATCGTAGAAGCGCAGCAGCAGATGGAAAATCGTGCTCTTGCCGGCGCCGGACGGACCGACAATGGCGACTTTCTCGCCTTGCCGGACCTGGAACGTGACGCCGTACAAAGTCGGATGCTTGCAGCCGCGTCGGATAGGCGAAGTCGACATCGCTGAAAGCGACTTCGCCGCGCGGCGGCAGCGGCAAAGCCTGCGGCTGCGGCGGCCGCGTGATCACGGCCTTGATGGCGAGCAGCTCGAACAGCCGCTCGGCCGCGCCCGAGGCCTGCGCCACTTCGCCGCCGATCTCCGACAGCGAGCCGAGCGCGCCGGCCGCGAACACCGCATAGAGCACGAATTGGCCGAGCCGGCCGGGCGTCATTTTCGCCGCCAGCACGTCCTGCGCGCCGAGCCACAGCACGATCACGACGCTCGCCGAAACGAGGAAAATGGCGAGCGCGGTGAGGACGGCACGGGCGCGGATCGAATCGCGCGCCGCTTCGAAGGCGCGTTCGACCGCGCCGCCGAACCGCGCGGTCGCCAGCCGCTCATTGGTGAAGGCCTGCAGCACGCGAATGGCGCCGATCAGCTCGGCCGCATAGGCCGAAGCGTCGGCGAGCGTGTCTTGCGCGGTTCGCGAGCGGCGGCGCACGGCGCGGCCGAAGGCGTAAAGCGGCAGCACGATGAGCGGGATCGCCGCGAGCACGTAGGCCGACAGTTGCGGGCTTGTCACCACCATCATGATGCTCGCGCCGATGAACAGCACGAGATTGCGCAGCGCGACCGAAACCGACGACCCGACCGCGGCCTTGATCTGCGTGGTGTCCGCGGTCAGCCGCGAGACGAGTTCGCCGCTTCTCGCGGTGTCGAAGAAGGCGCTGGAGAGCGAGGTGAGGTGCGCGAACACGTCGCTGCGCAGATCGGCGACGATGCGCTCGCCGAGCGTGGTGACGAGGTAATAGCGCAGCGCGCTCGACAGCGCCAATACCGCGGCGACGCCGATCATCACCAGGAAATACTTGTCGATCAGCGCGAGGCCGCGCGCGGTGAAGCCGAAATCGATCATGCGGCGGATCGCAATCGGCACGACCAAGGTGGTCAGCGCCGCTACGATCAAGGCGCCGAGCGCCGCAACCGCCCGCCAACGGTAGCGTTGGACATAGGGAAGGAGCGAAGCGAGCGGCCGCAGGTTGCGCCGCGGCTTTTCGGCCAAAACCTCCGCCTCGACCGGCGGTGTCGCGGCAGCAACGTTTGCAACCCCGGTTTCGGCACGGAAATTCATGCGCCGCAATACCTCTCATTGCCGGCTCACGCTAGCGGCCGCCAGCCCATGAGCCGTCCAAAACCGGGCCCCCGAAAACCGGCTGGCCACGCGCGCTTGTGCATGCCGCGCCAGCGAGGTATAGACCGGCCAAATTTTTCCACCAGCGACAAGCGGCCGCAGCGGCCACATGACGGCGGACAGCCATGAAAACCGATATCCATCCCGATTACCACACCGTCAAGGTCGTCATGACCGACGGCGCCGAGTTCACCACCCGGACGACCTGGGGCAAGGCGGGCGATACGCTGCACCTCGACATCGATCCGAAGTCGCATCCGGCCTGGACCGGCGGTCAGCAGCAGCTCCTCGACCGCGGCGGCCGGCTGTCGCGGTTCCAGAAGAAGTTCGAAGGCTTCTTGAAGAAGTAACAGGCAGCGAGAAGCAACGGGAACGAGCGGAACAATCTCCGGCTCGATCAAACCCCGTCCCGCTCGAACGCCGCTTTCAAAAGCCCCAATTGCAGCTCGACCGGATTGCTGGTCGGAACCTTGAACGGCGTCGGTGCGTGCATGGTGGCGTCGAGGCGGCGCACCTCACCTTGCAGTTTGACCGAGCGCGCGATGAGTTCCCGCAATGCCGCCGGCAACAGGGCGATCGATTTCCCGTCGCCGGGTTCGCAGGCGGCGAGCCGCACCTTGCTCTTTTCTTTGCTCGCCTGCGCGAGCGTCATTTCGCCTTCCTTGACCGCGCGGTGCAGCAGCAGCCAGGAGGCGAGCTGCATCAGCCGCGTGGTCAGCCGCATGCTCTCGGTCGCATAGACCAGCGCAGCGTTGCGCTCGAGCTTCTTGGATTCCTGGCGGCCCGACCCGTCGAGATAGCTCGCGGTCTCCTCGACCAGCGCCATGCCGTCGCGAAACAAGGTCGCGAAGGCCTGGGAACTCGTCAGCCGCTCGCTGAAAGATACAGCGCCGGCTTCACTCGCACGCTTCTCGGACATGGGTACGCCTCACCACAGCGCGTAGCATCGCGCGGCTTGCTTTCGGAGTCCAGTGATGAAGCGGGAAAGAAGGCTGCGGGCCGCCGACATAGTTGCCGCGGGCGCGAATTTAAGGCGCGGCCGTCTGCGTAGCGACAAGGCGACGACAAAAAAGAGCCGCCGTTGCCGGCGGCTCGAAGTGATAACAGGGAGGCGTCAAACAGAGTGGACAGGAGCCACTCGATGTCCAAAGGATGGACAATCATTGTAATGAACGAGAAAGCTTAACAAAAGGTTAAGGAATCGCATACGTTTATTACATATTCTTCATGTTGGCAGATAACCGCACCGCGCCTTTAACCACCGGCATCGTGGCTGCGTTCAAAGCGGGCTATCCGGGCGGGCACAAAGACCGGCCCCAACGTTGCGCCCGCACGAAATCGTTAACCATGCCTTATCTTTTAAAAAACGCGTCCGCCGCCGCTTGCGACGTACGCTTTCTGGCCGCTTCCGCTTCCAGTCGAGCGATCTCGTCCTTAAGTAGTTCTACGCGGTCGGCAAGTTCCGCGACCGACAGCAGCGCCAAATCTTGCCCTATCTCATGGGCGATCTTCTTTTTTGGACGGTCGTCATCGTCGATGGCGGGCATGCTCGAGCTCCGTCGATACGAAATTAACCAAAGTGGCCGTCGTTGTCATATGGCTCCTGCGGCTCTTGAAGAACCGGCGCCCGGCTGTCTGCGGACGCAATAGCCAAGCTAGGCAAACGTCAACGCGTCCGCACCCGGCGGAGGTGCCGACTGCCCAACAACCGCAGCTGCCATTCACGTGAAAACGACATCCGTACCTCGGCAAGATCGTTCTGACCCTTTGAAAAGACAGCATAATTTCCTTGCGGCCGCGTGTCACAAGCGATACTCATCCCGGTCTGGGCGGGCTTGACCGGGTGCGCAGCATAGAAATGGGCCGCGAATTCGGCGTAAAGCCGATTACAGTGGCGCAGTGGGGAATTTGGAATCGTCGACGCACGGCCCGCGCTGGCTGCCGCGCTGGAGGTTTTCGCTTGATATCTTGTCGCGTCGCCGCGGCGCTGACCGCCTTCGCGTTCGCAGCCCTCTTCGGGGTCGCGTCCGCGTCCGCGGTCGAGGCGGTCAATGTGCGTCTCGACGCGCCGGCGATCGATCTCACCGATGCGGTCGAGTTTCAGCATACCGACGGCGACCGTGTGCAGGTCTCGACCGCGCCGGGCACCGACGGCATCGTCCGTCGCATCGAGGTGCGGGCGCGCGAAGCCGGCAGCAATTGGGCGGTGTTCGCGCTCGCCAACAATGGCGACGAGCAGATCGATCGCCTGATCGTGGCGCCGCATTACCGCATGGTCGGCTCCGGACTGATCTGGCCCGATCTTGGGCTGTCGCGGATCGCTCACATCACCCCGTCGAGCGGCGACCCGCCGGAGCAGCAGGACAATCCCAACGCCGACGTGTTCCGCATCACGCTCGATCCCGGCACCGTCATCACCTTCGTCGCCGAATTGCGCACGCCGAACCTGCCGCAGCTCTATCTGTGGGAGCCCGACGCCTACAAGGACAAGGTCAACTCGCTGACGCTCTATCAAGGCATCGTCATCGGCATCGCCGGGCTGCTCGCTTTGTTCCTCACCATTCTGTTCGTGGTCAAAGGCAGCGTGATGTTTCCGGCCGCCGCCGCGCTCGGCTGGGCCGTGCTCGTCTATATCGGCATCGATTTCGGTTTCTGGAGCAAAGTGTTCGACATGTCGGCGGGCGCCGAGCGCATCTGGCGCGCGTCGGGCGAAGCCATCCTGGCGGCGACGCTGCTGGTGTTCTTGTTTGCTTACATGAATCTCAACCGCTGGCACGTTCGCTATGCCCACATCACCGTCGGCTGGCTGGCGTTCCTCGGCGCGTTGGTCGCGGTCGCTTTGTTCTCGCCGGCAGTCGCGTCCGGCATCGCCCGCATCTCGTTGTTCTTCGTCGCGGTGCTCGGCTTCGGGCTGGTCGTGTACCTCTCGACGCACGGCTACGACCGCGCGGTGATGCTGATCCCGACCTGGTTTCTGCTCGTGGTCTGGGTATTCGGCGCGGCGCTCACCGTGCTCGGCTTCGTCACCAACGACATCATCGGGCCGGCGCTGCTCGGCGGGCTGGTGCTCATCGTGATGCTGATCGGCTTCACGGTGATGCAGCACGCGTTCGCCGGCGGCATGGCACAAGGCATCGTCTCCGACGTGGAGCGACGCGCGCTGGCGCTCACCGGCGCAGGCGACATGATCTGGGATTGGGACGTGGCCGCCGACCGGGTCTTCACCAGCCCCGAGACCGAAGCGATGCTCGGCCTCAAAGCCGGCGCGCTCGACGGCGCCGCGGCGAACTGGCTTGAAGTGCTGCATCCGCTCGACCGCGACCGCTTCCGCGCCACGCTCGACAATGTCATCGAGCAACGGCGCGGGCGCATCACCAACGATTTTCGCATGCGCACGGCGGACGGCCATTATCTGTGGTTCGCGCTGCGTGCGCGCCCGGTGGTGGGCTCGGACGGCGAGGTCATTCGCCTCGTCGGCACGCTCACCGACGTGACCGAATTCAAGACGGCCGAGGAGCGCCTTCTCCATGACGCCGTCCACGACAACCTCACCGGGCTGCCCAACCGCGAACTGTTTCTCGACCGGCTCGAGGCGGCGCTTGGACTTGCCAAATCCGACGTCGCCATCCGCCCGACGGTGATGGTCATCGATCTCGACCGCTTCAAGCAGGTCAACGATTCCGTCGGCATGGCGATCGGCGACTCGATCCTGCTGACGTTGGCGCGGCGGCTCGCCCGGCTGATCAAGCCGCAGGACACGCTGGCGCGTCTGTCCGGCGATCAATTCGGCATCATCATCTTGTCGGAGCGCGACTCCACCCGCCTGGTGGCGCTTGCCGAAACGATCCGCCGCACGTTGCGCGCGCCCATCACCTTCAACGACCGCGAGATCGTCCTCACCGGTTCGATCGGCCTGACGCTCGGCGACAGCGAGCCGCAGCACGCCGACGAACGGCTGAAGGACGCCGAACTCGCGATGTACCACGCCAAGCGCATCGGCGGCGACCGCATCGACGCGTTCAAGCCGGCGATGCGCGCGCGCAAGGCCGACCGGCTGTCGATCGAAACCGATCTGCGCCGCGCGATCGAGCGCGAGGAAATCACGCTGCTTTATCAGCCGATCGTGCGGCTCGAGGATCGCGCGGTCGCCGGTTTCGAAGCGCTGGCGCGCTGGAACCATCCGCGTCACGGCCGCATGTCGCCGATCGAATTCATCGGCATCGCCGAAGAAACCGGGCTCATCGTCGAGCTCGGCCTGTTCGTGCTCGAACGCACCGCGCGCCAGCTCAGTGCGTGGCAGCGCACGCTGCGGCCGCGCGATACGTTGTTCGCCAGCGTCAACGTGTCGTCGCGCCAGTTGCTGCGGCACGATCTCATTCAGGACCTGCGCACGGTGTTGGCGCGCGTGCCGCTGGCGCGCGGCTCGCTCAAGCTCGAACTCACCGAGTCCGTGGTGATGGAAAATCCGGAGCACGCCGCGCAGATGCTGCACCGGATCCGCGAGCTTGGCGCCGGCCTTGCGCTCGATGATTTCGGCACCGGTTATTCCTCGCTCGCCTATCTGCAACGCTTCCCGTTCGACACCATCAAGATCGACAAGTCGTTCGTGCACACGACGGCGAAGGGCACGCGCCCGGTGATCCTGCGCTCGATCATCGCGCTGGCGCACGACCTCGGCATGGACGTCGTGGCGGAAGGCGCCGAGACCGATTTCGACGCGGTCGAATTGTTCCAGCTCGGCTGCGAATACGCGCAAGGCTTCGCCTTCGGCGAACCGATGACGCCCGAGCGGGCGCAGAGCTTGTTGCAGCCGGGCGGCAAGACGGAAGCGCGCGGGCTGTTGACCCCGGCCCGATAGAACGACGCACTGCAATCTTGCGTTGAGAATATAAATCATGCAATCTTACCTCCCATCCAATCGGAGGATGCCCGATGAAACCCTTCGCTATTGCCCTACTCGCGGTTGCAACGCTGTTCGTGTCCGCGGCACAAGCGCGGACGCCCGAGCGACCGGCCGTGTTCTGCAAAGGCACCTACGCGCTGTGCATCCGCGCCTTATGTACGCCGGATGCGTCCGACAGCAGCAAGGTCATTTGCGGCTGCAGCGTCGAAGAGGGCTGGTCGATGGGCCCCGGAAACTGCGACAGTCGCCACCCCGTGAGGGACGGGAACGGCGTGCTGACTATTATTTCGACCTACTCCAACCGTTTCAACAATGTGGAAAAGACGCTGACCTGCGCAAACAAAGACACCAAATGGGCGTGGTGCTACGGCGCCCCGTGCAAGGTCGACATAAACGATCCGAAATCCGCGGCGTGCAAATGCCCGGTCGTCACCGGCCCGATGCGCACGCTGGGCGGCATGTGCGACCAGGATAACTGCAGCAAGATCTGGTCCGCCGCGACGCCGAGTAACGGACGCTTTCGCCAACAAGCACTTCTACCTCTACATGAAGAAGCACCACCCGGACTATCCGACCAACCCGCCGGCGCTCGCCTGTCTTAACAAACGCATCTGAAAACCAAAGCCGAGGCCGCGCAGATGGCGCGCGGTCAGGCGTGCCCCGCCTCGCTCGACAGCATGCCAAGATCGATGCCGATCTTCTTCATGGCCTTTTCGTATTTGCCGTCGACGTCGGGACCGAACACGAGCTCCGAATCCGCCGAGCAATGCAGCCAGCCATTGCCCTGAATCTCGCTTTCGAGCTGGCCCGGCGCCCAGCCGGCATAGCCGAGTGCCAGGATGGCGCTGGCCGGGCCGTCGCCGCGGGCGATCGCCTTGAGAATATCGATCGTGGCGGTGAGGCAAATGCCTTCGTCGATCGGCAAGGTCGAGTTCTCGATGAAAAAGTCGGCCGAATGCAGCACGAAGCCGCGCTCGGTCTCGACCGGACCGCCGCGCATGACCTTGACCACCTCGGCGCGCGACGGCAGCTGGATCACGTCGGCGGCCGGTATGACATCGAGCTTCACCAAGAGATCGGAAAAATTGATGTTTTGCGCCGGATGATTGACGACGATGCCCATGGCGCCCTCGTCGGAATGCGCGCAGACATAGATCAGCGAGCGGGCAAAGCGTTCGTCCAGCATGGCCGGCATGGCGATGAGCATCTGGCCATCCAGATACCCCCGCCCCGGCCCCTTGCCCTGGCCCCTGCTCTGTCCCGATGTCCGCGGCAATTTCATAGCCGAAAGGTTAGCCGATCGATCCGCTTTTGCAAACGAGTGGCCGGCGCAAAGGTTCAAGTCCGATAAAGACATAGGTTGCGGTCACGATCATGTCAGTGGCACGTGTGAACAGCTTCGGAATAGAGAGCCGTCATGATCGCTGATCCCCTTCATCGCCGCCCGGCGACGGCCACAATCGCCGTAGCCGCGATCGCGTTCGCCTGCGCTCTGCGCGCGGCGCGGGCGCAGGAGGCGTCGGCGTGGGAGCCGCAACCGCACGCTTCCGCGCGGCTCATTGCCGGCGCGTCGGCCAAGGCGGCGCCGCTGCGGGCCGGCATCGAGCTGCAGCTCGATCCGGGCTGGAAAACCTATTGGCGCTATCCCGGCGACTCCGGCGTGCCGCCGACGCTCGATTTCGCCGGCTCGGTGAATGTCGCCTCGGCGACCGCGCTGTGGCCGGCGCCGCAGCGATTCGCCGACGGCGCCGGCGGCCACTCGATCGGCTACCATGGCGACATCGTGCTGCCGGTGCGTGTCGTGCCGAAGGACGCCTCGAAACCATCCGCGCTGCACGCGAAAGTCGCTTACGCCATTTGCGGCACGCTGTGCGTCCCGGCCGAAGCCACGCTCGACCTCGCGCTCACCGCCCAAGCCGGCGGCGAGGACCCGGCGCTCGCCGCAGCCGAGGCCCGCGTGCCACGCCGCGTCCCACTCGGCACGGGCGGCAACCTTGCGATCCGTTCGCTGCACCGCGTCCCGGGCAAGACGCCCGAGCGTGTCGTCGTTGAGGTCGCCGCGCCGCAAGGCGAGCCGGTTGATCTGTTCGCCGAGGGCCCAACGCCGGACTGGGCGTTGCCGCTGCCCGAAGAGGCCCCGGCTGCGCCCGGCGACGCGCCGGGCACGCGACGCTTCACGTTCGTGCTCGACGGCTTGCCGCCGGGGGCGCAGGCCAAGGGCGCCGCGCTCACCTTGACCGCCGTCTCGCCCAACGACGCCATCGAGGTCGTCGCCCATCTCGATTGATCCGCCTGTCTCGAATCATTCCGAAATCTCATCCAAGCTCTCGACTAATTCCGAAAGTACGCTAATTTCCGCCCGAACTCCGACGAACCCCCGAACACGAGAGGATACGACCATGCCGATCAAGGTTGGCGATCGCCTGCCCCAGGCCAGTTTCCGCGTGATGGGCCCGCAAGGCCCGGCCGCCAAGACCACCGACGAGATTTTCAAAGGCAAGAAAGTCGTGCTGTTCGCCGTCCCCGGCGCATTCACGCCGACCTGCAGCAACAATCATCTGCCCGGCTTCCTGGAAAACGCCGACGCCTTCAAAGCCAAGGGCGTCGACACCATCGCCGTCACCGGCGTCAACGACGTGTTCGTCATGGACGCCTGGAAGAAGATGACCGGCGCGGGCGCGAAGATCGAATTCCTCGCCGACGGCAACGGCGACTTCGCCAAGGCGCTCGAACTCTCGCTCGACGGCTCCGGCGCCGGTCTAGGTCTGCGTTCCAAGCGTTACTCCATGCTGGTCGAAGACGGCGTGGTGAAGGCGCTCAACATCGAAGAATCCCCCGGCAAGGCCGAAGCCTCCGGCGCCGACGCGCTGCTGAAGCAGATCTGAGTTTCACCACGGGCGCGAGCAGACCGCTCGCGCCCGTTAGTAAGCGTTCCTCATGGACAACTCACAGAGTCTTCGGGGAACCCACTTATCGAAGTGAACAACCGACGCGATTGGCCCCCCGATTATTTCATCTCGCCTCGAGCGGAGAACACGCTCACGTGCGCAACGCGTTTGCTCAGAGCTGAGGAAAAACAACGGGGCCGCCGGAAGGCCGATTGAACGCTACCTATTTTGGGATTCCACGTGAACGATCTTAGAAAGATAGCATATTCGTTTATTGTGGATAGTGATCCGCAATTCGCTTACCAGGGCTGGCACCTCGCACATTCGATCGTCGAACATTGTGGCGCCAAGCCACAAGACATCCATGTTCAATTCGCTCCCGAGGTCGGAACGCGGACAATCGATATTTTCAGATCGCTGGGATGCGACGTGGCAAGGCTGGAACAATTCGGTGATGGGCGATATTGTAACAAGCTTTATCAATGGAACAACCTCCGCCAAGCTGACGCTGACCACTTCGTCTTTTTGGACACCGACATGATCCTCGTCGCCGACTGTCGGAGCAACTTCCGGCCAAGTCGATCAGCGCGAAAATTGTCGATTTCGCTAATCCGCCGAAAGAAGTGCTCGATGAAATCATGATCGCCGCCGGATTCTCGACGAGACCTGCGACTTGCGTTGTCGATTCCGACGAAACCAAGACCTATCGTGGAAATTGCAACGGCGGCATGTACAGCGTTCCCAGAGAACATGCGGACGTGTTGTTTGCGGCTTGGAGGCGCTGGGCTCTCTGGCTTCAAGGCAACATCGAACCGCTGCGTCGCTTAGGCAAGGAAATGCACATCGATCAAGTAAGCTTTTGCCTGGCGGTTCACGAGACTGGTGCACCCTTCGATTTGGCGCCGTCGAACTTGAATTATTACGTTCATTTTGCTGGTAACCGCGCGTATTTCAACACGACAGCCCGATTCAATCCTGCATTCACGATGATTCGCTGAATGTACTCGGCGCGCTCGAACCGAGGGCGGCCCTTACGCCACTCGAAGCCGCTGCTGTCGGCACCGCAAACGCGCAAATCGCGAGACATTTCGATGACGGGCTGTTCTGGGACATGCGCTATGCGCATTTTAGTGAGCGCGGTTCTGGCGTCAGCTCGCGCGAGACAATTTGGCGTTCAAGCAACAATTGCTACGGGCTCAAGGCGCTGAACAGGCTGCGTCGGTCCTAGATGTCGGCTGCGGCGATTTGGAGGTCGTCAAAGCGCTCTCGCTTCGCGGGTATATCGGTATCGATCAATCCGCGCCCGCCTTGGAAGCCGCGAAGCGCAAGCGTCCCGACTGGACATTTCTGTTCGCTCCGGCGGCCCACGCGCCGGCGGTCGAACTGGTGCTGTGCTTCGAAGTCCTGATCCATCAAGAAACGCCTTCGGCATACCTCGGGCTCATCGATTATCTCGCCGAGAAAACTCGCAGCGTCTTGCTAGTCTCGGGCTATGAGGAGGCAGCCAGGCCATCCGCCGAAATCCTATGCTGTTCTTCCACGAGCCTCTGAGCCTGAGCCTGGCGCGGACCGAAAAATTAAAATCGGTGACGGTCATCGGGCATCATATGAACGTCGCGATCTTTCGTTGCGACGTGCGCCGGCCCACGATTGCGGCTCGCGGCAACGTCACCAGGCCGTGGATGATGCGATTATCCAGATAAAAGATTATTCAGATAAAAAAAGCAATCAAAGCCAGATTTCTCACGCTCCCACTTTTATGCTCTGCATTTTACGCGAGACGAGCTGAATGCCTTCTTGGAAGTAGAAAATCTCCAATTCGACGACTGGTTTCCGGTTAGCCCGATAAAGCAATGGTTCACGCTGCGCTGGAGGACCGTGTTACCAAGCAAGGAGCTGCTATGAGCGTGACTTTTCACTCAAGATGAAATTCAGTTCGTAAGGCAGAGTCGCGAGATTTTTGACAGATTACGAGCACGATTTATTTTGTCTGAGCTGCGGCTCCCGTTATCGTCTGTCGATGGAAAAGTTGCAAGAACGGCGCCCGGTATATCGCGCAACTGCTACGGCTTCGCCGCCGCCTTCCCCGCCGCACGCACCTCCGCGATCGCTTCGAGCGCCAGAACGTCGGCGCGCTCGTTCATGTCGTGGCCGGAATGGCCGCGCACCCAGTGCCACTGCACCTGATGCTTGGCGAGCGCGGCATCGAGGCGCTGCCACAAGTCGACGTTCTTGACCGGCTTTTTGTCGGAGGTGCGCCAGCCGTTGCGCTTCCAGGTATTGATCCAGGACAGAATGCCGTTGCGCAGATATTGGCTGTCGGTGTGAACGTCGACGATGCATGGCCGCTTGAGCGCCTCGAACGCGGCGATCGCCGCCATCAGCTCCATGCGGTTGTTGGTGGTGTTAGGCTCGCCGCCTTTGAGCTCCTTCTCGCGGTCACCGAAGGTGAGAATGGCGCCATAACCGCCGGGACCGGGATTGCCGGAGCAGGCGCCGTCGGTGTGAACGACGACGTGCGGCAGCGCTTCGTTCGCCTCGCTCACGGCGCGATCACTCCGTAATCCCGCGCGCTGGTGCTTTCTGATGGAAGCGCAGCTTGCGCACATATTCCATCGGATCCTTCGGCCGCACCAGCGCGCCGGGCGGCACGTCGAGCCAGTCGACGAGACGCGTGAGCAGAAACCGCAGCGCGGCGCCGCGCGCCAACAGCGGAAGCTGCTCCCATTCCTGCGCGGAGAGCGGGCGCACGCGCGCGTAGTTGGCGAGCAGCGCCCGCCCCTTGGTGACGTTGTAGGCTGATCGACCTCGAAGCACCAGGCGTTGAGGCAGATGGCGATGTCGTAGACCAGCGTGTCGGTGCAGGCGAAATAAAAGTCGATCAGCCCGGACAGCCGGTCGCCGAGAAAGAACACATTGTCGGGAAACAGATCGGCGTGGATGACGCCTTGCGGCAGGCCTTGCGGCCAGCTGCGTTCGAGCGCGTCCAGTTCCGTCGCGATCAGGCATTCGAGATCGCGCTGCACCTCGTCGGCGCGCGCGCTGCAGGCGGCGAAAAGCTGCCGCCAGCCGGCGACCGAGAGCGCGTTGTCGCGCCGCATGGCGAAGTCGGCGCCGGCAAGATGCAGCCGCGCCAGCGCCTCGCCGAGCGCGGCGCAGTGGCCGGCGGTCGGACGGCGCATCCACATGCCGTCGAGAAACGTGACGATCGCCGCCGGCCGGCCGGCGAGCGGCCGAGCGTCTCGCCGGCGCGGTTCCTGACCGGCTGCGGACAGGTGATGCCGCGGCTCGCCAGATGCTCCATCAGGCCCAGAAAGAACGGCAGATCGCCGCGCGGCGACGCGGCGTTCATACAGCGTGAGGATGTAATAGCCGCGGCTGGTGTGGACCAGAAAGTTCGAGTTCTCCACCCCCTCGGCAATGCCCTTGAGCGCCAAAAGCTCGCCGATATCGTAGCCGGCGAGGAAGGGGATCAGGTCTTCCGCGGTGACATCGGTGTAAACGGCCATGAAGCGCTCCAGCCCTTCGCGGCTAGCCCGGCGGCCATTCGCCGTCAAGCCGCCGAAGACGGACGATCGACGCGCCTCGGCGAATTTGGCGGCCCTTCGCCGGGGCAGTATGATCGGCGGACCGGGACATGCGGGGCGCGGTCATGAAAAGCATTCTCGTTCCTACCGAACACGGCGCCGACATGGTGGCGGCCTTGGACACGGCGCTGTTGCTGGCGCAAAAATTCGGCAGCTGCATCGAAGGCTTCCCGATGCGGCCGGCGATCGCCGACATGGTGGCGATGGACCCCGACACCGGCCTGACCATGCTGGCGATCAAGGAAAACGACGCCGACATGGTGCGCCAGGCCGAGACGCTGTTTCACGACTTCATGGCGCGCCACAACATACCGCAACGCGCCGACGAAATGCCGGCCACGCTGTCATGGTCGTGGCTCTCCGCTGCGCCGAGCGGCCACGACTTCGTCGGCAGCTACGGCCGCGTGTTCGACATCATCGTCCTGGCGCGGCCGGGCGACGAATGGCAGAGCCCGTCCATGGTCACGCTCGAATCCGCGTTGTTCGAGAGCGGCCGCCCGATCCTGATCGCTTCCCCGACCTCGCCGCCGACGCTCGCCACCAACGTCATGATCGCCTGGAACTGCAGCACCGAGCAGGCGCGCGCCACCGCGTTCGCCATGCCGCTTCTGCGCCGCGCCGAGCGCATCACCATCTGCACGGTCGAAGGCGCGACGGTCGCCGGGCCGAGCGGCGAGCAGATGGCGCGCTCGCTCGAGCAGAACGGCATCGCCTCGACTTGCATCACCATCGCCGCCGGCAAGCGCAACGCCGGCGAAGTGCTGCTGAACCAAGGCCGCCGAACTCGGCTGCGACCTCCTGATCAAAGGCGCCTACACCCAGAGCCGGCTGCGCCAGATGATCTTCGGCGGCACCACGCGCCACGTCCTCGCCAACGCCAAGCTTCCGGTGCTGATGGCGCATTGAAGCCGTCCGTCATTGCGAGGAGCGAAGCGACGAAGCAATCCAGGGTCTGGCGGCACCGACTCTGGATTGCTTCGCTTCGCTCCATGCAATGACGAGTTTCACTTCAACTCCTTGCGCAAGATCTTGCCGACATTGCTCTTCGGCAGCGCGTCGACGAACTCGATCACGTGCGGCCGCTTGTAGCCGGCGAGCCTGTCGTGGGCGAATTTCATCAGATCCTCCGCGGTCAGCGCCGGATCGCGCTTGACCACGAACAGCTTGACGGTCTGGCCCGAACGCTCGTCGGCGATGCCGATGGCGGCCGCCTCCATCACGCCCGGATGCTGCACGATCACGTCTTCCACTTCGTTCGGAAACACCTTGAAGCCGGAGACGTTGATCATGTCCTTCTTGCGGTCGAGGATGCGCAGATAGCCGCCGGCGTCGAGCGTGCCGATGTCGCCGGTGCGCAGCCAGCCGTCGGCGAGAACGAGCTTGGTCTCGTCCGGGCGCTGCCAATAGCCCTGCATCACCTGCGGTCCGCGCACGCACACCTCGCCCGCCTCGCCGGCGGGGAGGTCGTGGCCGGCGTCGTCGCGGATGGCGACCTCGGTCGACGGCACCGGCAGCCCGACGGTGCCGAGCTTCGGGCCGCGAACGGGGTTGATCGACACCACCGGCGACGCTTCGGTGAGGCCGTAGCCTTCGACCACGATCGGAGCCGGTGATCTCGCGCCAGCGTTCGGCGACCGCGGTCTGCACCGCCGCGCCCCCGCCCATGGAAAAGCGCAGCCTGCTGAAATCCAGCGTGGCGAATTCCGGCGTGTTGTTCAGCGCATTGAACAGCGTATTGACGCCGGTCATGGTGGTGACGCGTGCCGCGCGCATGGTGCGGATCAGCCCTTTGAGATCGCGCGGATCGGGCACGAACACGCTCAGGCCGCCCATCTCGGCGAAGGCGAGCAGGTTCGCGGTGAGCGAGAAGATATGATAGAGCGGCAGCGGCGTGAGCACGCGCCCCTGCTCTTCCTCGATATAGGGCGACACCCACACCTGGCACTGCAGCGTGTTGGCGATGAGATTGCGGTGGCTCAGCACCGCGCCCTTGGACACGCCGGTGGTACCGCCGGTGTATTGCAGCAGCGCCGGCGCCGATGACGGCATCTGCGCGTCGGCATAGCCGGCGCCGGGACGGCGGTGGCAGGCGCGCTGCAACAGCGTGTAAGTATCGAGGCGCCAGGCCGGCACCGAGCGCCGCACATAGGTGTTGGCGAAATTGTAGACCGCGCGCTTGAGCGCCGGCATGAAATCGCCGAGCCGCGCCACTACCACGTGGCGGATCGCCGTGTCCTTGATGACCGGCTCGAGCTTGTGGGCGAAATTCTCCATGATGACGATGCCGACGGCGCCGGCATCGGCAAGCTGCGCGCGCAATTCGCGCGGCGTGTACAGCGGATTGACGTTGACCACGATCATGCCGGCGCGCAGCGCGCCCAAAAACGCCACCGGATAGGCGAGCAGGTTCGGCATCATGATGGCGACGCGGTCGCCGGCCTTGAACTTGGCCTCCTCGATGAGGAAGGCGGCGAAGGCGCGGCTCAGTTCGTCCCACTCGGCATAGCTCAGCCGCGTGCCCAGGCACTCGAACGCCGGCCGCGGGGCATGGCGCCGGCAGGCGTCGATCAGCATCGCCGGCAGCGAGGCGAAGCGGTCCGGATCGATGGTCTTCGGAATGCCGGGCGGATAGGACGCGTACCAGACCGGCTCCGCCGCGCCGGCCGCCTGCGGCGCCGCGCCACTCTCCACTTCAAGCGTCATCAGCGTTTCGTTCCTGTGCTTGCGAGCCTGTTCTTGCAAGCTCTTGGGCCTGCTTTTGGGGCCGCAATTTTGGGTATCGCGGCCCAACGCCGCAGTCTAGCACCGATCGCGGGCCGCAAAACAGGCGGGCGCATTTCATCCTGCCCCGCGCAGCGGGGAAAGGCGGGACCACCCTGCGCAGCAGGGTGGTGGAAGGGGCAAGGGCCGCGACGATTGTACGTCGTCCGTAATTTCCTGAACCGCCGCATGCCCCCTCCACCACGCTTCGCGTCGGCTCCCCCTCCCCCGCTCCGTTCTCACTGCGCGGGGGCGGACGAAACCCACCGTTCTCGCGGCGCGCCTTCGCGCCCGAGCTATGCCGGCACCAAGCGGAAGGACGAAGCGCCGGGCCTGATCTTCGTCAGATGCCACCGGCGGTGGGACCGGCGGCATCACGATCAGGCGCGGATAAACCTCGTCATTGCGAGGAGCGAATGCGACGAAGCAATCCAGGGTCGGCGGCACAGAATCTGGATTGCTTCGCTTCGCTCGCAATGACGAAACAAAAAAGGAAAGCGGAACGCCGAAAGGCGCTGTTGCGTAACCTCCGCGCCCTCACGGGCGAGGCGCGGCCCCTTCGGGGGCCGCTCGCCTCTCGGCGTTCCACCACGGCACTTGCGGCAGCGACCGAACGCCACCGCTCAGCTCGAGCCACGCGACTTCCTGGGACTTGTTCAGAGCGCGCGCCCCGATGGTTCGAAAGACGCAGCGCATCGCAACACATTTTTACGCGAAGCCGGCGGACCGGCCCCCATGCGTCACTCGCGGGCGTTACCCGCGCCTTGCTGTCCCAGTCCAGCGAGATTGCACCCGCAGTCCGGTCATGATGCCGTCCGGGCGTGTCCTGCCCAAGCCGCCCGAGAGCCAAGGTGACGAGCCTCGACCCGCGGGAACCGCACTCGCCCCGCCGGACGGAGTCACCCGGCCGGCGTCCTGGTACGTGGGCGAGATTCGTTTGAACTTGTACCCCATTATGGGACAATTTGTCAAGTATCATGTCTCTATATCGAGGACGATACTTGATGATAATTGATAAGCTTGCCGTCGGTTTCTCCGCCGACTGTCTAGGCGCGCCACCGCGGTTGAATTCAGCCATGCCAGGCGTATTTTCGGCACATTGGCGCATGGCAGATCGACCGCACGAGAAGATCAAATGTTCGTTGCTCCAGTGCATGCGGAGTCTTGAACGGCGGTTCTGCGGCGAAATCCCGCAATTACTGGCTGCGACCATCCCAGGCGCGAAACCACAGACGATCCTTTGATGCGGTTAACCTGCGGGAAGCGATCGAAGGCTGTCTTGCTGTCACTTGCGCAGATAGCGACTTGGTCAGGCAGCCTGCTCAACTGTCTGCTGCCGCGCGGAAATGAAGCATCGGAATGAGGTGGTGCGGTGCCAGCATAGCCCGAGCCACAAACGATGTTTCTGAGGAACGGCCTTCGCATCAACTCCGCTGCGCCTCCGACTTTGCGGGCGTGGACGCCCTTACCCTCGCTTCGCTCGACCTCTACCTGCCGCAAGCTGGCCGGGAGGTGAAACAAGGCGCTTAAAAGGGGATATAATCCTAAGTGAATGCCGAAATCCCTCGATTTTTCCCCATTCCGTTAACCAATCCCTAACGTTTGCCCACCCGCCAACCCCCGGCGCCCCGACCGCCCGCCGCTCGGGCCACTTTTCGCCACACTCAATCTTTACGCCTGTTCATGTCGGGGGTGGGGTTGCACTAAGTTCGCGTTAACCCTTCCCAAATTTACGGTGCGTTAGGGTTATTCGCTGCGGTTGGGGCCGCGGCGGGTGGCGTCAGTTCAAAACGTCAACGCGAGATTGCCAGTGCTCGTTGGTCGAGAGCGCCTACGCTTCCGTCGTGTGTCCGCAAAGTCCGCGCTCTATGCGAGCGGCCTTGCCGCGCTCGTTCTCACCTTCGGCTCGCGCGGGCTGCAGAACGCCATCGCCGAGGGCGACACCCGCACCATCTCGCTGCATCACATCCACACCGACGAAGACATCACCATCACCTTCAAGCGCGACGGCCGTTACGACGAGGCGGCGCTGGAGAAGCTCAACTGGTTCCTGCGCGACTGGCGCCGCGCCGAACAGACCCGCATGGACCCGCATCTGATCGACCTCGTCTGGGAGGTGCAGCGGGAAACCGGTTCCAAGGCGCCGATCTGGGTGGTGTGCGGCTATCGCTCGCCGCAGACCAACGCCATGCTGCGGCGGCGCAGCCACGGCGTCGCCAAATTCAGCCAGCACATGCTCGGCCACGCCATGGATTTTTATATCCCCGGCGTGCCGCTCGAACAGCTGCGGGTCATCGGGCTGCGGCTGCAGCGCGGCGGCGTCGGCTTCTATCCGACCTCCGGCTCGCCCTTCGTCCACATGGATACCGGCAATATCCGGCACTGGCCGCGCATGACGCGCGAGCAGCTGGTGCGCGTGTTCCCGGACGGCCGCACCGTCCACATCCCGACCGACGGCCGGCCGCTGCCCGGCTATGCGCTGGCGCTGGCCGACATCGAGAAGCGCGGCGCAACGCCGTCCGAAATGTCGATCGAGGCCGCGCGCAGCGCCGGGATCAACGTCGCCTCCGCGGACGGCGGCCATCGCAGCGGCAATCTGTTCGCCCGGCTGTTCGGCATGCACCCGAAGGACGAGGATGACGACGACGCCGCGGCCGCGGCGGCCGCCGCTCCGGTCGCGGTGGCCTCGGCCGCGCCGACGGCGCCCGCGCCGGAACCGTTGCGCACGCGGGCCAAGACCGCCGTCGTCGCCGCAATCGACCATGCCGCCGACAAGCTCGCGGCCGAGAAGGCAAAGCTCATTCACGTCGCCCAGATTGCCGCCAAGGCCGCGACGTGATCAGCCGCGCCGAGGCGGCGCCGCTCGCCGCGCCGGCGGCCGCCGGCAACAACGACCGCGTCGCGACCTTGACGCCGAACGAGATCATCCGCGCCCGCGGCTATTGGCAGGGCCTTCCGGACGGCATGACCGCGGCGCACCCGTCGGCGGCCGCCGCGATCGCCGCCGTCGCCCGCTCGCGCGCCGCCGCCGCGGCGCCGACAAGACCGGCTCGATTGCCGCCGCCGATCCGGCCGCGGCCGGGCCCTTTGCCGGCCGCGAGGACCGCGTGTCGCCCGCGCTCGCGCTCGCCTATGCGGAACAGCCGGACCGCGGCGACGCGGCGCCTGCCGTCACCGCCACGCCGATCGCCGCCATCCCGATCACGCGGGGGGCCGCGGCGCGCGCGGTGCCCGCGCAGACCGGCGCCAACGACACCACCATCGCCGTCAAGCGCGCCGGCGGCCGGCAGGCTTCGGTCGTTCTGAGCGTCGCCAGCAAGGCCGCGCTCGACCGCAACGCGCCGCTCAACGATCCGTGGCTGCGCGCCGTCGTGATGTCGCCGAGCGTGCACCGCTTCCTCACCATCACCGCGCTCGGCGCCGGCGACTACCGTTCGCTCGCCGCGCTGATGCACAAGCCGGACTCGTCGGTGATGATGACGTTCGCCGCCGACCCGCGAGCTCGGTCTCGCGCACGACCACTTCAACGGCGGCAGCGCCATCGTGTTCGTCTCGACCGTGAGCTATCCGCAGCGGACGGCGCAGCTGCAGTAGCCCTTTCCTGTCCTTGCAGCGGGAAGGGGGCCATCCTGCGCAGCGGGTGGTGAAGGAGCCCGGCCTCTCCACAACGCGAACTTCGCCAATATTTCCGAGCGCTTTCCCCTTGTTTCTTCCTGCAACGGCAACGCAGCTCGGCCTCAGAAGCCCCCTCCACCACCCTGCTGCGCAGGGTGGTCCGCCCGCTGCGCGGAGGCGATGAGCCGGCTACGCCACCAGCATCCCCAGCGCGTGCAGGTAGGTCTCCAGGATCGCCTCCTGCTCCTTGCGCTCGTTGATGTCCTGCTTGCGCAGCCGCACCACGGTGCGCAGCGCCTTGATGTCGAAGCCGTTGCCTTTGGCTTCGCCATAGACGTCGCGGATGTCGTCGGAGATCGCCTTCTTTTCTTCTTCGAGCCGCTCGATGCGTTCGACCAGGGCCTTGAGCTGGTCCTTGGCGAAGCGGTGGGTCGCGTCTTGAGCGGACGGGTCGGTGGTGACGGCGGCGTTGGTCGCGGCGGCGTTGGCGGCGGTAGCCATCGGGCACTCCTGGCAATGACGGGCTTAAGGAGGTTGTCGAAAGCGCCGCCGCCCGGGTCAAGCCGCGCGCGCCCCCGTCCACAGCACTGCACAGGACGATCGCATTAAACTTGGCGCATCAATGTTTTGCGCTTGCTTTTTCGAATGCCGCCTGTTGCGCCGCCGAAGCCTCGGTCTGGTATTTTGCGCGCCATTCGTCGTAGGGCATGCCGTAGACGGCCTCGCGGCTTTCGTCCTTCGTCATCGGCTGGCCGCGCGCGTCGGCCGCGTCCTTCATCCAGTTGGAGAGACAATTGCGGCAGAAGCCGGCGAGATTCATCAGATCGATGTTCTGCACGTCGGTGCGGGTGCGCAAATGCTCGACGAGCCGGCGGAACACGGCGGCTTCGAGCTCGGTGCGGGTTTTGTCGTCGGTGGCCATGATCGTCTCCGGCAAATTCGTTATGGTGAGGAATGCTATGCGGAACATAGAGGCGTGGCGGGCGTCTTGCCATATCGGCCGCCGAACCATCGCGCCAAACGCCCGGGGAATTGCATGGACAGCGCGCGGCGGACATTGCTCGAATCACTGTTCTGCCGCCGCCATCGGCGCCGCCCACCCGCCGGTGCGCTGCCGCCGAACCTGCCGGCCGCCGCCGTCCGGGCGCGGACGGCTGGTCATCCTCGCCGCCGGCAAGGCGGCGGGGTCGATGACCGAAGTCGCGGAAGCGCATTATCTGCACCATGCTGCCGCCGCACCGGCTCGCCGGGCTTGCCGTCACCCGCCACGGCTACGAGCGGCCGACCAAGCACATCCCGGTCATCGAGGCCGGCCATCCGGTGCCCGACAAGGCCGGCATCTCCGCGACCCGGCGGATACTCAAGCTCGCCGATGCGGTCGACGCCGACGATCTGGTGCTCGTCCTGCTCTCCGGCGGCGCGTCGGCCAACTGGATCGCGCCGGCGCAGGGGCTGACGCTCGAAGAAAAACAGGCGGTGACGCGCGCGCTCTTGCGCAGCGGCGCCGCCATCGGCGAGACCAACACCGTGCGCAAGCATCTCTCGCGCATCAAGGGCGGGCGGCTGGCGCAGCGCGCCTATCCGGCCAAGGTGGTGACGTTGGCGATCTCCGACGTGCCGGGCGACGACCCGGCGGTGATCGGCTCGGGGCCGACGGTGCCCGATCCGACGACGCTTGCCGACGCGCGCGCGGTGGTCGCGCGCTATCGGCTCGAATTGCCCGAAGCCGTGACCCGGGCGCTCGATGATCCCGCCAACGAGACGCCGAAGCCGGGCGACAAGATCTTTGCCGCGACCGAGTACCGCATCATCGCGCGGCCGGCCGATGCGCTGCGGGCGGCGGCGGTGCAAGCGCGCGCGGCGGGGTACGACATGCGTCATGCTCGGCGACCGCCTGGAGGGCGAGGCGCGCGAGGTCGCCGCCGCGCACGCCAAGCTCGCGCGCGAGCTCAAGGCCGCAGGCCGCCGCGCCGTCATCCTGTCGGGCGGCGAATTGACGGTGACGTTACGGGGCCAGGGCAAAGGCGGCCCCAACCAGGAATACGCCTTGGCGCTGGCGGTCCATCTTGACAGTGCCCCCGGCATATCCGCGCTCGCCGCCGATACCGACGGCACCGACGGCGGCCGCGGCCGTTCCGACGACCCGGCCGGCGCTTTCATCGACGAAATCGACGCTCGCGCGCGCCCGCTCGGCCGGCCTCGATCCCGCCGCGTTTCTCGCCGACAACGATTCCACGGGGTTTTTCAGTGGCATCGGCGATTTGTTTCGGCCCGGTCCGACCTTCACCAACGTGACCGATTTTCGCGCCATCGTCGTCGATTAGGGTTGTCGGGACGCGAATGACGGTGGCATTTCGGCTCAGGATGAATTGAGGAAGAGGACGTTTCCCGGAATGGTCAGGGGGACCCGGTTTCCTGCCGTCGCGGCAATGAGCGGACGGTGCGCGGTTGCGTGCGCGCTGGCGTTGGCGTTCGCCGCCACGGCGCAGCCGGCCAGGGCCGATTTCGTCTTGTGCAACAATACGGGGAGCCGCGTCGGCGCCGCCATCGGTTACAAAGAAGCCAACGGCTGGACCACCGAAGGCTGGTGGAACCTGCCGGCGCGAAAATGTGAGACCGTACTCAAGGGCAATCTGGTCGCGCGTTATTATTATGTCTACGCCATCGATTACGATCACGGCGGGGAATGGATGGGACAAGCCTTCATGTGCACCCGCGACAAGGAATTCACGATCCGCGGCATCAGCGATTGTCTCGCCCGCGGCTATGACCGCACCGGCTTCTTCGAAGTCGATACCGGCGAGCAGCATGCCTGGACCGTGCAATTGACCGAGACCAGCGAACAGGCCCCGGCGCATCCGTTGCGGCCGGGCGGTCCGTTGTCGCGGCCGCCGGCCGGCGCCGGCGCGGGATCCTCCGTCCCCATCACCCCCGCGACGCCACGGGCACCCGCCATGCCGGGAAGCTGATGCCGATGCGGCGGCAGCGGCGGACCAAAGTGGTGGCGACGCTCGGGCCGGCCTCGTCGAGCCGGGCCATCATCGCGCGCCTGTTCGAAGCGGGCGCTGACGTGTTCCGCATCAATATGAGCCACACCTCCCACGACAAGATGCGGGAACTGGTGACGACCATCCGCGCGGTGGAGGCCGAGTACAACCGGCCGATCGGCATCCTGGTCGATCTGCAGGGTCCGAAGCTGCGGCTCGGCAGTTTCGTGAACGATGCAACCGAGATCGCCAGCGGGGCGGAATTCGTGCTCGATAGCCGACCCGGCGCCCGGCGACGCAACGCGCGTGCAATTGCCGCATCCGGAGATTTTCGCGGCGATCAAGCCGGGCGACAAGCTCCTGATCGACGACGGCAAGCTCCGCCTTGTCGCGACCGCGACGGGCCCGCAACGCATCGTCGCGCAGGTCGAGGTCGGCGGCAAAATCTCGAACCGCAAGGGCGTGAGCCTGCCCGACACGCTGATCCCGCTGGCCGCCATGGCGGCCAAGGATGTGGCCGACCTCGAGGCCGCGCTCGATACCGGCATCGATTGGGTGGCGCTGTCCTTCATCCAGCGGCCGGAAGATGTTGCCGAAGCCAAGAAGATCACCCGCGGCCGCGCGGCGGTGATGGCCAAGATCGAGAAGCCGCAGGCGGTGGCGCGGCTCGCCGAAATCCTCGACCTCGCCGATGCCCTGATGGTGGCGCGCGGCGACCTCGGCGTCGAGATGCCGCTGGAAAAAGTGCCCGGCGTGCAGAAGGAAATGACGCGCGCGTGCCGGCAGGCCGGCAAGCCGGTGATCGTCGCCACGCAGATGCTGGAATCGATGATCACAAGCCCGGTACCGACCCGCGCCGAAGTCTCCGACGTCGCCACCGCGATCTTCGACGGCGCCGACGCGGTGATGCTGTCGGCGGAATCCGCCGCCGGCCAATATCCGGTCGAGGCGGTGGCGACCATGAACCGCATCGCGGAGGAAGTGGAAAGCAACGCGGCGATGTATCTGCCGTCGCTCCACGTCTTGCGTACCGAACCGGAGCGGACCGGCGCCGATGCCATCGCCGCCGCGGCGCGTCAGGTCGCCGAGACGCTCGATCTCGCGGCCATCGTGTGCTGGACCTCGTCCGGCTCGACCGGACTGCGGGTGTCGCGCGAGCGGCCGCAGCCGCCGATCGTCGCGCTTTCGCCGATCGTGGCGTCCGGGCGCAAATTGTCGCTCGTCTGGGGCATCCACTGCGTCATCGCCGAGGACGCGCGCGACCAGGACGACATGGTCGAACGCGCCTGCGCGCTCGCCTTCAAGGAAGGTTTTGCGAAGGCCGGCCAGCGCGTCATCATCGTCGCCGGCGTCCCGCTCGGCACGCCGGGCGCCACCAACATGATGCGCATCGCCTTCGTCGGCGGAGCGGCGGACGGCGAAGGCTGACGCGGTTAAGCGCGCTTCACGCCGCGTGCAGCATCACGTCGACTGTATCGCGTCAAACGGAAAGACAATACGACCGTCCGCCGTCTTTTGCAGCACCCCGGCCTTGAGCAGCGTGTGGACGTCGCCGTGTACCGCCTTCACGTCGCGGCCCACACGCCGCGCCGCCTCGCGGATGGTGAGCGGCCCCGCACCTGTCAGCGCGCGGATCAGTTCCCAGCGCTTTGCCGTGAGAAGCCGAAACAGAAGCTCCGGCGTCGCGAAGCTGATGCGCGAACCTTGCTTTTTGCCTTTGAAGGCATTGCGGGCGCGCTGCTTGACATCTTCAAGCTTGGCGACTTGCAACGTCACGGTATTCATCTTCATTGACTTCATTCCTCGACGTCGCGCCAGAAATCCGCGAGCAGCGCATTCGTATCGGTAAAGGTATAAGACTCTTCCACACCCCGTACGTGCCGGTGATCGCCTTTCCCCGCTTCGTTGTCGTAACGCAAAATGCAAACGCCATCCCGGACCAGCGCAAGTCGATATTTGAAACTATGAAATGAACCGCGTGTGGGCCGCGGCAGCCTCCAGACGACAAGTTCGACAAAGCTTCGAGCGTCGAGCACGTGGCGCTCATCGAGCAACAGCTCCGCGTTCATGTTGGAGAAATTACCAACACAAATGGCGCTTGGTCAATGCCGGGCGCTTTTTCTCACGCGGACGCGTTTGTCCCCGCGATCGCCTCGACCGCGGCGACGATCTGATCGGCGGCGGCGTGGTGCAGCATGTGGCCGAAGCCGGGGAGTATCGTAACCTTGACGGCGGGCGACAGCGCAGCGAGATCGCTGCAATGCCCGTGCGGAACGAGCGGATCGCGATCGCCGACGAAGACCGATGTCGGCACAGCGAGCGTGGCGTAGCGGCTGATCTGGCCCTCGAGAAAATAATGCAGCCCGCCGACATCGGCCCAGTTGGCCATCAGGCTCGCCGGCCGCAGGATCATCGTGGCGGCCGAGCGCTCCACATAGCCCTGCGGCATGGTCTGCGGCAGAAACGCCAGGCGCACCCCGGGCCGGAGCAGCGCGACGCCGAACGGCAGCGCCAGCGTATGGGCGAACAGCCAGCCGAGCGGCGTCGCCAGCACCGCGTTGTTCCACGCGATCAGCCGCGACCGCGGATGTGTCGGCGGCGCGATGAGGACGAGGCCGACGACCCGCTGCGGATATTTCAAGGCGTAAGTCAGCGCCAGCGTGCCGCCCCAGGAATGACCGACCAAAATCGCCTTGCCGATGCCGAGCTGGTCGAGCGTCTCGTGCAGCAAATCGGCCTGATAGGCCGGCGAACTGGCGTCGCGCCCCTGACGCTCGCTCCAACCAAAGCCCGGCCGGTCGATCGCGATGACGCGATGCTTCGCCGCGAGCCGCTCGCCGAGCGCCACGCACATGTCTTCGAGATTGGCGCCGGCGCCGTGCACGAGAACGACCGGCGGCGCGCCGTCATCGCCGCCCTTCCCCAACTCCACCACATGCTGGCGCAGTCCGCGCACCTCGATCATGCGGCCGCGCGGCGGATTGGCCCGCTCGATCCGCCGCGTGGCGATAAAGGTAAAGACGGCGCCGACGGCGAGGATCGCGACAATGATGATGAGCGTGGTCATGCGAATTCCCCCCGCGCGCTGCTGATGCCGTCAGTCGGCAATGCGCTCACAGCGCCTCGCCATTGAGCCAGCGCGCGCCGCGGGCATAAAGCGCCTCGAGCTCGGGGCCCTCGATGCCCGGCATGTCCTTCTTGACCTTGTAGCCGATCTTGCTCTGCAGATAAGCGAGGTGGCGGTAGCCTTCCGGGAAGCTCGCGAGCAGTACCTGATCGAGCACGAGCTTCGCGGCGGGGTCGACCGGATCGAGCCGGTCCTTCTCGTAGATCGGCTGGCGCAGCACCAGGCCCCAGCGGCCGTCGCGCCGCTCGATGAAATCGTAGAAGCGGCCGGTGCACAGCACGTCGCAGATCACGCCCTCGACCGGCGCGCGCTGCGAGATCGTCATCTTGGTCATCGCGATCGAGCGGTCGCCGACCACGTCGATCGAACTGCCGCCGAGAAAATGGATGATGCGCACGCCCTTCGCCCAACCCTCGTCGTTGATCTTGATGAATTCCTCGTAGGTGCCCTGGAACCAGGTCGCCATCATGCGGCCTTCGGCGTGCCACACGGTGCGGAAGCGGTCCCACAACCGCGCGTCGCGCCACACCGCCCAGTGTTCGACGAGTTCGCGGATGATCCGTTTGTCGGCGACGATATCGTTCATTGCATTGTCCATGTGTTCGTCATTGCGAGAAGCGAAGCGACGAAGCAATCCAGGGTCGACGGCACAGAGTCGGATTGCTTCGCTGCGCTCGCAATGACGCGATTACCACATCGTCTTGAGGAAGTGGCTATGCGAAGCCGATGTCCGCCAGATTTCCGAGGTCAGATATCCCGACCGTCGACCTTTTCGGTCAGGGATTTGACCACGTCGGGGATGTGCTCGAGGTGGGGGTTGATGGCGAGCGCGCGGCGGTAGGCGTCGAGCGCGTGCTTGTCGTCGCCGAGTTCCTGCAGGATGACGCCGAGACCGGCGAGCGCGCCGAAATGGCGCGGCTCGCGCGCCAGCACTTCGTGGATATCGGCAAGCGCGTGGCCGTAATCCTTTTCCAAATAGTAGACCGTGGCGCGTCGGTTCCAGGCCTCGACATAGTCCGGCTTCAGCTCGATGACGGCGTCGAGCAGTTTGACGGCGAGGTCGTAATCCTTGTCGTCGGCCGCCGCCTTGACCCGGCCCATCAAGAGATTGCAGGTGTCGCTGCCGGACACGACCCATGCCGCCCAGATGTGCTCTTCGATCACCCTGGCGCTATCGTCGTCGGGCGCGATCTTGAGCGCATCGAACAGCGTGTCGAGACTGTAGCTGTGATCGCCGCGCTGCTTCGGCAGGTCGCGCGGCGGCTGCACCCAGTCGGGCGCCGGCGCCGCTTCGGGCGCGGTCTCGGCGATAGCCGGAACGGCAGTGAAGAGTGCAAACCCAAGAGCAAGGCCACCGAATAGGCCCGCCATCCGCATCGACACCCGCGTGAATCGGCGCTTCATGGCCATGAGTCTATGCCCGCCGCGCACGACGGCAAGCCCGAAAAACGCTCACAGCCGCGTGAGCGGTGCGACGCGATCGGGCAAGAGGCTTTTTCGGGAACGGCAGGGCGAGACGGCGCCTCAGCCTTGACGGGCCTTGAAGCGGCGCTGCGTCTTATTGATGACGTAGACGCGGCCCTTGCGGCGCACGAGACGATTGTCGCGATGGCGGCCGCGCAGCGATTTCAACGAATTACGGACTTTCATGGTCGATTTCCCGCCTGTTGGCGGGTTGATTAAGGATGGGCCGCCGGTTTGTCAATGACCGGGGGTGCGCGCTCAAGCCGACGCGACGCGGGTTCCGGCCGTACCCATCGCGGCCGGCTCGCCAGTTTCGGCGCCGCGGGCAGAAAAGCCGGTGGCGCGGTCCATTAGCTTGTTCCAAACGCGCAAAACGGTGCCGACCGGGCGCGGCATGCCGTGGCGGCAGACCGCGAGCTTGCGCACCTCGTGCGGGATGCGCCAGGTGCTGCGGCTGCCGGCCGGGAAGAAGGCCATGTCGCCCGGCCCGAGACGTCGCACCGTGCCGTCGCCGTCGGTAACGAAAACCTCGCCGGAGATGATGTGCACGGTTTCGTCGCCGGCGTAGTTCCAGGTGAAGCTGCCGGCGGTACATGACCAGGCCATGATCATCGAGGTGCCGTCGGCGCTTTCCGCCAATTGCTTCGAGCGCGCCTGCGGGGCGCCATCGAGGATCCAGCGCTGCGGGATCGGATTGGGCGCAAGCTCGACGGTGGCCGGGTCGGCAAACGCGATGGCTGGCGGCACGGCTTTTTCCCCCGGATATGAGCCGCGCCTATATGCCGCATCAGCAGCAAAAAAACCGTAAAACGAAACCGCGTAATCCGATTTGAGGGCCCGCCGCCCCTCACCCAAGCCCCCTCCCTTCCCTCCCCCGCATGCGGGGGAGGGTGGGGTGGGGGCTACGGCCCGCACGGCCCCCAAGCGGGCGAGGGCGCGGCGACCAGCGCCCTGCTTTGCCGGCCGCCCTGCGCTCTTTCAGGTAATCGATCCAGCTTTGGTAAATGCCGACGGCTGAATGGCGCCAAGCGCTCTCGCCGCCGACGCCGGCGAGACCGGCTTCGAGCGCGGCCAGCGGGAAATCGTTCATCATGTCTTCCCGCCGTGCGTCCTGCGCGAGCTTGCGAAACGCTTGCGCCGCCGCCGCCGCGTGCGCGTCGAAATAGCCGTACGGCAAAGCCGGATAGTGCTCGCGCTCGCCGCGCAGGAAGCGGCCGACGTCGCGCCGATACTCGCGCAGCAGCGAGCCGCCGTCATATTCGGGATGGCCCTGCAGGAAGACAAACAACGAAAGGCGCTCGGCGCGCGCGAACATGTCGACGCCGGCTGCGGTCGAGCGGGTCAGTACGCTGTAGCCGCTCCCCGTCAGCGCCCGCTCGGGAAGATCGTTGTGGCGCGAGTGCGGCACACGCAGCCGCGCCGCCACGAGCGGTAGCTGCGGTAACGCCGCGACCGCGTCGCAATCGAACACGCCAGAAAGTTTTTCCTGCAGCGGGCGGCGGACGATGCCGTCACTGTGCAGAACCGCGGCATGGGCGGCGAGGCACGACCAGATGGTCGACGCGGTGTGCTCGCGCGCCCCATCGACGATCGCGGTCAGCGCCGCCCAATACGGCTCGTTCTTAAGGTCCTTCGCGCGCGGCTCGGTGCCGGTGACGATGAGCCCGTCGAGGCGCTCGTTCCACAATTCGGCGGCGTCGCGATAGCGGCCGGCGAGGTTTTCGCGCGCGCGCTCGCCGCGCGGCACGTCGGCCATGGCAAACAGTTTCAGGCGGACGACGCAGCCGGTCGCGGCCGCTCGAATGAGGTCGACGAACTGCCGCTCGGTCGCTTCGAGCGCCGCGTCCGGCATGTTGTTGACGAGGCCGATGGTGATGCAATTGGCGCTGCGCAGCTCGACCGCGGCGGCGGATTTCGCAGTGTCGAGGAGGAGCGGCATCGGCGCGAGCGTTCCTGAAACGGCGCTATTCGGCCGCGACCAGCGGCGTCGCGCGGCGCTGCGCCATCGCCAGTGCCTGGTCGAGATCGGCCACAATGTCGTCGATGTGCTCGATGCCGACCGAGAGCCGGATCATTTCCGGCCGCACGCCGGCCTTCTGCTGCTCCGGCGCCGACATCTGGCGATGGGTGGTCGAGGCCGGATGGCAGGCGAGCGACTTGGCGTCGCCCATGTTCACCAGCCGCTTGAACAGCTTGAGCGCGTCATAAAACGCCTTGCCGGCCTCGAGCCCGCCGGCGACGCCGAACGTCAGCAGCGAACAGGCGCGGCCGCCGAGATATTTCCGCGCCAGCGCGTGATAGGGGCTGTCCGCGAAGCCGGCATAATTGACCCAACTGACGCGCGGATCGTGGCGCAGGAATTCGGCGACGCGGCGCGCATTGTCGACGTGGCGCTCGACGCGCAGCGCCACGGTCTCGATGCCCTGCAGCAACAAAAACGCCGACAGCGGCGACAGCACCGCGCCGGTGGTGCGCAGATAGACGCTGCGGCAGCGCGCGATGTAGGCGGCCTCGCCGAAATGCTCGGTGTAAACGAGGCCGTGGTAGGACGCGTCCGGCGTGTTGAACATCGGGAAACGGCGTGCGTGCTTCGCCCAGGGAAAACGGCCGCTGTCGATAATCGCACCGCCCATGGTGGTGCCGTGGCCGCCCATGAATTTGGTCAGCGAATGCACAACGATGTCGGCGCCGTGGTCGATCGGGCGCAGCAGGATCGGTGTCGCCACCGTGTTGTCGACGAGGAGCGGCACGCCGTGCTTGTGCGCGACCGCCGCCAGCGCGGCGATGTCGCAGATGTTGCCGGCCGGATTGCCGACGCTTTCGCAGAAGATGGCGCGGGTCTTGTCGTCGATCAGTTTTTCCACGGCGCCCGGCCGGTCGGATTTGGCGAACCGCACGGCGATGCCCTGGCTCGGCAGGATGTGCGCGAACAAGGTGTGCGTGGTGCCGTAAAGCTGCGGCACCGAGGCGATGTTGCTGCCGATCTCGGCGAGATTGAGCACGGCGTAATTGAGCGCGGCCTGCCCCGACGCGACGCACAGCGCCTCGACACCGCCCTCGAGTTCGGCGATGCGGCGTTCCAGCACGGCGACGGTCGGGTTGCTGATGCGGCTGTAGCGGTGGCCCTCGACTTCGAGGTTGAACAAAGCGGCGCCGTGGTCGGCGCTTTCGAACTCGTAGGCGACGGTCTGATAGATCGGAACCGCGACCGCTCTGGTGGTCGGCTCGGTCTCGTAGCCGCCGTGGACGGCCACCGTTTCGTTCTTCATGGTCCCCGCCGCTGTCTGATACACCCTTGGCGCAGGCTACGATGTCTGGGTTTCTTATCCGTGCCGCAAGGGCGCGACAATGCGGGTCTGGAAGATGCGAAGGAGTAACGTTAATTGTTCGCCGTAACGCGCGCGGGTGGCGGGCGTCGGTTCCGGACGGCTAAACTTTTATGCAATATCGCAGCGGGATTTTGACGTTATCGCGCGACACAACGCGCATGGCGAATTTTCGCCGACAATTTGACGCAATATCGCAGGTCGCGTCGGGCGACTATTCCACTTCTGCGGACGGCCTAAACCAACTCCATCCGCAACTGCCTGCCGACCGCGTGCGCCGCGCGTGTCAGCGTGTCGAGCGTGACCGACTCGTTGTCCGGATCGAGCAGCCGGTCGAGTTGCGTCCGGCTCGTCTTCATTCGCTTCGCCAGCGCGGTCTTCGTCAGACCTTGGTCTTGCATGAGGGCGTCGAGCTGACGCGCGATCACGCGCTTGATGGCACGCGCGGTGACCTCCTCGTAGATGCCCTCTTCTTTCAGGAATTCGTCAAACGACGACCCGATCTTGCCTTTTTTCTTCATGTGATTTCCCTTTGTCGCTTCGTTGCCAATTCGAGGTCGGCATCCGGCGTTTTCTGCGTCTTTTTGACGAAGCCGTGCAACAGCACCATCCGCTCATCATGGATGCAAAACAGCACACGGGCGATGCGACCTTGCGTGATGTCGCTGCGGACTTCCCAAAGTCCTTTTCCAATCGCCCTGACCAACGGCATCCCTATCGGCCACGAAAACTCCACGTCCTTGATATCTTCGCCGATGATCTTCCGATCGTCGTCCGGAAGCGCCTTAAGCCAGTCGCGAACCGGCTCCCGGCCAGACGGCAGTTGATAAAAGCTGGCAGGAAGTCGCTTCACGGAGTCTCCCGTTACGTAACGTACCGTTTTTGGTACAACTCACAAGGTCAATATCGATAAAAGTTTAGTCAAAATCGCAGGAGGATTTTGACATTATCGTGCGATCCAAGCGCGCATGGCGCTGATCGAAACCGAACGCGACAGCGGAGGCGGCCGCGAAACGGCTTTGCGCGATTGGGTGCGGGCGCTGGAGGCGACCGCGCCGATCGCGCGCGAGCCGCAGCGCACGCTGGCGAGCGTTATCGCGGAGATCGCGCGGGAACGCCCCGACGCGCCCGCGCTCATCTCAACCGCGGAGAGCTTGAGCTACGGCGCGCTTGCGGCGCGCATCCATCGGTACGCGCGCTGGGCGTTGGCGCAAGATCTCGCCAAGGGTGATGTGGTCGGCCTGATGATGCCGAACCGGCCCGAATATCTGGCGATCTGGCTTGGGCTGACGAGCGTCGGCATCGTCGTCGCGCTCCTCAACACCAATTTGCGCGGGCCGGCGCTGGCGCATTGCATCGACGCCGTCACGCCGAAGCACGTTATCGTCGCGGCCGAACTTGCCGACGCATTTCAGTCCGCCGCGGACGCACTGACGAGCCGGCCGAAAATCTGGTGGCATGGCGACGCCGGCGGCAGTGACGCGCGCATCGACCTTGCAGTCGATTCGATCGTCCGCGGAGCCGCTTGCCGACGCCGAACGTCGCGCGGTGACGATCGCCGATCCCGCGCTGTTGATCTACACCTCCGGCACCACCGGGCTGCCGAAGGCCGCCTATGTCAGCCATCGCCGCGTGCTGGAATGGAGTTTCTGGTTCGCCGGCCTGATGGACATCGGCCCCGACGACCGCATGTATGATTGCCTGCCGCTTTATCACAGCGTCGGCGGTGTGGTGGCGACCGGGGCGCTCTTGGTGCGCGGCGGCTCGGTGCTGATCCGCGACAAATTCTCGGCGCAGCGGTTCTGGGACGACGTCGCCGACGGCGGCTGCACGCTCGTGCAATATATCGGCGAATTGTGCCGCTATCTGGTCAACGCGCCGCAACACCCGAAGGAGCGCGCGCATCGGCTGCGGCTCGCGTGCGGCAACGGACTGCAGGCGGACATCTGGGAAAAATTCCAGCACAGATTCGCCATCCCGCGCATTCTGGAGTTCTATGCCGCGACCGAAGGCAATTTTTCGCTCTACAACGTCGAAGGCAAGGTCGGCGCCATCGGCCGCGTGCCGTCGTTCCTCGCCCATCGCTTCCCGCTGCGGCTGGTGCGGTTCGACGCCGTCGCTGCGGCACCCGTGCGCGACGCGCGCGGTTTCTGCATCCGCTGCGCGACCAACGAAATCGGCGAGGCGATCGGCAAAATCCACGACGGCGCATCGCACGGCGGAACGTTCGACGGCTACACCGACGCCGCGGAATCCGAGCGCAAAATCCTGCGCAACGTGTTCGAACCCGGCGACGCCTGGTATCGCACCGGCGACCTGATGCGCCGCGACGCCGGCGGCTTCTTCTATTTCGTCGACCGCATCGGCGACACGTTCCGCTGGAAGGGCGAGAATGTCTCGACCTCCGAAGTCGCCGCCGCGATCACGGCATTCCCCGGCATCGTCGAAGCGACCGTCTACGGCGTGGCTATCCCCGGCAGCGAAGGCAAAGCCGGCATGGCGGCGATCGTCTGCGACGGCCCGCTGGATTTTGCCGCGTTCCGCGCGCACCTCGCGCGCCGGCTGCCCGCCTATGCGCGGCCGCTGTTCGTGCGGGTGATGGACAAGATTGCGGTGACGGGCAACATTCAAGCACACCAAAAGCGATCTCCAGCGCGAAGGCTACGATCCCGCCGCTAGCGACGATGCGATTTATTTCGACGATCCGCACGCGGCGCGAATTCGTTCGGCTCGACGATGCGTCTGTACGCGCGTATTCCAAGCCGGCAAGGTGCGGCTTTAGCGCCTCGCGCGCCTACGCCGTCGCCCCGGCGTCGATCGTCAGCACGGTGCCGGTGATGTTGCGGGCCTTGTCGCTGAGCAGATATTCGACCGCGTTGGCGACGTCCTCGACCTCGGCGAGGCGGTGCAGCGCGCTGCGGCGCACGATGCGGTCGCGCTCCGTCGCCGGCGAGGCCGTGGGTCATCTCGGTCGCCAGGAAGCCCGGCGCCACGGCATTGACGGTGATGCCGAGCCGGCCGACCTCGCGCGCCAGCGAGCGGGTGAAGCCGATCATCGACGCCTTGGTCGCGGCGTAGGCGGAAAGGCCGCTGTAGCCGGTCGAGGCGACGATCGAGGCGACGTTGACGATGCGGCCTGCAGCCATCCGCCATCATCGCGCGCACCACGTATTTGGTGAGGACGAGCGGCGAGAGCGTGTTGACGCGCACCAGCTGCTCGAGCTGCGAATTGTGCATCATCGCCAGCGCGCCGTCGAAGCCGAGCGCGGCATTGTTGACGAGGCCGGCGAGCGGGCCGAACTCCTTGCGCAGGCCGCGCACGAAATTCGGGATTTTTTCGATTTCGCCGAGATCGAACGGCACGAAATGCAGGGCGCCCTGCCCGGCCGCGCTCGATCGCGGCGATCGCCGCCGTCACGTCCTTGCTCTTGCTGCGCGCCACGGCGACGACGCGGTCGCCGCCGGACGCGAGCTTTTGCGCGATGGCGAGGCCGAGGCCGCGGCTGCCGCCGGTGACCAGAACGGTGCGCGCCGCCGGCGCTTTGCCCCGCTCAGCCATGACGGCGCGTCAGTTTGCCGGTCGCGGCGACCGCGAGGCTCGGCACGAACGAAGATCGCGGCCGGCACCTTGTGGCGCGGCAGCGCCTCGCGGCAGAATTTCAGGATGTCGTCCTTGAGCGCGATCTGCTGCTCCTTGGCGCGCGCCTTCGGATTCCAACACCACGTCGGCAACGACGATCGCGCCGGTGATCGGGCTTTGCTTCGGCCGCACCAGCGACATGCGCACGCGCGGATGCCGGTTGATCACCGCCTCGACCTCCTCGGGGTGAACCTTCAGGCCGCCGACATTGATGATGCCGCCCTTGCGGCCGACGAAATAATAGCGCTCGCCGCGCCGCTCGAGAATGTCGCCGGTATCGACGAAGCCGTCGGCGTCGAACAAATTCGCTTCGCCGCCGACATAGCGCGACGCGGTGCGCGGCGAACGGATGCGCAGCGAGCCGTCGGCACCGACCTTCATCGTCGACGCCGTTGCGCGCCGCCGCCGATATAATCGGCCGGAAAGCCGGCGAGGCCGTCATTCACCTCGAAGGCGACGCCGGCCTCGGTCGAGGCGTAGGCGTGGCCGATCGCGGCATCTGGAAACGCGGCGCGCAGGCCGTCGAGCACCGCCTGGTCGGCGATCTCGCCCGACAGCCGCACGTAGCGCGGCGCGATCGTGCCGATCGCCGGATTCATCAGCGCGCGGCGCCAATGCGACGGCGTGCCGGAGAGATGCGTGACGCCATGACGCGCAAGCCGCGCCAGATGCTCGGCGACCGGTTCGCCGGCGCTGGACAAGAACAAGCGAGGCGCCGCCGAGAACGGCGCGCAGAAAAATCTGCAGGCCGCCATAGCGGCGGATGTCGTAGAACGTGCCCCACACCGCGGCGCCGTCGGCGGGGCTCTGCCGCGGCGATGGCGCCAGTCAGACCGGCGAAATCGTGCATCACCATTTTCGGCACGCCGGTGGTGCCGGAGGTGAGCATCACCCACTCGGTGCGCAGCCGCGGCGACGGGGCGGCCGGGTCCGGCACGATCGTCGGCGCGCAGGCGACACGCGACGGCAAGCTCGAGCGCCGCATGGCGCGGCGTATCCGCATCCGTCACCACCGCGTCGATCTCCGCCGCGGCGATCAGCGGCGCCAAATATTCGGGCGCGACGTCGGGCGGCAGAATGACGATGCGGCGCGCGCAGCCGTCGAGCTCGATCAACGCGAGCGCCGCGGTCAATTGGCTCGCGGTGGCGAGCAGCACCGAACGGCCGGCGAGTTCGCCGCGGCGGCCGCCGAGGCTGGTGCCGCCGACGAGATCGCCGTAGCGCGCCGTCGCGGCGCGGTCGAAGAAAGCAGCCGCGCCGGGCGGCGTCGTGGCGATGCGATCGCGCAACGCCGGCGCGTCAGTGCACGCCGGCTTCATGGACTTGTTCATAGACTTTCACGAAGTCGCCGAACGTCACCGGAAAGAACGCCTCCTCGGCGGCCGTGAACGGATCGACGCCGAGTTCGTCCTCGAGCCGGGCGACCAGCACGGCAAAGCCGAGCGAATCGAGGCCGCAATCGGCGAGCGCGAGATCGTCGGTGAGCGGCGCCAGCACGCGGTTCTGCTCGCGCGCCACCTGCGCCATCTGCGCCATGATGGTTAATTTTGTCGACATGTGTTCTTTCGCGTGTTCTTTCGCGCCTACTGTTTGTTCATTGCCGCCTCCTATATTCCGGCAACGCTTACGATCAAGTTCACGACACCGTCGTGGTCAATGCGAGTGGTAATTTCCGTGCCGGGGCTGCGCTGCCGCCAAATCCGCGAGGCCGATGTCGACGCCGTCGCCAATCTGCTCGCGCGCGGATTTCCCAACCGCAATCGCCGGTTCTGGCGCGACGCGCTGGCGCAGCTGACGCGGCGCGAGCCGCCGGGCGATTTGCCGAAATATGGTTACCTGTTGGCGAGCGGCGACCGGCTCATCGGCGCCATCCTCCTGATCTGCGCGAGCGTGCCGTCGCGCCAGGGTGAGACGAACCGCTGCAACGTCTCGAGCTGGTACGTCGAGCCCGCGTTCCGCGCCTATGCGCCGTTCCTGGTCGCCCAGGCGCTGCGCCACAAGGACGTGACCTATCTCAACGTCTCGCCGGCGCCGCACACGCGGCCGATCATCGAGGCGCAGGGGTTCGCCCGCTATTGCGACGGCGTCTTTGTCGCCGTGCCGATGCTCAACGGCTGGTTCGGCGGCGAAAAGGTGAAAGTGCTCCCGGCGGAGCGAACGCCCGCGGCGCCCTTCAACGACGGCGACCGCGACATGCTGTCGGCGCATGCCGCGCTCGGCTGCATCAGCGTGTGGTGCGAGACGGCGGAACGCGCATTCCCCTTCGTGTTCCGCCCGCGCAAGGTCAAAGGCGTTCTGCCGATCGCGCAACTGATCTATTGCCGCGACATCGCCGACTTCGTGCGCTTCGCCGGCCCGCTCGGACGTTATTTGGCGCTGCGCGGCTTGCCGCTCGTCGTGCTCGACGCCAACGGCCCCATCCCCGGCCTCGTCGGCCTCTATCGCCCCGGCAGCATGCCGAAATATTTCAAAGGCCCGCAGCGCCCGCGGCTCGGCGACCTCGCCTATACGGAATACGCGATGCTGGGGGTGTGAGGATCTGAGGGTAGGGCGGATTAGCGTAAGCGTAATCCGCCGCTTGTTAGCGATACAAAGAGATGGCGGATTACGCCTGCGGCTAATCCGCCCTACGTCACCAAATCACATCCCCAGCGTCTGGCGCACCGACGCCGGCCAGGCCGCAAGCTCGATGCCGTGGGTCGCGAACAGAGCGAGCGCCAGGCGGTCGATGCCGAAGGCGACGCAGCCGGTGTGGGCGATGTCGCCGGCTGCCGTGCGCAGGTTCCACGTCGCGCCGAAATGGTCGCGGTGATAGTTGAAGCTCATGCACGCGGTCGGCTCCTGCGCCGAGCGCACCGGCACCAACAGCTCGAATTTGAGCGACTGCTCGACCTGGCTCATGGCCATCAGCTTGCCGCCGCGGCCGAAGAACGGATCGCTGGCGTGGTCGATGCGGCAGTCGAGGCCGAGTTCGCCGGCGATGTCCTGCGCCTTCGTCATCCAGCGCCGGCGGAAATCGTCGATCTGCTCCGGCGCGCCGATCAGGACGAATTCGCGCATGCGGAACGATTGCAGCCGGTCGAGATCCTGCGACGGCTCGCGGCGGAAGCAATCCGAGGCGACGTCGAACAGCAGCCCTTCGGCCGGCACATCGCCGCGGCTCGCGGCCAGCGGATAGACCGGATAACAGGCGGCGGGGCTGAGCACGAGATCGGCCGCCGACAAGGCGTCGGTCCAGTCGCCGCCGGCCTCGTAGCGGTCGACCGCGGCGCGCACCTCGCGCTCGTCGCCGTGCAGGCTGCAGACGCAGCCGAGGAAATGCGGAAAGCTTTTCAGATAGCCCGACTTCTCCAATTGCCGGCGGCTCATCACCGGCGGAAACCGCAGCACTTCGGCGCCCGGCTCGCGCAGGCGCGAGATCATCACGCCGAGGCCGGCGACGACGTCCTCGAACACTGCCGTGCGGGCGTAGACGCCGGCGATGCCCGACGGCAGCAGCAAAGCGTCGGCGATGGCGTCGAGCGGCCGCGCCGGCCGTTTCGGTTCCTTGAATGCGACGTTCATGGCAACGCCTCCTTTTCTTTGTCTTGTTGTGCCGCCCGTCGTTGGTGCTTGGTCGACGATCCCCGTTCAGTCGTGCAGCGACGCCGGCGCGCCGTTGAGGAGCGCCGCCATGCCGGCATTGGCGAGAATGCGGTCGTTGCTGATCATGATCGGCGAGGACAGCACGTCGCGGACGTGGCGGCCGAGGCTGAACTCGCTGTCGTTCCTGTAACCCGACAGCCCGCACGCCTGCATCGCGCTCATCACGGTCGCGACCGCAAGCTCGGACGCATTGACCTTGAGCATCGCCATGCCGGTCTGGAAGTCGACGGATTCGAGCGTCGCCGCATCGGCCGACGCCGCTTCGAAGCGCCGCACGGCGTCGGACAGGAGGCCGCGCAGCGCGCGCAGCGAGGCGTTGGCCCGCGTCAGGTGCGCGGCGGCGGGCGGCAGCGTGCCGCCGGCGCGGTGCGCGGCTTTGCGCATGAAGGCGCGGGCGCGATCGACGGCGGAGGCGGCGATGCCGGTCCAGGCCGCGCTCCAGCACATGTGCGCGTACGGCATCATGGTGTGAGTGTGAATGGTCTCGTAGCTCACCGGCAGCAGCTGCTCGCTGCCGCTTGCGGCGAGAAGGCGAAAGCCGGCGCTGCAGGTGCCGCGCATGCCGAGCGCGTCCCAGCCCGACAGCCGCTCCAGCGTGTAGTCGGGCTTGAGGAACACGGCGAGGACCTGATCGCTCGATGCCGCGTCGGCGGAACGCCGCGCCGTCGTGACGATGCCGTCGGCGGCTTCGCCGTAGGAAATCACGGTCGCCTGGCGTTCGAGCGTGATGCGCGAGCCCTGCCGCATGATCGGCGCGGCGCTGTTGCGCACGTCGCCGCCGGCCTGGCCCTCGGTGGTCGAGGATGCGAGCAGCATCTGCTCGTTGCACAGCCGGCGCAGCAGCAATTGATGCCAGGCGCTGGATTTGCCGTGGCGCACCACGCACGCGACCTTGGTCTGATGCATGGCGTAGACCATCGCGGTCGAGCCGCAGGCGCGGCCGAGCGTGTAACAAACGTCGGTCACGGCGGCGATGCCGGCGCCCTCGCCGCCGAGTTCGCGCGGAACCATGATGCCCATGAGACGCTCTGCCCGCGCTGCGGCGATCGCTTCCGCCGGAAAGCGCGAACTCCTCGTCGACCGCGGCGGCATATTGCGCCGCGACCGCCGCGACGCGGTCGGCGCGTTGCGCCAAGGTTTCAGGCGCGGCCGGGTGCGAGAGTGCGGCGGCGCGCTTGCCGCGGACCGCCTCGGCCGCGAGATCGATGTCTTGCCGTTTTGCCGCTTGCGAAGTCTTGGACGCGTTCACGCTTGAAACCTCTTCCGGTCATCGTCGTTTAAGGGCGCGATCACGGGTATGGTCGGAGGTAGCGCAAAACTTCCAAATACTGATGGCATTCGGCGGGAATTACCGCGTTTCTTTGGCATAAAGGTTACCAATCGCAAACGCATTGGCGGTAACGTCGTTACCACCGATTAAGACCACAAAGCTGTTGAAATTCGGCCACGGCGCCGGCGCTAAAGATGAGAAATGCGGCGTGTCGGCGTCGAACGTAAAAATCAGGAGATTGCCACCGTGCTTGCTCGCACCGATGTCGGCTCGACGGACCGCCTCACGCAGATCGTGCGCTCGCTCCTCGCCAAGCGGTCGATCGATCGGCCGATCGGCCGCGACGACGATCTAGCCTCGAGCGGCCTGTCGTCGCTCGACATCGTTAATTTGATGCTCGCGGTCGAGACCGAATTCGACCTCACCATCCCCGAGCGGGACATGACGCCGGCGAACTTCCGCTCCATCGCCCGGATCGAGGCGCTGCTGCGCGGGCTGATGATCCAGGACTGAGTGATCGAGACTGAGTGATCCCTCGCGCGCCATCTTCGCGCGCTCACTTGCCGCGCGAAAAGTCCTTGTCGAGAAAGGCCATCAGCGCCGACACGTCGGTCTTGTCGCCGGCGAAATCCGCGGCGATGCGCTGATAAAAATGCGCGGCGCCCTGGTAGAGTTCATGGGCGGCCGGATCCGCGCCGACGAAGCCGGCGATCTCCTGCATTTCCGCGACCCAGCGATAGGCCTTCGGCGGCATGATGGCCAATTGCTGCGCGAGGAAGGCGAGCATGTCCTTCTGGCTGAATTCGAGTTCCGCGAACAGCGCCGCGGCGGAGCCGGACCGCGTCGCCGCCAGCATCATCGCCGCGCCGAGCGCCTGGGTGCCCTTGGTGATGCCGGCATAGGACATTTTCAGCGCCGAGGCCGCGGTGAGCGGCCCGTCGAGCACGCGAACGTCGAGGCCGTAGTCGATCAGCGCCGCAAAGCGCGGCGCCGCGGGGCCGGAGGCGTAGAACCGGGGGCCTTCCCCCACCCTACCCTCCCCCGCTTGCGGGGGAGGGTTGGGAGGGGGTTTCGGCGGCGCGCCGATAATCCCGGCATCAACGAACACGCATCCGGTCGGCGCGATCGCCGCGGCGACGCGCTCGACCGTCGCCGGATTGATGGCGTTGCAGTCGACATAGACCGGCTTGCGGTTGCTCGCGGTCAGCGCCGGCGCGAGCCGCTCGGCGAGCGGCAGCGCCTCGCCCGGCGGCAGGATCGAGAGAATGAAATCGGCCGCCGCGATCTCCGGCTCGCTCGCCGCGGCCATGCCGGCCTCGCGCGCCCGCGCGACGCTGCCGGCACTGCGGCCGGCGAGCGAGGTCACGACCTTGGCGCCGCGCTCGACGAGCCTTCTTCCGACCGCCGCGCCCATGGCGCCGGGCGCGATCACGGCAATGACTGGAGGCATATTGTCCTTTGATCCGGAATGCATGGCGATCATAGCAGCTTGCGCCGCCACGAGCCACTCTCGCGACGTGCCGACACACATGGCAGAAACTATAAGTTGCTCTCGTCACAAAAGTACGTAATAGTAGAGCGCCTCGCGCTATTTCCCGCAATGGTGGCTGCCTCTCATCTCGACGGGCGGCACAGCAAGGACTCGGAAGCGACGGCTCGGACTGAAGACGGCTTACTGAAGACTTGAAAGAAGGGCTTGGACTGAACCAGGGCAGCGCTTGGGCAAGGGGGCTCCGCCAATGGTCACCGCAGACATTCCGGATTTAGGGCAACCGGCAGCCGCACCACAAGCGGCCGCGCCATCGCGCCCGAGCGACTCGGCGGCCAACGTTTTCACCCTGTTGTTCGCGGCCGCGATCTATCTGGCGGTCTGGATCATCCTGATCTACATCGTTTGTTTCGTCGGCAATTATTTTCATCTGTTGTTCAGCCCGCGATGGCAGAGCCTGCTGCCGCTGAAAACCATCGATACGCGGCATCGCCGAACCGGCCGGCAAGGCGCTCTTCATCGATATCCTGCTGATCGTCATACTCGGGCTGCAGCACAGCATCATGCCGCGGCCGTGGTTCAAGGAACTCATCACCAAAATCGTGCCACCGCATCTGGAGCGCGACACCTACATCATCTTCGCCATGGCGGCGCTGTGGCTCCTGATGTGGCAGTGGCGCCCGCTGCCCGAGCCGATCTGGCAGGTCGCGAGCCCGGTGTGGCGAAAGATTCTCGATCTCATTCAGCTCGGCGGCTGGCTCACCGTGCTGATCGCGACCTTCCAGGTCGGTCACTGGAAGATCTTCGGCGTCACCCAGGCGCTCGATTACATCCAGGGGCGGCCCTACACCAAGGTTCACGGCCACCGGCTGCCGAACGAATTTTTCGAGGTCGGCTGGCCGGTCACCGACAAGGGCCTGTGGAATTTCGCCCGCCATCCGGATTTCTTCGGCTTCTGCACGGCGTTCTGGGTGACGCCGACGATGACGGTCGGTCATCTCGTGTTCGCCATCGGGCTGACCATCTACATCATGTTCGGCATTTTCTTCCTCGAGACCAATCTGAGCCAGCTTTACGGCAGATCCTACGACCAGTATGTGCTGATCCGCTCCAAGATCATTCCGTGGTTCGTGCCGAGAACGCGCGGCTGGCTGTTGTTCCGCATCGTCACCGTGATTCTTTTCCTGATCGCGCTGTTCGCGCTGATCGCCGCGGCGGCGATCCTTCTGCTCGGCGACAACACGCAGCAGGCCGGCAAGGTCAAGGACGAAGCCATGCTCGCCGGGCGCGACGTCGCGTCGTTTCCCGCCGCCGAGGAGGACTATTTCGCGGCGATGGACGGCGGCGAGAAGCTGACGCCGGATCAGGTCAAAGGCCGCAACATGTGGATCGTCTGGACCGGCGGCGACGACCGGCTCTGGGACAGCTTCGTCGACAACAGCTACGGCGCGTTCGACCTCCTCAAGACGATCTCGTCCTATCCGACCTTCAAATACAGCCGCGACAATCGCTGGGCATATCTCGGCGTCGTCAACGAGCCGTGTTTCGACAAGCCGACCGGCCCCGATCCGGATCATTTCGGCCTGTGGCTCGACAAGCGCCGCGCCGACTGCCCGCCGGACGATTTCGCCGACGCCAAGAAATATCCGGGCGTCAAGATCGGCGCGCGCGGCGACGGCACGCTGCCGGTCGGCTCCTATTACGGCGAGCCGACCGGCATCGTCGGGCTGCGGCTGTTTCCCAACCCGGCGTTCGACGAAGCGGCGCGCAAGGCCTGGGACCCGGAGCGCTATTACACCGATCCGAGCTATTATCAGCGCAAGGACTTGGTCCGGCCCTACCGCGTCGGCATGTCCTGCGGCTTCTGCCATGTCGGGCCCAATCCGACCCATCCGCCGGCCGATCCCGAGCATCCGCAATGGCAGGATCTGAAGTCCGCCGTCGGCGCCCAATATTTCTGGTTCGACCGCATCTTCGTCTGGAGCGGCGACGAATCGAACGCCATCCTTCAGCTGTTGCATCCCGACAAGCCCGGCGCGCTCGATACCTCGCTGGCGTCGAGCGACAACATCGTCAATCCGCGCACCATGAACGCGGTCTACAATCTCGCCGCGCGGCTTGAACCTGGCGCGCCGCTTCGATCCGGAGCTCTTGACCGACGGCGAGCTCGACAACAAGCAGTTCAACGACTTCCCCAATGCCGGCGATCTGCGCGGGCTCTATCAAAAGCCCTATGTCTGGCCGCCGCGAGGTGCTCAAGGACGGCTCGGACTCGGTCGGCGCGCTCGGCGCGCTCAACCGCGTCTACATCAATATCGGCCTGTTCAGCGAGGAATGGCTGCTGCACTTCTTCCCGTTCATCGCGGTCAAAGCGATCACGCCGATCCCGATCGCCGCGGCCGAGCGCAACTCGGTCTATTGGCGGGCGACCGAGCAGCAGACCTGGTACATGGCGCAGTTTCTGCTCGCGGTCGACAAGCCGGACCTCTTGGCGGACGCGCCGGGCGGCAAAGCGTATCTGACCGAGGACGCAGCGGTGCTCGACCGCGGCAAGACGCTGTTCGCCGAGCGCTGCGCGCGCTGCCATTCCAGCAAGCTGCCGGACCAGCTCGAAGGCATGAACGGCTCGGCGTCGTGCGCCGGCGCCAACTATCTCGACTGCTGGAACACCTACTGGGAGTGGACCAAGACCGACGATTTCAAGCAGCGCATGGTGGCGATCGTCAAGCAGCCGGATTTTTTGAAGGACAATTACCTCTCCACCGACCTGCGGGTGCCGGTGACGCTGTTGCAGACCAACGCCTGCAGCCCGCTGGCGACGAACGCGATCGCCGGCAACATCTGGGATAATTTCTCCTCGCAGAGCTACAAGAGACTGCCGGCGGTCGGCGACATCACGGTGAAGGATCCGTTCACCGGGGCGGATCGCCAATACCGCATGCCCGGCGGCGGCCGCGGCTATACCCGTCCGGCGTCGCTCGTCAGCCTGTGGTCGACCGCGCCCTACCTCCTCAACAATTCGGTCGGCGAGTTCAATCCCGACCCGTCGGTCGCGGCGCGGATGGGCAGTTTCGACAAGTCGATCCGGCAGATGCTGTGGCCCGCGACCCGCGAGCACGACACCATGCTCCCCAACCTCGGCGCGGTCGACCGCACCGTCGCGCCGAGCTGGCTCAAATTGCCCCGCGGCTTTCTGCCCGATGGACTGGCGCGCCATCGCGGCCTGATCAACTGGCTCATTCCCGGCGCCATGAACGAGGCCGGCGACGTGATGATCGGCCCGTTTCCGGCCGGCATGCCGATCGGTTTTCTCGGCAGCTTCGACCCGCTGCCCGAACGGCCCGGACTGTGGGCCAAGCTGACGCGCGGCTGGGAGCTCCTGAAATTCTTCTACCGCTACCGCCATTACGTCGCGACGCTGCCGCCCGGCGCCGGCAACGACGTGATGCAAAAACAGTTCGAGCCGGTCGCGCGCGCGCTCTATGCGATGAGCAAGTGCCCCGACTACGAGGTGAACCGCGGCCATTATTTCGGCACCGACCGCTTCGCCGAGGAGCCCGGTCTGAACGATGCGGACAAGAACGCCTTGATCGCCTTTCTCAAGACCTTCTAAGGCGCAAACCCGCGAATGAACCGTAGCAAGGCCGCGCGCATGCAGGGCGAAGCTCCGCTGAGGCAACAGGAATACGACTATATCGTCGTCGGATCGGGCGCCGGCGGCGGGCCGGTCGCCGCCAATCTGGCGCGGGCGGGATTCACGGTCGCGCTGTTGGACGCCGGCGGCGCCGATATCAGCTGCGATTATTCGGTGCCGGCGTTCTTTTCCAAGGTGTCGGAGGATCCGGAGCTGCGCTGGGACTACGTCGTCAAGCATTTCGACAATGACGCGGAGCAGGCCCGCGATCCCAAGCGGGTGCCGGACGGCGACGGCTTCGGCATCTGGTATCCGCGCTCGGGGACGCTCGGCGGCTGCACCGCGCACAACGCCCTCATCACCATCTGTCCCTACCCCTCCGATTGGGAGCGCATCGCCGAGGCGACCGGCGACCGCAGCTGGTCCGCGGCGCTGATGAGCGAATATTTCACCCGCCTCGAGCGCTGCTATTATTGCAAGGAGCCGAATTTCGGGCGGCCGCATCCGGGCGGCCACGGCTTCACCGGCTGGCTCGCGACCAATATCGCGCGGCCGAAACTTCTGGTCGCCGACTGGAAGGTGCTGCGCATCGTCGTCACCGCGCTGTTGTTCGAACTCAAGGGCAAGTTCTGGTCGACCTTGTGCACGGTGTGGCGGGCGTGGTGGAATTTCAAAGGCGGCCCGATCGAATTCGTCACCAGCCTGTTCGATCCGAACGATCGGCGCACGCCGTGCTGCGAGCGCGAAGGCCTGTTCTTTGTTCCGTTCGCCACCGAAAGCGCCCGCCGCGTCAGCGTCCGCGATCTGCTCACGGTCACCCAGCAGGACCAACCCCGAGAAATTGGATATCCGCACCAACACGCTGGTGACGCGCATCCTGTTCGAACAGCGCGGCGGACGGACAAGCCCCGCCCGCGGCGGGAGAGATCAAGGCGATCGGCGTCGAATTCATGGAAGGGCTGCATCTCTACCGGGCCGACCCGCGTTCGATGTACGCCGAACCGCCGAGGCCGCGCCAGTTGTTGGCGCGCCGCGAAGTCATTCTCGCCGCCGGCGCCTTCAACACGCCGCAGGTGCTCATGCTTTCCGGCATCGGTCCGCGCGAGGAACTGGCGAAGCACGGCATCGATGTGTTGCTCGACCGCCAGGGGGTCGGGCGCAATCTGCAGGACCGCTACGAAATTTCGGTCGTCTGCAGCACCAAGACCGACTTCGCCATCACCCAAGGCGCGACGTTCCGCCGGCCGAATGTCGGCGAATACCCCGATCCCCTGTTCGCGCGATGGCTCGAGGGCGGCGGGCCCTATGCCACCAACGGCGTGCTCATCGCATTCACCCTGAAATCCGACAGCGCGCTCCTCGAGCCGGACCTTTTCATCTTCTGCGTTCCGGGCGTGTTCAAGGGCTATTTCCCCGGCTATTCGCAGCATCTGGTCGAACAGACGGCGAATTTCAGCTGGGTGATCCTGAAGTCGCGCACCCACAATCACGCCGGCACGGTCACGCTGCGCTCGCGCGATCCGCGGGACACGCCGAAAGTCGCATTTCGTTATTTCGAGGAAGGCTCACCGGGCGGCGAAACGGACCTCGCTGCCGCCGTCAAAGGCGTCGAGCACGTCCGCGCGCTCAATCGCAAGCTCGCCGATATCATCGACATGGAGTGGCTGCCCGGGCCGGACTATCCCGATCATCGAATCGCTCAAACGCTACGTGCACGACCAGGCTTGGGGGCATCACGCCTCGTGCACGGCCAAAATGGGCGCAATCGAGGATCCGACGGCTGTTGTCGACAGCAAGTTTCGGGTCATCGGCACGCAGAACCTGCGCGTCGTCGACGCTTCGATCTTTCCGCACATTCCCGGATTTTTCATCGTCTCGTCGATCTACATGATCGCCGAGAAGGCGAGCGAGGTCATCATTGCCGATGCCGCGGTGGCGGACGCCGCGGCAGCTGCGCGCGATGGCCGGAGCCTGATCCGACCCGAGTTCAACGCCGCCGGGTCGGGATCACGACGTGCACGACGCGATCGCTTCAGCGGAAGCGGCGGCGCGCGGCGGCGCCGCCTCGGACTTTTGCAGCCGGCGGCGCAGCGCCGGAACGCGGCCGTCGGCGGTCGGCTGATAGAACACGCTGTAGCGCCCCATGACCGAGGCGAACACCCGCGCGTCCTCCGGCTTCTTGACCTCGAAGGCATCGAAGCCGGCGCGGGCGAGAAAGACGAACTGATCGCGCAGCACCTGGCCGGTGGCGCGCAGTTCGCCGCGGAAGCCGAAGCGCTCGCGCAGCAGCCGGGCTTGGCTATAGGCGCGGCCGTCGCGGAAATTCGGAAACACCAGGCCGACCAGCGCCAGACCGGGGAGCCAGGGCTCGAGTTCCGCGACCCTGCGGTCGTTCGGCCAAATCACGCCGACCGGCGCGTCATGGGCGACGATCGCGGCGGGGTCCGCCAACAGCCGCTTGGCCGAAACGATCACCGGCACGCCCGGCGGGATCGCTTCGTCGTCGGCGACGCGCACGAAGCCGTCCTCGACGATCTGGCCGCCCTTAACGAGTGGCATAGACGCGCTCCTTGAATGGCTCGAGGCCGGTGCGCTGCACCGTGTCGATGAAAAGTTCGTCCGGCCGCGCGCGCAGCTCGAGATAAGCGGCGACGACGTCCTCGACCACGTCGGCGACCTGGTCGTAGGGAACCGCGGGGCCGATCAGGCCGCCGAGCTTGGCATCCTCGTCGGCCTTGCCGCCGAGCGTGATCTGATAGAACTCCTCGCCGTTCTTCTCGACGCCGAGAATGCCGATGTGGCCGACATGGTGATGGCCGCAGGCGTTGATGCAGCCGGAAATATTGATGTGCAGCCGGCCGAGGCCGCGGGCGAGATCGAGATCGCCGAAGCGCCGCGTGATCTCCTGCGCGACGGGGATCGCGCGCGCATTGGCGAGGCTGCAATAATCGAGGCCGGGACAGGCGATGATGTCGGAGACGAGCCCGACATTGGGCGTGGCGACGCCGATCGCGTCGAGGGCCAAAAACAGCGCCGGCAAATCGCGCTGCGCGACATGGGGCAGCACCAGGTTCTGCTCGTGGCCGACGCGGATCTCGCCGAACGAATAGCGCTCCGCGAGGTCGGCGATCGCATCCATCTGCGCGGCGGTGGCGTCGCCGGGCGGGCCGCCTTCCGGCTTGAGCGACAGCGTCACGATGGCGTAGCCGGGCTCTTTGTGATTGGCGACCGAATTGTCCATCCAGGCGTCGAAGCGGCGGTCGGCCTCGCGCGCCGCCTCGAGCGCGCGCGGCATGTCGTCGAGCCGTTCGTAGCGCGGGTAGGAAAACCGGCCGGCGATGTCGGCAACCGCCGCGTCGTCGACCGCGAGCGCGCCGTCCTTGATGGCGCGCCATTCCGCCTCGACTTCCTTGCTGAAGGCCTCGACGCCGAGTTCGTGCACCAGGATCTTGATGCGCGCCTTGTAGATGTTGTCGCGGCGGCCGAACGCATTGTAGACGCGCAGGATCGCCTCGACGTAGCTCAGCACGTCGCGCTTCGGCAGGAACGGCTTGATCGTCTTGGCGATGAACGGCGTGCGGCCGAGGCCGCCGCCGACCATGACCTCGAAGCCCACCTCGCCGTGCGCGTTGTGATGCAGCCGCAGCGCCAGATCGTGGACGCGCAGCGCGGCGCGGTCGTGGCGCGCAGGCGCCGACCGCGATCTTGAACTTGCGCGGCATGAACGAGAACTCGGGATGCAGCGTGACGTGCTGGCGGATCAATTCGGCCCAGATGCGCGGGTCTTCGATCTCGTCGGGCGCGACGCCCGCCCATTGGTCGGTGGTGATGTTGCGCACGCAATTGCCGCTGGTCTGCATGCCGTGCATGCCGACGCTGGCGAGGTCGGCCATGGCGTCGGGGAGTTCGGCTGAGCTTGATCCAGTTGAACTGGATGTTCTGCCGCGTGGTGAAATGGCCGTAGCCGCGGTCGTAGCGGCGCGCGACCTGCTGCCAGCATCCGCAACTGCGCCGACGACAGCGTGCCGTAGGGGATGGCGATGCGCAGCATGTAGGCGTGGAGCTGCAGATAGACGCCGTTCATCAGCCGCAGCTGCTTGAATTCGTCCTCGGTCAGTTCGCCGGAGAGCCGGCGCGCCACCTGGTCGCGGAATTCGGTCACGCGTTCGTCGACCAGGATCTTGTCGAAGTCATCGTAACGGTACACGAGCGGCCTCCGCGGGCTTTCAGTTGCCGGCCGCCTGCGGCAGCGCGATCGACGGGCCCCAGCCGCCGGATGATCTCGCGCAGGTTCCCCGGCTCCAGCGCGCCGTCGCGCGCGAGGCGCACCGGGGCGATATAAGGCCCGACCGCGGGCAGGTCGTCCGCGACCGCGGCCGCGATCATTGCGCCGGCGGTCGCCGCATCGGTCGCGACCAGAGCTTCGGCGAGATCGGTCGTCCACATGCCGTCGGCGCGCCGGTAGACCACGGCGCCGTCGCCGACCCGGTTTGCGGTTATCACCACCGGCCCGTTCACTTTGAGTTTCTGCTGCAAGGGCGAGGTCATCAATGCCTCTCATTCCTGACGGTGCGGGAGCCCGGACCCGGCCAGGCGCTAACGCAGCGCCAAGCGGCCGCTCCAAGAAAAGTTCTTCTATATATCAGCAGGAATTCCAGAGAAAGAAGTAGAATATTCTACCAATTTGGAATGCCGAAGGAGAACAATTTCCATGCGTGCAACGGCGCCACGAGAAACTTCTTGCCGAGGTGGTCCAGCATCGGCCCGCGCCACATTGGCCCGCGGTTACGCCGTCGATGCCTTGACCGGCCGCGCCGGCGGTGCGGCCTGTTCGGCCCCCGCCGTTTTGCCCAGTTCCGCGAGAATATCGACGGCGGCTTCGGAGGGCGGGACGGGCTTGCCGAAATAGAAGCCCTGCACCTGATCGGCGTCGGCGTCGTAGAGAAATTCGACCTGCTTCGGCGTTTCCACGCCCTCGACCGTCACCCGCATGTGCATTTCGCGGCCCAGCGCGATGATCGTCTTCACCACGGTCTCGACGTGCTGTTCCGATTTTTCGAAGCTGTTCATGAAGCTGCGGTCGATCTTGATCTTGTCGAACGGGAATTTCCAGAGATAGCTCAGGCTGGAATAGCCGGTGCCGAAATCGTCCATCACGATCGACACGCCCAGCGCCTTGAGCCGGCCGAGCGCGGCGAGGTTGGCTTCGTTGTTGTGCAGCAACAACGATTCGGTGATCTCCAATTCCAGCCGATGCGGCTCGAGGCCGGAAGCTTGCAGCGCCGCGGCGACGGCATCCTCGACGCGGCCGGATTCGAATTGGGCGGGCGACAGATTGACCGCGACCGTCAAGGCCGCCGGCCAGGAACAGGCCGTGCGGCACGCCTCGCGCAGCACCCATTCGCCGATCTTGTCGATGAGCCGCAATTCCTCGGCCAACGGAATGAATACGCCGGGCGGAATGAACGCGCCGTCCGGGCCCGGCAGGCGCGCCAGCGCCTCGAAGCCGACCAGCCGGTTGCCGTGCATTTCAAATACCGGCTGATAATGCACCTGGAAGCGGTCGTGCTCGACCGCGTCGCGCACGATGCGCTCGAGCTTGATGCGCTGCTGCATGGCCTCGTCCATTTCCGGCGCGAACACGCGGATGCAGTCGCGACCGGCCGCCTTGCCGTCGTAGAGCGCGAGGTCCGCGCTTTTGAGCACCCGCTCCGGCGTCGCGCCGTCGGCGGGCGCGAAGGCGATGCCGATCGTCGCCCGCACGCGGATTTCCTGGCCGTTGAAGTTCATCGGCGCGCCGATCACGGCGGCGAGCCGCTTGGCGAACTCCCACGCCTGCGGCTTGGCGGCAAGGCCGGTCTGCACGACGACGAACTCGTCGCCGCCCAAACGCGCCACCATGTCGTCGATCCGCATCAGGTCGCGCAGCCGCGCGCCGATGGTGCCGAGCAGAAAATCGCCGCCGTCGTGGCCCAGATTGTCGTTCACCTGCTTGAAGTAATCGATGTCGATGTAGTGGACGGCGATGAGAGCGCCGCTCGGCGGCAGCACCGCGAGCGCCGCCTGCAGCCATTCCGCCAGCCGCGCGCGGTTGGCGAGCCCGGTCAGCACGTCGTGGTGCGCGAGAAACTGGATGCGCCGATCCGCCCGCTGCTTCTCCAGCGTGCGCCGGTACCAGGCGACGGCGGGAACGCCGAAGGCGAGGCCGGTCAGAGTGCACAGCACCACCGAGGCCAACAGGATATGGCTGTAGAAGTTGGCGCGGCGCGAGGTCTCATCGACCGAGGCGGCAACAACAGCGACCGGGCGGCCGTTGACCCGCACCGGCACGAATGCCTCGGCGAAATACGCCGGCGCGTCGCCAACGCCGCCGGATTTCGCATCGACGACCGGCGCGCCGCCCGCGACCGCCTGCTTGGCCTTGACGCTGAAGGCCGAAATATCGACGAACGACACGCCGTGCTTGTCGGCGACAAGCTGAGAATATCCTTCCGGATTGTAGATCACGTAGCGGAACACCTGGCCGGTCGCGCGGGCGGCCTCGAAAAAGTCGAGGCTGCGCGCCGAAGGCCGTTCGCCGGCCGCGATCTGCGCGAGATCGGTCACGTTCGTCGCCACGAACTTCGCCCAGTCGCTCGCGCTGTCGCTGGCGTCGCGATTCAACAAGTTTTCGGCGACGACATCGATCGTCGCCCAGCAGCCGCCGACCAACAAAGCCAATATGACGACGAACAACACAACGCCGCGACGCAGCGAGATATCCGAAAGCAACGGCATGACCGATGTCTTCATTCACTCGTGCTTTGATCCGCCAGCATGGCGCGGACCCGGGCGAGAAGCGCCCGGCTGTGATCGCTCGATCCGGCGTAGTCGCGGATGACATCGTCGAACACCGCTTGGATCGCCTTCGCGTCGGCCGCGCCGGGGTAGACGACCGTGCGCCGGGAGTCCTGCTCGAGCGCGGCCAGGACCTCGTGATCCCACGCGGTCAAGCGCTTGATCGTGTAATCGCTCAGCCACTGGCCGCTATACTTGCGGATGACGGCTTGCGCGGCCGCGGGCAGGCTCTCGAACTTCTTGCGGTTCATCAAGAGCGCGAGCGGCACGCCGCCGAGGCCGATCATGAAATGATGGGTGGTGACGCGCCCGATGCCGAATTCCGCCAGCATCGACGGCGGCGCCGTGGCGCCGTCGATCGTGCCGTTGCTGATCGCCTCGGTCGTCTTGATTGATCGCGAGCAGCACCGGAATTGCGCCGAACCGCTGCAGCACCTCCGCCTCGGTCGGGTTGTTGACTCGGATCCGTGAGGCCTTTGAGGTCCGCGGTCGAGGCGATCGGCTTGCGGCTGTGGATGCTCTCCGGCCCGGAAAGGTACGCGTCGACGACGAAGAAATCCTCGTAGCCGGCGAGCGTACCGTCGCTGGCAAGTCGCGTGAACACGCGGGCGGCCTGGCGGCCGTCGGGAAATAGTCCGGGCAGCTCCATCACCGACGTGTCGTGAAAGCGCTCCGGCGTTCGTCCCAGTATGACGGGTGCCAGATCGGCAGTGTCGTCGGCGACGAGCTGCGGCTGCCGGCTCTGCACGCCGCTGATGGCGCCGCTGAAATACACCTCGATGTGGACGAGGCCGCCGCTGTCGGCGTTGACGGCGTCGACGAACGGCTTGATCGAGGCCTCGTAGATGCGCGAGCGATCCGATGACCAGAACGAAAGTTTCAGGTTGATCGGATCGGCCGCCGCCAGGCTCGGCAGCAGGATCATGCCGGCGGCCATGACGCGTGAGGCAACATGGAATATCTTCATTCTTCTGTTCGCCCAGCCGTTGCGGATTCGGCGAACAGTAAAATTAAGTCGTTTATTATTGTTTGTGTCCGTCGCTAAAATAAATTTCGGTGTCTGCCAAATGCCCCTTAGTAGTTCTACGTAGTTGCGGCGACACCGGCAGAGAGATCAGGCGTCCGGCGCGGGACCGCACCAACCCGGCAGATAATCGGCGTCCGCGCTTTTGGCCAACCTCAGCGCCATCTCGACGGCGCGGTCGAAGTCCTCCTCGACGATCTTGCGTTTCACGCGCCGGCGCAAAAATTCCGCCCACAGAAATTCGCTGTAGAGCGTCGTGTCCTTGGCGAAGCCGCCGGCCCGGCGCAATTCGCCGGACAGCGAGCGATACGGATCGTCGACCATATCGGCGACGGATTTCGGGATATCGTCGTAATGGCGGCGGCGGCCCTCGGCGTCGAAGGGATGCATCCAGTTGCGGTTGTCCATCACGACCCAGAATTCGTCGCGATCGAGCTTGCTGAGATTGGCCGTCACCGTCACGGCAACGTCGACGACGTCCTCTTCGTGGAGCGCGCGCGCCAGATGGTGGTGATCGACGACGTAATGCCGGTCTTTCGGGCCGAGAACGACGGGGATCATGTGCTTGCCGAGAAATTTGGCGCCCTTCTTGCCTCCGGTCTCGCGCCAGCGCTTGCGCTTGGCGGCCACCTCGCGCATGCCGACCGTGATCTGGGTCGGGCGCAGATCGGCGATCTTCATGGTACTGAGAATGGGCTCGCGAACCGTCATGTTCGGCTCCTTGAATGCAACGCCATGGGCATCGCGCCGATGAAAGCGCACCGGGCGACAAGCGTAGGGAAAAATGTATCGCCGGTATTCGCGTCAATGAGCTTATTTGGTACGACAGGAGCGTGAGAGGCACAAGGGCGGGCGAGAGTCGCGGCCAGCCACGACTAGCCCAAGGAGCGCTACGGGAACCGAAGCGATCATGAACGCATCCGCCCCCAGGCCGCCTCGTGCCGGCGTCATCCCGCTGGCGATCGCCGCGCTCGTCATCATGTGCGGCATCATGTGCGGCGGCGATGGCGGAACGCGGCCGGCGCGCGGCGAACAGCGCGTTGCGGGAGCCACGGCGGCGCCGGCGACCTGCCCGCGCGCCGCGTTCCGTGTCGTCGTCGATGTCGGGCATACGCTCGACGTCCCCGGCGCCATCAGCGCGCGCGGCGTTCCCGAATACGCCTTCAATCTGCGCCTTGCGGGCGAAATCCGCGACAAGCTCGTCGCGGCCGGCTTCGCCAAGACCGTTCTGCTGATCACCGCGGAGGCGCCGCCGCTCGGCCTGGTGCAGCGCACGCTGCGCGCCAAGGCGCTCGGCGCCGACCTGTTCATCTCCATCCACCACGACTCGGTGCCTGAATACCTGCTCGAAAACTGGGACTATGAGGGGCAGCCCAATCATTTCAGCGACCGCTTCAAGGGCTTCGCGCTGTTCATCTCCAACGACAATGCCGACCGTGCCGGCAGCCTGAAGTTCGGCCAGTTGCTGGGGCGGGCGCTCGAGGCGCGCGGCCTGTCCTATACGCCGCATTACACGCTGGCGCTGATGGCCAATCGCCGCCGCGAACTCCTCGACGCCGTCGCCGGCGTCTACCGCTACGATCAATTGATCGTATTGCGCGACACGCGCATGCCGGCGGTGTTGCTGGAGGCGGGCTCGATCGTCAACCGCGACGAGGAGCTGGAGCTCGGCACGGTCGAACGCCGTGCGCTGATCAGCGCGGCTGTCGCCGCCGCGGTCGAGGAGTTCTGCGCTGCGCGGGCACGGCCGCTTGCGAAACGCCCGCCCGCGGCGAACGCGGCAGCGCAACGCCGCCGCACCCAGCCGACGTTGCTCGCACGCTGAGCCGGCAGCCCGTAGGATGTTAGTTGGTCGGTTTGGGCGCCGGCGCTCGACTCGCGCTTTGTCGGCGGTTGCAAACCGGCCCGCCCGTATGATAATCTAGTCGATATGACTAGAATGATGAAATCAACTTCACCCAAGTCCCGCCCGCTCAAGTCACAACCCAAGCCGGCTAAGGCCCGGCGTCGCACGCGCGACCGGCAACCGGGCCGTTGGTTGTTGCAGGACGCGAAGGCGCGGTTCAGCGAGCTGGTGCGCCGCGTCCGCAGCGAAGGACCGCAGCGCGTCACCGTGCACGGGCGCGATGAAGTCGTGGTCATTGCCGCCGAAGAATTCCGCCGCCTCAAGGGCGAACCGACCGGCGAAGCCCTGATCGCCGCAATGCAGGCGTCGCCGCATCGCGACATCGACATCGAACCGAGGCGCGCGCCGATGCCGGTGCGCGAGGTCGCTATTTGACGGGGTGGTTATGACCGGATGGCTGCTCGACACCAACATCCTGTCCGAATTGCGCCGTCCCAAGCCCGAACGCAAAGTCCTCGCCTTCGTCGCCGCGCAACCGCTCGATCTCCTCTATGTCAGCGCCGTGACGCTCGCCGAAATCCGCTTCGGCATCGAACGCGCCAGCGGCGCCACCCGCCGCGCCGAACTCAACGACTGGCTCGCGCACAAGGTGCGAACGATGTTCGAAGGGCGCGTGCTCGCAATCACCGAGGACATCATGTTGAAGTGGCGGCTCTTGGTCGAAGACGGCCGCAAAGCGCGCCACACCTTCTCGCAGCCCGATCTGATCATCGCCGCGACCGCACTCCATCACGGCCTGACGATCGTGTCCCGCGACGTGAGCAGTTTTCAAAAGGCGCGCGCGCCGGTGTTCAATCCGTGGGTCGATCCGTTGCCGACAAGCCCGTAAGTGCGCCTGTGCGAAATCCGTCACTCATGCTCGTCGCCCGATGATGGGTATCGCTTCGCTCCACCCATCCTACGCCCTACCGGTGCGCCGAACCCGTCGCCACACCCGGAAGTGCTCACACCCTGCAAGAGTTAATGCTTCGCGACTCGCCTCCGGCCGCACTAAAGGTTAAAGGAGAATCGGATCGATACCGCCATCGGCACGGGCTCTTGATGGCGAGCGAAAATGGGCTTGCCGCGATAAACCTCGACCATGGATCAGCGCACGGACACCCCATCTCGCCAGGACATCGCGCCGGGCCGAGACCCTAAGCTTTCGGTAGGCCAGCCGGGCAAGGATCAGCCGTGGGTCGGCCGGCTGCGGGCGCGCCGCCGGCAGTTCCTCATCATCGCGGCGCTCATCATCATCGCCGTCGTCGCGCTCGCGGTGTGGTGGGTGAGCGCCGGCAATTACGAGACCACCGACGATGCCTTCATCGATGCGCGCACGGTGCCGATCAGCTCGCAGGTCAGCGCGGCCATCGTCGACGTCCCGGTGACCGACAATCAGGCGGTCGAGGCCGGCGCCGTGCTGGTGCGCCTCGACGACCGCGACTACAAGGCGCAGCTCGATCAGGCCACGGCGCAGGTCGATCAGGCGACCGCCAATATCGGCAACATCGAGGCCCAGATCGTCGCGCAGCAGGCGCGCATCGAGCAGGCCGACAAGCAGGTGGCGCAGGCGCAGGCCGCGCTCACCTTCGCCCAGCAGCAGGACGAGCGCTATCGGCGGCTGGTGGCGAACGGCGCCGCCACCGAGGAAACGGCGCAGCAATACGCGTCCGGCTTCATCCAGGCCCAGGCCACCTTCGCCGCCGCGCAGGCCAACGCCGTCGCCACCAAAAAGCAACTGCCGATTTTCGAGGCGCAGCGCAAACAGGCCGACGCGCAACTCGAACAGGCGCGCGCCGCCAAGGAACAGGCGACCGCCAATTTTTCGCGCACCACCGTCACCGCGCCGGTCGCCGGCCGCGTGGCGCGCCTGACCGCCACCAAGGGCACTTATGCCGCGGTCGGCCAGGCCCTGATGATGTTCGTGCCGCGCGACGTGTGGGTGACCGCGAACTTCAAGGAGACGCAGTTGCGCACGGTGCGGCCGGGCGCCGCCGTGACGATCGAGATCGACGCCTTCCCGAATCGCCGCTTCAAGGGCCACGTCGACAGCATCCAGCCCGGCAGCGGCACGGCGTTCAGTCTGCTCCCCGCCGAGAACGCCACCGGCAATTACGTCAAGATCGTCCAGCGGGTGCCGGTCAAGATCGTGTTCGATGAGCCGCCCGACGTGCCGCTCGGGCCCGGCATGTCGGTGGTGCCGAGCGTCAAGATCAAATGAGCGATCAGCGGCCAGCTGCTGTGGGGCCAAATGCCGCGCGCGAAAACCGCTCGGCCGCGGGCGACCGCAGCCCCTGGCTGATCGCCGTCGTCGTTTCCATCGCCACCTTCATGGTCGTGCTCGACACCGCGATCGCCAACGTGTCGCTGCGGCATATTGCCGGCAGTCTCGCCATCAGCGTCGACGAAAGCACCTGGATCGTCACCACTTATCTGATCGCCAACGCGGTGGTGCTGCCGATTTCGGGCTGGCTGTCGAACGTGATCGGGCGCAAGCGCTTCTACATGCTCTGCGTCGCGGTCTTCACCGTCGCCTCGCTGCTGTGCGGCTTCGCCTCCAGCCTCAACGCGCTGATCGCCTTCCGCATCCTGCAGGGGCTCGGCGGCGGCGGCATGCCGACCAGCGAGCAGGCGATGCTGGCGGATACCTTCGCCCCGCACCAGCGCCCGCAGGCGTTCGCGGTCTACGGCATCGCCGTCATCGTGGCGCCGACCGTCGGCCCGACGCTCGGCGGCTGGATCACCGATAATTATTCCTGGCACTGGATCTTCTTCATCAACGTGCCGATCGGCATCATCTCGCTGATATTGGTGCAATGGCTGGTGGTCGAGCCGGCCGTGCTCGAGCGCGAGCGCCGCGAGCGTCTCGCCGGCGGGCTCAAGATCGACTGGATCGGCTTCGCGCTGATCGCGCTCACTTTCGGCAGCCTCGAGCTGGTGCTCGACCGCGGCCAGATCGACGATTGGTTCCACTCGACCTTCATTGTCACCTGCGCGGCGATCTCGGCGTGCGCCTTCATCTTCTTCGTGCCGTGGGAATTGACCCACGCCAATCCGATCGTCGACATCCGCCTGTTGTGCCGGCGCCAGTTCGCGATGTCGTTCATCGTCATGCTGGCGGTCGGGGCGATCCTGTTCGGCTCGAACCAGATCACGCCGCAGCTCATGCAGACGAATTTTCCCTACACCGCGATGCTGTCGGGCCTGGCGATGATGCCGGGGGGCCTGGCGATGCTGTTGATGATGCCGATCGCCGGGCAGATCATTCCGCGCATGCAGGCGAAATACTGGATAGCGATCGGCTTCTGCATCATCGCGCTGGCGATGTGGTACTCGACCTCGCTCGTCCCCGACGCCAGCTTCGGCTATTTCGCCACGGTGCGGGTGTTTCAGACGATCGGCATGCCGTTCATGTTCATTCCGATCAACAGCGTCGCCTATGACGGGCTGCCGGTGCAGAAGACCGCCGAAGGCTCGGCGCTGATCAACGTGGCGCGCAATCTCGGCGGCAGCATCGGCGTGTCGCTTGCCAACACCGAATTGGTGCAGCGCTCGCAATTCCATCAGGCGCGGCTCATCGAGAACATGACCCCGTCGTCGCCGGTGTTTCAATCGACCGTCGGCCATCTCTCGCAGTACTTCACGCAGTTCGGCTCGGCCGCCAGCGCGCAGGGCCGCGCGATGGGCTATATCGGCCAGTTGGTCGACAGCCAGGCCGCGCTGATGGCCTATATCGACATCTTCTACTCATGGGCCATCTTCGCCGCCGTGCTGGTGCCGGTCGTCCTGCTGCTGATACGGCGCGTCGGGCCGCGCGGCGGCCCGGCGGCGGCCATGCACTGAAGCCAGCCATGCGCACAAGCATGTGCTGAAGCCTGGGCAGCGAAGCAATGCGCCTCAAAAACGCCATCGCGGCCCGCGAACCTTTGCCGAGTCGCCTGGCATCGACGGCCTTCGACATGGGCAAACCACACGGGCAAAGTCGGAGGCAAGTCGAATGGGCATAGCGCTGAAAAATGCGCCTCCCGGCGGCACCTTCGCCAGCGTACGGCGTTGGCACTGCGAGGCAGCGAGCACAACGACATGATGCTGAAGCAGAAGCAAGAAACCGGACATCGGTAATACCGCGAGGTTGCTTTAAGCTGCCGTTGCGGTCAAAGATCCTTTCGCATTTTGCACGGCACCATTCTTGCTTGATCTCGTTGTCGCTAGGGGTTGTGGGGGGTTCTCATGGGAAGCCCTCGGAAACCAGACCGGGGGAAGAAAGGAGTCGCCAATGTGTGACTTTAGCCTCCAAAGCGTGCGGTCGCGACCGGCGCAGGTCGGTGATAAGCTGGTAACACGTGACTTCGGGACCGGGACGCGCGGATTTGCGGCCTCGGACGATCTCGGCATGGCGGTCTGCCTGATGCCGGGAACGGAATTGGCTTTTTCCGGCGAAGTCGCATGCCTGCCGGCCGGCCTTCTCGGTTGGAAGACCAAGACCATTAACCATCAGACGGCGATCTTCCGTCAGGTCAACAAAGAGAAGTTGGCCGCGCACCACGACGCGCTCGAATTCCCGGATGGGCGCACCGTGCTGCTGACGCTTCTGTGCGAAGGTCAGACGGCGACCGTGCTGCAACTGCCGGCGCAGCCGAAGACCGAAGCGGAAGCCCGCGAGCAGGAGCGGGTCGGCTTCATCGGCTGAGGCGACGCCCACGCCTGCGCCGCCCGAACGCGGCGCGGCAGCAATCAGCAAACAACCGGCCGCCTGCCGGCGGCCGGATTTGGTAGGTGTTTTTACGCGTTTACCTTCGAGGCGCTGGGCGGAAACGCGGTATTGGCGCGCCTAGGGGAAATTTTTGAGATAATTTGTCTGCGTGAGGTCACTTGTCTGTGATGGCGTGTCTGTGCGTGTCTGTGATGGCGTGCCTCTGGATGGCATGCTTCTGGATGGCATGCTTCTGGATGGCATGCTTCTGGATGGCATGCTTCTGGATGGCATGCTTCTGGATGGCATGTCCCTGTCAGCTCGTTTGACATGACTTATTTGATATAGCGCAAACCACGCGCGCTGCGACGGCGTAGCGTGACCGCGTCCGGTCATTACCGAGAGGCGCGGATGACGACAGCATTCGAAACGCTACAAGTTGGCCCGGCACGAATTGGCGCAGCTCACAAGGCGCGTGGCGATTGGACGCCCTATCTGACCGGCGCCGGCATCGGCGTCTTAAGTTGGGCGGTGTTTGCGATCGCCGATGACCCCCTCGGCATCACCACGGCGCTGTCCGCTGTCGCCGGCTTTGCCGCCATGCCTTTTGTCGGCGCCGCGGCGGTCTGGCATAATTCCTATTGGGCGCAGACGGTGCCGAGCCTCTCCTACGGCTCCTTGTTCCTGGTCGGCGTGATGCTCGGCGCATTCGCGGCCTCGATCGGCGCTGGGCAGTTTCGCGTCGAGACGGTGCCGGCGGTCTGGCGCCGCCGCTTCGGTCCATCGCCGGCGCGGCGCATGGCCGCGGCCTTCGTCGGCGGCGCCGTCGAAATGTACGGCGCACGGCTTGCCGGCGGCTGCGCCAGCGGCCACGGCATCAGCGGCACCCTGCAGCTCGCGCTGTCGAGCTGGGTTTTCACCATCGTGATGTTCACGACCGCGATCCTGGTCGGATCGTATCTGTTCGGCGGAGGCGACAGACGCGCATGACAACACCCATGACGCTTCCCGTCACCGGAACCGCGCTGCTGCCGCTCGGGATCCTGTTCGGCTTCATCTTCGGCTGGCTGCTGCAGCGCGCCCGCCTCACCGACACCGGCGTCATCATCGCGCAACTGCGCCTGAGGGATTTCACGCTGTTCAAGGTGATGCTGACCGCCATCCTGGTCGGCGGCGTCGGCGTGTTCCTGCTGCATTCCGGCGGCCTTGCCGCTTATCACATCAAGCCGGCGAATCTTTTGGCGGTGGCGCTCGGCGCCGTGCTGTTCGGCGTCGGCATGGCGGTCTACGGCTATTGCCCGGGAACCGGGCTTGCCGCCATCGGCACCGGCAGCCTGCATGCGCTCGCCGGCGCCGCCGGCATGATCGCGGGCGCGATCGCCTTCGCCTTTTCGTTCGACCGGCTCGAGGCCGTGATCCTGCCGGTCGCCGCCTTCGGCCCGGTGCGCCTGCCGGACCTGACCGGCATCCCCGATCTCGTCTGGTTCGCGGTACTCGCGGTCGTCGCCGGCGCGGCGCTGCGGCTGTTGACGCGGCGCGAGCGCTCCGGCCACGCCTAGCGATTTTCGCCGTCGCCGCAGCGGCTTGCGTCAGCTATTGCTTATTTAGGCTTTGCTAATATATAATCGCGACACGAACCGCGACTTCGGGAGGCCGTCATGAGCCGTCTGCCAATCGTCCGCGCCTTTTTCGACGAGCCCACCAACACCGTGAGCTACATCGTCGCCGACCCCGTCACTCGTCAGGCGGCGGTGATCGATCCGGTGCTCGACTACGACCACAGTGCCGGCGAAGTCGACGATCGCTCGGTCGACGAAATGCTGCGCGTCGCAGCGCAGCAGGGCTACAAGATCGTCTGGACGCTCGAGACCCACGCCCACGCCGACCATCTGTCCGGCTCGCCCTATATCAAGGCCAAGACCGGCGCCAAGATCGGCATCGGTGAACACATCACCGACGTGCAACGCATCTTCCGGCCGGTATTCGACGCCGCCGATTTGAAGCCCGACGGCAGCGACTTCGATCATCTGTTCAAGGACGGCGAGCGCTTCAAGATCGGCGAACTCGATGTCGAGGTGATCTACACGCCCGGTCACACCCCCGCCGACGTCACCTACAAGGTCGAGGATGCGGCGTTCGTCGGCGACACGCTGTTCATGCCCGATTTCGGCACGGCGCGCGCCGATTTCCCCGGCGGCGACGCCCATCTGCTCTACCGGTCGATCAAGCGGCTGTTGGCGCTGCCGCCGGAGACGCGGCTGTTCATGTGCCACGACTACAAGGCGCCGGGCCGCGACGACTACGCCTGGGAGACCAGCGTTGGCGACGAGCGCGCGCACAATGTGCATGTCCGGGACGGTGTCGGCGAAGACGCGTTCGTGACCATGCGGCAGGCGCGCGACGCCACGCTGTCGGCGCCGCGGCTGTTGTTGCCGTCGATCCAGGTCAATATGCGCGCCGGCAAGTTTCCGCCCGCCCACGCCAACGGCGTGAGCTATCTCGCCATTCCGGTGAAGTTCAAGCACGCCTGAGCGCCGGTCTGGCCGCCGGCGGTTTGCGTTTAATATCATCGATATCTAAATTAGCAGAATCTAATGGAGAAACTTGTGGCACTGCAACTCGTCGAAGCGAAGAAACTGACGACCAAGGCCGGCGAGGCGGCGAAGCTTCTGACCGCGCTCGCCAACGAACGCCGGCTCGCGATTCTGTGCGAGCTGATCGAGGGCGAGCGTTCGGTCGGCGACCTCGTCGACGCCGTCGGCCTGACGCAGTCGGCGCTGTCGCAGCATCTCGCCAAGCTGCGTTCAGCCGGCATCGTCGCCACACGGCGCGACGCCCAGACCATCTTCTACCGGCTCGCCAGCGTCGCGGCCGGCAGCGTATTGGCGACGCTCGCGACGATCTATTGCGGGCGCCGGGCGCGTAAATCCGCGAACACCAAACCGAAGAGCAAACCGAAGAGGATGTCATGACCGTGAAACCCATCGACGCCGCGACGGCGAAGAAGAAACTCGACGAAGGCAAGGCGCTGTTGATCGATGTGCGCGAGGCGAACGAGCACGCGCGCGAACACATCGACGGCGCGCTGTTGGCGCCGCTGTCGCGTTTTCAGACCGAGGATTTTGCCGGCCACCACGACAAGACCGTGGTGTTCTATTGCCAGAGCGGCGGCCGCACCAACATGAACGCCCGACTGCTCGGCTCGAAGAAATTCCGCGACGCCTATGTCCTCACCGGCGGCATCTCGGCCTGGAAAGCGGCCGGACTGCCGACGAAACGGCCGTCGCACGGCGAACAGGGCGAAGGTCGGCGCAAACTGTTCGGGTTGTTCTGATCCGAGCGAGCGACCGCGAGCCGGCGTGAGGCATCCGCCGTTCCTTCGTCATTTCCGGACTAGCAAGCTCGATCCGGAACATCACGCGTTGCGCATCGAATGACGCGCAATGACTAACTCGCCATGGGCTACTCCTGGACGCAGGACGTGTTGGCGGTGCTGTCGGGCGGCGCGGTCGGGTTCTCGCTCGGACTGATCGGCGGCGGCGGCTCGATCCTGGCGGTGCCGCTCCTTCTCTATGTCGTCGGCGTCAGCGACCCGCATCTGGCGATCGGCACCAGCGCGCTCGCGGTCGCCGCCAACGCCTTCGCCAATCTCATCGGCCACTGGCGCGCCGGCAACGTCAAATGGCCGTGCGCCGCGATCTTCGCGGTCGCCGGCGTCGCCGGCGCGGCGCTCGGCTCCACGCTCGGCAAGATCGTCGACGGCCAGGCGCTGTTGTTCTTTTTCGCGCTCGCCATGATCGCGGTCGGCGCGGCGATGCTGCGGCCGCGCGCCGCCGCCGGCAATCCGGACGTGCGCGTTACGCCCGCGGTCGCGCTGCGTCTGGTCGCCATCGGTTTGCTGGTCGGCGCCATGTCCGGCTTTTTCGGCATCGGCGGCGGTTTTCTGGTCGTGCCCGGCATCATGCTCGGCAGCGGCATGCCGATCCTCAACGCGATCGGCTCGTCGCTCCTCTCGGTCGGCATGTTCGGCCTGACCACGGCGGCGAATTACGCCCTGTCCGGCCTGATCGTCTGGTCGATCGCGGGGCTTTTCATCGCCGGCGGCATCGGCGGCGGCGTGCTCGGCATGTGGTCGGCGGTGCGCTTGGCGAAGGACCGCCGCATGCTCACTTATATCTTTGCCGGCGTCGTGTTCGCGGTCGCGATCTACATGCTTTACCGCACCGGACTGCCGCCGTTTCTGTCAGCATTGCTGTCGACACACTGAAAACCGATCACCGAGCAACGATCATGTCCACGACCGTCACCGTTCCCTGTCCGCACTGCCACAAATTGAACCGGGTCCCGTCGGAACGGCGCGACCAGGGCGGCCGCTGCGGCCAATGTCATCAGCCGCTCTTCACCGGACACCCCATCGATCTCGATCAGGCCCATTTCGATCGCCATGCCGGCGCCGCCGATCTGCCGCTCCTGGTCGATTTCTGGGCCAGTTGGTGCGGACCCTGCCGCGCCATGGCGCCGGTGTTCGACAGCGCCGCGCGCGATTTCGAGCCGCGTCTGCGTTTCGCCAAGGTCGACACCGACGCCGAGCCGGAGCTCGCCGCGCGTTATCACGTTCAAGCCATTCCGACCGCGGTGCTCATTCGCGGCGGGCGCGAAATCGCCCGCTTCAGCGGCGCGATGCCGGCGGGCGCGCTACGCACCTGGATCGAGCGCAATCTGCCGCACTGACTGCCGCGCCGACGGCGGCGCGCGTCGATCAGGCGCCGCCTCGCACGCGCGCACCCACTCGCTCAACCATTCGTGATAAGCCGCCAAGAGCGGCCTCCCCCGGGCCAGCGCTTCTCCGCCCGCGGCTTTTCTGCCAAGAGGATCGCAAGAGGGGCGGCCATGCGTTGGTCTATGGCCACTTCCACCCCGATCATCTTGGCGCGGTCGCTTTCATGAATGAACAATCCGTCCGTGCCGAAAGCGAGCCCGCGGAGGCAACGGCGGCCGTCCGTACCGGGGTCGGGCCGCCGTCGTCGCGGGCGCTGTTTTTCTCGGTGTTCCCCTCGATCATGCTGCCGATGTTCCTGGCCGTTGCCGACCAGACCATCGTCGCCACGGCGCTGCCGGCCATCGCCTCGGATCTCGGCGAGGTCGAGCGGGTGTCGTGGGTGGTGGTGTCCTATCTGATCGCCAACACCATCGCCGCGCCGGTCTATGGCCGGCTCGGCGATTTGTTCGGCCGCCGCAACATGATGGTGATCGCGCTCGTTCTGTTCATCCTCGGCTCGGTGCTGTGCGCGCTTGCGCCCAATATCGAAGTGCTCACCGCCATGCGCGTGCTGCAGGGTTTCGGCGGCGGCGGCTTGATGACGCTGTCGCAGGCGCTGGTCGGCGAGGCGATACCGCCGCGCGAGCGCGGCAAATATCAGGGCTATCTCGCCGGCGTCTCGGTGACTTCCTCGACCTTCGGCCCGGTCGCCGGCGGCTATCTCACCCAAGCCTTCGGCTGGCGCTCGATCTTCCTCGTCAACATACCGCTCGGTCTCGTGGCGTTCGCTCTGGTGCTGCGGCTCAATGCCCGCGTCGGCGATCGCAAGCGCACGTCGTTCGACGCGCCGGGGCTCGTGCTTTTCATGATGTTCGTCAGCCCAGTGATCCTCGCCCTCGAGCAGGTCCAGGAAATCGACCCTCGCACCGTGCCGACCATCGCCGGCCTGTTGGTATTCGGCATTCTGGCGCTCGCGGCGCTGATCTGGCAGGAACGGCACAGCACCTCGCCGCTCATTCCGCCGGCTTTGTTCCGACAGCCGTCGGTGTGGCGCAGCGACGGCCTCGCCGCCTGTCACGGCGCCGCGCTGGTGTCCATCGTCACGTTCCTGCCGATCTATCTGCGGGTGGCGCGCGGCGCGTCGCCGAGCGAGACCGGGCTCCTGATGCTGCCGCTGATGTTCGGCATCGGCATCGGTTCGCTGGTGACCGGCCAATTGGTGACGCGGACCGGACGCACGGCGATCTTCCCGACCGTCGGGCTTGCCGCGGCGACGGCCGGCCTGCTCTTTATCGCCTTCTATGTGCCGCGGCTGAGCCTTACCGCCCTGCCTTGGGTATTCGGCGCCACCGCATTGTTCATGGGCACGGTGATGGGCGTCGTCCAGGTCACCGTGCAGTTCGTCGCCGGCCAGCGCATGCTCGGCACCGGCGCGGCCATGGTGCAGTTCTCGCGTTCGGTCGGCGCCGCGTTCGGTACCGCGACGGTCGCCGCGGTGCTGTTTTCCGTGCTTGCGGCGAGCGATCGCGACACCGCGGCGCTGTTCGGCAGCCTGATCCAGCGCGGGCCGGATGCCATTGCGGCGCTGGCGCCGCTGCGGCAGGCTGCGATCGAAACCGAGATCGGCCAAGCCTTCCGCGCCGCCTTCGTCACGGTCGCGGCGTTTACGGCGATCGGCGCCTGGCTCGCCTGGTCGACGCCGTTGCGGCGGGTGTGAGGACCATGAATTTCATCGGCCGCTCGGTTCCGCGTCTCGAAGACCGGCCGCTCGTCGCCGGCAACGGCGCCTTTGCCGCCGACATTTCGTTTCCGCACCAATTGCACATGCGCGTCGTGCGCTCGGCTTATGCGCATGGGCGGCTCATATCGATCGACACCGAGGCGGCGCGCAAGGCGGCGGGCGTCTTCGCGGTATGGACCGCGGCGGATGTCGCAGAAGTGCCGCCGATCGATTTCCGCCTCACGCGCATCGAAGGGCTCGAACCCTACCGCCAGCCGATCCTGGCGAAGGACCGCGTGCGCTATGTCGGCGAGCCGGTCGCCGTCGTGTTCGCGACCGATCCTTATCTCGCCGAGGACGCCGCCGACTTGGTGACGATCGAAGTCGAGGAATTGCCGGTGCTGATCGCCGCCGACGCGGCGCCTGGCGACTTCGACGGAAAACATTCGACCGCCGTCGCCAGCGTGCGCAAATTCTTCGGCGATGTCGACAAAGCCTTTGCCGCGGCGCACGCGGTCGTGACGCTCGATCTCGCGCTCGGCCGCCACAGCGGCGTCCCGTTGGAAACGCGCGGCGCCATCGCCCGGCTCGACGCGGCGCGCGACGTGCTCGAGATGTACGGCGCCGCCAAGGTGCCGCATTGGAATCGCGACACGCTCGCGCGCATGCTCGGCCGCGCGCCGTCGGCCATCCATCTCTACGAAGGCCATGTCGGCGGCGGGTTCGGCATCCGCGGCGAACTCTATCCGGAGGACGTGCTCGTGTGCGTCGCCGCGCTGCGGCTCAAACGCCCGGTGAAATGGATCGAGGACCGGCGCGAGCATCTCATTGCGGCGAACCATTCGCGCCAGCAAAACTTTCACGTCCGCGCCGCGATCGATAAGGACGGCCGGCTCCTCGCCATCGACGGCGAGTTCTTTCATGATCAAGGCGCGTACGTTCGCACCCACGCGGCGACGGTGCCCGACCTCGCCGCGGCCATGTTGCCGGGACCCTATCGGCTCGACGCCTATCGCATGGTCGGCCACATCCGGCTGACCAACAAGACGCCGGGCGGCACCTACCGCGCGCCGGGACGGTTCGAAAGCACGTTCGTGCGGGAGCGGCTGATGGACGCGCTCGCCGCGCGGCTCGGCCTCGACCGCGTCGAGTTCCGCCGCCGCAATCTGATCGCCAAGACCGAGATGCCGTTCGCGCGCGGCCTCGACACGCTCGGCACCGAGCTGAAATACGATTCCGGCGATTATGCCGGGCTGCTCGACAAGGCGCTCGCCGCCGCCGGCTGGGAGGCCTTGAACGCAAAATCTGCGCCGGCGCCGCGCCGCAGGCGAGGCGGTCGGGGCCGGGCTTGCTTTGTTTGTCGAAAAGAGCGGCCTCGGACCCTACGACGGCGTGCGCGCGAGCATCGACACCGACGGCGCGGTCGAAGTGGTGACCGGCGCCGCCTCGGTCGGCCAGGGCATGGAGACGGTGATCGCGCAGATCTGCGCCGAAACGCTCGGCGTCGATTATCGGCGCGTCCGCGTGGTGCACGGCCAGACCGACCGTATCGCCTTCGGCCTCGGCGCCTTCGCCTCGCGCGTCACGGTGATGACCGGCGAAGCGACGCGGCTTGCGGCGACAAAACTGCGCGCCAAGGCGATCGCCGCGGCGGCGCAGCTGCTGCAATCGGCGCCCGACGCGCTCGACGTCGTCGACGGCAAGGTCGTGAGCAAAAACGCGGGCGGGCCGTCGGTCGCGCTCGGCGATGTGGCGCGCGCGCTGGCGCCGGCGTCAAAGCTCCTTGGCGGCGCGGAGCCCGGACTTTCCGCCGAAGGCTGGTTCGAGGCAAGCCACATGGTCTATCCCTACGGCGTCCATATCGCCGTGGTGCGGGTCGATCGCGACACCGGCGCCGTTGCGGTCGAGCGTTATCTGGTCGCCTACGACATTGGCCGCGCGGTCAATCCGATGCTGATCGAAGGCCAGATCGCCGGCGGCGTGGCGCAGGGGCTCGGCGGCGCGCTGTTCGAGGAATTTCTCTACGACCCGCGCGGCGAACCGCTGTCCGTCAGCTTCGCCGATTATCTAATGCCGACCGCGCGCGAAATACCGCCGATCGCCGTTCTCATCACCGAAGACGCGCCGAGCCCCCTGAACCCGCTCGGCCTCAAGGGCGCCGGCGAAGGCGGCGCCAACGCCGTCGGCGCCGCGATTGCGGCAGCGATCGACGACGCGCTGGGCCTGCCCGGCGCGGTCACGGAGCTGCCGGTGACGCCGCAGCGGATCAGAGATTTGTTGAGAGGCTCCCGCTAATCATCACCGGCGGCGATCAGATGCGTGACGATGGGCGTGCCGGACAGATGGAATTTGTCCACGGCGTCCTGCACCACGCGGTCGGCGTTGGTGACGCGCTCGTGCTGGCGCAGGTGTTCCATCCAGGACTCGACCAGAAACGTCTCGATCATGCGGCCGGCCTCCGCGGCGTCCTCGAACACGCCCCAGGCGAAGGCGCCGTCGCGGCGGCGCGAATGCTCGAGCTTTGCGATGGCTTCGAGAAACCTGGCGCGGTCTTCGGGACGGATGCGGTATTCGACCGTGACCAAGACCGGACCGCGGTCGCTCTCGATGTCCTGCGACGTGATCGGCTGCGGCCAGTGCATGGAGGGTGTCAGATCGAGGCCGGCGCCGGTCTGCAGCTTCCAGCGCCATGTCAGCGGAATGGCGAGGATGGCGCCGGCGGCGGCGATGAAATGCGTGAGCGGCAGCCCGAGATACGCGGCGACTTCGCCCCACACCGCGCTGCCGAGCGTCAGGCAGCCGAAGAATACGGTCGTATAGAGCGCGAGGCCGCGCCCGCGCACCCAATCCGGCAACGCCACCTGCGCCGAGACGGTCAGGTTCGCTAGCGCCGCGATCCAGGTCGCCCCGGCGATCAGGCTCGCGATCAGCGCCGTCACCGGCTCGTGGGCGAGACCGTAGAGCACCATCGCCACGGCCTGGCCGCAGGCGCCCAGCGCCATCAAACGATCGGGTCCGAGCTTCGGCTTGAGCCAGGGGATCAGGAACGCGCCGCCGACCGCGCCGACGCCGATGACGCCGAGCAGAACGCCGTAAAGCCCCGGCCCGCTCGCGATCTGCGTTCGCGCAACGAGCGGCAGTAGCGCCCAATACGCGCTGGCGAACAGAAAAAAGCCCGCGGCGCGCATCATCGTCGCGCGCAGATGCCTGTTGTGCCGGGCGTAGCGCAGCCCGGTGAACATGGCGGCGCCGAAACGTTCCGCCGGCAGCAAACTCGACGGCCCCCTCGCCTCGCGCCACCACAGCAAGGCGCCGACGATGCCGAGATTGGAGATGGCGTTGATCCAGAACGGCGCGACGATGCCGATCGCGGAAATCGCCACACCGCCGAGCGCGGGGCCGAGCGCGCGGGAAATGTTGACGCCGACGCTGTTGGCGGCGATGGCGGCCGGCAGATCGGCCTTGGGAACAAGCCGCGGCACCACGGCCTGCCAGGCCGGCACCGTCAAGGCGCCGGCGGCGCCGACCAGAAACGTGAACAACAACAGATTGCCCGGCGTGGCGAGGCCGAAGGCCAGCATCGCGGCATAGACCGCGGAGACGGCGGTGGTCAGCGACTCGACCACCAAGAGATATTTGCGCTTGTCGAAAATGTCGGCGAATGCGCCGGCGGGAAGCGCGAGCAGAAAGATCGGCAGATTGCTCGCCGCCTGCACCAAGGCGACCAGGAGCGGATCGGGATCGAGGCCGGTCATCAGCCAACCCGACGCGGCGCTGTACATCCAGCCGCCGACATTGGAGACGAGCGTCGCCGTCCACACGACGGAGAACGCCGCGTGATGGAACGGCGCCGCGAACGACACCGGCTGCGCTGATGGCTTGGGCGGATGCTGCCGCGAGTGCTTCGGCGAATTTGCGCTTGTGGTGCTCATACCCGGATATCACGACAATGTTAAATCGCTGCCATCAAACACTGCGTCTGCAGCGGACTTGCGGACCCTGCGCCGCACCACTTTGCGTTGACGCGGTCCATGCTCCGACTATAGGCTCCGCCTTACGTCTCTGTGAAGAAGGCGAACAGCCGGGAGGATCCTGATGCCGAAGGTCAAGGCGAACGGCATCACCATGAACTATGAGCAGCAGGGCTCGGGCGAACCGCTCGTTCTCATCCCCTACCTTGCCGCCGACAACGCCTGCTACGCGTTTCAGGTTGCCGACTACGCCAAGCATTTCACCTGCATCAGTGTCGATCCGCGCGGCGCCGGCGAGACCGACAAGCCCGACGGCGTCTATTCGATGGAACTGTTCGCCGACGACGTCGCCGCCTTCATGCAGGCGATCGGCGTCGAGCGCGCCCATGTCAGCGGCCTCTCGCTCGGCGCGGCGACCGGACTGTGGCTTGCCGGCAAACATCCGCAGCGGGTGAAATCGCTGTCGCTGCATTCGGGCTGGACCAAGTCGGACCCGTTCCTCAAGACCGTGGTCGAAGGGTGGCAGACCATCGCCAAGGGCCTCGGCAGCGTCCAGGAAATGGTCATCCAGGGCATCTTCCCGTGGTGCTTCACGCCGGAGCTTTACGCCGCCAAGCCGGACTATATCGACCAGCTCGCGGCCTTCGTCCGCAGCCGGCCGAAGCAGCCGCTCGACGCCTTCATGCGCCAATCGCACGCGGTGATCGCCCACGACGCGCTGGCGCAGCTGTCGCGCATCACTGCGCCGACGCAAGTTACCTTCGGCCGCCACGATCTCGTGTGCTCACCCCGCTTCGCCGACGCCATGAAGAACGGCATCAAGGGCAGCGAAGTCTACGTATTCGAGGACTGCGCGCACGCGCCGATCTACGAAAACGTCGCCGGGTTCAACGAGAAGAGCCTGGCCTTCCTGACGCGCCAGATCGGGTAGGCCGCCGATTGTCATCCGTCGGGGCGCCCTACGCAGAAAGCGGGTGGGCGCCCCCGTTTCGGCGATGCTACACGGCCAATTCCGAATTGCCGGCGGCAAACAACCGACGAGATTGGCCATCATGGGTGCTACAAACGCGAAGGTCTCAAACACCGCGTCGGCGGCGCATCCGCAAACCGATCCACGCTGGGCCGCCGTGGTCGCGCGCGATCCGCGCGGCGACGGCAAATTCGTTTATGCGGTAACGACGACCGGCGTCTATTGCCGGCCGAGCTGCCCGTCTCGTCCCGCCAAGCCGGAGAATGTCGTTCTTTTTGACGGCTGCGACGACGCCGAACGCGCCGGCTTCCGTCCCTGCAAACGCTGCCGTCCGGGCGCCGTGGCGCCGGGGCAGCAAAGGGCTGAATTTGGAGATGCGCGGATCGCGCGATACGATTGGCGCGCGATCGGCGCGGAGCTCGACGCTTATGGCTGCGCCGTCATCGAAAAATTGTTGACGCCGGCCGAATGCCCGCACGTTGCGGCGCTCTACGCCGACGACGCCCACTTTCGCAGCCACATCCATATGGCGCGGCACGGCTTCGGCAAAGGCGACTACAAATATTTTCGCTATCCGCTGCCCGCCCTCGTCGCCGAGTTGCGCGCCGCGCTCTATGCGCGCTTGGCGCCGATCGCCAATGCGTGGAACGAGCGGATGAATGTCGGCGTGCGTTATCCCGAGCGCCATGCCGATTATCTCGAACTCTGCCACGCCGCCGGACAGGTCCGCCCGACGCCGCTGTTGCTGCAATACGGGCTCGGCGATTTCAACTGCCTGCATCAGGACCGCTACGGCGATCTCGTCTTCCCGCTGCAGGCGACGGTATTGCTGTCCGCGCCGACACGCGACTTCACCGGTGGCGAGTTCGTGCTGACCGAACAGCGCCCGCGGATGCAGAGCCGTGCCGAGGTCGTCCCGCTCGCGCAGGGCGACGCGGTGGCATTCGCCGTTCACCATCGCCCGGTTCAAGGCGCCAAAGGCACCTACCGCGTCAATCTGCGCCACGGCGTCAGCCGCATTCGCTCCGGCCGCCGCCACACGCTCGGTATCATTTTCCACGACGCCAAGTGACCTTCGGTATGTGACCCTCCGACCGACGCCAGTCGGGCGTTGCCTTGCATCGCGCCCGCGTTTGCCCGTAATACCTGCGCGCCGACAACAGGGTTACGAACCGGACATGCCGAACCAAGCGACGCAAGCCGGCGCCCCGACGACGGGGCGCGCGATCATCACCATCATCGGATCCGATCGCGTCGGCATCATTGCCGGGATCGCGAACGCGCTCGCCGACGCCAATGTCAACATTCTCGACATCAGCCAGTCGGTGATCCGCGAATTCTTCACCATGATCATGATGGTCGACCTCGCCGGCGCCGCCGTGTCCTTCCACGAGCTGAGCGAACGGCTGGCGCGCAAGGGCGGCGAGCTCGCGGTCCGCGTCGAAATCCAGCGCGAGGAAATTTTCAAGGCGATGCACCGGATCTAGCCGCGTACCGGTGCCGCGTACCAGCGCCAACGCACCGACGCACGCCGTAAAGGACCAAACAACCGATGCGACAGCTCAACTTCTCCGGCGAGGAGATTCTCGAGACCATCGAGATGGTGCGCACCGAGCAGCTCGATATCCGCACCATCACCGTCGGCATCAGCCTGCTCGACTGCGTCAGCGACACCTGCGCCGGCCTATGCCGCAACGTCTACGACAAGGTGGAGAAGGTCGCGCGCGATCTGCGCCGTGTCAGCGCCGAGATTTCCGAGGAATACGGGCTGCCGATCATCAACAACCGCATCGCCGTGACGCCGGTGTCGCTGATCGCCGGCCGCTGCGACCCCGACGACATGCTGCAGATCGCCGCGACGCTCGACCGCGCGGCGCACGCCGTCGATGTCGATTTCATCGGCGGCTTCTCCGCCCAGGTCGAAAAGGGCATGACCAGGGCCGACACCAATCTGTTCGCCGCCATGCCGCGGGCGCTCGCTTCGACCAAACGGGTGTGCGCCTCCGTCAATGTCGGCTCGACGCGCGCCGGCTTGAACATGGACGCGATCGCCGAGATGGGTCGCATCGTCAAGGCAACCGCCGACTTGACGCGCGAGGCGGATTTCGATCGGCTGCGCCAAGCTCGTGGTGTTCTGCAACGCGGTCGAGGACAATCCGTTCATGGCCGGCGCGTTTCATGGCGCGAGCGAGCCGGAATGCACGGTCAATGTCGGCGTCAGCGGTCCGGGCGTCGTGCTCCAAGCCATCAAGGCGGCGGGCGCCGTCGATTTCGGCACGCTCACCGCGATCATCCGCCGCACCGCCTTCAAGATCACCCGTGCCGGCGAACTGGTCGGGCGGACCGCGGCGGGGCGCCTGGGGCTGCCGTTCGGCATCGTCGACCTCTCGCTCGCGCCGACGCCGGCCGAGGGCGACAGCGTCGCGCGGATTCTGGAAGAGATCGGGCTCGACAGCGTCGGCACCCACGGCTCGACCGCGGCGCTCGCACTGCTCAACGACGCTGTGAAGAAGGGCGGCGCCATGGCGTCGAGCTATGTCGGCGGGCTTTCCGGCGCCTTCATCCCCTTGTCCGAGGACGCCGGCATGATCGAGGCCGCGGAGCGCGGCTTCATCACCATCGACAAGCTCGAAGCGATGACCGCGGTCTGCTCGGTCGGGCTCGACATGATCGCCATCCCCGGCGACACGCCGGCGGAAACCATTTCCGCCATCATCGCCGACGAAGCCGCGATCGGCATGATCAACAAAAAGACCACGGCCGTACGGCTGATCCCCGCGGTCGGCAAGAAGGTCGGCGACTGGGTCGATTTCGGCGGCCTGCTCGGCCGCGCGCCGGTCATCGCCGTCAATACCCGCTCCTCCCAGCGCCTGATCGCCCGCGGCGGCCGTATCCCGGCGCCGCTGCAGGCGTTGATTAATTGAGGCCACGGCGCCGATTTTCCGCGAATTCTGCGGAGATTATTATTGCCCGTGCGGAGAATAAGCGGCATAATCTCCGCAATAATGGCGGAGATTATGCCAACTTACATCCATGGATCGCCAGACTGGCCGCATTTCCGCTGGAATGACAGGAGCTTGGCGGAACTGCTCGGGGCCGTGCGGCATCGTCAAGGCCGCCTGCTTGGCCGCATGGAAAGCCTTGGCCTGAAGTTGCGCACCGAAGCGACTTTGCGTTCGCTGACCGAGGAGGTGATCGAGTTCGAGCGAGATCGAGGGCGAGGTCCTCGACAGGGATCAGGTGCGCTCCTCGCTGGCGCGCCGCCTCGGCGTTGAGATCGGCGCACTCACGCCGGCCGACCGTTACGTCGAAGGCGTGGTCGAGATGATCCTCGACGCAACTGAAAGATTCGACGCACCGCTTACCGCCGCGCGCTTGTTCGGCTGGCACGCTGCGCTGTTTCCCACCGGGCGCAGCGGCACCAAAAAAATTACCGTCGGCGCCTGGCGCGCAGCGGACGCCGAGCCCATGCAAGTCGTGTCCGGTCCGGTCGGTCGCGAGCACGTACATTTCGAAGCGCCCGTCGCGGCGAAGCTCGATTATGAAGTGAAAGCCTTCCTGAATTGGTTCAACGGCGATGCCGACGCTGCCGATCCCGTGCTCAAGGCGGGCATCGCGCATCTGTGGTTCGTTACCATCCATCCGTTCGAAGACGGCAACGGCCGTATCGCGCGTGCGATCGCGGATCAGCAGCTCGCACGCTCGGAAAAAACCGCGCAACGCTTTTACAGCATGTCCGCGCAGATCCGGCAGGAACGCAATGCATATTACGATATTCTTGAAAGTACGCAGAAGGGTGATCTCGACATCACGCCGTGGCTGCAATGGTTTCTTGCCTGCCTGGGCCGCGCGTTCGATGGCGCCGAGACGATATTGCGGTCAGTGCTCCAAAAGGCCAAGTTTTGGGAGTTGCATGCTGGTCAATCCTTCAATGATCGGCAGCGCACGGTCATCAATCGTCTTCTCGACGGATTTGAAGGCAAGCTGACGTCATCCAAATGGGCAACGCTGGCCAAATGTTCGCAAGACACAGCGTCTCGCGACATTGACGATCTTCTCGAGCGAAGCATCCTCTTGAAGGATGCGGCCGGCGGACGCAGCACAAGCTATTCGCTCGCGGACATTGAATAAGGAGGCGAGCTTCCGAATCCTGCGGCCTATAAAGCCGCCGGCTTGTGCGCCAGCCACCGCCCGCTTTCGGCGGCGGCGAAGAACTCGGCGAGCGCGGCGTTGAACGCGGCCGGCTCCTCGCTGGTGACGGTGTGGCCGCACCGCGGAATGACGAGGAGGCCGGCGGTCGGCACGGTGCGCTTGAGAAAGACGCTGCCGTCGAGGCAGGCGTCGTCCTCGTCGCCGACCACGACCAGGAGCGGGACGGAAAAGCGTTTCAGCTCCGCTTCCAGATCCCACAGCGTCGGGCGCTTGGCCTGCAGCATCGCCATGGTCAGCGCGTGGCCGGTCGCGGAATGTTCCGACAGCATGCGCGCGAATTCGGCATAGCCGCGCGGGTCTTTGTTCTTGTGGGCCTGACGACCCGGACCATCGGCGTAGATCGCGGCCGCCTCGGCGATGCTGTTGTCCGTGAACAGCGCGGCGTTGGCCGCGGCCTCCTTGCGCATCGCCTCCCGCGCGGCGGGATCGGCGACCGAGCCCCAGCCGCAGCCGGCCGCGGTCACCGAGATGCAGCGGTCGGCATGATGGATGCCGACATGGAGCGCGGTATAGGCGCCCATCGAATGGCCGACCACATGGGCCTTGGCGATGCCGAGCGCGTCCATGATCGCGACCACGTCGCGCCTCACGATGTCCTGGCCGTAGCGCGCCGGATCGGTCGGCACCTCCGACGGCGGATAGCCGCGGGCGGAGAACGTCACGCAGCGATGCATGCGGGCGAAGTAGCGCAGCTGCGGCTCCCAGGTGCGATAGTCGCCGGCGAATTCGTGCACGAAAACGACCGGCGTGCCGCTGCCGACCTCTTCGTAATAAAGCTTGGTGCCGTCGGTGCTGCTGATGGTGGGCATTTCGTTCCCGCTATTCTGGTATTTGTTCAGGCCGCCTGGCGCGGCGCAACTTCGATTTCGCAGGTCTGCGTCACCGGCACCGGCAGTTCGGCGCCGGCTACATCATACCCTGTGGCGCGCAGAATGCCGCGCGCCGGCGACATTGCGGCGGCAAGCCGCGTATAGGGGTTGAGCACCGGCGGCCGCAGCCAATCGAACCCCGCGCCGGCGAACGAGCCGTCGAAGCCGGCGAGCGTCTCGCGCCGCGCCCGGCTGATCGCGGTGGCGTCGGCGAACGAACAGACCAGAAAGCGGCGCATGCCGATGCGCCCTTCCCAGCCCGGCCGCGTCGGCAGCCAATCGTTGGCCGCGCTGGTCTCCCGTTCGCGCGTGACGAAGGCCGTCTCGGTGCGCTCGATGACGCAGCGCTGGTGGGCCTTGCAGCCGACCAAGGTGTAGATCACCGCCCGCGAGACTGGCGTCGTTTCCAGCATGCGCCGCGCCGCGGCGTAATCGTCGCAGATCTCGAACGTCCGCCGCAGCAGCTGATCGGGCGGCATGCAGTCGGCAGTCGACCACACTCCGACGGCGTTGGCGATGAAGTCGAACGGCCGCAGCCGGGGATGCCGGGTCCGGCGCCACATCGGCGACTGGTTGAGGCATGCGGCAAAACGCTGCGGCGCCATCGCGGTCAGAACACCGACATAGCCGGGCCAAGTGACGCTGAAGAAGTCGCCGCTGTCGCCGCGCATGTGGGCGAGTTCGGTGTTATGGCCGAGGCCCTTGAACGGCCAATCGAGCGTCCGCACCAGCCACGGCTCGCCGTCTTCTTCGCCGGCGAGCGCGGTGCAGCCCCATTGCATCGAAGCGTTGAGGAGCCACACGCCGGAGAGCTCGAGCGCCGCCGCGATGTCGGCGATCTCCGCCACATAGGGCGAGCGGGAGCGCTCGAGCCAATTGCGCGACAGCCGGTCGAACGCCGGCACAAGCGGCAGCGCGGCGCGGGGGAAAAAGCGCAGGCACGCATCGCGCAAGGCCCGCGCCTTGGCAGCGCTGCGCACGGCGTGCAGCGGCGGCCCGCCGTCGCGGACGTCCGCCACGGGAACCGCCGGCAGGGTGCGCGCAAGAGCGGCAGTTTGGCTCATCGACTCGTTGCCCGTGGCGACGGCAGCGTCATTGTCGCTCCAGCATCCCGGCGTCAAGCGCGAAGCAGCCAACCAAGGTATTTCCCGCTTGCGCTCCGCCCTTTCTCGGCCCAAATGCGCTAAAAGACCCTCACCGTCCACCGCATCGCCCCCAAAACCGGCGGAAAGCAGGCGAAAATGACCAAAAACGGCAGCATCCCGAAACGCACGCTCGGCTCCTCCGGCATCGCCATCTCGGCGATCGGCCTCGGCTGCATGTCGCTGTCCGGCGTCTATGGCGCGACCGACGACGCCGCCGGCATCGCGGTCATCCACGAGGCGCTCGACCGCGGGGTGACGTTCCTCGACACCTCCGACATGTATGGCGCCGGGCACAATGAGGGACTGGTCGGCAAGGCGATCAAGGGGCGCCGCGACGGCATCGTGCTGGCGACCAAGTTCGGCAATCTCGGCGGGCGCGACGGCAAATACGCCGACGGCCGGCCGGAATATGTGTTCTCGTCGTGCGAGGCGAGCCTCAAGCGGCTCGGCGTCGACGTGATCGATCTCTATTATCAGCACCGCATCGATCCGACCGTGCCGATCGAAGACACCGTCGGCGCCATGGCGAAGCTGGTCGCGCAAGGCAAGGTGCGCGCGCTGGGCTTGAGCGAAGCGCGACCCGAGACCATCACCCGCGCCCAGGCCGTCCACCCGATCGCCGCGGTGCAGAACGAGTATTCGCTGCTCTACCGCGCCGAAGCGGAAGAGACGCTCATAACGACGCGCAAGCTCGATATCGCCTTCGTCGCCTACGCCCCGCTCGGCCGCGGCCTCCTGACCGGCGCGGTCGAACAGGCGGCGGATCTGATCGAGACCGACGCCCGCCGCCGCCACCCGCGGTTCGCGCCGGAAAACCTCGACCGCAACGTCTCTTTGGTCCGCCGCATCCAGGAGATCGCCCGCCGCAAGCACTGCACGCCCGGCCAGCTCGCGCTCGCCTGGGTGCTGGCGCAGGGCGACGACATCATTCCAATTCCCGGCACCAAGCGGAAGGAACGCCTCTCGGAAAATCTCGGCGCGCTGCAAGTCTCCTTGAGCGCCGCCGATCTCGCCGAGATCGCCGACGCGATACCGGTCGGCGCCGCCGCCGGCTTGCGCTATCCCGAGGCGCAGATGAAGAGCGTGTATCTGTAATCGTGGCGCAACGCGCAAGAGTTCAACGCGCCAGTGTTTAACGCCCAAGAGTTTCAAGCAAGCCTTTCAAGTGGAGGAAAAATGCAGACTGTCACACTCGGCCGAAGCGGTCCGGCGGTGAGCGCGATCGGCCTTGGCTGCATGGGCATGTCGCCCGGCGCCTACGGTCCGGCGGACGAAGCCGAAAGCATCGCCACCATCCACGCCGCGCTCGATGCCGGCATCAACCTCATCGACACCGGCGACTTCTACGGCATGGGCCACAACGAGATGCTGATCCGCCGCGCGCTGGAAGGCGTGCCGCGCGAGAAGGTCCTGATCTCGGTGAAGTTCGGCGGCATGCGCGATCCCTCGGGCGCCTTCATCGGGCACGACGCCCGGCCGCTCGCGGTCAAGAATTTCCTGGCCTACTCGCTCAAGCGGCTCGGCACCGATTATATCGACATCTACCGGCCGGCCCGGCTCGACCCGCACGTGCCGATCGAGGACACCATCGGCGCGATCGCCGACATGGTGCGCGCCGGCTATGTGCGTCACATCGGCCTCTCGGAGTCCGGCACCGACACCATCCGCCGCGCGGCAGCCGTGCATCCGATCGTCGATCTGCAGATCGAATATTCGCTGATGAGCCGCGGCATCGAACAGAAAATCCTGCCGACGACGCGCGAACTCGGCATCGCCATCACCGCCTATGGCGTGCTGTCGCGCGGCATACTCAGCGGCCGCGTGCCGTCGGCCGACGCCAAGGGCGACATCCGCGTCACGCGCATGCCGCGCTATCAGCAAGGCAACATCGAGGCGAACCTGAAGCTGGTCGAGGCGTTGCGCCAGATCGGAAAAGAGAAAGGCGCGACGCCGGCGCAGCTCGCGCTCGCTTGGGTGCGCACGCGCGGCGCCGACATTGTGCCCGTCATGGGCGCCCGCCGCCGCGACCAGCTCGAGGAAACGCTCGGCGCGCTGGCGCTGACGCTCGATGCCGCCGATCTCGCGCGTATCGACGCGGCGGTATCGCCCGACCGCACCGTCGGCGCGCGCTACGACGCGCCGCAAATGGCGCATCTCGATAGCGAAGCGCACCCCTAAGCCCGACGCATGGCGACGGCAGCGACGTCGAAAAGCGATAAAAGGGCTGCCGCCGGCACGGCGCGCGCCCTCTCCCCGTGGGGGAGAGGGGCGGGGTGAGGGGGCTCCGGCGTATCAGATCATTCCCCTGAACCTACGTCATATCGCTCGGCACGCGAACCTTGGGCGGTTGTAATCAAACGGACTCGTATTGTTCTGAGAGGGCGGGTCCCCCTCACCCCGACCCTCTCCCCCATGGGGAGAGGGGGAGCGCGCGAGAACGATTGCTATGACGGTAATTTATTCGCCGCTTGCCGCAGCCGCCGTCGTCAATTCACCCGCCGCGCATATCCGGCCCAATACGGCTCGCGGAGCGTGCGTTTCAAAAGCTTGCCGGCGGCGTTACGCGGCAGCGTGTCGATGAAATCGATCGAGCGCGGCCGTTTGTAGCCGGCGAGTTTTTCACGGGTCCATTCGATCAGCGCGGCCTCGGTCAGCGTCGCGCCGGCGCGGCGGACCACCACGGCCTTGACCGTCTCGCCCCATTTTTGGTCGGGCACGCCGATCACGGCGCATTCCAGAATTTCCGCATGGCCCATCAGCACGGCCTCGACCTCGGCCGGATAGACATTCTCGCCGCCGGAGACGATCATGTCGCGGATGCGGTCTTTGAGAAAAATGAAGCCGTCCGCGTCCATGTAGCCGGCGTCGCCGGTGTGAAACCAGCCGCCGCGCAGCGCTTCCGCCGTCGCGTCGGGGCGCGCCCAATAGCCCGCCATCAGATTTTCGCCCTGATACAGAATCTCGCCGACCTCGTAGGGCGGCAGGTCGTTGTCGTTCAAGTCGACCACCCGCGCGCGGCCGCCGAACATCGGCCGGCCGCAGGACAAAAGCCGCTCGCCGACATGATATTCGTGCGGCAGCGAGGTGAACGGGCCGGTCGTTTCGGTGAGGCCGTAGAGCTGCGAGAACCGGCATTTGAAGATCTCGAGGCAGCGGCGCAGCAGGTCCGGCGAGATCGGCGCCGTGCCGTAGGTGATGTGCTTGAGCGCGGAGAAGTCGGCAGTGCGCGCGTCGGGGAGCTCGGTCAGAAACAGCATCAGCGTCGGCGCCAAGAGCGCGGTCTCGACTTTCTGCTCGACGATCGCCTCGAGGAGCGGTCCCGGCGCCGTTTCGCGCACGATGATCGCGGTCGAGCCCCGCTGCATCGCCCACAGCGCCCAGCCGGCGCCGCCGATGTGAAACAGCGGCAAAGCGACGAGATGGCGGCCGCCTTCGCGGATTTCCGGCATCTCCAGCGCGAGGCAATCGCCGACATTGAGCACGTTCCAGCCGGTCAGCATGGCGCCCTTGGGCAGGCCCGTGGTGCCGGAGGTGCAGAACTGACAGCACACCGCGCCGTCGGCGTCGCGCCGCGGGTCGGCGCCGCCGCGCGGCAACTCGTCGAACGTCAGCGTCGGCACGCCGGTCGCGGCCGCCGGCGCCTTGAACTCCGCGCCGGTGACGATCAGCTTCGGCTTGATGTCGTCGACGATTTGTTTGATCTCGTGCGGCGTGAGCCGCCAGCTCAGCGGCGCGGCGACGAGCCCGGCTTTGTCGAGGGCATAAAACATCTCCAGAAACGCGGCGCTGTTCTTGTCGATGATGGCGACGCGGTCGCCCGGGACGAGGCCGAGCCGGTCGACCAGTCCGGCGGCGAGCTGCGAGGTCGCGGCGTCGAGTTCGCCATAGGTCTGCGACCTGCCTTCGAACCACACCGCCTCGAGGTCCGGATGGCGCCGCGCCCGCCACCGCAGCAGCTCCGCGATCGTTCGCATGCGGCGTTACCTCCCTTCCCCTTGCAGGTTCCTCTAGCCCAGCGAGTCCATCATTCTTTGTTTCGACACCGCCGCGCGGACATGCTCGACGACCGCGACGGTGCGCTCGCCGTCCTCGATGCGCACCGCGAACGTCAGGCGGTTCTTGTGCCGGTTCACCAGCGCCGCCTTGATCGTGAGCTCCGCGCCGACCTTGCTGGCGCCGAGATGATCGATGACGACCCTGGTGCCGACCGTGATCTGCCCCGGCTCCAGCAAAGGCTCCGCCAGCCGGCCGCACGCCATCTCGGCGATGGTGACGAGATAGGGCGTCGCCGCGACCGGCGGCATGCCCGGCACCAGCGCGCCGACGGTGTCGTTCGGGCCGACAGTGACGCGGGTGACGGAGGCGAGTTCCGGCGCTTGTTCAGCGCCGGCTGGGGAAACATCGGAAGAAGTCATGAACACTCCTGCGCAACAATTTGGGCAGCAATCTGGGCGACAATCGCGCACTCACATCCGCCGGCTGCCCGGCTGCCAGCTCTTTTCCAGATTGTCGATCAGCTTCGGATCGTACAGGCACTGGCTCTGCTGGCGCGCATAGGTCGCCATGTAGCGGCGGAAGATCGACAACGGCTCCTGCGCGACGCGCAGCGCCTTGCGGTTCGACACCGCGCTGGTCATGCCCGCGCGCGTGAGCTGCTCGGCGTTGCGCGCGATCGCTGCGTCCATCTCCGCGGCCGGCACCACCTCGTCGCAGATCAGGCGGCCTTCGGCCGTATCGGCATGAAAGACGCGCTCGTAGAAAATGCCCTCGCGGGCGAGCTTGATGCCGGTGAGGCGCGGCAGCCGCAGATTGGCGGCGCCGGGAATAAAACCTTCCTTGCTGGCCGGCAGGTTGAAATAGGAGCCGGTCTCGGCGAGCACGCGGTCCATGATGCAGAGCAGCTGACAGCCGCCGCCGATGGCGAAAGCCTCGACCGCGGCGATCCACGGCTTCTCGACATAGTCCTCGAACTCTTCGTCGTAGGATTCCGCGCGCCAATGGCCGCGATAGATCTTGTGCAAGAGCCCCAGCTCGCGCTCGATGAAGAACTCGACGAAAGAAATCTGGCCGTAATAGAGATGCGTGAGATTGATGCCGGCGTTGAAGATGCGCCGGCCGGCATATTTGCGATGCGCGACCGTGCCGCCGCGCAGGACGCCGACCTCGATGGTGTCGTCGAGCAGAACGAGGTCGACCGCGGTTTCCAGGGCGGCAGTCGCCTGATCGTCCTCGGCGTTGAGAAATTTGGTGTTGGTCAAGGTGACGTGGCCGGCTTTGCCGATGCGCTCGACCTTGGCCAGGCCGAGGTCCAAAAATCCGCTGCGGCGGAACTCGGGCAGACGCTCCAGCGCCTCGCGCTTGGGCTTGAGCATCGCGTGGATCAGATGCATGCCGATGCGCTCGTCGGCGAGAAGTTGCGCGATGAACAGGCCCTGGTCGAGTTCGAGGCCTTCCTTGGCGCTCTGCTGCTCGAGGGCGCGCTCCGCCGCGATCCGCTCGGGCGTCGGCAGCAGCGCCGGATAGCGCTGCGACGCCGCCGCCAGCAATTCGGCGACGCGCAAAGTGCGCGCGCCATGATCGGTCAAGTCGTCATAGATTTCCGCGGCGTGACGGCGGAAAAACCGCTCCTTTGACCACGCGAGCGCTCGCCTTGAGCGCTGCCGCCTCGCCGCGCTGTTCGCCATTGCGCTGCGCGCTTGGTCCCAACGCCTGCAGCGCCGCGTCGAGATCGGCGCAATATTTGCCGGCCGCGGCCGCGTCGATGGCAAGCGTGGCGCTCAGAACCGGTTCGGCGAGGGTTGGGGTGACGGCCAATTGCTGCTGCACGAAAACCTCCCTGGTTCGCGCCGCATCTCTGTTCGGGGGTGTGCGGCTAAAATCAGGTATAGCGAGGTTCGCGCGGCCGCGCCACCGGCCGGCGCGGCCCCAAGCGCTTCAGCTGACGCGCCGAAACTGCCGCGGCGCATCCGACGGCACGATCACTTTGCCGATCGGCCACAGCGCTATTCCGGCGAGCTTGAGATGCGCCCAGGCGAACGGAATGCCGATGATGGTGATCGCCAACGCGATGGCCGTGAGCAGATGGCCGAGCGCCAGCCACCAGCCGGCGAGCACAAGCCAGATCAGGTTGCCGAGGAAGCCGAACGGCCCGGTCCCGGTATCGTCGCGGCCGTAATATTCGGCGCGCGACACCGCGGTCTGGCCGAACGGCATCAGCGTGTAGATGGCGATATTGAACGCCGCCCGCGCCCATGGCAGGCCGATGATCGTGATCGCCATGATGACGCTTGCGATCAGCCAGCCGACCGCCATCCACAGCCCGCCGAACACGATCCACGCGATATTGAGCAACAGGGCAATGACGGACATGGCTTGCTCCAGGCAGCTTGACGGGCGTCGATCTCCCGGGAGGAGATGTAACCACGGCCGAATGGATCCGCTAGCCTGCCCTTTTGTCCAGCGTCGGCGCGGGGCTACACAAATGAGGTGGCTCGACCATCTGGCATTAGAGAGCCGACCGCTGCATTGCCATCGAACGGAACGTGGGCACACCGAAAAGGATCGGAACAGCGACGCCGATGTCGGCATCCGACACATTGACATGGATCAATGTGATTTGGTGGCCTCAGACGCAAACATTTTTTATGAGCTTTGCGGCTGTCACGACCGTGTAGTCCTTTTGTAAGCGTGTACGATGAAATTTTTGGTCTAGTTGCGCGCCAATAGAAATCATCCGATTCAACACTAAGCAGCATCAGGTTACAACGACCTGTCGAAAACATTAATTGCGGGAAAGAAATCATCGTTCGAAAATGATGCACAAAAGACCGATAGCTTGCGATATGCTGCCAGGCGCCTCGTGTCGAAGGAAAAGGAGAGGATCATGACGGGCGAATTGTTGCACGAGTTCGGGCCCGACATTTTGATAGCCGACGGTCCGGATGTAATGTTCTTTGGCTTTCGCTATCCGACGCGCATGGCGCTGATTAAGCTGTCAGGCGACCGCCTGTTCGTCTGGTCCCCGATAGCGCTGTCGGCCGCCCTCAAACGCGACATCGATGCCCTTGGATCAGTGCATTTTCTTATTTCGCCGAACCGTTTGCATCATCTGTTCCTTGCCGAATGGAAGTCCGCCTATCCGAAGGCGCGCCTCTACGCGTCGCCCGGCTTGCGCAAGAAGCGCAAAGATCTCGCCTTCGACGCCGATCTCGGCGATCGGCCTGAGCCGGAATGGGCGGACGACATCGATCAAGTCGCGGTGCGTGGCAGCATGTTGACCGAGATAGAGTTCTTTCATCGCGCCAGTCGCACGGCGATCTTCGCCGACCTCATTCAAAATCTACCGCGCGACTGGTTTAGCGGTTGGCGCGGTATCGTCGCCCGGCTGGACGGCATTTGCGCTCCGAATCCAGGCGCTCCGCGCGAATGGCGCGCGAGTTTCGTCAATCGCCGAGCTGCACGTGCCGCTCTGCAACTTATTCTCGCCTGGCCGATCGATCGAGTGTTGATCGCGCATGGCGAGCCAGCGATCGCAGACGGCGCAGCCTTCGTGCGGCAAGCCTTCGCATGGCTGCTTAAACGAGAACAGCGCCGCGCGTAAGCCGTCTTCGTATCGACCGCTAATCATTTCCGACATCATTCGAGTCCGCCGCGGAACAGCCAGGCTGCGGCGGAAAGCGTGACAGCTGCGATGATGATCATCGGCCACAGGTCCGGCACCAGCTGACCGACGCCGGCACCCTCCAGATAGACGCGACGGGCCATGTCGATGGCATAGCGCAGCGGGTTTACCAGCGTCACGTACTGCAGGACTAGGGGCATACTGCTGAGCGGCGTCGCCAGGCCCGAGAGCAGCGCGCATGGCATCATGATGACGAAGGCATAGAGCACGGCCTGTTGCATGGTGGCGACGATTGCCGAAAGCATCAGCCCGACGCCCACGGCGGCCGTGAGAAACAGGGCGAGGCCGGCATAGAGTGTCACATACGAACCGGCGAACGGAATGCGGAACCACAATTGCGCAACCAGCAGAATCAAGGTCGCTTGGACGAGGCCGATCAAGACCGACGGCAGCGCTTTGCCGATCATGATCTCCGGCGGCCGGAACGGCGTGACGAGCAGCTGATCGAATGTGCCCTGTTCGCGTTCGCGGGCGACCGACATGGCCGTGAGCAATAACGTTTGCAGAAATGTGAGCGTGCCAATCAGCGCCGGAATCATGTACCAGAGGGTTTCCAGATTGGGATTGTACCAGGCGCGCACGGTGACACGCAGCGGCGGCGGCGCTGCGCCGTGGCTCGCGGCCCAGTCAGCGTTGAAACTGTCGATGATGGCCGAAACGTAGCCCAACGCGGTCCCGCCGGTATTGGAATTGCGGCCGTCCGCGATCACCTGCACGTTCGCCGGCAGACCGGACGCCAATCGGCGCTCGAAATCCTGCCCGATCTGAACGACCAGGAGGGCGCGTTGTTCGTTGATCGCCGTTTTGATATCGGCGATGTTGGAGAGCTGGGCGACCCTATGAAACACGCGGGAGCCGTCCAGCGCCGCCAGCAGATCGTGCGACGCCGCACTGTGGTCCTGGTCGAGCACCGCATATGGCACGTTGTTGAGGTCGTAGGTCGCCGCATAGCCGAAGATGAGACATTGCAGTATCGGCGGCAGAAACAAGCTGACCCGGCTCTGCGGGTCCTTGAGAATGGCCAACAGTTCCTTGCGGATGAGTGCGAAGATGCGGGCGATTGCTTCGAACATCCCTCGCCTCACGCCAGTCGCTTCTTCGCCACTCTGCGAGTTATCACGAGCAGCACGGCCGCTATGCCGGCCAGAATTGCAGTATCGGGAAGAATGATGCCCCAGATGTTGCCGGCAAGAAACAATGTCTGCAGCAAGGTGACGTAATAGCGCGCGGGAAGGATGTAGCTGATAATACGGATCGCCACCGGCATGCTGCGAATGTCAAACAGAAATCCGGACAGGAACACCGCCGGCAAGAATGTGATGATCAAGGTCGCCATGCTGGCGACAAACTGGTTCTTGGTGATCGATGAAATCAACAGGCCGATCGCGAGCGAGACCACCAGATAGAGCATGGAGACGCCGATCAGGATCGACACCGAGCCGCGAAACGGGACCTGGAACAGAAATTTGGCGGCTAGGATGCAGAGTACCAGCCCAATCATGCCGAGCGCGAAGTACGGGATCATTTTCGCAATCACGATTTCGCCGGCGCGCACCGGCGTCACGAACAACGCTTCCAATGTGCCCCGCTCCCATTCGCGCGCCATCACCAAGGCGGTGAGCAACGAGCCGATCAGCGTCATGATCAGGACGATGAGGCCGGGGACGAGGAAATAGTGGCTGTCGTCGGCTTCGTTGAACCATAGTCGGCTCTGCATCACCGCGCTGCCGTTGGCCGCGGGCTGCCCGCCCTCGGCGGCGCGTTGCGCCAAGTACTGCGCGACGGCGCCCTGGGCGTAGCCTTGGATGATGCGGGCGCGATTGGCGTCGCTGCCGTTGACGAGCACCTCGACTTCGCCGTCGCCCATGCTCAGCCGCCGGGCAAAATCCGAGCGGACGCGGACGATGCCGTCGACCTGCTGCTCGAGCAGAAGCCGCTGCGCTCGCGGCATCGACATCATCAGCCGCGCCTCGAAATAGGGCGAGAGTACGAAGCTCGCGGCAAGCGCGGTAGTCGTCGGCGAGGGCGCCTCCAGCACCACCGCCACAGGAACGTTCTTCACATCGAGCGAAAGCGCGTAGCCGAACAGCAGAATGAGCATGGCCGGCATGAACAGGCCGATGGCGATGCTGCTGGGGTCGCGAAAGAGCTGATAGGTCTCCTTGCGCACCAAGGCCGCGATACGGCGCCACTTCGCCGCAGCCGAGGTCGCCCGCTCCGGGCGTGAAGGAGCGACGACCGGCGCAGTCACGCGGCACCGTTGCGAGACGCCGGCACCGGCGGCTTGTGCTCGCGTGCGGCTTCGACGATGGCGATGAAGGCGTCCTCCATGGTCGCTCGGCCACGGCCGGCAGACGTGGCGTGACTGCGCACGCTGGCCGGCGTTCCTTCCGCCAGCATGCGCCCGGCATCGAGGATCGCGACACGGTCGCAATACTCAGCCTCTTCCATGAAATGGGTGGTGACGATCACTGTGACCTCGTGTTGCGCGAGGAGCGTGATGCGCTGCCAGAACTCGCGTCGCGCCAGCGGATCGGCCCCGCTGGTCGGCTCGTCGAGGAACAATATCTCCGGCGCGTGCAGCAGCGCCGCCGCCATCGCCAAGCGCTGCTTGTAGCCGCCCGGCAATTGCCCGGCGGGGAGGCGCATCAGCGGTTCGAGTTCGAACTGCGCCAGCGCCCATGCGATCCGATCATGCTTGCGGCGACCATGCAGGCCGTAGGCGCTGGCAAAGAAATCGAGGTTCTCCGCCACTGAGAGCTGACCATAGAGGGAGAATTTCTGCGCAACGTAGCCGATGTGCTGTCGAGCCGATGCGCGTGCTTTGCGCAAGTCGAAACCAGCCACCCGCAAGGTCCCGGCAGTGGCTGGAAGGAGGCCGCACAGCATGCGGAACGTCGTTGTCTTGCCGGCGCCGTTTGGACCGAGCAAGCCGAAGATCTCGCCGCGACGAACACTGAAGCTGAGCCGGTCGACAGCTGTGAAAGCGCCGAACTTGCGAACCAGCTCGTTCACACTGATGACCGTCTCGGCAGTGCCGGATGCCGGAGGCCGATCGAACGGCGTTGCGGCCGGCAATCTTCGATCGCCGCCGGCTTGCCGCCGCAACAGCACCATGAAGCCATCTTCGAAGTGCGCTTGCACCGGCTCGATGGCAAGTCCGGTCAATGATGCCGCCGGCTTGGCCGGCTCGCTGCTTGTAACGGGCTCGGCCCGGACTAAATGCACGCGACCCGCCTCGGGAACGGCGTCGATGATCGTGGGGTCGTCCAGCAGACGCGCCTGAAGATTTCGTGCCGGCTGACCCGGAGGGGGTTCGGCCTCGAAGGTACGACCGGCGGCCATGTCGGTGACTTCGCTGGGCCGACCGCTCGTCAGCAACTTGCCTTCGCGCAGCACGAAGACCTGATCGCAGCGTTCGGCTTCGTCGAGATAAGACGTGCTCAACAGGACGGTGAGATTTTGCTCGCGGACAAGCCGCACGATGATTTCCCAGAGCTCACGACGCGACAGCGGATCAACGCCGACGGTCGGCTCATCCAGCAGCAATAACGTCGGCGAACCAATCAATGTGCAGACAAGGCCGAGCTTTTGCTTCATGCCCCCGGACAAATTCCCAGCAAGACGCTGCGTAAATGCCACCAGGTCCGTCATTTGCAAAAGCTCGGGATACCGCGTCGCCCGCTCTTCGCGAGAGATGCCGTGCAGACTGGCGTAGAGGTCCAGATTTTCCTGGACGCTCAGATCTTCATAGAGACCGAAGCGCTGCGGCATGTAGGCAATGCGGTCCTGCACCTGTTGCGGTTCACTGCCGACATCGATGCCCATCACCGTCAACGTTCCGGAGTCGACCGGCATCAGGCCGGCAATAAGCCGGATGAGCGTCGTCTTGCCGGCGCCGTCAGGCCCGACAAGGGCTGCGAGCGTACCGTGACGGACCTCAACGGAGACGTCATCGAGGGCCCGCACGACCTCACCCGTTTGCCGGCGAAATGCCTTTCGCACATTTCGGCCGTCCACGGCTGTATCGCTTTGCCCGGCCCCGTTCACGGGCGACGGACCGCGTTGCGGCCTGGCCGCTTCGTCGCATCCTGGCCGAGCGGCAAATGCACAGTTGCCGGCATGCCGAGACGCAGGTCGTCGGCCTCGTCCTTCACGAAGACACGGACCTCATAAACGAGGCTCGTCCGCAGTTCTTCGGTCTGGACCGTTTTCGGCGTGAACTCGGCGATAGGCGATACGAACCCGACCCAACCTTCAAACCGACGATTTGGAAAGCCGTCCGCCGTGACATAAGCCGTCATGCCCGGGTGAACCCGGCCGAGATCCGGCTCCGATACATAGGCGCGGACCCATTTCGGGTCGGTGATCGCCAGCGAAAACACCGGCTTTTGCGGCGACGCCATGTCGCCGGGCTCCAGCAGGCGGGAGCGGACGATTCCATGCACGGGGGCGATGAGGTTCGCGTCGGCCAATTGCCGGCAAACGAACGCCAACTGTGCCTCGTTCGCCCGCAACTGCGCCTCGCCTTGGGCGATGTCTTCGACGCGCGGCCCCGCGATCGCAAGATCGAGAGCCTTCCGATTCACTTCGACCTTCGCATCGGCCACATCCAAGGCGGCCTTGGCGTTATCCACATCTTGCTGCGTGGCAGCAGACTTTTCGACGAGGAAGTTCTCACGCTCATAAATCCGCCGCGTATTAGCCGCGTCCGCCGCCGCCGATGCAAGGTTCGCTCGTGCCTGAGCGATTTCCTCGGGCCGGCTGCCGTTGTGGAGCCGTTCTACCACGGCGCGCTGCGCCGCCACTTGCGCCTCGGCTTGCGCGACCTGCGGCTCCAACCGACTCGTGTCCAATTTTGCGAGGAGTTCGCCCGTCTGGACGACATCGCCTTCCTGCACGAGCACCGCCGCAATTCGCTCGCTGCCGTTGAACGCCAAGTCGACCTGCCGCAAATCGACGTTTCCGTAGAGCGACGAGTTGCAGGGGCTGATTCGACGGATGGGTGAACCAATAGGCCAAGCCGGCCCCTGTTCCGACGAGGAGGAGCGCCGCAACGATCAATATGATACGGCGCTTCACGGTCGTCTCCGTCGCCTGGTTCTTGGTGCGGCTGGAATGCCGTTATGATTCGTGTACGTAGCAATTCCTTTGCAAGCAATAGGCGCCGATTCCCGGCTCATGTATTGGCCGGGCGTTTGCCGCGAGCAATCGCGAAGGATTTGCAGCGCGTCGCAAGATATGACGGCCCTACCAGCCGCTGCGACAGGACCGGTCATTTCAAGTTCTTTCAGTGGTAGCGATTTTCCGCCAAATGCTCAGCCGAAGGCAGATTGGCGTGCCGCCGTCCGTTGGGTGCGAAGCCAGCCATACCAATCGGCCATCCCCTCGCCGGTTCGCGCCGAGACTTGCAGGATCGTCGCGTCGGGGTTGATCCTGGTCACATTGGCAATGGCCTGCGCCAGCGAGAAATCGAGATGGGGCGATAAATCGATCTTGGCGAGGACGACGATTGAGGCGGCGCTGAACATGTGAGGATATTTCAGCGGCTTATCCTCGCCGTCCGTGACCGGAAAAATGACGATTTTCGCCCGCTCGCCGAGATCGAACAGCGCCGGGCAGACGAGATTGCCGACATTTTCGATGAGGACGACCGCGCCGGGAGGAGGCTTGAGCGCGGCGAGCGCCCGCGTCACCATTCCGGCATCGAGATGGCAGCCGGTGCCGGTATTGACTTGCACGACCGCCGCGCCGGCCGCACGAATACGCTCGCCGTCATTCGCGGTCGCCTGATCAGCCCTCGATCACGTAAAGCGGCAACTCGCCGGCGAGATCGCGGATCGTGCGTTCGAGCAAGGTTGTCTTTCCGGCGCCCGGAGAACTGACGAGGTTGAGCGCGAGAATCTCGCGGCCGGCGAACCAGGCCCGGTTAATCGCGGCCACATCATCGTTCTTTTTGAGAATTCGCGTTTCGATGTCGACGAGATCCAGGCCCGCACTGCGGCCAGCGTGATGCGAATGGGAGTGGTCATCGGCGGAATGACCGTGCCGTTCGTCATGATCGTGGTCGTGGGAATGCGAATGATGTGAATGGTGAGCGTCGCTGTCGTGGTGATGCGCGGTCGCGATCGTCGTCGCCTCGCCGGTCTGCAGATCGAGCATCGTTGTTTGGTCGCCTTGGCAGCCGCAATTCGCGCACATTAGAGGGCCTCTTCCAGCTCGATGGATTTGACGTTCAACTCGTCGCCTTTAAGCCGTTTGAAGCGGAACGAGCCGCACGGACAGGCCGTCAGCATGGATGGCGTCGGGAATTCGGCGCCGCAGGCCTCGCAGCGTGCGAACGCCACCACATCGCGGATCTCCAAGCTCGCGTTTTCGGCTTCCGTTCCCTTGGCGACCTCGGGAAACCAGAACGCGATCGACTCGGTCATGACGCCGGACAATTCGCCGATCTCGACGATGACACGGTGGACCTTGCGGCCCTTCGCGGCCGCCGCCACGACTTCCACAATGCCGCACGCAATCGATAGTTCGTGCATGGCGAGCCTCTTCAACAGATGCGCGGGAGCTGTTCGCCGACCAGCATGTCGACGATGCGGCGGCCGCCGAAGACGGTGCGCATCGTGACCCGGCCGGGCTCGCCGGAGGTCACGCGGCCGATGATGCTCGCCGCGCCGCCGAGCGGATGCGCCCGCATTGCCGCAACCGCGTCCTGCGACTGCTCAGGCGGAACGACGGCTACGATTTTGCCTTCGTTGGCGAGATAGAGCGGATCGAGCCCGAGAATCTCGCAAAATCCCCGGACCTCGTCGCGAAGGGGAGTCGCAGCCTCGTCGATCTCGATCGCGACTTGCGCCCCGTCGGCGATCTCGTTGAGCACGGTCGCGACGCCGCCGCGGGTCGGATCGCGGACAAAGCGCGTGGCGGGGGCGGCGGCCAAGAGCGTCGCGACGAGGTCATGCAAGGGAGCGCAATCGCTCGCGATCGGCGATTCCAAAGCAAGGTCGCCGCGCGCACCGAGGATGGCCGCGCCGTGATCGCCAAGGAGGCCGTTGACCAGAACGATGTCGCCGCGCCGCACCCGATGGGTGCCGAGATCGATATCGGGCCGGATCGCGCCGATCCCGGTCGTGGTAATGAACATCTTGTCGCAGGCGCCCTTGTTGACGACCTTGGTATCGCCGGTGACGATCTGCACGCCTGCTTCGCGCGCCGTCGCGGCCATCGAGCGGGCGATCCTGCGCAAGAAATCGATGGCGACGCCCTCCTCGATGATCACGGCGCACGACAGATAGAGCGGCGTTGCACCGCCGACCGCGAGATCATTGACGGTCCCGCAGACCGCAAGCTTGCCGATATCGCCGCCGG
>CAVUWO010000010.1:0-263939 GCA_963745155.1 uncultured Pseudomonadota bacterium | reverse complement strand
ACGTCAACCCCGTGAGCGAACCCGCGACCATCCTCATTGCCGGCCCGACGGCGAGCGGCAAATCGGCATTGGCGCTGGCGCTCGCCGAAAAACTCGGCGGCGTCATCATCAACGCCGATTCCATGCAGGTCTATCGCGACCTGCGCATCATCACGGCGCGGCCCTCGCCGGCCGAGGAACGCCAAGCGCCGCACCGGCTCTATGGCCGCGTCGACGCGGCGGAGAATTATTCCGTTGGCCGCTGGTGCACGGACGCCGCGGCGACGCTCGCAGCGACCAAGCGCTACGGCCGCGCCGCGATCGTCGTCGGCGGCACCGGTCTTTATTTCAAGGCGCTCACGCAAGGCATCGCCGCGGTGCCGCCGGTCCCGGCCGAGGTGCGCGAAGCGGTGCGGGCGCGGCTCGCGAGCCGAAGGCGTTGCCGCCCTGCATGGCGAACTGAAACGGCACGACCCGGTCGCGGCGGCCCGCCTGATGCCCGGCGATCGCTCCCGCATCACCCGCGCGCTCGAAGTCATGCTGGCGACCGGCCGTTCGCTGCTGGAGTGGCACGCGGAAAACCGCCCGGCCGGCCTCGACGCCGGGCGCGCGGCCAAAATCTTCCTCGCCCCCGAGCGCGAGGCCCTGCATCGCCGCATCGACGCGCGGTTCGACGCCATGATCGCCGCCGGCGCGCTCGAGGAGGTGCGCGCGCTGGCAGAGCGCGGCCTCGATCCCGCGCTGCCGGCGATGAAGGCCCACGGCGTGCCCTGGCTGATCCGGCATTTCGGCGGTGAGATCACGCTCGCGGAAGCCATCGAGGGCGGCAAGCGCGACACCCGGCAATACACCAAGCGGCAGGCGACCTGGTTCCGCAACCAGCTGCCGGAGTTCGCCTGGGTCGCGCCGGAACAGGCGCTCGAGGCGGTCGCGGCGCAACTGAAGCAGTTGCCGCTATAACGCCGCGCCAATCTCCGGCTTTGTCGAACGTCGGCCGGCCGCTAAGCTTACGCCGTCACGCAGGGAGTCTGCCATGATCGGCGCTTTCGTCGCCCTGCTCGGCTGCCAGCTCATCGGCGAAGTGCTGGTCCGCCTCGCTGGGCTGCCGTTTCCGGGCCCCGTGCTCGGCATGCTGCTGTTGTTCGTCTTTCTTATGTTCCGGCCGGAAATTCCGCGGCCCCTGCGCGTTACCTCCTACACGCTGCTCGACCATCTTTCGCTGCTGTTCGTGCCCGCCGGCACCGGCATCATGCTGCATTTCGGCCGCATCAGGACCGAGTGGCTGCCGATCCTCGCCGCCCTTCTGGTCAGCACGATCCTCACCATCATGGTGACCGCCGCCGTATTCCGCCTGCTCGCGCCGGCGCAAGGCGACGAAAAAAGCGAAACGTGACGCGATGCGCGCCGTCTCCGACGTCTGGGTCTATCTCAGCGCCAGCCCGCTCCTTTGGCTGACGCTGACGCTTGCCGCCTATGTCGCGGCGCATTTCATCTATGTGCGGCTCAATGGGAGCCCGCTCGCCAATCCGGTGGCGATCGCGGTCGCCATCCTGGTCGCGCTGCTCATGGCGACGCACACCAGCTATCGGACCTATTTCGACGGCGCGCAGTTCGTGCATTTTCTGCTCGGCCCGGCCGTGGTGGCGCTGGCGATCCCGCTGCGCGAAAACATCGCCGCGGTGCGCCGCGCGCTGTTGCCGATGGCGGCGGCGCTCCTCGCCGGCGCATTGACCGCGATCGTCTCGGCCGTCGCGGTGGCCTGGGCGCTCGGCGCCGACCCGGTGACGATAAAATCCCTGATCCCGAAATCCGTCACGGCGCCGATCGCCATGGGCATCGCGCAGGAGATCGGCGGCGTGCCCTCGCTCACCGCGGCGCTGGTCATCCTCACCGGCGTCATCGGCGCCATGATCGGCAGCCCGCTGCTCGATCTCATGGGCATCAAACAAGCGGCGGCGCGCGGCTTTGCCCTCGGCACCGCCGCCCACGGCATCGGCACCGCGCGCTCGTTCCAGGAAAGCCAGATCGCCGGCACCTTCGCCGGCATCGCCATGGGCTTCAACGGCTTTCTTACGGCGATTTTGGTGCCGGTGTTGCTGACGCTGAGCTGATCCCAGCCCCGTCATTCTCGTTCTCGCGACCGTATTGGCCGGCGGACTGAGCTTCATCGGAATGGCGGGCGCTTCGGCGGCTCCGGCCAGCGCCCGGCGCTTGCCGCCATCGCGGCGCGGCCGGGCGAATTGTCGCGCAAAGACCGGTCAACTCGGTCGATCAGCACAATACGCGGGATTATGCTAGGGGGTGGATATGGACCCTGATCAGAGCAAACCGTTGGTCGAACCCGCCCCCGGGCGGCGAGCCCGACGACCTTACCGCCGCGCGCTCCGCCAACGCATTCGCCAGCAGGAACTGCTTGCCGAACTGGGCGTCCTTGCTCTGCAGGGCACGAACTTCATCGGCATGCTCAATCACACCGCGCAGATGACCGCCGAAGGATTGGGGGCGGAATACTGCAAAGTCATGGAATACCTACCGGCCGAGAACCGCCTCCTGGTTCGCGCGGGCGTCGGCTGGGATGAAGGCGTGGTCGGCAAGGCTAGCGTCGGGGCCGATCTGGCGTCTCCCGCAGGTTATGCCTTGCGCACCGGCAAGCCCGTTATTTCCAACCATCTCGAGAACGAGCAACGATTCAGAACTCCGGAATTGCTGGTCGAGCACGGTATTCGCCGCGCCATGAACGTCATCCTGCAGGGCGACGGCTCCCCGTTCGGCGTGCTGGAAGTCGACAGCAAGTCCGAAGGCGAGTTCGGCGAGCACGATGTCGCCTTTCTGCAGGGCGCCGCAAACATCCTCGGCATGGCGATCGAGCAACAGCATTATCAACGCAAACTGCAAGCCGCGCTCGATCGTCACCAGGTGTTGCTGAGAGAAGTCAACCACCGCGTCAAGAACAGCCTGCAGGTGGTTTCGGCCATGCTTCAGCTGCAAGCCAACGCCGCCGGCGACGCGGATTTGAGCGAACGCCTCAACGAGGCGGCAAGTCGCGTCAATGCGGTCGGCCGCGCCTATGAACGCCTTGCCTACAATGCCGACTACGAGAACATCGATCTGACCGAGTATCTGCGTGAGATCATCGGCGACCTGGAAACGACGGTCGCGCCGTGCACAATCGTGTTCGATGCGCCCGAAGAAATTCAGTTTGCGGCCGACCGCGCGATTCTCGTGGGGCTCATCATCAATGAGCTGGTTTCGAACGCGGGGAAGTATGCTTATCCAGACTGTCCGGATGGATCGATCTGGGTGCGGCTGTTGGTCCAATCGGACCGGCGGGCGATCTTGATGTCGGTCCGCGACGAGGGTGTCGGTCTGCCCCGCGGCTTCGACCCGACGACCAGCAAGCGGCTCGGCACGCGCTTGGTCAATGCGCTGGCGACGCAACTGGGCGCCGAGCTGACGCGACCGACGTCTCCGATCGGCGCCAATTTCACCCTGCTCGTTCCGCTCGCTCCGGCCTCCGCCGAGCGATAGATGCCGTCATTGGTCGGAGCGGTATTCCGGGGCGGCATATGCCGTCGTTCTTGCCAGCCGCTTTCTTTGGCTAATGCGAGATATACTGCATCCCCGCCGAATAAGCCGCGCCGCCGAGCACGCAGGGAATACCCAGCTCGATCTGCCCGGTCGCCGCGGCGACGACACAGCCCATCGATAGCGCGCCTTCGCCGACCTGGCCCCAGCCGGTCAATTCGCGCTTCGAGTTCGGGCCCTTCTGCTTGAGCTCCTCGATCGCGGCGAGCAATTCCTTGCGCATGCGCGCGGTATCGACATCCTCGGCGGTCTCGATCACGCCGTTGAGCACCGCGACCACCTCCTTCGACTCGTGCTTGGCGGCGAAGCGCAGCATGCCGAGCAGCGTGAGGTCGCGCACCGCGTTAGAGGCGAGCGTGAACTTGGCGGCGCTGCCGGTGGTGAGATTGTCGACGCTGTCCTTGTCGTTCGAAAGCGCCAGCAGCTTGATGATGCTGTGGATCGGCGGGTAGGAGCCGGTCGCGAGGTAATAGCCCCACAGGATGTCGATCAGCTCGGGGCTCGGCGACAACTCGACCGGCTTTTTGCGGTCGCTCGTCGATCTTCAACGCCACCTTGATCTTGTCGATCATGCCGGGCTTTTCCGGCTGAAAGGCGATCTGATCGAGGGTCGGCAGCTTGCCGGCGAGGTATTTGTCGATCATGGCGCGGCGCGTCGGCAGCCGGTCGGCAAAAGTCCGCAGCAAGCTCTTCCAGTTCGGCAGGCCGGAATACGCGATCGCCCGCACCAGCACCCATTGATCCGCCGGCGCGATCGTCAGCATTTTGCTCACCAGCGCCTCGGCGCGGTCGGGATTGGCGCCGATGACGCCGGCGATGAAGCCGACATAGGCGCCCGAGGTTTCGGCGTCCTTGAAGGCCTGCATGTCGCTGAGGATATGCACCAGCACCGGGACGCCGTTGGGTTCGGGCCTGCTGCGGTAGGCGTTGATCCATTTCAGAATGGAATCTGATCGTGTGCGTGCCGGCAGCCGGCGGGGGCTCTGACGCCGCAGCCGCCGCCGCCAGACCGATAGCGAGCGCGAACGCGGCGGCGAGGCCGAGCGCGCCGCGGCGCCAGGATGCGAGCAATAGCTTTTCGGCAACCATATTCCCCTCCCACGGAGAAAACGCCCGCTGGGCCCAGCGACGAAAACGCCTGGCGTCGGGCCAGCGACGCGTGCAACAAAGCAAGGCGCGCGGGCTATTTGCTGACGGCGGTCGCGCGAAATCGCGGCTGCGCCGTGGCACAAGCGGATCGTTAACGATTGCGCTTTTGCCCGTCCTCGCGATTTCAAACGCGTGTTTGAAGCGCGCGTCGATGGCACCGTTGCCAAATTCCGGCCGCATTCGACTTGACGGACCTTTGCCACAATGCTTATAAAAAGCACCGTAGATGGGCCCGTCAGGGCAAACGCCAGGAAATTTCCGTGTTTAACGTCGTTACAATGTCGCTGGTTCTCGTAGGAAGGCGCACCGCCGGGGGTGGATGATCCCACCCGCGAGACGTGGCGGTGCGCTAGGACAGGGGCTCTCAGAGGCCCCTTTTTTATTGCCCAAACCCTGAAATGCCTAAACCCTGAAACACACATGAAATCCAGACCTGCCGAAGCGGACGATAAAGCGGAGCGAGCCATGACAGAGATGACCGGCGCGGAAATGGTGATAGCGGCGCTCGCCGATCAAGGTGTCGAGCACCTGTTCGGCTATCCCGGCGGCGCGGTGCTGCCGATCTACGACGCCTTGTTTCAGCAGGACAAGGTGCAGCACATCCTGGTGCGGCACGAGCAGGGCGCGGTGCACGCCGCCGAAGGCTATGCGCGCTCGACCGGCAAGGTCGGCGCCGTCCTCGTCACCTCGGGACCGGGCGCCACCAATGCCGTCACCGGCCTCACCGACGCGCTGTGCGACTCGATCCCGATCGTCGTCCTCACCGGGCAGGTGCCGACGCATCTGATCGGCAACGACGCCTTCCAGGAATGCGACACCGTCGGCATCACGCGGCCGTGCACCAAATACAATTATCTGGTCAAGAGCGTCGAGGAACTGCCGCGCGTGCTGCACGAGGCGTTCCACATCGCCGCGAGCGGGCGGCCCGGCCCGGTCGTGGTCGATATCCCCAAGGACGTGCAGTTCGCCAAGGGCAATTACTACAAGCCCAAGGAATTCGCAGCACCGCGGCTATCATCCCAAGGTCAAGGGCGACCTCGACAAGATCAAGCAGGCCATCGACATGATGGGCGCCGCCAAGCGGCCGCTGTTCTACACCGGCGGCGGCGTCATCAATTCCGGCCGCGCCGCGAGCGACCTCCTGCGCGAACTGGTCAAGCTCACCGGCTTCCCGATCACCTCGACGCTGATGGGGCTCGGCGCCTTCCCGGCCGCCGACCGGCAATGGCTCGGCATGCTCGGCATGCACGGCACCTGGGAGGCCAACTGGGCGATGCACGATTGCGACCTGATGATCGCCGTCGGCTCCCGCTTCGACGACCGCATCACCGGCCGGCTCGACGCCTTCGCGCCGAATTCGAAGAAGATCCACATCGACATCGATCCGTCCTCGATCAACAAGAACGTCAAGGTCGATCTCGGCATCGTCGGCGATTGCGCCCATGTGCTCGAGGACATGGTGCGGCTGTGGCGCGCGAGCGCGATCGTGCCCGACAAGAAGGCGCTGGCGACCTGGTGGGGCGAGATCGACGGCTGGCGCGCCAGGAACTCGCTCGCCTACCGCAACTCCAACGAAATCATCAAGCCGCAATACGCCATCCAGCGGCTCTACGAGGCGACCAAGAAGCACGACACCTACATCACGACCGAAGTCGGCCAGCATCAGATGTGGGCGGCGCAGCTCTTCCCCTTCCAGGAGCCGAACCGCTGGATGACCTCCGGCGGCCTCGGCACCATGGGCTACGGCCTGCCCGGCCGCGGTCGGCGTGCAGCTTGCGCACCCGGGCGCGCTCGTCGTCGACATCGCCGGCGAGGCCTCGGTGCAGATGACCATGCAGGAGATGTCGACGGCGGTGCAGTACGACCTGCCGATCAAGATCTTCATCCTCAACAACCGCTACATGGGCATGGTGCGGCAGTGGCAGGAATTGCTGCACGGCGGCCGCTACTCGCACTCCTACTCGGAAGCGCTGCCCGACTTCGTCAAGCTCGCCGAGGCCTATCACTGCCACGGCATCCGCTGCGAGCATCCGGGCGAACTCGACGCAGAAGATCCGCGAGATGATCGAGGTGAAGAAGCCCGTTTTGTTCGACTGCGTGGTCGATCCGGCGGAAAACTGCTTCCCGATGATCCCGTCGGGCCGCGCCCATAACGAGATGCTGCTCGGCGACGCCGCGATCAGCATCGAAGATGCCATCACCGAAGAAGGCAAGGTGATGGTGTAGGCGCCGCGTCGATTGCGAGCGAAGCGAAGCGAATCGCAGCAACTCTGTGCCGCCGATCCTGGATTGCTTCGTCGCTTCGCTCCTCGCAATGACGCAAAGCCGTCGCCATTCGCGCAAAGAGTTCATCACGTGAACACCACCGCGACCTCCCACTACCCCGCCGCATCGATCGCCCAAGGCATCGAAACCCGCACGCTGTGCGTTCTGGTCGACAACGAGCCCGGCGTGCTCGCGCGCGTGATCGGCCTGTTCTCGGGCCGCGGCTACAACATCGATTCGCTCACGGTGTCCGAGACCGAGCACGAGAACCACCTCTCGCGCATCACCATCGTCACCCGCGGCACGCCGATGGTGATCGAGCAGATCAAGAATCAGCTCGACCGCCTGGTGCCGGTGCACCGCGTCATCGACCTCACGACCGGCGGCCCGGCGCTGCAGCGCGAACTCGCCATGGTCAAGGTGCGCGGCAAGGGCGAGCACCGCATGGAGGCGCTCCGGCTCGCCGACGCCTTCCGCGCCCGCGTCATCGACGCCACCACCGAAAGCTTCGTGTTCGAAATCACCGGCGCTACCGACAAGATCGACTCTTTCGTCAATCTGATGCTGCCGCTCGGCCTGGTCGAAGTCTCCCGCACCGGCGTCGCCGCCATCGGCCGCGGGCCGGAGGGGATGTTGACCGGCGCGTAACACTGCAGTCATTGCGGGCGAGGCCCGGCCGTTGACAAATCCCCCGCCCTGCCCGCTAAGTAGCCGCCACGACGGTTCCCTCGCGAGAGGGTGAAAAGGGAATGCGGTGCGGGAGAAGTTCCCCAATCCGCAGCTGCCCCCGCAACTGTGAGCGGGTAGTCTGGTCCGAAAATGCCACTGGAGCGGCAGAAGCTCCGGGAAGGCGGGACCAGGCGACGATCCGCGAGCCAGGAGACCTGCCGTCGTTAAAGTCGACGCGACAAACACTGGTCGGGGTGTACCGGTGGATGATCCAAAAGGCCGCGGCCTTTTGGTCCTCGCTCGCGCCGACGGCAGGTCAGGCGAGGACTTTTCGTGTTCGGCATTCTCACGTCCGCGGTCGACGATGGCTCGACCGATCAGCGCGCCAAGGTCGCCGCGCTTTATGGGTTCTCATCATCGTCAATATCGTCGTCTGGACTTGGGCGGTGCTGGCGTTCGCGGGCCGGCCGACGCTGATCGGCACCGGCGTTCTCGCCTACGTGCTCGGGCTGCGCCACGCGGTCGACGCCGACCACATCGCCTCGATCGACAATGTGGTGCGCAAGCTGATGCAGGAAGGCAAGCGGCCGTTCTCGGCCGGCCTGTTCTTCTCGCTCGGCCACTCGCTCGCCGTCATGATCGCGGTCGCGGCGATCGCCGGCGCGGCCAACATGCTGCGCGAGCATTTTCACGAGTTCAAGGCGATCGGCGGCATCGTCGGCACCGCCGCCTCGGCGTTCTTCCTGCTCGCCATCGCCGTCATCAATCTCATCATTCTGCGCCACGTCTGGCGGAGTTTTCGTCGCGCGCGGCGCGGCGAGCCGGTCGCCGAGCAGGAGCTCGATCTGCTCCTCTCCGGCCGCGGGCTGTTGTCGCGGCTGTTCCGCCCGTTGTTCCGCATGGTGACGCGCAGCTGGCAGATGTTCCCGGTCGGCTTTCTGTTCGGGCTCGGCTTCGATACCGCGACGGAAATCAGCCTGTTCACCGTCGCCGCCGCGCAAGTCTCCGGCGGCCTGCACTTCGGCACGGTCATGATCTTTCCGGCGCTGTTCATGGCGGGGATGACGCTGATCGACACCACCGACAGCGTACTGATGGTCGGCGCCTATGGCTGGGCGTTCCTCAATCCGATCCGCAAGATCTGGTACAATCTCACCATCACCGCGATTTCCGTCGTGGTCGCGGTGATGATCGGCGGCATCGAGGCGCTCGGCCTCATCGCCGACAAGCTCGGCCTCGAAGGGCGCGTTCTGGGGCGGGGTCGGCAATCTCAACGAGGGCCTCGCCAATTTCGGCTATCTCGTCATCGCCGTCTTCGTCGCGGCCTGGGCGCTGTCGTTTCTCATCTATCGCTGGCAGCGGCTTGACCGGCCGCTCGGCGAGCAGACATGAGGCCGGCCGCGATGACGCTGCCGACCATCTATGTCTGCATCACCTGCAGGCGGCCGGCAGAACAGCAGCGAGCCCGACGGCGAGCCGCGCCCCGGCGCCGTGCTCGCCGCCGCGACGGCGCAGGCCGCCGCCGGCACCGAAGTCGACGTGCGGCCGATCCGCTGCCTCGCCAACTGCACGCGCGGCCCCAGCGCCGCCATGCGCTGCAACGGCTCCTGGACCTATGTGTTCGGCGGCCTCGACGAACACTGCGCCGATGCGCTGATCGAAGGCGCGCGGCTCCTCGCCGGCGCCGCCGACGGCATTATGCCGTGGCGCGGCCGGCCGGCGCCGCTCAAGCGCGGCCTGATCGCGCGCATCCCGCCCCTGAATTTCTCAGAACTCGAGCCAAGAACAGAGCCAGGAACAAATTCATGACCGGCGCGACGCAAAATCTCACGCGCATCCCCTGCACGATCGTCACCGGTTTTCTCGGCGCCGGCAAGACGACGCTGATCCGCCACGTCATCGCCAACGCGCAGGGCCGGCGCCTCGCCGTCATCGTCAACGAGTTCGGCGACGTCGGCATCGACGGCGAGATTCTCAAGGGCTGCGGCAACGACGCCTGCCCCGAGGAAAACATCGTCGAACTCGCCAATGGCTGCCTGTGCTGCACCGTCGCCGACGAGTTCGTGCCGGCGCTCGACGCCATTCTGGCGCGCGAAGGCGTCGAGCACATCGTCATCGAGACCTCCGGCCTCGCGCTGCCGAAGCCGCTGGTGCAGGCGTTCCATTGGCCGGCGATCAAGAACCGCGTCACCGTCGACGGCGTCGTGGTCGTGGTCGACGGCGCGGCGCTCGCCGACGGCCGCGTCGCCGCCGACCTCGAGGCGCTGGCCGCGCAGCGCGCCGCCGACTCTGCGCTCGTCCATGACGATCCGGTCGAGGAAGTATTCGAGGACCAGATCGCCTGCGCCGATCTCGTCGTGCTCAACAAGCGCGATCTCATCGACGACGCCGGCATGCAGAAGGCGCTGGCGGCGATCGCCGACGCGCTGCCGCGCAGCGTGAAAGTGATCACCGCGGCGGACGGCAAGGTCGACCAGGCGCTGCTGCTCGGGCTCGGCATCGCCACCGAGGACGACATCGCCAACCGCCGCACCCATCACGACGACGAAGCGGATCACGATCACGACGATTTCGATTCGTTCGTCGTGCCGATCGGCGAAATCGCCGATCCCGCCGCCCTCGCGCAGCGCGTCGCCGGCGCTCGCCGACGCGTTCGACGTGCTGCGCGTCAAAGGTTTTGCCGCCGTCGCCGGCAAGCCGATGCGCCTCATGGTGCAGGCGGTCGGCCCGCGGGTGAGCCATCAATACGACCGGCCGTGGACCGCCACCGAGGCGCGCGAAGGCCGCCTCGTCGTGATCGGCCTCAAAGGCCTCGACCGCGGCGCGGTGACGCGCGCGCTCGCGCGGCTGAGCAAACAAAGCGGAATCCGGCGATGCATCTGCTCGCGACCAGTTCGACCACGCTCGACGACATCGTCGAAGCGGTCGATCTCGGCCAGACGCCGGGCGACATCGTGGTGCTCTCGCTTGCCGACAGCGACCTCGCCGGCCTCGCCGCCGCCTGGCAGGCCGAGCGCGCGGCGCTGCCGCGCGTGCGCCTCGCGCATCTGCGCGATCTGCGCCATCCGATGTCGGTCGATCTGTGGATCGACAAGGTCGGCGCCCACGCCAAGGTCATCGTGGTCCGGCTGCTCGGCGGCCTCGACTGGTGGAAATACGGCATCGAGCGCCTCGCCGCCGTCGCGCGCGAACGCGGCATCGCGCTCGCCGTCCTGCCCGGCGAAGACCGCGACGACGCCCGCCTCGCCGCCGCCTCGACGCTGCCGCCGCCGGAGCTGGACATTTTGCTCCGCTATTTCCGCGAAGGCGGCCGCGAAAATTTGCGCGCCCTGCTGCGCCGGCTCGCCGGCCATGCCGGTTATGAGCTCGCGGCGAGCGAACCGAAACCGGTGCCGCGCGTCGCCGGCTATTTGCCAGGCGAAGGCGCCGTCGATCTCGATCGTTTGATGGCTTCGCTTCCTTCCAAACAACCTGTTTGTGCCGATCATTTTCTACCGCGCCACGCTCCTGGCCGCCGATACCGCCGCGATCGACGCGCTGTACGCAGCGCTCGCAGCGCGCGGCCTGGCGCCGGCGCCGCTCGTCGTCACCAGCCTGAAAGACGCCGACGCGGCCGCTTTCCTGCGCGCAGCTTTCGCGCGGCTCGATCCCGCAGTCATCCTCACCATGACCGCGTTCGCCGCCGGCAGCGGCGGCGAGCCGACGCCGCTCGACGAACCGGACGTCACCGTGCTGCAGGTCGTCAGCGCGACGACGCGGCGCGCGGCCTGGCGCGACAGCGCCCGCGGGCTCGGCGCCGCCGATCTTGCGATGCACATCGTCCTGCCCGAACTCGACGGCCGCATCCTCGCCGGCACGATCGCCTTCAAGGATCCGCTGCCGCCGAGGACGGCCTCGCCTTCACGGCGCTGGCGAGCCGGCCGGAAGCGGACCGCGTCGCGATGGTGGCGGACCGCGTCGCCGCGCTGGCGCGCCTGCGCGCGCTGCCGCGCAGCGAACGGCGCGTCGCCGTGCTGATGCCGGATTATCCCGGCGCGCCGGGCCGCACCGGCTATGCCGTCGGGCTCGACGTGCCGGCGAGCGTTCTCGCCTTGCTCGACGATCTCGCCGCCGCCGGCTACGGCGTGAGCAACGCACCAAACACATCGCGCGAATTGCTCGATGTGCTCGCCGCCGGCGCCGACGACGCGGCGCTGCCGCTGGCGCAGTACGAAAATCTGCTCGCGCAAATCCCGACCACAGCCGCCGCGCGTGTTCGCGAAGCGCTTGGGGCGAGCCGGCGGACGATCCCGATTGCCGCGACGGCGTCTTCCGCTTTCGCGTCAAAACCTGCGGCAACGTCATGGTCGCGCTGCCGCCCGACCGCGGCCGCGCGCAAGAACGCCGCGCCGATTATCACGATCCGGTGCTGCCGCCGCGCCATGCGCTGGTCGCGTTCGGCCTGTGGCTGCGCCATGTCGCGCGCGCCGATGCGCTCGTTCACATGGGCGCGCACGGCACGCTGGAATGGCTGCCCGGAAAAGCCGTGGCGCTGAGCGCGGAATGTTTTCCGGAGATCGTCACCGGCGCGCTGCCGGTGATCTATCCCTTCATCGTCAGCAATCCGGGCGAAGCGGCGCAGGCGAAGCGGCGCATCGCCGGCGTGACCATTGGCCACCTGCCGCCGCCGCTCGTGAACGCCGGCCTTGCCGGCGAGGCCCGCGATCTCGAGCGCCTGATCGACGAATACGCCCAGGCCGACGGCCTCGACCGCCGCCGCCGCGAACGCCTCGCCCGCCTCATTGTTGAAACCGCGCAACGCACGGGGCTCGCCCGCGAGGCCGGCGTCGCAAGCGCGGTCGAGCCCGACGATGCGCTCCGCCGCATCGACGCCTGGCTGTGCGATCTGAAAGACCTCGCGATCAAAGACGGCCAGCACATTTACGGCCGCGTCCCGGCCGGCACCGACGACCCGGCGTGGCACGCGAGCGCGGCAACGGAACGCGCGGCGCTCATCGCGGCGCTCGACGGCCGCCGCGTCGCGCCGGGCCCGGCCGGTTCGCCGACGCGCGGCCGGCGCGACGTGCTGCCGACCGGCCGCAACCTCTTCACCGCCGATCCGCGCACGCTGCCGACGCCGACCGCGATGGACCTCGGCCGCCTCGCCGCCGACGAGATCGTCCGCGCGCATCTACAAACGCCACGGCGAGCCTTTGCGCACGGTGGTGATCGACCTGTGGGGCAGCGCCACGCTGCGCACCGGCGGCGAGGAAATCGCGCAAGGGTTTGCGCTGATGGGCTGCCGGCCGATCTGGGACCACGCGAGCGGCCGCGTCACCGGCGTCGAAGTGCTGCCGCCCGCCGCCATCGGCCGCGCCCGCGTCGACGTCACCTGGCGGATCTCGGGACTGTTCCGCGATCTGTTCCCGGCGCAGATCGCGCTGATCGACGCCGCGGTGCAGGCGGTCGCGGCGCGCGATGAAGCCGATGATGAGAATCCGCTGGCCGGCGCAAGACGCACCGGCGCCTCCCTTCCAGGCGACGGTTCGCGCTCGACCGCATCTTTGGTACCGCGCCCGGCGCCTACGGCTCCGGCGTGGAAGATTTATTAGGCCGCGATGTCGGCGCCGCAACGATCGGCGCCGCCTATCTCGCCGCCGCGTCGCACAGCTATGGCGGCGCGGCGGGCGACGGCACCGCGACGCCCGGCGCGTTCGCGCAACGCGTCGGCAGCGCCGATCTGCTCGTTCATGCGAGCGACGATCCCGCCCGCGATCTGCTCGACGGCGCCGAAGACGCCGCGTTCGTCGGCGGTTTTGCCGCGGCGGCCAAACTGCTCGGCCGCGCCGCCGATCTGGTGATGCTCGACACGACCGATCCGCAGCGGCCGCGTGCGCGCACGCTGTCGGCGGCGCTCGCGCGCATCGTGCGCGGCCGCGTCCATCCGCGCTTCATCGCCGGGCAGCTGCGCCACGGCCCGCGCGGCGCCGCGGAATTCGCCGAGACCGTCGATCGCCTGTTCGCCTTCGCGCAGACGACCGACGCCGTCGCCGGCGAATTGTTCGATCTGTTGCACGACGCCTATGTCGCCGACCCCACCGTGCGCGACTTTCTCCTGCGCGAAAACCCGCAAGCCGCCGCCGCGATCGCCGAACGGCTCGACGACGCGCGACGGCGCGGTTTCTGGCATCCGCGCCGCAACGATATCGATGCCGGCCTCGCGGCGCTGCGCCTGCGGAGGAGGCCGTGTGATGGCGGAACGCTCGTTGCAAATTTCCCGCCCCCCACCCCTAACCCCTCCCCACAAGGGGGAGGGGAACGGCGCGGCGCCTGTCCCGGGCTTTCCGTACCAATGCCGACCGGCGATGGTTTGTTGGTCGCGGCTCCTTCCGACTCGGCACCATCCCGCTCGATGCGTTCACCGCGCTGTGCGCCGCCGCGCGCACCCACGGCAACGGCGTCATCGAAATCACCGCGCGCGGCAGCATCCAAGTGCGCGGCTTGACCGCCACCTCGGCGCCGCGCTTTGCCGACACGATCGCCACGCTCGGCATCGCGGCCGACGGCATTCCGGTTCTGACCAATCCGCTGACCGGGATCGACCCTGCAGAAATCTTTGATGCCGGCGCCCTCGCCCGTGATCTTCGCCGTGAGCTGGCGCGGCGATCGCTCTCTGCGAGGTTGGCGCCGAAGAATTCCGTCGTCATCGACGGCGGAGGTGCGCTCGGCCTTGATGCCGTTTCGGCAGACGTGCGGCTCGAAGCGCGAGCGAATGACGGCGGCGATGTGCTGCGGATTGCCATCGGCGGCGATCGTGCCGGCGCCGTCGCACTCGGTGCCATCGCGATTGCGCAGGCGGCAGAAGCCGCGATTCGACTCCTGGAAGTCATCGCGCAACGCAGCCGCGACGTACGCGCGCGTGATATCTTGAAGACCGAAGGCATCGCCACGTTCCGCACGGCGATTGCTGATTTCCTGATTGCTCGCCACTCTGACGGCGTCATGCCCGGGCTTGTCCCGGGCATCCACGTCTTCGGGCCGCGCCGAGCAGAAAGACGTGGATGGCCGGGACAAGCCCGGCCATGACGCGCATAGGGAAGCGATCGGCCTCGCATCGGCTGCGCGATCAGACGTTCGCCTGCGGCGTCGGACTTGCTTTCGGCCATGCCGACGCGTCCGCGCTGGAACATTTAACCGAAGCGGCGCGCTCAGCAGGCGCAGTCGGAATGCGCACGGCGCCGGGGCGCGTGCTGCTCGCGATCGGCATCAGCGCTGCGGACGTTGCAGCTTTCATCGCCGCCGCCGAACGGCTGGGCTTCATTATAAGTCCCGACGATCCACGGCGGCGCGTGATCGCCTGCACGGGCGCGCCGGGCTGCGCGTCGGCCCACATGGCCGCGCGGGCCATCGCGCCTGAGATCGCCGAAGCCGCCGCGTCATCGCTGGCCGAGGGTGAAACGATCCACATTTCCGGCTGCGCCAAGGGCTGCGCCCATCCCGGTCCCGCAGCCCTCACCATTGTCGGCACGCCCGACGGCTGCGCGCTCGTCGCCAACGGCACGACGCGGAACACGCCGTTCGCGATCGTCGCCGCGAATCGGCTATCGGAAGCGATTGCAAGCGCCATGCGGGAGGGGCGTCATGTCTGAACGCTCGGCCTATCTGCGCGACGGCGCGGCGATCTACGAAAAGTCCTTCGCCATCATCCGCGCCGAGGCGGATCTGTCGCGCTTCTCCGCCGAAGAAGCCGAGGTCGTCGTGCGCATGATCCATGCCTGCGGCGTCGTCGAGGCGGCGCGGCACATCGTGTTCGGACCAAATCTGGTCGCGGCGGCGCGCGGCGCGCTTGCCGCCGGCGCGCCGATTCTGTGCGACGCCGAGATGGTGGCGCACGGCATCACCCGTGCGCGGCTCCCCGCCCGCAACGACGTGATCTGCACGCTCAACGATCCGCGCGTGCCGCGCTCGCGGAAAAGCTCGGCACCACGCGCTCGGCGGCGGCGCTCGAACTGTGGCGCGACCGGCTCGGCGGCGCGGTGGTCGCGATCGGCAATGCGCCGACGGCGCTGTTCCGCCTGCTCGATATGCTCGACGCCGGCGCGCCGAAGCCGGCGGCGATCCTCGGCATTCCGGTCGGCTTCGTCGGCGCCGCGGAATCCAAGGACGCGCTCGCCGCCGACCCGCACGGCGTGCCTTATCTGATCGTGCGCGGGCGCATGGGCGGCAGCGCCATGACCGCGGCGGCGGTCAACGCGCTGGCGAGGCCGGGGCTATGAGCGCGGGCCGCCTGATCGGCGTCGGCGTCGGGCCCGGCGATCCCGAGCTGATGACGCTCAAGGCCGTGCGCACGCTCCGCGAAGCCGACGTGGTCGCGTTCTTCGCCAAGGCCGGCAACGCGAGCCATTCGCGCGCGATCGCGGCGCAGCACCTGCGCGCCGGCGTCATCGAGCTGCCGCTGCTCTATCCGGTCACGACCGAATTGCCGTCGTGCAGCGACGCCTACCGCGAGACCATCTGCACATTCTACGACACCGCCGCCGCGCAGATCGCCGCGCACATCGAGGCCGGGCGCGTGGTCGCGGTGCTCAGCGAAGGCGATCCGCTGTTCTACGGTTCCTACATGCATCTCCACACCCGCTTGGCGCCGCGCTTTGCGACCGAGATCGTCGCCGGCGTCACCGGCATGTCGGGCTGCTGGTCGGCGGCGGGGACGCCGATCGCGCAGGGCGACGACGTGTTCACCGTGCTGCCGGCGACGCTGCCGGAAGCCGAGCTGGCGCGCCGGCTCGGCGACGCCGACGCCGCGGTGGTGATGAAGGTCGGACGGCATCTGCCGAAACTGCGCCGCGCGCTCGAGACCAGCGGGCGGCTGCCGCGCGCCATCTATGTCGAGCGCGGCACCATGGCCGATGCGAAAATGATTCCGCTCGCGGCCAAGCTCGACGACGACGCGCCCTACTTCGCCGTGGTGCTGGTGCCCGGCTGGGAACAACAGCCGTGAGCGGGCATCTCGCCGTCGTCGGATTGGGCCCGGGCGACGCCCGCTACCTGACGCCGGAGGCCGCCGATGCGCTGGCGCAGGCGCACGCGCTTTACGGCTACGCTTCCTATCTCGACCGCGTGCCGGCGCGCGCCGGCCAGAGCCGCCACGCCTCCGACAACCGCGAGGAAATTAGCGCGCGCGCAAAGCCGCGCTCGACCACGCCGCGCAAGGCGCGCGGGTCGCCGATCGTGTCCGGCGGCGATCCCGGCGTCTTCGCCATGGCGGCGGCCGTGTGCGAGGCGATCGAAGCCGGGCCGGAAAGCTTTCGCGCGCTCGATGTCTCCGTCGTGCCCGGCATCACCGCGATGCTGGCGGTGGCGGCGCGCGCCGGCGCGCCGCTCGGTCATGATTTCTGCGCCATGTCGCTGTCCGACAATCTCAAACCCTGGGCGCTGATCGAACGCCGGCTCGACGCCGCGGCGGACGCGGGCTTCGTCATCGCGCTTTATAATCCGGTATCGCGGGCGCGGCCGTGGCAGCTCGGCAAGGCGTTCGAGCGGCTGCGCCGGCATCTGCCGGCCGGGACGCCGGTCGTGTTCGGCCGCGCCGCCGGCCGCGCCGACGAACAAACAAACATCGTGACGCTGGAGCAAGCCGACGCGGCGCCGCGCCGACATGGCGACACTGATCATCGTCGGCTCGCGCGACACGCGCGATCATCGCGCGCGCCGGGCGCCCTCCCTTGGTCTACACCCCGCGCACCGCCGCCGAGGTGAGCGTATGATCGAGCCAGGCGATCACCTCGTCGATCGTCTCGAGCGGCGCCAGCCCTCCGGCGCTTCCGGCCGGCGCAACAGAATGACCTCGATACCCAACGCGCGCGCCGCGGCGATCTTGCCGTAGGTCGCGGTGCCGCCGCTGTTCTTGGCGATCACCGCGTCGATCTTGTGCACCAGCAACAAAGCGCGCTCGTCGGCTTCGTCGAACGGCCCGCGCGCGGTGATGTAAATCGTCATGCGGCAGAGCAAGCGGCGGATCGACCGGATCGACGCTGCGGATCAGATAAAAATGCTGCGGCGCATCGCGTGAGCGGCGCGAGTTCCTGGCGGCCGAGCGCGACCAACACGCGGCGGGAATTTTGTCCCAGCGCGCGCACCGCATCGCCGGCATCTTTCACCTCGGTCCAACGGTCGCCGGCGACCGCCGTCCAGGGTGGCCGTCGCAGCGCGATGAAAGGGACGTTGGCACCGCGCGCGGCGGCGGCGGCGTTGGCCGAAATGGTGTCCGCATAGGGATGCGTGGCGTCGATCAGCGCGTCGATGCGCTCCTTGATCAAGATAATCCGCGAGCCCGGCAACGCCGCCGAAGCCGCCGACGCGAACCGGCACGCCTTGCGACGCCGGCGCGGCAGTACGGCCGGCGAGCGACAGCGTGACGGCAAGATCGGCGCGGCCGCGCCAGGCGTTGCGCCAATATTGCGCGCCTCCGCAGTGCCGCCGAGGATGAGAATTCTTGCCTGGGTTCCTGCCATGCCCGAGCCTGAGCCAATCGCGCCCGACACTGCCGCATTGCCGCGCTGGCTGGCAATCGTCGGCATCGGCGAGGACGGCATCGACGGCTTGAGCGTCGCCGCGCGCGGCCTGATCGGCGCCGCCGACATTGTATTCGGCGGCCGGCGCCATCTGACGCTAGCGGCGCCGCTCATTCGCGGCGCGGCGCGGCCGTGGCCGAGCCCGTTCGACGGCGCCGTCGATGAGGTGCTGCAGCATCGCGGCCGCCCGGTATGCGTGCTCGCCTCCGGCGATCCGTTCCACTACGGCGTCGGCGCGGTGCTGGCGCAGAAGATCGATCCCGCCGAGATGATCGTCCTGCCGGCGCCGTCGGCGTTCAGCCTGGCGGCGGCCCGGCTCGGCTGGTCGCTGCCGCAGACCGTGCTGCTCTCAGTGCATGGCCGCACGCTCGACCTGATACGCCCGCATTTGCAGCCCGGCGCACGCATCCTCGCCCTCACCTCCGACGGCGATGGCCCCGCGGCGTTAGCACTGCTGTTGGCGCAAACGGGCTTCGGCCGCTCGCGGCTCACCGTGCTCGAAGCGCTCGGCGGCCCGCGCGAGCGCTTCCGTACGATCGAAGCCGCGGCGTTCGACCTCGGCGCGGTCGACGCGCTGAACATCGTCGCCATCGAAGTCGCAGCGGAGCCTGACGCACGCATCATCGCGCGCGCTTGCGGCCTCGCCGACGATCTGTTCGAGCATGACGGCCAGATCACCAAACGCGAGGTGCGCGCGGTGACGCTGTCGTCGCTCGCGCCGCGGCGTGGCGAATTGTTGTGGGACATCGGTGCTGGTTCCGGCTCGGTCGCGATCGAGTGGCTGCTGGCCGATCCGTCCCTGCGCGCCATCGCCATCGAACGCCGCGCCGACCGCGCCGCGCGCATAACGCCGCAACGCCGCCGCCTTCGGCGTGCCGGGCCTCGTGGTCATCGAGGGCACCGCGCCGGACGCACTCGCAAACCTTGCAACACCCGACGCGGTTTTCATCGGCGGCGGCGCCGATGCGCGCGTCATCGACGCCGCGATCGCGGCACTGCGCGCCGGCGGCCGGCTCGTGGTCAATGCGGTGACGCTCGAAACCGAGGCGCAGCTTATTGGCGCGCTCACGCCGCCGCCGGGCGGCGAACTTGACGCGGATCGCGATTGCGCGCGCCGGAGCGGTCGGCGACAAAACCGGCTGGCGCCCGGCGATGCCGGTGACCCAATGGGTATGGGCCAAACCTTGGACGCAACCTTGACCAAAGCCGTGATCGTCGCCGGCATCGGCTGCAAGCGCGGCGCGCCGGCCGCCGATATTGAAGCCGCGATCCGCGCGGCGCTCGAACGCGGCGGTGTTTCCTTGGACGCGCTCGCCGCCGTCGCCACCATCGCCCTGAAGCAGAGCGAATTCGGCATTGCCGCGGCGGCGAAAAAGCTCGGCGTCAAATTCATCGTTGTAGCCGAAGGTGATTTGCAGGCCGCCGGCGAACGCACGCAAACGCACTCCGAACGCGTGCTGGTGCTCACCGGCGTGCCGTCCGTCGCCGAAGCGGCGGCGCTCGCCGCCGCGGGGCCGACCGCGCGCCTCCTCGGCCCGCGGCTCGTCCTCGGTGACGTGACGTGTGCATTGGCCATGGCCGGAACAAAGCCCGAGGCAACGCCATGACCGTGCATTTCATCGGCGCCGGTCCGGGCGCCGCCGACCTCGTCACCGTGCGCGGCCGCGATCTCATCGCGCGCTGCCCGGTCTGTCTCTACGCCGGCTCGATCGTGCCGCGCGAATTGCTGGCGCATTGCCCGCCCGGCGCCCGCATCGTCGACACCGCACCGCTGTCGCTCGACGAAATCGAGGCGGAATTCGTGGCCGCGCACGACGCCGGCCTCGACGTGGCGCGGCTGCATTCCGGCGATCTGTCGATCTACTCGGCGCTCGCCGAGCAGCTGCGCCGGCTCGAACAGCGCGGCATTCCGTTCTCGCTGACACCCGGCGTGCCGGCCTTTGCCGCGGCCGCGGCGGCGCTCGCCTGCGAACTGACCGTGCCGGAAGTCGCGCAGAGCGTGGTGCTGACCCGCGTCTCCGGCCGCGCCTCGCGCATGCCGGAAGGCGAAAAGCTCGCGACCTTCGCCGCCACCGGCGCGACGCTCGTCATTCACCTCGCCATTCACGCCATCGACGCCATCGTCAGCGAGCTGACGCCCCTCTACGGCGCCGACTGCCCCGCCGCGGTCGTCGTCCAGGCGACGTCGCCGGCTGAAATGATCCTGCGCGGCACCCTCGCCGACATCGCCGTCAAGGTTCACGCCGCCCAGATCGAGCGCACCGCGCTCATCCTCATCGGCCGCGCGCTCGCGCCCGAAAATTTCCGCGACAGCGCGCTCTACGACGCCGACTATCGCCGCCGATTTCGCGGGGGTGGGGCGTGAGGAAATTTCGTCATTGCGAGCCAACGGGTCCGGCCCGAAGTGGCCGGCCCGATGACAGGCTCCGCGAAGCAATCCAGACTCTGTGCCGCCGACCCTGGATTGCTTCGTCGCTTGCGCTCCTCGCAATGACGAGATTACGGCGCCCGCCCGACCATGAACTCCGTCGCGATCGAACAAAACAACCTCGACCGCGATGTCGCGGCCTTCGACGATCCGCGCCGCCGTCTGCTGCGCCGCGCGTGCGACGGCGTCGCCGAGCGCGATGCCTTCCCGCGCGCGCAAGGGTGAAAGCTTCCGCCGCGTTGTTGGCGGCCACGATACGTTCGCACACAGCGCCGCCGAGCCACCCGCCGCTTGCGTAAGCTCGGCGAGCAGCGCGAGATCGACTTCGCCGCGCTTGGAATGCAGGTCGGTCAGGCCCTGGGCGAGCTTGGTCATCTTGCCGACGCCGCCGGCGATGGTGACGCGCGGCAGCGTGTGCGCGCGCAGATATTTGAGCATGCCGCCGACGAAGTCGCCCATGTCGATCAGCGCGATCTCGGGCAAATCGTAAAGCTTCTGCACCGCGGCTTCGGAGCTGCTGCCGGTCGATCCGGCGATGTGGGTGAGCCCCGCGGCGCGGGCGACGTCGATGCCGCGTTGGATCGAGTGAATCCAGGCCGCGCAGGAATACGGCACGACGATGCCGGTGGTGCCGAGGATCGACAGGCCGCCGACGATGCCGAGCCGGCCGTTGAGCGTCTTCGCCGCCAGCGCCTCGCCGCCCGGGATCGAAATTTCGACCTCTGCGTCGGCGGCGCGGCCGGCCGCCGCGGCGACTTCGGCGATGGCGTCGCGGATCATGCGGCGCGGCACCGGATTGATCGCCGGCTCGCCGGGCGGCAACGGCAGACCGGCGCGCGTCACCGTGCCGACGCCTTCGCCGGCGCGAAACGTCACGCCGGCGCCGGGCGCGCCGGCCCGCACCGTGGCGATGACCAGCGCGCCGTGCGTCACGTCGGGATCATCGCCGGCGTCCTTGACGACGCCGGCCGCGGCGGATGTTTGGTCCTGGCGCGTCAAAGCGAGCGCAAAGCTCGGCCGCTCGCCGCGCGGCAGCGTCACTTCGACCGGATCGGGAAATTCGCCGGTCACCAGCGCCGCATAAGCCGCCTTCGCCGCCGCGGCGGCGCAGGTGCCGGTGGTCCAGCCCCGGCGCAACGGGCGATCCGGTTTTTCCATGGCGCGACTTATAATCCGTCATTGCGAGCGAAGCGAAGCAATCCAAAGGTCGCCGCATGACCGCGCGCGGCTTGATCATCGCCGCGCCGCAGTCCGGCGCCGGCAAGACCACGGTGACGCTGGCGCTGCATCGCCGCGCTCAGCGCGCCGCGGCATCGTGGTACGCGCGGCCAAGGCCGGGCCTGATTATATCGATCCGGCGTTTCATGCCGCCGCGACCGGCGGCAGTGCGTCAATCTCGACAGCTGGGCGATGCCGCCGTCGCTCATCGACAGCCTCGCGGCGGAGGCCGCCGCCGGCGCCGACGCGCTGGTGATCGAGGGCGTCATGGGCCTGTTCGACGGCGCCGCCGCGCCGCCCGGCCGCCGCGGCGCCACCGCCGACCTCGCCGCGCATTTTGGTTTGCCGGTCGTCCTCGTCATCGATGTGGCGCGGCAGGCGCAATCGGCTGCGGCGCTGGTGCGTGGCTTCGCATCGCACGATCCGCGCGTGCGCGTCGCCGGCGTGATCTTGAACCGCGTCGGCAGCGAACGGCATCGCGCGCTGGTCGCGGACGCGATCGCCGCGCTCGGCATGCCTATCCTCGGCGCCCTGCCGCGCGAGGCCGCGCTCGCTTTGCCCGAGCGCCATCTCGGCCTGGTGCAAGCGGGCGAGCATGCCGATCTGACGGCTTTGTTCGATCGCCTCGCCGCAACCGCCGAGCAACATTTCGATCTCGACGCGGTCATGCGCGTCGCCGCGCCGCTGAACATCGCCGCCGCTGCGATCACCAATGCGGCGCTGCCGCCGCCGGGCCAGCGCATCGCGCTCGCGCGCGACCGGGCTTTCAGCTTCATCTATCCCCACCTCATAAACTCCTGGCGGCGCGCCGGCGCCGAAATTCTGCCGTTCTCGCCGCTCGCCGACGAGCCGCCGCCGGAGCAGGCCGACAGCTGCTGGCTGCCGGGCGGCTATCCGGAGCTGCATGCCGAAACGCTCGCGGCGGCCAGAAAATTTGTTCACGGCCTGCGCAACTTCGCGCAGACGCGGCCCGTGCACGGCGAATGCGGCGGCTACATGGTTTTGGGCGAGAGCCTCGAAGACGCCGCCGGCCGGCGCCACGCCATGACCGGCCTGCTCGGCCATTCGACCAGCTTCGCCAAGCGCAAGCTGCATCTCGGCTATCGCTCCGCGCGGCTGTTGTCCGACGGCGCGCTCGGCCGCGCCGGTTCGACCGTGCGCGGCCACGAATTCCATTACGCCACGCTCACCGCCGCCGGGGACGACGCGCCGTTCGCCGAAGTCGCCGACAGTGAAAGCCGCATGCTGGAAACAGCCGGCGGCCGGCGCGGCCATGTCAGCGGGACGTTCTTTCACGTTATCGCCGGCGATTTGTAGCCCGGACTACGAACCCGAGGCTCGCACGATCTCCTCCTCGACGTCGCCGAGCTTGTCCTTACCGAAGAATATTTCGTCACCGACGAAGAAGGTTGGCGCGCCGAAGGTGCCGCGCGCGACCGTCGCTTCGGTGTTCTCGAGGAGTTGCTCTTTCACCTCCGCCTCCTGCGTGAGCGCGAGCAGACGCTCGGCGTCGAAGCCGGATTCGGCCAGCGTCTCCGCACCACCTCGGGATCGTCCATGTCCCTCGGCTCGCCCCACATGAAGCGGAACATCGCATCGACATAGCGCTCGAGCACGCCCTCGCGCTGCGCCGCGACGGCGCCGCGCATGATCAACAGCGTGTTGACCGGAAAGAACGGATTCCATTTGAACCGCGTGATGCCGTGGCGGCGGACGAAGCGCTGGATTTCCAATTGCTCGTAGGCGAGCCGGTTCTTGATGCCCGCCATCTTCTCCGCCGGCGAGCGATTGTTGGTGAGCTTGAAGACGCCGCCGAGCAGGATCGGCACATAGTCGAACGCGACGCCGGTGCGCGCTTCGATCTCCGGCACGACGAGATGCGCGAGATAGGCGTTGGGGCTGCCGAAATCGAAGTGAAATTCTATCTCTGGGCGCGGGCATGTCAGCGCAACTCCTTCACCACGTTTCCCGATAGGGCCGCACGTCGAGCTCGAAGGTCCAGGCGTCGCGCGGCTGCCGGTAAAGCTGCCAATACGCCTCGGCGATCGAAGCCGGATGCATGAGCTGATCGGGATCGATGTCGTCCAGCGCCGCCGCGCCGGCCTGTTGTTTGATGCGCTCGCGCACGAACGCGGTGTCGACGCCAGCGTCGATGACGAGATGCGCGACATGGATGTTCTTCGGCCCAAGCTCGCGCGCCATGCTCTGCGCCACCGCGCGCAGGCCGAATTTTGCCGCCGCGAACGCCGCATAGCCGACGCCACCCCGCATGCTCGCGGTCGCGCCGGTGAAGAAGATGCAGCCTTTGCCGTGAGGCAGCATGGCGCGCGCCGCCTCGCGCCCGGTGAGGAAGCCGGCATAGCAGGAGAGCTCCCACACCTTGCGAAACACCCGTTCGGTGGTGTCGAGCAGTGGAAAATTGACGTTGCCGCCGACATTGAACACGCACACTTCGAGCGGCGCATGCGCGTCGGCCTCGCGGATGAACGCCGCGATGTCGTCTTCCTTGCGCGCATCGAGCCCGCGCGCGACGATTTCGCCGCCGGCCGCATCGATGTCGGCAACGAGCGGCGCGAGTTTTTCTGCGTTACGCCGGCCGGCGAAGATCATGAACCCCTCAGCGGCAAATTTCTTGGCGATCGCCGCCCCGATGAAGTCGCCGGCGCCGATTACGGCCGCGGTGGCGTTGCGTTTCGCCATGTATCCCTCCAACGCCGGTCAGGCCATGGGCCCTACATGCCCTTGATGATCTCGTTTAACGTCTCTCTTGCTTGATCAATCGTTGTCCGCGGCGGCAATCCGATGTCGGTGCCATGCGTAAATTTATTCCGATCATCCCGTATCTGCGTCAAGATTCCGGTTACTTCTGGCGAAAGGTGGCCAGAAATTAAACGGATGATGTTTGCTAGTCCTTGGAAATCATCGATTTCGCGGATGAGCCGATCTCTATTGTAAAGTTGCCTAATTTTTGCCTTCGCACCGACCGCCTTGCGCGCCTCGCCAATCGCGTTACTTAGTCGCGCGCGAAAAAGCCCTTCAAATGCAGATGCCATGTCCAAAATCCCGAGATGATCGATAAGGTTCGTGAGACTTTCAAACGCGTCTTTGATGTCCCTTTCGACCTCGCTTTTCTTTCGTCCGGGCTCCGTTAATCCGAGATCAATATTTGTCGCGTCCATCGGAGCCCTAAGCGCTCTCTCACGCGCTTGTTCTACGATGCTTGAAAGAATTCTATACCGACTAAATGCCTGATCTACGGGAGTCCGCTCGTCGGCCACAAGCGCCTCCTAACGCAGTAGGAAATCGATAGCCTGCTCTAAAGTTTCTTTCTTTAGCTGTACACCAAAAGTCGGAGCGATGTCGGAAGGTATTCGCACGTGCCAGGTTAGCATAGGATCAGTCGCGGATTTTTGTATTCGTAGCAGCATCACTCTTTGGCGCTCACCGGCGCGCCCCTCACGATGCATATCTACTCTACCCATCGCTCCGATTACCAAGCGACCGACCGGCTGAACCAAGATTAGCGCCGGGCCGGCCGCAATCCTCATTACGGGCACGCTATAGCTGCCCAAGTTTTCTTCAGTGAGGCGAATACTCTCCTCGGCAAAAGACAGGGAGCCGTCCTGTTCATATTCCGCCAGAAAGTTCCGCATTTCGACGAATAATGACGCGACCGCCTGTTTCCACTCCTCGATCATTTTCGGTCTGTCTTCAAGAAACCTTTTTTCGGCTTGCTCGCGCTCTTGAAGCATTTTCAAAGTTTCTTTGAGGGCCAAGGAAACCTCCATCAACTCAGAGATTCTCTGAGTACATCGATTGCCAGACGGGACCTACGTCTCCACGGCGCTGCCAACTATACAGTCGAATTTTGTGCGGGTCATCCCACCGCTCGGGTCTGCAAGAAACTGCCGCCGCGCCGCATTCATATGAGCCGCGCAGGAGCCAGGGTCACCGGATCAAGCCCGGCAACGGCGGAACACCCTACTCCGCCGGCTGTTTCGGCTTCGGCTTGAAGAATGTGCGCCGCAGATTGTCCCACAGTTCGATCTTGGCGCCGTTCCGGTGCATGATCAGGCTCTGCTGCGCGACCGAGAGCGAGTTGTTCCAGGCCCAATAGATCACCAGGCCGGCGGGGAAGTTCGCCAGCATGAAGGTGAAGATGATCGGCATATAGTTGAAGACCATCTGCTGGGTCGGGTCCGGCGGCGCCGGGTTGAGCTTCATCTGCACCCACATGGTCACGCCCATGATCGCCGGCCACAGGCCGAGATGCAGGAATGCGCCGACACCGGATGATGGTCGGATCGAACGGGATCAGGCCGAACAGATTGAAGATGTTGGTCGGGTCCGGCGACGACAGATCGTGGATCCAGCCGTAGAACGGCGCATGGCGCATCTCGATCGAGATGAACATCACCTTGTAGAGCGAGAAGAACACCGGAATCTGGATCGCGATCGGCAGGCAGCCGGCGAGCGGATTGACCTTCTCGGTCCTGTAGAGCTCCATCATCGCCTGCTGCTGCTTCATCTTGTCGTCGCCGTAGCGCTGCTTGATCATGGCCATCTCCGGCTGCACCGCCTTCATCTTCGCCATCGAGGCGTAGGATTTGTTGGCGAGCGGGAAGAACAGCAGCTTGACGATGACGGTGACGATCAGGATGGCGATGCCGAAATTGCCGACCAGCTTGAAGAAGAAGTCGATGCCCAAGAACATCGGCTTGGTGAGGAAGTAGAACCAGCCCCAGTCGATCAGCAGATCGAAATGGTTGAGATGGAGCGCCGCGTTGTAGCCGCCGTCGATGCCCAGCGGGAAATTCAAGCCCACCACCGAGACTTCCTTGGCGCCGGCGAACAGCCGCGCGTCGGCCGAGCCGGTCGCGCCCGGCGCGATCGTCTGGGCGTCGAGCATGTAGTCGGTCTGATAGGTCGGTTGGCCGCCCGCCTCGCCGGACGAGAAGCGCGCATGCACCTTGGCGTCGATGTCGGGCAACAGCACCGCGGCGAAATATTTGTCGGTGAAGCCGAGCCAGGCGTCGGTCGCGTCCCAGTGCTCCTCCTTCTTGTCGACCATCTTCTTGTAGGTCTCTTCCTGCAGGCCGTCGGCGCCCATGACGCCGGTCAGACCCTCGTGCAGGATGTAATAGCCGAGCGTCTTCGGCGTGCCGTGGCGCGAAATGAGCGCGTAGGGAAACAACGTGACCGCGGCGGCGCTCTTGTTCGCGACCGTGTCCTCGAGGGTGAACAGATAATGATCGTCGACCGCGATGGTGCGGCGGAAGACGAGGCCCTGGCCGTCGTCGTAGGTCAGCGTCACCGGATGACCGACGGTAAGCGCGCCGGTCCCTACTTGCGTCCACACCGTATCCGGTCCCGGCAGCTTCTGGCTGGTGCCCGAGGCCGGCACCCAGCCGAACTCGGCGTAATAGGCCTCCGGCGCGCCCGAGGGCGAGAACAGCACGATCGCCGGCGAATGCGGATCGATGGTCTCGCGGTATTGCTCGAGCGCCAAATCGTCGAGGCGCGCGCCTTTGAGATCGATGCTGCCCTTGAGCCGCGGCGTGTCGATCGCGACGTGCGGCGTGGCGGCGATGACGCTTTCGCGGGCCTGCGTGCCGGACGCGGCGGGCGCGTTCGGCAGCGGCGGTGCGCCGGACTGGGGCGCGCCGGGCTGGGGCGCGCCGGCTTGCGGCGCCGGGACCGGCTGCGGCGCGTTGCTCGGCTGCGCCGCGCGCGGCTGCAGCTCGCTCTGCTCCTGCTGCTTGAGCAGCGCGTCGCGGCGTTGCTTTTCCATCTGCGGATAGCCGATGAAATACTGCCAGCCGACGACGACGATGAGCGACAGCACGATGGCGAGGATGGTGTTTCTGTGCTCGGACATTCGGAGCTCTTCTAAAAAGGCGCTGGCGGCGGGTCTTCGGTCGGTCGTCGGTTATCTAAAGCGGCGCGGCTGCGGCCGGGTCGGCGAACGGGTTTCCGAACCCGCCTCATGTGGGGGCCCGCGGCGGGAGCCACCAGTTCCCGCGCGCTCGGACTTATGGATTCGCCCGAGCGCCGTGTCGAGTTCCCGCATCATCTCCGTGAACGGGGCCAACAGCGCCGCCCGCCGGCCAACCAGCACATAATCATGACCGCTGCGTAATCCGGCCGTGGTTTTCGGCTCGCCGGCCGTCGCAGCAGCAGCGGAGAGGCGGATGATCTCGCGCAATCGGCGCCGCACGCGGTTGCGTTCCACGGCGTTGCCCACCTGTTTCGACACCGTAAAGCCGACCCGCGGCGCCTTCTCGTCGGCGCGGCGCAGCGCCTGCAAGGTGAAGGCCGTAGCGGACGCACGCAAACCGGTCGCGACGGCCCGAAATTCACTGCGGCGTCTCAGCCGCTCCACGGCAAGATGTTCACGAACGGCTTGTTGACGGAACGGTTTGGCAGACGGCTTGGCCGGCGATTGGGCCGGAGGACTGGGCGGTAGCGCCCGCGGCCCCCATCGCCAAGCCCCCGATCACGCGCTCAGCCGCTTGCGCCCGCGGGCGCGGCGCGCCGCCAACACCTTCTGGCCGCCGCGGGTCGCCATGCGGCTACGAAAACCATGGCGGCGCTTGCGCACCAATTTGCTCGGCTGGTAGGTCCTCTTCACGGGATATTCTCCGCTGCGCGCCCGCTTTTCGCACGCTGGTCGATCCGGGAGCGTCAAACGCGCGCAAAAACCCGCACGCACAACGACAAACGCCGCCGGTCGGGCCTGCCGGCGCGCAGTTGGCGCGGCTTATAAGCGAGGACCTCGAGCGCGTCAACGTGCCGTTCCAGGCGTGGTCTCAGCGTGGTCCAAGCTCGCCGGCGATCAAGCCTATGGCCTTGATTTGACGGCATAACCCTGCCCGCGGCACCGGGGGCGTGAATGTGCGCCACGGTGACGCTTGCGCGGCCCCGGTTTGACCTCGCCGCGGACGCGTCGCACTATGGGGTTGCGACGGTTTTGAACGGACATCATGATTCGTCCGATGGTTCGGCGGCCGAGACATGTGCAGGCTTCTTTGCCTCATGAACTTTGTTTGCCCGAAGAACTTTGCAAATGAACGATGACGCCGTGCAACGGCCGGAGCCGGTACGGGTGCCGCGTTTCGGGCTTTCGGGAAAGCTCCTCGTCTTCACGATCCTGTTCGTGATGATCGCGGAAGTGCTGATCTATGTGCCGTCGATCGCCATTTACCGGCTGATGTGGCTCAACGACCGGCTGGCGAGCGCCTACACCGCCGCGCTGGTGCTCGATGCCGCCCCGAACCACATGGTGTCGGACGCGCTGGCCAAGCAAATTCTCAATTCGATCGGCGCCCGCGCCGTCGCCATGAAGATGGGCAAGCAGCGGCTCATGCTCGCGGTCTCGGACGCCGCGCCGCCGGCGATCGCCGACGACCTCGACATGCGCGATGTCTCGAGCGTCGGCTCTATCGTCGATGCGTTCCGCTTGATGCTCAATACCAGGAAGGACGTCATGCGCGTGGTCGGTCCCGCGCCGATGGGCGGCGACTACGTCGAAATCATCATCGACGAGCCGCCGCTGCGCAAGGCGATGCTGCGCTACTCGGTCGACCTGTTGCTGATCTCGCTCCTGATCTCCGGCATCACCGGTGCGTTGGTCTATATCACGCTGAACCAGCTGTTCGTGCGGCCGATGCGCCGGGTCACCGCCAACATGATGGCGTTCCGCGCCGACCCGGAGAACGGCGACCGCATCATCGCGCCGTCGGGCCGCGCCGACGAGATCGGCACCGCCGAGCGCGAACTGGCGGCGATGCAGACCGACCTCGCCTCGATGCTGCAGCAGAAGAACCGGCTTGCCGCGCTCGGCCTCGCCGTTTCCAAGATCAATCACGATCTGCGCAACCTCTTGAGCTCGGCGCAGCTGTTTTCCGACCGGCTGGCGCGGCTGCCGGACCCCGACGTGCAGCGCTTCGCGCCGAAGCTGATGCGCTCGCTCGAGCGCGCCATCGCGTTCTGCCAGTCGACTTTGTCTTACGGCCGCCTGCAGGAGCCGCCGCCCGACCGCAAGCCGCTGCTGCTCGAGCCTTTGGTCGAGGAAGTGCACGAGACGCTCGGGCTCGGCCCCGACGGGCCGATCCGCTGGATCGACGCGGTCGAACGCGGCCTCACGGTCGAGGCCGATTACGACCAGCTGTTCCGCATTCTGCTCAATCTCTGCCGCAACGCCATGCAGGCGATGGAAAGCCGCGCCGCGCGCGATCCCGGCCGCGACCAGATCCGCGTCACCGGCCGGCGCGAAGGCGCCGTGGTCGTGATCGAAGTCTCCGACACCGGCCCCGGCTTTTCCGAGAAGGCGCGCGCGCATCTGTTCGAGGCGTTCCAGGGCTCGACCCGCACCGGCGGCACCGGCCTCGGCCTCGCCATCGCCGCCGAGCTCGTCCGCGCCCATGGCGGCGACATCCGCCTGGTCGAGGGCACCATCGGCGCGACGCTGCGGCTGACCATCCCCGACCGCGCCGTCGAACTCTCCGCCCACCGCGGAGCGCGGGCGCGGGGGTGAGATACCGTTGACGATGGAAACCCGGGCCTCCAGCTTTGATGTGTCCAAAGCCGCTTTCGGGTTACTTCACCTCTTTCGCGCGAGCGTTCCCCGTCCAACCGCGTCCAGACTTTATTATATTAAATAAGTCCGTGCTTGGTGGCCCGTGCTGCTTGGTTCAGATGCCAGCGAATTGAAACACGAGCCCGCTTACACTCACGGCCGCGTTTTCATTTCGCGTTCCGATTACAGACCTATCGATCATCTCAGCCACGTCGATAATCTCCGAATATCGGTTCAGTGCTTCGCGACGAGACCAGCCGTCGCCCCGCAGAGCTACTCGCACGTTTTCCTTCCAAAAGTGATCAGAAGTTAGTGCCAACGCAAATGACAATTTGTGTATCGTAGGCTTGGCGAGGTCGCAAAATGCCGTTCGGCGAAGTCACGTTTGGGACAATTGCGGCCCTTGCAATTTCTTCTCCGCGACGTGACCAGGGCTTTCGGCCGGTCAATGTTTCGGTGGTCATCGACAATTTTCACGGCGCCGAGATTAAGCAGATTTCTTCAAAATCGGCATCAAAAATGAGGCGGCACGCGGGGCGCTTAATCGCAGGTGCTTCGGGCCGGATTCGATGATCATAACACGAGATTCAAACAATCGATAAGCGCGCGATGGGGCGCCGGGGATCGACCCCCGCGGTCGCGAGTAGCTTCTCCTGATATGGGATGGCACAAACAGACCTAAGTCCGTTCAGAAACTCTCACAGTGCACGTTAACCATATTCCCAATTGACGTTCGGCGTGATAATTTGAGGGTGGCTACCCATTCGGCACTCGGAAGGTGGATCGGATGTCTGCTTTGGCAAATCTCCCTGAGATCGTCGGATTCTTCAGTTACGCGCGTAAGGACGATGATGAGCTTTATAGCGCGCGCATATCGGCTCTGTACTCAGCGATCCAGCATAACCTGGCTGCCCTGCTTGGCTTCGGATATCCGAAGTTTCGACTTTGGCGAGACACGAAGGATATCCAGACGGGCGGACATTGGCAGGAGGAGATCAAGGAGGCTGTTGGCAAATCGATTTTTTCATCCCAATTGTAACGTCGGAAGCGTTAGACAGCGGGTACTGCCGCTTCGAATATCGCACGTTCCTCGACCGCGAGAGCGAACTCGGCCGCCACGACCTCGTTTTCCCGATCATCTACGCGTCAATGCCGGAGCTGCAGAACGAGGCCCGCTGGCGCGCCAACTCGAATCTCTTTCCGATCGCCGAGCGGCAATTTGTAGACTGGCACGAGTTTCAGCGCTCCGATATCCACGCTGAACCGCTGCGCACCCATATCATGAACTTCTGCAAAGCCATTGTCGCCGCTCTGCATCGGCCGAGGCAAGTTCCCGAGGTGCCTAGCGCCTCAAGCATGTCGCACACCGGCCTGAGATCGTCGGAAAAGATGAATTGTTGCGATGGGGCTGGAACCTGCGGGACAGGACGCTCGCCAAAAAGCTGCTTACGCTGGATAAAACATGGATCCGCGAAGACAGACCGGAATTTCAAGGAGCTAAGAATTCAGGAACGGTATCCCAGTGGATGAACGTGTTCCGCAAGCGTCCGGAGAACTGGCGGCTCTTGGTTGACGGAAACCAAGAAATCATTGGGTATTGGGAAATTCATGTTCTTTTCGACGAATACTATCAGCAGGTAACGAGTGGGGTGCTCGAGGAGGATAAGTTGGCGCCCAACATGATGCCGCCTGAAAACGCGGCTGGAGAATATCCTGCGTATTTCTCAATGATAGGGTACGATGTTGATTATCGGACAGTCGTGGCGAATCCGGTAGAAATATTGATTTGGTCAATCTTTAATGTCTTTCACTCCCGTGCGAAAAATGGGCAGTTCATCACTGAAATGGCCGCGCGTGCATGGTCCGCAGATGGCGGCGCCTTGTGCCGTAACCTCGGAATAAATCGCCTCCTGGAATCTGACAAAAGTCCGAACATCAAGGTCGAGCATTGGAGTGGGGCTATCGGATGTATTTTAGAGCATATGTTAAGACGACATTCCATTAAACACGATGAATTAATTAAGCTATATCAAAGAAAAGGTTTGCTCAAAAATTGGAATTCAAATCTGAATAAGCCCAAGAAACGACGAGCTCGCTCGGACAACCCAGGCAGCCTTTCTTCGCATCGCTCGCAATGACGAAATTTTCAACAAGGGGATCTAAGCAATTCGGCATTTCACCTCATGATCGTCATCGCCGATATTCTCGTCGCCATCGTCGCCGCGCTGCATCTTTATTTTCTGGTGCTGGAGATGTTTCTGTGGACCAGGCCGCAAGGCCTCAAGGCCTTCGGACTGACGCAGCAGAAAGCCGACAACTCGGCCGTGCTGGCCGCCAATCAAGGCCTCTACAACGGCTTTCTCGCCGCCGGGCTGATCTGGGGATTGGTCCATCCCGCCGCCGGCTTCGGCTTCGAGATCAAGACTTTCTTCCTGCTGTGCGTGATCGTCGCCGGCCTCTACGGCGGTTATTCGGTCAGCAGGAAGATCATCCTGATCCAGGCCGTTCCGGCTGCGCTCGCATTGGCGCTGCTGTTTGCGGCGTAAGCGAGCGGCGCCTGTTGAGCTGCCGGCGAAATCCAGGGACCCACCGTGCCGTACCGCGGCCGCTCCCGGGTTTCGCTTGCGCCCGACCCGGGCTGCGTTTCTCATGCGGCGTCTTGCTCGCTCGACGGCGGGGAGCTGCCCAGCAACCGCTTTCTCAGGATTGCAACGAGATTGTCGATCGACGTCCGCGACTTGATCAGTGCCGATGCGAGTTTGCTCTTGCAGGCGTTTTCGTCGATCTCGCAATTAACGATGTGTGCAAGTCAAGGAGCTTGTCGATGGTCCGGACGAAAGAAATGTCTACCGGCTGATCGTCAGGTTGAGAAAACTCAGCGAATCCCTCATTCGTTCCGCGAACGACGGCACGCAAGACGATGTGTCCGTACCGCTTGCGGTGGAGGCAAAAGAGATACGGATCGCGCTGAATGGACTCGCTGCGAAAATGAGATATCAATATGGCGACGAGGAATGGCGTCATGGCTGACGACTTGAAAGAGCTGATCCCTGTTCTGCTGGATAGAACAAACCAAGGCAAAGTCCTTTGGGAAGCATTGTCTGGATCGAGCCTCGTGACGCACGTGGGTAAGACCGGGATAGAGCTTTCCCGAGAAAGAGCAATCACGACCTTAACCGTGAGAGACGAGGAGGGTCGCAGACTTGACACAATGTCCGACAGCGAACTTTCTGGCTCTTTCAGTACGTTGCTTAACGCGCTGTATGATCTCGCAAGGAGAAAGGCGCTAAGAGTCGACGAAACACTCGAGACTTTAAAGGCCGAGCTCGAAAGGCTTTAGCATTCCGCACCGGTCGGCGGCATTCGACTGCGCACGGAGGCCGCGAGCGTCATCGGATCGAACGGTTTGGTGATCACGCCCGCAGCGCCGAGTGACTTGAAACGCGCGAGATCCTGCGTCTGCACCCGCGCGGTCATGAAAACGACGGGAATGTCCGCGGTCCGCGGATTCTCCCGCAAATGTGCGAGCGTCGCCGGCCCGTCCATGACCGGCATCATGACGTCCAGGAGGATGACGTCGGGATGCCATTCCGCGGCCGCCACGAGCCCGTCCGCGCCCGAACCGCAATCGCGCACCTCGAATTCGGGGTCGAGGCCGAGCGAAGCCGACGCGATGTCGAGAATATCTGGCTCGTCGTCGATATGAAGCACGCGGATCGAGCTCATGCGGCGTCTTTGTCATTCGACGGCGGGAAGCTACCTGCCAACCGTTTTTGCAGGATTACGATGAGGTCGTCGATCGACGTCCGCGACTTTATCAGCGCCGATCGGAGCTGCTCGGCGAATCCGGGATTTAGGTCCAGCGGCGAAAATACCACGAGGGGTATTGCATCGCCCTCGCCGTCACGCAATTCGTGCAGCAGTTCGAAGCCGGAACCCGCGGCCACTGCGACGTCGAGTATGGCGACGTCGAAGTGGTGGACGGCGAGTGCCCGGCGCGCCTCGTCGATCGAATCGACCGACATGATTTCGGCCTTGGCGCCCAATGCGCTGGCGACGACATGAAGTATCTCCGGATCGGACTCGACATGCAAGATACGTGGTCGCGTGTTCCCATTTCGAGCGATCGGCCGATCGAGCACGCGCACCAAGCGGCTGACGTCGATCGGCCGATCGAGCCAGTCCACGATATTCAGCATAGTGGCGGGCTGGGCATTCTCGGCGTCGGGACCGAGATCCGCGGACAACATCACAAGCAGCGTGTTGTAAGCCTGCGGTTGCGCCCGCAATTGCCTGATCAAGTCGATGCCGTCGCCCTCGGGGCGCTGCAGGTCGACCAAAATGGCCGAATATGGCGTCGCCGCCACACGCGCCACCGCGTCGTTCGCCGACAGTGCGACGTCGGCGAGAAATCCCTCCTGGCCGAGCCGATCGACGAGCACGATGGCCGCCTCGGGATCGTCCTCACAGAGCAGTATACGAAGGTGTGCTTTCCTGACGACGCGAGACTGAAGTTTGACCGCACGCGCCCAGTTCGGAAGATCGATGTAAAATATGGCACCCCCGCCCGGTGCGTCGGCGAACCCGACCGTGCCGTCGAGCCGGTCGACGATCTGCTTGACGATGCTCAGCCCAAGACCGGTGCCGCCCTTTTTCCGCGTGTTCGTACCGTCAGCCTGCGCGAATTTTTCGAAAATGCGGGGCTTGAAATCTTGCGGAACGCCGGGGCCGTGGTCGCGCACCGAAATATGGACCGTATCGCCTCGCGGCTTGACTGCGACGATCACCTCCTCATCGCGCGCGCGAAAACTTGACGGCGTTCGAGATGAGATTGGTGATAGCCTGCACGAGGCGGTCGGAGTCCGCGCGCACGTCGATCGCGGCCGTTGCCGCGTGAGCCGAAGCCGCACGCCGCAATCCTCGGCATAACCCCGATTATCTTCGATCGTCCGCTCGAGGAGCGATCGGACCTCGACGCGCTTCAAATCGAACACCGCTTTGCCCGACTCCATTTTCTCGATATCCAGAATGTCGTTGAGCAAGCGAACGAGCCTTTGGCTGTTCGCGTAGGCGACCGTGAGCAGGTGCACGGCCGATTTGGGCAGTTGCCCGGCAGTATTACCGATGAGCAGACCGAGCGCGCCGGTGATCGAAGTGAGCGGGGTGCGCAGTTCGTGGCTCACCGTGGCGACGAATTCGTCCTTCAGTCGGTGCTTTTCCTTGTCGGCCGCGATCATCGCGAGCCGCACGGAATCATCCGTACAGACATTCAGATAGCCGATAATTCCGTCCTGCTCGTCGCGCAGCACGGTGATTGCGACATGGCCCCGGAAGCGGCTGCCGTCCTTGCGGACGTAGTCCAAGTCGTATTGGTCCGCAATTCCGCGCGAGGCTTTGAAAGTCAGTGAGTTGAAGCCGGGCGTGATCGTCGTTACGAACTCGGCACTCAATTGTTGGGCGCGAGCGATCAATTGCTGCGGATCATGGAATTGGGTCGATGCCATCGTGTCGACGACATCACTGGCGGCGTAGCCTAACAGCCGCTCGGCGCCGGCGTTGAACACGCGGATGATGCCGTCGGCGTCGGTGGCGATGATCGCGAAATCGGCCCTGTTAAGGATGGCCTTCTGCAGGATCTCCATTGGCAGCGGCGCCGCATTGCGCGGCGACGCGGCGGCAACCCCGCTTGTGCTGGCTTCGTCACCTGTGATCATCGACCCCCCGAGGTTTCGACATGACCAACTTCGCTGGACAACCATGCCGTGAAATGACTGAAGTCTATCTAATAAGTTCGGATTCACCAACAAAACTGTGTACGTACAAATGCGCTCTTTTCGTTTCGTTTCGTGTTTTATTAGCGGTGTTTGGATTTACCGACTGACGGTAGCCCGGTCATGAAGCGACAGGCTCTTCCATAGCGATGTCCAGAAAGTACAGTCGTAAAAATAGCCGCGGCGCGTTATTCTGCTGCGACAGGCACAGCGCATATAGATCACGTGAGAATGGTCCGCCGTGCGGTAACCCGCTCACGCCGCCTGAAGGCCGGCCCAGTGATGACGCACCGTCTCTATGAATTCGACCCGCTGATCCTGCGAAATCCGCACCAGGTCGGAATGACCGAAGCCCTTGGAATAGTCGATGATCGACACGACCTCGGGCTTCACGCACAGCACCGCGATCATCGTTTGATCCGGCGGCGGAAATTCCTTGTACTGGGGATTGCGGCTCAACACGATCGCACGAAACCGCTCGATCTGGCCGCTATTCTCCACGACGGTAGCGTGGCCGCCGAGCGACAGACCTTTGTATTGCAGCGGTTGCGCCGAATTGCTGCTGATTGCCACGGACACGCGCGGGTCGCGCACGATGTTGAGGTATTTTTGGGTATTGCGTCCGATGATGGTGTAGAGGACGAGCCCTTCATTGGCGTAGGAGACGACGGTGGCCTGCGGCCAGCCGTCGCGACGCAGCGTGGCGATGGTCATTATCTGGTGGGCATTCAGCAGTGCGATGATTTCGGCCTTGAAATCGCGGTCCATTGGACGCCCCTGAAAATGCGTTCCAAAAAAATGCGCTCGAGCCGCACGATAGCTTGATCACGCCGCATTTGGCATTCGCATGAATACGTGCTTTCCCTTGCGGGCTACCTTTCGGCTATGGGTCGCGTGAAAAACAGAACCGGGAAGTTTCAATGAGCAATGAAAATACCGCCGCGATCAAGCGCATCAACCCGCCCGAACTCGGCACGCCGCCGGGCTACTCGCAGGTGGTCGAAGTCCGTGCCGGCCGCCTTGTCTTCATCGCCGGCCAGACCGCGGTCGACCGCCGCGGCGAGATCGTCGGCAAGAACGATTTTGCCGCGCAGGCGGCGCAGGTATTCGACAATCTGGCCGCGGCGCTTGCGGCGGTCGGTGCCACGGCGGCCGATCTGGTCAAGCTCACCGTGTTCGTCACCGACATGGACAATCTGTTCAGCTATCGCGAGGCCCGCAACCGCTTCTTCGCCACGGTGACGCCGCCGGCCGCCCCCGCCGTCACGCTGGTCGAAGTGTCGAAGCTTTACGGCCCGGATTTTTTGATCGAGATCGAGGCCATCGCGGCGGTGTGAATTCGCCTCATCCCGATGGAGGAGAGGTCGAGCGACCCAGCGAGCCAGGGTCAGGCGGCTCCAGCGCTGGGCCTTTATCTGCTAAGTCGGAGCCCCCTCATCCCGAGCCTCTCCCCCATGGGGCAGAGGAAGCAATGCAGCCGCCGGCGTTGTCGCTTCCCAGGCGGATCACTGCTCTCTGCTCCGGCTCGCAATGTACGAAGCCCTCACCGCAACCCCGCCTGCTTCACCAGCGGCAAGGTCTCGGCCTGGAACTCCTTGATGCCCTCGACGTAGCGCGGCCAGGTCAAGACGATGCCGTCGAAGCCGGCGCGTTGCAGGAACGACAGCCCGTCGACGATCTGCTCCTTGGTGCCGATCAGCGGGTAGCCGACCCAGCCGGCGATGAAGTGCTCCTTCAAGGTCTGCAGCACCGGCGCCGGGAATCGACTGCGAGTTGATGCCCATGACGCTGACCAGATTCTCGACGCCCTCCCAGTCGCCCTTGTCGAACACGGTGTATTTGTAGAAGGCGCGGGCGTCGGCCTCGGTGTCGCCCTGGAAGATGTAGGCGTTGGTCCAGACCTGGATCTCGCGCTTGCACTCGTCCCAGGCGGTTTTGCGCGAAGCATCGACCCGGGCCTTCACGCTGTCGAAGTCGTGGGCGTCGAGATTGACGAAATTGACGTCGGCGTGGCGCGCGGCGAACTGCCGGCCCTTCGGCGACGCGCCGGCGCTCATGATCGCCGGATAGGGCTTTTGCAGCGGCAGCGGCGCGTTGCGCGCCCGCTTGACCTGATAGTATTTGCCGTCGAAGTCGAACTCCTCCTCGCTGGTCCACAGCCGCTTGATGATCTCGATCCATTCCGACGCCATGTCGTAGCGCGCGTCGTGCTCGATCAGCGGCGCGCCGAACATCTCGATCTCGGGCCGGTACCAGCCGGTCACCACGTTCAAGGTGAAGCGGCCGCCGCTGATGTGATCGATGGTGGTGCCCTGCTTCGCCGCCATGACCGGATGCATGGTCGGCACGTGCGAGGTCGAGAACACCGCCGAGTTCTTGGTGATGGCGCCCATCGCGGCGGCCCAGGTGAAGCACTCGAAGCCTTCGCCGTTGAAATTGGTCGCGCCGCCAAAACCCTTCCAGCGCCCGACCGGAACCAGCGCCTCGAACTCCATGGCGTCGGCGGTGCGCGCGATCGCCTCGGTGTTCGCCCATTTGACCTCGAGCGTGCCTTCGATCGACGACATGGTGGCGCCGCCGGACAGGTTGCTGCAGAAGGTGCCGAGTTTCAGCTTGCGATTATTGAAGAGCGGATTGCTCGTTTCGCGCAACTGGTCCGCTCTTGTGGATACTGCCATGGTCCAATTTCCTCGCTGGTCGTTCTTCGGACCGCCGCGGCCGTTGCGTCGGCCGGTCGGCGAGGGCGCAACGCTAATAGGTAACGGCGCCGCCGTCCACATTGACGGCCTGCCCGGTGATGAAGGCGCTCGCGTCCGAGGCGAGAAACACCGCGGTGCCGCAGATGTCGTCGGGCGTCATGTCGCGCTTGATCATGCGCGCGTCGAGCGTGTGCGGTCGGATCTTCTCCATCATCATGGGATGGGCAAGCACGCTCCGGCTCGCGGTGAAGCCGACGATGATGGAATTGACCCGGATATTGTCGGCGGCAAGCTCGGTCGCCATCGAGCGGGTCATGGCGAATACCGCGCCCTTCGAGCTGACGTAATGCAACAGCATCGGCGCGCCGCGCAGAATGGTGCCCGACGAGATGTTGATGATCGCGCCGCCGCCGGCGCGCTTCATGCTCGGGATCGCCGCCTTGGTGGCCTGGAACACGCCGCGCGCGTTGACGCGAAACACCATGTCCCATTCGTCCTCGGTGATCTGCGTCAGCGGCTTGAGGTCGAGCGTGCCGAACACGCCGGCATTGTTGATGAGGATGCCGACCGGGCCGAAGTTTTGCTCCGCGGTCGCGACCAGCGCGGCGAGCGAGGCGTTGTCCGTGACGTCGGCGGTCGTCGCGACCGCCTCGCCGCCGCGCTCCTGGATGGCGCGCGCGGTGTCGGAGGCATCGGTGACATCGGAGACGACGAGCTTGGCGCCTGCCGCCGCCAGCGCGAGCGCCAGCGCCGCCCCGATTCCCTGCGACGACCCGGTGACGAGCGCGACTTTTCCGTCAAGGCTTCCCATTGGTATCTCCCCTGCCCGTCCTAGAATTTCGGGCACCACTTCAGCACGCCCTCCTGAAAACTCGGCCGTTCGCGGATCGCCTGCGCCCAGGCGACGACGTGCGGAAAGCGTTCGAACGGAAAGTCGACGCCGATCAGCGTGTGGTGCAGCGGCGCCCAGGAGATATCGGCGAGCGAAAAGCGGTCGCCGACCAGCCATTCGTGCTCCGAGAGTTCATCGTCGACCTTCTGGAACAGGCTCATGAGCCGCTGTTCCGCCGCTTCGATCCGTTCCTGCGGCAGCCCGTTGCCGCTGGTCGCATGGGCGTGAAAATCCAACAGCTCGGGATCGCGCTGCAACGCCCGGTACTTGGCGTCCTCCTCCTCGTTCTTGCGCAGCACCTTGCCGATCTTGCGCGTGTAGATGAGCGTCTTGACCGCCGGCACATGGATCTCGGTCGCGGTGCGCAGCCATGCGCGCATCTCCTCGCGCTCGTCTTCCGCTTCCGGCTGCAGCGGCGGATCGGGGAATGTCGCGTCGAGATATTCGATGATCTCGTTCGACTCGATGTGGACCACGCCGTCATGCACCAAGGTCGGCACCAGCCCCTTGGGATGAATGCCGAAATATTCCGGCGTCACCGCTTCCTTCTTGCGCAGGTCGAGATGATGGCTGGTCCACGGCAGGCCCTTCTCGGTGAGCGCCATGCGCACGCGCATCGAGCAGTTCGACATGTCGGCGTGATAGAGGTGCAGGCCCTCGAGCGCGGCGACGCTCGGGTTGGTCGGCGTGACGATCATGCGGGAGCCCCCTTTACGGGGGAGGCCGGCGCGCCGGCGCCAACGCCGGTCATTTCGGCGTTGCGCCGGCGCGGCATCCGTCTCCCCCGAATTAGCTTTTGCTTTTCACCAGCTGCATTGATAGTAGATCGGGTCGATTTTATTGATAATCGGCCAATTCAGAAACGGATCGTTCTCGAATTCGAGAACAATGAATCGAGAACAATCGAGAAGAATAAAACGCGGACGCAGGCCGCTGCGGCAAGGAAACCGAGGATGGATGAACTGGCCGCGATCCGCATGTTCGTTCGCGTCGTCGAGGGCGGCAGCTTTGCCGCCGCGGCGCGGCGGCTCGGCGTGTCCAAATCCGTCATCACCAAGCGCGTGAAGGAGCTGGAAGCCAAACTCAAGGCCCAGCTCCTGGTGCGCTCGACGCGGCGGCTGACGCCGACCGACGCGGGCGCGAGCTATTTCGAGCGCTGCGTGCGCATCGTCGCGGAACTCGACGAGGCGCAGACGGCGGTGCGCTCGCTCACCGTCGGGCTCACCGGCACCTTGCGCGTCAGCTGCATCGCCTCGTTCCTGGCGCACCAGCTCGCGCGCGACGTCTGCGCGTTCCAGCGCCAGCATCCGGAACTCGTCATCGAGCTGCATCACAACGACCGCATCTACGATCCGATCCAGGAAGGCTACGATATCTGCATCCAGCCGAGCGACGTCGGCGGCGGCGACATCATCCGCCAGCCGATCGTGCCGCTGCGGCGGCTCCTGGTCGCCGCGCCCGACTATTTCGATCGCCACGGCCGGCCGCGCCATCCCGACGAGCTGACAAACCATCGCTGCGCGCATAACAATTACATCCTGCCGATCGCCGACATCACCTTCATGGGGCCGCAAGGCCCGGTGCGCATCCCGCCGCTGCGGCCGGTGGTGCTGTCGAACAGCATCTGGATGATCCGCGAGGCGGCGCTGACCGGCGATTGCGTCGCGATCTTGCCGCTCTACGCCATCGTCGAGGAATTGCGCAGCGGCGCGCTGGTGCCGGTGTTCGACGATTTTCGCGTCGAGGCGGCGATGCTCAACGCCTTCTACCGCCGCTCGCCGCAGGTGCCGGCCAAGGTGCGCACGCTGCTCAAATACCTCTCCGATCATTACGGCGGCGAGCCGCCGTGGGAGCGGCTGTTGTTCCGCGACCGCCCGCGAATTGCGCCGCATCGTCCATGGCGCGCCTTGCATGAAGACCATCGTCCAACCAAACACACGTCAAAACAGCAACGAGGAAAAACCGTCCATGATCACGCTCTACCATCACGGCTCGTCGGTGTGCGCCGCCAAGGTTCGTCTGGTGCTGGCGGAGAAAGCGCTGCCGTGGGACGGCGTCTATATCGACATCCTGCGCGGCGACCAGTTCGATCCGGCCTATGTCGCGCTCAATCCCAAGGCGGTGGTGCCGACGCTCGTCCACGACGGCAAGGTCATCCTCGAATTGACCGTGATCAACGAGTATCTCGACGAGACGTTTCCGGACCCGCCGCTCGAGCCGGCCGACCCGGTGCACCGCGCGGCGATGCGGCTGTGGACCAAGGCGGTCGACGAACAGCTGCATCCGGCCTGCGCCGAACTGACCTTCGCCGTCCTGCCACCGTTTCATCATCAGCCGCCTGGGCCCGGCAAAACTCGACGAGTTTCTCGAGAGCACGCCGCCGATCTCGGTGACGGCGGACTGGCACGCGCGCAAGAAGGAGATCGTGCGCCAAGGCATGGCCGCCCCGCGCGTCGACCGCACCTTCCGGCTTTATGACGGCTATCTGCAGAAGATGGAGGACACGCTCGCGGAGCAGCGCTGGCTCGCCGGCGACACCTACTCGCTCGCCGACATCGCCATGACGCCCTACGTCAACCGCCTCGACATGCTGGCGATGTCGGAAATGTGGATCGGCAAGCGGCCGCGCCTCACCGACTGGTTCGAGCGCGTCAAGGCGCGCCCAAGCTTCCAGCCCTCGCTCCTCGACATGTGCCCGCCGGATCTCACCAACGATCTGAAAACCTTCGGCGCGGAAAGCTGGCCGGACGTGAAGCGGCTGCTGGCGGCGTAAATAGGGCGCAGGGCGAAGCAATCCAGAGCCGGCGGCACAACGTTTGGATTGAGTTGATTCGTCTTCAGCTTGGACTCGCAACAACGCGCGCCTAGACCGCGAACTCCTCCTCGTGCACCCAGGCGGCCTGGCGCGGCGGCTTTTTGGTGCGGCTCCATTCCTCGACCATGGCCGGCGCAAGGTCGCGCAGCTTGGCGAGCTTTTCCGGCGTCGCGGTCCATGTCGCCACTTCGAGGCGATGGCCGTTGGGGTCGACCAGATAGATCGACTGGAACACGGAGTGGTTGGTCGGGCCGACGACTTTCAGTCCCGCCGCCTCCGCCCGCGCCTTCGCCTCGATCAGCGCGTTCATGTCCGTGACGGTGAAGGCGATATGCTGGGTCCAGTCCGGCGTGTTGGGATCGCGGCCCATGGGTGGCGAGTTCGGCAGTTCGAAGAACGCCAGGATGTTGCCGCCGCCGGCATCGAGGAACACGTGCATGTAGGGGTCGGGCGCCTTGGTCGACGGCACCTTGTCCTCGGCCATCGCCATGATGAGGTCCATCCCCAGGACCTTCTTATAGAAGTCGACAGTCTCCTTGGCGTCGCGACAGCGATAGGCGACGTGATGAATCTGCTGAAGTTTCATGGTGCGTTTCCTCGGCGTTCATCTTCCCGTGCCGGGACGGTCGCGCACCGGCTTCGGCACAATAGTTACATTTGTAACTATTGTCAATGTGCTGCGTGACACGTGCAGCGATCGCCCGAATTTCGTATGACACCGAACACCGACAGGGAGGTGCCTTTTGACGACCGACACAAAATCACTCGCCGGACGGGTCGCCATCGTGACCGGCGCGGGACGCGGTCTCGGCCGCGCCATGGCGCTCGGGCTCGCCGCCGCCGGCGCGAGCGTGGTCGCGACCGCGGCGCGCGAACGCGATGAGGTCGACCACGTCGCCGCCGAGGCCGCCGCGACGGGCCGCATCGTGCCCGCCATCGCCGACGTCACTGCGGAAGCCGATTGCGCCCGCATCGTCGCGACCGCGCTCGAGCGCTTCGGCCGCCTCGACATACTGGTCAACAATGCCGGGCGCGGCATGAAATACGTCAGCGAAAATTTCATGACCGAGCCGACGCGGTTCTGGGAAACTTCTGCCGCAGCGTGGCGGCTGGTGATCGACACCAACGTCACCGGCCCGTTCCTGATGGCGCGCGCCGCGGTGCCGGCGATGCTCGCCGCCGGCTGGGGCCGCGTCATCAATATCTCGATGAACGCCGAGACCATGCGGCGGCGCGGCTTTTCGCCCTACGGCCCGTCCAAGGCGGCGCTGGAATCGGAGACCATCATCTGGTCGCAGGATCTCGGCGGCACCGGCGTCACCGTCAACGCGTTGCTGCCGGGCGGCGCGACGGCGACGGGCATGATTCCGGCCGGCTTCCCCGATCATCTGCGATCGACATTGCTCGATCCCGCGATCATGGTGCCGCCGCTCCTCGTATCTCGCCAGCACCAAATCCGATGGCGTCAGCGGACGGCGCTTCATCGCCGCCGACTGGCGCGACGATGATCCGCAAGCGGCCGCCGCCGCCGCAGGCTGGTAGCAATGTCCACTGTCGAATTTCCGGATAAAGGCATCCTTTGGCAAATCTGGAATGACGAAACGCTGCGCGTCATCAACGAAAAACAACGACCGGTTCTGCTTTTCGTCAGGGATACTGATCCAAGCGTCTGGCCATTCCTGCGCGATATATTCAAGGAGATGCCGAAGAACGCCACACTCAGGACGCTGCTGCACGAAAGCTGCATTCCACTCTACACCGAGGTCGAGACGCTTCCGGAGAAGTTGAAGCAGTTGGGTGCTGGCAGTGGCTATCACGTCGCGATTCTGTCGCCCACCGGACTGACGCCGATGATCACCATCGACGTAACGAGCGGCACGCCCCCCGAGATCGTCGAGCGGATCGTCGCGCTGCTGCAGCGCGTGTCGGCAGCGTGGATTTGACGGCTCGCTACCCCGGCGGGCTCCACGCCGGAGCCGTCAGGCGGCGTTTGCCGTCGGCGGTGCGCGGCTCGCCCGGCGCCGCCGGCAGCTTGTCCCAGAGCTGGCAGGTCACCGGCTTGTGCTTCTGGTCGAGCCCTTCGCAGTAATTGGTGAACTCGCACAAACGAACGTCGCCGCCGTAGCCGAGCCGGACTTTACGAAACCAATCGGGATCGGCGAGCGACTGGCGCGCCGCGCCGACGATGTCGCAGCAGCCGCGCGCCAGCAAATCTTCCGCCATCTCGAAATTGTGGATGCCGCCGGTCAAGACGACCGGCACGACGCTGCCCGCCGCGCGCACCGCCTGCCGGATCGCCGCCGTCGCCGCAACGTTGCGGCCGAACGGGCCGCGCGCGTCGGAGATGAACTGCGGCATGCATTCGTAGCCGCTGCGGCCGGTATAAGGATAAGCGGCGCTGCCGACACCCGGCTGCTTGGCGTCGTCGAACTTGCCGCCGCGCGAGGTGGAAAGAAAATCCATGCCGGCGCGCGCGAACGCGACGCCGAAGAAGACCGCATCGTCGACGCCGCTGCCGCCGTCGATGCATTCCTCCGCCAAAAAACGGCAGCCGACGGCAAAATCCTTGCCGACCCGCCCGCGCACCCGCGCAAACACTTCGAGCGGCAGGCGCCCGCGGTTTTCCACCGCGCCGCCATAGCCGTCGGTGCGCGTGTTGGTGCGCGAGAGAAACGACGCCATCGTGTAGGCGTGGGCGTAATGCAGTTCGACGCCGTCGAAGCCTGCTTCCTCCGCACGCACGGCCGCGTCCGCGAACAAGCCGGGCAGCACCTGCGGCAGCTCGCGGATGTGCGCGTGCGCGACGTCGGTGACGCGCTCGCGGTAGCCGAACTGCAGCGCCTCCCATTCCCGCTCGGTGAGCACGCGAGCAAGTTCGGCTTCGCTCAAGCGCGCGAGGCGCGCGCGCACCTCGGCCTCGGACAAATCAGGATCGCCGAGCGCCGCGCGGTGCGCCGGCGTCACCTGCAGGAACCGCTCGAAGAATTTGCCGCGCTCGGGGCGGCGGCGGATGGCGAGAAAATCGATGAGCTGGATGAAGAGCCGGGTGCGGCCGCCGCTCGCGGTTCGCACCGCCTCGGTGAGCCGGTGCAGCCCCGGCAAAAAACGGTCGTGGCCGATGCGCAACAACGGCCCGCTCGGCACGTCGCGGATGCCGGTCGCCTCGACCACGATCGCGCCCGGCTCGCCGCGCGCGAAGCGCTCGTACCACGCGACCACGTCGTCGGTGACGTAACCATCCGCGGTCGCGCGCCACGGCACCATCGCCGGCACCCAGGTGCGCTGGGTAAGCGCGACCGGGCCGACCGCGACGGCTGAGAACAGCCGCGACGCCGCCGCTTCCTCAGCCGACGGCACGCGGCCCAAGGCCGCTTCGAATCGGATGCGCTCCGGCGGACGCCACACGGGCTGTCATTCCTTTCCGTGCCGTCATACAGGGCGCGGCGCCGCCGCAGCAAGGTCCGATTAAACATCGCTCGTCATTGCGAGGAGCGCAGCGACGAAGCAATCCAGAGTCGGCGGCAGTGACTCTGGATTGCTTCGCAGAGCCTGTCATCGGGCCGGCCACTTCGGGCCGGACCCGTTGGCTCGCAATGACGATACTACGAAGCCCGCGGCGGCCAGTGGCGGTCCCGGAACCAGCCGCGGTAGCCCGCCATCTTGGCGCGCTGCGCCGGCGGGGCGCGGCGCTTGCACGTCGCCGCCTCGGCGCTTCCCTCCGCGGCGCCCCAGCGCAGTTCGACGCAGTCGTTGAGGTTGTAGGCCATCTCCAGCGCCGCGGCGCGGTCGACCACGTCCTTGAGCGTCAGCGTCCAGGCCGAGCCGTCACTGCGCGTATAGGAGAACTTGCGCGCCGCCAGTTCCGACGCCAGCACGCCTTCCAAATCCGCCTTCACGCCTTCCGCGCTCTTGCCGAACGGCATGGTGTAGCGGTCGGGCCGCCGCACCACGCGATCCGGATAGCCGCGCACCACGTCGATCGCGATCAACAAACGGAAGTCGCGCGCCGGCGTGGCGAAATCCTCCCAGGCGCCGGTGGTGGCGAAGATCGCCGCGCCGTCCGGCATGCCGGCCTCGCCCTTGCCGCTGTTCTGGAACTTGCGCCCGTTCTCGACCGAGCCGACGCGCGTCTTGACCTGCTCTTCGAGCGAGTTGATCGCGCCCTTCATGGCGCGCACCGGATCGAGCGGCTCCGGCGACATCACTTCGTCCATGCGGTCGTAAAACTCTTCGACCGAGAGCTTCGACTGCTCGAGCGAGAAGTCGCCGTATTGCGGATCGCGCGCGATCTCGGCGTTGGTCAGCCGCCGCAGCGCGCCGTTCTCCGCGCGCACGATCGGCCGGAAGCGCTTGAAGCCGGGTGAGCCGAGCGACGGCTCGTGCGCGAACAAAAAGTTGCCGCGCCAGAAACGCTTGCGCGCGACCGTACCGTCGGGCTCGCCGTCGACGGATAAAAACACGCCGGCCGCGCCGCCCGCTTCCGGCACGCGCTTCACCAGCATCATCACATGGCCGTACGGGTCGGCGTAGACGGTGCCCGGCCGCAGCGTCTCCTGCGTCAGCGGCACCGTGTAGAAATCGGTGTTCTCGTCGGTCGCCGACACCCGCACCGAGCCGGACTGCACGGCGTCGGCGACGACGTGCAGATAACGTCCGAACGCCGGGCCGAGCCCACCCGACGCCGCCCCGGTATTTTGAATGCTCGTCCACCCGACGCAGCGCGGCGGATGGCCACCGCCGCCGCGCGAGCAGTTCGAATAGCCGAACGGCAGGCCCATCTTGAAGGCGAAATAGGCGCGCAGGAAATAGACGAGGTCGGCGCAGTCGGGCCGCAGCGCCATCGGCACTTCGTCTTCGCCGGCGCCGAGATAATTGAACAGCACGTTGCGCGAGCGGTCGCGCAGCACCGGATAAAGCGCCGGCCACGACGGCTCGGTGTTGAGCGGCGCGTCGAACAGTTTTTCGACCCACGCGGAATAGAGATTTCTCGGTCGCGCGGTTCCAGTTGGCGCGCAACGGCCACAGGCTCCCCGGGGTCGGCGCCGGCGGCGCAGGCTTCGTCGCCCCAACCGCGATCTCCCGCGTGACCGTGCCGCAGCCGGACAGGAGACCGCCACTGCGCGTCAATTGCGCGCGCCACGTCCCCGCCGCCGGCGACGCCACCTCGGCAAACCAGACATAAGGCGGCCCGTCGAGCCGCGTCCGCGACGCGGCCGCGACGGCACCGTCCGGCCCAATCAGCGACAATTCCCCGTCGGTCGGCTTCTCCACGGCGACGATGACCCGCAAGGGCGCGCCCCGCCACGGCGACAGCGGCGCCGTGAGCACCGCCACCTCCGCCGCATCGTCGCACCCGCCGAGCCCGATCGCGCGGGCATCCGCGGCGGAGAAAAATACGGCGAACGCCGCCGCCGCGATCGGCAGCAAGGCCTTCAGTACAAAAGCAAATCGGCGTTCCCGGACCACGCAAGCCCCCTCTTGATCGCGCTTGACCATATCGCAAAAGCTTTGGCTGAATCATGGCAAAATATATGAGACGGCGAGGCGGCTAGGGTGGGTTAGGGCGAAGCCGTAACCCACCGCTTCGGCACCGCCGAACGGCGGAATACGCTACGCTATACGCCCATGGCTTTCCGCTTTCGGGGTTGATTTTTATATCCGTTTTGATATAGGATGGATTTCGTTGAAACCGGTCGAATTTATCGGTGACTCGCTTGCGCGACTCCGGAACTTTCCACCGAGCGCGCGCCAGACCGCCGGGTACCAACTCGATCGGGTTCAGCGTGGTTTGGAGCCGGACGATTGGAAGCCGATGCGGACGATCGGCCCGGGCGTCCGCGAGCTGCGTATTCGCGACCGCGCGCCGGTGCATTCCGCGTGATCTATCTGGCTACGCTCGCTGACCGCGTGGTGGTGCTGCATGCGTTCCAGAAGAAGACCCAGAACACCGCAAAACTCGATATCGAAGTCGCGGTGAAACGATTTCGTGACTTGCGGAAGGACTGAGGATGGAAAGACAAAAGTTCGCGAGCGTGTGGGACGCAATCGAAGATACAGCTGCCGAAGCGGCCAATATGCGGGCGCGTTCCGCACTCATGATCGCGCTACGATCGAAGGTCGAAAGTTGGAAGGTCAGCCAGTCCGAGGCCGCCCATCGCCTGGGGCTGACGCAACCACGCTTGAACGACTTGATGCGCGGCCGCATCGATAAATTCAGCCTCGACGCGCTCATGAATTTGGCGAGACCGGCGGGACTCACTGTGCGGATCGAAATCGGCGAGGCCGCCTGAAGGCACGGGCTCGTCACCTCCGCTCCCGAGCGGCTTCAGCACGATACGTCCGGCCGGCACCACGCCCATCTGTGAGTTAGAACTCGCTGGATGGCGCCTGGGATTACTCACGGGAAGTGGCGCGGAACAGGCCCCGTTTAGCCTTTTAGGCCTTCGTTTAAGCTTTGCGGGCGACACTTTGCGGGCAGGCACTTTGTGGGCGGGCTTGGGTATCACGGAGAGTTGGATGTCACGAGCATCATTGCGGCCGGACTATGGGTACATCGACACCGAGCGACGCCAGCATCCGCGAAAGGCCGTGCATATGGCCGCGGAGATCACGTTTGGTGACGCGGTCCGATACGAGTGCACCATTATCGATATCTCCCAAGGCGGCGCGCAGCTCGCAATTCCCGCTGACTGCGTCCTTCCCGATGAATTCATACTCATACCGCCCTCGCGCCTGTGCCGGGTTGCCTGGCGCAAAGAGGATCGTGTCGGCGTCGCGTTCCAGGCCGAAGAGCCTTTCACCGGCACGTAAGGCTGAGCGAGCAGCGCGTAGGGTAGGCTAGATTTCAGGGGCTTGCGCGTGTGATAGCCGGTGCCGGAATGAGGATTTTAGTCCTTGACAGCTGTCCCTGTTTACGATACACGTCACCAATCCCGCTCACGTACCAGGACGCCATCCGGCTCGACACCGGCGGGTGGAGCGGGGCGGTTCCCGCGGGTGGGGGCTCGTCACCTCCGCTCCCGGGCGGCTTCGGCAAGATACGTCCGGCCGGCACCACGACCGGTCTGCGAGTTGGAACTCGCTGAACTTGGACAGGAAGGCGCGGGTAATGCCCGCGAAAAAGGCGCGCGGCCTTTCGAACCATCGGGGCCGCGCGCTCCGACCGTGTCCCGGGAAGTGCGTAAGCTGAAGCTGAGCGGTGGCGTTCGGTCGCGACCGCAAGCGCCGTGGTGGAACGCCGACAGGCGAGCGCGCCCGCACGGGCGCGTGCCGCGCCGCGAGGTGCGGAGGTTGTTGAACAGCGTTTGTCGGCGTTCCGCTCTCCTGTTCGTCATTGCGAGCGGAGCGAAGCAATCCAGAGTCACTGCCGCGGACTCTGGATTGCTTCGTCGCTGCGCTCCTCGCAATGACGAGGTTTATCCGCGCAAGATCTTGACGGCGGCCGGTCCCACCACCGGCGCCATCTGACGAAGATCGGGCCCGGCCGTCGTTTGTTTGCTTCGTGCCGACAAAACTCGGGCGCACAGGCGTCGCGAGAACGGCATTTTATTGCACGGATTTGCGCGGAGGTTCGAATCATGCCCGCGTGGCGCGACAAGCCGGCGAACGACCGGAACTTCACCAAACGGCGGTCGGCGCTGGAAAACCGGGCGTTGATCGACGCCGCCTATCGCACGACCCACCGCCTCTATTGCGACGCGCTCGGCCTCTGGCACAACTGCCCGTCGCGACCGTGCCTGCGCCACCGCCGCTGCGTCGGCGAGCCGACCGCCTGCCTGACCCGCGCCCTTCCCGACGTACCGCACGCAAAACTCGCCGCGGCGCGACAAGCGGTCATCGCTGGCGGACCGCACCGCGTTGCGCCTTCGACGCACATCGAGTGGGTCATTCGGCGCAGCGCCGTCGAGCAGGTGCTGGCGTGGCGGTTCTGATGCCTATGAAGGTCCCGGATCGCGCCGTTCGCGTCGCGTCCGGGAAACGGATAATGTCAAAACAAGAAATACCGCTGCGCCATCGGCAGGGTTTCGGCCGGCGCGCAGGTGAGAAGCTCGCCGTCGGCGCGGACCTCGTAGGTCTCGGGATCGACCTCGATATCGGGCGTAGCGTCGTTGTGGATCATGCTCTTTTTGGAGATTTTTCCGCGCGTGTTCTCGACCGCGAACAGCTCCTTCTCGATGCCGAGTTTCTTGCCGAGCCCGAGCTTGACCGCGGCCTTGGAGGCGAACACCACCGACGAGGCGGTGCGGGCGCGCCCGTAGGCGCCGAACATCGGCCGGTAGTGCACCGGCTGCGGCGTCGGGATCGAGGCGTTGGGATCGCCCATCGGCGCGGCGACGATCGAGCCGCCCTTGATGATGCAGTCGGGCTTGACGCCGAAGAACGCCGGCGACCACAGCACGAGATCGGCGAGCTTGCCCTTCTCGACCGAGCCGATCAGCTTGGAGACGCCGTGCGCGATCGCCGGGTTGATGGTGTATTTGGCGATGTAGCGCTTGACGCGGAAATTGTCGTTGTCGCCCTTGTCCTGCGGCAGCGCGCCCGCGCTGCTTCTTCATCTTGTCGGCGGTCTGCCAGGTGCGGATGATGACTTCGCCGAGCCGGCCCATGGCCTGGCTGTCCGACGACATCATCGAGAGCGCGCCGAGGTCGTGCAGAATGTCCTCCGCCGCGATCGTCTCCTTGCGGATGCGGCTTTCGGCGAAGGCGAGGTCCTCGGCGATCGACGGATCGAGATGGTGGCACACCATCAGCATGTCGAGATGCTCGTCGATGGTGTTTTTGGTGTAGGGCCGCGTCGGATTGGTCGAGGACGGCAGCACGTTCTTCAGCCCCGCGACCTTGATGATGTCCGGCGCATGGCCGCCGCCGGCGCCTTCGGTGTGGAAGGCGTGGATGGTGCGGCCCTTGAACGCCTTGATGGTGTCCTCGACGAAGCCGGATTCGTTGAGCGTGTCGGTGTGGATCATCACCTGAATGTCGTAGTCGTCGGCGACGGAGAGGCAGCAATCGATCGCCGCCGGCGTCGTGCCCCAGTCCTCGTGCAGCTTGAGTGCACAAGCGCCGGCCTTGATCATCTCTTCCAGCGCCGCCGGCCGCGACGCGTTGCCCTTGCCGGCGAAGCCGAGATTGACGGGAAAGTCGTCGGCGGCCTGGATCATGCGCGCGATGTGCCACGGCCCCGGCGTGCAGGTGGTGGCGAAAGTGCCGTGCGCCGGGCCGGTGCCGCCGCCGAGCATCGAGGTGACGCCCGACATCAGCGCTTCGTCGACCTGTTGCGGACAGATGAAATGAATGTGGGTGTCGAAGCCGCCGGCGGTGAGGATTTTGCCTTCGCCCGCGATCACCTCGGTGCCGGGGCCCGACGATGATGGTGACGCCGGGCTGGATATCGGGATTGCCGGCCTTGCCGATGGCGAAAATCCGGCCGTCCTTGAGGCCGACGTCGGCCTTGACGATCCCCCAATGGTCGACGATCAGCGCGTTGGTGATGACGGTATCGACCGCGCCCTGTTGGCTGCTGATCTGGCTCTGCCCCATGCCGTCGCGGATCACCTTGCCGCCGCCGAACTTGACCTCTTCGCCGTAGGTGCAGAAATCCTTCTCCACCTCGATGATGAGATCGGTGTCGGCGAGCCGCACGCGGTCGCCGGTGGTCGGGCCGAACATGTCGGCGTAGACGGCGCGGCTTATTTTTGCTGGCATGACGGTCTCCGTAGTTGTTGGCAGTTCGCCCGATCGTCATTGCGAGGCAAACGGGCGTTCACGCCCGTCTTACACAACGACGCACAAAAATCCCCAGTCTTATCCCCATGTCGGAGCGCGACGGTATTTGATGCACTTTAACTTGCAGAACAAAAACGCTGCGCTATCATCATTGCCAGATCGATCGCGTTTGGCGCTGCCGGATGTGAGAGATCGCCGAGATCGGGTCGGCAGACGCGGCGAAGCCGCTGCCGGAGTCGCACGGAGGCGGATCCGATCCCCGGTCCCAGCCGCGGGCAGCAGGGCTGAGAACGTGACGGGTGGGCATGCGCAAGCCCGCCCGTCATGATCTTTTGTTCTCTTTGCGCGGGTGGGCTTTGTTTGCTGTCCGGCTTTATTTGCTCTTTAGGTTCGCCCCCGCTTGGGCGCGGCCGTCCTGTCGAGCTTGCCCATCAGTTCCTGCCGGAAGCCGTACACCGTGCGGCCGCCGGCGAGCGCCACCAGATGGACGTCGCGGGTCTGGCCGGGCTCGAACCGCACCGCGGTGCCGGCGGCGATGTCGAGCCGCATGCCACGCGCCATAGCGCGGTCGAACTCGAGCGCCGGATTGGTCTCGTAGAAATGATAGTGCGAGCCGACCTGGATCGGCCGATCGCCCGTATTGGCAACCGTGAGCGTCACCGCCTTGCGGCCGGCATTGAGCTCGATGTCGCCGTCTTTGATGAAGTATTCGCCGGGAGTCATGTTCATGCAATCTCCGTCCAAAAATCAGGGGGTGCGTCGATCTTATCGCGATGTTTCGAGAGGTAGCTGAAAACAAGACGATGCAGATCATCGAGCTCGCTGTAGAGAGCGCTCTCAACGTCTCTGACCTTTTTCCACATTTCTCCGGACATTGTCTCGACGGCTGCTCTGTAACTACGCTCATCACCCCAACGAGTTCCCGGACCGACTAAAGCAATCGCTTCTTCAAGTATAGCGGCCGCTCGATCAGCCTCGATGAGACGAAGCAATTGGATCATCGGCTTAGAGCGTGCACGGCTCGAATTATGAAAATATTGTATAAACCCGCCATTGTAGACTTCGTTTACCAGCTCCCAGACACCAATCAGCACTTGTTCTGCCGGATTTAATCCATCGAAGTCGATCAACCCAAAGTAAAGTTCCTGGCCGCTCACCAGCCTGTTCAGTTTTTCCGCGATCGGATCGGATTCGTACGGCATCTATCGGATCGGCTCATGCACCGTCACCAGCTTGGTCCCGTCCGGAAACGTCGCCTCGACCTGAATCTCGGGGATCATCGTGGCGATGCCGTCCATCACCTGGGCGCGGGTGACGACATGGGCGCCCTCTTCCATCAATTGCGCCACACTGCGGCCGTCGCGCGCGCCTTCCAGGATGAAGTCGGAAATGAGCGCCACCGCTTCGGGATGATTGAGCTTGACGCCGCGCTCGAGTCGTCGCCGCGCCACCATCGCCGCCATGGCGATCAACAGCTTGTCTTTCTCGCGCGGAGTGAGATGCATGGATAGCCCTTCAGTTCAACCAAAGCCGCGGCACGTGCCGTTCGCCCAGCGCCGTCACGACGGCGGCGAGATCGCGACGCAGCGACGCTCCGTCCTTCGCGACGAGGCGCGCCAGCGTCAGCCCGTTCCAGGCAGAAACGCCGACTTCCCCGACGCAAGTTTCTCCGATCGCGCGCACCGCCGCAACGCCCGTTTCGTCGCCGGGGAATTTGAGCACCGTCGCGATGCCGACGCCGCCGGCGGCGACCGCGCGTTGCGCGAGCCGCTGCGCGATGGCGTCATCGAGGCGGAGCGTCTCGGCAAAAATCAGCCTGCCGTCGAGGCGCACGCGCCAGCGGTCGAACAAGCAGCCGTCGCGGACCGTTTCGCCCATGGCGGCGCGGCCGAACACGACCGCTTCGGCGACGAGGAGGCTCGCGCCAGGCGCAAGCGTCACGTCGATCGTGCGCGCGAGCCGCACGCGGTCGAACAGGATCGTCTCCTGCGGCAGCCAGGCGAGCGTCGCGCCGGCGGCGACGTCGAGCCTGATGGCGAGCGCGGTGTCCGGCCCGTGCGAGCGGTAGATCTTTTCCGCCGCGGCGGTGGTAACGGTGAGCCCGGCGCCGGGGCCGACCGCGATATCGATGCCGAAGCGGTCGCCGCCCGCCATCCCGCCGGCGGTGTTGACGATCACGGCGTCGAGGTTTTCGCGCGATACGGTATTGGGAAAGCGCACCCGCAGCGCGCCGGCTTCGTGCACGCGCGCGCGGCGGCTGACGCCCGCCGCGGCGGCGACGGTCAGCGCGATGCGGCCGAACGCGCGATTGCCGGCGAAGATATCGTCATCCACGGATGCGTTCGCCAGCAAATTGCCGCCCCTCCCCTGCGACGCCGATCATCGGACGAAAATATCAAAAAGACAAAGACCTCAAATCGCCATCGCCCGCTTCACCGCTTCTTCGTCGATGTTGTCGCGATCGCAGGAATAGACGACGGCGCCGCGGTCCATGACAGCGAAATGATCGCCGAGTTCGCGCGCAAAGTCGAGATACTGCTCGACCAGCACGATGGCGATCTTGCCGAGCGAACGCAGGTAGGAAATGGCGCGGCCGATGTCCTTGATGATCGACGGCTGGATGCCTTCGGTCGGTTCGTCGAGCAGCAGAAGCCGCGGCCGCATCACCAGCGCGCGGCCGATGGCGAGTTGCTGCTGTTGGCCGCCGGAGAGGTCGCCCCCGCGCCGCCGCAGCATGTCCTTGAGGACGGGGAACAGCGTGAAGACGTCGTCGGGGATCGTGCGATCCTCGCGCTTGAGCGGCGCGTAGCCGGTGCGCAGATTTTCCTCGACGGTGAGCAGCGGAAAAATCTCGCGGCCTTGCGGCACGTAGGAAATGCCGCGCCGGGCGCGTTCGGGCGGCCGCAGCGCGGTAATGTCGTGGTCTTCCCAGATGATGGTGCCGCGGCTGACAAAATGCTGGCCGGCGAGCGCGTCCAAGAGGCTCGTCTTGCCGACCCCGTTGCGGCCGAGCACACAGGTGACCTTGCCCGGCTCGGCCTTGAGCGAAACCGCGCGCAGCGCCTGCGCCGCGCCGTAGTGCAGATCGATGGCGTTGACGTCGAGCATGCTATCTCACCGCCCCAAATACACCTCGACCACGCGCTCGTTGGTCGAAACCTGGTCGATCGAGCCCTCGGCGAGCACGGAGCCCTCGTGCAAACAGGTGACTTTGACGCCGAGCTCGCGCACGAACGTCATGTCGTGCTCGACCACGACGACCGTGTGCTCGCGATTGATCTGCTTGAGCAGTTCGGCCGTCTGCCGCGTCTCCACGTCGGTCATGCCGGCAACCGGTTCGTCGACCAGAAGGAGCTTCGGGTCCTGCGCCAGCAGCATGCCGATTTCGAGCCATTGTTTCTGCCCGTGCGACAGGCTGCCGCCCAGACGATCGCGCACCGCAGTCAGGCGGATGATCTCCAACAATTCATCGACGCGATGATGTTCCTGCGGCGTCTCCCGCCACAGCAGCGAGGCGCGCGCGCTGCGGTCGGCCTTGAGCGCCAATTCGAGGTTGTCGAACACCGTGTGGCTGTCGAACACGGTCGGCTTCTGGAATTTGCGGCCGATGCCGAGGTTGGCGATCTCGGTTTCGTCGAGCCGGGTCAGATTGTGCAGGCCGTCGAAAACGGCCTCGCCGGTGTCGGGGCGGGTCTTGCCGGTGACGACGTCCATCATCGTGGTCTTGCCGGCGCCGTTCGGGCCGATGATGGCACGCATCTCGCCGGGCTCGACCGCGAACGAGAGATTGTTGAGCGCCCGAAAGCCGTCGAACGAGACCGTGACGCCGTTGAGATAGAGGAGCGCTGAGGTGAGGGCTTCCATCGCAAAATCCTTATTCGGCCGGCAGCGGCTCGCGCACGCCGTCCTCGGCGGCGGCGGAAGCGCGGTCGCGCCGCAACGCGGTCCAGTGCCGCAGCGTGCCGATGATGCCGCGCGGCAGCAGCAGGGTGACGACGACGAACAGCGCGCCGAGCAGGAACAGCCAGTACGGCGCCAGCGCCCCGGAGGTGAAGTAGGTCTTGGCGTAGTTGACCACGACCGCGCCGAGCGCCGCCCCTGTGAGCGTGCCGCGGCCGCCGACCGCGACCCAGATCACCGCCTCGATGGAATTGCCGGGCGCGAACTCGCTCGGATTGATGATGCCGACCTGCGGCACATAGAGCGCGCCAGCCAGGCCGGCCATGCAGGCGGAAAGCGTGAAGACGAACAGCTTATAGGATTCCACCCGGTAGCCGATGAAGCGGACACGGGTTTCCGCATCGCGAATGGCGATCAGCACCTTGCCGAACTTCGAGGCGATGATGGCGCGGCACAGCAGGAACGCGAGGATGAGCGCCAAACAGGAGATCGAGAACAACGCGTTGCGCGTCGCCTCGGCCTGGACGTTGAAGCCCAGAATGTCCTTGAAATCGGTGAGGCCGTTGTTGCCGCCGAAGCCGAAATTGTTGCGGAAGAAGCCGAGCATCAGCGCGTAGGTCAGCGCCTGGGTGATGATCGACAGATAGACGCCGGTGACACGGCTGCGAAACGCGAACCAGCCGAACACGAAGGCGAGCACGCCGGGCACCAGGAAGATCATCAGGAACGCGTAGGGGAAGAACTGGAAGCCGTACCAATAGATCGGCAGCTCCTTCCAGTTCAGGAACACCATGAAATCCGGCAGGATCGGATCGGCGTAGACGCCGCGGGTGCCGATCTGGCGCATCAGATACATGCCCATGGCGTAGCCGCCGAGCGCGAAGAAGGCGCCGTGGCCGAGCGAGAGAATGCCGCAATAGCCCCAGATCAGGTCGATCGACAAAGCGAGCAGCGCGTAGGTGGCGTATTTGCCGAACAGCGCGACCAGATAGGTCGGTAGATGGAACGCAGACGTCTCCGGCACCGCGAGATTGAACACCGGCACGATCACGGCGAGCGCGGCCACTACGATGATGAAGGCCACCGCGCCGCGGTCGAGGGAACGGATGAGGAGATGCCTGGTCACGACGTCGCCCTTCTTCTCACCTCAGGCCTCCACCGCGCGGCCCTTGAGCGCAAACATGCCCCGCGGCCGCTTTTGAATAAAGAGAATGATCAGCACCAGGATCGCGATCTTGCCGAGCACGGCGCCGGCATAGGGTTCGAGGAACTTGTTGGCGATGCCGAGCGTGAAGGCGCCGACCAGCGTGCCCCAGAGATTACCGACCCCGCCGAACACCACCACCATGAAGCTGTCGATGATGTAGCCTTGGCCGAGATTGGGACTGACATTGTCGATCTGCGACAAGGCGACGCCGGCGATGCCGGCGATGCCCGAGCCGAGCCCGAAGGTGAGGGCGTCGACGCGGCCGGTGCGGATGCCCATGGACGCGGCCATCGGCCGGTTTTGCGTCACCGCGCGCATTTCCAGACCGAACCGCGTATAGCGCAGGATGCCGAGCAGCGCGACGAACACCGCGAGCGCAAAGCAGACGATCCAGAGCCGGTTGTAGGTGATAGTGATGCCGCCGAGCTCGAACGCGCCGCTCATCCATGACGGATTACCGACCTCGCGGTTGTTCGGGCCGAACGTCGAGCGCACCGCCTGCTGCAGGATGAGCGACAGACCCCAGGTCGCCAGCAAGGTCTCGAGCGGCCGGCCGTAGAGAAACCGGATGATGAAGCGCTCGATCAGGATGCCGACAAACGCGGAGAAAATGAAAGACAACGGCAGCGCGATGGCCAGCGAATAGTCGAACAGCGCCGGATCGTGGTTGCGAATAAGCTCCTGCACGACGAACGTGACATAGGCGCCGAGCATCACCATCTCGCCGTGCGCCATGTTGATGACGCCCATCACGCCGAAGGTGATGGCAAGGCCGATGGCGGCAAGAAGAAGCACCGAGCCGAGCGAAATGCCGTACCAGGCATTCTGCACCGTGTTCCACAGCACCAGGCGGTTCTGTATCGTGGCGATTGCGCTCGCAGCCGCCTTCGTCACGGCCGGCGAGGCGCCGGCGGGCAAGCTCGAGAGCAAGCCGAGCGCGTCCTGATCGCCGCGCTGACGGATGATGTCGACAGCGGCGAGCCTGTCCTCTTCCTTGGTGTCGTCGCGGAACAACACGATCGCGGCGCGCGCCTCGAGCATGGCGCGCTTGAGGCGGGGGTCCTGTTCCTTGGCAAGAGCGGTCTGCAGCGCCGGCAACGCGGTGTCGTCGCGCGACTTGAAAACGGCCTGCGCCGCCTCGTACCGCGTCTCGGGATTGCTCGCGAGCAGCGTGAGCGCGCCGACCGCCGCGTCGAGCGCGCCGCGCAGCCGGTTGTTGATGCGCACCATTTCGAGATCGGCCGGCGCAGCACCGGAAATCGGCGCGCCGGTGGCGGCGTCGGTCAGCTTGCCAGTGTCGTCCTGGATGTACACCGCCCTGCGTTCGGCCGAGAACATCAGCTGGCCGTTTTGCAGGGCGCGGATGATGGCTTCGGCGCGCGGACTGCCGCTCGCGGCCACGGCACTGATGCCGTCCGAGGTTTCGCTGAAGTCGTCGGCAGTGAAATGCGCGAGCGCCTCCTCGAGACCGGCGGCGCGGGCGGCAGCGCACCACAGCACGAAGCCGAGGACCAATATGAGCGTAGCGAGACTAGCTCGATGGAAACGCATGGGCATGGTCCCCGGCCTGGAAGTTGGGAAGGCGGCGTCGACCGCCTTCCCGATGCTACGACGTTCATACCGATCAGAGAGTGGCGGTCAGGAGGCCCCGCCGCACTTCTTCGTCACTTTGTTGTAGTTGCCGCACTTGAGCGTGACCCAGTCGGCCTCGAGGTCCTTCGAGCCGGGCAGATAATCCGACCAGGCGTCGCCGGGCACCAGGCCCTTGGTCTTCCACACCACGTCGAACTGACCGTCCGGGCGGATTTCGCCGATAAAGACCGGCTTGGTGATGTGATGGTTCGGCAACAGGGTCGAGATGCCGCCGGTGAGGTTCGGCGCCTGCGTGCCCGGGCAGCGCGGCGATCACCTTGTCCGGATCGGTGCTGCCGACCTTCTGCACCGCCTTCACCCACATGTTAAAGCCGATGTAATGCGCTTCCATCGGGTCGTTGGTGGTGCGCTTCGGGTTCTTGATGAACTCGTGCCACTCCTTGATGAAGGCTTCGTTCGCCGGGGTCTTGATCGACTCGAAATAGTTCCAGGCGGCGAGGTGGCCGACCAGCGGCTTGGTATCGAGACCGGCGAGCTCTTCTTCGCCGACCGAGAACGCCACGACCGGAATGTCGGTCGCCTTGATGCCCTGGTTGCCGAGTTCCTTGTAGAACGGCACGTTCGCGTCGCCGTTGATGGTCGACACCACGGCGGTCTTCTTGCCGGCGGAGCCGAACTTCTTGATCGCCGCGACCTCGGTCTGCCAGTCGGAGAAGCCGAACGGCGTGTAGTTGATCATGATGTCCTCGGGGGCCACCTTGAGTACGTCCTTAAGGTAGGCCTCGAGAATCTTGTTGGTCGTGCGTGGATAGACGTAGTCGGTGCCTTCCAGCACCCAACGCTTCACCGAGCCGCCTTCCTTGCTCGCGAGATACTCGACCGCAGGAATTGCCTGCTGGTTGGGCGCCGCGCCGGTGTAGAACACGTTGCGCTCGCTCTCTTCGCCTTCGTACTGCACCGGGTAGAACAGGATCGAGTTCAGTTCCTTGAACACCGGCAGCACCGACTTGCGCGACACCGAGGTCCAGCAGCCGAACACCACGGCGACCTTGTCCTTTGAGATCAGCTCGCGAGCCTTTTCCGCGAACAGCGGCCAGTTCGAGGCCGGATCGACCACGACCGGCTCGAGCTTCTTGCCGAGCAGGCCGCCCTTTTTGTTCTGCTCGTCGATGAGCATGAGCATCACGTCCTTCAGCGTCGTCTCGCTGATGGCCATGGTGCCGGAAAGCGAATGGAGAATGCCGACCTTGATGGTGTCGTCGGCGCGGGCGGGAAGTGCCGCCGTAAGGCCCAAGGCAAGGCTACCCAAGGCAAGACCGGCCGCGGCGGCAAGCCAACGGCCTCCTCGCGACCGCTTAGCGGCCGCGTTGTTTATGTTGTGCATCGCGATGTCCCTCTGTTAGACGCGCGCGAATCGGCTTGCGCCGTCCCGCGGCGGGTAAATCGCAAGGAGCGTGCCAAGCTGTCACAGAGGGTATGTGTTTGATTCTGCGTCTCAATTCCGATCGCGCCGACGTCCGCGTCGTTTGCTGCGGATTAATTTTTAGGCGGGGGCTATGGAATTGATATGCTGACTTTGACTAAGAAATAGGCAGCACCGCTCCGTGTGCGGATCGTTTGACAGCCCCGCCACGAGCTTCGATGGTGCGATATGGGGCAAGGGATATCGGCGCGCATGGCCAAACTGGTCAGTCGGCGGCAGTTCACCATCGAATGGGGCTATTGCGACCCCGTCGGGATCGTTCTCAACAGCCGCTTCTTCGAGTTCTTCGACTGGGGCACCTGGGCGCTGTTCGCGGCGGCGCTTGATGTCAAACCACATGAATTGCGGGAAAAGCTCGACATCTTCGGCATCCCGCTGGTCGACGCCGGCGCTGCCTTCGTCACCCCGGCGCGGTTCGGCGACGAGATCGAGCTGCAGTCGCACATGGCGGAGTTCCGCCGGTCGAGCTTCGACGTGGCGCATCGCGTCCTTCGGCGCGACGGCACCGTTCTGGTCGAGGGACATGAAACGCGGGTCTGGGCGATCCGCGATACCGCCGATCCGGCCAAGATCAAGTCGCATCCGATTCCGGACGACGTCATCTCGCGCTTCGAGGTCGCATGAGCGCGCTGATCCGCGTCAAGAAGCTTCGCCGGCTGGTCTAGGAGCCGACGGCGCCGAATTTGCCGATCATGTCATCCGGCAGCGCGGCCACCGCGGCTTCCGACAGCTTGGGTATCATCGTGACCTCGCCGCGCGAGCGCTCGCGCAGCGCCGCTGCGATGGCGGCTTCGTTCCGGCGCTCGCCGGTCGATAGCATCACCACGGTGCGCGCAAGAATCGCCAGATCGAGGCGCAGTGAGGCGTGACGTATGTACCATTCGTCGAGCGCGTTCTTCTCGTCGACCGATATCAGTCTGCCGCCGCACACCTGGGCCCAGCCGGTAACCCCGGGTCTGACCGCGAGGCGGAACGACGACTGCATCGGCTGATCGATCGGCAACAGCGGCCGCGGGCCGATCAGGGACATTTCGCCGGACAGGACGTTCCACAGCTGCGGCCATTCGTCGAGCCGCGTGACGCGCAGGAACCGCGCCAGTGCGGAGGCCTCGCGCACATCGCGTTTTTCTTTGGTCCGCCGGTCGAACGGCGTTTGCAGGGTGCGGAATTTGTACAAGTAAAGCGGACCACCGTCGCGGCCGACCCGGCGTTGCCAGAACACGATGGGCGCACCGACATCACTGAGAACGAGCGCGCCGACGAGGAGAGCGACCGGGAACGTCACGATCATGAAGCCCAGCGCGACGACGACGTCGGCGAAACGTTTGACGGTCCAATACGGTCCAACGAGTGCGGGTCGCAAGCCGGCGTCCGCAGCCGCGGGCCATTTCTCGACGCGCGGCGCGCTCGGCTCGTCCTCGACCGCGGCCGGTTGCCGGGCAATCCATCGCTCCGGCAGAACCTCGAAGCCGACGCGAAGTTCCCGGCACACGCGGCAGACCTCCTCCCACGCCGCCGCCGACACCTCGTGCGGTTGCGCCGCGAGCAGCACGCGGTCTATGCGCACCCCGTGCGCGGCATATTCGACGATGATCTTCTCGAGTTCGATCGGCGCGCCGACGATCGGATAACCGCTCAGCGAGCGGTGTATCAGTTCCGGCCGTTCGTCCAAGATGGCCACGATCTGGCAGCGGCCCGGGGCGAACTCGTCCATCATCCTGACGAAGAACCAAGCGAGCCGCGAGGCTTGGATGAGCAGGACGTGCTCGGCGTGGTCGGCGGCATCGGGCGGCGGCGTGTCGCGGCGCGTTTCACGCAACCGCAGCAGCATGCGCAAACCGAGCAATCCGAACATCAGCAGCATCAGGTGGAGGATCGGGATCGACCGCGGCGCGTCATCCAGCCGCGTGAGCATGAAGGCCGCGACCGCGGACAGTGCCGCGATCAGCACGCACGCCTTCGCGAGTTCGAGCGCGTCGCTGATCGAATAAAACCGCGAGATCGGCGAACTGGTCTGAAACCATTGAAAGACGAGTAACGAAGCAACCAGCGCGACCGCGCAATAGGTGGCGACGCCGACCGGCCGAACCAGCGCGCCATCGCGCAAGAGAAAGGCGGCAACCGGACTGAGGCCGCCCCATGCAACGTCCCATAGCGCCACATGCGGCAGCAGTCGCGCATGCGAGGACGGCATTTTCCGGCGCAGGTTCAAACGAGCCACGCAAATCCGCCATATTCGAGGAGCCCGCCGGGACGCGGCCGCCACAACCGCAACCGGCGGTACCTTTTTTATTATCACTGAACCTCGGCGGGTTCACAACCATTTTATTACCTTCCGGTTGCGCCTTGCCGAAGGAGAGCCCGCGCGACGCCACGCGTGTCCGCGACGCGACGCGGCCGCCGATGTCGGCGTGGCGCGATCAAGCCGCGGTGGCGACGTTGTTTTCGAGGTACGATCGATAGGCGGCGCGCGGACGCCGTCTTCAAGCGGGACCTCGGGCGCCCAGCCGAGCGCGGCGATGCGGCCCGAATCCATGAGCTTGTACGGCGTTCCGTCCGGCTTGGTCGGGTCGAGCGCGATCTTGCCCTGATAGTCCACCACGCGCGCGACGATTTCAGCGAGGTCGCGGATGGAAGCCTCGCTGCCGGCGCCGCAATTATTGATGTGCGCGTAGCCGTCGTAGCGGTCGAGACAGAACACGACCGCCCGCGCCAGATCGTCGGCGTGCAGGAATTCCCGCAGCGGCGTTCCGGTGCCCGCCCGGCACGAGCTTAAGACAGCATGCCCCGCTCCTGCATGAACCCGATGATGCGATCCGCGAGGTCGCTGGCGCTTTCGTTCCGCGCGTCCAGCGTCAATTCGGGATTTTGCGGCGGCTCGTAGCGCGAATCCAGGCCGGTGAAATTTTTCAGCTCGCCGCGCCGCGCCATCTTGTACAGCCCCTTCGGATCGCGCTGCTCGCAGACATCGAGCGGGGTGTCGACGAAGATTTCGACGAATTCCCCGGGCTCGACGTTTTCGCGCGCCATCTCCCGTTCGGCGCGGAACGGCGAGATGAACGCCACCAGCGTGATCAAGCCGGCATCGACGAACAGCTTCGCCACCTCGGCCACGCGGCGGATATTCTCGACGCGACCCGCTTCGCTGAAGTCGAGATCGCGGTTGAGCCCGTGGCGGACATTGTCGCCGTCGAGCAGGAAAGTGTGCTTGCCGAGCGCGTGCAGCTTCTTTTCCAGGATGTTGGCGATGGTCGACTTGCCCGCGCCGGACAGGCCGGTGAACCACAGCAACGCCGCCTTTTGGCCGCTGAGCCGCGCGCGCGCCTGTTTGGTCACCTCGAACGATTGCCAGAAGGTGTTGGCGCCGCGGCGCAGGGCGAAGCGGATCATTCCCGCGGCCACCGTCGCGTTGGTGTGACGGTCGATCAGGATGAAGCCGCCGGTATCCCGATTCTCGTCGTAGGGATCGAAGCACACCGGCTCGGTGGTCGCGATATTAACGTAGCCGATCTCGTTGAGGTGAAGTTCCTTGGCGGCCAGGTGATCGAAAGTCTCGATGTCCACGCGATGTTTGAGTTCGCTCACCATGGCGCCGGACATCTGGCCGCCGGATTTCAAAAGATAGGTTCTGCCGGGCGAGAGCGGCGTTTGTGCCATCCACACCAGATGCGCGGCGAAGGCGTCGGCCCTTTCGGGAGGCCGATCGGGCGAAGCCATGATGTCGCCGCGCGACACGTCGATGGCGTCGGCCAGTACCACGGTCACCGCATCCGCGGTGGCAGCGCGCTCGAGGTCGCCGTCCATGGTCACGATACGCTCGATGCGGGACCGCGCCCCCGTGCGCGCGATGACGATCTCCATGTCGGGATAGAGCGAGCCGGACGCGAGGGTTCCCGCATAGCCGCGGAACGCGGCGTTCGGCCGGTTGACGTATTGCACCGGCAGCCGCAGCGGGCCGGCAGCCGGCTCGGCGGCAACGACGACGGATTCGAGATGCTGCAGCAGCGGCGGCCCTTGATACCACGGCATGTGCGCGCTGGCGTGAACGACGTTGTCGCCCAAGAGCGCCGAAATCGGAATGGCGACTATGTCATGGGCGGGAAAGTCATGGGCGGGAGAGTGATGGGCGGGAGAGTGATGGGCGGGAGAGTGATGGGCGGGAAACCGGGCGGCGAACGCGACGAACGCGTCGCGAATTTGCTCGAACTTCTGGCGGTCGAAACCGACCAGGTCCATCTTGTTGACCGCCAGGACGAAATGGCGAATCCCCAACAGCGCGCAGATGCAAGCGTGACGGCGGGTCTGCTCGGCGAGACCTTTGCCGGCGTCGACCAAAAGAATGGCGAGATCGGAGGTCGAGGCCCCCGTGGCCATGTTGCGCGTATAATCCTTGTGGCCCGGCGTGTCGGCGACGACGAAGCGGCGCCGCGGCGTGCCGAAATAGCGGTAGGCGACATCGATGGTGATGCCCTGCTCGCGCTCGGCTTCGAGGCCGTCGACCAGCAAGGCGGGATCGAGGTCGCCCGGCACGGTGCCGTGCGTTCTCGAATTGCGCGCCAGGGCCGCGTAGTGGTCATCGGCGACGAGCGCGGCGTCCAAGAGCAGACGCCCGATCAGCGTCGATTTGCCGTCGTCGACCGATCCGCAGGTGAGCACGCAAAGCTGATCGCGGCCGACCCCGAGTGAGTCCGCCGCGACGGCTTCGACGATCCTGCGCTCAGAAATAACCTTCACGTTTCTTCTTTTCCATCGAATTGGTCTGATCATGATCGATCAGCCGGCCGGCGCGCTCCGACGTGCGGGCCGCTTCCATCTCCGCGACGATCTCGGCGGCCGACGCGGCGGTCGATTCGATGCAGCCGGTCAGCGGATAACAACCGAGCGTGCGGAAACGAACCATGCGGGTCAAGACGCTTTCACCGGGCTCGAGCCGGAAGCGCTCGTCATCGACAACGATGAGGCCGCCGCCGCGCGCAACGACCGGCCGCGGCGCCGCGAAATAGAGCGGGACGACCGGGATCTCCTCCTGCGCGATGTAGCGCCAGACGTCGAGCTCCGTCCAGTTGGACAGCGGGAACACGCGAATGGATTTGCCGGCGCCGACGCGGCAATTGTAGATGTGCCAAAGCTCGGGCCGCTGTTTCTTCGGATCCCAGGCGTGATCGGCGGAGCGGAACGAGAAGATGCGCTCCTTGGCGCGGCTGCGCTCTTCGTCGCGGCGGGCGCCGCCAAAGGCGGCATCGAAACCGTGCGCGGTCAACGCCTGTTTCAGCGCTTCAGTCTTCATGACGTGGGTATAGAGCGAGGCGCCGTGCGTGAACGGATCGATGCCGCGCGCCAAGCCGTCGCGATTGATGTGGACGATCAGATGAAGCCCCAGGCGGCGCGCGGTGTCGTCGCGAAAGCTGATCATTTCGCGAAACTTCCACGTCGTGTCGATATGCAGGATCGGAAACGGGGGCGGCGCCGGAAAGAACGCCTTTCGCGCCACGTGCAGAAGGACGGACGAGTCCTTGCCGATCGAGTAAAGCAGCACCGGCCTGCGGAATTCGGCCACCACTTCGCGGAATATATGGATCGCTTCAGCTTCGAGCCGATGCAGGTCCGCTGGCAACGATGCGTGCGTCAAATTTGCCGGTCCCACCCTGATCCCCGACGCCCCATGACGATTTGCGATAGGACGGGCGCGGCTGGCAAGCCCCCCGTCTGCGGTGGACAGAAAGCAACCGTGGACGATTGAATTTTCGCCGGTGATCCGCCCGCGCGTTCGCCACTCGATGTATTCGGTGAGACTATATGGAATATATCAGTCTATTGGTTGGCATTAAACTGAATTCCAGATGTGCTATTCCGTCACAGACAGTACTATATCGTAGAAAGTTCTCTGGCTTGCATTCCGACGCATGGAATGACTGAGACGTCTCGAGATTCTTCTCGCCGAAACCGAGTTCGGATGTTGTGCGTCCCCGCAAAGCGATCGACTTATTCCTTGCGAAAGGGGCGTCGAACGATATGATCGTTTTTCGGCGCATCAAAGCGGTCAAAGTTCTGGGACGTCGACGTTTCTGCTACTATCGATCACCAGTCATTCTGGCGTGCAGTTCGGGTGAGCATTTCACCCGATATGCGGTAGCTTTGGTACAAACGCCGCGTACCGCCACCAATAATAATAACAGCACCAATAATAAAAGATGTGCGGCATCAACGGTCTTTTCGCCTACCGCCGCTCGGCGAACAGGCCGAGTGAGCGCGAGCTGATGGCGACGCGCGACGCCATGCGGCGGCGCGGGCCCGACGGCGCCGGCGCGTGGTGGTCGGCGGATCGCCGCTGCGCCCTCGGGCATCGGCGGCTGTCGATCCTCGATCTTTCCGACGCCGCGTCGCAGCCGATGATCGGTGGCGACGGCAAGCTCGCCGTCACCTTCAACGGCGAGATTTACAATTATCCCGCGCTGCGCCGAGAGCTCGAAGCCGACGGCGCGCACTTCTCGACGAACTCCGATACCGAAGCTCTGTTGCATCTTTACGCCCGCGACGGTGAGCGCATGGTGCAGCGGTTGCGCGGCATGTTTGCCTTCGCGATCTGGGACGATGCGGCGCACCGGCTTTTTCTCGCCCGCGACCCTTACGGCATCAAGCCACTCTACACGTCCGACGACGGATCGACGTTTCGCTTTGCCTCGCAGGTCAAAGCGCTGCTGGCGGGCGGCGGGGTGTCGCGCGATCCGGAGCCGGCCGGCGTCGCCGGCTTCTATCTGTTCGGCAGCGTGCCGGAGCCGTTCACGCTCTACCGTGACATCATCGCGCTGCCGGCGGGCCATACGCAGTGGATCGATGGCGCCGGCCCGCACGCGCCGCAGCGCTTTGCCGGCATCGCGGAAATTCTGGCGGAACGCGGACACGATCGGCTCGCCGGAACGCAACCGGCGGAACGGCTGCGCGCCTGCGTGCTGCCGAGCGTCGCGGCGCATTTGTTGGCCGACGTCGAAGTCGGCCTGTTTCTCTCGGCGGGGGTCGATTCCGGCGCGCTGCTCGGCTTGATGCGGGACGCCGGGGCGCGCGACGTGCGCGCCATCACGCTCGCCTTCGACGAATTCCACGGCACCGCGGAGGACGAGGCGCCGCACGCCGCGCGCATCGCGCAGCGCTACGGCGCGCGACACGTCGTGCGCCGCGTCGACGAGCGAGAATTTGCCCGCGACCTTCCCGCCATTTTCGACGCCATGGATCAACCCTCGATCGACGGCGTGAACACGTGGTTCATCGCCAAAGCGGCCAAGGAATCGGGCCTCAAGGTCGCAATTTCAGGCATAGGCGGCGACGAACTCCTCGCCAGCTATCCGAGCTTCATCGACGTGCCGCGCTGGCACCGGCGGTTCGGCGCGCTCGCCAAGCTGCCGAAATTCGGCGCGCTCGCCGGTTGGCTGGTGCGCGCACTCGCGCCGCGATTGGCGCAGCGCAACCCGAAGGCGGCCGGCATGCTCGGCTATGCCGGTTCCTGGGCCGGCGCCTACCTGTTGCGGCGGGGCCTGTTCCTGCCGGACGAACTCGATGCCGTCATCGCGCCGGATGTAGCGCGCGCGGGCCTGCGGCGGCTCGAGCCGATGGGCCGGCTCGCGGCGATGATGGCGCCGGATCCCGGCTCCGACGTCGGGCGGATTTGCGCGCTCGAATCCGCGCATTATTTGCGCGACCAGCTTTTACGCGACGCCGATTGGGCCGGCATGGCGCATTCGATCGAAATTCGCGTGCCGCTGGTCGACATCGAGGTGCTCGAGGGTTTCGCGCCCGCGCTCAGGGGGCTGAGGCCGGGCGAAGGCAAGGCCGCGTTGGCGCGAGCGCCGTCGCTGCCGCTCCCTGACGACATCGTGGCGCGCGCCAAGACCGGGTTTGGCGTACCGACCGGGGCGTGGATGGCCAAAAGCCTTGCGCGAAAGGCAACGATGCTCGCCGCCGCCCCGAAGGGCTTTGTCTCGCGCGACTGGTCGCGCCTCGTCCTGCCGAGCGTGCTCGCGACCGGCGACAAAGCGGAGGCCGATGCGCATGATTGCGCTGCGTCGGACGCGGTGGCGGACGCTGCCGGCGGCGCCGCCTTCTGCGGAAGGTGACGCGAGTTGAACGATGAGCGCGACAGTGGAGCGCGTTATCGTCCTCGAGCCCGGCCGCGCCGAGCAGCATTATTGGCGCGACATCTGGGACTATCGCCAGCTGTTCGCCATCCTGGCCTGGCGCGATATCGCCGTGCGCTACAAGCAGACGGTGATCGGCATCGCCTGGGCGCTGATCCGGCCGCTGGCGACGATGATCGTCTTCACCGTCGTGTTCGGCAAGATCGCCGCATTGCCGTCGGAAGGCGCGGCCCCTTACGCCGTCATGGTGTTCGCCGGCCTGCTGCCGTGGACGTTCTTCGCAACCGCTCTTACCGAAGCCGCGGGCAGCCTGATCGGCAGTTCCAACCTGATCAGCAAGGTCTATTTTCCGCGACTGATCGTACCGACTGCCGCGGTCGTGGTGGCGTTCGTCGATTTTCTCATCAGCTTCGCCATCCTCATGGCGCTGCTGCTGTGGTACCGCTTCCTGCCGAGCTGGCACATCGTGCTGTTGCCGGTATTCGTCCTGCTCGCGTTTCTTGCGAGCCTCGGCCCCGGGCTGTGGATCACCGCGCTCAACGTCAAATACCGCGACTTCCGCTACGTGATTCCGTTCCTGGTGCAGCTCGGCCTCTACATCTCGCCGGTCGGCTTTTCCTCGACAATCATCCCCACGCAATGGCGGCTCGTCTATTCGCTCGATCCGCTGGTCGGCGTCATCGACGGCTTCCGCTGGTGCATTCTCGGGCGCGGGAGCTCGATCTATTGGCCGAGCCTCTATCTCGGCGTGACCGTCACCGGATTGTTCCTCTGGCTCGGCCTTTCTACGTTCCGCCGCATGGAAAAGAGCTTTGCCGATCTCATCTGAAGCACCGGCGGGCGGGCCCGCGATAACCCGCGGGCCGGCATGACCGGGATTGCATGACCGACGTCGTGATCAAGGCCGAGAACCTGTCCAAGCGCTATCTGGTCGGGCATCAGGCTCGCGAGCGCGGCGGCTATACGGCGCTGCGCGACGTGATCGCCCGCAACGCCCGCACCTTTGCCCGCAAGACCGGCGATTTCTTCGCCGGCCGCCAGATCGTGCAGGGCGACGAGGTCGAGGAATTCTGGGCGCTCGAGGACGTGAGCTTCGAGGTCAAGCGCGGCGAGGTTTTGGGCATCATCGGCCGCAACGGCGCCGGCAAGATCGACGCTGTTGAAAATCCTCTCACGCATCACCGAGCCGAGCGCCGGGCGCGTCACCATCAGGGGCCGCGTCGCGAGCCTCCTCGAGGTCGGCACCGGCTTCCATCCCGAACTGACCGGCCGCGAGAACATCTTTCTCAACGGCGCCATCCTCGGCATGACCCGAGCCGAGATCAGGCGCAAGTTCGACGAGATCGTCGCCTTCGCCGAAGTCGAGCAGTTTCTCGACACGCCGGTCAAGCGTTATTCGTCGGGCATGTATGTGCGGCTGGCGTTCGCCGTAGCCACGCATCTCGATCCGGAGATCTTGTTGGTCGACGAGGTTCTGGCAGTCGGCGACGCCGAATTTCAAAAGAAGTGTCTCGGCAGGATGAACGACGTTTCACGACGCAACGGCAAGACGGCGTTGCTGGTCAGTCATAATATGGAAGTGGTCCTGAAACTCTGTGACAGAGCGATAGTTCTCGACGCCGGCCAAGTTGCGTCTATCGGTGACGCCTCCGACGTCCTGCCGACCTACTTGGCAGGTCGAATATCCCTCCGGCCGCAGATCAATCTGCGGAATTTACCCCGCGCCAGCGAACATTTTCGAAAAGCGTGCATCACCCAGGTAGCTCCTGCTGAACAAAAACACTGGGTCTTTCCGTTCGGCGAACCGGTCGCGCTTGACATCTGGATCGAAGCCCAGCGAGCCATCGACGATATCGAGCTTGCTATTGGATTGTTCTCCGCGCGTGGATTTGAGGTGGCGTCTTGGACGAACCGGTGCCGCAACCAACGGCTTTCGCTGCAAGCGGGACAAAACATTTTTCGAGTAGAGTACGAGGAAATGCGCCTGTTGCCCGGTCAATACTCCTTCGGCATCGGCTTGCGATCCGACCGAGGGTTCGAAGACTATGTTTCCGAGGCCGCAATTTTCGAAGTCACCCCGAGCGCATTATCCGCCCAATTCAATACCCAAACCTTCCACGGCGTCGTGGTTCCCACGGCAAGAGTAGTCTTGTTAAGCAGACCTCAATCGGATGCCATTTCACTCGGCGCAGCGGGAAGCTGAACGGCGCCCTCCGTGCCCCGACACCCCCTTCGCCATGTCGTCGCATTCGACCTAATTTGAATGGAAAAGATTCTCCATATTACAGTGCCGCAAAAGCTGTCTGAAATTCAACAGCAAGTGATCGCACACGCGCGCGGACTTCATCCGGCGTGGGAAATGAAGATTTGGCAGGACCCCTTGAGTGAAAGCGGATTTTTTCTCGAGAAATTCTGGCCGAAAGTCGACTCGGGAGCACAACTAGGCGATTTGATCAGACTGGACGTCGTATTTCGGTATGGTGGTGTGTACATAGACAGTGATTTGCGGCTATTGCGCGCGCTTGATCGTCTCGCCGAGACCTATGATTTCTTTATTGCCAGTGAGGACGGCGTACACCTGACAAACGCCATGTTCGGAGCAACAAGGGGCAGCCCCGTTGTCAAGGCAATAATCGACGATCTGCTCAATAACGAGCCGGACTGGAGCCTTCCGCCTAACGTCACGACCGGACCATTGCTTTTCACTCGCGTTCTTAAATGGAAAAGGCATGTAATAGTACTGCCACGCGAGTCCTTTTTACGCCTATGACAGCAATGCCATCGACGATAAAACGACCCACCGGCATTCCTATGGCGAGCACCTTTGGGAATGGTCCTGGAAGCCGCGGAACGCGGGAGATTTACCACTGGGAAAGCGCCTTGACGGTCTCGCCAAATCGGTGGAAAGGACGTATCGGTCGGGCCGATTGATCGTCAAGCGCAATCTCAAGCGAACGGCCGTCCGCTTTTTTCGCATGATCGCTCGCGTTAGATCGTGGGACCCTGATCAGACCGGACGCGTCACGCAGCGGTGCTATCAAGCATCGGGCGAGATCGTGGCCCAGACCGCCTACGGGTTCAACATGCTGCTCGATGGACAGGACATAAGCATAACGCCGGGAATTGCCTTCACCGGCACTTACGAGGCGGCCGAGGAACGATTTGTCGAAAGGATCCTGCGCGGCGGCGATTGGATGATTGATGTCGGCGCGAACGTCGGCCTGTTCTCGCTGTTGGCTGGCCGGCGCGTCGGGACGTTTGGCCGCGTTTTCTCCTACGAACCTAACCCGAGAGCATTTGGCCTGTTGGCGAAATCTTCGGTCATGAATTGGATGCACGACAGGATTATTCAGCGACCCGTCGCCATCGGCGATAGCTGCGGGCGGGTAGACCTGTTGTTCGTGCCGGCCCGCCTTGGCGACGGCCAAGTCACTTACATGGGTGCGAGTGGCTCGATATTTTCACAGAGTGCGAGGACACTGGCCGCAAATCCAGAGTCCGTAAACGTCCCCTGCGTGCGTTTGGACGACGAATTTTCCGTCGACCTGCCAATCAAGTTGTTGAAGATCGACGTCGAGGGGTACGAAGCGAAGGTCATGCGCGGCGCAGCAAGATTGATAAACGAGCGGTGCATTGATTACATCATGATCGAGCTGCTGGAGGAGGTTGCCGGCTGCAACTGGCTCGATACGCTAGAGGCGGTTAATGGCGCGATTAAAGCTGGCTATACCATTAACACGATAAACGATGATGGCGGTCTTTTGAGACACGAGACTTTGGCTGTGGCCCTCGGCACGAACAGTCGCAATTTTGTACTGGCAGCGAGCGAGCAATATTTCGTTGCGTAGAAGCTCGATGGAACCGCCCGGGATGGCAAACTGACCTGTCCCTCGTGTACGCCAAGCGCAACGCCGCGCAGGCTCGACTTGCCGTTCGGCGGGCGACGTCATCCTTGCTTCGACGACGGTGAAAATTCAAGACGTGTCGTAGCAAGCCTTCCTGCCGGCTATCCCGACGGCGGCGGCACGGCGGTTACGATGCGAGCCAACGGATCCCCCGCAATCTTGTTCAACGACCACAGTCCCAGCCTCGTCAATGGCGGCGGCGAGGAACTGATGTTGCGCGAAGTTCTGTTAGGACTGAGGGCGCGCGGATGGCGCGCTTGCTGGCGTATCAAGAGTGGGGCGAGCTTGTCCCTGAATACGAAGCGGCGGGCATCGAGTGCCGTCGGTTCGACCTTTCCCCGGCCAAGCTTGGACATCCGTGGCGGTTTGCGGCGTCCGTTGTCGGGCAGGCCTTTTGGGCGCGGCGCGAAGGCGTCGCACTCTATTATAGCAACAGCTATTTTCGCGCATTCCATGCGGCCGCCGTCAAATATCTCGGCGGTTTTCCCGCCGTTTGCCACTTTCACATCACGGCGCCGCAAAATGATTATGTATCGCGGCAATATCGTTGGGGGCTCGAACGGATGGACCGATTGATCGCCGTTTCCGAGTGCGTCGCCGCCGATTGGAGGCGGGCGCTCGGCGCGCCACCGGGACGCATCAGCGTCCTGCACAACGGCGTAGATACCGATCGTTTTCGGCCCGACGATGCGGCTCGCGCATCAGCACGGCAAGAGGTCGGCGCGGGCGACGATTGTATCGTGATCGGCTTTTGCGGACGGCTCGTAGCGCAGAAGGGCGTCGACGTCCTCATTCACGCGGCGGCTCGACTGGCTTTGCAGCGCCCCCGAATCAAGCTCCTTATCATCGGCAGCGACGTGCAGAGCCGTCAGGATAGTCCGGAGCGGTTTGAGCTGAAGCTCCGGGCCCTCGCCCGGCAATTGGGCCTATCCGATAGAATCGAGTTCCTGGGGGCGCGCGGTGACGTCGAGCGGTGGTACAACGCTATGGACATGCTGGCGCTGCCGTCGATTGGTTTTGATGCGTTTCCTTCGGTGATTGCCGAAGCGCTGGCCTGCGGTCGGCCGGTGGTCGCGAGCCGAATTGGCGGTATTCCGGAAATATTGACGGGCCCGCTTGAAGAGCTTCTAGTTCCGCCGAACGACGTCGACGCTCTGGCTGCGACACTTCAGCGTCTGGTCGCCGACCCGCCATGGCGGGTCCGCATGGGACGGCTCGGCCGCGAGGTCGTGGAAACGCAATTCCGCGTGTCGATTTTCCTGGATCAACTCGAGCATCTGTTGAAGGCAATCGCGGCGTAATGCCGTTACTGATCCCGCTCTACCCGCAGGGCCATTGACGCATGCTGCTCGACCGCTCCTACGATGCTCCGGTTCGCCGCCTGTCGACACGCGCCGCCGTGCAAACGCGAGCGACGAAATCGACATGACATCCGAACTTGGAAATGCCGCCGGACCCGTTTGAGTTCAAGAAACACCCGAGGCTTCATCCCGCCAGGCTGGGGTTTACGCTGTATGCGCGGACCATGGAGTTCTGCTCGCACCTCGCGTTTGACCACGTCGTGCTCGATGAGCTCGATGCCGAATGGGCGCCGGTTGATGATTTCAACACCATGGATACCGCGGTCACTGCCCGGCAGATGGCGGCGTTGCTGCATTTCCTTAACGAAACCGAGGAACTGCGCGGCACTGTGGTCGTGGAAATCGGCAGCTACCACGGTGTGACCACGTCGAAGTTTGCCGAGGCGACCAAACGCATGGTTTATGCGGTTGATCCCTTCATCGGTTACGGCGGTGCAGAGACTGACTATGAAATTTTCCTGTCGAATACGCGGACGCACCCGTCAATTCGGCATTTGCGGCAGACATCCGGGGCGGCGGCCAAGCAATGGCGCAGCTTGAGCGTCTCGTTTCTCTTCGTCGACGCCGTGCACGACTACGTCAACGCGATGCATGACGTCGCTGCATGGTCGGCAAAACTGGCACCGGGCGGCATGCTGGCGATGCACGACACCGATAACAACATATTCGCCGGAACGCGATTGGCCGCTTGGCAGATCGCCAAGCGGATGCGGATTGTGTGCCATATTCCCGATCTCCTGATTCTGCAGGCTCCGTGATCACTGCCCTGTTTCTCGGCATCCCGTTCGGTGACCCGGGCATGCGCCGCTTTCTTACGTCGCCTATTAGTCCGAACGCAAGCATGCGGGGCGCTGAGTGGCGGGCCTCCCGCGATGCGAGGCGCTGGCCGCACAATCGGCGCGTTCGCCTCGCGTTCCGCTTGTCCAGTAACTTTCCGACGCGGATATTAATCGCACAAACGGCTATGAAGCGAATCCATTCTCGGCGCTGTTAAGGGCTTTGATTTTGAATTTCTACGGCCCTTTCTTACTAGTCTGCGCAAAAGCGGCTATACTGGCGCCGTCGCTTTTTTGTTCTGAGATCAACGGAAGGACGCAAGCGATACTAGCCAATGGGGCGTGGAGCTTGTTCCTTTTAATATTGAATTCCCTTACATCGACGATACACTTGCCCAACATAATATCTGGAGCAACAATTCGCGAGTTAGCGCTCTCAACATATTCAGCCTCCGGTACCTGGTTGCCACTGTTATCTCATGGAGCACGGCGAGCGGTACGACAATGTATTACTCACCGACACGCGCGATGTGATTTTTCAAAAAGACCCGTTCGACTTCTCTTTTGGCGATACGCTCTGCTGTTTTACCGAGTTGGAAACGATGGTCATAGCCGACACGCCGAGTGAAACCGCGCGCTGGATAGAGCAGAGTTTCGGCAAACAAGAGCTTATGGAGCTTTCGCAAAAACCCATAATCTGTGCGGGAATCACGATTGGCTCCGCACGCCGTATCTTGGAGTATTTGGAGATCTTTATGAGAACGGTGGCGGAGCACGACGTCCCCTGCGTGGCCGGATATGCCATCTATCGACCAAGCTGTTCATAATTACCTCATCTATGAAGATTTGCTTCCGGGCACTCAATGTGTATGAAAACAATGACGGGCCGGTCCTCACCCTCGGGTTGGAAGACAAGGTGTTCTACGCGCGCAACGGCGTTATTAAGAATTCGAGGGGCCAAGTGCCGCACATAATACATCAATACGAGCTGACAGGCACTGGAGCGTTACTTAGGGTACCAGCAGCGTGCGCCTCATCATCCGCTATTGCCTTAGAAATCCCAGGATTGTGCTTTCAGTTTATTTGCGATCGTATTTTCCCCGTTTTTATACGGTCGGCATAAGGGTGCGAAATGCGCGTCCTGGCACGTGACGGAAAATCGGATTATCTGTGACCAGGCGAAGTCCTGCAATCATCTTCAGCGATAACAATCCAAGCCACCCGAACGGCGGCGAGGAATTGGTGCTGCGCGAGACTTTCCGCAGCTTGGCGGCACGCGGCTGGCGTTGTTTGCTCACCTATCACGAATGTGGCGGCCTGATTCCCGAATACGTCCGCATCGGCCAATCGGGCCGGAGATCGTGCGAGAACAATTCGGTCTTTCGCGCTATCTCGATCAATTCGAAGATTTGGTGCAAGGAACAATGCGGTGATGCTGTCTGCGGCACCGATCACGGGCCATTCTCGGACGACACCGCTGGCGCATCGTCCGGACGGCATCACCGTCCTCGGCGTGCAATTCGCATCGATCAAATCTTTGTTTGCGCCGCTGGCCGATCACACCGAGCTGATGTTCGTGCACCTCAACGACTGGCTCAACGAGCTGCGCTACCGATTTCGCCCTGGCGACTTTGTGCAGGTCGAGCCGCTGGCGGAGACGGATTGGCGGGAATGGCGCTGTCCGCCTGGCTGGGCCAACCGTTTCGCGCCTGTGATCATGCCGATGCTTGCACGGCGTCTGCGGCGGGCATGGCGCGAGCAAGGCTGGAGCAACCCGCGGCTGGTCGTCACCTTTCCCTACTTCCTGCCCCTCGTGCAGAAGCTCGAGCCGGAGCGGACCGTCTATTATGCGGTCGACAATTACCAGGCCTATTGGCCGGATCGGGCCGCCGCGCTCCGGGCGCAGGAAGACGAACTGATCAGGATCGCCGGTGCCAGCATCGCCGCAAGTTCGCTGCTTGCGGACTGGTTCCGCGAGCGCGCCCCTTCGGCGTCGGCAAAAATTCACCAGGTAGCCAACGGCGTATCGCCTGAGATGATTGCTCCAATCGCGGCGATCAAAGCCGGCCCGGCGATACTGGACCCGACCTCGCGCAACGGTTCGGCGATGCGCGCGGGCCGGTGGTCGGCCTCTATGGCAATATAGGCCCCGACCGCGGCAGTGAATTTCTCACGGCGGTCGTTGCGCGATTGCCTGACTTTCGCTTTTTGCTGATGGGGCAAACAGTTTCGGGAAATCAGAGTGCATCGGAAAGCCACAGCGTGTTTGCGACGATGCCGAAATGTCGTCATGACAGGACATCTGCGGGAGCCGGACAGTCTGCGATTCCTTCGTCAATGTGACGTCATGATCATACCCCTGCGGCTGAACTATCTAAATCGTTATTGCTGCCCGAACCGGCTCTGGACCTATATGGCTACCGGCAGGCCGATCGTGTCGACGCCCATTCCGGAGGTCACAAAATTCGGCGACCTTGTTTACATCGCCGCGGACGTAGATCAGTTCGTCGCTGCGCTGCGCGGCGCCGCCCAGGAGAGCGACCCCCGACGAATGGCTCGGCGCCTTGAAGTGGCGACAGAGCACACCTGGCCCGTTTTGGCGGAGCGCCTTTACTCTCGTCTCTGCTCGACGGAAAGCAGAGGGTCAAACGGCCGGTGAACGCGCCCAGCCACCCGCGCATTGCTTCGATCATACCCTCGGCCGACGCCGGCGGCATTGGCCCGGTGGCGCTCGAAACGACGGCGGCCCTGGCCGCTAACGGCGGCTGCGAGGTGACGCTTATCGAAACGCATGCGGCACCGCGCGGCGATTACGTCGAAAGCGGCGGGCTACGCCGGGAGCGCTGGACATGGAGGCAACGAAGGCACCTGCGAGCATCGTGCTCGACTGGCTCAGAGACAATCCGCAACGGGTCTTGTTCACGAACGGCGTGTCGCACTTGGAGAGGATATTTCCATATATTCCCGATGATACGCTGACGTCGCCGTACTGCATGACGCCGCCCGCCGCTACCGCCACGAAATCGCTGTCCACGCGCCATATCTGGATGGCGTGGTCGCAGTTTCGGATTACGTCTTTGGATGGGCGCACAAGGACCTGCAGGCGGCCGGGTTCAAGGGCATGGTCCCGCGAATTCATAACGGCACCAGCTATCCGCCGCCGCCAAGCCGTTCCGGATCGGCAGCCAAACTCAGATTGCTGTTCATCGGGAATATCTGGCACAAGGGCGGTTCCCGGCTCGTCGGCATTGCCAAAGCGCTGCAACGTCGCGGCGTAAACTTTCAGCTCACCGTAATCGCCGACCAGGTCTCATGGCTTCAGCGTCGGTTCGCCCGGGTCGGTCTTCAAGACCACGTGAACGTGATGGCCCGTCAGAGCAAAACAGACCTGTGGCGAACCTACGCGGCACATGACCTCCTGCTGATGCTCAGTGCGGGCGAGCCGTTCGGGATGGTCACGATCGAGGCGATGGGCATGGGATGCGTGCCGGTCGCTTATGACGTGCCGTCGGGCACAAGGGAAATAATCGAGCCCGCACTGAGTGGTTTGCTGGTTCGCCTGAACTCCGACGCGGTTGCCGCAGCCATCGCGGCACTTTCTCCGGCCCAGTTGAGCGCGATGTCCGCGGCGGCGGCGCGGCGGTCGCGTACGCTGTTTTGCGCCGAACGGCCGGCGCAAGAGTACCTGCAACTGGCCGACGACCTGGTCCGGTGCCGGGACCTCGTTCACCGCGCGCGGCTCCCCGCGCCGGTGGCGCCGCTGATCGCGAGTTCGCGCTCATATTCACCGATCGCTCGATTGTATCATGCGCTGCCGGCCGCCTTGCGGCATCAAATTCGCAATGCCCTGACGGCCTACCCGGCGAGCTTCCGTTGGCTGCGCGAAAAATCTGAAGCCGGGCTTAAGCCGTATCCTGCCGAGTTCGAAAGAAACCGAGCGCTTGACGACGTTCCCCGACAACCGGGTCAGATTTGCCGCGAGAGCGCCGCGGCCCGCGCGAGGCGCCGCCGACGGGCTCGGACCGGTGGCGCGCGCGGTCATCATAACGCTGGCCACGGTCTTCGGCTCACTCCTGATACCGCATGACGCCCAACCCGCCGATGCGATGCGAAATTCGGCCATCGTGCTGGCCGTCGCCTTGCTGCTCATTCCGGCGGTCGAAGCCGTGGCGCTCGGGATCAAGCCCGCGCTGAAAGTGCGAAACCTGCTGTTGGCAGGGATCGTTTATTGGCTCTTGGCCGACCTCGTACAAGGTCTCTATCCGATCGAGGCGACGACGGAAGGTGTCGAGACGGCATTTCTGGCGACCGGAATTTTTGCCGTGGGGGTTTCGATCGGCGGCGCCGTTCGCGTCGGCGGGTTGCCGGCGGGGATTGGCGTCTCGTTCGTCTCGAGCTGAGCGATATGCATGTGTTGACGTTGGCCGCGTTCTGCTTTGTCGTCGGCATTTTCTATTTCGTCTTCATGGCCGATTTTCTCCGCCTCGCTTATCATCGCGTCGCTGCTCGACAAGGGGCGCTTCGCCGCGCCGTGGGCACGCGGCGCGCTCGGCGATTGGCACTCGTTCATCGAGCAATTCACCTACTTCGGTTATCTGCTGCCGCCGCTTACGACGGTCATGTACATGAAGAGCCGCTCGTTTTTGAACGTCAAGTCGATCTTTTGCGTGCTGCTCTCGGCGTGTCTTCATGGTGTTTCCCGCGCAAGGCGGCGGCAGAACGCGATATCGGCGCCACCTCGGCTCGCCGTGTTGGTCGGCGTTCTGCTGAGCCGCCGACTCGTCTGCGGACATCCACGTCGTCATGATGTTGGCGGCCCTCTTCGCCGTCCAAGTGGCGATGAATATCATCGTGCAGAACCGCGGAAGGGCTATGGCGAGCTTCGGATGAGCGAGTGGACATTCGCGAGAATTCGCGTCGACGACAATTTCAATCGCCTGGCGCAGACGGCGGACTTTGTTCCCGCGTATTTTCCGTATTCGGGACTGCAGTTCGTGGTCTTTTCGCTGGTGCGGCCGATACCGCGGGCGCTGTGGCCCGGAAAACCGGTCTATCGAGGGGTTCACCGTGCAGGAGGCGCTCGGCGAGGAGGATACCTCCCTGACCATCTCCGTCATCGGCGAAGCCTACAGCGGCTACGGCTTTTCTCTGGTTTTGGTGATGGGGATGTCCTTCGGCGCGCTGGCGCGATGGTGGGAGCAGACGCTGGAAGCCTCTCCGGCCTCGGGCGGTGTCATGTTGTATGCGCTTGGAGGAATGGCGTTGTTCGGGGCGTTGCGCGGGTTCGTGAATATCGTCCTGTTGTCCTATCCGATTATCTCGCTGTGGGCGGCTTTCGCATTTTTCCGATATTTGCGCCGGCGCTCCGCCGGCCGCCGGCGCTCGGCCTGAAACGCCGTGCGCGTGTTGTTGGCGATGCTGGGGGCGCGCGGGCACTATCTTGTGCCGGAGGTCATGGTGGAACTCGGCGTCCTCGGCCGCTTCGTCACCGATGTGTTTGTCGCCAAGCACGGATGGCTCAAACGGTGCTCGTCTTCGTCGGCCGCAAGCTGCGGATGCAAAGTCTCCGCGCCCTTGCCGGGCGCAGTTCCTCGCGTATCCCGACCGAACGGGTCGTTGCGTTCCATCGGCTTGGGCTGCGCTATGCGCTCGCGCGCCGCTTGCGCCGCTCCGGCGACGTGCGGCTGTTCGCCGCCGTCAACAGACGCTTCTGCTTGCGCGCCGCCGCTAATTGGACGCGGCGGACGTTTGCTGGGCCTACAACGGCGCCGCGCTGGAGCTGTTCGAAGCTGCGCGCGCCAGGAATATTCGCTGCGTGCTCGAACAGGTGATCGCTCCCCGCCGTGACGAACTGCGCGAGCTGGCGCTGGCCCGGCAGGATTGGCCGCAATGGGCCGGCGCGGACGATGTGGTATCGGCGGCGTCGGATCCGCTCGCTGCGCGCGAGCAGGCCGAATGGCGCTTGGCCGATATCATCGTGGCGGGCTCGCGCTACGTGCAAGACTGCCTGGAGAACGCGGCGGTGTCGAAGAACCGTTGCATCGTCGTACCCTCGGCCGTCGATCTCGAGCGTTTTCGGATTGGGACGGAAATCCGGCACGGCGGACCGTTGCGGGTCTTGTTCGTCGGACAGATCAACCTGCGCAAAGGGGTGCCGTATCTGCTCGACGCGGTGCGCCGCCTCGACAGCCGACAAGTCCGATTGAAGCTGATCGGCGCGGTCCATGTGCGGCAGCACTGCGTGCGCGCCTTCGCACCATGGGCCGAATTCGCCGGACCGGTCCCGCCGGCCGAAATTGCCGCGCACTATCAATGGGCCGACATTGTCGTCGTGCCGTCGATCTGCGAAGGTTCGGCCACGGTCAGTTACGAAGCCAGGGGCTGCGGCGTCCCGATCCTGGCGACGCCGAATGCTGGCGCCGCGTTTGCGCCCGGCGTCGACGGGCTGGAGATCCCGGTGCGCGACGTCGAGGCCATCGCGCTTATTTTGGACCGGCTGGCGCGTGACCGGGGGCAGGTCCGCGAGCTTCGCGAGGGCGCGATCGCCAATCGATCTGCGCTCGGACGCGAGGCCTATCGCGACCGCATTCGACAGGTGCTCGGCGCCCGGCCGCCGCGCGACCTGGAAATGCCGGCGTGAAATGACGGCGCCAGTACGGGGCTTGGATCGAAAGAACGAACGAATGCCGAACATGAAGCGAGGCCGTAGCGTCTCCCGTGGCGCCGCTGCCGCGGTGCAGAAGGCCTATTATGAGGACACGTCGGCGCATTACGACGTGTGGCACCTCAAGGCGTTGGACGAGCACGACAGCGCCTTGCAGTGGATCGATTTCCTGTTTCCGAACGAGCAGATTGCCAGCATCCTGGACGTCGGGTCCGGAACGGGGCGGGCGATCGAATTCTTCCACGGCCGGGGACGCCGCATCACCGGCGCAGAGCCTTCGGCGGCACAGATCGCGCAAGCGATAAAAAAGGGCGTCCCGCCGGGCGTTATCGTGCAGGCGGACGGGCGCGCCTTGCCGTTCGCCGACGGCAGCTTCGACGCGGTGTCCGCGTTCGGCATGCTGCACCACGTCAGCCGGCCGGAGCTCGTCATTTCCGAGATGGTGCGGGTGGCGCGCAAGGCGGTATTCATCTCCGACGGCAATCGGTTCGGCCAGGGCCGCCCGATCGCCAAACTCGGCAAGCTCGCGCTCCATAAGGCCGGATTGTGGAATCTTGCCGAAGTGCTGCGAACGCGCGGCAAACGCTATCACTTCAGCGATCGCGACGGCGTGTTCTACTCGTTCAGCGTCTATGATCATGTGAGGCAGCTTGCCGACGCCGCGGAGCATGTATGGCTGCTGCCGGTGACCGCGGGCGATCGGCGCGGATGGTTTTGTCCGCTCCTGACCCATGGGCATGTCCTTGTCTGCGCGTTCAAGGAAGGATTTGCGCCGGCAATGGCGCGGCAGACATCGTGACCGCTTGGGCGGAGCACGGCGCGTGACACTCGCCGTCATCACCTGCATCCCATCGCCGTATCAGGTGGAGCTGTTCGACGCGCTCGCGCGGCAGGAGCCGGGCTTCCGGGCAATCTATTCCTCGCGGCGGGACCGCAGCCGCAATTGGAACGACCCGGTGCTGCGCCACCATGCCGTGTTTCTCGACGAGACCCCGGACGCCAGGGGAGAGCTGTACCGGCGGATGGACGCGGCCGAGCTGGTGGTCTTCGCGGATTACTCGTCGAGACTGGTGCGGAAAGCCATGCGGTGCCGCGAGGCTGTCGGCAAACCCTGGTGCTTTTGGGGCGAACGACCCGGATACCACGGGCTCGGCCGCCTGGGGCGGATGCGGCGCCGCATCCTTCTGGGGCCGCTGCACCGGGATCATCGGGTCCCGATCTGGGGAATCGGCACCTGGGCCGTCGAAGGCTACAGAGAAGAGTTCGGCGACCACAGGGCTTATTGGAACGTTCCGTATTTTTCGGATCTCGAGCGCTTCCGCGCCGCGAGCGCGCGTCGTGCATCGTCCGCATCCGTGCGGATCGTGTATTCAGGAGCGCTCATAGAACGCAAAGGCGTCGATCTGCTCGCCAAGGCCTTTCGCCGCCTCGGTCGAACCCATGAGAATGTGTCCCTGTCCGTGATCGGCGCGGGACCGCTGCGTCCTTACATGGAACGCCTGTTAGGGTCGGAGCCGCGCGTCCATTTTCACGACTTTGTTTCGTGGGACGAACTACCGACATTGTACGCCGAGGGCGACGTGCTCTGCGCGCCGTCGCGATACGACGGCTGGGGATTGATTGTTCCGGAGGGAATGGCGGCGGGAATGCCGGTCATCGCCAGCGATCGCATGGGCTCGGCTCTGGAGCTGATCGAGCGGGGAAGCAACGGCTGGCTGGTGCGCGCCAACGATGAGCATCGTCTTTACGAGGCGCTGTGCGAGGCCGTCGACACTGCGCCGAGCCGTCGCACGGCGATGGGGATCGCCGCCCAATCCCGCGCCGGCGCGCAGGATATCGCCCAAGGCGTTCCCCGCTTCCGCGCGGCGATAGAAGGCACGCTCGCGGCGTGGCGTCGATCCGCCACACCGGCGTCGCTGCCGGCGCAACCTCGCGCGCAAACGACGCTTTGATCCTTGTTGGCACGGCGACAACGCCTGAGAATCCTTCACGTCGTTCCAAGTTATTTGCCGGCCGTCAGATATGGCGGGCCCATCTATACCGTTCACGGCCTTTGCCACGCCTTGGCCGAGCGCGGCCATGATGTCCATGTCTATACCACCAATGTCGACGGTCCCGGCGTTTCGGACGTTCCGACCGACCGCGCGGTCGATGTCGACGGCGTAGCGGTGCATTATTTTCCGACCGGCTTCGGCCGGCGTCTGTATCGCTCGCCCGCGATGGACCGGGCGCTGAAAGAGACTTGCGCATCCTTCGACGTCATCCATCTGCATTCGGTATTCCTGTGGCCGACCATGGCGGCCGGCAGGATCGCGCGCCAACGGCGAATTCCCTACATCGTGACGCCGCGGGGCATGCTCGTTGCGGATTTGATCGCGCGCAAGAGCCGAACCGTCAAACGCGCGTGGATCAACCTGTTCGAGCGCCGCAACATCGAACACGCGGCGGCGGTTCATTTCACGTCGCAAATCGAAGCCGACGCCATGCGGTCGATCGGTCTCGAAGCACGCAAGAGTGCGATCATTCCCAACGGCTTGGATGCCGCCGACGTGTCCGCCACGCCATCAGCCGACGACTTGGCATGGGTGCAAACGCTGCGGCAGCCCTTTGTTCTTTATCTTGGGCGGATAAACTGGAAAAAGGGCCTCGACCGTCTGATTGCGGCGATGGCGCGCGTCGAGCGAATGGACCTCGTCGTTGCAGGTTACGACGACGATCAGTACCGAGAGACGCTGCTGTCGCTTGCAGATCGGCTGGGAATTGCGCACAAAATCCAATTCATCGGAGCGGTGACGGGCACACGAAAATGGGCCTTGCTGCGGCAGGCGGGCATGCTGGTGCTACCGTCATATTCCGAGAACTTCGGCATGGTCGTATTGGAAGCCATGGCCGTCGGCTGTCCCGTCGTCGTCACGTCCGAGGTCGGGCTGGCTGCGGCCGTGAATGGATCGGGCGCGGGATTGGTCGTCGACGGAGAACCTCGACAACTTGCCGCGGCGATCACCTCGCTCGAAAACGATGAACCGCGGCGGAAACAAATGGGGGAAGCCGGTCGGAACACCGCGGCCGCGAGGTATTCCTGGGCCACCATCGCTGCCGAGACGGAGAATCTCTACAAGGAATTCGCAGCAGGCAGAACCTCAGCGGAGGTGATGGATGGCACAAGCTTCCTTTTGACCGCGGCGCGTCGATTGCGAAAGCGATTCTTCAAAGACTGACTGGGCGCGGCGTTGCTCGTACCCGGCTGTCGGATAGCGGGGCGTCAGGACCCCGGTCCCGACCCGAACAAATACAACGAAACGCTGATCAGGCCTACGACGGCGCCGACCGCGACACGGATCGGCAGGTGCCAAGTCAAGCGCATAGCCGGCGCCAGGCTCAGCAACAGCAAGGGCAGGAACACGAAGACGTATCGCGAGCTGAACAGATGGGTCACTTTGGCGTTCGATGCGAAGCCGGCCAGTGCCGTGACGCCAAGGAAAATCGTCATGCGATTATCACGATTGCGCCAGAGGTGATGACCCATGCAACCGACGAAATAGGTTGCGATAAACGAAATGACCAAGCCGAAGAAGGTGGCAAAGACGGCGGCGCCACGTTCGCCGAGGATCGCGCCAATCGCCGTGTACATCGGCATCGCCGGGACACCGATCAGCGCCCAGATGACGGCCGCAATGACCGCCGCGACGTCAAAGTGCCACGACCGGCGGGTGACGAGCTCCGGCGCGATCAGGAACCCGACGATACCGCCATATCCCGTCGCCAACACGCCGTTCCACAAGGCCACACCTTGTCCGGTATACACGGCTTTGGGCGGCACCAGCCCGCCCCAAATCAGGAACACCGGCGCAACGACGCCGATGGTGACCGCACAAACAACGCCGATTCTCATCGTGTTCCTCGGCCGAGCATGCTCGGTCCAAGCAGGCAGCGTCAAGAGCGTGCAAGGGAGCACCATCACATAATTCTGGCGCCCAAGGACGGCCGCGCCCAGCGCCAAACCCGCCGCGACTGCAAAGCCGATGGACGCGCTCGACGACGATGCCGACATCGTCCAGACCAGAAGCAGCAAGGCAAGACTGACAACGAACATCGCCGGCATTTCCGTCAGCGCCATCCCGGCGGAAACGGCAGCGGTGGGGAGGACCGTGACGATTCCCCCGATCAGGCCGGGGCCGACTTGATCCGGAAGGTCCGCCGCGCGGACTGTGGCTCTGGCGACGCGCGACAACAGAAAAGCGGACGCCAGCAGAAGAGCAAAGCTCAGCAAACGCGGATAGGGAAACGTAAGGCCGAACGAGCGAATGAACGCATCATAGACCACGGCGTGCAGCGGCCCGGCCGGACCGGGTACATCGTGCAGAAAATCGAGCGACAGCCCGGAGTCGTCCAGCAGCTTCGTCGCCGCAAGATACAGATTTTCATCATAAATCGGATAAGGTGGCGACGCTAATATAAAAGTGAACAGGACGGCATTGGCCGCCAAGATGACAGTCCAGGTCGCGTGCCCGAAGATGTTCATTTGTGTGGGCACCTCGGTATCCTCAACGTTTTAGCGAAGAATATCAGCTCGAACGAGGAACATCATCACATATCGTCGCGGCGTTTCCGTTTCATACTTTCCAGCCTCGTCCGCTTGCGTTGCGCCTCATAACGATTAGTCCAAGTGTCGATTTCATGCAAAATGCGATCGAAGTGCTCCTCAAGCGCAACTAATCTTACCGACCCATTTGACACCGATTGTCCGATTTGCGGGGCGTCTCCCTCTCTTCGAGATCGTGTATCATTCGAAGGCGGCACACAATATGTGGTCGCCTGCGCCGCGGCAGTATCCTAGTTTCCAAGACACGCGTCGTGAATGCCTCACTTCACTTAACAACGGCAACAAAACAAACCCGTGATTGACAAAGTCATAATCGGCAAAATAACCCTTTCACTCTGCCTGACCGCCGTGGGCGCTGCCGCCGGCCTACTGCCGACCCGCAAACCGATCGAATATTCCAAATCCTCAAATTTGACGCTGTGCTCGCTCCTGCTGGCAGTCCGCCTTGCAGTATTTCTGCTCGTGTTCGTTGTCTTTCGATTCGACCCTCAATCGGATGTCATAGGCTATGACTCCATGGCGTCGCGTGCAAATCAAGGACATGTTCCAGGCGAATCCAACGAGTTGCCACTTCATTACGGTCCGTTATTTCTCACTTTGATTGGATTTTTCCTAAAAATATGGAACGATCCAAAAGTTCTGATTCTTTTCGAGATATTCGCTGAATTTGTTTTACTCGTTGTATGGCTCTTTCTTGGACCAATAATCGCAAATTGCCAAACCATGCAACGAGCAGCGCTCCTCTATATATTTTGCCCATTGTCGGTCATCTCCACGGCGGTCGATGGCAACAACGATGCACTTGGCGGCATGTTCGTTTCGTTGTTTGTCGCGTTCACGCTACGGCATCGACCGGGATTGGGCGGATTTGTTGCGGGCTTGTCCGTCGTAGTCTCCAAGGCCATTACGGCTGTCGTCGGATTGCCGGTGTTCCTCGCCAGCGAGCGTAAGCCGATTTGGCTCGTCGCGGCTGCAGTGCCGGTCGTGTCCGTATATGGCGTCTGGGCGCTGTTGCTGTCGATCGATGTCGTTGCCGGATTTCGGTTTCATGCAATCCATTACTCGTCGGGGAACCTGCCGTTTTGGGTTGGATTGTTCGGCCCCGATTTGCTCGTCGCTCCCGGTCGATGGTTCGTCAATGTTCTCGGGCTGCTGTTTATCTTGATGGTTGCGTGTCTTCCCCTATGGGCCCACCGATCGTTCGGCCATGGGGATGTGGTCCCGATCATGGCGGCCCTCACCGTCGCGCTGATGATCGTAAGTGCAAAATCGTTTCCGCATTACATGCTCTGCGCATTGTTCCCCGTCTTGTTGATCATTGCGAAGATGAATCTGAAATCTGGCATCGTTCTCTACTGTCTTTTCAGCCTCTCGACCGCCATCGAAAGTACGCTCTGGTTCCGGCTTTTGAACGGCCGGTCGCCCGCCATAATTCGGGAATTGGCGCCGTCGAACTTAAGTTCCGTATTATTTTTTGGCGCCATAGAGACGTTGCTGCTGGTGACGTATGGCGCGATACTGTGGCTGTGTACCGAAGCCTATTGGAGAGTCATTTGGACTCGCGCCCGCGGGCGTACGGGACCGGCATGAGTTGCACCGACCAATTTCGCAACGGCCGCCTGCTGGCTCTCCTCGCGTGCCCGCGTGATCACGGCGAACTCCGGCTCGAGGGCGCACATCTGTGCTGCGCGCAAGGCCACAACTACCGGATCGTGAACGGAATACCCGTCTTTCTGCTGGCCGAAAAGGAACCGACGCTTGGAATTGCGGCGGCGTCGTTACGCGCCGCGGAGAGCGGCAGCGGCGGCCCGCTCCACGTCGAGACGCTCGGCGTTCCGGACGAACTGCGGCGCCGTGTCGAACGGGAGTGGACACCGGATGGCAAGATCGACGCCGCCATCTCCTACCTTGTCGGGGCCACCTCGGGACGCGCCTATGTCGATCAGATCGGCCGGTTGCAGAGCTATCCGATCCCGGACATTCCGATCGGCGCGGGCGACGGCCGGCTGCTGCTCGACGTCGGCTCGAGCTGGGGGCGCTGGTCGGTCTCGGCGGCGCGCAAGGGGTGGAGAGTGCTCGGGCTCGATCCCTCCCTCGGTGCGATTTTGGCGGCGAAACGGGTGTTCTCCGGCTCGAACCTGGACATGGCCTTTGTCTGCGGCGACGCCCGGTTCATGCCATTCAAGCCTAATTTATTCCAATGTGTATTCTCGTATTCCGTGATCCAGCATTTTTCCGAATCCGACGCGGAGATCGCGCTCGGAGAAGTCGCCAGAGTGCTGCGCCGCGGCGGCTTCGCCAAGATTCAAATGGCGCACGACGGCGGCCTGAGGTCGACATACTCGCGTACACGGCACGGATATTTGAACGGCGGCCGCTTTCGCGTTCGCTACTGGTCATTGGCGGCGATGCGCGACGTTTTCGGTGACAGGGTGGGCCCGTCCACCCTGACGGCTGAAGCGTTCGGCGGACTGGGCCTCCTGGCCGAGGATCGCAATTACGTAACGCACAAGGCCAGGGCCCTGATTACCATTTCGACCTTGCTGAAAAAGCTGTCCGTTTATGTACGTCCGTTGATCCGTCTTGCGGACAGCGTGTACGTCGTATCTACGAAGCCGTAGCGCGTCGCCACCAAGCTGATGCCGAGATTTACATCCAACGTGACCGTCACGTTGCCTGGATCAAAGGCCTTGTTGCGCGACATCACACCGATGGTCCTGATGTTCAACGAAGCTAACAATGTCGAGCGCACCATGGATAAACTGCGGTGGGCCGCTCGAATATTGATCATCGACAGCGGCAGCACGGACGGCACCCTCGAATTCTTGGCGGGCTACCCGCAGGTGGATATCGTTCAGCGGCCGTTCGACAGCTTCGCCGAGCAATGCAATTTCGGTCTCGCTCACGTGCGGACAACATGGGTGCTGTCGCTCGATGCGGACTATGTACTCAGTGATGAACTCGTCGGGGAATTAAGCACCCTTGAAGAGACCGAGGGCGTGGCGGGCTATCGCGTCCCCTTCGTCTATTGCATTTATGGTCGGCCCTTGCGTGGAACGCTTTATCCGCCACGGACCGTGCTTTATCGCGTGCGCGGCGCGAGCTACGTCAACGAAGGTCATGGACATCGCGTGCGCGTGGCGGGAGCAACAAGGCCGCTCCACGGCGCGATCTATCACGACGACCGAAAACCGCTGTCGCGGTGGCTGACCGCGCAGCAGCGCTATGCCAAGCTGGAAGCCGATCATCTTTTGCAGGCCGGCTCGCAGAGCCTTTCCGCCGCGGATCGGCTGCGCCGCATGGGGTGGCCGGCGCCTATCCTTGTGCTCTTCTATGTCTTGCTTGTGAAACGTTGCCTGCTCGATGGTTGGCCCGGTTGGTACTACGCGCTCCAGCGTCTGCTCGCGGAATGCATGATTGCGCTGGAACTGATCGATCGGCGCCTGCGCAGACGGCTTGCCGATTAGGCGCAGCCCCGACCGCGCGCGACCGTCGTCGGCTGCGAATCGAAGAAAATCAGTCGTCGCGATTATTGTTTGATGCGTCTGATTTGCGCCACGCGTCGGGCCATTCGATGTCCTCGCCCCAACGTCCGCCGTGCCGCGCGGACGGAGCAGTCGGCGCGGCGGTTGGTTGCGGCGACGGCAAGGCCGGTGGCCGCTGGCGGCTCGTGGGCACGGGCGAGGCCTTTGCCACCGCCGGCTCCTTCGTGGCCGCGACCGAAGCGCGCTGACGATCGCGCTGCGCCGCGCGCGGTGCGCTTTCCGGCGCCCGCGGCTCGCTTTCCAACGCCCGTGGTTCGCGTGGCGGCGGCCGCAGCGGCTCGATCAAAAGGGCGCAGCAAAAAGCGAAGATCGCCATCATCGCGCCGGTGCGCAGCGGATAATCGACGAACGAATGGGCCATGATGAGCGCAATGACGATGGTCGCGGCGCGGATCAGCGACCAATCAAGCTCGCCGACGCCCGCGGGAGGCTGCCGCCACAGTCTCGCGCCGATAAGCCCCACCCGGACGACGAACAGGCCAAGGAGCGCGATGCCCATGACGCCGGTTTCGAGCCAAATCTCGAGATAATCGTTGTGCGCGTGATTGGCGTACACATAGGGTAACGCATCGCCCGGCCGTTCGAACATCGCATAGACCGGGACGAACGTTCCCACCCCCGATCCCAACGGCATGAACGCCAGTACGGCCTCGAGCGTGTTGTGCGCGAACGTTATGCGCGCATCTTCCAGGGGATCGGCGACCAAGCGGCCCAAAGTCCGGTAAAGGCCGAATTGCACGACGACGATCACGACCAACGCCGTCGCCGCCAGGGCCAATTTGCGCGGCGTGACCGCTGACGAGGTTCGTCGGCCGACCACCGCCAACGCGACGCCGCCCGCCAGCGCAATGAGCGTAAGGCCCAATCCCGCCCGCGACCTTGCCGCCACTTCGCCGACCAGCAATACGACGCAGGCCATGACGCTCGCGGTCAACGGCACGGCAACCCGCGTCTCGAAGCGTCTCAGGTCGTTCCAGGACCCGGCTTTGACGATGACGTCCGTGGTCCACGCGGCCGCGAACAGCAGCAGCGAATAGAGGAGCGCGGCGAAGTGATTTCTGTTGGCGAAGAAACCGACCGCCTCGTCGGTGTTGGTGATGGCAAAAAACCGCAGGGAACTCGTCGGACCCTGGGCCAGCTGGGTCAGCCCGAGAAAGACGCTGACGACGCCGATCGCAATCGCCAACAGGCTGATCCAACGCCGCTCCCGGTAACCTAGCTGTGCCGTCCCGAGAAAGATCGCAAACGGCGGCAGCAGCGAAAGGGCACCGACCGCGGTCGCATTGGGCGCGACGCTGATCGGCAGCCAAGGCCGCGCGCCGCCGATGGCATCAAAGACCGCCGTCACCGCTTCGCGGCCGGGCAATCGCGTCCAGATTCGGGGCGGCAGCGGAACGAGCTGAATGAGCGGCAGCAAGGCGATCGCCAGGCAGAACAGCAACGCCCAGCGCGCGCGGCGCCGCAAATCGGCGCTGGCCCAGGGCAAATCGGCGAGCGACGCGACCGCGAGCAGGAACGCGGGGATGGCGAGCAATTCAAGAATGGCATCGGACAGGAAGCCGCCGCGCGTGCCGCCGCCGAGCAGCAACGACGCCATCATCATGGCGGCGCTGGCGTAGAACAGGCCGCTGAGCCCGGCACGCCTAGTCCACCAGGACATGGCCCGAGACATGGCCCGAGACATGGCGGCGCCGAAGACATGCTCGCGAACTGTGCCCGGGATGACCATGGTCTTCTTAAGCTGACATTCGTTCGTCCGCCTCAGGACGGGTTCGCCGCGCGCGAGATTTCAAGCTCGTCGAACAGCATGGATCCGGAAACGAGCTGTTCGGAAGCCATGCGCGCGTCGAGGTCGAGACTGACCATTTGCGCCTTGCAGTCCTTGGCGGGAACCGTGAAATTGAACGCGACTGCTCGCCACGTCGGCGTCATCCCGATGATCATCGGACTTTCGCCGAGGGGTGCGACGGACGCCGCGCCGCCGACACAGGCGACGCGCCATTTCAGGCCGCGCGGACCGACGAGCTTCCCCTTGTATTGGCCCTTGAATTCGTAGGCGCCGGGCGCCAGCATGACGAGTTCGGTGACGCTGCGAAATTCGACCCGCCCGTACTGAAAATCGACCATGAGCGCGTGCCCGCCGGCTTTGTCCGAGCGCGGCACGATATCGACGGTCACGCCGGCGCCCGATCGGATCTGCCAGTCGAACGGCGAGCCCGACGGCGTCACTTCGAAGCTGCCGTTGAACAATTTGCCGGCGCTGCGCAGCTCCGCGGGCGGCAGAAACTGCAGCCAGGTATAATAGGCAAGGGCGTAGAATTTGCGGGCGACCAGGAAGTTGACGTAATCGCCGACTTCGATCGGCGACGGCGGCGTCGCGCTTTGCCGCAGCGCCATGAGCAGGCCGAGTGGGGTCCGCGCGTCGGTAATGCTGTTCGGCAGCGCCGCAAAGAACTCTTTGCGCCAGGGCGGATTAGCGGCAAGCACGGCGTCGAGAAGCCGGTTCGAGCCCTTTTCCTCGGCAATGTGGGCCAGGACCGGCACCACATACGTCGCCAGGTCCGGCGTCGTCCGCAGCAGCACATCGGCGTAATACAGCGCCGCCTTGTCGTCCCTGGTCCGGATGCTCTTTTGCATCAGCCAAAAATCGGTAACACCGTCATGGAGCGACAGGCGGGCGGCTGCATCCATGAACCGCAAAGCGCCGGCGTCGTCGCCCTCCGCCTCCGCGAGCTGGCCGAGGATTCGCAAGGCATGCGCGCTCAGCGGCTGACCGCGCAACGCGGTTTGCGCCCACGCGCGGACGGCAGGGGCGTTATCGGGCGCGATCGGCCGGGTGACGCTCTGATTCTGGCCGACCGTTTCAAATGCCGAAAAAGCGCGATCCAAAGTGCCGACGGATTTGCCGGTGCCACCCGGCGCCGGCAGCGGTCGGTCTGCGATCGTGTCGCCGGATGCGTCGGCCGCTGACGCGGCGCGCTGATCCGCGCCCTCGGTCGCCGCGCGAGTTTTGTTGGCGGCATCGAGCGCCTGATCGGCAAGGCCGATCAACGCCGCAGGCAGCCGGGGGTGAAGCCACAACGCCAATTGCGGCGCACCGTCGGCAAGGTAGCCCGCAAAGCTCTGGGCGACGACCTGCCACAGCAGCAATGCGGCAACGACGCCGAGGGCGATCGTCCGCAAGCGGGGGAAACGACGTGCATCTGTCATCGCGGTGTTTCATCCACGGCTGCGGTTCGCGCCGCGGCGGCGTTTTTCCAAATCTTTGCTCTCACACGGATTTGGCAGATCATTGCGGCGGCACGTCGAACAGCAGCGACAGGGCGCGGCGCCAAAAGCCGCCTTTGTTCCTCGTCGACACGCGGCGGCCTCCCCTGCCGTCGCTGGCGCCATGGGCGCCGCCGCCGGCAACCGGCCGGCTTTTGCTCCGTCGCCCGGACGAGGCGTGCCCTCCCCTGGCCGATGATCCGCCGCCGTCTCTGCCGTGCCGCTGCGTCTGGTCATAAGCGGCGCGGCGTTCCGGCGTCTTGAGATCGTTCCAGGCGGCGGTGACCCTGCGGGCGAAGATCGAACGCGAACCCTGCGGATCGAGGTCCGGGTGCAGCCACCGCAACAACAGCCCGACGTTGCGCCGCAGCTCGGCGGCGGTCGCCTGCGGCGCCGCACCAAGCACGCGATAGCTGTCGGCATTGGGCGCGAACAATATCTGTTCGAGGAAGAAAGTCGCGGCTTGGCGCAGGACCTCCGTCGAGCGATCGACCGAAAGCGCCCCGACGCGTTCGGCCTCGGCATCTCCCGCCGCAATACGCAGCAGAATCAACACGCCGTCCGGCAGAGGCTCCGACCGCACGAGCCGCACCTGCGAAGGGACATGCATGAGATCGATGGCAATTTTCAATGCCATCTTGTCGGACATCATCCCTCCGCCCGCATGTTGGTCAGTCGCGAAGGCCGCGCCTGCGCGGCCGCCGCGATGGCGCCGTCGGCGCCACGGCCGTCGCCGCCATAATAGCCGGAACTGCCGTAGCCATAGCCGTAGCCATAGCCGTAACCGTAGCCATGGCCGTAACCATAGCTGCTGCGGGCATCGAACCGCGTGATGACCGTGCCGACCAGTGAGGCGCGCGAAAACTGCAGCCGCTTGACGGCGGCGCGAACGAGCCGCGTCCGCACCTGGCCCGCGCCGATGATGAACACCGTCGCTGCGACCGCGCTCGACAACAACGGCGCGTCGGCGAGCCCCATCACCGGCGGACTATCGACCACGATCAGATCGAACACTTCCAGCCCGACCGACAACAGCGAGAGCAAGCGCGAGCTGCCCGAAAGATCGGCCGCGTTGGGCGGCAGCGGCCCCGACGCCATGAAGGCGAGATTCGTGAGATCGGTCTTCTGAAAGAGCTCCGGCGGCGACGCGGCACCGGCGAGATAATTGCTCAGCCCCTTGGCATTGTCGAGCTTGAGCTTGGTCGTGAAGCGACGGCTTGCGCAGATCCGCGTCGACCAGCAGAACCTTGAGGCCGACATTGGCGAAATGCCGCGCCAACGTCATGCTGGTGGTGGATTTGCCCTCGCCGGGGCCGGCGCTCGTCACCAAAATCGTCTTCGGCAACCCGCGCTCGGTCGACAATTGCAGCGCCGTGCACAGCGAGCGATAGGCCTCCGACATGTGCGAGCGCGGATCGGCGAGTTCCGCCTCGAGGCTGGTGCCCAGGCCGAATTTCGGAATGACGCCGAGCGTGGCGTAGCCCAGGACGCGCTCGACGTCTTCGGGAGATCGCAGCGTGTCGTCGAGACGCTCCAGCAAAAAGGCGACGCCGAGCGCCGGCGGCCAGTCCGAACAGCAACGCCATGACAAGCGAACGCGAGAGATTGGGCGAGGACGGCCCGCCCGGCAACGTCGCCTTGTCGACGATGAAGACATTGTTGGCGCCGACGCCGCCGGCGATATCGACTTCCTTGAAGCGCTGCAGGAGACCGTTGTAGAGCGATTGATTGGTGTCGACCTCGCGCTTGAGGATATTGTAGCGGATGCTGCGCTTCTGCAGATCGAGGACGTCCTGCTTCAGGCGCTCGATCCGCTTGCTTCATTTCGTTTTCCTGATTCAACGACGACTGGTACGCCGCCTTGTAGGATTCCTTGAGGGTCTTGACCTCGATCGCGAGCTGCCGATCGATATCGGCGATCTGACTGTTGATCTGGACCATGGCCGGATAGCTGGGCTTGTAGGTCTCGAGTTTCTGCTGATAATCCGTCACCAGTGCGCTGCGCTTGGTGCGCAATCCCTCGATGACGGGGTTGGAAAGGAGCTGCGGCAGGTTGATGGCGCTCGCCGCGTCGAGCTGCCGGTACAATTGTTCGTTTTTGATCCGTTCGGTCACCAGCGCGTTCATGGCGACATTGGCGCTGGCGAGGTTGGTCTCGGCGATGGACGCCTTGTCGTTGGTCTGAACGATCTCTTGCTTTTCGCCGAAGTCGAGCAGCACCTGTTCCGACTGCTCCAGACGCAGCTTCAATTGCGCGAGCTGGTCCTCCAGGAAGACCTTGGCGTAGGAATTGGCTTCGAAGCGCTTGTCCAAATTCGAAGCGATGAACGCGTCGGCGTAGGCCGCCGCTATACGTTGCGCCCGCGCCGGATCGGGATCGGAGTAGGTGATGTCGACCAGTCGCGAGCCGACGATCGGCTTTATGGCGCGGTTGCCCATGACGACGCCCGCCGCCGCGGCCTCGTAGTTGACTTTGCTGCTCCTCTCGGCGCGGCGCGGCCGTTCGAGCGGACGAGGCCGCGCAGGTAGCGGATCAGCGAGAATTCTCTCGGCGCGAAAAAGCCGGGGTCCTCGCCCAGCTTGAGAGCCGAGGCCACGCGCTCGGCGATGGTATGGCTCTGCAAGAGCTCGTATTGGGTCCGCATGAACTCGAGTTCCGGTCCTTCGACCGGCGTGACGTTGCCGCTCTCGACGATCTTGGCGACGCTGCGGTCGATCTGAATGCGAACCGTCGACGTATAGAGCGGCGTCTTCATCAACGTCATCAACGCGCCGAAGACCAAGCGACGCCGCAACGATGCTGAGGATGAGCCATCGGCGCTTGATCAAAACGCGCAGATATTCGAGCAGGTCGAGCTGAAAGTCCGACGGCGGTTCGGCGCCGGGACCGGCGTAGGCGCCGACCGCGCTGTAATAGGCGTCGCGCGCCGCCGGCAGGCCTTGCGCCGCCGGGACGAGCCCGCCTGGCTTGGCCTCGCCCTCTCGGTGGATTGGCTCGTTGATAATTCATATCGGCGATTCATCCGCCAGACGTCTCCGGTCACATCAGCGGCACGAATATCGCCGCCGACGTGGCGAGCGGCAACACCTTCAAAACGTTATGTCAGGGCGACTTTGGTGGCTGGACGTATCGGCGACGATGACGTCGCCGGGCTGCAGCTCCGGATCTTCGATCTTGCCCGAACGGATCTCGTCAAAATCGAACTTTGCGGCGGAACGCTTGCCGTCGATCGTTCTGAATATCACGATGTCGCCCGAGGCAATCGTGGAGTCGACGTCACCGGCCATGGCGAGCGCCTGTGTGAGCGTGGTCCTGCCTTTGAGGGCGTAAACTCCCGTGGTCCTTACGCCGCCCTCGACGGTGATGCGCTGGCTGTTATATTCCTTGACGAAGACCGTGACTTGCGGATCGCGCAGGTATTTGACGCCGAGTTTTTCGATGCAGATCGCGCTCGAGTTGCCTGGCGGTTTTCCCGGCAGCCATCATGTCGCCGGCGAGCGGGTAGGTGATGGTTCCGTCGTCGGCGACTTGCACCGTCTTTTGTCAGATCGGGCACCTTGAAGACCTGAACGCTGAGAACGTCCAACGGGCCGATCTTGTAGGCGCTGTTGCCGGGGGTCGCGCCCGCCGTGAGTTTGGCGGCGGACTGGGCGGCCGGAGTCGTCGCGAAGGAGTTCTGCTGGATGTTGCTACTCAAAGAGCCGCCGCAACCGCCCAGCCAGGCTACGCACGCCAGGATCAGCGCGGCGCCGCGCGAATTTTGCCGCGCCTTTGGGAGTCGTCGGCGACCTCCGGGCGATCCCCTGTTTCGGCATCGGCAACCACCCCTAACGGCCTCGGTACGCTTGAAGGCGCTGCATCCTCCAACGCTGCCAGCGGCCGCGTCACCACCAGCCGTTGGGCTTCTTCGGCGCCGACACGCTTGGCGGCCAACTCGCGCCCTCGAGCCAGATCGGGGCGCCGGCGCTCGGCATCGTGAGCGTCCGTCGCGACAACATGGACGAGCCCCTCATCCAACATCCGATGGGCGCAGTATAAGGCATTGCGGCCGAACATACCAGAGAGCGAACCTGCGGTGATTTGCACCCAAACCCCCGATTGCACGAGGCGCCTCATCGTCTCGAACCGCGACGGAACCCAAGAAAGCCGTTCCGGGTGCGTCAGAATCGGCACGTAGCCGGCGAGCACCAATTTGAAAAAGAAGTCCTCCAATTGCGGCGGCGCCGAATGATGCGGCGGTTCGACCAGCACGTAGCGCGAATTGGCGAGCGACAGCAGGCGGCCGGAACGCAGGCCCGCGACGAAATCGGGGGCCATGTGGACGTCCGCGCCGGTCGCAAGGCGAAGGAAATTCCTTCCTCGTCGAGAACGCCTTGCAGGCGCTGGGTCGCTTCGCGCAGCGCCGGGCCGGAGTTGTGGTACAGGCCCGGGAGGATGTGCGAGGTGCAGGCTACGACCGTTACGCCTTGGGCGACGAAGGCTTTCGCCATGTCGAGCGACACCGAAAGGTCGCTGGCCCCGTCGTCGACCCCCGGCAGTATATGGCAATGCAGATCAATCACAGCTGAACCACAACCAACGCCTGCAGGCCGCACCGTCCAGCCTATCAACAGTATGACGGCAAAAGCACGGTGAATATGAACCGATAACTTTTCCACTCAATTTTGGCGTTTAAAAGACTGACTGTTGCAAGAAGGTAACAATGCAACTAGTTGTTACGCAGTAGCTTGCCGGGCGACCGCTCGCGGTGGTAGTAAGAACAGTGGGGAAAGAGTCATGCGCTCACTGATGTGGGGCTCGATGATCTGGCGCTCGCTGATCTGCGGCATTTGCTCTGCGGCAGTCTTTGCGGGCAGCGCCCTAGCCCAGAGCTCGCCGACCGATTGAGCCGGTTCAGGGCAACGTCTCCTTCAGCCAAGGACAGGGCTTCCAACGGGTCGACAGCCGCGTGCAAGCGAACGTCGGCGATTCCGTCATGGTCGGCCCCGATGGGGCCGCAAACGTCATCTACCCAGACGGGTGTCAGGTCGAACGTTCAGCCTGGCGCTGTCGCGAGCATCGCGCCATTGTCGCCTTGCGCCTCGGGTTCGTTTGCAGATGATCATGATTGGCCCGACAAGCCATGGATCATAGGCGGCACCTTGGCGGCGTTCGCTGTGGGGGGATTGATCCTATACGAGGTGACGCGGCATCCGAGCACGCCAGTACGTGCGGTAAGTCCGTAATTCGCCGCCGCCGTGCATTGGCGGGTTTTGGCGTGTTGCCGCCGCGGCGGGATGCGCCGGCCTTGGCAGCTTGCTTGATTGCGGCGTGGGTCGCGGCGCCGCCGTTGTCGTGACAGCTCGCCGAACGACGCCGTAGCCGCCGTCGCGAATAACGGACGATCGCGGCGGAAACATCGGCGAGTATTGGGCGCGCTTCACAGCGCTGCGCAACGCGCGAGAGCAGGTCATCATCGATGGCACGTGCTTCTCCGCGTGCACGCTGGTGCTCGGGATCGTCCGCCCCGACCAGATTTGCGTGACACCGAACGCGCAGTTCGGCTTTCACGCCGCGTGGCGGCCCGGCTTTCTTGGCTTCAGAGTGATCAACGAGCCGGCGACGCGGACCCTGATGAGCTTCTACCCCGACCCGATCCGGCAATGGATCGCCCGCAATGGCGGCCTCGGCACCGGCATGATGTATCTCTCCGGCCGCGAGCTCATCGGGATGTATCGGGAATGCCGGTGACGAAGCGATGATCGTCGCGTGTCTGGGGATGGACGCCGTCCGCGGCGATTTTGAGAACGAAGCCATAAAGTATCGCTATTATCGGATCAGATACCGGCGGCATCAGGCATGGCATCGGATTCGATCATTCTCGGGATCAACGCCTACCATGCCGACGCTGCCGCCTGCATCGTGCGCGACGGCGCGCTGGTGGCCGCGGCCGAGGAGGAGCGGTTTCGCCGGATCAAGCACTGGGCCGGCTTCCCGTCCCGCGCGATCGCCTATTGTTTGAACGAAGCCGAAGGTCGACCTGGGCGACGTCACCCACGTCGCCGTCAACCGCAGCGGCCGCGCCAATTTTCTCCGCAAGCTCGCCTACGTCGCGACCCACCGGCCGAGCCCGCGTTTGCTGTCTGAAGCCGGCTGCGCAACCGCACGCAGGTCGCGGGCATGGCCGAAGAGCTTGCGCGCGCTGCCGGGCCGGCCGTTCGCCGGCACGATCGATTACGTCGAGCATCACTTGGCTCACCTGGCGTCGGCGTTTTATCCATCGCCCTTTCGCGAAGCGACGGTCGTTGTCGGTCGACGGCTTCGGCGATTTCGCCAGCGCGGCGTGGGGCTGCGGCAACGCGACGTCGCTGTCGCTCGAAGGCCGGGTGCTGTTTCCTCATTCGCTCGGCATCTTCTACCAGGCCATGACCCAATATCTCGGCTTCCCGCATTACGGCGACGAATACAAATTGATGGGGCTCGCCGCCTATGGCGATCCGTCGTTGCCGGCAAGAGGTCGAAAAGCTGATTGCCTTGCACGACGACGGCAGCTTCAGCCTCGATCTGAACTACTTCCGTCATCACCGCGACGACATCGCCTATGAGTGGCCCGGCGGCGAGCCGGTTTGCGGTCCGTTGTTCTCGCCGGCGCTGGTCGATGCGCTCGGTCCGCCGCGCAGTCCCGATGCTCCGATCGAGGATCGGCACCGCAATCTCGCCTTCGCGACGCAGGCCGTCTACGAGGACGCCTTCTTTCATCTCTTGAACACGCTGCAGCGGCGCCATGGCCACACCGCAGTCGCGCTGGCCGGCGGTTGCGCCTACAATTCGGTCGCCAACGGCAAGATCCGCGACCGCACCGCGTTCCAACGCACCTATTTGCCATCGGCCGCCGGCGACGCCGGCGGCGCGATCGGCGCCGCCTATGCCGTCTGGCATCGCCATGGCTCCCGCACGGCGGAGATCGCCGACGCTTTTTGGGGTCCCGCCTTCACCGATGCCGAGTTCGGCGCGCTGCTTGCCGACCGGCACGCGGCGATCGCGACCGAAGGCTGCAGCATGCGGCACATCGGCGACGAGAAAGCCCTCGTCGAAACGACGGCGCGAGCCATCGCCGAGGGCCTCGTGGTCGGCTGGTTTCAGGGCCGCATGGAATGGGGACCGCGGGCGCTCGGCAACCGCTCGATCCTCGGCGATCCGCGCCGGGCCGACATGAAGACCATCCTCAACCTCAAGATCAAGCGCCGGGAGTCCTTCCGCCCGTTCGCACCCTCGATCTTGCGCGAAGCCATGGCCGATTGGTTCGAGCGCGACGACGACGTGCCGTTCATGCTGCAGGTCATCCCGATCCGCCCGGAACGCCGCGCGCAGATACCGGCGGTCACGCATGTCGACGGCACCGGGCGGCTGCAGACCGTCGATCGCGGCCACAATCCCCGCTACTATGCGCTGATCGCGGCGTTCGATCGGTTGACCGGCGTTCCCATGGTGCTCAATACGTCGTTCAACGAGAACGAGCCGGTCGTTTGCCGGCCCGAGGAGGCCTTGGATTGCTTCCTCCGCACCAAAATGGACGTTCTGGTGCTGGGCAATTATGTCGTGCGGCGAAATTCCGACGCGAGCGCCGCCGTAGGAGCAGGATGACTGTTGTTCGGATCATCATCACGTCTTCGCATCATCATCACGCTACAACTATTTGTTAAAACTATCTTTTTCGCAAAACGGCCGCGCCGCTCGGCACCCGGCGCCCCTCGGCAACAATCATTGAGGTTGTGGGACGGCAATGCCCGGTTGACACTTTTCGGCCATCACGACATCTTATGGTATGTTGGTATTGTCGTTAGTTGAACTCGAAGGTTGTGCCATGGTCGAGTTGGTCTTTGGTTTGGTCGTCGGCGCCGGGATCGGTTACGCTTTTCGATCATACGTGTCTCATCGCCGGCGGACGGCGGGCAGGCGTCCCAGAGTTGCCTGACCCGGAACTGCCTGGCCCAGAGTTGGCTGGCCCGGAGTTGGCTGGCCCAGAAGCTGTCTGGCCGCGATGCCGCTTGGCTCGAAACCGCCTGACAACGCTACGCCTGACAACGCTACGTCGGCCCCGGTATCGAGCCGATCACGCCGCGACGGGATGCATCGCGAAGCGCGCGTGTTTGTGATCGGGGGGAGCCGGATTTCTCGGATTTCATCTTTAGTCCCGTCTTGGGTCCCGTCTTGGGTCCCGTCCTGGCGCGCGGTCACTCGAGCGCGGCGTGACCTCGACCGCCCGCAGGACCGGGCGCCGAAGGCGAGCTGGAGGCGTGCGGCTATCGGCCTTGCGCTCGCGGCGATTGCGATCGGCGCCGGCTGGGTCGAGCGGACGCCTTTGCTGCAAAACATCGCCGCCGCATGGGTCGTCTCGGAGGAGTTGGCGCATGCGGACGCCATCGTGGTGTTGGGGGGCGGCATCGACGTCCGTCCGTTCGCCGCCGCCGCGCTTTATAAGCGAGGCCTCGCCGACACCGTCCTGGTGTCCAACGCCCACAAGGGGAGAGCGGAACGGCTCGGCTTCATCCCGACGCATACCGAACTCAACCGCGACGTTCTCGTCAAGCTCGGCGTTCCCGAAACCGCAATCGGCGATTTTGGCGAAGACCTTTCCAGCACGGAGGAGGAGGCCCGCGCGTTGCGCGCCTGGGCGGCGCAACGGCAAGCCAAAAGCATCATCGTTCCGACGGAACTGTTCGCCAGCCGGCGCGTCCGCTGGATATTCGAGCGCGAACTCGCCCCGGTCGGGGTCCGCGTCATCGTGCATACTTACGCGCCGGCAGACTACACGCTCGCCGACTGGTGGCGGCATCGCTCCGGCGTGATCGACTTCAACAACGAGGTGCTGAAGTATCTGTACTATCGCGCGCGCTTCTGACGCGCCGCAGATGCCCTGGCGCCGGGCATGCGCTTGGAGCGAAGGTTAGAGCATGATCCGGAAAAGTCGATGCCGGTTTTCCGAAATGATCATGCTGCATAGAAGAGCTATAGCTCGGTTCTGAATTCAATCAGAGCCGAAAGGATTCTAGCGCGAGCGTCGAACCGATGAGAGCTGAGCGCCGATGCGGCGACTGATTTTTATCAACAGATTTTTCTTTCCCGACCATTCGGCCACGAGCCAAATCCTTTCCGACCTCGCCTTCCACTTGGCCGGCACCGGAAAAGAAGTGCATGTCATCACCGGCGCGCAGGTCTACGACGATCCGCGGGCTTCGTTGCCGGCGCATGAAATCATCCGCGGCGTAGACGTGCATCGCGTTCTTTCGACGCGGTTCGGGCGCGCCGGCCTGCTCGGCCGCGCGGTCGACTATGGTTCGTTCTATCTTTCCGCCTGGCATGGCCTCGCCGGGCTCGCGCGCCGGGACGATATCGTTGTCGCGAAGACCGACCCGCCGCTGATCTCCGTCGTCGCCATGGCCGCGGCGCGCCGCAGCGACGCACGGCTGGTCAATTGGCTGCAGGACGTTTACCCGGAAGTCGCCGTCGAACTCGGCGTTCCCTTCGTTCGCGGGCCGGTCGCCGCCGCGCTCGCCGCGTTGCGCACGCGCTCCCTGCAGCACGCCGAAGCGAACGTGGTGGTCGGCGACCTGATGCGCGAAAGAATTCGATCCTTCGGCATTCCGGCGGCACGGCTCCATACCATCCCGAACTGGTGCGACGACGAGCGACATCCGACCCGTCGCGAACGCGCACAATCCGTTGCGTGAAGCGTGGGGCTTGGAGAACAAATTCGTCGTCGGTTATTCGGGCAATCTCGGGCGAGCCCACGAGATCGGCACCGTGCTTGCCGCCGCCGCGCAGTTGCGCGGCGACCCGCGCATGCTTTTCCTGATGATCGGGGGCGGCAAGCTTTTTGACGAACTGACGCGAGCCGTCACGACGCGCCGTCTCGAGAGCCTGTTCCGCTTCGTCCCCTATCAGGACAAGACGGCTCTGAAGTATTCCCTGACACTGCCCGACATGCACTGGATATCGCTTCGGCCTGAGCTCGAGGGGCTGATCGTTCCCAGCAAGTTCTACGGCATCGCCGCCGCGGGCAAACCCATGATCGTCATCGGCGCCGCGGACGGCGAACTCGGCCGTCTCGTGCGGCAGCATGCTTGCGGCGTCGTCATCGCGCCCGGCGACGGCGCCGCGCTTGCCGCCACCCTGTCACGGCTGTCGCGCGATGCCGGCGGCGCTTGCCGACATGGGCGCGCGCGCGCGAGACATGCTGGAGACGCACTTCGCCCGCGCGACGGCATTCGCGCGCTGGCAAGAATTGCTCGAAACGCTCGACCAATTGCCGTGATGCAACGCAACCGCCGCCAATCCACGGGAGCTTGATTCTCGACACCTTAAGGTGGTATCCGCTATGGTTGTCGAGGATCGATGCAACAACGTCGTGCGGCAGTGGCGTGATGGCAATGGCGGCTGGTTCCGCTCATCCACAGGTTCTGGAACGTTCGCAGGTTCTGGAAGAACGGACGCCGCCGACGCGTCCCAACCCGCGACGCGAGGGGGAGCGGTGGTATGCGGTCCATACCTTGCCGTTTGCCGAAAAACGGGCCCAGGCCCAGCTCGAAACCCAAGGGTTTGCGACCTTCCTGCCGAAGCGGCGCAAAACCATTCGCCACGCGCGCAAGCTCTCGACCGTCATAGCCCCGTTCTTCCCCCGTTATCTGTTCGTCGTCCTCGATTTGAGCCGCGACCGCTGGCGCAGCGTCAATGGCACGTTCGGCGTGTCGCGCCTGGTCATGGGCGGCGACCTGCCTTGCCCCGCCCCGCCGGGCATCGTCGAAACGATGCTGGCCGCCGCCGACGCCGAGGGCCTCCTCGACCTGCGGCCCGATCTGAAGATCGGCGCGTCGGTACGCCTCGCGGCGGGCCCGTTTGCCGAGCAAGCTCGCGGTGCTCGAGCGCCTGGACGATTCCGGCCGCGTGCGGGTGCTGCTCAATATGCTCGGCCGGCAAGTGCCGGTGACCCTCGACCGCGTCCACGCAGTGCCGACGGCCTGAAGCCGGCGCCAAGCCGGCGATTATCCATCGAATGGGCCGGCGTGACCATCCGCAGCGCGGGTGACAGCGCCCACGCGCCGCGGGAGCAGCTCAGGGTCACTCGGAACGACGCGATCCCGCAGAGCCAGGCATTCAGCCGCCGCTTTCGCCGATATCGCGTTCGGCGAAGTTCTGTTGCCGCGAGCCGCCATCGCGTTCGCCGATTGCACTGCACCATGCGGCGGCTTCGCCATCCATCACCGGCAACGACAGGCCGCGATCCGTCAGCGGCGCTTTTGCGCGGCACCGATCTTGATGACGCACGATGACCCCGTTGGCGTGCTTTTTCTGCCGGCGGGATCTATGTGTCCTATTGCGTGTAAAATTTACTGGTACTAATCTCCGATTGTGGTTCACTTCGACACAACCCAACCAGCGTCGATCGTTGGGCTTCATTTTTTCAGGGGAGACATCATCATGAAACGACACGCAGCAACCGCGATGCTCGCGGGCGCGCTGAGCATCGCCGGCGTCAATCTCGCGTCCGCGCAGGACATGTATCTCGGCGAACTGCGCGCCTTCGGCTTCAACTTCTGTCCGGTGGGCTGGGCGTCCGCCAACGGCGCCCTGCTCAGTATCAGCGCGAACGCGGCGCTGTTCGCGTTGCTCGGGACGACCTACGGCGGCAACGGCACGCAGACCTTCGGCCTGCCCAACCTTCAGAGCCGCGCGCCTTACGGCTCGGGCCAGGGCCCCGGGCTCCCGAACTATCCGCTCGGCGCGTTGTTCGGGGTGTCCACCGTGACGCTGCTGACCCAAAATCTGCCGCCGCACACGCATCAGTTGTTTGGGAGCTCCGTGGGCGAAACCGTGAATTCTCCGTCTGGCGCTCTCGCGCCGACCTTTCCCGCTGGCACAAAGTTCTACGCAGCGAGCGGCTCGGCCGCCAACACACCGATGTCCCCAACCGCTATCGGCCTGACGGGCAGCGGCATTCCGGTGAACACGCAGAGCCCGGGCTTGGCAATCACGTGGTGCATCGCCACTACGGGCATCTTCCCGTCGCGTCCCTAGTCATTTCAACACAGGGGAATCATCATGAAACGGCATCTTGCGACGGCATTGCTGAGCGGGGCACTGTCCATCACGGCGGCTCATTTCGCCGCCGCCCAGGATATGTATCTCGGCGAGCTGCGAGCCTTCGGCTTCAACTTCTGTCCGGTGGGCTGGGCTTCCGCCAACGGCAACTTGCTCGCGATCAGCTCGAACACAGCGCTATTCTCATTGATCGGAACCTACTATGGCGGCAACGGCACGACCAATTTCGCCTTGCCGAACCTCAGCAGCCGCGCACCCTACGGCACCGGCCAGGGCCCCGGGCTCCCGAACTATGTGATCGGCGAAACGTTCGGCCAATCCACCGTGACGTTGCTGATCCAAAACCTGCCGCCGCACACGCATCAGCTCTTCGGGAGTTCCGTCGGCGAAACTGTGAATTCTCCGTCTGGCGCACTCGCGCCGACGTTTCCCGCAGGCACAAAGTTCTACGCAGCAAGCGGCTCGCCCGCCAACGCGCCGATGTCCTCGACCGCTATCGGCCCGACGGGCAGCGGCATTCCGGTGAACAACCAGAGTCCAGGCTTGGCGATCACGTGGTGCATCGCCACTACGGGCTACTACCCGTCACGGCAATAGCGCGTAATTAGCGCAACGCGAGCCCCCTGCCGGTTAGCAAGCTGTGGCGGCTTTGGCCGCCACAGCGAAATAGCTTTTGTGAGAACGAGGCCCGTAACAAAAAGGCGCGCGTGAGGCGCTGGCGGTCCTAACTGACCCACCCATACATACGCCCTGCCCATTCTGCTTGATTTTGTGCTTGCGATTGTCTGGCTGGGCCCGGGAAATATCCCAATTCACGATGCCGCGCCGGACCCAACAACCGTGTGGGATTCGTATGGCTCAGGTACTTTAGCGCCGGACAAAGTCGCGGATTCAACAATCACCGCGGGGGGGGTCCAAGGACGCTTCGGCGAAGCGTTTGGATTCGGGTCGGCCGGATTGTCGGCCTTTGGACGCAGGGGGTTAGCAGGTACGGTCATCTGTGTTTGCCCGTCGAAGGTCGAAGAAGTGATTTTACGCGGACCGCAACCCAGTCTCTGGCCGCCAGAAAACAATAACTTATTTTAGCATTTGAAGCGCGCATTGCAAGCATCAAAAGCACTGCGATACGAAGCTCATCAGGCGAGTCGGTTACCAAGTCGAAGGATTCACCGGCCCGCCAGGCCGCCACCTCTGCACCACTAAATCGCTGATCGAGTCGATGCAATTCACTCGCTCGTTACCCTGCATTCGCCGCGTCAAGGATCGTAAGAAACCGATTTGGCGCGCAGACGCTTGCCACCGGTGAAATCCAGATAGGTATCATCGCCAATTCGGTACGCAACGTCGATCCAGCGTGCGAGAGGAAGCTCAGGCCTACGCTCGCCGCGGGTAACTCGGAATCTGGACTTCAAATGGGCCTCCAGCTCGGCCATTTCGGATGCGAATTGGTAACGATCGGAGGGGCCCAACATGGCTTCATATTCCGAGCATCCCCGCTTGATCGACATCGCGACATCGGAACCGAGTTTCGGATCCCTGTCGACCTCATCCCTTACAATCTTGTAGATCGTGCGTGCCATATCCAAGCCGGCCGTATAGAAATAGCCGGCATAGACATTCTGCGAATAAGGGTTGTCGAGATCGATGCCCCACTTGGACCTGCATTCCACGCGTTTGCCGATTTCCCAAGCCGCCACCAACTCGCGCAAGGTTCGTGGCACGACCTTGACCTTGTAACAGGCGCTGCATCCGTGCGGGACCGCAGATTTAGCATAGGCATGACGAAACAGAAAAAACATAAGGAAGCGACAGTTCATCGGTGGTCCGCGGCTTACGGACACCCAGTCCCTGCCATTCCAAGCATCATCAGCGAGTTGCAGGTTACCGTCGTCGCTCTCAGTCAGCGCGCCGGACGCAATGGCGAGCTGCAAATTTTCGGCGACGGTACGCTCGCCGATCCGCAATGCCAACAGTTGATCCGGTGGTTTAGTCATTGTTGCACGGACTGCGTTAAGTCGAATTCAACGACGCCTTGTTCGCGCATTTGGCCCAAGAATCTTTCGACCTCCGCGCGGCAAGTTTCGCGAGTCACATCGTAGCGTTCGATCAGTCGATCGCAAATTTCCTCAACAGACCGAGGTATCTCCGTGGCATCCCAGATTTGCACCCCGACCTCATTCAACCCGATGTTCGTCTTTCTGAGAACGCTCATCATGACGGCTTCCTCGCCGATCTTCGCAACCACCCAATCGCCTTGCCTATGAACGATCATGACCACCCCTGCGCAGCCTGGAGCCGGACCCTCGACAAGTTACTCGATCACGCGGCGACCGCTCGGCACGGCCTCCGTGCCGTCCGCGCCGATACTACTTTGCCGTGGCCGGATTATCCATCGATAGATACCGAAAGTTGCAAGAAATTATGTCCCTGCGCCGACGATTGGGCTATATCCGTTTCCTGGCAGGCGACCTAGCTAACACATTGGACTATCGTGAGAATGTCAGGACAGGGGAAGGTATCGCTTGACGAAGTCCCCGCCGCCGGCGCGCTTCTTCGAGTGAGTATCGGCATGTGTGAGCGCTCATGCGTCTAATCTGCGGAATGCTGCGTCTCGACGGCGCGAACGCGAGCGAAGACCTGCTGCGCGCGATGGCGGCGCAAATGGACGAGTCGCGGCTTCGTCCATCTTTGAGTTTATGGCATGACGGGTCAGTCGGTCTCGCCGTGCTCGATTTTTCCGCGCGCGGCGCGAGTTCGCCGGCGCTTCCGCAAACGACCACCTCGGTCATGGCCGCCGATGTGCGCCTCGACGAGTCTGTTGAGCTTGCGCGCATGCTGGGCCGCGACGCAGCGCAAGCCCAGGACGCGCTGCTCCTGGGCGCGCTCGAACGCTTTGGGCCTTCCGGTCTCGATCGGGTGTTGGGTGATTTCGCCTTCGCAAGCTGGAACCGCGGCGCGCAGCGCCTGACATGCGGGCGCGATGCCTTCGGTATTCGCCCGTTCGCCTACGTTTACCAGTCCAGCAAGGTGTTCGCCTTCGCGTCGCTAGGCAAGGCCCTGCATGGCAGTGGCATCGTCGTGAAGAGGATCGACGAAAACGCGCTCGCGCGCCGTTTGGCGCGCTCTTTGCGCAGCGATGATAGCCTCGTCGCCGGAATAAAACGGCTTCCGCCCGCGCATGCCATCGAAGTCTCGCGCGACGGCGTTTCGCTTAAGCGCTATTGGCAACTCGATCGCGCGGCGGTCGGAACGAAACAATGTTCGCCCGAAGCAGCGGCGCGCGAATTGCGCCGGCTGGTGGACGAGGCCGTCAGCTGCCGCCTGCCGCGCCACGGCGAGATCGGCGCCCATCTGAGCGGCGGGCTCGATTCCTCGGCCCTTGCCGTGCTGGCTGCGCGGCGGCTGCGCGAACAGGGCCGCGCGCTGCACGCCTATTCGTTCCTTGACCGACAGCGCAATGACATCTCGCTCGAAGACGAAACCGAATTCGTCAAGGCCGTCGTGGCACAGGAAAGCGACATCGACTGGACGGCGATCCGCCCGCCCGCGCGACTGTCTGCGCTTGACGGACCGATCGACGCCGACACGATGAGGGGGCTTGGCGCAGAGCTGCCAGAGAACGCTGCCTGTCGACGCGCCGAGGAACAGGGCGTCAGTGTCGTGCTGTCGGGCTGGGGCGGCGACGAAGGCGCCACCTTCAACGGCAGAGGCACGCTCGCCGAGTTATTTTTGCGCGGCCGGTGGCGCACGCTCGCACGCGAAATCGCGGCGTTGAAGCGCGAGCGGGGCTGGCCGGCGGTGCGCATTTTCCGCGGCGAAGTCCTTTCCCACCTGTTGCCGAACGAGGTGATGGCTCTTGCCAAGCGCTGCATCGGCAGAACGGAAACCGATTTGCGAACATTGTCTGGTCGAACATTGGCAACCGCAGCGCGCCAAAGGCTCATCACATCCCGTGTTGAAAGCCTCAGCATAGCGCCGGACGGCAACGAGAATCGCTGGCGTTTGATGACGAGCCCCCATATCGCCCAACGTGCCGAGGCCTGGGCACAAATGGGCGCGCGTCATGGTCTGGCCTTCGCATTTCCCCTACTCGATCGCCGCGTGGTCGAGTTCGCGCTGTCGCTGCCCAGCGAACTTTTCCTGCGCGGCGGCTTTCGCCGCCGTCCGTTCCGCGACGCTATGGTCGATGTGCTGCCCCCATCCGTGCGGTTGCGGCATCAGAAATACGCGCCGTTTCCGAGCCGTATAATCGATATCGCGGAGAGCAAGGACGATCTGTTGGCGCGGATCGAGGCCTATGAGAAGAATGCGAGCGTGCGCCGCCTGATCGATCTCGTGTATCTGCGGCGACAGGTCGAGCAATTTCCGTCGCCCGAGCGATTGCGCGAGGAGATGCGCGGGAATGATCCCCCCAGAGCCGCGTCGAACATGCTTGCCGCCATGCAGGCGCTTGTGGCGGCAGCCTACCTCGATCAGCACGGCGAGGAGACCTGATTATGGGGCTGCGGGTGTTTTCCGACGGCGCACCCAACAATTGATGGCGAACCGTGAGTCGATGAATCGCTTCGACGGGCAACTCACCGGCAGGACCTCGTGCGGCACCCAGGATGGAAATACAAGCAGGCTGTTGCTCAGCGGCTCGATGTCGACGAAATTCTCACGCTGCTCGCCGCCGATCGCGTAAAGGCGCAGCGCGCCGCCGACAAACGCCTTTGGCTCGGCGTGGAAATAATACACACCGCTCAGCACGCGGATATGATTGACCTCCTCGTTATTGCCCGTTCGCGTATCGATATGGCGCTTGTAAAACGCACCATCGCCATGCGCCACCAGTTCAGTTTCGAGCTTGGGATTTTCGAAGGGCGTCACCCCCAATTTCGCAATAAGGCTCGGCACCAGGGCGAGGATTTTGGTTTTAATAATCTGCCGGTAGCCGCCAAGCTCGCGCAGGCCTGTCGAAACACGGATCGCGGGATCGACCGCCTTGGAGCCCAGTCGCGTCGGTGTAAAATCGGCTCGCCGCGACCGCGCATGATCGAGCAGGCCGGCGACCGTACTTTCGTCGAGGAAACCGAGCAGCACGAGATAAGGCGGCATCAGCACACGGGGCGTCACGGTCCCCTCGGTACCGCGCTGTAAGTCCAATGACATCAAGCGCTCCATATCACGCGCGCCGCCATCATATGTCGTTGTGGTTTCCATCAACGCGCCGGTCGACCGGCGGCCGCATCAGCGTTTTGCGCCCGTCATATTTCTCATCGGCATGGGAACCGTTGCGATCGACGTAATGCAGAAACACCTGGGCCAAGCGGGTGCCTTGAAAGGCCTCGCGCCAGTGGAAGCAGTCGCAGCCGCGGTAGAGCAGCGCGTCGCCGGGCGCAAGCAGCGCAGCGTAAGGCCCGGAATCACGCTCGACATAAATCGGCCAAGGGTCTGCCGGCGCTTGCCCGAGGTTCAATGTCACGCTGATTTCGCAGGCAGGCCGATCGCGGTGACGCCTCAAAACATCGCCGCGCTTATAAAAACGGAAGTAGGAATAAGTCGGGTGAAGCGACAATCCGGATCGTTTCTCGACCCGCGGGCGCAGATGTTCTAGCAAGCCATCGAAAGCAGGATCGCCGTAGCCACTCGGTGTGTTCGGCACTTGCCGGTCCCCTTTGTTGAGCAGCATGCTAGCGAATTTGGTGTGGACGTAAGACCAGAAAAAATCCGCCAGCGCCGGCTCGATCAATTGCGGAACGACGACGTAGCCCCGGCACCCGAATGTTTCCGGCGCGGCGGCAGAAGAGCCATTTGTCGTTCTGCAAGTCTCCGCGCTCATGCCGCCAACAGCCCGCTCCGCCACTCATCCGATCGTCAACGGGCTATGCCCAAATCCGTACCGTGCGCCGGTCATGGCTACCGAATACTATGACTGCCGTTCCCACGGGACAATCGCGAGGCTTTTTGAAGGGCCAGAAGACCACGGCCCATGCCGATGACGCGCCAGGGTTGGGATCGTTTTCGTACCATTCCTCCTCGTCCATTTGCAGCGCGATCCATTGCGCGATGCCATTGGCCCGCCCACCCGCACTCACGACACTTGTTGACGCCGTCATCGCCGGAAACGGCCCCCCGGACTGAAAATCGAAATCGAACAGGTCGGCCGGCAAGCTTAACAACGTCAAATCTTCGCTGCCGCGTCTTATTTGGTATGAATTCGGCGCCAGCCGATTGAACGGCGAAAGATCGAAGCCGTCAATCGTGTCCATAAGCGTGCGATGGATCGCAGCATCGTGGGCGAGCGCCACACGGATGATGCCGCGCCCTGGTATGATCTTGGCGCCCTGCTTCAGCAGCACCTGGGCCGCATGTTCGGTTACAGGCAATACGTCCTGGCCAACAATGGTATTGCCGATGATTTCCGAAACCAGCACATCCGCAGGCCCGCCGATGTCGGCGACGGGGTCGAGGTCGGAAGATTTCTTCGCAACCACGCACACGCGATCCGCGTAACCGTTCAACGCGACGATGTCCCGAGCGGCCTCGGCAATGGCGGACACCATTTCGCAGGTCGTGACCTGCTGAGCGCCGGCGCGCGCGGCCATCATGGCTAAGATTCCGGAGCCGGTACCAATCTCGAGCACCTTTGTTTGCGCAGTTACCGCACGATCGAGCGCCGCCGCATAGGCGGCATTGCGAGCCTCGTCTCGCACAATCCTAAAATGCCAGTTCGGAACGCCTTGGCTCAGCACGTTACATGCTAGGCTTCTAATTTCCGCGTCGTCTGGCGCCGCCCTGAATGCCTTCAAGGCGATCTCGCAGGCAAGTGCTTTGTCACCCATGTTGAAGAAAAAACCCGCCAGTCGTGCCAACCCCAGCCGATTTTCCGAAGCGCGCGCAACGAACTCGCCGAGTGGTATTTGCTCCGGCATGAATTCTAAACTCTCACGATCCGCTCAAACAACACACGCGATCTCGGCGAAATTCTCCGCCACCGGATAGCCCGTCACCGCGACACCCGCGGCGTCGAGCCAGGCATGGGCGTCGAGCGGCTTTTCCGTGCCCTTCGCAGCACCGAAATGCATGACGCTTTTGACGCCGCGGCGTTTGAGCATCACCCGCGCCGCCATGGCCTGCGGCAGGCAGACCGCCTTGAACGGCACGTAGCGCGCCGCGCGCGTCACCGCCCAGCCGATGTCTTCCGCAAGCCGTGCTTGATCCGGCGCGGTCCCTGCTCCCGCCTGCGTGACGCGCGCGTCGGCCGGCCGCACGAAAGTGCCGAGCTGCCGCCCCAAGCGCGGAAACGGAATGAAGATCAAAGCAAGCCGTGCCGCGAGCAAACACGCCACCGCCTCGGCCAACAGCGCGCGGCGGCGGCTGTCGAGCTCGCCGAACCTACGCAGCCGGCGGCGGATCAAGCGCAATCGCACCATGCGTCACCAGTTCGTTGAGAAATGTTTCCACCTCGGCGCGGCAAACCTCGGGCGCCACCTCGTATTCCTGCTGCAATTGCGCGCACACGGCATCGACCTCCAGCGGCTCTTCGATCAGTTCCCAGATGCGGGCGCCGACTTCGCTCAAGCCGATGTAGTTGCCCTTCTCGGCGCTCATCATCACCAATTCGTCGCCGACCTTCGCCGACAGCCAGTCGCCTTGCTTGCGGACCATCATCATCCTCATCCCGCCATTGCCATTGGCATCGCGCCGGAAAGTTCATAGCCCAGCCGCCGCATCATCGCCGCATGCGCGGCCTCGATGCGGGCGATTTGTTCAGCCCTGAGTTCATCGCGCCAGGCGCCGACATCGCCGCGACGGAAGAACCGCCCGCCCGGCCGGCGCGGCGTCTCGCAGAATCCCTTTTCGGCTTCCTGACGCTGCAATTCGTCAAAACCGGCGTAGCCCGACCGCGCGCCAGATGTCGTCATCGTCGGCCGGGCGGCCGGCGAAGGAGAGCGCGGCGCGGAACGTCGCGAAGGTGTCGGCCTGAAGGTCCTCGTAGCGGATCAGATGAACGGGAAGATCTCGTTGATCGAGCCAACTTGCGATGTGGCCGCTCCAGCCTGGCACTTGTTGCCGCAACTGCGTGTCCATGCGGCCCGGCTTCGCGCAATAAACGGCATCTCGGTCGTTCATCAAGGCGATCGCAGCGTCGATATTGGTGCGATTGTGATTGGCGATCGACGGCGCGACATCGCGCGGATCGCGCACGATGAAAATGGCGCCGTCCGCGCCGCGCCTGCCGGCGAGCAAGGGCTCGCCCTTCGGCGTCAGTGTATAGGCGTCGTGCACCTTGACGAAACGCACCGGCGAGGCGTCGTCGGTGCCTATCGTATTCGTCGTCGCCCTCGCCCGACGCCAATTCCTCGTAGACGCGCGGGCGCAGGCAGTCGATCTCGTCATGCGTCGAGCAGCCCGGAGTCGATCAGCGTCAGATAATCGAACGGGCCGCGGGCGCTGGCGATGCCGCCGCGTTCCGGTAAATTGTTGATGTCGGCTGGTTTGCTCTTCGGCGGAGAGGTTTGCCACCAGCATCCGGAACCAGGTGTTGCCGGATTTCGGATAGGAGGCGAGCCAGATGGTGCGGGTCATGCCGCTTGCTCCATCAGGCTCGTCTCCTGCCAGTGCGCTTCCAGCATGGCGATCACCTCCGCCATTTTGGCGAAGTCGAGCGCACGGGTGAGATGGAAGATGCCGGCAGCGTTGCCGATCGCGGTGGCGGCATGAAAGTAATTCGCCTTCTGATTCATCCGCCGCACCAGCAAGGGCCGGTAGGCGTTGCGGCGCAAGACGAGCGCTGCGTCGACCACGTTCGGCCGCTCGATGCCGGCCATATGTGGCGGCCGCGCTTCGCGCAGCGCGTAGACCGCGGCGAGCGGCAGCGGCTCGGTGAAGGCCTCGGCTGGGTCGACGTAATATTTTTCCAGGCAATCGCGGACGCGCTCGCCGCGCTGCTGGGCGAGGTCGAGGCGGTCGATCGCCTGCGCCCACAGCTTCAATTGCCGGCCATCGGGATGGACGAGCGGCGCGCCGGCGCCATCGATAGTGAGCGTGCAGACATCGTCGGTGACCAAGCGGATAGCCGCGCTGCGCCAGCGCCGCGGCGAGCGTCGACTTGCCGGCGCCGGAGGGCCCGGCGAACAGCACCGCCTTGCCGCCGACCCGCACCGCGCTGGCGTGCAGCACGATCTGCTCGCGCTGATGCAACAGGATGCCGAACACCGTGCCGAGGATGAAGATCGGCATGTCGGCCTCGCGCGCCGGCGCTTCCGGCTCGACCACGATCTCGCGGCCGTCGACTCGAGGAGGAACCGGGCGATATCCGGCACGCGCAGCAGGAATTGCTTGCCGGCGATCTGCCAGGTGGGCCCGCGCGCCGCGGCGTCGGGCAGCTCCTGCGGCACACGCCCGCTCCGGATCGTCACTTGCGGCGCCTGCCCGGGCGCGCCGTGGATCAAGCCCGGCAGCGCGATCTCGCTCGCCACCGAAAGCCCGGAAATGCGATAGAATTGCACCTGCCGCGCTCTCCCCGGCCGGGACTCCGGCTCCTTTACCTCTACGGGAGTGAAGCACGAAAACAACTTACGTTCCAGTGCTCGGGCTGTGCATTCTGGCGGCCGCCGCCTCTGTCCTGCCGTCCGGCGGGCGGATGTCGCGGTTCGAGGGGAATGCCCGAGGCCGACAACCGTTTGCTCAGCGGCGCGCAATAAGGCCAGTCGCGGAGGAGCCCAGCCTGACGGCCGGGCTCCGTAAACTCATCCGCGACAAGTCATCGGCGATCTTACTTCTTGTTATCCGGTACCCAGCTCGTCGTGCTGCTATCGTATTTGAAGCCGGGCGCGCTCTTGAGGCTGTCCTTGGTCGTGTTCATGACCAGGAGCATCTTGTTGTTCTTGGGCGTGGCCTCGACCTGATCGAACGCGACGGCGACGTCCTTTTCGCCGACGCCGAGAAAGCCGCCGACGCCGACGATGAGGGTCGCGACCTTGCCGGAGCGGTCGACCAGCACGTCCATGACCTCGCCGATCTTGTTGTTGTTAGGATCGTAGACGTCCTGCTTGTACCAGTCGGTGACGGTCACCGCACTCTGCGGTATCGACGTTTCGATGTTGGCAGGCGCGTTGGCCGCGAACGCTGACGCGGACGACAGAATAATCGCCGACGCGGCGAGGACGGACTTGAGCATACTTCTTCTCCCTTGATGGAATCTGCGCCCGGAGAATTTCCGGACCGTATAGCGGCGGCGCGCCATAATCGTGACGGCAACGGTCCGCTCGGTCTGGCAACTGCCGACACACCGTTTTGTTCCACCGACCCGCTCGGTTGCACGACCCCCGTGCGGCCCGCCATTTGTTGTTGCACCGCGCCACCCGCTGGTCGCGCGACGACATCGTTATTCGATTGGCAACGTAAACGATCAAAATCAGAACATGCCGCGCGCCCCAGCGCGGGTTGCGAGCGGCGAGCGGGATGCGGCAACGTAGACGCGCGGATCGGCCGGGTCTTCAGATAAGCGAACGAAGCCGCGTCGAATAACGTGCCGTAGACGGGCTGCTCGAACAGGTTCCGCACCAGGCCGAAGACCTCGACATCGTCGGTGATCTTGTAGGACGCGTGCAGGTTGACGAACCGGCAGGCCGGCATTTTGCGACACGATTTCGGTTGCATTGGTCCGGCACTTGCGCCAACCATTGGCCCCGATCCGAAAACCGCCCCAACCCCCCACGGCACTCCGCCGCAACGTTTTTGCGCATGACCATCCGCCTGCATCGCGGCGATCTGCCGGAATTGTCGCGCTACGCCGGCGCCGTCGCCATCGACACCGAGACGATGGGCCTCGACCTCACCCGCGACCGGCTGTGCCTCGTTCAGCTTTCGCCCGGCGACGGTTCGGCCGACGTGGTGCGCATCCCGGCGAATTTCACCAACGCGCCCCACTTGAAGCGGCTCCTCACCGATCCCGGCGTGCTGAAGATTTTTCACTTCGCGCGGTTCGACCTCGGCATGCTCGCCAAGGCGTTCGGCGTGATGCCCGAGCCGGTCTACTGCACCAAGATCGCCTCGCGACTGGCGCGAACCTATACCGACAAGCACGGCCTCAAGGACCTGGTGCGCGAAGTCTTAGGACACGACCTCTCGAAGCAGCAGCAATCGTCCGATTGGGGTGCCGAGGAACTCACTGACGCGCAGATTTCCTATGCCGCCGCCGACGTGATCTACCTGCACGCGCTCAAGGAGCGGCTCGATGCCATGCTGGCGCGCGAGGGCCGCGAGGCGCTGGCCGCCGCCTGCTTCAAGTTCCTGCCCGAGCGGGTGCGGCTCGACCTCGCCGGCTTCCCCGAAGGCGATATCTTCGCCCACACCTGACCCCTCCCTGAAGTCGCCTTGGCCCCTTGCGGGCCACATTCGCAGGCGACAACTTGCCGGCAAAACCGTAAAAGTCGGGGTCCCGGTCCGGGAATCGGGGCAGTGGTCTTTGAGGGGAATTACCTGTTTTGGCCCACGCCTATTCCGCCAACGGCGCCGGAAGCGTGAAGCTTTCCAGGCGCTCTCGCGGCAATTCCGAAGAGGCCTATCGCGCCGCGATGCGGCACAGCCGGCTGGTGCGTTGGCTGCGCGTCGGCGTGCTCGCCAGCATCGCGGCGCTGTTGCTCGCGGTCGTGGCGGCCAATTTCATGCCGGAAGTCGGAGAATTTCAGCTGCCGGGCGAACTCGGCAAGCTCGTGATCAAGGGCACCAAGATCACGATGCAGCAGCCGCGGCTTTCCGGTTTCACCAGCGATTCGCGGCCCTATACGTTCACCGCCGACGCCGCCGCGCAGGACGTGTCCAATCCCGATTTCCTCGAATTGCGCGGCCCCAAGGCCAAGGTCGACATGGCCGACGGCAGCACCGTCAACATGTCGGCGACTTCGGGCACCTACGACCTGAAATCCGAAATGCTGACGCTGACGGACAATGTCCATGTGGTTTCGTCGACCGGGTACGAAAGCCGCCTGAGCGAAGCGACGATCGATGTCCGCAAAGGCAACGTGGTGTCCAACAAGCCGGTCTGGGTGAAGCTGCTCAACGGCTTCCTGAACGGCAACAGTCTGGAAATCACCGAGAATGGTAACGTGCTTCACTTCGGCGGCGGCGTCAAAATGACGCTCAATCCCGACAGCAACACCACCCCCAAGGCCAACCAACCATGACCAGCCCCTCGACGATACGCTGTCTCGCCTATGGCGCCGTGGCGGCGGCTGTACTGGCGGGCTCGAGCCCGGCGGCGGCGCAGGGCCAGCACATCCGGCGGCGGCGCCCGGACCCTTCCAGGGGGTCGGTCAGAACAAGGATCAGCCCATTCAAATCGAGTCCTCGACGCTCGAGGTGCGCGACAAGAACAAGGTGGCGACTTTTGCCGGCAATGTTCAGGTGGTTCAGGGTGACACCACGATCCATTGCCGCACCCTGGTGGTGTTTTACGGGCCGGAGGAAGGCGCCGCGGCGACCAAGGCGCCCGCACCGGCCAACGTCCCCGCCAATGCCAATACCGGTCTGCCGCAGGACGCCCACGACATACGCCGGGTCGAGGCGCGTGGCGACGTCACGGTCGCCACCAAGGACCAGACCGCCAGCGGCGACCTCGGCGTCTATGATCTGAAGTCGAAAACGATCACGCTGACCGGCAACGTCGTCGTCAGCCAGGGCAAGAACGTCGTGCGCGGCGACCGGGTGGTGGTCGATACCGAAACCGGCTTTTCGCGGGTCGAGTCGGCCCCGACATCGACGGCGACCACGCCGAGCCGCGTGCGCGCCCTGATTTTGCCGGGCAAAGGCGGCAATGGCAGCCCGTCCAACGTCATGACTTTGGGGTCCGGCCATAATTGACGCCGCGCCAAGCCGCCGAAGAGGCAGCATCGCCGCCGGAAATCGGCTAAGGTCCCCGCCCTGGACCCAGAACCGTCACGATTCGCAACCGACCTGACCCGATACGGCGTGTTGGACATTTTTTCATATTTCCGCCGCCCTGCGCCGGCACGCCGCAAACGCGTTGCCGCCGCGGACGCCATCAACCTGCCGAGCATGGGCGGCGCCATCAACGGCACCTATCTCGATATCGTCAGCGTGCCGGCACGCGCGGACCAGGCGCGCGGTAGGTCGCCACCGCGCCCGGTTCGGCCGCCGCCGCCCTTCCCCTCGCCCGCCGCAACAGGAGCTGCGCTCCCCGCCGGTGCGGCCGCACCGCCGCGACGACAGCGGTCCACCCGTCGACCGCAAGGGCCTTCTGTCCGTCCATGGTGTCGAGAAGAGCTTCGTCGGCCGCCGGGTCGTCAAGGGCGTCAGCCTTTCGGTCCGCCGCGGCGAAGCGGTGGGCCTCCTTGGCCCCAACGGCGCCGGCAAGACGACGGTGTTCTATATGATGACCGGCCTGATCAAGGCCGACAAAGGACGCATCGAGCTCGACGGCCACGACGTCACGGCGCTGCCGATGTACCAGCGCGCCCGCCTCGGCATCGGCTATCTGCCGCAGGAAGCCTCGATTTTCCGCGGCCTCAATGTCGAAGAGAACATCCGCGCCGTGCTGGAAGTGGTCGAGCGCGACAAGAAGCGCCGGGAACGCGACCTCAACTGCGCTGCTCGAGGAATTCAACATTGCGCGGCTCCGCAAATCGCCGGCGATCGCGCTGTCCGGCGGCGAACGGCGCCGCCTGGAGATCGCCCGCGCGCTCGCCACGCGGCCCAATTTCATGCTGCTCGACGAGCCGTTCGCCGGCATCGATCCGATCGCCGTGGGCGACATTCAAGCGCTGGTGCGCCATCTGACCAACCGCGGCATCGGCGTCCTCATCACCGACCACAATGTGCGGGAGACGCTCGGGCTGACGGATCGCGCCTACATCATCTATTCCGGGGAAGTGCTGATGGAGGGCCGGACCGACGACATCGTCAACAACCCGGACGTGCGCCGGCTGTATCTTGGCGAGGAATTCCGGCTTTAGGCTGAGTCGCTCAGGAGCTTAGTCCCCTCAGGAGCCGATTCTTGGGAGCTGGCTTTCCTTCGCCGGTTGTGGCCTACCCTATTACTGGCGCCCGCTATTGCCACACTGATCCGCCGCGCGGCCGACACCCTTTAAGGCTGCCGAAAATCGGATGGCGACAAGTGCCGCGGAATTGCTGTAAGCATAAACAAGCAAGAAACGGACCAATCCGGCCTCCCTGTCAATGGCACTGACCCAAAGACTGCAAATCCGCCAGAGCCAAGCTTTGGTCATGACGCCGCAGCTCATGCAGGCGATCAAGCTCTGCAATTGTCCAATCTCGATCTGGTGGCCTACGTCGAAGCCGAATTGGAACGCAATCCGCTGCTCGAAAGCACCGCCGAGGACGATGGCCCGGTCGCTCAAGCCGGCGGTGCCGAGCTACCGGACAAGCCCCCGGCGGACGGCGAAAGCTGGAGCGGCGGCGACGGCGTGCCCGGCGGCAACGGCGCCGAGGAGCGGCTCGACAGCGGTCCCGACGAGGGTTTCGCCGACGACGGCGAGCCGCGGCCGCCGCGCGCCGCCGAGACCCCGGCGGGATATTCGGAATGGGCCGGCGTCGGCTCCGGCGGCCGCGACGACGGCGAGTACAATCTCGAAGCCTTCGTGTCCGCCGAGACCACGCTCGCGGACTGGCTGCGCGAGCAATTGATGCTCGCCATCGCCGACCCGGTGCAGCGGATGATCGGGCAATACCTCATCGATCTCGTCGACGAGGCCGGATACCTCACCAGCGATCTGGAAACGGTGGCGGAAAAGCTCGGCACCGGCGTCAAGCAAGTCGAGGCCGTTCTCGCCGTCCTGCAAAGCTTCGATCCGCCGGGGATTTGCGCCCGCGATCTCGCCGAATGCCTGGCGCTGCAGCTGCGCGAGCGCGACCGGCTCGATCCGGCGATGCAGGCCCTGATCACGCGGCTCGACCTTCTCGCCAAGCGCGACTTCGCCGCGCTGAAGAAAATCTGCGGCGTCGGCGACGAGGACCTCGCCGACATGATGGCCGAGATCCGCCGCCTCAACCCGAAGCCGGGCCTCGCGTTCGGCTCGGCGGTGGTGCAGCCGATCGTTCCCGACGTGTTCGTGCGGCCCGGACCTGACGGCGGCTGGATCGTCGAACTCAACTCCGACACCCTGCCCAAGGTGCTGGTCAACCAGACCTACTATGCCGAGGTCTCGACCACGGCGCGGCGCGATACCGACAAATCCTATCTCGCCGAATGCCTGCAGAACGCCACCTGGCTGGTGCGCGCGCTCGACCAGCGCGCCCGGACCATTCTCAAGGTCGCCAACGAGATCGTGCGCCAGCAGGACGGCTTCTTCGCCCGCGGCGTCGAGCATCTGCGCCCGCTCAATCTCAAGACCGTCGCCGAAGCGATCGGCATGCACGAATTGACGGTGTCGCGCGTCACCGCCAACAAATACATGGCGACGAGCCGCGGCATCTTCGAGCTGAAATATTTCTTCACCTCCGCGATCGCCGCCTCCCATGGCGGCGAGGCGCACTCGGCCGAAGCGGTGCGCCACCGCATCAAGCAATTGATCGACGCCGAAAGCGCCGCCGACGTGCTGTCCGACGACACCATCGTGGACAAGCTGCGCGAGGCGGGCATCGACATCGCGCGGCGGACGGTCGCGAAGTACCGCGAGGCGATGCGCATCCCCTCCTCGGTGCAACGGCGCCGCGAGAAGCAGGCGGCCGCGGTCAATTGACCGCCCCGCGCGCCCGATCCGCGCATAAGGTGCAGTACCGCGTTGACTCCGCCCGCGGCGATGCCAACCTTTACCTGGAGGCATCGACGCCTCGCGCGGTGGACTTGGCTTCGGCGGAGGCTGTCATGTCGTTTCGCGTCTCAGGAAAAAACCTCGATGTCGGCGACGCGCTGCGCGAGCGCATCAACGAACGCATCGCGCAAGCCATGGGCAAATATTTCGACGGCGGCTATTCAGGCCATGCCACCGTCACCCGGGACGGGTTCGGATTTCGCACCGAGTGCGCCATCCACCTCGATTCCAAGGTTACGCTGCAGGCCGAAGGCCACGCATCGGACGCCTACGCCAGCGCCGACCAGGCGGCGCTGCGGGTCGAGAAACGGTTGCGCCGCTACCACCGCCGGCTCAAGGATCACCGCGCCGACCGCTCCGAGGGTCATTCCGAGGCCCTTGCCGCGGCCGAAGCGGCAAGCTACGTCATCGCGGCGCCCGAACCGGACGGCGAGGCGGAACTCGACGGCTTCACGCCCGTTATCATCGCCGAATCCACTACACGGTTGAAGCACTTGTCGGTGAGCGACGCGGTGATGGAACTCGACATGACCGGGGCGCCCGTCCTCGTCTTCCGGCATGTCGCCCATGGCGGCATCAACGTGGTCTATCGCCGCGCCGACGGCCATTTCGGCTGGATCGACGCACCCGCGGCGGCCGCCGCGGATGCCCATTGACGCCGGGGTGGGCGCTCCTTATGGTCCGCCGCCTTTAGCATCAGGGTGCGGCCCGCGCCCCAGGTCATTCCCATGCAACTCACCGATCTCGTTGCGCCGAACGCGATACTCCCGGCGCTCAAGGTCAACAACAAGAAGCAGGCGCTGCACGAGCTCGCCGCGCGCGCGGCCGTGCTCAGCGGCCAGAACGAGCGGGCGATCTTTGAAATCCTGATGCAGCGCGAGAAGCTCGGCTCGACCGCGGTCGGCAACGGCATCGCGATCCCGCACGGCAAGATGGCCAATCTCACCCGGCTGTTCGGACTGTTCGCGCGGCTCGACCGCCCGGTCGATTTCGAGGCGCTCGACGGCCAGCCGGTCGATCTGATTTTTTTGCTGCTCGCCCCGGAAGGCGCCGGCGCCGACCATCTCAAAGCGCTCGCGCGCGTCGCGCGGCTGCTGCGTGACCCCGCCATCGCCCACAAGCTGCGCGCCTCGCAGGACGCGGAAGCGCTGTACGCCGTGCTGGCGATGCCGTCCGCCTCGGCCGCCTGATCCTCCCAAGCGTGATCGAACAAATCAAATAGGGCCCGCGACGCCGCCGTCGCGAGCCCCATTGATCGGCTGCCGCTGAGGCGTCCCGCTTCAGTGCACGCTCACCATTTCGAGCTCTTGGCTCAGCGCATTGGCGATCGCCGCTTCGCGGCTGTCGGTCAGCATGATCGGGGTGCCGTCGGCCGCGTGCAGCGTGAACAATTCGTGCCCCGGCTCGATCTCCGGCACCTGCGGGAAACAGCGCGTGCACGTCTTCGGAGCGGATCACCTTCATGTAGGCGATCTGGCCGTCGCCGAGCTGTGCCAACGCCTCGGCGGACATTTCGCCTTGATTGGGATCGGGACGGTTCAATCCTGAATCTTCTGATCTCATGGCCTCTGATCTCATGGCCCTCGACTCCTTTCCAGTCAAACGCGGTCGAGTCCGTTCGGGTTTCGTCATTCGCAGTCCCTGATGGCGATCGATTTCACCACGCGGTCGGGCTGCGGCCGCACCAGATCGATCGACAATAGTCCGTTCTTCAAGTCGGCCCCGAGCACTTCCATCCCTTCTACCAGCACGAAGGTGCGCTGGAATTGACGCGCCGCAATACCGCGGTGCAGGAACTGCCGGCTCTTGTCGTCCTGCTGGCGACCGCGGATCACGAGCTGGCTCTCCTCCAACGTCACGTCGAGCTGGTCACGCGTAAAGCCGGCGACTGCCAGCGTGATGCGCAGGCGCTCGGGATGGTTGCCGTCGCGCGCGACGCGCTCGATATTGTAGGGAGGATAGCCGTCGGTGGCTTTTCCGACCCGGTCGAGCACGCGCTCGATCTCATCGAAACCCAAGAGAAATGGTGACGACAGCGACGATACCCTGGACATGCTTTCAAAGTCCTTCAAGAGCGACTTTGTGGGGCCCGCACGGCACCCCGGCGTCAGGCGGAACCTGTCCGCCGTGACCCAATCTATATGGCGCGATGGCGCCGGAGCTTCAAGACTATCGCTTGGAGCCTAGCAAGCGGCGTTAAGGCTCCCACCGCAGCGGGCCGGGCAGCGCGCGTTCGGCTTCCGCCACCAATTGCGCCTCGTGGCGGCGGATGAAGACCGCGCCGGCGATGAAAACGATGGCAGCGATGATGCCGATGACGATTACCAAAGGCCCGGCCACCCGCTCGACCTGGCGGCCGAGCATATAGGCGGCGAAGCCGAAGAAGCTCGCCCAGGCAACGCGCGCCGACGATGTTGGCGAGCAGGAATTGCCGCCACGGCATCCGGTTGGCGCCGGCGAGGATGCCGGCTACGCTGCGCATGAGCGGCACGAAGCGGGCGGCGACGATGATGATGCTGCCGTGGCGCAGAAACAGATATTCGCCGAGTTTGATGCGGCTTTCGGTGATGCCGACATAAGGCCCATAGCGCAGCAGCAGCCAATAGCCGAACTCGCGGCCGATGACATAGCCGATCGATTGGCCGACGATCGCGCCTGCTGCCGCCGTCAGCACGACGGAGACGATATTGAGGTCGTGCTTGGTGCCGGCGAGGATCGCCGCAAAGATCAGCACCGTCTCGCCCGGAAACGGCAGCCCGATGCTTTCGAGGCCGATTACGCCGGCGACGACCGCAAGGCCATAGACGTGAACGAGATGGGCAAGGGTGGGCATGCGAAGCGGTGACAAAATGCCTGTGCCATGCGGCGATGAAAAGGACGCCCCTTATAGGCGATTTTCGCCCCGGCGACACCACGTCGCCATAGGTGTAGTCGTTACGTGTACGCCGTCATATGTAGTCGCGCCCCAGGCTCTCACCACGGTGGCGCGCGTCGCGATTCCGCGCTAAATCCGCCGCGGGGGCTGCACGACAACGGCGTGGGGACCAAGGTGCGGGGTTTCTTGCGGGGTTTCTTGCGGGGTTTCTTGCGGGGTTTCTTGCGGGGTTTCTTGCGGACCGAAGCTGCGCGCCGGCGCCTGTCGAGCCCGCTGATCGGCATCCTACTGATCGGCATCCTGCTGATCGGCATGACGCTCGTGCTCGGAGCCTGTGCGCACCACCATCATCACGACGATGATGCCGGCCCCACCGATCCCGGGCTCGATGCCTATCCGGCCAACTACAAATCCGACATTCTTGCCGCCATGCATGCTTATTTGAGCGACCCGACCGGGATACACGATGCCGCCATCGCCGAGCCGGCGTTCAAGGCGGCGGGCGGTGTCAAGCATTACGTCGTCTGCGTGCGCTACAACGCCAAGAGCCTCAGCCCGAAAGCCGGCAAGGAGTATGCCGGCGTGAAGGATAGCGCCGCGGTTTTCATCGCCGGACGGTTCGATCACTTCGTGGAAGCGGCGGCGGCGGCCGAACCCTGCGCCGGCGCCACTTACACGCCGTTCCCGGAGCTCGAGAAACTGACGCGCTGAAGGCGAGAGCGCGATTGCCGACCGCGATGCCGCGCCGCGCCGGTACGTTCAGCGGCGCGTCCCCAGCCGGCCGGCGATGCCGGTCGGAAAGAAATAGACGCTGAGCACGAACAATACGCCGAGCCAGAGCAGCCAGCGGTCGGGGTGAAACAACAACGGGACGAGCGGCAGGTCCGCGGTGGCGTGGCTCACCATCACCATCACGCTCTGCAGATAGGTCTCGGCGAGCACGAAAATGGTGGCGCCGATGACCGCGCCGTAGAGCGTACCCATGCCGCCGATCACCACCATCAGCAGAATATCGAGCATGATGTCGAACGACAGCGTCACCGCCGGTCCGGTGTAGCGCAGCCAGATCGCCGAGAGCACGCCCGCCATGGCGGCGGCGGCCGCGGCAATGCAACTGCCGATCGAGCGATAGACCATGGTGCGATAGCCGAGCGCTTCGGCGCGGAACTCGTTCTCGCGGATCGCCAGGAGCACGCGGCCGAACGGCGAATTGACGACCCGCAGCAGCAACAAGAACACGATCAGCGCGGCGAAGAACACCAGATAATAGGCGATGACGCGGCCGCTGATGTGAAGCGGCCCGGCCGCGAGATGAAAGCTCGGCCGCAGTTCGGCCGGCAGCCGAAAAGTGCGGCCGTCCTCGCCGCCGGTGAGCGCGCTCATCTGCGAGGCGAGAACCGAGAACGCCGAGGCGACCGCGAGCGTGATCATGGCGAAGAACAGCGCCCGCACCCGCAGCGAGAACAGGCCGATCGCCAGAGCGAGCGCCACCGCGACCACGAGCGCCGCGGCGGTGCCGATCAGGATCGCGGTCCATGACGGCCCGAGACTGAACAGCGCCAGGCCCGCGCCATAGCCGCCGATGCCGAAGAACATGGTGTGGGCGAACGACACGATGCCGGTATAGCCGAGCAGCAGATCGTAGCTCGCGGCCAGCACCACGAAGTAGCAGATCTTCGCCGCGACATTGAGCGCGCCGGTGCCGGGAAACAGCACCGGCGCCAGCCCGAGCCCGAGCACGATCACCGCCAGCACGGCGACGAGCGCCGGCCCGCGCGGCGGATCGCCCGACAGGATCGCGTGCGGGACCCTGCGCCAGGATCCGTGCGCATTCGGGTGACGTTTTCATCGCTGCGACACCGGATAAAGCCCGCGCGAACGCCACAGCAGGATCAACGCCATCAGCAGAATGTTGGAGACGAGCGCGAGCTTCGGCGCCAGGAAGCCGGCGTAGTTCGTGGTGACCGCCACGAGAAGCGCGCCGATGAAGCAGCCGCAGACCGAGCCGAGCCCGCCGATGACGACGACGATGAAGACGAGCACCATCACGTCCATGCCCATGCCCGGGGTGAGCGCTTCGCGATAAAAGCCCCACATCACGCCGCCCAGCCCGGCGAGCGCCGAGCCGGCCATGAACACGCCGATGAACAGGCGGCGGATATGGTAGCCGAGCGCCTCGACCATCTCGCCGTTCTCGACCCCGGCGCGGATCAGGAGGCCGATCCGGGTGCGGTTGAGGACGAGCAGCATGACGGCGAAGATCAAAAGCCCGACGCCGACCGCGATCAGCCGGTAGCGCTCGATCGCGACGTCGCCGAACACCAGCGCGCCGCGGAACGCCGTCGGCAGCGGCAACGGGACCTGCACCGGACCGAACACCGCGACGATGAGTTGCTCGGCGACGATCAGGCCGCCGACCGTGACCAGGATTTGTTTGAGGTGCTGGCCGTACACCGGCATGATGATGACGCGCTCGAACGCGTAACCGAGCACGGCCGGTCACCGCCATGGCGGCGAGGATCAGCGCCGCCAGAGCGGTCAGGTTGGCGGCAAGCGAATTGGCCAGCAACAGGCCGGCAAGCGCCGGCGCCAGCGCGACGGCGGCATAGGCGCCGATCGAGATGAAGGCGCCATGGCCGAAATTGAGCACGTTCATCAGGCCGAACACCAGCGTCAGTCCCGACGCGATGATGAAGATGATCATGCCCATGGCGAAGGCCGGCCAAGGTCAGCGTCACCCAGGTGGAGAAATTGCCGACCAGCGGCCAGGCCGCGAGCGCGACGAGCGGAACCAGCAGCACCGGCGCGATATCGCGGCGCCGCGCCGCAATGGGGGAACCAGGTGCGGCGGTCGCGCTCATTGATGGCTCGCCAGGCTCAGGCCGAGGAGCCGGTGCTGCAGGTCGTGATCCTCGGCCAGCGCCGCCATCCGTCCGGTGTGCACCACGCGGCCATTGTCCATCACCGCGACGCTGTCGCCGAGCGATTTGGCGAACAAGAAATTCTGCTCGACGACGAGGATGGTGGTGTCGGGCGATTTCAGCTCGCGGAACGCCGCGATCATGTTGGCGATGATGGCGGGGGCGAGCCCCTTGGTCGGCTCGTCGATCAAAAACAGCTTGTCGCGGCTCGATGATGGCGCGGGCGATCGACAGCATCTGCTTCTGGCCGCCGGACAGAACGCCGGCGGCGAGCGACCAGAATTTCTCCAGCGCCGGGAACAGGCCGAAAATCCACGCGAGCCGCGCTGGGTCGATCGGGCCCGAGCGCGCCGCCAGCAGCAGATTTTCGCGCACCGTCAGGTCGGAGAAGATTCCCATATTCTCCGGCACGTAGGCGATGCCGGCCTGGGCGATGTCGGGCGTCGCCCAGGCGGTGATGTCGGCGCCGCCGAACCGCACCGACCCGGCGGAGGCGTGCCACAGCCCCATGATGGTGCGCAGCGTCGTCGTTTTGCCGGCGCCGTTGCGCCCGAGCAGCATGGTCAGTTCGCCGCGCGGCACAACGAGATCGACGCCTTGGAGAATATGATAGGGCCCGATATGGGTGTTGACGCCGTCGAGCGTGAGCAGTGGTGCTCCCTCAGACATCGGCGACACCGAGATAGGCGTCCTGCACGACCGGGAGCGCGATCACGGTCGCCGGATCGCCGTCGGCGACCAGTTCGCCGTTGTGCAGGACGATGATGCGGTCGGCGAGCGAGCGCACCACGTCCATCTTGTGCTCGACCAGGAGAATGGTGCAGTCGCGGCGTTGCTTGATGGCGCCGATGAGATCGAGGATGACCGGAACCTCGTCGACGCTCATGCCGGCGGTCGGCTCGTCGAACAGAAACACCGACGGCTCGAGCGCGAGCAGAATGCCGACTTCGAGCTTGCGCTGATCGCCGTGCGGGAGGAGCCCCGCGATCACGTTGCGTCGCGCCGCCATGCCGACCTGACGCAGCACGTTGTCGGCCGCCGCGATCAGTTCGGTGTGCGAACCCCAGGTGCGGAACAGATCGAGCCCGACGCCGCGCCGGCTTTGCACGGCAAGCCGCACATTCTCGTGCACGCTCAGATGGGGAAACAGGTTGGTCAGCTGAAACGCGCGGCCGAGCCCGAGCCGCGCGCGCCGCGACGGCGCCAGCGCCGTGATGTCGGCGCCTTGAAACAGGACGCGGCCGGCGGTCGCCTTGAGCTGGCCGGAGATCAGATTGAAATACGTGGTCTTGCCGGCGCCGTTCGGCCCGACGATCGCGGTCAGCGTGCCCGGCTGGAAGGCGCAGCTGACCGCGTTGACGGCGACGTGGCCGCCGAAGCTGATCGTCAGATCGTGGGTCTCGAGCACGGCCGGCCGAGCGGTTGCCGTCTCACCTTTTGTTGCGGATCGGCACCGGGATTTCCGTCATCGGGATTTCGCGGACGAGGTCGAGGAGGTCCCACATGCCGGTGCCGTTCGCCTTGACCTTGAACACGTACATCGACTGCAGCGCCTGATGATCCTCCTTGCGGAATATCATCTTGCCCTTGGGGGTGTCGAACTCCATGCCCTCCATGGCGCCGATCAGTTTCTCGGTGTCGGTGCCGCCGGCCTTTTTGATCGCGGTGACGACGGCGCTCGCCGCCGCCATGCCGCCGCAGGTGAAGAAGTCGGGCGGCATGTTGAAGCGCTTTTGATGCTCGGCCACCAGCCAGTCGTTCATCGGGTTCTTGGGGAAGCCGTAATAATAATAGATCGTGCCCTCGATGCCGGGAAACTGCTTGTAGGCCAGCATGGCCGGCAGGATGTTGCCGCCCGGCGACACCGCGATGCCGTAGCGCTCCGGCTTCAGGTCGTCGATCTTGGCGAGCGGGCTCGGGCCGGCCCAGATGATGCCGATGATCTTGCGGCCGGGCCGGTCCTTGAGCGCGTCGAACAGCCGCTGCGCCGGCGCGGTGAAATCGGTGGTGAAGAACGGCGCATATTCCTCGAACACCACCTTGGCGTCGCTGTGCGCTTCCGCCAAGGCCGCCTTGAAGGCGGCGACGCCGTCATGGCCGAAGGCGTAGTCCTGCGCCAGCATGCCGATCGAGACGTCGCCCTTGCCGAGCGCGACCGCGGCGGCGAGCGCATCCTGCGAGGAATTGCGGGAGCTGCGGAAAATGTAGCGGTTCCATTTGTCGCCGGTGATGGAGTCGGCGACCGCGGGCTCGACCAGCAGGATCTTCTTGGCGTCCTCGGCGACCGGCAGCATGGCGAGCGTCGCGCCCGAGGAGGTGGTGCCGATGGCGAGATCGACATTGTCGTCCGCGTAGGCCTGCTCCAGCAGCGACTTCGCCACGTCCGGCTTGCCCTGGTCGTCCTTGGGCAGGACCACGATCTTGCGGCCGTCGAGCATCATGGTGCCTTCGGTCAGGTATTCGAGCCCCATCATCAGCCCGGTCTCGGTCTGCTTGGCATAGGCCTCGAGCGGGCCGGTCTTCGAGTAGATCAGCGCGATCTTGAGATCCGCGGCCTGCGCCGCCGTCGCGGCCGCAATGCCAGCCCCACGCCCGCCGCAAACACCGCTCCCGCAAGGAATTTTTTCACGCCCGCCTCCCGCTGGTTTTTGCGCCCACCTTCGGCTTTACCCGCACCGCCGGGCCGGCACAAGCCTTGGAATCCGAGGGAAAGCGGACTTCTTTGGTCCCATCATTTGACGCGGAATAACATTGCTTGCGTGCGGCTGACGCGAAGGAGATCGTGTCCGCCGATCCCGCATGGTGAAACGACATGCGCCGCAAAAACCGGCGCCCTTGAAGTTCGCGCCGCGGATCACGATAAAAGAAGGCGCACGCTGGGATTTATGCCGGCGAATGTTGCCGGGAATGATAAAGCGAGGTTCGTCATGAGCGGATCACGTCAACTGCGCCTCGCCGCCTTCATGCGGCCGACGACGCATCCACACCGGCGCCTGGCGCTATCCCGGCGCGTTTCCCGACGCCAATTTCAATTTCGCGCACATCAAGCGCTTCGCGCAGACGCTCGAGCGCGCGAAATTCGACGCGTTCTTCATGGCCGACCATCTCGCCGTGCTCAACATGCCGCTCGACGCGCTCAAGCACAGCCACACGGTGACCTCGTTCGAGCCGTTCACGCTGCTGTCCGCGCTCGCCATGGTGACCGAGCATCTCGGCCTCATGGCCACCGGCTCGACCACGTTCGACGCGCCCTATCACGTCGCCCGGCGCTTCGCCTCGCTCGATCATCTCAGCGGCGGCCGCGCCGGCTGGAACATCGTCACCACCTCGAACCCCGACGCGGCGCTCAATTTCGGCATGACCGACCACATGGAGCACGGCGAGCGCTACCGCCGCGCGCGCGAATTCTACGACGTCGTCACCGGCCTGTGGGATTCCTGGGCCGACGACGCCTTCATCCGCGACACCGAGCGCGGCCTCTATTTCGATCCCGACAAGCTGCATGTGCTCGACCACAAGGGCAAATATCTCTCGGTGCGCGGCCCGCTCAACATCGCGCGCCCGGTGCAGGGCTGGCCGGTGATCGTGCAGGCCGGCGCCTCGGACTCCGGCCGCCAGCTCGCCGCCGAGACCGCGGAGGCGGTGTTCACCCCGCCGAGCAACATCGCCGCCGGGCGCGAATTCTATGCCGACGTCAAGGCGCGGATGGAAAAGGCCGGGCGGGCGCGCGACCACATGAAGATCATGCCGGCCTGTTTCGTCATCGTCGGCGACAGCCTCGAAGAGGCGCGCGCCAAGCGGGCGAAGCTCGACAGCCTGGTGCATTACGACAGCGCCATCGCCTCGCTCTCGATCGCGCTCGGCCACGATGCCTCGCGCTTCGATCCCGACAAGCCGCTGCCCGACATCCCCGAGAGCAATGCCTCGAAGAGCGCGCGCGACCGCGTGGTCGCCATGGCGGCGCGGGAGAACCTCACGGTGCGCCAGCTGGCGCAGCGGCTCGGCGGCTATTCCGGCCTCGCCATGCTCGGCACGCCGCAATCGATCGCCGACGAGATGGAGGAATGGCTCCACAGCGAAGCTTGCGACGGCTTCACGATCATGTTTCCCTATCTGCCCGGCGGGCTCGACGATTTCGTCGACCGGGTGGTGCCGGAACTGCAGCGGCGCGGCCTGTTCCGCCGCGAGTACGAAGGCACGACGCTGCGCGAAAATCTCGGCCTGCCGCGGCCGGGGAACCGGTTCTTTGAAACGCGCCGGGCGGCGGAGTGAGCTGTCGCGGCCAGTGCTCTCACCCAAATCTGCGAGCAAATTCGCGGGCAGCCTTGCAGGCGCCGGATTAACCCATTGAATTGTAAAGGTAAAAATTTCGATTTTTCACTTGAAACCAGTACGGAAATTCCGTAGTTATACCGCATGAAATCCGTAATCGAAACGCCCTCTTTCCTCGCGACGGCCCGCGAGGCGGGGCTCTCTGACGGCATGCGCGAATTCATCGTCGCTACCATTTCGGACGATCCGAAGATGGGCGACATGATGGCCGGGACTGGTGGATGCCGAAAATCCCGCTTCCCTGGGCGTGGGAAAGGAAAGCGAGGTGGCTATCGCACGGTTCATTATAACGGACCTGACGACGTTCCAGTTTTGTTGCTCGTCGTGTTGGACAAAGGCGACAGAGACAATCTGAGCCACGAGGAGCGTAACGAACTGAGAAAGTTGGTGCAGACGTACGCGGCGGAATACCGCGCGGGAGTTGCCGCAAAGGTCACTGAAATGAAAGGTGCATGACTTAAACGTAGTAAAGCGAACTGGACGTAGGAATGGAGAAATGGAAATGAGCAAACTGGGCAAAAAGCTGATCGGAGCGGCTAGAGAAGGCGTAGCGATCGCGCGCGGCGAGATGGATCCCGCGAGCTACCGTTTGCATGTGCCGGCTAAGATCAACGTCAAGGCAATGCGACAGAAGCTCGGCATGACGCAGGAGGAATTTGCCTTCCGTTACGGACTCACCTTGGCGCGCGTGCGCGATTGGGAACAGGGCCGGTCGACGCCCGATGGCGCGGCGCGCGCATATCTCAGGGTCATTGAGAAAGAACCAGAAGCAGTCGATCGCGCGCTCGCGGTTGCTTAAAGATAAGGCCATGCCCGACGACACAAACGACACGCCCCTCCATCACACTTTCGCCTTTAATCCAAAGACCGTCGACTATGACATCTGGGTCGGGATAGGGAAAATCTCGGCCTGACGCGGCCGGGCAACCGGTTCTTCGAGACGCGCCGGGCGGCGGAGTGAGCGGGGGCGTGATGGTCGGCCCTGGCTCCCATCAGGCTGCGACATCGATGCGGGCTGTTGATGGTCCTTTGCAAGGACTGACGACGATCTCGAGATGCTGGCCGAGCCCGGTAAGCGCCTGCATCAATCGTTCCAGAGAGACGCCACGGAGTTTATAGTTCCGAATTGCCGAAATCTTCGCCTGCGGCATGCCGAGTATCTTCGCGGCTCCGGCTCGGGTGAGACCTTGTGCATTCTTCAAGTCCGGCTCGCCTCGCCCGCTTTAGCGGCCGGATGTTCTTCGAAAGACGGAAACGGCCGAAAGGCGGGCGCTTTCTTCCCGTCGCCCGGGTTGCTAAACTGAACCGGTCATTGGTGGGGATGCCCGCGACAGCGGAGATAACGTTCGTGGCAATCGGAAGCGCGGCTAAGGCAAACACAGCGATCGCGAAAACGCTGGCGGTTCCGACGCTTGTCGGCGCGTTCCTGGTGCTCGGCGTCGGTAGCGCGGCGGCCGTCGACTACGGCGCACCCGACATCTGCCGCCTCTACGGCTATGCGCCGCACAGCGCCGATTACCGGCTGTGCCGGGCCAACGCGCGGCATTATTGGTCGACCGGGGAATGCCGACACCGCGATTACGCGCTCGCCCACATCGACTATTGCCATCTCCTTCCGCCGCCGTTCTTCTATTAACAACGCGTTATTGATCGGGCTGCCGCCGTATCTTACGATGGCAGTCAAAATACAATGATGCGGCGAGACGGGAGGACGAACCCATGCGGCGTGCCTTCGCCCTCGTTTTGGGCGTGCTCGCGGCCACGTGTGGCGCCGCGTACGCGCAGGTTTCCGATGACCTCGTCCGCATCGGGGTTCTCAACGATCAATCGAGCCTCTACGCCGATCTCGGCGGCCCCGGCTCGGTCGTCGCCGCGCGGATGGCCGTCGAAGACGCCGGCGGAACGGTGCTCGGCAAGCCGGTCGACATCGTCACCGCCGACCATCAGAACAAGCCCGACGTCGGCGCCTCGATCGCGCGGCAATGGTTCGACGCCGACAAGGTCGACATGGCGATCGGGTTCGACAATTCCTCGGTCGCGCTCGCGGTCGAGCAGCTGGCGGCGCAGAAGAACCGCATCGCGATCGCCGGCGCCGTCGGCACCACGGCCTTCACCGGCAAGAACTGCACGCCGAACGAAGCGTCCTGGATCTACGACTCCTACGCACTGACCACGACGCTCGCGCGATCGATGGTCGCGCGCGGCGGCGACAGCTGGTTCTTCATCACCGTCGACTACGCGTTCGGCCATTCGCTCGAGGCCGACGCCGGCGCCGCGGTCCTCGCCGGCGGCGGCAAAGTGCTCGGCAGCGCCCGCCATCCGCTCAACACCTCGGATTTCAGCTCCTATCTGCTTCAGGCGCAGGCCTCCGGCGCCAAGGTCGTGGCCCTCGCCAACGGCGGCGGCGACATGATCAACGCCGCCAAGCAGGCGAACGAATTCGGCCTGACCCGCGACGGCCGCTCCCTCGTCTCGTTGCTGGTGTTCATTACCGACATCCACAGCATCGGCCTGAAGGCCGCCCAGGGGCTCACCTTCGTTACCGGATTCTATTGGGACCGCGACGCGGCGACGCGGGCCTGGTCGAAGCGCTTTTTCGCGCGCCATCAGCGCATGCCGACCCAGGCGCAGGCCGCGGTCTACTCCGCCGTTCGTCATTACCTCCGTGCCGTCGCCGCTGCCGGCACCGACGAGGCGAAGGCCGTCATGGCGAAGATGCGCGAGCTCCCGGTCGACGATTTCTTCGTCAACAACGGCAAACTGCGCGAAGACGGCCGCCTCGTGCACGACATGTATTTCGTGCAGGTGAAAACGCCGGCGGAGTCGCGCGAGCCGTGGGACTATTACAAAATTCTGGCGACCATTCCGGGCGACATGGCGTTTCGTTCGCTGGAACAAAGCGGTTGCCCGTTGATCGCGCGGCATTGAAGCGCCCCGAACGCGATATGTCCGCTTCTAGGGCACGCCGAAGTGACCGGGATCGTTGAGGCCGCTGTTCTAATGACTATTGCCACCGTGCGCACTCTGCCAGCTAACTCATTGGTTTTATTAGGTGAGGTGGCGGTCCCGGCAAGACATCGAACTTGCGACCTTCGGTTTAGGAAACCGCTGCTCTATCCGGCTGAGCTACGGGACCAATTGAGGAATTTCGTTTCTAGGTACTTTTTAGGTACCGATTTCCGTTCACGTAACATTCCTGTGTATGGCAGTCCATAGCGGCGTTCGGAGGCCAGCTGCGCCGCAATTACTTGCGCCCGAATTCCGGCCGATGGACCCCGGCGCTCTCGCCGATCGGGAGTCCTTCACGCCTGGCTTCGCCGCGGTGTCGGCCGCGACCGCATCAATGCCGAGCCCAAATTGTACGAACCGCGCGGCACGGCCGCCCGACCCCCTCATCGATGCCTACAACGCCGACGCCAAGCCATTCGTCTGGACCAAGTCCGAGGTCCATCAAAAGCGCCTCAAAGCCCGTTTCGCGGACCAGTGATTCCGGGTACTAGCTTCATATTCTGTTCGACGATCTCCTCGACCGACGCCATCGCCGCGCGGAACCAAACCTCGAAGGGCGCTGCTGCGCCGCTGCACAAATACGGCACCGCGAGAAAGCGCGCAGGGCGGCCGATCAATAATTGGGGCTCTGGCCCCCGGTCTCAAATCGTCTGCCAGTCGCCCGCCTGCTCGAAGGCATAGGCGCAGCGGTAGATCGTGCCCTCCTCGTAGCGGCGGCCGACCAGCATCATGCCAACCGGCAGGCCGTCAACGAGGCCGCAGGGAATGCTCATCGCCGGATGGCCGGAGCTGTCGAATGGCGCGGTGTTGGCGATCATCTCGAGCGCGCGGGCGACCACCTCCTCGACCGGCGCTCCGGGGGCGGGAATCTTGGTGGCGGTCAGCGGCAACGTCGGCATCAACAACAGGTCGACTTGCTTGAACGCTTCGTCGTAGGCCGCGGTGAGCTGCCGCGTCAGGTTCTGCGCCTTGGCATAGAAGTGGCCGCGATAGTGCTTGATGAAATATTCGCCGAGCACCATCGTCAGCTTGAGCGGCTCGGACAGTTCGTCGGCGCGCGCCTTCCACCCCGCATGCCAGTCGACCATGCTGGTGACGTAGAGTCCCTTCCAATTGAAGCCGTGACCGTTATCTTTCATCATCTGCTGCGTCGCGCCTTCGGCGGCGACCGGCAGCCAGATCGCAAGGCCCATGCGGTGCATCGGCACCGAGAGGTTCACGACTTCGGCGCCAAGCGCGGTAAACCGCTGCGCCGCCTTTCGCACCTGCGCATCGACCCCGGGCATCGAGTTCGGCCAGCCGAAGCCCTCGGGGACGACGCCGATCTTCAGGCCTTTCGCGCCGCCCTTCATCAGCTCGGTGTACGCCTCGGCCTGACGCCCGGCATGCTGACGCGGATCGAGGCCGTCCGGCCCGGCCAAAACTTCGAGCATGAGCGCGTTGTCGGTGACGTTCGCGGTCATCGGGCCGGTATGATCGACGGTCAGCTCGATGGGCATGATGCCGGTGTACGGGACGAGGCCGTGCGACGGCTTCATCGCATAGATGCCGCAGTACGACGCCGGGATGCGCACCGAGCCGCCCTGGTCGCCGCCGATCGCCAGGTCGACTTCGCCGGCCGCGACCAGCGCCGCGCAGCCCGAGGACGATCCACCGGCCGAATAGCCCATGCGCCGCGGATTGTGCACCGGACCGGTCGAGCTGGTGTGGGAGCCGCCGGAGAAGCAGAAATATTCGCACACCGCCTTGCCGGCGATGGTCGCGCCGGCGTCCAGGAGCCGGGTGACGACGGTCGCGTCGATATTGGGTATGTAGCCTTCCAGCGTCGCGGCGCCGTTCATCATCGGCACGCCGGCGACGCAGACGTTGTCCTTCACCGCGACCCTCTTGCCGGCGAGCTTACCGCTCGGCGCGCCCTTGATCGTCGATTTCATGTACCAAGCGCCGTACTTGTTCTCCTCGCCGCCGGGCCGATAGCCGGGCGTGCGCGGGTACTTTACCGGCGGCACGTAGTCGGGCAGCGAATCGATCAGGTCGTAGGCGTCGAAATTGGGCTGCAGCAATGTGTTGTAAGTAGCGGCTTGCTCCGCGGACAGGTGGATGCCGAGGCTGCGGGCGACGTCTTGAAGCTGGTCGACAGTGGGGCGCTTCACGGTCATGGCGGGCTCCGTGGGGTGGTCGGAAGCCAACCATGGCGCCAGATATTTTCCTGGTCAAGTATTTGCTTGCCAAAGCAACAATTAATCCGGGAGCCCTAGAAGCGCGTGAGCACGCGAAACGCGTGGCCCTCGGCCCGCGCCAGATAGATCGGGGTCTGGCCGGTCTCAGCCCGGCCGGCGCCGGCGCCGCGCGCGCTCGCATGTGCGAGCGGCGACGTGGCGCCGCGCCGACGGCTCGACTGGTGCGCGGCATCCGGCTGGCTTCCGGCATCATCGAGCAGCGCCGCGAGGAAATACATGCCCTCGTAAAGCGATTGGCCGATCGAGTTGAGCGTCGGCGCCCGATCGCCGAAGCGGCTGTGATAGCGCTCCTTGAATGACAGGTTGGCGTCGGTATCGAGCGCCGCGAAATAGCCAAGCGCGACATGCAGGTTCTCGGAGTTCTCGGCGCCGATCGCCAGCAACTGGTTCTCCTCGATCGCGCACGACAGCCGCAGCACCTTGCGCGACAGGCCCGCATAGCCGAACGCACGATTGAACTCGACCGCATCCTGGCCGACCATCGAGATCAGCACGGCATCGGCGCCCGACGTGCAGATGCGGTCGATCACTTCCGAATAGTCGTCGCTGCCGAACGGCAGGTACATTTCGACGGCGATCTCGCCGCCGGCGCGGGCGATACTCCGGCGCGCGATACGATGCGAAACCCACGGCCAGATGTAGTCGTTGCCGACCAGCACCCAGCGGCGGCAGCGGCTGCGCGCGTTCAGCCAGGCGATGGAGGGCGGCAGCTGCAGCGAGGCTGTTTCGCCGATTGCATACAGCGACGGCGCCGCATCGCCGCCTTCATAGAGACAGGTGTAGACAAACGGGATGGCGCCGCCCACCGCGTCGACGATGCGGCGCCGCACCGAGCTGATGCACATGCCGACCAGGGCATCGACCTCGCCGGCCTCGACCAGAGCAATCAGCGTTTCTTCGACGTCGGGTGATTCGTCCGACGCATCGATCAGGCGCAGTTCGCATGGCTGACCGGCGATGCCCGAGGAGCGGTTCAACTCGGCCTGTGCTAACTGTGCCGACGCCAGACACGAGGGCCCCCAGATGCCCGCCGCTCCCCGCATCGGCAGGCACAGCCCGACGCGAAAGGTGCCGACAGTCGGGACGACACCCCGAGATGCAGTATGACGATCCGGGCGCCGCATGCCGCGCGGCCGCGTTTCGCCAAACAGCCGCGGCGGGGGCATGGCCGTAGGAAGATGCGGACGCATGGTCGCTTCGGTCATCGCCACCGCACGCGGCGCCTCCCATGAGGGCCGGCCCCGGCCTCGATATTTTCCCCGGACACCTTCTAGGATAGAATATTCAAAATCATAGTGCGGTCCCCATGCCCGAGCAAGAACTCTCCCACTATCTGGCCTATCTCCTGGCATCCGCCCACCGGCGCATGCGCCTCGGGCTGAGCGAGTCCATCGACGACTCCGATCTCACCGAGGAGCACTGGCGTATCCTGCACGTGCTGTCCGACGAACACGGCCGCTCGATGGGCGAACTGGCCGAGCGGGTGCTGCTCAACGGCCCGGCGCTGACCAAGAATATCGACAAGCTGGTGAGCCGCGCGCTGGTGCAGCGCGCCGCCGATCCACAAGACAGCCGCAAGGTGCTGGTTTTCATCAGCGATCTCGGCCTGGAGACCGCCGCCTGGCTCAAGGCGCGCGTCGATGCACATCATCACAGCATCGAGGAAGCGCTCGGACCGCAAAAGACCACGCAGCTCAAACGGCTGCTGAGGAATTTTGCGGGAACCAGCGCGGCAGTTAATCCGGGCTCGCCGCGCGTCGCAGCCGGCGCTGGTTCAAGCCCCACATCAGCGGCATCGCGGCGATCAGGGCCACCAACGAAAAGCCGGCGGCGGAGAACGCCAAGTCATTGAGCTCAACGCGCGGCGCCAGCGCCGCGGCGATGTTGTAGGCCGCCACTCCACAGGAGATGGCAACGACCAGCCAACCGAGGATGCGCCGGAACTTCTGCGCCGCCCGCTGGCGGCCGGAGCCGCGGCCGATCCGCCACAGTAGCCGTCCGTCGATCGTGTCGGTGACGCCCATGCCGATCGTGAAGACGAGGCCGGCGGCCAAGGCAGCGAGCGCGCGGCCGCCCTCGTTACCGGCCACGTAGCCCCAGGCCGACGCCTGGGTCGCGGTATCGAACACCGCCGCGAACAGCGCTCCGGTCAGCACCACGGCCCACGGCGCCGCGTGGTTGCTGAGCCACGGCGGAATCATGCGCAGCTTGAAGCTCGCCGGAGCGTCCTGCGTGCTGCTGCCAACGAGCTGGCGCAGGTTGAGCAAGGCTATCAGCAGCAACAAGGCGGTGGGCGCCCACCGTAACAGATGCGCGAAACCATCGGGCACGTCGAAGGCGCGGCCGACCTGGCTGACGACCACCGCGATCACCGTCACCAAGAGCCCGTGGCCGATCGCGAACAGCGTTCCGACCCAGGGGCCATGGCGATGCCCGTGTTGCATCGCACGCCAAGTCAGCCCGTCTATGCAGGCGATGTGATCGGGGTCGAGCCCATGTCGCAGGCCCAGCACCAACATCAGCAACAGGCCCGAATTGGAGACGATCTGCGATTCCATGGTCTCAATGATCCAAAGGACCGAGGCTTGCGTCAACCGGCGACGCAGCGCTCGAGTTGGCCGATCAACGCGTCCTTCGGCAGGTTCCTGCCGATGAACACCAGCCGCGACTCGCGTACCTCGCCCGGAGCCCATGGCCGCCCGATATCGGACGCCATCATCATGTGAACCCCCTGGAACACGACGCGGTGATCGAGCTCCGCGAATGCCACGATACCCTTATAGCGCATCAAATCCCGGGCATACGCAGCGATCGCGTCACGAAAGAAGTCCTGCAACTTCCCCGAGTCGAACGGCCGCGTGCTCGTGAACGCGAACGACTGCACTTCGTCGTCGTGCTCGTGGTGATCTTCGTCGAGGAACCCGGGCTCGATCTCAAGAATGCTGTCCAGCGAGAAGCCGCCGATGTTGATGATGTCGGCAACCGGCGTCTCGCCGAAATGCACCGGCTTGACGGGCGCGCGCGGGTTGATGCGCACCAGCCGGCCGCGCAGGCTGGCGAGCTCGTCGGCGCTGACGAGATCGGCCTTGCTCAAGAGGATGCGATCGGCGAAGCCGACCTGCTCCTGCGCCTCGTGAAATTCGTCGAGCTGCAGCGGGGCATGCTTGGCGTCGACGACAGTGACGATCGCGTCCAGCGCGTAGTAGGCGGCGATATCGTCTTCGATGAAGAAGGTCTGCGCGACGGGAGCCGGATCGGCGAGCCCGGTGGTCTCGATGATGACGCGATCGAAGGCCTCGGGCTTGGCTTCGCGACGCCGGCGCAGCTCGCCGAGGATGCGCACCAGGTCGCCGCGAACGGTGCAGCAGATGCAGCCATTGTTCATTTCGACGATCTGCTCGGCGCCGCTGTCGACGATCAGATCGTTGTCGACGCCCTGCTCGCCGAACTCGTTCTCGATGACGGCGATGCGCTCGCCGTGGCGTTCGCGCAGGATGCGGTTGAGCAGCGTGGTCTTGCCGGCGCCCAGGAAGCCGGTGAGAATCGTGACCGGCACCTTGGCCGATGCGGCGGCCGGCACGGGCGCCGTCATTTCAGCACGTGGGTCGGACCGCTCACGCCGATGGCGAAGCGCCGGGCCACGAGCTGCTCTCTCGACGTCACGCCCTTCTCGATCATGATCCGCTCGGCGGCGTCGAGCCACTGCTCGTAATAGCTCTTGGGCCGGCCGCCCGCGGCCTCAACGGCGGTCGCCGCAGCGACCTCCTTGGAGAAGCACTCGACCCATTCCGGCCAGCTGAAATGCCCGGCCTCGGCCAGCTTGACGACCATGGCGAACGCCTTCGCCTGCCACGGCTCGGCGAACGCCACATCGGCGTCGACGCCTAACGGCAACGCCTTGGCGTCGAGCGGCGTAGCGGGCTTCGGGTCCATGGCGCCGGGTGTCAGTCGAGGTCCATGTAGTCGTCGAACACGTCGACGCGCAGCGTATCGCGCTCCGCCGCGGTCGGGCCCCATAGTTCGCGGGCAGTGAAGCGGACGCTGTAGCAGTGTTGCGCCTTGTCGCCGAGACCGTGCGCATGCGTATCGGGAAACGCGAACACGCCATAGTCCTGCTCGATGATGCCACGCTTGCCGCGCAGGTAGCCGGGCAGCCTGGTGTGGGTCACCGGGTTGTGGTTGCGCACCCGCACGCGATCGCCGACGCGGAAGCGCGGGGCGACGTGTTTGGCGACACGGGCCGAGGCGCCGGTCGCCAGCACCACCGGAACGATATCGGGAGTGAGCAGCATCAGTGAGCTTCCTTCTGCAACCGCGCAATACGGGCGTCCAGTTCCTCGCGCGTCACAATGCCCCGCTTGATCAGCACCTCCTCGAAGGCCGTGAGCCAGTGCTCGTAGTAGGACAATTCCAGATAATGCGCCGGGTCCATCTTTTCGATCGCATGACGGAATTCGTCCACCGTGTAGCCGGCGAAGACGAACGTCGCGCCGAACAGCGCGAACGCCCGCCCTTCCCACTCCTCGTGGAAAACCGGCTCGTCCTTTTCCGCGACAACCGGCCCGAGGCCGTGCATGCCGCCGATATCATGGATACCGTGCATGGAGAAACTCCTTTCAGGGTGCGCTGACCGTGGTGACGCCGATCATCGAATCGCGGGTCACCAGTGCCGCCAGTTGCTCTTCGGTCATGTTCTCGGTGCCTGCCGGGCGCTCGGGCAGCACCAGATAGCGCACCTCGGCGGTGGTATCCCAGGTGCGCACCTCGACCTCATCGGGAAGCTCCGTGCCGAACTCTTTCAGCACGCCGCGCGGATCGCTGACGGCACGCGCGCGGTACGGCGCCGACTTGTACCAGACCGGTGGCAGACCGAGCGTCGGCCATGGGTAGCAGGAGCACAGCGTGCAGACCAGGAGGTTGTGGACTTCGGGCGTGTTCTCGACGACGACCATATCCTCGCCTTGCAGGCCGGAGAAACCGAGCTCCTTGATCGCGGCGGTCGCGTCGGTCAACAGACGCTGTTTGTACTCCGGATCGACCCAGGCCCTGGCGACAACCTTGGCGCCGTTGCGCGGCCCGATCTTGTGCTCGTAGCTATCGACCAGCGCATCGAGCGCCTTCGGATCTATCAGGCCCTTTTCGCTGAGAATGGATTCGAGAGCGCGGACGCGGCTCGCCGGATCGGATTCCGGCTTCGCTTTATGGGGGACCGGCATGACGTTTCCTTCGGTTCGGTTTGGATGGGGCTTCGTTGCTACCCGGCCTGCATTGCTGCGACAGCGTTTATCTCACTAGGAAAATATGTCAAAGTCAAGTACCTGGTGATTGCGGTCGAAGCCGGCGCCATCGCCCGCTACTGCTGGTGCTGCTTCATGCGTGCAGGCCGAAGAACTCGTCGATCATGGCGGGATCCTTCAAATCCTTCGGGTCGATTTCCTTGGTCACTTGTCCTTTCGTGAACAGCAACACGCGCGCCGCCAGATCGGAGATGAATTCCAGGTCCTGCTCCACCACGATGACGGACAAGTGTTGTTGGAGCGCGATCCGCGAGAGATGGTCGGCGATCTCCTCGACAATCGACGGCTGAATACCCTCGGTCGGCTCGTCGAGCAGCAGCACTTTCGGATCGCCGGCGAGAGCGCGCGACAGCGCCAATAATTGTTGTTCACCGCCGCTCAACGCTCCCCCCTTGCGGTCCAAGAGCCCGCCGAGCGGCGGAAAATCTCTGACTGCGCGCGCGATCAACTCGTCGGCGGGACGCCCGGTGGCGAGCCCACCGGCAAGAATATTTTCACGAACGCTCAGCGAGGGAAAGATTTCCCGGCCCTGGGGTACGTAGCCGATGCCGCGGCGGGCCCGCAAATGGGTGGGCAGCGCGGTGACGTCCTCGCCCGCCAGTCGTATCTGGCCCGCGGTGCAGCGGACGGCGCCCACCAGCGTTTTCATCAGCGTGGTTTTGCCCATGCCGTTATGGCCGAGGATGCCGAGAATCTCCCCTTGCCGGGCACAAAACGAGACGCCGCGCAGGATCGGAATCCGGCCGTACCCCGCGCAAATATCCGAAGCTTCGAGCGCAATCGGCATGGCTATCGCTTCTCTCTCGGCTTGCCGAGATAGGCCTCTCTGACGGCCGGGTTGCGCAAGATGTTGTCCATCGTGTCTTCGGCCAGCACCTGTCCGCGGTGAAACACCGTCACCTGCGCGGCAATGCGGCCGATGAACTGCATGTCGTGCTCGACCACGATAATCGTATGCTTGCCGCGCATTTGATCGAGAAGGGTGATCATGTGCTCGACTTCCGGCGGCGTCATGCCGGCGGCAGGCTCATCGAGCAGAATGAGCTGCGGCCGCGCGATCAGCACGACGCCCAGTTCCAGAATCTGCCGTTGACCGTGAGCGAGAATGCCGGCCGGCCGCTGCGCCAGCGCCGTCAGCCCGAGTTCTTCCATCGTGGCGTCGGCCGCGGCTCTGGCCGCGGCCGACGACAGCTTGCAAAGCGCCGACAGTTCCAGGTTTTCCCTGACGCTCAAGCCGTCGAAAAGGTTCGGAATCTGGGTTTTGGTCGCCACGCCGATGCGGGCAATCTTGAACGACGACGCTCCGGTGACGTTGATGCCGTCAATGAATATTTCGCCGCGGGTCGGCTTGAGCTGCCCGCTGAGCATCTTGAAGAACGTGCTCTTGCCGGCCCCGTTGGCGCCGATCAGACAGCGCAATTCGCCCCGCTCAACCGCAAAATCCACGCCGGCGACCGCAGCCACGCCGCCGAACGTCCGCCATACGCCATGCGTCTGCAGCATCATGGCTCGCGATTCCCGGCAGCGCGCGCCTGGCTTAACCGGTTCCACAGCGAGCGCACGGTAGGTATCAGCCCCTGCGGCAGGGCAAGCACGGCGACGAGGAAGATGCCGCCCAAGACCAGGCTCGGTTCGACAATCTTGCTTTCACCCAACCAGGTGGTGATCGCTTGGATGACCGCTGCGCCCAGCATCGGTCCGATCAGCGTTCCCAAGCCGCCGAGGACGACCCAGACGATGATTTGCGCGCTAAATCCCAGCGAGAAGACGTTCGGCCCGATGAAATTGCCCCAGGCCGCGTACAGCGCTCCTGCCAGGCCCGCGATGCCTGCGCCGATGCACAGCACCGCCAGCCGGTAAAGCCGCACGTCATATCCCAAGAGCTCGGCGCGTACTTCGTTTTCACGCACCGAGAACACGACACGGCCGAATTTCGTCGTCAGCAGAAGGCGCAGCCCGAGATAAACCGCCAGCACCAGGAAGCCGACGACATAAAAGAACTGCTCGTAGTCGAGCGTCATCTCAGGAACGAACGGCACGTTCAGCGGCGGCACGGTGGGGATGCCGTTATAGCCGCCGATCGGCGCCAGCCCGATCCGATAGGCGCTGCCGGAAGAGCTGTTGATCACATTGTAGAGGATCAACGAAAAGGTCAGCGATATGACGCCGAAATAGACGTCGCTGATGCGACCGAAGAACGCAAAGTAACCGATCAGCGCCGCAATCAGCGCCGGCAGCGCGATCGCCAGAACGAGCGCCGAGGTGCTGCCGCCGTCGTTGATGGCAACAAGCGCATAGGCGTAGCCGCCGAGGCCGAAGAAGGCGGATTGCCCGAAACTGAGGATGCCGCCGACGCCCCACACCAGGCCGAGGCTGAGCGCCAGCATGGCCATGATCAGATACACGGACAGGCTATAGACGGTGTAGAGCTCCAAAATCCTCGGAATGAGGAGAAGCGCCGCTCCTGCCAAAACCGCGATCGCGCTCAATTCTTTCCACGGGCGGTTGGACATCAAATTGAGCTTCGGAAAAATCGCCCGGTGATGCCGGCCGGCAGCATGCGCAGCAAGACGATCGCCACCGTCAGCAGCGCCGCCTCACCAATGATCGGGGTGGTCCAGAAGGTCGCCGTCTCATTGACGACGCCAAGCAGGGTCGAGGACAGGAATGTGCCGGTCAGCGCCAGCGGTCCGCCGCTGATCACGGTGATAAAGGTCTTGGCGATATAGGAGACGCCCATGACCGGAAGCACGCCGGAAATCGGCGCGATCACCGCTCCGGCAAGTCCGGACAGCGCCGAACCAAGCCCGAAGGTCAGCGAATAGATGCGGCCCACATTCAGCCCCAGCGCCGCAGCCATGGCCGGATTCTGCATCGTCGCCCTGGCCTGGAGGCCGAAGCTGGTGAAGCGGAACAAGCCGAAGAGCCCGGCCAGCGTCACCGCGGCCACCGCGATGATGAAAAGCGTATAGGCGCTTTGCCCGTAACCGCCGATGCGGATGTCGCCCAGCGGCGGTGCGACCCCGGGCTGGTTGTAGCCGAACAGGATGGTGGCAAAGCCCGTCAGCAACAAGCTCAAGCCCCAGGTCGCCAGAATGCTGTCGACCACCCGCCCATACAGCCGGCGAATGATCAGGCGCTCGATCACGACGCCGAGCGCGCCGACCACGGCCGGAGCGACGATCAGCATCGCGACCCAAAGGTTGATGCCGGCGTGCACCGCGAGCACGAAACTGAAGCCGCCGATCATCAGAAATTCACCGTGGGCGAAATTGATGATCCGCATCATACCGAAAACGATGGCGAGCCCGACGCTCGTGAGGAACAAGCTCGCCACAGCGTACGCAATCCCGATCACCACAAGTGGCGCCGAGCCCATAACCTCACCTCATCGACGCCAAAGGCGTCTTAGATCGCCCCGAACTGGGTGTTGGTCTTCGGATTGGCGATCAGGTCACAGCGCTTGTCGTCGCCGCTCGGCGACACCGCATCCCAGCCCTCCACGATATCGAAGCGGCCGTCCTTCACCTTGCCGAGATAGATGTTCATCACGCAGTGATGCGTCTTCGGATCGATCGCCACCCGTCCGCTCGGGCCATCGACGGAAATCCCGGCTTCCAAAGCCTTGATCACGGGCTCACGCTCGATGCTGTTGGCCTTGCGAACTGCTTCCGCCCACAGCATCAAGCCGTAATAGTCGGCCGGCGCGATGATGCTGTCGACTTTGCTGCTGCCGAACTTGGCGGCGTATTGCTTGCGGAAGCTCTCGGCCGCCGGCGTGTTCAGTTCGTCGAAATAATTGCCGACGGTGAGCAGGCCTTCGCTGACCGCGGGCGGCAAACGCTGCAGTTCGCTGGCATCGCCCAGCGTGCTCGACGACATGGCGATCTTCTTGTTCATGCCGGCGGCCGCCCACTGGCCGTAAAACGCTTCGTGGGCGGGCCCGACGAAGACGTTGTGGATGAAGTCCGGCTTGGTTTCCTGAATCTTGGCGATAGTCGGGCCGAAGTTGTTGACTTCAAGCGGGAAGAATTCGGCGGCGATGATGCTGCCGCCGGCATCCTTGGCGATCTTCTTGACCCAGTCGGTCGAGAGGTGGCCGAAATTGTAGTCGGCCGCCAGCACGTAGCCGCGCTTGCCGAACTTCTCGATCATGTACGGAATGAGCTTGACAAGCTGCTGCTGCGGAGTCGGGCCGACTACGAAGGTGTTGCGGTCGCAGACGCCGCCTTCGTAGACGGTGTTGTAGAAATAAAGCGTATGGCCCCGATCCAGCACCGGCCGCACGATCTCGCGCGAGGCGCTGGTCACGGCGCCGAACACGGCGGCAACCTTGTCCTTCAATACCAGCTGCTGGGCGAACTGGCCGTAGAGTTGCGCCTGCGACTGGGTATCGTACTGCACAAGTTCCAACGGCCGGCCCAGCAGGCCGCCTTGGGCGTTGATTTGGTCGACGGCGAGCTGGATGCAATTGGCCTTCGGCTTGCCGTACACCTGAAGCGGTCCGGTGAGATCCATCAGAAAGCCGACCTTGATCGGCGCGCCGCCGGCCGCTCGGGCCCAAGAGACATTGCCGCCTGCGAGGGTCACCGCACCGAGACTGGTGGCGAGAAATTTCCGTCGATCGAGTGTCATTGGGAATCCTTGTGGTTGAAGTTGATGGGACGCGCCGGTGCTCGTGTTAGCGAGGATCTATCGGGGTTTTGACGCTGGTGCGGGCTTCGATGACCTCGCCGGCGTCGAACAGCACGTCCTCGCGGAAGCGCCGACCGGCGAGCTGCACGCCGACCGGAAGACCGTCGGCGACGTGGACCGGCACCGTGAGGCCGGGAAGCGCCAGCATCGGAACGGCCATCAGCGGCCAGTTCGCCCGCACCACCTCTTTGCCGCGCTCCAGGCTCGAGAAATCCGCGTCCTGCTCGAAGGCGGCTTCCGCCGACACCGGCATCAGCAGGATCGGATAGGTCTCGAACAGCCGCTGCAACTGCGCGATCAGCGTGCCGCGACGCGCATAGCCGTTCATGTAGTCGACGAGCGTCGGCTTTTCGGCCCACCATTTTCTCGCCGACGCATAGTAGGTAGCGACCGCGCCGCGAATGCCCGCATCGCCCTCTTTCTCGATCAGCGGCAGTTGCGGGCGCAATTCCTCGAGACAGAGCAGATACCAAAGACTGTAGGCCTCCTCCATCGCCGGAATCTTCACTTCCTCGACCTGATAGCCCGCCTCGCCCAGCCATTTGGCCGCCTTGTCGAGCGCGTCGTTGACGGCGGGTTGCGGTTTGACGATCTCGTTGCCTCGGTACAGGCCGACGCGGATTGGCTTCTTCAGCGGGTCGCCGTTCAGCGGAACCGGCGCGTACCAGGCATCGCGGGAATCGGGCTGCGCCATCGCCTGCAAACCGAGCCGCAGATCGGCGATCGAACGGGCCAGCGGCCCTTGCACCCACATGCTCTGGAACGACAGACATTGATCGCCGTCAGCCGGGCCGACCCACCCGGAGACGCGGCCGACGGTGGGACGAATGCCGTAAATACCGCAGGCGTAGGCAGGGAATCGCACCGAACCGCCGATATCGTTGCCTTGACCGAGCGCGACCATTCCGGACGCGACCGAGGAGCTGGCGCCGCCGCTCGAGCCGCCGGGCGTGCGCTTGCTGTCCCATGGATTGAGGGTGCGGCCGTAAAGATCATTGTTGGCGAACCAGCGCAGCGAAAATGCCGGCGTGTTGGTGCGGCCGACGAAAATCGCTCCGGCTTTGCGCAAACTTGCCGCCTGCGGGCTATCGGTGGACACCATCAGGTCCTTGAAGGCCGGAACGCCGTCCGCGGTGACATGGCCGGCCTGATCGGTGTTCATTTTCAGAGCGGTCGGCACGCCGTGCAGCGGGCCAAGCTCGCCACCCTCGGCCACCTTCTTGTCCGCCTCGTCGGCCGCCTGCAGCGCCTCCTTTTCGGAGACCTCGACGATGGCGTTGAGCTTCGGATTGACCTGCGCGATACGCGCCAAAGAACTCCCAACCGCTTCCCGCGATGAAATGGCGCGGGTGCGAATGCCGTGGGCGAGCTCGCTCGCGGTCCAGCGCCACAGTTCGCTTTGCGACTTTGAATGATCGACGCTCACTTGTATTTCCCCCTTGCAACATCCCACCAATTAGCGAACTGCTATCGCATAATATATGATTATGCAATAGTCGAAATTACAAGTAAATATTCGATCGGCCGGCCAGCGCGGCAGGCAGACGATCGCGCAGGACAGGAAAATCAGGCTCGCAGGGCACTTCCTCGGCTGCGGCTGAAGCGGACAGGCCTTGCGTGCTCCTGCGGCTTGCAGCCACTTATAAATATATTTCACTTGGAAAATATCTGAGTCAAGCGCCTTCGCGCAGACCGCCGAAACAAGGGAGAAAAAAATACCTTGCGCGTGTCGCTGGGGCCGAGCGTAGGCTCGGGGGTGGCTCACGTTCGGTCTGTAGCTTGGTGCGCGCCGAGAAGCCGAGCTTCAAAAAAGCGTGGCGCCGGTGAAACCGTGCGCAGGCTCATCCGCTCAGCGGGCGCCGAGCTGGACTCAAAACAAGTCATCCCGTTCTAGCAAAGCGAAAGCAGGCGGAACTCATGTCCGTCCGCGGCGGCGAGATGGATCGGCCCCGCCGCGCCGGCGATTGTCGTCGGCGCCACACCGCGCGCGGTGCGCGCCTGCGTGGCGCGACCGACGCACTTACGCAACTCTGCCGGCCGCAGCGATCCGACCTCCTTGGCCAAGGCGGCAAGAAAATAAATGCCTTCATAGCAGGACTGCCCGAACGCGTTGGCGGGCGGCGGGCTCTCGCCGAAACAGGCGTGATAGCGCTCGAGGAATGCGTCATTGTTGCGGGAGCGGATCTGCGAGTAATAGGCGGAGGTGCTGAATAAATTTTCGGTGCAACCCGCACCGAGCGCGTAAAGCATCGCCTCATCGATGGCTGAGGTGAACCTGAGGATACGCGGCGCCAGGCCGGTCGCGGCGAACGCCCGATTGAAAGAAATTCCTTCAAAACCAAGCAGGTAGGGCATCACAACATGGGGACGTGCCCGCCGAATGGCCTGCATGAGCGGTTCGTAGTCGGTGAAGCCGAAGGGCAGCAGCCGATGACCGACCACGTGCCCGCCGTTTTCCCGAATGATCCTTGCCGCCGTGATCAAGGTATTGCGCGGGTAATTATATTCGTTGCCGATGAGAAAGAAGCGCGATGCTTTTTTCCGCTCCATGAGCCATGCCACGCCCGGGCGGAGCAGATCCTCCGACACCTCGCCCACGGTCATGATGCGCAGATCGTTTTCGCCGCCTTCGAATTGCGGCGTATAGACGTAAGGCACGCGGCCGCGCAGCGCCTGGGCGATGGCCCCGCGCTGATAGCTGGGCAGCAACGCGATCACCGCCTCGGCGCCGTCGATATCGACGATGTCTCTTGCCGCCTCGGCGGCGGAGCGCGGCGTGGCACCGCCGTCACCCAGGACCAGCTCGACCTGACGACCCAGGATTCCGCCGGCCTCGTTGATCTCGGCCGCGGCAAGGATGGCGCAGGTCTCGCCGCAGGGCGACCAAATCCCGGCCGGTCCCTCCTTCGGCGTGAGCACGCCGATCTTGACTACCTTCGCCACTTCGGCACCCTCCGCCGCGACGCACCGAGAAGCAATGAGCCGTTTGCACCGAGGCCGTACTGGTCCATCACGCCTCATTGCTCGCCTGACAAAGAGAACCTGGAAGCGAAAAGCATGCCACCGCGCGGACGGCGGCGCGAAGGACTTGCAAAGGCCTGCCGACATTTTAAGGAGAAAGCCGTTCCCAGGTAAATAGCGGCATTCGCGCCAACGGCGAAATCGGCATGGGAAACCTCCAATAGTCGCGCTTGAAGGATCGGAACGAACTGAGTAGTTCTTCTACCCACGAATGAATCCCACGTGAGATTCCGCCCTTGGCCAGCCCGCCGGACAATATGCAGGACCAATTGGCCTACATCATCGCCAGCGTGAGCCGCCGGCTCGACGAGGAGTTGGCGGAGAAATTGCGTCCGGACGGCATCCCGATCGAGCAGCTTCGTATCCTCAGCGCGCTCGCCACGAAGAGCGGGCGTTCCATGGGCGAGCTGGCCGAGCTGGTGCTGGTCGATGCGCCGACGCTGACAAAGATCATCGACCGCATGGTCAACGAGGCGTTGGTTTATCGCGGACCCTCGCCGAAAGACCGGCGCAAGGTTTTGATCTTTCTCGCCGCCAAAGGCCGCGCCCTGCATACCCGGCTAGCCAAGGTGGTGCACGACCAGCAACGCTCGATCGTAGCGCGGCTCGATGTGCGCGGCGCTGAGGAACTCAAGAGCCTATTGGTTTCTCTGTCGAAAAGCTGACGATGCGCGCTATAGCCGCGCGACCCCGACCGAACTCGGCTTTAGAGGATGATCCGGAAAAGTGGACGCCGGTTTTCCGAAAAGATCATGCTCCACCAAGATATTAGCTACTTTCTAGGTACCAAAATCGCCTGCGTAGCGGGGCGATCGGTTGTACCAGCATCTTTAGGAAACCGCTGCTCTATCCGGCTGAGCTACGGGACCGATTGAAGAATTTCGTTTCTAGGTACTTCCTAGGTACCATTTTGCGTTCCCGTAACATTCCTTTGTATGATAGTCCTTGGCGGCGTTCGGACGCGACCCGGCAACCGCCCATTGTCGGTCTTGCCGCTCTGATCGTGTCCCTTGGAATGGTGTAGCTGGCGGCGGTGCGCGGCGATCGGCAGCATGGGCCGGATCGGTCATTCTGCCAATGCGGGCAGATTGACGACGGGATGATCATCGCTCAACGGTGCGATGGTTTCCAGGTCATGTTATCACTGCTTCAATCCGATGGACGGAACGGCTTCGCCAGAGAAGCAGGGAAGTTGAGCAGCAAAAGCCGCCGATTGCGCGAGATAACCACCAGAACGACGATAGTCGCGATGTAGGGCAACGTGGTGAGCAAATCTGACGGGATCGGCAGGCCGGTCGCCTGCGCCTCGAGCTGCAGGATAGTCATTCCGCCGAACAGCCATGCGCCGAGCATCAGGCGCAGCGGCCGCCACGTGGAAAAGACCACGAGCGCCAGAGCGATCCATCCCTTGCCGGCGGTCATGTTCTCCACCCACAACGGCGTGTAGGCGATCGACAGATAAGCGCCGCCAATTCCCGCCATCGCACCGCCGAACATTGTGGTCAGATAACGGATGCGGATCACCGGATAGCCGATAGCGTGCGCCGATTGCGGCGATTCCCCGATCGTGCGGATGATCAGGCCCGTCTTGGTGCGATAAAGCACCCAGGTGACGACGCCGACCGCGACGAACCCCAGATAAACAAGATAATCGAAGCTTAAAAGAAGTGGCCCGAGCACCGGAACGTTCGAAAGCAGCGGGATCTGCATCGGCTTGAGCGCGTCGATCGGCGCGCTGCCAAAATTGCGGCCGACCGAACCCGACACGCCGGTGCCGAAGATAGCCAGCGCCAGGCCCGCCGCGTATTGGTTGGTAAGGAAGGTGAGCGCCAGGATTCCGAACAGCAGCGAAGAGGCGGCACCGGCGAGCAGCGCCGCGATAATCGCGACGACGTGCGGATATCCGTTCTTGACGAAATAAAAGCCGACCACCGCCCCGATCAGCATCATGCCCTCGATGCCTAAATTAAGGACGCCGGATTTTTCCACCACGAGTTCGCCGAGCCCCGCATAGATCAGTGGCGTGGCGGCGATGATGGTGCCGGTGATGACGTAGATGAACTGATCCACGGCTAATGCTCCAGCCGCTTGAGCTGGAAAAAAATCAGGAAGTCGGCGCCGAGCATGAAAAACAGCAGCACGCCCTGAAAAATGCGGCTGACCGCAGCCGGCATGGCCAAGGTCATTTGCGCGTTCTCACCACCCAGATAAAGCAACGAGAGCAGCAACCCCGCGAGCACGATGCCGATCGGATTGAGACGACCGACGAATGCGACAATGATGGCGGCAAAGCCGTATCCCGGCGAAATCTGTGGCGAGAGCTGGCCGAGCGGCCCCGCGGCCTCGATCATCCCGGCGATTCCCGCGGCAGCACCGCCGGCCAGCATTCCGATCCAGATCGACTGTCCCTCAAAGAAGCCGGCATAGCGAGCGGCGCTCGGCGCGTCACCGCCGACGCGCATTTTGTAACCGAGGAAAGTTTTCTCACCGAAAATCCAGGCGACAACCACCGCTATAGCGGTAATGAAGATTGAGACGTTGAGGCGGTAACCCTCGACCAGGACCGGCAACATCGCTTGCGGAGGAAAGATGGCCGTTTGCGGATAGTTGAAACCTTCCGGATCGCGCCATGGTCCGTGCACAAGCCAGGAGAGGATGGCGGCGGCCACATAGGTGAGCATCAGCGAAACAAGGATCTCGTTGGACGCGAACCTCTGGCGCAGAAATGCCGGAATGGACGCCCACGCCGCGCCGCCGAGCATCCCGGCGACGAACATGAGCGGCAACGTCGCGTAAGCGGGCATTTCCGGCCCGAACAGCGCCACCGCTGCCGCGGCAATGGCGCCGATGATGAATTGTCCTTCGGCGCCGATATTCCAGACATTGGCGCGAAAGCCGACCGCCAGCCCTAATCCGATCAGCGTTAGCGATGACGCCTTCAACAGCCATTCGGAAACGCCGTTCGGCGAACTCAGCGGTGCAACAAAGAAGGCATAAAAGAACGCAGCGGGATCGCGGCCGACGGCGGCGAAAAACACGACTCCAAACGCGAGCGTGAACGCGATTGCAATCAACGGCGCGGCTACGCGCATCCGCGCCGACGGTTCGGGGCGTGGCTGAAAATGAACGCCGAGAACGGAACCGATGCCACTCATGCCGCGCTGGCCGCGCTGGCCGCGTGCGCCACCATGAGCTCCCCAATCCGTTCCTTGCGGACTTCGGCGATTGGCAACGATTCCGACATCATGCCGCCGCTCATGACGACCACACGATCGCTGATCTCCATCAGCTCATCGAGGTCCTCCGAGATCACGATCACAGCCGCACCACCACGGCTGAGATCAACCAGGGTCTGGCGGATAAAGGCGGATGCGCCGACATCGACCCCCCAGGTCGGTTGCGAGACCAGCAATATCTTCGGATCGAGTTCGATCTCGCGCCCGACAATGAACTTTTGCAAATTACCGCCGGACAAGCTTTGCGCGATCGCGGCCGGCCCGCCGGCCTTGACTGCAAAACGATCGATCACCTCACGGGCGAATTTCTTCATGCCTTGGCGCCTGACAAAGCCGCGGTGGACCAGACCCTTACGATGCGCGGTCAACAGACCGTTCTCGCCAAGCGTGTGAGAGGCGACGGCGCCGCGCCCGAGGCGCTCTTCCGGCACGAAGGCAAGGCCAAGTCCGCGGCGCGCGGCCGCATTCAGCTTTCCGCAGGGCACACCGCCCATGCGGACCATGTCGGCGTCGGCGGCGCGCCTCTCGCCGCTGAGCAGGCGCACCAGCTCGCTTTGGCCGTTGCCTGAAATTCCGGCGATGCCGAGAATTTCCCCCGCTGCGACCGAAAAACAAATGTCGCGCAGATCGACGCCAAACGGCTCTTCCGCCGCTGCGTTAAGCCGGCGAACTTCAAGCGCGGCGCTTCGCCCGGGCGCCGTGGCGCGGCGCTGAGTTTCCGGAGGCGACATTCCCACCATCAATCGCGCGATCTCGCCGGTGGCGACCTGCCTCGGGTCAATTGTGCCGGTCACGCGCCCGTTCTTGAGGACAGTGGCATGGCTGCACAGCTCCCTTACCTCTGCCAGCTTGTGGCTGATATAGAGGATGCTGCAACCTTCGGACGAGAGCAGCCGGAGCGTCTCGAACAGCTTGGTTACGGCTTTCGGTGTAAGCACCGACGTCGGCTCGTCAAGAATGAGAAGCTTGGGATTTTGCAAGAGGCAGCGCACGATTTCGACGCGCTGGCGCTCGCCGACCGAAAGTTGATGTACGCTTCTACGGGGATCGATCGGCAGACCGTATTTTTCCGAAACCTCCCGCACCTTTCTTGCCAGGGCGCCGAGATCGAAGCGACCTCGGATGGTGAGAGCGATATTCTCAACCACCGATACGGACTCAAACAGCGAGAAATGCTGATAGACCATCTCGATACCGAGCGCCCGTGAATAGGCTGGGCTGTGCTGCCTCACGAGCTCGCCGTTCCAGAGGATCTCGCCTTCGTCCGCGGAAATCGCGCCGTATATGATCTTCATCAGCGTGCTTTTTCCGGCGCCGTTCTCGCCGAGAATGGCGTGAATGACACCAGGGGGAACGCTGAGCGAAATGTTCTCGTTGGCGACGACTGTCGGGTAACGCTTGCCGATACCGCACAGCTCAAGTCTCGGTTTCATCGGATAATCCGCTGCAGCGGATGCGGTACGGGGGATCGGCGGCCGCCGATCCCCGCTGTCGCGAGCCATGCCGTTCAGCTCAGCTTACCGACCATTCCGCCGACAAACCAGTTCATGCTGCGGATGTCGGCGTCAGACAGTACGCTGCCGGCGGGAACGCGCTGTTTTCCGTCCTGGTCCTTCAGGACCCCGGCATAGGGATGCAGGGTGCCGGCCTTGATTTTCGCCTCGGCGTCGTTGGCGGCGGATACCGCGTCGGGCGAAAAATTCTTGCTGTACGGCGCCATTTTGACGATGCCCTTCGCCAAGCCGTCCCAGCGCACGGTGGCTTTCCAGTTGCCGGCTGCGACCGCCTTGGCCGACTCCAGATAATCGGCCGACCAGTCAAGCACGAACGAGGTGATCTGCTTGGTCGGTCCGAACTTGGACATGTCGCTCGCGTAACCGATCGACCAGACGCCCTTCTCCTCCGCCGTTTTCACGCCGGTCGCGGTGTCGGTCATCGAGCAGATGACGTCGCAGCCTTGCGAGATCAGCGTCGTGGCCGCTTCCTTCTCCTTCGCCGGGTCGAACCAAGAGTTCAAAAACACCACGTTGCAGGTGGCAGCCGGGTTTACGCTCTGTGCGCCCAGTAACAAGGCGTTAGCCGGACCGAGGATGTCCGGGATCGGAAACCCGCCGACGAAGCCGATCTTGTTCGACTTCGTCGTCTTGCCGGCAGCAACGCCGGCGACGAATGTGCCCTCGTAATACTTCGCCTCGAAGGTGCCGAGATTGGGCAGGTGCTTGATGCCCGAACAGTGCTCGAAGGCCACTTTGGGGAATTGCGGCGCCACCTTGAGCATCGGCGTGCCGTGCGAGAAGCTCGTGCCGAAGACGAGCTGATGGCCGGAGGTTGCGAGGTCGCGAAAGACGCGTTCGGCATCCTGCGGCTGGAAAATGTTCTCGACCATCGTAATCTCGACCCGGTCGCCCATCGCCTGCTTAATTGCGTCGACGCCGAGGGCATGCTGCTTGGTCCATCCGACGTCCGCCATCGGCGAGACGAAAACGACACCGACCTTGAGCTTGTCGTCCGCCCTGGCCCAACGGATCGGCATGGTGCCAGCGAGCGACACGCCGGCCGTGGCGCTGAGAAAATTCCGGCGATTGAGTTTGATGGTCATCATGAACCCCTTGTTGTCGATTTGAACCGATGATCTACTTCACGAGCATTTTACGCATTCCCGGGTTCTTGTGGTCGGCCATCCAGGCCACCTTAGCATCCCTTTCTTCGTTGCCGGCCAAATAGGGTGCCAGTTCTTCGGCCAGCGAGCGCGACGCGCGCGCCTGCTCTTCAAGGACGTAGCTGTTGCTCACAAGCCGGTTGTGGCTGTGAAGCAAATCCTGCGTCTTCTTGAATCTTCGCTTTTCGACCAGATCGACAAGCCGCTCGTGCTCTTCGAGCAGGTGCGCGTAATCGAACTCCGCACGGTACAATGATCGGATCAGGAGGATTTTGCGGCTTAGCTGCTCATAGATGTCGATGATGACCCGATTCTGGCTGAGCTTGACCAGCAGCATGTGGAATTGCTGGCCGAGGATGTCGGACATCGCTTCGTTGCGGTCCTGCAGTGCCTTGCGCTGCATCTGGAGATGCTGCCGCAACGAGGCGCGGGCGGCCGGGCTCATGCGGTGCGACCATCGCGCGATCGCGCCTTGTTCGAGGATGCTGGCAGCGTCGTAGACGTCGAGCGCGTCCTGAAGGCTGGGCTTGACGACGAAGGCGCCACGATTGCGCTCGATCGTCACCATGCCTTCGTCCGAGAGCCGCACCAGAGCCTGACGGATGACAATGCGGCTGACGTTGAAGATTTCGCTCAACTCGCGCTCGCCGAGTTTCGCTCCAGGCATGAGGCGGTGGTCGAGGATCGCCTTGGTCAGGATGATCGCGACGTCTTTGGACCTACCGCTCATCGGCAGCTTATCCCCGGCTTCTTTGTCATAACCGAATTTGGATAGCCAATCAAGTCAGATTGGATGCCAATATTGACTTTGGCGTTCCGGCCGCAATAAGGTTTGCCGCTGGGGCCACTGTCTCGAACTGCGGCGGTAGCTAGTGTCCGATCGAGCCATCGAATCCGTGTTGTTCGACGACTGGCACGTCGTCGCCGACAGCGCGTGGCTGTCCGGCGTTTCGGCCTACCAAACGCGTCTGTTGGGAATTCCTCTCACCGTCCAGCGTACCGCCGATGGCGCCTTTTCGGTCCGTCGCCCCGATGGCGGCCGGCCGCCTTCCGTTGCGGTGAAATACGGCTTTGTCTGGACGTGCCTCGGCACGCCGCGTCGGGATATCGTCCACATTCCCGAGGCTGAAGAGGCCGACCGCTTCGTCGTCACCGGTGGTTCGTTTGGCGTCGCGGTCTCGGGGCTGCGTGCAGTCGAGAATTTTCTCGACATGGGCCATTTTCCGTTCGTGCACACCGGCTGGTTAGGGGCCGAGCCGCATACCGAAGTGCTGCCTTACGATGTGTCGTCCAGCGAGACGGAGGTGGTGGCGACCAACTGCAAATTCTTCCAGCCGCTGGCCTCGCCGGCTTCGCCCGACGGCAGTCTGGTCGATTACGTCTACAAGGTGCTGCGGCCTTACACGGTCGTGCTGTACAAGAGTAACCCGCTGTACGGCGATCGGATGGACTATATCGCGCTGTTCGTGCAGCCGGTCGACGAAGAGAATTGCGTCGCCCACCCACTGCTTTGCTATCTGAAAGAGGGAATGACGCCGGCAATCCTGCGCTGGTTCATGCAGCTCATTTTCGCGCAGGACAAACCGATCTTGGAAAACCAGTATCCGAAGCGGCTGCCGCTCGATCCGCGCGCCGAAACGCCGATCCAGGCCGACCGATCTTCTATCGCTTACCGTCGCTGGCTGATCGAGCATGGCGTCGTCTATGGCGCGATCCCGGCAGCGGCTCGATGAGGTCGCCGTGATCCAACCGTCTCGCCCCGACGCGACCACTCTGAACTCCTGGCACATCGTCGGTGCACGCGACGAGCTTCCCAATGGCGTATCCAACTCCCGCCTGCTGGGTCAGCCGATCGCGATCCTCTGCCGCACGCCCGACACGGTCGAAGTGTCCTGCCGCCGGCAGAGCGCTGCCGGTGCTCGATCGATACGGCTATGTCTGGACGTCGCTTGGAGCGCCACCAGCCGACTTGTTCGCCATTCCGGAATATTTCGAGAGCGACCGACGCAACGTGAACGCAGCGACCTTCGGCGTGCATGTCTCGGCGCCGCGGGCGATCGAGAACTTCCTCGACATGGGACATTTCCCTTTCGTGCATACCGGATATCTCGGCGAGGAGCCGTTCACCGAGGTGAAGGACTACGACGTGGAAATTTCGGAAAATCCGGCGGAGATCATGGCAACCCGCTGCCGCTTCTATCAGCCGCGTCCCTCGCCGACGGCAACGGAAGGCTTTGACGTCGAGTACATCTACCGGGTGCCGCACCCATTCTGTTCGCTGCTGTACAAATCGAGCCCGACCGACCCGGCGCGCATGGACGTCATCGCACTGTTCCTGCAACCGATCGATGAGGAACATGTCAATGCCAACATGTTGTTGAGCGTGCTTGACGACATCAACGATAACGGCGAGATCCGCAGATTCCAGCAAACCATCTTCGGCCAGGACAAGCCCATTCTGGAGAACCAGTATCCGAAGCGGCTGCCGCTCGATCCGCGCGCGGAAACGCCGATCCGCGCCGACAAATCCTCGATCGCATACCGCAGATGGCTACGAAGCCAAGGCATCACCTACGGCACCATTCCGGCAGACGTCTGACCCATGACATGACCGCTTATGCGAAGACCGCTTGGTATCCGATCGCGGCCGAAGCCGATTTGGCATTTCGTCACGTCTATCACGCCATGCTGCTCGGACGTGAAATGGCGGTATGGCGCGCCGACGACAACGCGATCAACGCCTGGGAGAACCGCTGCCTGCATCGCGGCGTGCGGCTTTCCATCGGCATCAACGAAGGTACCGAACTCAAGTGTCAGTATCATGGTTGGCGCTACGCGAACCGCACCGCCGCCTGCACTTATATTCCCGCGCATCCGGCCAACGCGCCGGCGCGAACGATCCGCAACCGCACCTACCAGACGCGCACGGCTTACGGACTGGTGTGGTCGAGCCTTGATCCGATCGAGGAATTTCCGCGTTTTCCCGGCCATCGTTGCGTCCGAGCCGCTGGTGTTGCGCGCCATTCCCGTCAACGCGTCCGCAGCCGAGACGGTTGCCGGAGTTTGCTCCTTCGACGGCGCGGTTCGTATCGGCCCCGTTGCCTGCGAAACTCCCGACGCCCTCTACCTGATCCAGCCGGTCGCGACCAATCGTTCGATCATCCGTGGCGTCCTCAAGCATGAGTTCGCAGCCGCGGACCGGCTCGCAACTTTGCGTCGCTACAACGATCTGCTCAGCGCCCTGCGCGAACGGATCGAAGCGGCAGCGATCGCACTGCCGGAAGAAGTCGTGGACATTCCGCGCTCGCTGCCGGCGGAGCCCGTGCCGACAGGCGCGGCGGTGAGCCGCCCTGCTCCGCATCGCGTCCGGGTCGCACGCAAATGGGCTCCAGCCGCCGAGATCGCAGCCTTCCGCCTCGAAACGATCGGAACGCCGCTGCCGGACTTCGACGCCGGCGCGCATATCGACGTGCATCTCCCCAACGGCCTGGTGCGGCAATACTCGCTGACCAATGCCCCGGGCGATACCGCTGCGTATGTCATTGGCGTGAAACGCGAGCCGGATTCCACCGGCGGCTCGTCGACATTGCACGAAGCGGTACGTGAAGGCGATGTGCTGGCAATCAGCGCACCGCATAACAACTTTCGGTTGGCGCGGGCGGCCAAGGAGACGCTGCTTGTCGCAGGCGGTATCGGCATCACTCCGCTGCTGGCGATGGCGCGGTCGCTCGCTGCTTCCAGGCAAGCTTTCCACCTTCACTACTTTGTTCGCTCGCCGCAGCATGCGGCCTTCCGTGACGAATTTTCCAGCTTCGCAGGGAAGTTCACGGTCTACGAGGCGCTCGACCCCGCCGCCACACGCTCGCGCCTTGCGGCTCTGCTGGCCCGCCGTCCTGAGAGCGGCCACGTCTATGTCTGCGGACCGGCACCCATGCTGGAGGCGGTGCGTGACGTTGCCGACAAAGCGGGCTGGCCGGAAGACTCGGTCCACTTCGAATATTTCAAGAACGCGCGGCCGATCGACGTTTCGTCGGCGTTCGAGGTGGCGCTGGCGCGCTCGGCACTGACCCTGCGCGTCCCCCCCGGCAAGACGATCGTCGACGTGCTGCGCGAGAACGGCGTTTTCGTCCCCACCTCGTGCGAGCAGGGCGCCTGCGGCACCTGCATGACAACGGTGCTCGACGGGGAGCCGGACCATCGAGACGTGTTTCTCAATAATGCCGAAAAGGCGAGTGGCGCCTGCATGATGCCATGCGTCTCGCGCGCCAAATCGGCGCGTCTCGTGCTCGATTTGTAGGCCGGCGATGATCACGCTCTACGACTACGAACTATCGGGCAACTGCTACAAGCTGCGCCTGTTCATGAGCATCTTGGGCGTCAAATACGAGACCAAGTCCGTCGATTTCTATCCAGGCCGTGAACACAAGAGCGAATGGTTCTTGAAGATCAATCCGCTTGGTCAGCTTCCGGTCCTCCGGGACGACGATCTGGCCCTGCGCGACGCCCAGGCGATCCTGGTGTATCTCGCCGCCCGTTACGATCGGAGCCGACTATGGTACCCGGTCGACGATCCGGCCGCCTTGGGACGGATCGCGATGTGGCTCGCCTTCGCCGATGCCATCACGGCGACGGCGTCGGCGGCACGACTGCACGACGGCCTGTTCTACGATCTCGATGTCGATGCCGCGCGCGCCGGCGCACACCGGCTCTTTCGCATCCTCGACGAACACCTGTGGTTCGCCGAGCACGAGGGGCAGAACTTCCTAGCCACCCGCGACCATCCGTCCATCGCCGATATTGCCTGCTTTCCTTACGTCGTGCTGTCGGAGGAAGGCGGCATCCCGCGACAGGATTATCCTGCGATCCGCCGTTGGGGCGATCGTTTTAAGCGCACGCCCGGCTTTATTGTGATGTCGGGCATCTTTCCCACATCCGCAGCCAAGCCGTCGGGCTGAGCGAGCTTTGGGATTGACGGGTTTGACGAAGCCTCAAGCCCCCTCGCAAAAAATAACGACAGCGTCATGGAGATTGTACATCAGGCACGTCCGCCCTGCAGTCTCTCATCAGGCCGGCAAGCCTTTATGCATCGAAACCGTAAAGCTCGACGGCCCGCACGCTGGGGAAGTGCTGGTCGAGATCAAGGCAACGGCCATCTGCCACACCGACGAATTCACACTGTCGGGCGCTGATCCGGAGGGTCTATTTCCCGCCATCCTCGGCACGAAGGTGTCGGCATCGTCGTCGACACCGGTCCCGGCGTAACCTCGGTCAAGAAAGGCAACCACGTCATTCCGCTGTACACACCGGAATGCATCATTGTCGGGGTCGCTGGCTCCGGCCAGGAAATCGCAACCGGGCCGTTTCAGCTTGTCACCGGCCGCGTCCGGCGCGGCACTAGGTGGCCGCTTCCCTTGGCCGGCCACTGCACTAAATGAGAGGTCATGAAGCTTGCGACCTTCAACATCAACAATGTCGATCGACGGCTTCCGAACCTGCTAGGCCGCGTGGACAAATTTGATCCAGTAACGGGCTGAAGCGATAAATAACATGCCGAGGAAGCTCTCGGGGAGCTGATCGTATCGCGTGGCGATCGCGCGGTTGATCTTGAGGTGACCGAGGACGCGCTCGATGCAGTTACGCTGGCGGTAGATGCGTTTGCTGTAGCGGATGGTGCGCGTGCGGTTGGATTTCGGTGGTATGACGGCTTTGATGCCGCGCGCCTTCAAGTCGGCACGGATCGCATCGGTGTCGTAAGCCTTGTCGGCAAGAAGGGCATCCGGCGCCTGCTCCGGCAGATCGATCAGCGTGTCGTAGGCTTTGCAATCGGCCGCTTCGCCGGACGTGAGGTGGAAGGCAACGGGGCGGCCTCGGGCATCACCGAGACAATGAATTTTACTGGTGAACCCGCCCCGCGAGCGGCCAAGAGCTCGTTGATGAATCCCCCTTTTCCGCCCGCTGCCGAGACGTGGGCGCGGACCGTGGTGCTGTCGATGTTGTAGTGCCCGCTCTCCGCCATCGCCTCGGCGAGAGCGACCGCCACGCTCTCCCAGACACCGGAGGCGCTCCAGCGCCGGAACCGCCGATAAATCGAGTTCCAATTGCCGTACTTCTCCGGCACATCCCGCCAAGGCGCTCCGGTACGCAGGCGCCACAAGATGCCGTTGATAACGTTACGATTGTCCTCGGGCGGACGGCCCCGCCCGCGCTTGCCCGGTTCTCGCTCAACCGGCAACAACACCTTCAGGATACGCCACTCGACCTCGCTCAGATCGCCGCGGCTCAAGGTTGCCTCCTCAGAATCTGCAGCCTTAAATCAAAACGGGATTCTTGCGTCAATAGATTTTGTCCACGCCGCCTAGCACTACTTTGGCAGATTTTTGAGCGATACGGGATTCCCAAATCAGTTTTTCTGTAACTCATGGGTGGTCGGCTTTTGGAGGGGCCGACCATGGCTGGCAGAGCTTTGGATTGGAGGGAGGAGCTTGGACGCTTTCTCGAGCCGTTTTTGGCTCGGTTGGGTCACAAGGCGCGGCGCCAAATGTGTCCACTCTACGTTTCGGGGCTGATCGGCCCTGGCGAGCGCAAGAGCATTCAGCCGATGGCGGAGCGACTTGCGCCGGGCGAATATGATCAATTGCACCACTTCGTTGCTGCCGGGGTTTGGGATGCGACACCGGTCGAGACAGAACTGCTTGTTCAGGCAGACAAACTGCTCGGCGGCAGCGATGCCGTGCTGGTGATCGACGACACCGCGATTCCCAAAAAGGGCACGCATTCGGTGGGTGTGGCTCCGCAATATGCTTCGACGCTGGGCAAGACCGCCAATTGCCAGACGCTGGTGTCGCTGACGCTGGCGCGCGGCGAAGTGCCGGTCATGCTGGCGTTGCGGTTGTTTCTTCCCGAGAGTTGGACGAGCAACCGAACTCGATTAAAGCGAGCGGGCGTTCCGGTCGAATATCGAGCGGCACGCACGAAGCCAGAGATCGCCCTGGCAGAGATCGATCGTGTCATCGCAGCCGGTGTGCACTTTGGCTGTGTGCTGGCCGATGCCGGTTATGGGCTGAGCGCGCCGTTCCGTCAGGGCCTTACGGCGCGCAAACTACCCTGGGCGGTTGGCATCCCGCATCACCTCAAGGTGTACCCTGCCGATGTGCGGATGATCTGGCCGGTTGCCAAGCGTGGACGCCCCCGCAAGCGGTCCATTCCTGACATTCTGTCGATGCCGGCCGAGGACATGCTGGCCGATGCCACATGGCAGAACATCAGTTGGCGCAGCGGCACGAAAGGAAAGCTTAAGGCTCGTTTTGCTGCTATCCGTGTGCGGGTGGCCGACGGACCACCACAGCGGATCAGGGACAAGGGTCAACAGCATCTGCCCGGGAACGAGGCTTGGCTTATTGGCGAACACAGGATGTCGGGAGAGAAGAAATACTATCTCGCCAACCTGCCGGCGACGACCGACCTGCGCACACTGGCAGCCACCATCAAGGCGCGATGGGTTTGCGAGCAAGCTCACCAGCAGCTGAAAGAAGAACTCGGTCTTGATCACTTCGAGGGCCGATCCTGGCGCGGCCTTCACCGTCATGCGCTTATGACGATGATCGCCTACGCCTTTCTCCAGCATCGCCGCCTTGCAGCAGTAAGGCGGAAAAAAAAATCAGCGGGCCCCCGCCTCAGCCAACTTTGCCTGCCGTGCGCCACGCCATTCTCGAACTCTTCGTTCGACCTCCGCCGAAGCGATGCCCACATTGCCGAAAATGGATTGGCAACGACCAGCGGCGTGAGTAAATCTGCCAAAGTAGTGCTAGCCTGGCTGAAGTCCGCCAAGCCCGACATCGCTTGCCTACAGGACTCAAATGCACCGACCGGGAGTTCCTGGAAAGTGCGCTACGTACAATTATCGCCGTCGCTGCCAAATCCATGACGCGAACTCCCGTTCTTCTTGGCCTGCGACATCGCCATAGATCGCCGTCGTTTCCAAAGACGCGTGGCCCAACCAGCGCTGTACAAGATGAGGCGGTACCGAACTTCGGAAGGCCGCGACACCGAATGCGTGCCGCAAGCCCTTGGGCATCGCAGCGGGCCTGCTCACGTCGGCTAAGGACATAAGCTTCGTCACGTGTCGCCATGCCGTGGTTCGGCTCCACGACCAAATCCGCCGATCCGCAAGGTGTGGATCCCGCTGCTTGGCTCGCAATCGGAACCCCCTGTCCAATTCGCGCACCAAGCCGCTTGGCAGGGGCACTTGGCGCACGATCCCTCTTCTGCGCCGTTTCAAAGTCTCAAACGTTGCGATGCGATCGTCGAGGTCGATGGCGCTCGGTGTAAGGGCAAGCGCTCGGAAATCCGGCTCCCGCTCCATAGCAAGACGTAGCAGAACCCGTATGCGCATCTATGCTTAGGAAACCGCTGCTCTATCCGGCTGAGCTACGGGACCAATCGAGGAATTTCGTTCCTACGTACTTTCTACCGCTGTCCGTTCACGTGACATTCGCGTGTATAGCATCCCAAAACGGCGTTCGCACGCCGGCTACGGAGTTGCCACGCCCGAATCGCGGCCGATGGAGCCTAGTCTACTTCCCACCGCGAAATGACGCTCGCGGCATTGCGGACGATTGCGTCAGGCAACGCGACCGTCCGACGCCGGACGCAACTCACCGCCGGATAGAAACGGCGCGGCGAGGTCAAGCCGCCGCGTTCGGGCCGGATGGAGTAGCAAGCGTCAGACAGTTCCGAGGCTTGCCGTCGCTGTACCCTTATGAAATGATGTAGAAAACTCGGAAAGTCGGGTGTCGGTGCGCGGATTGCTTCAACGAGTTGCTTCATTCCATAAGAGCATGAAAATAGGCTGGCTCAATCCCGGCGATGACGACCTGCATTTCCAGATTGACGCCCCCGCGCGGCGAAAATGGACCACCGCGAAAACAGGTCTACAGGTGACCGGCTGGGCAGCGGAGCCGCGCTCCGGCACAGCCCCCAACGTCAAAATCCGCAAAGGCAGGCGCGTATACTACCCGCCTCGAACGACGCATTTCGATGCTCGACGGCACTTTCCCGGCGTTCCAGCGCAATGCGGATTTGATCAGACTATCGACCTCAGTTTGGGATTCCAGCGCATCAGCATAGAAGTCGAGGCCGCCAAGGGTCGGTGGAAGGTCATACGGAAGTTCGTATTGCTTCGCCTGCCCTCCCGGCAATTCAACGCGAAGCAACTTAGCTACGAGCAATGGACGAGGCTCGAGCAATCGCGTGATCGGCTGGAGCGACCACAGATCGCAGCACATATCGATGTGATGTTAATTCGACCGTGCCTTTCTGTCATCGTCGACGCACGCACGGCCGGCGACGTCGCCGCGACGATCCGATCCATTCGGAATCAATATTATCCTCACTGGATTCTGCACGTTCTTGCGCCAGCAGGCGGACTATCGTCGCTGCAACAAGAAGGAGCAATCGCACGTGACGTCGATGCTTTGATGTCCGCGGTCTCCGGCGACTTCATCGTGTTCATACGATCCGGGGATCAGCTGGCCCTGCGTGCACTCTACGAGTTCGCCAGCGCCATCAACGCCGCGCCCAGTCTCGATATGATCTACGCGGACGAGGACGAAGTCGGGCGCGCCGGGGCGCGTATCCGCCCGTTTTTCAAGCCGGATTGGAGCCCGGATTATCTCGAGACATTCAATTACATAGGTTATCCGGCGTGTTTCCGGACCAGCATCGCGAAAGACCGTCATTGGCGGGGCCATTACTATGATTTCGTGCTTCGCTTTACCGAGCGCTCGCAGCGGGTTTGCCACTTGCGAAAGGTTCTTTGCCATCGATCGCCCGAGTCACAAACGACCGGAACCGCCGCGGCGTCTCAGCTCGACATCGGCGCGCTCGAAGGCCGTCTCGAGCGGACAAGCCGATACGGCATCGTCACACCTGGAAAGGACCGGCCCGGGTACTTCCACATCACTTCGTCCTTGAAACAGCAGGGTCTCGTGTCGATAGTCGTCCCGACGGCAGGCAAGATTGTTCCGGTCGGCGATCGGCGTATCGACCTGATCGTCAACTGCATCGCCCATATCGCCGAGCGCGCGACTTATAAGAATGTCGAGATCATCATCGTCGACAATGGCGACTTGGCGCCCGACAGAATGCGACGGTTACGTGACCTTGGGAGCAAATTCATCACCTACGATTTGCCCAACGTCAACATTTCCCGTAAGCTCAATTTGGGCAGCTCTATTGCGCGCGGAGAAATGCTGCTCCTCCTCAACGATGACACGGAAATGATCGCGCCGGACTGGATCGAGCGCATGCTCGAGCATTTCGAGAAGCCGCATGTCGGCGTGGTCGGCGCTAAATTGCTGTATTCCGACGGCACGATCCAGCACGCCGGCGTGGTGCACGCGCGCGGGTACCCGGCTCATGTCAGGCAATTTTATCCGCGAGATGACCTCGGCTATTTCTTCAGCAGTGCCGGTGTCCGAAATTACGCCGCGGTAACCGGGGCTTGCATGATGACCTCTGCAAATCTGTATCGGAGCGTGGGCGGGTATTCCGAAGAGCTTCCTATCGCGTATAACGATATCGATTATTGCATGAAGGTTCGCTCCCGCGGGCTACATGTCGTGTTCGCACCACGTGCCGAGCTGTTTCATTTCGAGTTGCAATCACGTCTTGCGTCGTGGGGCGGCGACGAAAAGCTCCGGTATCAGACAAAATGGGCGCATGAAACAGCGTCGGACCCGCATTACAACGATCGCTGCCTTTCGATCGCGCCACCGTCGTTCGACGTGTGCATCGATGAACGCTGGTTTTAATCACCCGTTTGGCGGCCCATGATCGAATTAACGAGGCGAAAAATAGGTCTGTGTTATCTGGCCCGCGGGGCGGACGCCGACTGGAGTCATTCGATCGAGCGGTTCGTGGCGGCGTACGAACGATTTACGCCGGCTGCCGATCATCGATTGTACGTGATCTACAAGGGGTTTGCGCGGCGCTTCGAGCTTGATCGAGCTCGATCGTTGTTCGCTCGTCTCGACAGCAAGGAAGTCCACGTCGACGACACCAGATTCGATATAGGCGCCTACGTCGACGCGTTGCCGGACGTCGCGGAAAATCTTCTGTGCTTCCTTAACACGTTCAGCGAGCCGGTCTGCGAGGCATGGCTCGCAAAAATGGCGGTCAATTTCGAACGACCCGGCGTCGCTTTGGTTGGCGCCACCGGCTCGTTTGAGCGCATGCCGGCGAACAGCCGCGGCATCGTCTCCAAGTTCCCTAATATCCATTTGCGATCAAACGCGTTCATGATCGAGCGTGAGATGTTTCTGTCGATAACGCATGATTTCGATTTCAGGGAAAAGACCGATGCTTTCCTGTTCGAAAGCGGTCCGCAAAGCATGACGCGCCGCATCAGAGCGGCGGGTCGGGAGGTGCTTCTCATTGGACGGAACGGTCGCGGATATACGCCGAGCTGGTGGGCCCATAGCCGAACCTTTCGGCAGGGAACGCAATCGAATCTAATTGTTGCCGACAATCAAACTCGCAACTTCGACGCAATGCTTTGGGACGAGAAGCGGTACTGCGCCCAGGCAACTTGGGGACCTTATTTGCAGGAGACGAATGCCATGGATGAAGACAGGAAGCGCATTCGTTTGAATTATTTCCGGCGCCAAACGGCGTCTTGCTGTTGCGGCGCAACGCCACTCGATTTATCGTTGTAAATCAAGCCACGAATCAACGCGCTTCTTTACGCGAGGATTAAACAAATTATGATACTTTTGCGACCCCAAGTGCGGCATGGCTTGAAGCGTCGGACACGACAATCATCATGGACGTGACGCGCGCCGAACTGCCGGAGGTACTCCTGTTACGGCCCTCTTGTTTTCGGGATGCGCGCGGTTATTTCGTCGAGACCTACAATAAGCGCGCTGCCGTGCTTGTCGGGATCACAGCGGACTTCGTCCAGGACAATCAGTCGCTGTCGCTGCGCACCGGAACGGTGCGCGCGCTGCATTTCCAGGTTCCGCCGCGGCCGCAGGCCAAACTGGTACGCGTCCTGCGCGGCAGCATCTACGATGTGGCCGTGGACCTGCGCGTCGGTTCGCCGAGCTACGGCGCCTGGGTCGCGGAGCGGCTGACGGCCGAGGGCGGCGAGCAATTGTTCGTGCCGCACGGTTTCGCCCACGGCTTCTGCACGCTGGAGCCGGACACCGAAGTCGCCTACAAGGTCGACGACTATTACGCTCCGGAGTGCGAACGGGGATTGATCTGGAACGACCCGACGCTCGCCATCGGCTGGCCGGTGGCGGCCGCGGACGCCGTGCTCTCGGACAAGGACCGCACGCTGGGCTTCTTTGCGGACTTCGTTTCCCCGTTCCGGTATGATGGCTTATGACCCGTTCGCAACGGCGATTTCTCGTCACCGGCGGTGCCGGTTTTATCGGCTCGGCGGTGGTGCGCCACGTCATCGGCTCGACCGCGGACAGCGTGCTCGTCGTCGATAAGCTCACCTACGCCGGCAATCTGGAATCGCTGGCGCCGGTCGCCGACGACCCGCGTTATGCCTTCGTGCGCGCCGACATCGTCGACGCCGACAAGATGCGGGAGGTTTTCGCCGCCTACCGCCCCGACGTCGTCATGCATCTCGCCGCCGAGAGCCATGTCGACCGTTCGATCGACGGCCCGGCCGAATTCATCCGCACCAATATCGTCGGCACGCATATTCTTCTGGAGACCGCGCTGCGCTACTGGCAAGGCCTGCCGGACGAGGGGCGGGCCGATTTTCGCTTTCATCATATCTCGACCGACGAGGTCTTCGGCTCGCTGGGCGAGCACGGCCGCTTTTGCGAGACCACGGCCTATGCGCCGCGATCGCCCTATTCCGCCTCCAAGGCGGCCTCCGACCACCTGGTGCGCAGCTGGCACCACACCTACGGCTTGCCGGTCGTGGTGACGAACTGCTCGAACAATTACGGCCCCTATCATTTCCCCGAAAAGCTGATCCCACTCACCATCATCAACGGCCTCGAGGGCAAGAAACTTCCGGTCTACGGCGCCGGCAACAATGTCCGTGACTGGCTTTACGTCGACGACCATGCCCGCGCGCTCGTCATCGTCGCCGCCAAGGGCCGCGTCGGGGAGACCTATTGCATCGGCGGCGACAGCGAGAAAACGAACATCGAGGTGGTGCGCGCGATCTGCGATCTGCTGGACGAGCTCGCGCCCAACCGCGCGATCGGGCGCCACGACGCGCTCATCAGCTTCGTCGCCGATCGTCCGGGGCACGATCTGCGCTATGCCATCGATGCCGGCCGGATGACGAACGAACTCGGCTGGCGGCCGCGCGAGACGTTCGCGAGCGGACTGCGCAAGACGGTCGAATGGTATCTGGCGAACCGGCCGTGGTGGCAGCACATTCGTGATGGCGTCTATGGCGGCGAGCGCCTCGGAGTGCTGACGTGATCCTCGTGTTCGGCGGCAACGGGCAACTCGGCCGCGAATTGGCGCGCGCGGCCGGCGAGCGCAACGTCGCGCTGACAGCCGTGCCGCACGCCGACGCCGATATTGCCGACAGCGCCGCCGTTACGGCGGCGCTGGCGCGCCACAAGCCGCTGCTGGTCGTGAACGCAGCGGCCTATACCGCCGTCGATCTTGCCGAGAGCGACATCGCGGAGGCTCAGCGCGGCAACGAGATCGGGCCGGCCGTGCTCGCCGCCGCCTGCGCCGGCGCTGGCGTGCCGCTGATCCACATCTCGACCGATTATGTGTTCGACGGGACCAAGGCCGGCGCCTATGTCGAATCCGATCCGGTCCGACCCCTCAATGTGTACGGGCGCACCAAGGCCGCCGGCGAAGCCGCGGTGCGCGAGAAGCTGCGCCGGCACGTCATCCTGCGCACTGCCTGGGTCTATAGCGAATTCGGCAAGAACTTTCTCAAGACGATGCTGCGCCTCGCCACGACGCACGACGAGCTGCGGATCGTCGCCGACCAGCGCGGTTCGCCCACGTCGGCGCGGACCATCGCCGACGCGATCCTGCGCATCGCGCCGCGGCTTTATGGCGGCGACGACGTCTATGGCACGTATCATTTCACCGCCGCGGGCGTAACAACCTGGCATGGTTTTGCCAGCCGCATCATCGCTACGGCGGCGCCGCTCACCGGCCGCCATCCCCGCGTCATCGCCGTCGCCACGGCGGATCGTCCGACCCCGGCGCGGCGCCCGGCCAATTCCCAGCTCGATTGCCGCCGCTTCGCGCAGACTTTCGGCATAGCCGCGCCGCCATGGGCCGACGAGGTGGATCGGACGACCCACGCCATCGTTGCGGCGGAACAAGCCATCATCGGCGAAACAAGAGCGAACCATGTCGCGTAAGGGATTGATCCTCGCCGGCGGCGCGGGCACGCGGCTGCACCCGTTGACAATCGTCACCTCCAAGCAGCTGTTGCCGGTTTACGACAAGCCGATGATCTATTATCCGCTGTCGGTGCTGATGCTTGCCGGCATCCGCGACGTCCTGGTGATCACGACCCCGCACGACCAGGCCGCGTTCGAGAATCTGCTCGGCAGCGGAAAACAGTGGGGCTTGCGCATCGACTACGCCGTGCAGCCCGCGCCGGAAGGTCTCGCGCAAGCCTTCATCATCGGAGCCGATTTCATCCGCGGGCATCCCTGTTGTCTGATTCTCGGCGACAACATCATCTATGGGCACGGCTTGCCGGAGGCGCTGCAGCGCGCCGATCAGCGCCGCGACGGCGCCACCATCTTTGCCTATTCGGTCGATGATCCGCAGCGTTACGGCGTGATCGAATTCGGCCCGGACGGCGAGGCTTTATCGATCGAGGAGAAGCCGCAGACGCCGAAATCGAACTGGGCCGCGATCGGCCTCTATTTTTACGACGAGGACGTGATCGAACTCGCCAAGAGCCTTAAGCCTTCGGCACGCGGGGAGCTGGAGATCACCGACCTCAACCTCATTTACGCGCGCCGGCGCCGGCTCGCGGTCGAGCGGCTCGGCCGCGGCTTCGCCTGGTTCGACGCCGGCACCCACGATTCGCTGTTGGAAGCCGCCGAATTCGTCCGCGTGCTGCAGCGCCGGCAGGGCCAGCTCGTCTGCGCGCCCGACGAAGTCGCCTTCCAAAACGGCTGGATCGATGCCGCGGCGCTCAAAGCGCTCGCCGCCAAGCTCGATAAGACGCAATACGCGCAGCGCCTGTTGGATAATCTGCGGCGATGAATGCAAGAAATCCGAAGGCGGCCACACCCGGCATGACCGAACCGGCAAACCGCACGGCGGCGAATATCGCGCGGCCCATCACCGCCCGACGGCCGCCTTGCTCGCAGGCACCTCGACCGTCACCACCTTGAAGCCGGCAAGCGTGCACGGGCCGAACGAGGTGACGATCGCGACATCGGTAGCGTCGCGGCCGCGGGCGATAAGGATGCGGCCGATGCGCGGGGCGTTGTGGCGCGCGTCGAATGTGTACCAGTGATCGCCGAGGAACACTTCGAACCAGGCGCTGAAATCCATCGGCGCGGGATCGGGCGGCACCCCGATATCGCCGAGATAGCCGGTGCAATAGCGCGCCGGAAGGTTCATGCAGCGGCACAGCGTGATCGCGAGGTGGGCGAAATCGCGACAGACACCGCGCCGCTCGGTGTGCGCGTCCCAGGCCGTTTTGGTCGGGCTCGCATGCTCGTAGCCGAATTTGATGCGGTTGTGGACGTAGTCGCAGATCGTCTGAACCAGCGGCCAGCCCTTCGCGACATTGCCGAACTGAGCCCACGCGATCTGCGTGAAGCGGTCGGTCTCGCAATAACGGCTTCCGAGCAGATAGACCAGCGTGTCGACCGGGAGTTTTTCCAGAGGATGCTGCTCCGCTTCGGGCGCGACGGGGTCCGGCGCTCCGCTGTCCTCGATCAGAAAGTCGGCGGACAGCGTGAGCCGCCCGACGGGAGCGCGGATCACGTGGCAGGTATTGCCGAAGCCGTCGCGATACCAGTTGGTCGGAACGAAAGGATCGAGCCGCATCTGGTCCGGAGAGAGCAAATCCGAAATCCGCGACGGATGAACGCTCAGCGTCGCGATCATCGGCGTCGGCTGCGGACACTCGTAGGAAATTTCGTAGCCGGCGCGAATTTTCATCGGAACACGCTTCTCGGTTCGGCCGCAGGAACCCGTTGCTCAATTTTACTTAAGAAGTGGGCGGCGCGAAGGTTCCCTCGATTCCGGCGGCCCGGACCTTTACCGCGACTTCCATGGCGAGGTGATCCGACGCGCTGCCGTACCACGTGCCCTGCAACGGGACCGCCTCGCGCGGGTCGGTCACGACCGCGACACGGATGAGATTCCGGCTTCCGACCCTGCCGCCCGAGGGATCGAAGTCGACCCAGCCGGGACCGGGAACGTAAACTTGAACCCAAGCGTGGGTGTTGCCACCGGTGATGCAGTCCTCGTCGTTATCGTCGGCCTCATCAGCGGCCTCGTCGTCGGCCAGATGGAGGTAACCGGACACGAAACGCGCGGCGATTCCGCGCAAGCGCAGCGCCGCAATCATCAGCACGGCGAGGTCGCGGCAACTTCCGCTGCCGCGATCGAGCGTAAGGACGGGGTCCTGAACTCCCCTCTCGTGGCGTGCCATGTGCTTGAAGCTGCGCCTTATGGTCTGCGTCATGTCGACAAGCAGCGCATGAGTGTCTGCCGATCCATCGTCGCGAAAGAACTTGGCGCTCCAGCGATCGAGACGCTTATTCCGGGAAAGCGGCCGCATGAAGCGCTCGACGCGAGCGCGCTCGTCCGCTGCATAGGCGAACGGGTAGGTGCGAGCAAAGTCCGCAATGTCCGCGTCGCGAAAGTCGGCGGGCGCGTGGTCCAGCCGGATGGTGCTGACGAAGCGAAGTTTCTCCGCGCGATCGCTGAAGTGGGCGGTCGCAACGTGATTGCCGAAGCGATCTTGCGTCCAGGTTAATGCCTGCGGCGCCGGCGTGATCGTCAGCTCGGAGTGGAGTACCCTTTGATCATCATCGTCGCGCGGGCGCAGCATCATCCGGTGTTCGCCGAAGGCGACCGGTTGGCGGTAGCGATAGGTCGTGACGTGTCTGACGCTGAGAATTGGCATCTGTCGGGAATCGGTTCCGTGGTGTTATGGTAGGCGATATGCCGCTAACATGCATTTGTCGGGCCAGATATTCTACATATTTATCAAACGACTGTGAGCGTCGATGAACGCAACTGCGCCAATTCTGCTGGCCGCCGACGAGCCCGCGCCGGTCACGGTTTGCAACCCGAACGGCTCATCGCCGCTCCTCCTGGTCGCCGACCACGCCGGCCGGACGGTGCCCCGCGCGCTCGGCCGGCTCGGCGTCGCGGACGCGGACTACGAGCGGCATATCGCCTGGGACATCGGCATCGCCGGGGTCGGCCGATTTTTGGCCGACGCGCTCGACGCCGTCCTCATCCAGCAAAATTATTCGCGCCTTGTGATCGACTGCAATCGGCCGCCAAACGCCTCGACCTCGATCCCCGAAATCAGCGAACTCACTCCCATCCCGGGCAATATGGCTTTAAGCGACACTGATAAAGCCGCGCGCGTGTGCGAGATTTTCCAGCCCTACCACGACCGCATCGCGGCGGAGCTGGACCACCGCCGGCAAGCCGGCCTTCCCGCCGCGCTGATCGCGCTGCACAGTTTTACGCCGGTGTTCAAGGGTGAAGCGCGGCCATGGCATGTCGCGCTGCTTTATCACCGCGACCCGAGCCTGTCCCGCCGGCTCATCGCGCTTTTGAAGCAAGAAGCCGGCCTCATCGTCGGCGACAACGAACCCTACCACGTGAGCGACACGACCGACTACACCATCCCGACGCACGGCGAGCGCCGCGGCCTCCCCCACGCCTTGATCGAGATCCGCCAGGATTTGATTGCGCACGAAGGCGGCCAGCGCGCCTGGGCCGATCGCCTCGCGCGTTTGCTGCCGCAGGCGTACCAAGAGGTGACAAATTGATGTAGGCGCTGCCTACGCAATCCCGAGCCGGCGAAAAACCGGGATCTTCACCAAATCCAAAACGACGGCGAACACCGCCGCGGCGGCGAGCGTGGCAGCGATCAGCCTGGCCGGCAGCGGCGTCATGGCGAATCCGCCGAGGGCCAATGTCGAGGCGATCAGAATGTCGGCGACAGACGAAGCGACCAGCCAGTAGCTCGGACGCGACGACCACAACTGCCGGCGCTCGCGGTTGGTGTAAGTCGTCGCCTGATTGCCGAATACGATGAGATGAAGGCGAGCGTCTGCAGGGCGCCGATGCCGAGCCCCAGCCGGTAGGCGCCGAACGCGAAGACCGCCGTGCAAAAGACCAGCTCGCCGAGGCCCATGACGACGCCGGCGACGGTCAGGTTGCCGATCCGCCAGGCGTTCGGCATCGGCGACGGCCGGACATTGTCGGTCGTCAGCGACATGCCGAGGAAATCGCCGGTGATCATGATCAGGACCATCAGCAACGGCGTCAGGATGGCATGCCCGGTCATGACGAGGCCGACCGCCAGGAACAGCACCTGCACGATCTTTTTGGTGATCGAGTTCAGCGTGTAGGTCAGGATGCGCTGGAACGTGATGCGGCCTTCCTTGACCGCGGCGACGATGCCGGCGAGGCCCGGTTCGGTCAGCACCATGCCGGCCGCGGATTTGGCGACGTCGGTCGCGGTCGAGACGGCGATGCCGATCTGCGCCTGGCGCAGCGCCGGCGCGTCGTTGGCGCCGTCGCCGCACATGCCGACGGTATGGCCGCCGTTCTGAAACGCCTTGACGAGCTTGTATTTGTCCTCCGGCAGCACGCCGGCGAAAACCGCGAATTGCTCGGGATGGACGGCGTCGGGGATCGGCCCGGGCGGACAGACGGCGCCGTCAAGCCCCACCGCCTTCGCCACGATGGCCGCGGTCGCCGGCGCATCGCCCGTCACCATCACGGTGCGCACGCCCAGCCCCTGCAATTCGCTGATGAGCGCCGCCGAGTCCGCGCGCGGCGGGTCGCTGAGCGCGATCAGCCCGACGAGCTTCATCGCCGTCGCCGGGCCGGCCGCGACCGCCAGCACGCGAAATCCCTTGGCTTCGAGTTCGTTCGCCGCCGCCGTCGCGGCGTCCGGCGACGGCTGGACGAGAGCCGACGACCGACGGCGAAGGCGCCCTTCACGATCCGCTGCGGGCTTCCACCGCCTGATCCGTCGCCGTCGCCTCGGACATCTTCGTGGCCGGGTCGAACGGCAGCGAACTTGATCAGCGCGGCGCATCGGCGACGGCCTTGCTCGCGGCGGCGGCGCGAATGGCGGCATCGACCGGGTCCTGGCCGCCATCGGAGCTCGCCAGCGCGGCCAGCGCCAGAACATGCGCGCTCGTCGAAGCCGGGCATCGGCCGCACGCTCGTCACGGTCAGCGCGTTGCGCGTCAGCGTGCCGGTCTTGTCGGCGCAGAGCACGTCCATCGATGCGGCTTCATCCACGGCGGAGAGCCGGGTCGGCAACACCCCCCGCTTGGCCAGGGCTCGCGCGCCGAGCGCCGCCGCGAGGGTGAACGTCGCGGGCAGCGCGACCGGAATGGATGCGAGTACCGCGGTCAGGACGAGCGGGATGATCTCGTCGAGCGGCATCTTGAGAAACCACGCATAGGCGACCAGCACCACGATGACGACGCCGTTGAATCCGGCGAGATTGCGCACCACGCGCAGCACCGCCTTCTGCTGGCGAGCTGACGACATGCGCGGTGCGGACCAGCTCCGCGCGTGCGGCCGAATTTGGTGCGCGCGCCGGTCGCCGTCACCTCCGCCACCGCCTCGCCGCGCCGCACCAGCGCTCCGGCATAGGTCTCTGACGCCGGCGCCGGCTTCGATCGGTACGGATTCGCCGGTGAGCATGGATTGGTCGAGCAGGATTTCTCCGCCGGTGAGTTTCACGTCCGCGGCGACCACGCCGCCGAGCGACAGCTTCACCACGTCGCCCGGCACCAGTTCGGTCGCGGGCACCGTTTTCCACGCGCCGTCGCGCCGGACGGACGCATTCAAAGCCAGCCGCGATTTCAGCGCGGCCAGGGTCGCCTGGGCGCGGCTCTCCTGGAACAGCCCGAGCGCGGCGTTGAAGACCAGAAGTGCGGCGATGATCGCGGCCTCGACGTATTTGCCGAGCGCCAGTTCGAGCACGATCGCCGCCTCGAGCATCCACGGCACCGGCGCCCAGAATTTTTCGAGTCGCCATGCGCAACGGATGCAGCGCCGTATCGGGCACCGCGTTCGGACCGAATTTTTCCAGCCGACGGCGCGCTTCGTCCCCCGTCAAGCCGTTCGGCAGATCGTCATTTGCTGCCGCCGCCACGTACGGAGGTCCTGCATCATGCCTTGCGTCAGTCATGCGTATTGCCTCGGAGCTGCATATTGATCCGCGATCCCATGCATTTCCGAGCAATATTGCTCTAGCGACTCCGCCTCTGCCGAGTCTCGCCGATATCCGAGGTCGTAAACGCTCTAAAACGGCAGCAAACGCCGAATGATTTGCTCAGGGCTCGGAGGGCCGCGCCGGCGGTGAGTTGGGGTCGCGACCTCCAGCGACTCGAGCTGGGCCGTCCGTTGCGGGCCGATCGCTTCGAATTTCGCCTTCTGCTCGTCGGACAGCGTTGCGTAGAAGTCGCTGAGCGCCGCACTCACCATCTTGACCGCTTGGAGCATGACGGCGAGCCGTTTGCCGACCGCCGCGAGCCGCGCCGGCGGCGTCAGCGGATGATCGCTCAGGCACGAGGCCTTGAGCAAATCCGCCGCTTGGGTGGTGGCGTTCTGGAGCGCTGCCAAACTCGCGCGTTGCGCCTCGGTCGGGCGCACCGCGGCGTCGATATCCGCGGTGGGCCATTCCATCACGCCGGGTTGTGCAGCACCGCAGCTCTGGGCGAGCGAGCCGGCGCTGTTCTCCGTGGTCTGGCTTCGACCCTGATCTTTGCGCTGATCTTGGCCGAGCGCGGTCAACCGCGCCTTCTGCTCGTCGCTCAGCAGGCCGTAGAATTTCTCCAGCGGCGGCTGCACGATCTCCACGGCCGCGATCATCGCCTCGATACGCTTTTGCATGGCCGCGAGCCGGCTCGGGGCGGTGAGCGCGATGTCGATCGGGCAGGCGGCTTTGATGCCCTGCGCCGCTTTCACCGAGGCGTTGGCGAGATCGTCGAGCGCGGCGCGTTGTTCGTCGGTCGGCTGGATGGCTTGCTGGAACTGATCGATCGGCAGCCCGGCGATGTCGCGGCTGTCCGCGCCGCACATTTGCGCCAGCTGGTCGGACGCCGCGGCCGGCGTGCCGGGAGCGGGCGTCGTTTGCCCAACATCGCTCGGGTTGCCGCTGGCGTATTGCGGCAGATAGCCGGTCAGGTCGTCATAGCCGTAGGGGGCGAATATCCCGGCATAAATGTCGCCATAGCCGTAGCCCCAGAACGAGCCGTCGTAGTCGTCGCCCCACATCGCGTAGTCGTACATGTCGTAATATGCGAACGGCCAGTACAGCGGGCCGACCCATCCGTAACCGCCATTGCCGTGTCGCCACCAGCCATTTTCACCGTCGCGTCCGTCATGCCATCCCGCCGTCGCCGCGGCCGCGGTGATGTGGGCGCGCGTTCGCGAATTGCGCAATGCGCTCGTGTTGCGCAATGCACCGGCGACCGAGCGGGAATTCAACGTATTGCGCACCGCGCGAGATTTGACGTTTGGGTGCGCGTTCGCTCTGCGCGTTTCGTTCCCGGTCGAGTTGACCAGATTCCTAGGACCGCCGGAATTGTTTCGGGCGTTATGGACGGTCGAAGCTCGATTGCCGCGCACGCTTGTCCCGCGCGCGCTTGGCCCCGCAGAGGAACGGGGCATCGCCGGCCTGGCACTAACGTGACGCGCGCTGCCGCCGCCTCCGGCACGCATGCCGCCGCCAGCACGAGCGTGCCCGCCACCCCCACCGCCGCCGGGATGCCCGCCGCCGCCACGAGCGTGCCCACCACCCCCACCGGGATGACCACCGCCGCCACTAGGGTGACCACCACCGCCAGGATGGCCACCGCCGCCTTTCGACGGGGCTGCGTAGGCCGCAGCCGACAGCGCAGTCGCAAGCACAAGCATGGTAACCGCGAATTTTAAATTAGCCATGACTTGCCTCGATCCGTTGGGACTATCCGTAACGCGCAGGCGAAATACGCACGATGTTAAATGCAGCGGATAAATCAAAGTTGCATCGACGAGGATTGACAGTTGTCCGCTACCGGACATTCGACCCGATGGTCCTAGTCTCGACGGTCCTGCACGATGGATTTTTTGCCGGATCGAACCTGGCGCATCGCCCGGCCGCCGAGCAGACGATCGAATTCCTTCTTGGAGACGCCATAGCACTCGCATGAGCGGCGGATCAGGCCGCGGCGATCGATGATCGTGACGTTGCCGTGCTTATAACGGACGAGACCGGCGCGCTGCAGGGCGCCTGCCGCGGCCGTGACGCCGGTCCGCTGTACCCCCAGCATCATGGCCAGGAATTCCTGCGTCAGCAGGAACTCGTCGGAATGCATGCGGTCATGCGTCATCAACAGCCAGCGGCAACATCGCTGCTCCAGGGAATGAAAGTGATTGCATGCGGCGGACTGCGCGACCTGGTTGAAGAAGGCGTGAGCATAGCGAAGCATCACGGTGCGCATCGACGCGCTTCGTGCCAGTTCCTTTTGGAACAGCGTCGCCTGCATTCGCAGGCCGGCCCCGGGCACCTGCACGTAAACACTGGTCGGCGCCCTGTCGTCGCCGAGCACGACCGGCAGACCCACCAGCCCCTCGTTGCCGATCGTTCCGACCTCGGCGGCCTGGCCGTTCGCCATGGTGTTCACCAGCGAGCCGACGCCGGTCTCGATGAAATAGACAAATTCGATCTGTTTGTTCGCACGATAAAGCGACTGCCGGTACCCGAGTGGGATGCCGCGAAGATGCCGGCGAAGCCGCCCGTAGTCCCGCGGCGACAGCAAGCCGAGCAAACGGTTGGCCGGCGCACCGGCGGCCTTGCGGCTCGCCACCACCACCTCATTTCTCCTCTCGGTCATACTCGACCCGATTCCGGCTTGCGCAATGCCGGCCGATCATCCGCCGGGAGCGTCGCCGCCGAGGCTCTGCTCCCGTTTGAGCTTGGCCTCTTCTTCGGTCAGCAAATTCAAAATTCGCGACCGCTCGGTGGCGCTCGTCGATTTGCCGGCAAGTTGGCGATATCGCTTGATATTCTCTCGGGTGACGAAGCTGTCCATTGCAGCCTCGGAAGGGCTATCGGACATTTTGACACGCCGCGCCTATCGGCCGCGCCTTTCGATCGGACGCTGCGCCTTTCCGATCCGCGACGCAAGCTTAATGTCCGGTAGCGGACATTTTACTCGACTTCGCCCCAAAAAGAGCGGCAGCTTGATATCGGCGATAAAGGACGCTGCGAAAGAGCACGCGTCCGAGCCCGTAATTCCCCCCTCTAGGCGCTCAACGGGCTTCCGTAGTCGCCGCGTCAAGAAATATAAGATTGACGACGCGGCAAAACGGTCGAAGCCAAACGATCGGGGCGGCGACATCAATGTTCGAAATGTCCGCTATCGGACATGATTGACTTGTATCAATGTGGCTTGGGTTTCTCGGCCACAATAATACAGCGACGTGGCCGTGATACAGGAAAGGCCGACAGATGAGCGTCGACTATGCGCCGCGCGGTCCGATTGCGGCGGTCGATGTCGCGTTGGAAGACCCCGATCGCCGCACGCGCGCGAGCTACGAACGCGAGCTGACAAGCCATAGGCGCTTGGAAAGCCGGTTGCGACAGGCTCTGGTCCGAGACGTGACTCTACTTCATCAAAAGGACGATTTGATCGAGCAGCAGGCGGTTTTGAGCCAAGAGGCCGATCATCGGCTGCTGAACGGCCTGCAAATGATCGTCAGCCTGCTGTCGCTGCAAAGCCGAGCGGCGACGAATGCCGAAGTTGCTTCCCAGTTGGCCACCGCCGCCGATCGCGTTGCGGCGATCGGCCGCGTCCACCGGCGTCTTCATTCATTGGATGGCGTAGAGGTCTTCGCACTCAAGCAGTATCTTGAGGATCTTTGTCGCGATCTCTCCTTGATGCTGTCCGCGGAGCGCCCCGTGCGCTCGATCGTCGTCGACGGCATTGAAATCGAGCAACCGGCTGGCACCGCCATTCCGCTCGGCTTCATCGCCAATGAATTGATCACGAACGCGGTCAAGTACGGGACCGGCCGGATCGCGGTGCGATTGGAGCCGAATCCGCCGAAGGGTTACGCGCTGTCCATCGCCAACGGGGGCCCGGGTTTGCCGGATGGGTTCGACCCGGCCGCCCGCAAGGGACTCGGAATGAAGATCATTCGATCGCTTGTCGATCGAATCGGCGGCGAATTGCGGATTGGTCGGGGCGAAGACGGTCAAGGCGCGCGATTTACCGTGTTGTTCTCCTGATTGGGCGGTTCAAGCGGACCTCGCGATGAAAAATCGGCTGTTGATCCAGATCAGAGTTGCGCCGGGCAGAACGGATATTAAATGAATCAGCATTGCTACTTCTCTCGCAAGAGCTGATCGGAGATTGGCCATGACAGATGACAAACGCGCCGTAGAGGTCGGTCGTGACGATATCCTGAAGCTCCTCTCCGATGACGAGATTGCCAAGGTCAGCAGTGCCGAGGCCGCGTCCGGACTGACCGAAGGAGCGGAGTACCTGGACCTGGAGCATCTCGATGAGGGTGTCCAGCGCGCCAAGGCTGCGACGAAGGTCACAATGGGGCATGTCCTTCCACGCAGCGCGGTTGGCGGCGAAACGTGGAGCAAGGTCCTCGCGCAGTTAGCTCGCTGAGCGCATGGCCTGCGTAGCCGAATGCCGGCGGCAAGCAAATTCGCTGTTTGCTGCGTAATATCCAATATCGAGGCAAAACGAGAAAAGCGTCCCGCACGATGAGTCGCAACATGCTCTATCTCATCATCGGCGCGCTCGTCGTCGCCGTCGCGGTGTTCGGCTATAACCTCTACCAGGAGCGGCAAAAGGCTGGCGGTATCGACATCAGCATCGGCAAACGCGGTGTTTCCATCGAGAAGAATTAGTTCGGGATTTCCGCGCGAAGCGTGGCCTGTCATGCCGAAGGGAACAAAATCATGGGACTGATCCTTATCATCATCCTCGTCATCTTCCTGCTTGGCGGCTTCAGTGGCCGCTTCGGCGGCTACGGTTACGGCTACGGTCATAGCGGCATCGGCCTCATCGGCATCATCCTGATCATCCTTGTCGTCCTGGTTCTCATGGGTCGGCTTTGATCCGACCGGCGGAATCTTTTATCCACGTGCTATTTGGGAGACTTTGATCATGAGCGTGATCGCATTCGCCATCGAGGCATCCAAGCTCGCCATCATGGCGATCATCTTATGGTTCGTGTGCGAGGTGTTGCCGATGCCGCCGACCCCGAAGCGGGTATGTCAGGGCCTCATCGTCCTGATCGCGATCCTCGGGGCAGTCCAGATGGTCCTCGCAGACGCCCAGCCGGGATTAGCGCGTCGATCATTCGACCCGATCTCGCCACCGAGTATCGTGGCACCGGAAAGGCGTTGAAGGGAGCCTCCCTGGCGCTTTCACGACGTAACTCAGTTGCTTTGGCCGAAAGATCCGGGTCCATAAGAGATTTAAGATGACTACGAACCAACATTACGACAGCGATCGCGCGGCCGTGACGGCGGCAAAATCGCTCCATGACCACTGGATTCTCTTTCTTGTCGAAGGCGTGATCCTTGTGGTGTTGGGGCTCCTGGCCATCGTCGTTCCGTCGATCGCCAGCGTGAACGCGACCATTGTTCTGGGCTGGCTTTTTCTCGCCAGCGGAGCCGTGGGTTTGGCCACAACCTACTGGGCGCGGCAGGCACCAGGGTTCTGGTGGTCCGTCATTTCGGCGTTGCTCGCGATTTTTGTCGGCGTCGTCCTGATCGCCAACAAACCAGAGACGCTGTATGGCGGCATGGAGGGATGGCCGTTCGCGGAAGCCGGCCCGCTGCGGCTGATATTGGCCCTGTTTTTCCTGGTCGAAGGCGGTGTGTCCATCATGTTCGCTTTCGAACACCGACGTCAGGTCTCCGGGCGCTGGGCCTGGATGTTGGCCAGCGGCGTCGTCGACATCATCCTGGCGAGCGTCATTATTTTCAATCTTCCGGGTACCTCCGCCTGGACGATGGGCCTTCTGGTCGGAATCAACATGATCCTCGGCGGCTTCGCGCTGATCGCGATGGGATTAGATGCCCGCGCGGGGGGTAAAGCGGATTAGCTTCACCTCGCCGTCGCGGCAATCGCCGCCACCATGAAGTGCCTGCTCTTGGCGGCCGCCGCGCGGACAAAAACGTCGAGCTGTCGGCGCGTGCCAATCGTGCAGATCACCGCGTTTCTCGTCACGCATGTCCGATCGCGCGTCGCTTCATCGACGTCGTTCTGGTCGATGGGCACGATGCCATAGGTCCCGTTGGCCAGCTTGCGGCCCAGAAGATAAATATGATCATGTTCGTCGGCCTCGATGAGCAAATTGCCGCCGTCGAGAGCTTGGACCACGAAGTACTGCACGCCTGAGGAATTGCCGCTGACCAGCGCGTAGTGGTTGTCGCTCCAGCGGAAGACCGACGTCTTCACGGAGCGCGCTTTTCCGTCGGCAAAATCTTGATAGAGGGTCAGCTGAAATCGCATTCCGAGCAGCGGCTTCGATCCGGCCAGCAATGGCATCTCGGATTGCACGCAGGCGGAGAGCACGAACGCGGCGAAGACGATCAGCGCAACAGGAAGAGCTGCCTTCGCTGTTCGCGATCGATTGGCAGGCATGTCGTCCTCCTTGGCGTGGCGTTCGCCGGCAGATCAATTGCGTCCAGATCAATTGCGTCCGGCGAATCCGAACGCTCCTTTTCGCGATCCAGAGTCTCATGAGGATCGACGCGATCCAATGACTAAATCGGCATAATCGGGAACGGCTTTTGGCCATGATTGCGCCCGCCATCATAATTTGGATAGCATAAAGACCGCGGCGTTTTAAGAAAAACCTTGAGAATTTTGTCCCGATATCTCCGCGATGTTGTCCTCGGACGCGCGGAGCGCAGGTAATCGTCGTCGAGCGGATTGAAGCAAAAATCCTGGACGTCACCGTCATTCCGCTCTGCGTTATCGTAATCACGAACACGGCGGGGATCTCTTGATCCGCCTTGACGGCACCGCCGTAAAGCAGCAACCTGAAGCTCGGCAACCAAGCCATCTGGGGAATGTCGGGTAACCACTTGGGGTCGGGTAAATATTTGGGGATGCCTGCCGTATTCGCAGCGATCGGTCTGATGCTGCTCGCTCTTCCCTTGCGGGCGGACGATCGCGTGCCCATTCCCGAGGGATGCAGGGCGCTGGCGGAGCGGGCCGGGATTCCCCTGACGCTCACTCATGCCGAAGCCGCGCGCGCCATCGCCTACATCCGCGTCCTGGTCAGCGATGACCCGGAGGTCGCGCGCTGCCGTGTGGCGCTCCGCGGCCGTTGAGGAGGATCTCGATGGGGTCGGGTCAAGATTCGCCGTTGCATCGCAGGGTGCGATAGCTTCTCGATTGTGTACATCTCTCGGTCATGATATTGTTGCAAAAGAGGAATCCATTTTAATGGCTCGGTGGGATCAAATGACAGGTTGGAGGGTCATCCTCGGTTTTCTGATCGGCGCCGTGATCGCCAGTTTGATAACGGCTGGCATGTTCATTTACACCGGCGCGAAGGTTCTCCAAGCAACTACCGCGCGGGAATTGCTTGCTGAAATAGTGGCGATTGATACGTTGCAGGAGGGCTGGCTGCTTCAGGGCGAAGATAGCCAAACTGCAAAACTGTCTGACCACCCAGGCCTTCCGGAAACGCAAAGCGGCTCCGGTCTATGGCTTATGCCCGTTGAGATCAGGACAATTCTGGACGAAGCCCAATGGAATCCTCCGCCAGATGCGAGCTACGGCTTCATACATGGGCGCAGGGTCTGGATTATCAGAAATCAAATATTACCGGACGCTCCGCTTTCATACGCGGGGGTCAAGCAAGAGCATTATCCTGAGCTCATCAGCTCCGATGGACGGCAAGAATTATGCGCCTGGATCGAGCGCGTGCAGATTGCGTATAATGGCGGGACGTTGACCGATCGGGGACTGGCGCCGCTTAGGCCCTATTTGGTGCCGTTAGCGCAAGAAGATCGCGTGAACGCTCTTGGCATCGAGTTGTCTCGGGATGCTCGAAATTTCCTGGCCGAGATACGCGCGCGATGGGACAAGACGTCGTTTGTGGATTGACCCGCAAAAGCTGAAGATAGCACGCACTGAAACAATTTCCCCGCTGAGTTGGATTAGTACCAATCCGCGGGATTCAGCGGCCGTTTCGGGGACGCAACGTAGCGATCCGGAGTGGAGGAGTTTAATGACCGAACTCACCCAAAGCTACGCCCACGGCGTCTCGATGACGCCGCTCATCGGCGACACCATCGGCGTGCATTTCGACAAGGCGGCGGAGCGCTGGGCCGAGCGGGACGCGCTGATCGTGCGCCAGCAGGACGTGCGCCCTTGCAGCAATTAAGCCATCTGGGGAATATTGGGTAAATACCGTGGGGATGCCTGCCGTACTCCCAACGATAGCTCCTGAGATTCCCACCGGATACCGGTTTCCCCGGATTCAGGGCCAAATTGGCAGGCACTCGATGACCTATCCGCAACGGATGCTTACGATCTTTTCCGCTTCGTCGACCTGAACATTCACCCTATCGTCTCGATACTCCATGCTGCTTGGAGCGTCCGATGATAATCTTCTGATGACCGCAGCCCCGGAGGCGGCTAAAATTTCCTGCATAATCGACGGCGTCAGCGTCGTCCCTCTCATAGCGCTTCGTGTTATCTCGGGAACGTGACAGCGACGAAGGCGATCTTGCGAATTCACCGGTCCCAAATACCAGAACAACCATGCCAGCGCGGCTCCCACTCGCATGAGTATTCGGTGCTCCATTGACTCTATTATTTGCAGTTCCCGGCTGCATTCGCCGTGATACGGCAAATCCAGCCGTGGCGTTCCGCGCTTGTGATGTCTTGCATAACCATTTCCCGACCGTTTCGACAAGCCGCACTAGCCTCTTGATTCTCAGTTCCGGGCCCGTCGATGGGTCCCAGGTAGTTGTACGAAATCGTCCCTTGCAGAAGGCGCGGTCGCGATTCAGGGACGACGTCGTACGGCTTGCAGCCGCGTTGCCTGCCCGAAAAAACCGGGCCTCCCGAATCTCCCTGACAAAAACCGCTTTTGACGCTTCCCCCGCTTTGCGGCGCAAAACTCAATTGTCCCGCTTGACGGACGACCGGGACCGGCCATGTGACATTGAAGCTGCCGAAAAGACCACCGTCAGCGTCGGAATAGCCGTACCCGGCTATGGTGGTAAGGGGCGAAAAGTCCTTATCCGCCGCCAGCATTGCGGGTTGAACGGCACGCACAGAATATGGAGCAGCCAAATGACCAACGGCAATGTCGTTCACGAATGGAGGCGACGACGACTGACCGCCATATTTGCCAAAAACTATAACCCGATCCAGCAGTCTACGCCGCTCAGATACGTCCAGCAGTTTCGTGTTAAGAGCGTCGACGACTGCAGCGGCGAAAAATTTATTTTCTGATGTGGGCGTCCATACAAAATCCTTTTTTTCACTTCCAAAATAATCGGCAGTCGCGTTCACGCCCGCGAAGCAATGTGCCGCAGTTAGCACCCAGTCCGACGCGATCAGCGTGCCACTGCATATCTCGTTCGACCCGTTCGTTCCTATTACCGTGAGCATGACTACTTCGGGAAACTGATTATATGAAAAACGTTCACACCGACGCCTACTCTTGTCATCAGAGACCCTGCAAAACGGCGATTTTTGCTCCAATTCCTCAAATGAAATTTCACAATCCCTGAGTCCACTATCCAAATCCATGAAGCCCATTGGGGAAACACCGGAAGCCGCGGGAATACTCAGGGCGTTTGTCGGAATTGGCTCGGCCGCACTCGCCGGTGGTGGAAGGACAACGGCCTGCTGTCCGCTTGCTGGCGCTGCCGGCCTCTCCGCAGGTGCCGGACTTAGCGATGGCGCAGTCGGAGCAATGATGATTTGAACATAGGGCGCGGCGCCGCTCGCCGCGGAGCCGGCACCAGTATCAGCGCCCGTTATTTGATCACGGATCGCCGACGCTCCGGTGCCTGTACCGGGGTCTATTATTAGCCGACGATATGCCGAGGCCCCGATGCCCGTGCCAGGGCCAAATATCTTATTAATGGTCGCTGAGGCTCCCACACCTCGCCCGCCGTCTACGATCGGAGGATGAAATACCTCCGCGCCTATTCCTGTGCCTGGCCGAGACGCCGACGCGGCCTTTCCAGTCCCGGCCCCCGGATCAACTATCGGCTGTGCCGCGCAGGAAAACGTAAAAAGCGCGACGAGCGCGAATAATTCCAATCCAAACAATCGAAAAATGAACCAGCGCACCATCGGTCGACACCTCCCGTTCCCGGACCGTTTTCGCGGGTTTCTCAGCGCTTGCCTACAACTGCCCCGACGAGCGATCACTATGATGAAGGGGCAATGAAGCACCGCAGGTTGCGTCGCGAAATCGCTAAAGATGTGGTATCGCATTAACGCAAAAGTTGTCAATCAGCCCACCATTTCACACCAAAGGCTGGGTTCGCACGTCGCTAATAGGCGATACCCGAAGCTTTTGGCCCATTCCGACGGTCACGATTGGTGATTTAGCATTCGTGATTTCAATTTTAATTAGAATCGGTCGGGCTGTGGTATTTTGGTAACAGACAACCATAGCGGCTTATATTACCCTTGATTGCGTGGACGCTTGCGCTGGGGGGTAGTCATGCGTCATTGGGTTCGTCTTGGTCTGATTTTTTCTGCGCTTGGCTTTTCGGGTTGTTCGTATGTGCCATCGCTCGAGGAGGCTAGCGGAACTACCGAGAGCAACATACTCATCGGTGACGTTGTCGAACGGATAAAGTGCGAAATTTCCAATTCATTCGACAGTGTTATTGATGATCCTCGGTTCACTTGGTTGCAAAACTGGACGGCCAAAGTCGACTTGACCCTTCAAATCAACGATCAAGCCGGGGTAACGCCCAGTGGGTCCTACACCAGCTATTTCCATAACGCATTCAATTTCGGTGCGGGTTCAACAAGCCTAACCAGCAATAGCATCGCGTCCGTGTCACAGTTCTTCACTCTCAACTTCGGCGCCAATTATAGCGAGCAGGCGTTGCGTGCCGAAACCATCTCGTTCACGCTTTCGCTCCGGGAGATAAAACGTTGGAGGGCTCACGTACAAACACTTGCCCTCAAGGGGCCATCGGCGATTCCGATCTGCAATACAACCGGACGCGAACTCAGAGGCCATCTTGGATTAGCAGAGTGGGTGAACTCCGCGCTTTACCCGGTAGCGGTTTCGGAGCTATTCGCTGGCGTACATCCCTCGCCCTCGAACGCCGGCAACAAGCCGCCGTCGCCTGTTTCACCACCGAAGGCGGCGGCCGCAGTGGTTATTCCAATTCAACAAGCGATAGATGCCGTTACCAAGGCCGCAAAGGCCGCCTCAGATTCAGCCGCGGCGGCCGTAGCTTCGCAAAAGGCAGCGGCAACCAACTCGACCGATGTGCAAACTGCAATGCAAGGCACCGCCATTTCCCCATATTACGCGGTTCTGGAAGATTATCTCAAGCATATTCTCACCGGAGATGTCTCCACCATGGCCACAATCCAAGAATATATAAAAACTGATGTGGAGGGCGCGCAGAAGGAGGTTCAGAAGGTACAAGCGAAGCTCGATGAACTTAAGGCGAAACCGGCCAACTCGATGGTCAGTGAGGACTATGTGACCGATTCAAACCAATACGCAGCAAACGCGGCCACCTTCGCGACGGATGCCGCCAAAAAGCAAGCAACCGCTCAGAAGATCGATGACACGATATCGAGATTCCAACCCAATCCGCCGATTGATGGACTACTGCATTCGGTCCAGTTTGTGGTCACCTATGGTGCGAGCGTCACGCCAAGCTGGACGCTGCTGTTCTGGAAAGGTCCCGGCATTACCTCGCCTGGCATTGGCGCTACGGGCCAGCGAACTCACATTCTCAATATTGCTTTAGGGCCGACTTCGGAGCAAAACCGCTTGATTCAAAACATTACGGTAAGCAATTCTGGACTTCACTGACTTGCCTCGGACGGGCACGTGCATACCTTGATGAAACACACGATATTACTTTAGGCTCTTAGATTGGCGCATTGAATAAGCGCGCCCAGCTTGGTGGCCGATCCCGCCGCGCCGTAAGTGCAGCGACTGCCAGGCGTTTTGTCAGAAATTACGGTACAAAGGAACGATGGCGATGAAACGCCATCGCAAGGCATTGATTACTGACGCTCAAAAGCTCCTCGAGAGGAAAGTCATGGCGGCATTGACCCAAAGCTACGCCCACGGCGTGTCGATGACGCCGCTCATCGGCGACACCATCGGCGTGCATTTCGACAAGGCGGCGGAACGCTGGGCGGAGCGGGACGCGCTGATCGTGCGCCAGCAGGACGTGCGCTGGAGCTATCGCGGCCTCAAGGCGCGGGTCGACGCCTTTGCCGCGGGATTGCTGGCCCTGGGGCTTGCGCCCGGCGACCGCGTCGGCATCTGGTCGCCGAACAACGCCGAATGGGTGATCACCCAATTCGCCACCGCGAAGGCCGGGCTCATTCTGGTCAACATCAATCCCGCCTATCGGCTCGTCGAGCTCGACTATGCGCTCAACAAGGTCGGCTGCACGGCGCTGATCACCGCGGATTCGTTCAAGACCAGTGACTATGTCGGCATGCTGCGCGATCTGGCGCCGGAGATCGACCGCAGCAGTCCCGGCAAGCTCGAGGCCGAACGCCTGCCGGCGCTGACGACGCTGATCCGCATCGGCGGCGGCGAGGCGACCGGCTTTTTGCGCTTCGACGACGTGCTCGCTTTGGGTGCCGCGCCGGCCGGCGAGCGCCATCGCGCCAGGCTTGCCGAACTGGCGGGAAAGCTGCAATTCGACGACGCCATCAACATCCAGTTCACCAGCGGCACCACCGGGCAGCCCAAAGGCGCCACGCTGACCCACCACAACATCCTCAACAACGGTTATTTCATCGGCGAAGCGCAGCGCCTGACCGACCGCGACCGCGTCTGCATCCCGGTGCCGCTCTATCATTGCTTCGGCATGGTGCTCGGCAATCTCGCCTGCATCACCCATGGCGCCGCGATGGTCTACCCCTCGGAAGGTTTTGATCCGCTGGCGACGCTGCAAGCGGTCGAGGCCGAGCGCTGCACGGCGCTTTACGGGGTACCGACCATGTTCATCGCGGAATTGGGACATGCCGATTTCAAGCGCTTCGATCTGTCGTCGCTGCGCACCGGCATCATGGCCGGCTCGCCCTGCCCGATCGAGATCATGCGGCGCTGCGTCAACGAAATGAACATGGACGAGGTGACGATCGCCTACGGCATGACCGAAACCAGCCCGGTGAGCACGCAGACATCGTACGACGACACGCTCGAGCGGCGCGTCGGCACCGTCGGCCGCGTCCATCCGCATGTCGAGGTCAAGATCGTCGACGGCGAGGGCCGCATCGTGCCGCCGGGCACGCCGGGCGAACTCTGCACCCGCGGCTATTCGGTGATGCTCGGCTACTGGGACGACACGGAGCGCACCGCAGAGGCGATCGATGCCGCCGGCTGGATGCACACCGGCGACCTCGCCACCCTCGACGCGGACGGCTATTGCAACATCGTCGGCCGCATCAAGGACATGGTCATTCGCGGCGGCGAGAACGTCTATCCGCGCGAGATCGAGGAGTTTCTGTTCCGGCATCCCAAGATCGAGGCCGTTCAGGTGGTCGGCGTCCCCGATCCCAAATACGGCGAAGAACTCTGCGCCTGGGTCAAGCTCAAACCGGGGGCCGCCGCCGACGCCGACGAGATCCAGGGCTTCTGCCGCGGGCAGATCGCCCACTACAAGATCCCGCGCTACATCAAGTTCGTCGAAGAATTCCCGATGACCGTGACCGGCAAAGTGCAGAAATTCGTGATGCGCGACGAAACGATGCGGGAATTAGGGCTCAGCCGGCAGAAGACTGCCTAGCGGTCCCACCGCCGCGCTCGCCCGGCTTCACGTCGATCGCCTCCCGCACAACGCGGGCCAGCGCCGCGATGTCGTACGGCTTGCGCAGCACCGGAAAGCCGGGATCGTCGTCGAGCCGTTTGGCGTAGCCCGTCGTCAGCACCACCGGAAGGTCGGGACGCAGCGCGCCGAGGCTCTGCGCCAAGGCGAGGCCGTCGAACGCGCCCGGCAAGACGACGTCGGTAAAGACGAGATCGACGCGCGGGTCGGTACCGAGCATGTGCAGCGCGGCGGGTCCGGAATCTGCGGTGACGGTCCGGTAGCCGAGCTGCTCCAGCAGCATCACCGCGACGGCCCGCACGTCGGGATTGTCTTCGACGATCAGGATCGTTTCCTGCCGACCGCCCATTTGCTCGCCGTTCGTTTGCGGCGCTTGCGCCGGCGCGACGGGGCTGCGCGGCAGATACAGCGTCACCGTGGTGCCGCGCTCGAGTTCGCTCGCAATGCCGACGCTGCCGCCCGAGCGCCGCGCAAAACCATAGACCTGCGACAGGCCGAGCCCGGTGCCCTTCTCGAGCGCCTTGGTGGTGAAAAACGGCTCGAACACCCTGGAGAGAACCTCGGCCGCTATGCCGGCACCGGTGTCGGCAATCTGCAGCGCGATGTAATCGCCGGAGAGGCCGTCGGGACCGCCGTCGGCGTCCAGACTGACATTGGCGGACGAGATCGACAGGCGCCCGCCCGCCGGCATGGCATCGCGCGCATTGATGGCGATATTGACCAAAGCGAGCGCGAACTCCGACCGGTCGACGCAGATCGGCCAGGTGTGTTGCGGAATATCGATGGCGAGATCGATGTTGACGTGCGTCGAGCCGAACAGCACGTCGCGGATCGCCGCGACCGCTTCGGCGGGATGGACGATGACCGGATTGAGCGGCTGACGCCGCGAAAACGACAGCAGCTGCCGGGTCAGGCTTTCGCCGCGCGACACCGCCCCCTGGATGGCCTCGATCGCGCGCGCGCTGCGCGGCTCGGCCGCGTGTTTCTTCAGCATCTGCGCATAGCCGCCGACGATCATCAGAAGATTGTTGAAGTCGTGGGCGACGCCGCCGGTGAGCTGGCCGAGCGCCTCCATCTTTTGCGCGTCGGCCAATTGCCGCTGCACGCGCTTGAGCGCCTCGGCGGCTTCCTTTTCGACGGTGACGTCGCGGCCGGCGAGATAGATCAGGCCGTCCTCTGCCGTCATCGTCCAGGCGATCCAGCGCCAGGACCCGTCTTTGTGGCGAAGCCGGTTTTCCATGCGGATCGTCGGCAGGCCGTGCGCCAGCTTTTCCCGCCCGGCGTTCGAATGGGCCGCATCGTCGGGGTGCCGCAGCGCGCTCACATGCAGCGACTTGATCTCGTCTTCGCTCCAGCCCAGCGTCTTGGTCCAGGCCGGGTTGATACTGATGAAATAGCCCTCGAAATTGGACACGCCGAGCAGATCTTCCGATACGTTCCAAATGCGGTCGCGCTCGCGCGTGCGCCGTTCGACCTCCGCCTCCAATTGTTCGTTCAACGCGGCGAGCCGGGCTTCGGCCTGCGCCCGCTGGGTGACGTCGACCAGCGAGCCGAAAAAGCCTTTGACAAATCCGCGCTCGTCGCGCTCCGGCGTGAAGGCGCCGCGCAGGATCCGCGTGCCGATCCGCTCATAAGGGATCGCCTGCTCATAGTGCATCGTCTCCCCGCGCAGAACCTTTTCAAGGGTCGGGAGCACGGTGTTCAATGCCGCCGCGCCCATGACGTCGACGAGCGGCTTGCCGATGATGTCGCCGCGCGCAAGCCCGAGCATTTCGCCATAAGCGCGGCTGGCGAACAGGACGGTATAATCGGAGCTGACGCGCGTCAGCATGAACGGCGTCTGGTCGATGATGCTTTCCAGCGCCGCCTCGCGGCCGCGCGAGGCGTCTTCGGCGCGGCTGCGCTCGATCGCGAAGCCGAGCTGACGCGCGATCGTCAGCGCCAGCTCGACCTCGTCCGCGCCGTAGCGGCGCGCCCGATCGTGATAGGTCATGAACTTGCCGATGAGCTTGCCGTGCGCCACCAGCGGAATGAAGGCGAGCGCGCCGATACGTTCGCGCGCGATGACCGCCTTCAAGGCTTCGGGGAAGTCGGCGCCGGCGGCATCGTCGATGCAGATCGGCGTCGGCGCGGCGTCGGCGACGCTCCAGGGCGTGTGGCCCTCGGCGACGCTCCGGTAGTCGTCGGACAAGCCGCGCCACGCGACGAAGCGCATGATGCCCGCGTCGTCGAACAACAAAATCGAGGCGCGTTCGCAGTTCAGCGCGGTCAGAACCGTGTCGAGACCGGCGTCGTAGACGTCGCGCAGCGATTTGGCGTGAAACAGCTTTTCAGTGAATCCGTACAGCGCGCCCAGCTCCTGGACACGTCTGGCCAGATCTCCCACGGCGCCGTCCGGGACCAGCATCGTCAATTCGCTCAGCGTTTTTCAGCTTCGGTCTCACACGCCGCGGCCACGCGCGAGGGGGATTGCAGCGCCGAAGAACTATAACGGATGTCGCGCCGCCGATCATAAAATCTCTGCCCATGGTGGACGGAACTTTTCGGCAGGTCACGCGTTTCGCGGCGCATTTGGCGCCCGCATCTCCCGTCGGTATCGGCAAGCCCTATCGTTTTAATGAAATATTTTACCGAAAACGAACTCGCTGGAACAAAGCAGAAACATAGGGTCGGCTTCGCCTCCCCTGCGGACCCGGATCGCGCTATGGTCGTTGGTGTTCCGTAGTGTCGAGGTTGTCGAGGAGTACATCGTGGCCCCCCGCGCGTATTGGAAAGGCTATCTGCGCCTTTCGCTCGTTTCGTGTCCGATTGCGCTTTATCCGGCGACCTCCGAGCGCGACAAGATCAGCTTCAATCAGATCAACCGCGCGACCGGGCATCGCATCCGCTACCGCAAGGTCGACGCCGAGACCGGCGAAGAAGTGGCCTCCGACCAGATCGTCAAGGGCTACGAGGTCGCCAAGGGCGAATATGTCGAGATCGCCGACGACGAACTGCAGGCGATCTCGCTCGACAGCACCAAGACCATCGAGATCGACGAGTTCGTGCCGCGCAGCGAGATCGACGAGCTTTATCTGATCCGCCCCTATTACATCGCGCCGGACGGCAAGGTCGGGCAGGACGCCTTCGTCGTCATCCGCAACGTCATCGAGCAGATGAAGATGGCGGCACTCGGCCGCGTGGTGCTCACCAGCCGCGAGCACGTCATCGCGCTCGAGCCGCGCGGCAAGGGCCTGATGGGCACGCTGCTGCGCTACCCCTACGAAGTGCGCGACGGCGGCGAGTATTTCGACGACATTCCGGACGTGAAGCTCACCAAAGACATGATGGATCTGGCCCGCCACATCGTCGAGACCAAGAGCGGGCATTTCCATCCGGAAAAATTCGAGGACCATTACGAGCGCGCGTTGCAGGAACTGATCGAGAAGAAAGCAAAGGGCGAGAAGATCGAGGTCCCCAAGGAGCAGCCGACCGGCAAGGTCATCAACCTGATGGACGCGCTGCGCCGCTCCGTCCAGGCCGAGCAGAAGCCGGCCGCGCGCACGGAACCGCGCGCCGCCGCCTCGAACGCGCGCCCCGCCGCCGCAAAAAAAGGTCGCAAGCGCGTCGAAGGCCAGAAGGAAATGCTGCTGCCGATTTCAGGCAAAAAGGCCGCCGCCGCCGAGGCTCATTCGGGCAAGGCAGCCGGCAAGGCGCCGCGCACCGCCGCCCGGCACCGCAAGGCGGGGTAATTCGGTAGGGTGGGCAAAAGCGCGGAACGCGCCGTGTCCACGCTCTGTAGACTCCCGCGCGAGGCCCGCGTGGGCTTCGCTTCGAGACTGGGCAAGAATTATCTGGGTTTTTGGTTTTCTTGCCGTACGATTCGTGACATGACGAATCGCGATTTCAAGATCGGACAGAGCCGGGATCAGGGAAGCTTCCTGCCGGCGCGGATCGAGGATTACGTTGGGCCGGACAATCCGGTGCGGGCGATCGAGGCTTACGTTTGCTGCCTTGATCTTGCCGCGCTGGGGTTCCGGCACACCGATTTCGGCAGCGGCGCCGGTCAGCCGCCGTACGATCCGGCCGACCTTCTGAAGCTTTATCTGTATGGCTATCTCAACCGGGTGCGGTCCTCGCGCCGGCTCGAGCGCGAGGCCGGACGCAATGTGGAGCTGATGTGGCTGCTGCGAGGGCTTGTGCCCGGCTATCGCACGATCGGCAACTTCCGCAAGGACAACCGGGATGCGCTCAAGGCGGCGAGCCGCGACTTCGTGCTGCTGGCGCGGGAGCTTGATCTGTTGGGCGGCGAACTGGTGGCGATCGATGGTGCGTTCTTCCACGGCGATGCGAGCAAGGGCAGCATCGTGACGCAGAAGCGGCTGGCCGAGCGTCTCGCCGCGCTGGAGCGCGACATCGAAGCCTATGGCGCGGAGCTGGAAAAAAGCGACGCGGCGGAGACGGCAGCGGCGACAGCCGGCGAGCGGGCTGACGGCGACATGGCGCAAAAGCTCGCCGCGCTCAAGGAGAAGCGCGCGAAGGTCGAGGCCGATCTGGCGCAGCTTGAGGCGAGCGGTGAGACGCAGCTGTCGCGTACCGACGCCGACGCCCGGCTGTTGTCGAAGAACGGCCAGACGGTGGCGGGATATAACGTGCAGATTGCCGTGGACGACCGCCACAAGCTGATCGTCGCGAGCGAGGTGGTCAACGACGGCAATGATACCGGCCAGCTGCATGCGATGGCGCTGGCCGCCAAACAGGCGCTCGGCGCAGCGACACTGACGGCGCTGGCCGATGTCGGCTATTACAACGGCGAGACACTCAAGGCGTGCGAGGCGGACGCGATCACGGCCTATGTGCCACAAGCCAAGCACAACAACAGCCAAGGCCGCTTCACCCATGAGGCGTTCGCCTACGACGCCGCGAGCGATGTTTACCGCTGTCCGGTGGGAAGCCTGCTGCGGCCGACGACGAGCCGCAAGCGCAACGCCGGTGGCAAATGGCATCTGCGCTATGTCAGCCGCCAATCGGACTGTAATGCCTGTCCGCTGCGCACCAAGTGCCTCGCCGCCAAGGCGCGGCGGCGCGAAATCCAGCGTTGGGTGCATGAGGACGTGATCGAGCGTCATCGCGTGCGCATGGCTGCGGCCGATGCGCCAATGCGCCGCCGCGGAGCCCTGGCCGAACACCCCTTCGGCACCCTCAAATGCCGCGCCGGATACCGCCACTTCCTGCTGCGCGGCTTCGACAAGGTGCGCGGCGAATGGAGCCTCATGGCGCTGTGCTACAACTTCAGCCGCGCGCTCAACATCCTTGGCCTGGACAAGCTCATCGCCTATCTCGCCAAGCGCAAGCTAAACGGCGCCTATTTGTTGCTCGACACCATCATCGCCGTCGCCAGCTGGCTTCGGATCGACGCGCCGCCCGTCCAGCTCGAAATCTGCCGGAAAGCTGTCGTTCCACGGTCCACAAGCAGCTTCGCTTGCTAAACACGCCAAAGACCAGATTCTTGCCCAGTCTCTTCGCTCAGCCCACCCTACCCACCGGCTTCACCACGATCTCTGTTGCGGCGGATAATAGGACTGGCCGCGCTCGCGCGCAGCGCGGTATTGCGCGTTCGGATCGCGGAAGGGATTGAAACCAAAAAAGCCGTCGCCCCAGCTGTTATGGCTCACCTCCTCGACAGCGTCCGGACGCTTGCGCATCGCGAGGCCGCCCTGGGGCTGGTTGTTCAGCACCACGACGAACTCGGTGCGATAATTGGTCTCGCTATTGAGCGGCTCGTCCGAAACGATGATCGAGGATCCCGGCACAGCGGTTGGCGCGACGCGATCGAGCACCTGCTGCGGGAAGGTGATGCGGTCGAGTGCATCCTTGGCGTCACCGCCGTTGTCGATCGTGACCGCGGTCCAGCGCAAGCCGCCCCCGGTGCGCGCGACCGCGGTGAAGACGTGCGTGCCGATCGGCCTGTCGGGGTCCTGGATCGTGATCGGCACTTCGAGGGTCGCGTCGAACCTCTCGCCCCCGTCCGGCACCGGCTCATGCGTGTCGCGCCGCACGTAAAGCTTCCCCGTTGCGCGGCTGATAAAGATCGACACCGGCTCGAGCGCGAGTTTGGCGTCCTTCGCGGCCTTGGCGGCCTCGACCCGTTTGGCCTCGGCCGTCTTGGCGGCCGCTTGGGCGGCCACGACGGCTTCCTGCTTGGTCTTTCGGTCGGCCGCGGCGGCCTCGAGCTGCGCGTGCAGCGCCTCGACTTTGGCGGAAGCCTTCTGCTTGGCGTCCTCAGCCATGGCCTTTGCTTCGTCCGTCTTGGCTTCGTTAGTCTTGGCGGCGGCGAGCGCCTTCTCGGCACGAGCAAGCTCGGCGTCGGCGCGGCTCGCGAGACGTTCAAGCTTGGGCACCGCCACCGCGGCCGCCGCCGCCTCGCGCTTTGCGGTCGCGACAGCGGTCTTCGCAGCGGCCGCCGCTTGGGCGGCATCGTCCGCTGCGCGGGCGAGCGCTTCGGCGCGCGCCGGCGCCGCGTCAATCATCGCCGGCTTGGGCACCAACAGCGACGGATGGGAAAACGCGACGGGTTCCGCCTCGCCCGGCGCGATGATCACCCGCATGCCGATGTGCGTCTGGTCGAAAACGTTCTCGGCGAAGCCGTAGGGCATGCGGACGCAGCCATGCGAGGCGGCGTAGCCGGGCAGCGGTCCGCCGTGCAGCGCGATGCCGCTCCAGGTGATGCGCTGCATGTTCGGCATCCAGGCATCGTCATAGAGGCTCGAATGGTGATCCTTTTCCTTCTCCACGATGGCGAAGACCCCGGCCGGCGTCTCGCGCCCCGTCGTGCCGCTCGACACCGGCGCGCGCAGGATCCAGCCGTCGGCATCGTAAAAGGTCACCTGCTGGCTTTTGATCGACACGATGGCCATCACCGGCTCCCCGGCCTGGCGCGGCGCCGTCGCCTCGGTCGGGCGCGCGGGATGCGCGCGCTTGGCCGCGGCGTCGGCGGGCTGCGCCGCGGCGAGCGCCGTCAGCGCGACCGCAGCCGCAAGCGTCACCATGGCGGCAGGAGCGCGCCGCCGCCGCCGCGCGTCGGCCCGTGCGCGCAAGCCCGCAGCGCGAAGGCGGGTGGATCGCACCGACGTCAATTGATCTGTCATGCTCGATTGAACCGGATTTGCCCCTGACGCCCCGAACCTGGATGGTAACGGTTCTCGCGGCTTGCCGAAAGCAGCGTTGGCAGACTGACTCCTCAGCGGCAATCCGGTTCAATCCTAACCGCGAAAAATTTCGACCCAACTGCGACATACGGCGATTGGCCGTGCGCCAATTTTACCTGTTAAAGAACTTCACTGGGGCGTACTCTCGCTAAAAAAGCGCTTGCACAGTACGCGCTACGTGCGACAGGCGCGGTTTTTCCAGGTAATCAGAAAGAGGCGTGGACGATCGATCGGGCCCTCGGGCCGCCGCTGAGCGGAGGACAAGTCATGCTCATCACGATCTTCGCCCCCAGCAACGTGCATTTGCTTGAAGTCGCTGGCGTGCGCGATGCGCTTTTCGAGGCAAACCGTAAGATGCAATTTGGACAGCCGTATCGCTTCCGGCTGGTGACCGAGCACGGAACTCCCGCGGAGAGCGCATCGGGCGTGAAGTTCATCCCTGACGCGGGTGTGCGGGAAGCAACCCAACCTACCGACACGCTGATTGTCCTTGGATCTTATGGAGTGCCAGATCGTCCCAGCGAAGACGTTATGCGCTGGCTGCAGGAGCAGGCCATGCGGTCCCGACGTTACGGCTCGATTTGTACGGGTGCCTTCCTGTTGGCCCACCCGGGACTGCTGTCCGGGCGCTGCGTCACGACCCACTGGCAGTATGCCGAACGGCTTGCCGCCGAGTATCCAGACATCCAAGTCGAGCCCGACCGCATCTTCGTTCGCGATGGGCCGGTGTTCAGCTCCGCTGGGGTGGCGGCAGCAATCGACCTCGCCCTTTCGCTGATCGAGGAGGATTATGGGCGCGCTCTGGCGCTTTGGGTGGCACGCCGGCTTGTGGTGTTTCTGAAGCGACCCGGCGGACAGTCACAGTTCAGCGCGACGTTGACCGCGTCGACCGCGGCCACCAGTCCCACTGACAAGATTCGGCTTCATATCCTCGAAAATCCGCGCGCAGACTTAAGTCTCGCGGCGCTTTCAGAAGTGGCCGGCGTGAGCCCGCGCCACCTGTCTCGGCTGTTCCACGCCGAGCTGGGCATGAGTCCAGCTGCTTATGTCGAATTGATCCGGATAGATATCGCCAGGCACCTGCTGGAAGATAGCACGTCGCCGATCAAGACGATTGCGTATGCCGCAGGCTTCGGATCGACAGCGACGCTCAGACGGGCGTTCCTCCGTAGGGTCGGCGTCACGCCTCTGGAATATCGCCTTCGGTTTCAATCCACCGGTTCCGATGACGCTAGAGACGACGGGAGTAAGTCTATTTTGTCCTGAACTGTCGCGCCACGGAAGTTGAGGCGTTAACGGCGGTGCCGCATTGTCGCGTCCGGAGACTATATCATGCGACTTGCTCCTGCCGCGACTCCGGAAGCGAATTGTGGAGCGTGCCCGGCTGTTTGGCCAGCCCGTCGAATCGCGCTGCTCTGCGGCTGATCCAGAGGGCTGCGGTGTTCAAACCGATGCCATGGCCTCTCCCATGCGGGCGATCGAGCCGGTCGACAATTCCCCCGATTGCATTCGCACTCGCGCTCGAGAATAGCAGCGATGGCGTGCTGATCGCCGACATGCGCATGCGGGGACACCCCATCGTCCACGTGAACCCCGCGTTCGAGACGATCACCGGCTACGCTGCAGCCGAGGCGATTGGGAAGAATTGCCGCTATCTCCAGGGCAGTGACCGTCTGCAGCCCGAAATAGCCGAACTCCGGGCCGCGTTGACGGAAGGACGAGCTTGTTCAGTGACGCTGCGCAACTATCGGCGGGACGGCACTATCTTCGCAACGCGTTGCACCTGGTGCCGATTCGGGACGGCGCGGGGCTGGTGACGCATTTCATGGGTCTTATCCGCGACGTGACCCACGCGGCGGGCATCGATCGCCTGACCGGCCTACTCGATCGGTACGGTTTGCTCGATCGGCTGGCGGCGCTGGACACGCCGGCAACATCCGCTTTGCTGATGGTCAAGCTCGACATCCTTCGCTTTCACGACGTTAACAGCGGCTTCGGCTATGATGTAGGCGACGCGCTGCTTCGTTCGACCGCCGGACGTCTGACAACATTACCGGCGGCTGCTGTCTCGCGCGTCGGCACCAACACCTTTGCCCTCGCATTTGAACTAGACAATTCCAGCCTCGCTGCAAGGTGGGTCGACGATATCCTCGAGCTGCTGAAGCCGCGCTTCGTGCTTCCCGGCGCGTCGTTGACGGTCCAGTTCGCCGCTGGATTAGCGGTGATGCCAACTGGCGCGGACCCGCTCCAACTCATTCGCCAAGCCGGCGCGGCACTGCAGCGATCGAAGACGACGCCCGCACACCCGCCGCATGCCTTCGTGGCCGCGGACGAGCGGGACGCGCGCAACCGCATTCGGCTGGCGAATGAGCTGCAAAGCGCTGTTCCAAACCAAGAGCTGCTGTTTCACTATCAGCCGCAGTTCGACCTTACGTCCGAGAAATTGGTCGGAGCGGAGGCTCTGCTGCGATGGAACCACGGCGTGTTTGGCCTGCAGCCGCCCGGCCGGTTCATCGGAATCGCGGAAGAAACAGGCGCGATCCTGGAAATAGGAGGCTGGGGACTGCGCACGCTCGCCTCGCACGCGGCGCAGGTCAATCGAGGTCGTAGCGCGCCGATCCGCTTCGCCTTAAATGTGTCGGTCCTCGAGTTCACGCGGCGCGACATGGTGGCCTTCGTTCAGCGGGTGCTAGACGAGACCGCCTGCCACGCCGAATGGCTGACGCTGGAGCTCACCGAGAACCTGATGGTCGGTGAGCCCGCGATCATTCGCCGCGCGTTCAAGGACCTGCGCCGGCTGGGAATCGGGATCTCCATCGATGACTTCGGCACGGGCTATTCCAATCTGCGTTATCTGGAGAGCTTTCCACTCAGCGAGATCAAAGTCGATCGGAGCTTCGTTCACGACGTTGCCCACAGCGCGGCCAAGCGCATCATCGTGGAGAGCGTCATCAAACTCGGCGCAGCGCTAGACATTCGCGTCGTCGCAGAAGGGATTGAGACGGAGGCTGAACGCTCGATCATGCTGTCCCTGGGCTGCTCCATTGGTCAAGGGTATCTTTTCGCCGCGCCCATGGAGGAAGCCAGATTGCACCGGCTGCTCGAACAGGGGTCGATCGTGCTTGAGGGGATAGCTGCTGCTCAATAGGCGTGAGGTGCAGGCACTCTGGGACCACAAATAGGAGGACCGCGGAGGCCACAAACAATTCCGCCCGCTAGTATTCCATGACGCGTTAGAACCGGCCGCGACAGTCAGGAGCACTGAGAAATGAGCTCCCCCACACGGCGGACAATCCAACTCCGGAGATTGTCGGCCATAGGGTTTGGAGGGGCCGATGCCGACCGTGAGACCGACGGAGCGGAACTGCCCACTGGACTGGGCTGAATGCCGCTTCTGGCGCAGGAGAGGAACCACTATGCTCGGTCAAGGTTCGACGGAAGAAGACGAAAAGGCGGCTGAGGTAATCGCAGCGTACGCCCGCCGGATTATCGAGGCGGCTCGAAATGGCGAACCTGCCGGCGAGTATCTTGTGACTAAACTCATGAAGGAGTTTGGTGCCAAGACATATCGCGCAGGAAAATGCGAATTGGCCGCCCGACTGGCCAGCTGTTTGGAGGGGGAATTACGAGCCGGAATAGCGCGCCCTGTCGCGCGCACCGGGCCGGAAGAACCCTCTGAGGGCAGACCACTGCGATAAACAGCGCCCAGCGCGAACGCCAAAAAGTTCCCTCCCCGCGAGAGCAGTTCGTTGAACCTCTGCACGTCGCGACATGCTCAGCACTTCCGCTGTTGGCCCATAGCGGGAATTGCCGTGACACCTTACCCATTGCAGCGAATGCCCGCTCCGGCTGTGTCCTTTGAGGCGCGCCGGCGTGCGCAGTTCAGCATGGCGAGGCAGGATATCTCGCCGTCGCCGAACGCGAGACCGGCGCTTGACAATTCGTCGCGAAATGAGGTACAAAAGCTGCAAATCTCGCCCACGTACCAGGACGCCGGCCGGGTGACACCGTCCGGCGGGGCGAGTGCGGTTCCCGCGGGCGGGGGCTCGTCACCTCCGCGCTCGGGCGGCTTGGGCAAGACACGCCCGTCCGGCATCACGACCGGTCTGCGGGTGCAATCTCGCTGGACTGGGACAGTAAGGCGCGGGTAATGCCCGCGAGTGCCGTTCGATCCCGCCGTATCTCGGGCCTCGGTGCGATGCGCGCGTCTTTCGAACCATCGGGGCGCGCGCTCCGAACACGTCCCAGGAAGTCGCGTGGCTCGAGCTGAGCGGTGGCGTTCGGTCGCTGCCGCAAGTGCCGTGGTGGAACGCCGAGAGGCGAGCGCCCTCCGATGAGGGCGCGCCGCATCGCAAGATGCGGCGGTTACGCAACAGCGTCTTTCGGCGTTCCGCTTTCTTGATTTGCCGGAAGCGAGTCTAAAAGAATTGCTTTCGAAGACCGTTGGCGAAATGCCTTCTGCTCCGGTTCCAGTTCGTTCCGTGGCTTCTTCTGGCTTGGTGCCGCGTGTGATCGTGATGGCGTCCAATTCCACCGTCGACGCCGTCTGACGAAGATCGCGCCCGGCTTTTTGTTCGTTCGCTTGGTAGCCGGCATGGCTCGGGCGCGAAGGGGCGCCGCGAGAACGCGGCTGCTTGGGCCGAGACGAGCGCTACTATTTACCCGCGGAGGATAGCCTGCACTCTGGGCTTGGCTTCCAGCCCTTTCTCGGACATCACGTCGAGCACGGGCTTGGTCATGAAGCCGTCATAGGCCGTCGCGAACGACGGCCGCGCGCGGACGGTGTCGAACCACTTCGAAACGTGGGGCCGCTTGTCCCACATGTGCGAGAGTTGAAGCTGGTCCAGACGGTTGACATAAGGCGTGAAGGCGATGTCGGCGAGCGAATAATCCGCGCCGGCGAGCCAGGGCGAGGCCGCGAGGTCTCTCTCCATGTCGGCGAGCATTTTTTCGAAACGGCGGATGGCGGGCGGGAAGTGAGCGGAATCGACGCCATTCTCGTAGATGTCGATCTGCCGCGCGCGCCGGGCCGGGTCGGGTATCTTGTTGAGGATGCCGAGCGCGTCCTCGCGCGGCTTGGCGAGCATCTGATAGCGAAAGCCGATCGCGAAACTGATCACGCTGGTGAACTGGTGGATCGAATCGTCGAGCTGCTTGGTCCAGTAGCGCATCCGGGTGCGCCCGAGCGGGCTCGCGGTGACGAGGGACGGACCCGGCAGGATCTCGGCCAGATATTCCAGAATGATATTGCTCTCGATCACGACGTTGCCGTCATGCACGAGGGTCGGCACCACGGCGTTGGGATTGAGCTTCAGATATTCGGGCGTCTGCTGATCGCCGGCGCGAAGGTCGAGCTTGTGACTGACGAACGGCGTGTTCCGTTCGGCGAAGAGAATGCGCACTTTTTCCGAGCATACGGACATGCCTGCGTGATAGAGTTCGAACATCGTTCCATTCCCATTTCAATTGCATCACTCTGGGCGCGGGGTCGTCCGCGGCCATGAGAATATACCCTTTCCGCACAGCCCTATGTCGCCGTTGGCTCCCTTCGGAGATCGATTGGCGGGTCGGGGATTGGCGCCTTGGGGTTTTGGCCGCGGCGCTGGCCGCCCAATATGCGGTTCTCTGCGCCGAGGCCGGCGCGCAAGCGCCGGGCGCGCCGGCTGCGGTGTGCGGCGGCGAGGTTGTGGCGCGCGGCGCGGTCAAACAAATCATCGACGGCCGCACCTTCGTGCTCGATGACGGCCGCGAGGTGCGGCTGGCGGCGATCGAGGTGCCGCCGGTCGAGCCGCTGCCGCAAGGCGCGGACGCGCCCGGCGCGGCAGCGAAAGCGGCCCTCGCGTCCCTGCTGGCGAACACCGAAGTTGGGCTCAGGCGCGCGGAGATTCCTACCGACCGCTACGGCCGCATGGTCGGATTCGCCTATGTCACGCGCGACGGCATCGCGGAGATGGCGCAGGCGGAGTTGCTCGCGCGCGGTCTGGCCCGGGTCGCGGCGCGGGTCGGCGGCGGCCGGCCCTGCGCCGCGGAACTCCTGGGCCGCGAACGCGCCGCGCGGCAGGCCAAGCTTGGCCTTTGGGCCAATTCGTATTATGACGTACGCGACGCCGACAAACCCGTGGATGTGCTGGCGCAACGGGGCCGTTTCGCGCTGGTCGAGGGCAAGGTGTTGTCGGTGCGCGAAAGCGGGGCCACGATATACGTGAATTTCGGGCGGCGGTGGACCGAGGACTTCACGGTTACGATCGCGAAGCGAAACGAGCGTAGATTTGCGGCGGCCGGGGTCGCACCGAGGCGGCTTGCCGGCAAGCGCGTGCGGGTTCGCGGTTGGATCGAGGAGCGCGGCGGTCCGTGGATCGAGGCGACACAGCCGGAGCAGATCGAGCTGTTCGAGCGCGAATGAGCGCCGCAAAAGGCCCGCCGCGGCCGAACGCCGCGGTGGACGGGCAGGATTGAAGTGGTGATCGGATTGTCGCCATTGTCGATGATAGGCCGGTCGATCACAGGCTGGTCGATTGCAGGCCGGTTCGTTGCGAGCCGGCGGCTGGCGCATGCGGCCATCGCCGCCGCGGCGCTGCTCCTGGCCGCCTGCACGGCCTCGCCGCCCGCCCTGGCGCCGCAGGCGGCGCTGCCGCCGCCGGCGAAGTCCTCGGCGGAAGCCGACATGTCGCCGGCGGCGTTGCGCGAGCACCAGCGCATCCTGGCGGCCTATGGCGGCGTCTATAACGATCCCAAGCTGCAGGCGATGCTCGAGCAGACGGTCGAGCGGCTGGTGGCGGCGTCCGAACGGCCGGACCTGCACTACAAAGTGACGATGCTCAATTCGCAGTCGATCAACGCCTTCGCGTTGCCCAACGGGCAATTGTACGCCACCCGCGGCTTGATCGCGCTCGCCAACGACGAATCCGAGCTCGCCTCCGTGCTGGCGCACGAGATGGGGCACGTCATCGCGCGCCATGCCGCCATCCGCGAGGAGCAGGCCCGGCTCGCCGACCTCAGAAGCCGCGTCTTCACCGATCTCGTCAGCGACCCGGAAGAAGGCGCGCTGGCGCTCGCCAAATCGAAATTGGCGCTGGCGAGCTTCTCGCGCGCCCAGGAACTCGAGGCCGACGCCATCGGTATCGGCATCGCCTCGCGGGCCGGCTACGACCCTTACGGCGCGGTGCGGTTCTTGACCTCGATGGAGCATAATTCCGAGCTCAAGCCGCAGCAGACCGGCGCGATCGATCCGCGCGCCGCCGACTTTCTCTCGTCGCATCCGGCGACGCCGGAGCGCATCACCAACGCGCGCGTCAATGCCCGGCAATACAGCGGCGCGACCGGCTCGACGCCCAATGCGCCGCCGGCGCTCGGGCGCGACAAGGATAGCTACCTCGCCGGCATCGACGGCATCGTGTTCGGCGAGGATCCGAGCGAAGGCTTCGTGCGCGGCCGCCGCTTCCTGCATCCGCGGCTCGGCTTCACCTTCACCGCGCCGGAAGGGTTTCAGCTCGACAACACCGCGCAGGCGGTGCTCGGCGTCAAGCGCGGCGGCAATCAGGCGCTGCGGCTCGACGTCGTGCGCGTGCCCGCCGAGCAGACGCTCGCCGCCTATCTCACCTCCGGCTGGATCGAGAACATCGACGCCGCGACCGTCGAGGACATCACCATCAACGGTTTCCCCGGCGCCACCGCGGCGGCTAAAGGCGACCAGTGGGATTTCCGACTCTACGCCATCCGCTTCGGCAGCGACGTCTACCGCTTCATCTTCGCCAGCAAGCACCGCACGCCGGAGACCGACCGCATCTTCCGCGAGTTGATCGGCACCTTCCGCCGCATGAGCCTCGCCGAGATCGAGGAGGCCAAACCGCTGCGGCTGCAGATCCTCACCGTCGCCCCCGGCGACACCGTCGAGAAAATAGCGACCCGCATGGCCGTCGCCGATCGCCCGTTGGAGCGCTTCCGCATCCTCAACGGCCTCGAACCGGGCGAGAAGCTCAAGCCGGGCGCAGAAGTGAAGATCGTGGTGGAGTAGTTCGGCTCGTCATTCCGGGGCCGCCCGAAGGGCGGAGCCCGGAATGACGGCGTATCAAAAATTGATCGCGCGCTTGGCGACGGCGAGCGCCGCTTCCTTGACCGCCTCGCTCAGCGTCGGGTGCGCGTGGCAGGTGCGGGCGATGTCCTCGGACGAGGCGCCGAACTCCATGGCGATGGCGGCTTCTGCGATCATGGTCTCGGCGTCGGGCCCGAGAATGTGCACGCCGAGCACGCGGTCGGTCTTGGCGTCGGCGAGGATTTTCACAAAGCCTTCGGTCGCCAAATTGGCCCGCGCGCGGGCGTTGGCGGTGAAGGGAAACTTGCCGACCTGATAAGCGACGCCGGCCGCTTTCAGCTCCTCCTCGGTCTTGCCGACCGAGGCGATTTCCGGCGTGGTGTAGACCACGTTCGGGATCACATCGTAGTTGACGTGGCCCGCTTGCCCGGCGATCAGCTCTGCGACCGCGACGCCTTCCTCCTCGGCCTTGTGCGCGAGCATCGGTCCGGCAATAACGTCGCCGATGGCGTAAATGCCGGCGACGTTAGTCTGGTAATGCTGATCGACCACGACGCGGCGGCGGTTGTCCATCTTCACGCCGGCCGCTTCGAGGCCGAGCCCTTCGGTGTAGGGCACGCGCCCGATCGCCACCAGGACGACGTCGGCCTCGAGCGTCTCCGCGGCGCCGCCGTCCGACGCAGCGGGCTCGACCTTCACCTTGAGCGCCTTGCCCGACGTGTCGACCGCCGTGACCTTGGACGACAGCTTGAACGCGATGCCCTGCTTCTGCAGCATGCGATGGAATTGCCGCGCCACTTCGCCGTCGATGCCGGGCAAAATGTGATCCAAAAACTCGACGATCGTAACCTGCGCGCCGAGCCGCCGCCATACCGAGCCGAGCTCGAGCCCGATGATGCCGGCGCCGACGACCAGAAGCTTCTGTGGCACCTTGGCAAGTTCGAGCGCGCCGGTCGAGGACACGACGCGCTTCTCGTCGATATCGATGCCGGGAAGGCGGGCGACATCCGAGCCGGTGGCGATGACGATCGCCTTCGTTTCCAGCGTCTGGGTCGAGCCGTCGTCCGCCTTCACCTCGATCTTACCCGGCGCAACGATGCGTCCGGCGCCGTGAAACGCCTCGATCTTGTTCTTCTTGAACAGAAAGGCGACGCCCTTGACGTTGGCCTCGACATTACCTTCTTTGTATTTGAGGAGCGCGGCGAGATCGACGCTCGGCTTACCGACCTTGATGCCCATTTCCGCGAAACTGTGCCCGGCCTCTTCGTAAAGATCCGACGCGTGCAGCAGCGCCTTCGACGGGATGCAGCCGACATTGAGGCAGGTGCCGCCGAAGGTGGCGTTCTTCTCCACCACGGCGGTTTTCATCCCGAGCTGCGCCGCGCGAATAGCGCAGACATAGCCGCCGGGACCGGTGCCGATGACGATGAGGTCGTAGGACATGGGAATAACTCAGGTTAGATTGCGATGAGCCGATGGAGTTCGGCCTGTTTTTCGGCATCCCGCCGCAGCGAATCCGCTCCCAAGTCGATCTCCTGGCCCTTGTCGTTAGTCCAGAAAATGTGGTGCCCGTATTCTTCGATCTGGACTTTGCGAAAGTTCTTGTCCTTCTGCAGCCAAGTAAAGATGCGGCCCCTTGCGATCAGCGGCCTGACATCGACGACGCCCTCGTAACCATCGGTAAAGACGAGCTTGAGCACTCCGTGAATGACGGGCTCGACCGAAACGATTTGCGGAAGCTTCTTCATCGGATTTTCTCAGGGATGAGGTTCGTCTGCGTAAGGTTCCATGCCTCGAGAAGTTTGCCCGTCCGGGGCTTTGCCCATTTCAAGATGGCTCGCAATTTCGCCTTTGGCAATTCGCCTCTGCTCGGCTTCATCGTCCGAATATCTATCACGGCCCGATATTCGGCGAAGAGAACGTGAAAGTGCGGCGGCGGATGATCGTTGGGGTACATATACAGCTTCGCCCCATCCACGGTGCCGATAATGGACATTCCGCGCTCGCTGTTCCATGGCGTGGAGAGAGCTGTCTATGTGAGATCACAAATCCAGAATAAGCCGCGCCGGATCCTCCAGCGACTCCTTGACCCGCACCAGGAACGTCACCGCCTCGCGGCCGTCGACGATGCGATGGTCGTAGGACAAAGCCAGATACATCATCGGCCGCGCCTCGATCTTGCCGCCGACCACCATCGGCCGTTCCTGGATCTTGTGCATGCCGAGAATGCCGGACTGCGGCGCGTTGAGGATCGGCGTCGACATCAGCGAGCCGTAGATGCCGCCATTGGTGATGGTGAAGGTGCCGCCCTGCATGTCCTCGATCTTGAGCGAGCCGTCGCGGGCGCGGCGGCCGAAATCGGCGATGGTCTTCTCGATCTCGGCCAGCGTCTTCGCGTCGCAATCGCGCACCACCGGCACCACCAGGCCGCGCTCGGTGCCGACCGCGATGCCCATGTGATAATAGTTCTTGTAGATGATGTCGGTGCCGTCGATCTCGGCGTTGACGTTGGGAATCTCCTTGAGCGCCTGCACGCAGGCGCGCACGAAGAAGCCCATGAAGCCGAGCTTGACGCCGTGCTTCTTCTCGAACAGCTCGCGGTACTGGCTGCGCAGCGCCATGACATGCGTCATGTCGACCTCGTTGAAGGTCGTGAGCATGGCGGCGGTGTTCTGCGCCTCCTTCAGGCGCCGGGCGATGGTCTGCCGCAGCCGCGTCATGCGCACGCGCTCCTCGCGCGCGGCATCGTCCGGCGCCGAGGGGGCGCGCACCTGGACCGCGGCGGCGGGCGAAGCGACCGGCGTCGGCTGCGCCGCCGCGCGCTCGATCGCGGCCAGCATGTCGCCCTTGGTGACGCGGCCGTCCTTGCCGGTACCGGGCACGCCCGCCGCGTCGATGCCGGTTTCGGCCGCGATCTTGCGCACCGACGGCGCGAGCACGCTGGCGGCAGCGGGCGCCGGGCTCGGTGCCGGCTTGGCTGCGGCGGAAGCCGGAGCGGCGGGCGGCGGCGCTTCAGCGGCTTTGGCCGCGGGCTTGCGCCGCGGCCGCGCCGGCGGCGCCTTCCTTGATGGCGCCGAGAAGCGCGCCGACGGCGACAGTTTCGCCGTCCTTGACCGCGACGTCGGTGAGCACGCCGGCCGCCGGCGCCGGCACCTCGATCGTCACCTTGTCGGTCTCGAGCTCGACCAGCGGCTCGTCGACGGCCACGACGTCGCCGGCCTTCTTGAACCATTTGCCGATCGTCGCCTCGGTGACGGATTCTCCGAGGGTCGGAACGCGTATCTCAGCCATGGCATCCTCTTCGTCACGGCCAGCGCTAAGGCCATCAGTTTGCTGCGGTCATGCCGTCGGCGCGGATGCCCGGCACGAGGCCGGGCACGCCGGCGCGACAATCATCCCAACGCCTCTTCCAGCACCTGCTTGAGCTGCGCCAGATGCAGCGACATCTGCCCGACCGCAGTCGAGGCCGACGCCGGCCGCCCGGCGTAGCGCGCCCGGCGGTGCTTGCCGTTGATCTGGTTGAGCACCCATTCGATGAAGATATCGACGAACACCCAGGCGCCCATGTTGCGCGGCTCTTCCTGGCACCAGACGATCTCCGCCTGCTTGAAGCGCGACAGTTCCGTCATCAGCGCCTTGGTCGGGAACGGATAGAGCTGCTCGATGCGCAGCAGATAGACGTCGTCGATGCCGCGCTTCTCGCGCTCCTCGTAGAGATCGTAATAGATCTTGCCCGAGCACAGGACGACGCGGCGGATGTCGGCGTCCGGGACGAAGCTTGATCTCTCTCACCCCGCCCTCCCCCGCTTGCGGGGGAGCAGGTGGGGGCTGGGCGTCGTCCCATAACAGGCGATGGAACGTCGTGTCCGCCGCCATCTCGTCGAGCCGCGACACCGCGCGCTTGTGGCGCAGCAGCGACTTCGGCGTCATCAGGATCAGCGGCTTGCGGAACTCGCGGTTGAGCTGGCGGCGCAGGATATGGAAATAGTTCGCCGGCGTCGTGCAGTTGGCGACCTGCATATTGTCCTCGGCGCACATCTGCAGGAAGCGCTCGAGCCGCGCCGAGGAGTGCTCCGGCCCCTGGCCTTCGTAGCCGTGCGGCAACAGGCAGACGAGCCCGGACATGCGCAGCCATTTGCGCTCGCCCGAGGAGATGAACTGGTCGAACAACACCTGCGCGCCGTTGGCGAAATCGCCGAACTGGGCTTCCCACAGCGTGAGCGCGCTGGGCTCGGCGAGCGAATAGCCGTACTCGAAGCCGAGCACCGCCTCTTCCGAGAGCATCGAGTTGATGACCTCGTAGCGGGCCTGGCCGCCGCCGAGATGGTTGAACGGCGTGTAGCGCTTCTCGGTCTCCTGGTCGGTCAGCACCGAGTGGCGCTGGGAGAACGTGCCGCGCTCGGAGTCCTGACCGGACAGCCGCACGCGGTGGCCGTCGATGAGGAGCGAACAGAAGGCCAGCGCCTCGGCGGTCGCCCAATCGATGCCGACGCCGGTTTCGATCGACTTGCGCCGGTTGTCGAAGAAGCGGTTGAGCGTGCGGTGGAGATGGAAATCCGGCGGCAAGGTCGTGATCTTGGCGCCGATCTCCTTGAGCTTGGCGATATCCACGCCGGTCCTGCCGCGGCGGGGATCGTCGCCGTCGCCGGCGGTCTTGAAGCCGGCCCAGCGGCCGTCGAGCCAGTCGGCCTTGTTGGCGCGGTAGCTCTGCGCGGCTTCGAGCTCGACGTCGAGGCGGCTCCGCCAATCGGCTTTCATCTTGTCGACTTCGCCGGCGGTGACGACGCCCTCGGCGACCAGCTTGTCGCCGTAAATCTCCAGCGTCGAGGGGTGCGCGGCGATCGCCTTGTACATCAAGGGCTGGGTGAACGACGGCTCGTCGCCTTCGTTGTGGCCGTGCCGGCGGTAGCAGAACATGTCGATGACGACCGGCTTCTGGAATTTCTGCCGGAATTCGGTCGCCACCTTGGCGGCGAACACCACCGCCTCGGGATCGTCGCCGTTGACGTGGAAGATCGGCGCCTCGATCATCTTGGCGACATCGGACGGATAGGGCGACGAGCGCGAAAAGCGCGGATCGGTGGTGAACCCGATCTGATTGTTGACGATGAAGTGCAGCGAACCGCCGGTGCGGTGTCCGCGCAGTCCGGACAGCCCGAAACACTCGGCGATCACGCCTTGCCCCGCGAACGACGCGTCGCCGTGGATGAGGAGCGGCATCACCATGGTGCGGTCGTCCGGCGACGCGCCGAGCTGATCCTGCTTGGCGCGCACCTTGCCGAGCACCACCGGATCGACGATCTCGAGGTGCGAGGGGTTCGCCGTGAGCGACAGGTGCACCTTGTTGTCGTCGAACTCGCGGTCGGACGAGGCGCCGAGGTGATATTTCACGTCGCCCGAACCTTCCACCTCGTTGGGCGTCGACGAACCGCCCTTGAACTCGTGGAAGATGGCGCGGTGCGGCTTGCCCATGACCTGCGCCAACACGTTGAGCCGGCCGCGATGCGGCATGCCGATGACGATCTGCTGCACGCCGAGCGCGCCGCCGCGCTTGATGATCTGCTCGAGCGCCGGGATCATCGATTCGCCGCCGTCGAGGCCGAAGCGCTTGGTGCCGGTGAATTTCAGGTCGCAGAATTTCTCGAAGCCTTCGGCCTCGACCAGCTTGTTGAGGATGGCGCGCTTGCCGGCGCGGGTGAAGGTGATTTCCTTGTCGGGACCCTCGATGCGCTCCTGGATCCAGCCCTTCTGTGCGCCGTCGGAAATGTGCAGAAACTCGACGCCCAGCGTCTGGCAATAGGTCCGCCGCAGGATGGCGACGATCTGGCGGATGGTGCCGAATTGCAGGCCGAGCACCTTGTCGAGAAAGATCGGGCGGTCGAAGTCGGCGTCGGCGAACCCGTAGGTGTGCGGGTCGAGCTCGCTTTCGCTGTTCTGCGGCTGCAGACCGAGCGGATCGAGGTTGGCGTGAAAATGCCCGCGGGCGCGGTAGGCGCGAATGAGCATCAGCGCACGCACCGAGTTCGCGCGTCGCCCGTTCGACATCGGCGTTGGAAAGCTCGACGCCCTTGCCTTGCGCCTGCGCCTTGACCTTGGCGCCGACCGCCTTGCCGACCTCGCCCCAGTCGCCGTCGAGCGCCGCAGTGAGATCGCTGCGTTCCCGCACCGGCCAGTCGGACCGCCGCCACGACGGACCACGCGCCGCCTCGATCACGTCGCGGGAATCATCCTTCAGGCTCTGGAAAAACGACTGCCATTCGGCGTCGACCGCCTTGGGATCGGCTTCATAGCGGGCATAGAGTTCCTCGATATAGGGGGCATTGCTGCCGTAGAGGAACGAGGTCAAAGCAAAAGCGGCATTCGCGTCTTGGCGAGACATGGGCGGTTTCCTAGGACGACTGACTGGCAGGTTCGTGCGCGGTTCCCGGGCTCGAGAGACTGGCTGACTAAAGAGCGAAGCAGCGATCAGTGACACCAATTGGTGTGAAAAGACGAAACTTCGATTGAGCCCGGCCCGGTCGGGCGATCTCGACTGTACCCTATTTAGTATCGCGACGCGGCAGCGAAAAGGCGCTAGGATTGAATCCTATTTCAACACTTCAGCGAGCGTCTTTCCGAGCCGCGCCGGCGACGGCGACACCGTGATGCCCCCACCCTCCATGGCGGCGATCTTCGACCCGGCGTCACCCTTGCCGCCTGCAATAATAGCGCCAGCATGCCCCATGCGCCGTCCCGGCGGCGCCGTGCGGCCGGCGATGAAGCCGACGGTCGGCTTCTTGCGGCCGCGCTTGGCTTCGTCCTTGAGGAACTGGGCGGCGTCTTCTTCCGACGAGCCGCCGATCTCGCCGATCATGATGATGGCCTCGGTCGCGGCATCGGCGAGAAACATTTCCAGGATTTCGATGAAGTCGGTGCCCTTGACCGGATCGCCGCCGATGCCGACCGCGGTGGTCTGACCGAGGCCTACTTGGGTCGTCTGGAACACCGCCTCGTAGGTGAGCGTGCCCGAGCGCGACACGATGCCGACCTTGCCGGGCTGAAAGATGTTGCCGGGCATGATGCCGATCTTGCAGGCGCCGGCCGTCATGACGCCGGGGCAATTCGGCCCGATCAGGCGCGACTTCGAGCCGGACAGCGCGCGCTTCACCTTCACCATGTCGAGCACCGGAATGCCCTCGGTGATGCAGACGATCAGCGGCATTTCGGCGTCGATCGCCTCGCAGATCGCGTCGGCGGCGCCGGCCGGCGGCACGTAGATGACGCTCGCGTCGGCGCCGGTCTTGTCGCGCGCCTCCGTGACGGATTCGAACACCGGCAGGCCGAGATGCGTCGTGCCGCCTTTGCCGGGCGAGGTGCCGCCGACCATCTTGGTGCCGTAGGCGATCGCCTGCTCGGAATGAAAGCTGCCGTTGCGGCCGGTAAAGCCCTGGCAGATGACCTTGGTGTCGTTGTCGATGAGGATGGGCATTACGCGTGCTCCCGCACAGCCTTGACGATCTTCTGCGCGGCGTCGTCGAGATCGTCGGCGGGAACGACGTTGAGGCCGGAGTTCCTGATGATTTCTTTGCCGAGTTCGGCGTTGGTGCCTTCGAGCCGCACCACCAGCGGTACCGGCAGGCCGACTTCCTTGACCGCGGCGACCACGCCCTCGGCGATGATATCGCAGCGCATGATGCCGCCGAAAATGTTGATCAAAATCCCCTTCACGTTCGGGTCGGAGGTGATGATCTTGAACGCGGCGGTCACCTTGTCCTTCGACGCGCCGCCGCCGACGTCGAGAAAGTTCGCTGGCGTCTCGCCATAGAGCTTGATGATGTCCATGGTCGCCATGGCGAGACCGGCGCCGTTGACCATGCAGCCGATGGTGCCGTCGAGCGCGACATAGTTGAGATCGTAACGCGAGGCCTCGACTTCCTTGGCGTCTTCCTCGCTGAGATCGCGCAGCGCCATGATGTCGGGATGGCGATAAAGCGCGTTGTCGTCGAAGCCGATCTTGGCGTCGAGGCAGACGAGTTCGCCCGACTTGGTGACGACGAGCGGGTTGATCTCCAGGAGGTTCATGTCCTTGGCGACGAACGCCTGATAGAGCTTCGGCAGCACGGCCTCGGCCTGCTTCGCCACCTCGCGGCCGAAGCCGAGCGCGCGCGACACCTGCCGCGCGTGATGGGGCATGAGGCCGGTCGCCGGATCGACGGAGAACGACAGAATTTTTTCCGGCTGCGTGCGGGCGACTTCTTCGATCTCCATGCCGCCTTCGGTCGAGGCGACGAAGGCGATGCGCGAGGTCGCGCGGTCGACCAGGGCCGAAAGATAGTATTCGCGATCGATCGACGAGCCGTCCTCGATGTAGAGGCGGCGCACTTCTTTGCCGTGCGGCCCGGTCTGGTGCGTCACCAGCGTCGAGCCCAACAGCCGCTCGGCCTCGCGCCGCACGTCGGCGATCGATTTGACCACTTTGACGCCGCCGGCCTTGCCGCGGCCGCCGGCATGGATTTGCGCCTTCACCACCCAGACCGGCCCGCCGAGATCGTTGGCGGCCTTCTCCGCTTCTTCGGCAGTGAAGGCCGGCAGGCCGCGCGGCACCGGCACGCCGAATTCCCGCAACACCGCTTTCGCCTGGTATTCGTGGATGTTCATGCGCGCTTTCTCTCGTTTCCCGGGCGCGGCGCAGCACGAAGTGGTGCGCTGCAGGCACCCGGGATCGTCGCATGCGAAGGTCCCGGATCAGTGCATCGCTTCGCGCTGCACCGCATCCGGGAAAGGTGACGGGTCATTTGCCCAGTTCGGGAGCAATCTTCTTGCACGCGTCGACCAAGCTCGCCACGGCCTGGGCCGATTTCTCGAACATGGCGCGCTCGGCGCTGTTGAACTCGATTTCGACGACGCGCTCGACGCCCTTGCTGCCGAGGACGACCGGGACGCCGACATAAAGCTCCTTCACGCCATATTCGCCGTTGAGCCAGGCCGCCGCCGGCAACACCCGCTTCTTGTCGCGCAGATAGCTTTCCGCCATGGCGATCGCCGAGGTCGCGGGCGCGTAGAAGGCCGAACCGGTCTTGAGCAGACTGACGATCTCGCCGCCGCCGTTGCGGGTGCGATCGACGATGGCGTCGATGCGCGCCTGCGTGGTCCAGCCCATCTTGACGAGGTCGGGCAGCGGAATGCCGGCGACGGCCGAATACCGCACCAGCGGCACCATCGAGTCGCCATGCCCGCCGAGCACGAAGGCGGTCACGTCCTCGACCGAGACGTTGAATTCGTCGGCCAGAAAGTAGCGGAACCGCGCCGAATCGAGCACGCCGGCCATGCCGACGACCATCGGCTTGGGCAGGCCGCAGGCGCGCTGCAGCGCCCATACCATGGCGTCGAGCGGATTGGTGATGCAGATGACGAACGCGCCGGGCGCGTATTTCTTGATGCCGGCGCCGACCTGCTCCATCACCTTGAGGTTGATGCCGAGGAGGTCGTCGCGGCTCATGCCGGGCTTGCGCGGCACGCCGGCGGTGACGATGCAGACCGCCGCGCCCTCGATCGCCTCGTAGGAATTGGCGCCGCTGAAGCGGGCGTCGAAACCTTCGACCGGGGAGGATTGGGCGATGTCGAGCGCCTTGCCCTGCGGCACCCCCTCCATGACGTCGAACATCACGACGTCGCCCAGTTCCTTGAGACCGACCAAGTGTGCCAGCGTGCCACCGATTTGGCCCGCGCCGATCAATGCAATCTTGTTTCGCGCCATCCGAGAAATTTCCTTGTGAGGCAAAAGGAAGCCCGGCTGCCGGGTCATTAGACCTTTCGGCAGACGCGTTCAAGCCGCCCACGCGATTCTGTCCGCACTTGATGCCAGCGCGGCCGGATTCTCGGTGAGAAATCGTTGACCTGATGGTGCATCCCAAGCCTGCGATGGTGACTTCAGCTTGATGATGGAGGCTTGCAACGGAGGCTTGGACCTAGGCAGCTGGCCCGTTCTCGGATAGCTGCGCTTGCAGCAACCGGGCCAGGTATTCTTCCAAGACGCCAAAATCGAGATTGCCTTCTTCCCAAGCAAGATTTGCCGCTCGTAGCCCCGCCACGTACCCGGCCCGGTCATCGCGTATGCGCTCAGGGACAATTCGTCGCCCGCCCAGCAATGCGCCCGAACGGACGCATAGAAGGTAGTAGCATGTCGCCCTCGCCGTCCTTCCGTTCCCCTCGATGAACGGATGAATCCAGTTGAGCCGCCACAAACCATAAGCCGCTAGTTCGGTTGGGCTCCAGTTGAACCAGTTTTCATGGATGGTCGAAATGAACCGATCCATGAGTTCCGGGACCTTACGGAAATGGGGAGGAATATGGTCACCGACGTAAATCGGCTCCTCGCGAAAACGGCCGCCAAACTGCGAGATATTTGCCACCGCGATATGATTTAAAGCCCACAGAGTATACTTATCGAGAGCGGTATGCCCCTGTTCGAGCCCGATTTCGATGCAGTTTGTGAGAAAATCGTATTGGCGGACAAGGTTCTGTTCTTGAACCCAGTCGAATAACGCTGGATCGTTTCCCTCTGATACTATCATAGCTCACAAAAAAGCCCGGCTGAGCCGGGCTTTTTCTCCGACAGGTTTTACTTATGCACGCCGCAGACGAAGGCTCCTCGCAGCAGAGCGGGCGGACTCCTTCGTTATCCGAGAATCGAGCGGTGCATTCCCATACGCAAAGCTCACACGCTGCTCCTGTAATTCGGCATCCGTAATGTTATGGTCCTTGGCTGCCGAAAGTAGTCGCTCCAATTCTGGCCGCGGCGGCGCTCGCCTAAGCGTCGCTTTGCGAATGGCCATATGATCCTCCTTGAGGGGCCCCCCTAGCATACCTCGGGCCTTTCTAAATGACATATAACGACTGGACGCCCAGCGTCACCCCCTCGCCAGGCTATCTTCGTTGGCGGGTTATATTTGGCGTAAAGCGCGAGCGAGGCAAGTGTCGAGAGGTCCTCGCGAGGAAATGTCCCGCTGACGTGGATCTCCGGTTGGAGAACTGCGTCCAATCCCTTTCGATGCTCCTTGAGGGTTCGATGCTCCTTCAGGGATTGTCCCTCCGTTCGGTCTCGCGGGTCACTGCCGACAGCATCACTTCGGTCGAAGTTTCGGGTTCAGGTTTCGACGAAGTTTCGGGTTCAGGTCTCGACGATGCCGGCGAAGGCGGCGGAAACATCTACCCGCGCGGCGCCGTGCGGCCGCGCCAGATAGGCTTGCGATCGCATCTCGATGAGACGCGAGGCGGTGCGCTTGAACTCGCCCGCCTCGAAGCCCTCGTCGGCGCGATAGAGCGCGTCCGGCTCGGCCGCGGCCGAGACGATGAGTTTCACATTGGCGTCATAAAGCGTGTCGATCAGCGTGATGAAGCGTTTGGCCGCGTTGCGCATGTCGAAATTCATGACCGGGATGCGGTCGAGAATGATGGTGTGGAATTCGCGCACGATCCGCAGATAGTCGGCCGCCGACAGCGGCGCCTCGCACAATTCGTGGAAGGTGAAGCGCGCGACGCCCATGGCCGCGCGCGGCACATGCACCATGCGCCCTTTGACGACAAGGTCCTGCGCGTCGCCATTCGCGTCGCCGGTCAACCGCCGCCAGAAATCGTCGAGCGCCAAGTCTGCCGCCGCATCGAGCGGCACGCGCCACACCGGCAGGCTGCCGATTTTCTCCAGCCGGAAGTCGGTGCGCGCGTCGAGCCGCACGATATCCATGTGCTGCTCGATGAGATCGATGAAGGGCACGAACAAGGCCCGGTTCAGGCCGTCCTTGTAAAGGTCCTGCGGCGCCACGTTCGAGGTGGCGACGACGATGACGCCGCGGGAAAGAAGCTCTTTGAACAGTCGCGCCAGAATCATGGCGTCGGCGATGTCGGTGACGTGGAATTCGTCGAAGCAGAGAAGCCAAGCCTCCTGCGCCAATGCCATCGCCACCAGGCGGATCGGATCCTCGCTCGGGGTGCCCGCCCTCTTTCATCTTCTGGCGCAAGGCGTGCACGCGCTCGTGCACGTCGAGCATGAATTCGTGGAAATGCGCGCGGCGCTTGCGCAGCACCGGGCTCGCCTCGAAGAACAGATCCATCAGCATGGTCTTGCCGCGGCCGACGTCGCCATGGATGTAAAGACCCCTGATCGGCGCCTCGCGGCTCTCGCGGCCGCCGAACAGCCAGCCGAGCGAGGACGATTTGCGCGCCAGGCGATGCTGCGCGACCCGCGTCTCGAGCCGCGCCAGCCGTTCGACGACGGCAAGCTGCGCGGCGTCGCGCTCGACCCGGCCCGCGGCGACGGCGGCCGCATAGCGCGCAGTGATCGAATTCGTCATTTAAATTCTGTTAACCATTTAATTCGGTAAGCCGATGTGGATGGAACGCGGCGCGGAGGCCCACGCTTAACGGCGTTGCACCGCTCATGCCAAGATCGAATGTTCGGCCGGTTGCGTCGCCGCTTTGGCGTCGCAAATAAAATAGTCATGCGCATGTGCCAGCCATGCGCCCACAAGCCATGCGTAAACGGAATGCACGCCTGCCCGGCGATGCATCGCCTTGCCTAAGTCTGGAGATACACAACATAGTAGGTTCGATTCGCGCCGAGCCAAGGTGCTTTGGCGCGGGTCAGCCGGAGGAGACGATCGGGAGGGTCTTTGACAAAGTCAGGAGACCCTTGGAATGCAGGACGTTCTTCCCGAAGGCGGCATCGTCCGCAAATTGTGGATCGCCGAGATCGCGAAATATCGCGAGCATATGTTGCGGCTCGATGCCGATAGCCGGCACAGCCGATTTGGCGGCGGCGTCTCGGACGAGTTCGTCAGCAAATACGTCGATATGTCGCTTGGCGCTCGACGCCGTGGTGCACGGCTTCTTCGTCGACGGCGTGTTGCGCGGCGCCGCCGAATTGCGACCGCTCGGGGCCGGCTTCCCGCATCAGGCGGAGGCCGCGTTCAGCGTGGAAAAGCCGTGGCAGAGCCACGGCGTCGGTTCGGTGCTGCTTCGCCGCACCTTGCTCGCCGCCCGCAACCGCGGCTACCGGCTCCTGCACATGGCCTGCCTCGCCGAAAACCGGCGCATGCAGCAATTGGCGCGCAAATTCGACGCCGAGCTGTCGTTCGATTTCGGCAGCGTCGTCGGCGAATTGGAATTGGTGCGCCCGAATGCGCTGTCGCTGATGCGCGAGATCATGGCCGACCATCACGGCTTCGCCACGGCGATGCTCGATCTGCAGACGCGGATGCTGCGCGCCTGACGGCGCGTCAGCGCGCCTGCGCCCGGCGCAGCTCCGACGCTTCGAGCGGATAGGCGGCCTCCACGACATAGGGGCCGCCGCCGACCGAGGCGCGCGAGGAGAACAGCACGAAACGCGAGACCTCGAACGACGACGAGCGATAATGGCCGCGTTCGGTCAGATAATCGGCGACCTGCCGGCTCGATGAATCGCGCAGCCGCGCCAGGGTGACATGCGGCGTGAATTTGCGACCTTCGGGCTCGAGCCCGAGCCGCTGCAGCAGCCTTTCGTGCTCCGCCTGCAGCTCCATCAGCGGGCTGATGGCCGCCACCGCCGCGACCAGCGCGCGCGGCTTGCGGCCGCCGAACGACGACGAGCCCGTCGATGCGCAGTTCGAACGGCGCGCGCTCAACGCGGCCGAGCAGGCCGGCAATGTCGCGCGCCAAGCCGTCGTCGATATCGCCGATGAAGCGCAGCGTGATGTGATAATTTTCCGGGTCGATCCAGCGCGCGCCCGGCAAACCGCCACGCATCATCGCCAGCGACTGGGCGACGCGCGGGGGTATTTCCAGACCGGTAAACAGACGGGGCATGACACCCTGCGGCTCGTGGTCGGCGATTCGCAGCGGACTTAGACAATGCGGTCTAGGGGCGCGGCACGCAACCCTTATGAACGCCAATCGTTACGACGGCCTTTCGCCCTGAACATGTTGGCTCCGGATCCGGGCGAGGAGGTCCTCGACCTGCGGCAAGATGCGCGCGACGATCACGGCGACCCCGGCGGGGGTCGGATGCAGGCCGTCGTGCTGCAACAGCCCCAGATTGCCGGCGACGCCGTCGAGAAAGAACGGATAGAGCGGGACCCCGTATTTGGCGGCGAGCCCGGGATAAATGCTTTCGAACGCCCGGCCATAGTCGGCGCCGAGGTTCGGCGCCGCGCGCATGCCGCAGATGAGAACGGCGATGTGGCGCTCCTGCAGCCGGCGCAAAATCGTATCCAGCGCCTCGCGGGTGGCGCTGGGATCGATGCCGCGCAGCATGTCGTTGGCGCCAAGCTCGAGGATGACGGCGTCGGTGCCGTCCGGCACCGACCAGTCGAGCCGCGCCAGACCCGCCGAAGCGGTGTCGCCGGACACGCCGGCATTGGCGATCTCGACGGCGATCCCCTTCGCGGCCAGCGCCGCTTGCAGGCGCGTCGGGAAACTGTCGCCGTCGGCCAGGCCGAGGCCCGCCGTCAACGAATCGCCCAACGCCACGATCTTGACCGGCGCCGGCGGCTGCGCGTGTACGCGCCGCGCCAGAGCCGGTGAGCGCCGCGCTGCAAACCGCCGCGGCCAAAGCGACGCGCACGATTTGGCGCCGGGTGGAGCTCGCCCCATATGAGCGGGCACCATTCAACAGCGAGGGGCGCGGGTCGGCCGACAGCATGAATGACATTTCGTCCTATCCTACCGTAGGCGACGCGATTGCGCTGCGCGGGGTCAATCTCGCGCTCGGCCGCGGCGCCGCTCGCGTTCATATCCTGCACGACATCGATCTCAATATAGGCCGCGGCGAGGCTGTGGCCCTGCTCGGCCCGTCCGGCTCGGGAAAATCGACGCTGCTGATGGTGATGACGGGGCTCGAGCGGCCCGATAGCGGCGCCGTCGTCGTCGCCGGCGAAGACCTGCAGAAATTCGACGAGGACGCGCTGGCGCGCTTCCGCGGCAAGAATGTCGGCATCGTGTTTCAGGCCTTCCACCTCATCCCGACCATGACGGCGCTCGAAAACGTCGCCGTGCCGCTCGAGCTTGCCGGCGCCCGCGACGCGTTTGGCCGCGCCAGGCGCGAGCTCGAAGCGGTCGGGCTTGGCCGACGCCTGTCGCATTATCCGGCCCAACTCTCCGGCGGCGAGCAGCAGCGCGTCGCGCTCGCCCGCGCGCTCGCGCCCAATCCGGCGATCCTGGTCGCCGACGAGCCGACCGGCAATCTCGACGAATTGACCGGCGGCGAGATCATCGAACTTCTGTTTCGCGGCCACCGCGATCATGGCGCCACGCTCGTCCTGGTGACGCACGACACCGCGCTGGCGGCGCGCTGCGACCGGGTCGTGCATCTGCATTCGGGACGGATCACGAGTCGCGCCGACGCTGCAGCCGGCGGAGCCGGCATGATGCCGCTTCCCTTGCGCTTGGCTTGGCGCGAACTGCGCGGCGGCCTGCGCGGTTTCGGCGTCTTCATCGCCTGCATCGTGCTCGGCGTGATGGCGATCGCCGGCGTCGGCTCGGTGGCGGAAAGCCTGTCCGACGGCCTCTCCGCGGCCGGCCGCGTCATCCTCGGCGGCGACCTCGCCTTTTCCCTCATTCAACGCGAGGCCACCGCGGACGAACGCGCCTTTCTCGACGCGCACGGCACGGTCTCCGTGGCCGCTACGCTACGGGCGATGGCGCGCACAACGGACAGCCGCTCCGCGCTGGTCGAGGTCAAAGGCCGTTGACGACAATTATCCGCTGTTCGGCACGGCCACGACCGACCCGGCCCTCCCGCTCGCATCCGTCTTCGCCAAGCAGGGCGACGCGTTCGGCGCCGCCGCCGATCCCGCCTTGTTCGCCCGGCTCGACCTCAAGCCCGGCGACCGCATCACCATCGGCAGCGGTTCCGATCGAGCTGCGCGCGGCGCTGACCAGCGAGCCTGACAAGCTCGCCGGCGGCATCGGCTTCGGCCCGCGCCTGTTGATCAGCGAAGCCGCGCTGCGCGCGAGCGGGCTGTTGCAGCCCGGCAGCCTGGTGCGCTGGCAATACCGGCTGCGCCTGCCCGACAGGGGCGGCGAGCGAGGCCGCGGTTTCGGCACTCGAACAACAGGCCCAGGCGCAATTCCCCGACGCCGGCTGGGATATCCGCACCCGCCAAAAGGCTTCGCCGCAGCTCGAGCGCAATGTCGAGCGTTTCAGCCAATTCCTCACCCTCGTCGCCTTGACCGCGCTTCTGGTCGGCGGCGTCGGCGTCGCCAATGCGGTCGCCGCCAGCATGGCGCGCAAGCGCGACGTGATCGGCACCCTGAAGGCGCTCGGCGCGACCGGCGGCGACATCTTCGTCGCCTATTGCGCAGAGATCATGCTGGTCGCGTTGTTCGCCACGCTGATCGGCGCCGGGCTCGGCGCCGCGCTGCCGTTCGCGATCGCATGGGTCTTCGGCGCCGCCATTCCGCTGCCGGTCGCGCCGGCGCTTTATCCGGCGGTGCTGGTCGAGGCGATCGTCTATGGCCTTCTCACCGCTTTGGCGTTCGCGCTGTGGCCGCTCGGGCGCGCCCGCGACGTTCCGGTCGCGATGCTGTTCCGCGACCAGATCGCGGCGGAGCGGCATTGGCCGCGGCGGCGCTACATCGTCGCGACGGCACTGGTCGTCGCCGCGCTGGCGGCGCTGGCGATCTTCTTCGCCTACGACCGCTACCTCGCCGCGATCTTCGTCGGCTCCGCCGCGCTCATTTTCGTCGCTTTGCGGCTGATCGCGCTGTCTGATCATGGCGCTCGCCCGGCGACTGCCGCGTCAGCGCTCGACGCTTGCTGCGGCTTGCGATCGCCAACATCCACCGGCCGGGCGCGCTGACGCCGAGCGTCGTGCTGTCGCTCGGGCTTGGATTGTCGCTCCTGGTCACCGTGATCGAGATCGACGGCAATCTGCATCGCGAGTTCGCCGCGGCGCTGCCGGAACATGCGCCCGCATTCTTCTTTCTCGACATTCCCGCCGCCCAAGCCGACGGCTTCGACGCGTTGATGCACCAACAAGCGCCGGGCTCGCGGATCGACCGCGTGCCGATGATGCGCGGCCGCATCGTCGCCGCGAAGGGCATCAAGGCCGCGGATCTCAAGCCCGGCGAAGGCTCGGCCTGGGTGCTGCGCGGCGACCGCGGCATCACCTATGCGAACGCGGCCCCGCAAGGTTCGCGCCTCGTCGCCGGCGCGTGGTGGCCGGCCGATTATGCCGGCCCGCCGCTCGTTTCCCTGGAAAGCCGAACGGCCAAGGATCTCGGCCTTAAGCTCGGCGACAGCGTCACCGTCAACGTGCTCGGCCGCAACATCACCGCGCGCATCGCCAATCTGCGCGTGGTCGATTGGCAAAACCTCGGCATCAATTTCGTGCTGGTGTTCTCGCCGAACACATTTGCCGGCGCGCCCCACACCGATATCGCGACGCTGACCTTCGCCGACGGCGGCACCGGCCCGGAGGAAACCGCCGATCGTCAAGGCGCTGGCGCGAGACGTTTCCGACCGTCTCCGCCGTGCGCGTAAAGGACGCGCTCGACGCGGTCGACCAGATGGTCGGCAATCTGCTCTTGGGCTTTCGCGGCGCCAGCGCCGTGACGCTCCTTGCCGCGGCGCTGGTGCTGGGCGGCGCGCTCGCCGCCGGCCAGCGCTTTCGCGTCTACGACGCGGTGGTGCTGCGCACGCTCGGAGCGACGAGCGGCCGCCTGATCGCCGCCTATGCGCTCGAATACCTGCTCATCGGGCTTGCCGCCGTGGTGTTCGGCATGGCGTTCGGCACGCTCGCGGCCGACCTGGTCTTGACCCGGGCCATGGAGCTTCCCTTCCACTGGATCACCGGACAGGCCGCCGCCGCGGCCGTGGCGGCGCTGCTCGTCACGGTCGTTCTCGGGCTTGTCGGCACATTCAATGCGCTCGGCCACAAACCTGCTCAGGTATTGAGGAATCTCTGATAGTCCGGTGCCGAAGCGCCGAAACGGCCGGATTAAAGCTTGGTAACCGATGCCAATTATCGCACCGGGCCATCTGGCGCGGATCATGCTTTGGCATTAGATTCGGGCCGACAGCCTTTTCGCGTCCGACATCGGACGCAGCCCGGCCGGTGCCGGGGTTAACCAAGGGGTATCCTCCATGTCGGACTTCGACCGGAATTACGCGACTGCCCGGCCCGGCTATCGCACGGACCAGGTCGCGATCGACGCGGGCCTGCGCGCGTACATGATCCGCGTCTACAACTACATGGCCGCGGGCGTGGCGCTCACCGGCGTCGTGTCCTGGCTGACCTATCAAGCCGCCGGCGGCGACAACATCCAGGTCGTCGGCCATCATGTCAGCGGCCTCACGGCGTTCGGCCAGGCCATCTTCGGCGGCCCGCTGACGCTCGTTCTGTTCGTCGCCACGCTCGGCCTCGTTTTCTTCATGAGCTTCCGCATCAACCGGCTGCAGGCCTCGACCGCGCTCGGGCTGTTCATGCTCTATGCCGGCCTGCTCGGCTTGATGCTGTCCTCGGTGTTTCTCACCTATACCGGCGCATCGATCACGCGGGTGTTCTTCATCTCCGCGGCGTCGTTCGGCGCGCTCTCGCTCTACGGCTACACCACGCAGCGCAATCTCTCGCCGATCGGCTCGTTCCTGGTGATGGGTCTGGTCGGCCTGGTCATCGCGATGGTGGTGCAGATGTTCCTGCAAAGCGCCGGCCTGAATTTTCTCATCTCGGTCGCCGGCGTTCTGATCTTCGCCGGCCTGACCGCCTGGGACACCCAGCAGATCAAGGAGATGTACGACGTGATGGACGACGGCACCGTGGCCGGCCGCAAGGCGGTCATGGGCGCGCTGCGGCTCTATCTCGACTTCATCAACCTGTTCCTGATGCTGCTGCGCCTGATGGGCGACCGCCGCTGATCAAAGCGACGCGCTTTGTGACAAAGCCCCGGGCTCCGGCCCGGGGCTTTTTGTTTGCTACAGTCAGCGCGGCCGCCCGGCGCGCACGGCGAGCAGCGCAGCGAAGGCGGCCAGGCACAGCGCCGACGAGACCGCAATGACGGAAACGCCCATGGCGTCGAGCAGGAGCCCGAACACGAACGGCGCGAACGCCTGCGCCACGCGCGCCGGCGCGCCGAGGAGCCCGGTGCGCGCGCCGTAGCCGTCCGGGCCGAACACGGCGAGCGGGACGGTGCCGCGCGCGATCGTCAGGAGCCCATTCCCGGCGCCGTAGAAAATAACGAACGCCACCGCCGCGGAAGGCCCGGCCAAGGCGAAGATCGCGGCGCCGATCGGATGCAGCACAGCCGCGATCCGCGCCGACACCAGCGGGTGGATGCGGCGCAGCACGACAAGTTCGCCGATCCGCGCCGCGACCTGTGCCGGCCCGACCAGCGCGGACGCGGCAATCGCCTGGAGCGGCGTCACGCCCGCGCTCTCCAGCAGGCGCGGCAGATGCGCGGCCATCGCGCCGGTGACGAACCAGCCGGCGGCGAAGACGAAGGCGAGCAGCAGCATCTCCTTGTAAGGTTTCCAGCCGATCGCAGGATCGGCATGGCGGGAGCGCTGCGCGGGCGACCGCGCCGGAACGGGCAACAGCAAATTGAGCGGCAGGGCGACGACGACGTTGAGCGCCGCCCAGACGAGCAGCGTCTCGCGCCATCCGACCGCATCATTGAGCACCGTCGAGAGCGGCCAACTGACCGTCGAGGCAAAGCCGGCGAACAGGGTGATGCCGGTGATCGGACCGCGCGCGTTGTGGCGGTAAAGCGCCGTGAGCGCCGCGAAGGCGGCGTCGTAAAGCCCGAGCGCCATGCCGACGCCGAGCACCGCCCAGGCGGCAAACAACGCCACGGCGCCGTTCGCCGCGGCAAGCGCAACGAGCCCGATCGCCAGCACCACATTCGAGAGCACCAGGACGCCGCGGCCGCCGCGGCGATCGATCAGCCGGCCGACCGCCGGGCCGGCGAACGCCGCGATCAACAAAGCGGCCGAGAACGCGCCGAACACCCACTCGCGCGACACCCCGGTGCCGGCGCCGATCGAGCCGGACAGGATCGCCGGCAGATAATAGCTCGACCCCCAGGCCAGCGTCTGTGAGATGCCGAGCGCCGTGACCACGACAGTGCGAGATCGGGCATAGGACGGATTGTCACGAGTTTCGGTCAAACCGACCTGCCGCTTTCACGTTCGCCGGCCGAGGCGCGCAGCTGACGCAACGTCAACGCGCCGCCGCAGACCGTCGGTCGCCGCAAACGTTCGTTCAGCCCGACGCACCACGCGGAGCGAGCGGTCGAGTGCGCTGAGCACGCGGTCGAGTTCCTGGCCGCGCCGCAGAATGTGGCCGGTCGCCGAGATGACGCTGTAGGCGCCCTGTCGGCGCGACAGGCGCGGATTCTTCTCGATGCGATAAATCGGGAATTCGCTGGCGCGGCGGAAAACGGAAAACACCGCGCGGTCCTTGAGGAAATCGATGGCGTAGTCGCGCCATTCGCCGTCGGCCACCTTGCGGCCGTAGAGACTGAGAATGCGGTCAAGTTCGCGGCGGCTGAAGGTGACCTTGCTTGTCGGCGCGGGAGCGGGCGCGCGTAGTTCGCCCCCGCGGATAGCGCTCGGTTCAGTATCGCCGATGGCCATGCGGCGCCTCCTGTATGGTCGGGGAATTTGTCGGGTTGGGGATCGTCATCGGGAATGTCATCGGCAATGTCACAGGCTGGTCATGATCGCGCCGGACGGGGGCGCCGGCAAGGGGCTTCTCGAGAGCCCGTGGCGTCGGCGCGATACCGCGCGGTACGGGGGAAAGGGACGAACGCGTGAATTCAGCCCCGTAATCAGGCAGGTGCGACATTTTCGACCGCGGGAATCACGGATTCGTTAAGTAAATCATAAAGCGGCCCTATTTCGGCCAAGCACACGCCAAGCTACACTGGCAAATAATCGAGCGTTGCCTCAGGGCCCGGTCCGGATCGCGCTCCGGATTCCTCAGCCCCCCAGCCCCCCGGGGCGTGGACGGACCGGGCCATTGTTGTTTTGTTTTCCGCGTACGGTTCAATCCCCCAATCTTCGGCCGGCATCCGCCGGCCTCTTTTTTGGACCGTCTTTTTCGAACGGTTCAGCGAAGCGCGCATGAAGCTTCATCGGTTCTGATCCGATCAGAGCCGCGCTTCAGTTTTTTGATGGGGCGTGGTCAAATAACGGTTGGCGTGTCAGCGCCCGACGGCAATTTGTCCGCCGGCGTCCAGCTCACTGCGCCTCTATAGTCTCGCTCTTATCGACCGCCGTGTGTTGTCCGACGGGAGCGATGGCGGCGCCGAGGATGACGCCGGGCTTGTCGCGCGTGCCTTCCTGAACCAGGACGGCGACGCCGTCGGCGCCGTCGGCCATGACTTCGCTCGTCGGCACCGTCCAACTGGCGGCAGTGCCGGCAAAGTCGCCGAGCTTGAGCCAACGCCGCACGACATTGTGGTAGGTGACCGTGCGTCCGCTGTTCTCGCCGCGGCCGATCGCCACCGTCACCGCGCGCTCGAGCGCGCAAAGCCAGACCTCGCCGGTGAGGTGCTCCTTCGCGGCCGCCTCCGCCGTCACGGTCAGATCGCCGCCGACGATGGAAAGGTGGACCGGCAGCGACATGACGGCGCTGTTGCGCTCCGTCTGCGCGATCATGTGCTCGACCGCGTCCCGGTCGCTGCCGAGGACGTGCATGCTGCCATTGACGACGATCTGCGGCGTATAGACCTCGCGGTCGCCGCGGACATGGGCATAGGCGCGCTGTCGCGCCGAATGCGCCGGATTGGCGAGCGTATCCTTCCAGCCGAGATAGTCCCAGTAATCGATCGGCAGGCTGAGCGCGACGACGCCGGGTTCGACCGCGAGCTCGCCCAGCAATCGGTCCGCCGGGGGGCAGGACGAGCAGCCTTGGCTGGTGAATAATTCCAGAAACGCATGCGGTTCGCCGGCGCCGGCGATGCCGTGCAATGCGATCAGCACGCCGGCGATGACGGGGACCGTCGCCAAGTGGCGACGCATGGATTCCACGCTGCCGCTCCTTTCGCCGCATTGCCCGCATTCTAGCCACGCAGTCGACCCAAGTCAGGCCTAAGTCCGGCCCAAGGCCCAGTCAGGCCCGCAGTCATACCCGCCGGCATCGTCGCAATGTCGAGAGCCGCCGCACTGATATCGGCCGCGGCGCTCACCTTCTACTCAATTCGCGGTGAGGCGACGCCGGCCGCGGTCACGATGCCGAGAACGACACCGCCCCGGCGCTTCCGCCGGGGCGGCATTTTGTTTCCAGAACCGATCATGCTTCAGTGCAGCATGATCGCAAATACACCATCTACGCCGCGAGGTGGCGCAGCACGTACCGCAGGATGCCGCCGTTCTTGAAGTATTCCAGCTCGTCGACGGTATCGATGCGGCAGATCAGCGGCACGCGCTTGAGGCTGCCGTCGGCGGCGACGATCTCGGCCTGGAGTTTCTGGTGCGGCTTGAGGTCGGCGTGCAGCCCGCGGATGGTGACCGGTCTCGTCGCCCTTGAGCCCGAGCGTCTGCCACGATGTGCCTTCCTCGAACACCAGCGGCACCACGCCCATGCCGACCAGGTTGGAGCGGTGGATGCGCTCGAACGATTGGGCGATCACGGCGCGGATGCCGAGCAGGATGGTCCCCTTCGCCGCCCAGTCGCGCGACGAGCCGGTGCCGTATTCCTTGCCGGCGAACACGACCAGCGGCACCTTCTCCTTCTTGTAGCGCATGGCGGCGTCGTAGATCGTCATGCGCTCGCCGTCGGGCTGATGCAGGGTGAAGCCGCCCTCGACGCCGGGCACCATCTGGTTCTTGAGCCGGATGTTGGCGAAGGTGCCGCGCATCATCACCTCGTGATTGCCGCGCCGTGTGCCGTATTGATTGAAGTCGAGCGGCTTGACCTTGTGGTCGATGAGGTACTTGCCGGCCGGCGAGTCGGCCTTGATCGATCCCGCCGGCGAGATGTGGTCGGTGGTGATGGAATCGAGGAACAGCCCGAGCACGCGCGCGTCGATGATGTCGGTCGGCGCCTCCGGGCGCTTGGCCATGCCGGAGAAATAGGGCGGGTTCTGCACGTAGGTCGATTTGTCGTCCCACGGATAGGTCAAGGCGCCCTGCACGCTGATCTTGCGCCAGTTGGTGTCGCCCTTGAACACGTCGGCGTATTTGCGCTGGAACAGCTTCTTGGTGACGTTCTTGCGGATGAAGGCGTTGACTTCCCGGCTCGTCGGCCAGATGTCGCGCAGATAGACCTTGCTGGCCCTTCTGATCGGTGCCGAGCGGCGCCTTGGCGAGATCGATCTGCATCGAGCCGGCGATGGCATAGGCGACGACGAGCGGCGGCGACGCCAGATAATTGGCGCGCACGTCGGCGTTGACGCGGCCCTCGAAATTGCGGTTGCCGGAGAGCACCGCGGCGGCGACGAGATCATTGTCGTTGATCGCCTTGGAAATCTCCGGCGGCAGCGGCCCCGAATTGCCGATGCAGGTGGTGCAGCCGAAGCCGACCAGATTGAAGCCGAGCTTGTCGAGATCCTTCTGCAGGCCGGCTTTGTCGAGATATTCGCGCGACCACCTGGGAGCCCGGCGCGAGCGAGGTCTTCACCCACGGCTTGACGGTGAGCCCTCGCGCGGCGGCCTTGCGGGCGACCAGCCCCGCCGCGATCATCACGCTCGGGTTCGAGGTGTTGGTGCAGGACGTGATGGCGGCGATCACCACGTCGCCGTGGCCGAGCGTATACTTGCCGGTCCGCGACCGACACGCGCTTGTCCATCTCGGCGGCCTTGCCGAATTCCTTGTCCATCGACTGCGGCGAAGCCGGTCTTGACGTCCTTGAGCGGCGACCCGGTCCTGCGGGCGCTTCGGCCCGGCGAGCGAGGGTTCGACCGAGCCGAGTTCGAGCTTGAGCACGTCGGTGAACACCGGGTCCTTGGTCGATTTGGTGCGGTAGAGGCCCTGCGCCTTGGCATAGGCCTTCACCAGCGCGACCCGATCGGCCGGGCGGCCGGTCTCGGTCAGATAGCTCAGCGTGTCGTCGTCGATCGGGAAGAAGCCGCAGGTGGCGCCGTATTCCGGCGACATGTTGCCGATGGTGGCGCGGTCGGCGATCGACAGATTGTCGAGGCCGGGACCGAAAAACTCGACGAACTTGCCGACCACGCCGCGCTTGCGCAGCATCTGCGTGACGGTGAGCACGAGGTCGGTCGCGGTGACGCCTTCCTTGAGCTTGCCGTTGAGCCGCACCCCGATCACTTCCGGCAGCAGCATCGAATAGGGCTGGCCGAGCATCGCGGCTTCCGCTTCGATGCCGCCGACGCCCCAGCCGAGCACGGCGAGCCCGTTGACCATGGTGGTGTGCGAATCGGTGCCGACCAGCGTGTCGGGATAGGCGAGCTCGGTCGCGGTGACCTTGCCGTCGAACTTGATCTTGTCCTTCGCCGTCCACACCGTCTTCGACAGATATTCGAGATTGACCTGATGGCAGATGCCGGTGCCGGGCGGCACCACGCGGAAATCCTCGAACGAGCGCTGCGCCCATTTCAGGAACCGGTAGCGTTCCTGGTTCTGCTTGTATTCCTCCGCGACGTTCTTCTTGAACGCCGTCTTGTCGCCGAAGAAATTGACCACGACCGAGTGATCGATGACGAGATCGACCGGCACCAGGGGATTGATCTTCTTCGGATCGCCGCCCAGCATCTTCATGGCGTCGCGCATGGCGGCGAGATCGACCACCGCGGGAACGCCGGTGAAATCCTGCATCAAGACGCGCGCCGGCCGGAAGGCGATCTCGCGCTCGGAGGTCTTGGTCTTGAGCCATTGCGCGACGGCCTGGATGTCTTCCTTGGTGACCGTCCGGCCGTCCTCGTTGCGCAGCAGATTCTCGAGCAGCACCTTGAGCGAGAATGGCAGCCGCGAAATGCCCTTGAGCCCGTTTTTTTCCGCGACCGGAAGGCTGTAGTAGGCGTAGGTCTTGGAGCCGACCTTCAGCGGCCGCAGGCACTTGAAGCTATCGAGCGATGTCATGATTATTTTCCCATCCTGCCGGCCGCCAGCCGGCGCAAATTGGAGGTAAATTGTTGCCGAAACGTGCTACCCCCTCCCTGCCCTCCCCCGCCCGGGGAGAGCGGGGAGCGGGAATCCGGGGACAGCAGGGCGTCGCCGGCGCGCTGCCATCCGTCCCGCGGCTTATAAGAGCTTTTCAAGTCTTGTGCCAGATCGGACACGAGGGTCGACCATGCCGCTAGCGCACGCTTGTTGCTCGCCGCGGACGGGACGCCGCTGATGCGATTGATCGGTTCCGATCTTGCCTGCCGGCGCGGCGGCCGCGAGGTGTTCGCCGGCCTGAACTTCAGCGTCGCAGCCGGCGAAGCCTTGACCGTCACCGGCCGCAACGGGGCGGGCAAATCGTCGCTGCTGCGGCTGATTTGCGGGCTCCTCCGCATCGCCCGCGGCCGGCTCGCGATCGAGGGCGGCGACGACGAACTCACCATCGGCGAGCAGGCGCATTATCTCGGCCACCTCGACGCGCTCAAGCCCTCGCTGTCGGTGGCCGAAAATCTGCGGTTCTGGGCCGGCTATCTCGGCGACGGCACCGGCGACCTGGTCGAGCCGCTGGCGGCGGTCGGCCTCGATCGCTCGCCGACCTGCCGGCCGCTTATCTTTCGGCGGGGCAAAAGCGGCGGCTGTCGATTGCGCGCCTCGTCGCCGTCAAGCGCCCGCTTTGGCTGCTCGACGAGCCGACCAGCGCGCTCGATGTCACGGCGCAAGCGCGGCTCACGGAGCTGATGCAGGCGCACCTCGCCGACGGCGGCCTCATCCTTGCGGCAACGCATGGGGCGCTCGGGCTCGATAACGCGCAGGAGCTGAGGTTGGGGGCTGTCCAATGAGGCGAGGCGCACTCTCTTCACCCTCCCCTGCAGGGGGAGGGTCGGCGTGCGCAGCACGCCGGGGTGGGGTGCCCCTCCCCGGCGCCCACCCCACCCCGACGGCCTGCGGCCGTCGACCCTCCCCCTGCAGGGGAGGGTGAAAGAGTCATGACCCCGCTCTCCGCCATCCTCGTGCGCGACATGCGCATCGCCATCCGCGTCGGCGGCGGCGCGCTGATGGGGGTGCTGTTCTTTCTCGTCGTCGTCACGCTGATGCCGTTCGCGCTCGGGCCCGACCTCGTGCTGCTCAAGCGCATCGGGCCGGCGATCCTGTGGATCGCGGCGCTGTTGGCGAGCCTGCTCGCGCTCGACCGGCTGTTCACCGCCGACTTCGAGGACGGCTCGCTCGACCTCATCCTCATGGGCCGCGCGCCGCTCGAACTCGTGGTCGCCGTGAAGGGCCTTGCCCATTGGTTCACCACCGGCTTGCCGCTGGTCATTGCAGCGCCGGTGATCGGCCTCATGCTCGATCTCGATGCGCCGGCCGAAGGCGCCCTGGTGCTCACGCTGCTCGTCGGCACGCCGGCGCTGACCTTCATCGGGCTGATCGGCGCCGCCATCGCTGTGACACTGCGCCGCGGCGGACTGCTGCTCGCGGTCATCGTTTTGCCGCTGACCGTGCCGGTTCTTATCTTCGGCGTCGCCGCGGCCAACGCCGCCGTCGTCGGACCGGTGCCGTTCGGCACGCCGTTCACCGTTCTTTGCGCCCTGACGCTGGCGAGCCTGGTGGTCGGGCCGTTCGCGGCCGCCGCGGCGTTGCGTCAGGAAATGGAATGATGCTGAAATCCACGTTCGGCAGCCGGGGATTGTGCCGGCGGGGGCATTTGGATTAGGAAGCTCGCGATGCCGATCACCGACCTCGCCAATCCGTCGCGGTTTCTGGCTTTCGCCAACCGCACCATCCCGTGGCTCTCGGGCTTCACGGTGATCGTGTTCGCGTTCGCGATCAATCAGGTGCTGATCGCGCCCGACGACTATCAGCAAGGCGCGACGGTGAAGATCATGTTCCTGCACGTGCCCGGCGCCTGGCTCGGCATGCTCGGGTGGGGGATCATGACGGTCGCCGCGCTCGGCACGCTGGTGTGGCGTCACCCGCTCGCCGACGTCGCGGCCAAGGCGGCGGCGCCGCTCGGCGCGGCCTTCACGCTGATGTGCCTCGTCACCGGTTCGCTGTGGGGCCGGCCGATGTGGGGCACCTATTGGGTCTGGGACGCAAGGCTCACCTCGGTCCTGGTGCTGTTTCTGCTCTATCTCGGCGTCATCGCCGTGTGGCGCACGGTCGAGGAGCCCTCGCGCGCCGCGCGCGCGGCCGCCATTCTCACCCTGGTCGGCGCGATCGATCTGCCGATCATCAAATTTTCGGTCGACTGGTGGAATACGCTGCATCAGCCAGCCTCGATCTTCCGCGTCGGCGGCCCGACCATCGATCCCTCGATCCTGATCCCGCTCTTCATCATGACGCTGGCGTTCACGCTTGTTGTTCGTGACGCTGCTCCTGGCGGCGATGCGCAACGAAATCCTGCGCCGGCGCATCCGGTCGATCCGGCTGATGCAGGCGAGCGCGACGACCTGACCATGGCAACGATCCCGATCACCTCGGCTTCATCGTCGCGGCTTATGCCGCCGCGATCGTCATTGTCGGCGCGCTGGCGGCGTGGGTGACGCTCGACTACCGCGCGCTGCGGCGCACGCTCGCCGATTTCGACCGCCGCGGCATTTCGCGCCGCTCGGGCTCCGAGCCGCCGCCCCCGGTCCGGCCGGCGATGGAGCAGGTGCGGGGCGACGTATGAGCGCCGCGGCCAACGACAACAAGGACGAGAACGCGGGCGTCCGCCGGCGCCGCATCTTCGTCTTCGCGCCGCTCGCCGTTTTTCTTTTGCTGGTGCTGCTGTTCCTGATCCGGCTGTTTGCCGGCGATCCCTCGCGCATTCCCTCGGCGCTGATCGGCCATCCGGCGCCGCAGACGAACTTGCCGCCGGTCGCCGGCCTCGATCGCGACGGGGCGCCGGTGCCCGGGCTCGACCCCGCGAGCTTCAAGGGCGCGGTGACGGTGGTCAATGTCTGGGCGTCGTGGTGCGTGCCGTGCCACGACGAGGCGCCGCTGCTCATGCAGCTCGCGCAAGACCACCGCCTGCGCGTCGTCGGCATCAACTACAAGGACGAGCCGGACAATGCGCGGCGCTTCCTCGGCCGCTACGGCAATCCGTTCGCCGCCGCCGGCGCCGACAAGAACGGCCGCGCCGCGATCGAATGGGGCGTCTATGGCGTGCCGGAGACCTTCATCGTCGGCCGCGACGGGCGCATCGCCTACAAGCTGGTCGGCCCGATTACGCCGGAGAATCTCGGCACGGTGCTCGCGCCGCAGATCGAGAAGGCGCTGAAGGCGGGATCCTGATCCGTCATTCCGATCGCCGCGAAGCGGCAAGTCCGGAATCCATACTGCCGGACCGGGATTCTGGATTCGGGTTCCGGGCTTCGCCCGCGCCCCGGAATGACGGCAGCTACTCCGCCGGCTCCTCCGCCGCGTATTTCTGCAGCAACGGATATTGCAGCGCGCCGAACAGCAAGGTCAGCGGCATGACGCCGAACACCTTGAAATCCACCCAGACATTGGTCGAGGTGTTGCGCCAGACGATCTCGTTGAGCACCGCGAGCGCGAAGAAAAAGATCACCCAGCGCACCGTCAGCTTGCGCCAGCCCTCGTCGGTCAAATGGAACAGCGAGTTCGAACAAAACGCCCAGGAACACCTTGCCGAACAACAGCCCGCCGAGCAGCACCGCGCCGAACAGCGCGTAGAGAATGGTCGGCTTGATCTTGATGAAGACGTCGTTGTGCAGAATGAGGGTGAGGCCGCCGAACACGAGGACGATGACCGCGGTCACGACCGGCATGATCGGCAAGTGCGCGCGTCATCAGATACGACGCCGCCAAAGCCGCCAGCACCGCCACCATGAACGTCGCGGTCGCGGCGAAAATGCCGTAGCGCGAATTGGCAAAGAAGAACAACGCCAGCGGCCCGAGATCGAAGGCGAGCTTGAGGAGCGGGTTGAGTTGCGGCTTCGTTGTTTCTGTCATGTCACTCAATCCCCGCAATCGCCCGCGCAAAGTCAAGCGCGGAAAACGGCGCCAAATCCTCGACGCTTTCGCCGACGCCGATGAAGTGTATCGGCACGGCGAATTTCGAGGCAATCGCGACCAGGATACCGCCGCGGGCGGTGCCGTCGAGCTTGGTCATGACGAGGCCGGTGACGCCGACGGCCTTGCCGAAAATCTCGACCTGCGACAGCGCGTTCTGCCCGACCGTGGCGTCGAGCACGAGCAGCACGGCGTGCGGCGCGGCGGGATCGAGCTTTTTGATCACGCGCACGACTTTCTGCAGCTCCTCCATCAATTCGGTGCGGTTCTGCAGCCGGCCGGCGGTGTCGATCAGGAGCACGTCGACGCCGCGCTCTTTCGCCGCGCGCAAGGCGTCGAACACGAGGCCCGCGGCGTCGGCGCCGGCCTCGCGCGCGATAAAATCCGCGCCGGCGCGCTCGCTCCAGATTTTGAGCTGATCGATGGCGGCGGCGCGGAACGTGTCGCCGGCGGCGAGCATCACCGAGCGGCCTTCGGCGCGGAACTTTGCCGCGAGCTTGCCGATGGTCGTGGTCTTGCCGGAGCCGTTGACGCCGGCGACGAGAATGACGAACGGCTTTTGCGCCGCGTCGATCAAGAGCGGCCGCGCGACCGGCGCCAGCACCTTCTCGATCTCGGCCGCGACCACCGCCTTCACCTCGTCCGCCGAGATCCCGGACTCGTAGCGGCCCTGGCCGAGCGCGGCGGCGATGCGGCCGGCGGTGTCGAGGCCGAGATCGGCGCGGACGAGCACGTCCTCGATGTCCGCGATCATCGCCGCATCGAGCTTGCGCTTGGTGACGAGGTCGGTGATGGCGCCGCCGACCGCCGACGAGGTGCGCTTGAGCCCGCCGGTGAGGCGCCGCCACCAGTTTTTCTTCGTATTTTCGGTCGCTTCGGTAACGCTGTCGCTCATGCGCCGCCCGTGATAGCCGTTTCGCCAAGGTACGCAACCATGACCATGACGCGGCCATGACCCCGACGAGATGGTGTCGCGGCTTCTCTACCGCGACGGGCTGATGCTGGTGATCGACAAGCCGGCGGGGTTCGCCGTGCATCGCGGCCCCAAGGGCGGCGAAAGCCTGGAGGATCTATTTCGACGCGCTGCGCTTCGGCCTGCCGCGCGCGCCGGCATTGGCGCACCGGCTCGACCGCGACACCTCCGGCTGCCTCGTGCTCGGCCGCCACCGCAAGGCGCTGGCGAGCCTCGGCAAGCTGTTCAAGAACGGCGCCATCGCCAAGACCTATTGGGCCGTCGTCGAGGGCGCGCCGCGAGGCGGACGAAGGCGTCATCGAACTCCCGCTCGGCCGCCTCGACGAGACCCGCGGCTGGTGGATGAAGCACGATCCCGAAGGCCAGCCGGCGGTGACCAAGTGGAAGGTGATGGGGCGGTATTCCCCTCCCCCTTGTGGGGAGGGGTTAGGGTCGGGTGGGGGTCGGGCCGCCGTACAAAGCTGCCGCAACTTCATCCCGGGCGGCGCGACCCCCACCCTTGCCCCTCCCCACAAGGGGGAGGGGAAATTCACCTGGCTCGCGCTCGAACCTCTGACCGGCCGCACGCACCAGCTCCGCGTGCACTGCGCGGAAATGGGCTGGCCGATCCTGGGCGATACGATCTACGGCCATGCCCCGCGCAGCGGCGGCCCGATGCTGCATCTGCACGCCCGCGAGATCGTCGTGCCGCTCTACAAAAACACGCGCGCCGATCCACGTCGTCGCGCCGGTGCCGCCGCACATGCAGGCCACGCTGAAGGAATGCGGATGGGCGGGCGAGGCGGCGCCGCAGGCGGCGGAATAATTTACGCCGCCAGCAAATGCTTGCCGTCGTGGGCGGCGATGCGAAGATCGAGGATCGTGCCGGGCGCCAGCATCGCCGCCAGCTTCACCGGCGTGAACTGCTCGGTGCGGCCGCGCTCGTGCGTCTCGGTGAGCACGCGGCGCGTCGCGCCGATCTCTGCGTCAAGATGCGTACGCAGCGCGAGCGCGCCCCGCTCGCGCAAACGCCGCGCCCGGTCTTTGACGATCTCGCGCGAAACCTGCGGCATGCGCGCCGCCGGCGTGCCCGGCCGCGGCGAGAACGGAAAGACGTGCAGATGCGTCAGGCCGCATTCCGCGACGAGATCGAGCGAACGCGCAAAGGCGTCCTCCGTCTCGGTCGGAAAGCCGGCGATCAGATCGGCGCCGAACACCACGTCCGGCCGCAGCCGCCGCACCTCGTTGCAGAAGGCGATGGCATCCTCGCGCAAATGCCGGCGCTTCATGCGCTTGAGGATCAGGTTGTCGCCCGCCTGCAGCGACAGATGCAGATGCGGCATCAGCCGCGCGTCGTTGGCGAACGCGTCGAGCAAATCGCGGTCGGCTTCGACCGAGTCGATCGAGGAGAGCCGCAGCCGATGCAGCTCGGGAACGTGCTTGAGGATTTGCTTGACCAGCGTGCCGAGCTTCGGCCCGCCGGGAAGATCGGCGCCGTAGCTCGTGATGTCGACGCCGGTGAGCACGATCTCGCGGTAATCGGCGGCGACGAGCCGGCGCACATCGTCGATGACGGCGCCCATCGGCACCGAGCGCGAATTGCCGCGGCCGTAGGGGATGATGCAGAAGGTGCAGCGATGATCGCAGCCATTCTGCACCTGCACGAAGGCGCGGGTGCGGCCTTCGAACGCCTCGATCAGATGCGCCGCAGTTTCCTTCACCGCCATGATGTCGTTGACGATCGCCTTCGGCGCATCGGCGACGCCAAAGGCGGCGCGCGCCCGCGACCACGCCGCCGCGTCGAGCTTTTCCGCATTGCCGAGCACCTGATCGGCTTCGGCCATGTCGACGAAGGTCTGCGGCTCGGTCTGCGCCGCGCAGCCGGTGACGACGATCCTGGCGTGCGGGCGCTCGCGGCGCAGCGCGCGGATGGTCTGCCGCGCCTGGCGCACCGCTTCCGCCGTGACGGCGCAGGTGTTCACGACGACCGTGTCGCGCAGGCCGGCTCGCTCCGCCTCGCGGCGGATCACTTCCGACTCGGCGGCATTGAGCCGGCAGCCGAAGGTCACGACCTCGACGCTCATGGTCAGGCCGCTCCCAGGTCGGCGAACAGCGCGGCTTCGAAGCGGCCCTTGTGCTCGTATTCGACCGGCCCGGTCATCAGCACGTGATCGTCGGCCTCGCGCCATTCGATGGCGAGGTCGCCGCCAGGCAGTGTAACCGTCACCTTGCGGCCGGTGCGATCGAGCCGCGCCGCGGCGACCGCGGACGCGCACGCGGCCGAGCCGCACGCCTTGGTGAGGCCGGCGCCGCGCTCCCAGGTGCGGATCACGACGTGATCGCGCGCGGGCGTAGCGGCCAAGGTGATGTTGGCGCGCTCGGGGAACATCGGATGGTGTTCGAGCTGCGGGCCGATCGTGCGCAGATCGTAGGCCTGCGACGTCGTCGACCCAGAAGATGACATGCGGGTTGCCCATGCTCACCGCCGACGGCGCGCGCAATATCGGCGCGCCCGGCGGGCCGATAATCGAGCTCGAGCGCGCGCGTATCGGCAATTTCCTGCGCCAGCGGAATTTCGTCCCAGCGAAACCGCGGCACGACCCATATCGACCGTGAACAGCCCGTTGCCTGCGCGCCAGCAGGCGACCAGGCCGGCCGGCGTTTCGAACGCAAGCGCCGCCTTGCCGGTCTCCGCGCCGACCAGCGACGCCACGCAGCGCATGCCGTTGCCGCAGGCGCCCGCTTCCGAGCCGTCATTGTTGTAGATGCGGATTGCGCCGTCGCTCGTCCCGCGCGGCGGATAAAGCACCATGAGCTGGTCGTAGAACTCATGGCGCCGCCGCCGCGCGTGCCTCGGCGGCATCGATTTGGCCCGGCGCATGGCGCAGGTCGACGACGACGATCTCGTTGCCGAGACCGTTCATCTTCACAAAATCCCTGTTCGCCAACGCGGCCATGATTACCCGCCCAATGGTAACGGGCCCTGAAAATCCGATTGTAAGCAGACTTATATGAGGTATCGGGTCTCCGGCGCCAGTAGCACGATCGCGTTGCGGCCGCCCGCGGGCACCGTGCTAAAATCCAAACCGGGACGAAGAGTCGGGCGGCGGCGCCCTGCGGCGATGCCGCACCGCAGATGGGAGAATCGGATGTTGCTTCGTTTCGCGCTCGTTATCGGTGTGGCCTCCCTGATCGTCGTCTCGGCCGCGCCGCCGTCATCGCAGGCGCAGCCCGCGGCGGAATCTCCCGCGCAAACGCCGCCGGCCGGCGCGACAACGCCCGAGGGTGCCAAGCCGGAGGTGACCAAGCCCGACGCTGGGCCGGCGCCGGGCGCAACCGCCCAGCCCGGCGACGCTTTCGGCGAAGACGCCACCTTGACCGCCAAGCCGATCATCTACCTCAAGAGCACCGGCACCTGGGACAATGCGTTCGAGACCGTCACCGGCGCGCTGAAGAAGCTCAAAGCCTATGCCGACAAGCAGGGCCTCAAGATCGACGGGGAAATGATGACGATCTTCACCGCGACCGACGACACCGGCTTCCAGTTCGAGGCCGCCATTCCGGTCACCGAACCGCCGAAAAACCCGCCGAAGGGCGAAATCTCCGCCGGCACTTCGCCGGAGGGGCACGCGCTCAAATTCGTGCACCGCGGCTCCTACGACTCGCTGGACAATACCTACGAGGCGATCACCAACTATCTCGACGAAAAGCGGCTCGAAGCCAAGGACATGTTCATTGAGCAATACGTCACCGATCCCCTGACCACCGCCGCGGATCACCTCGTGGTCAACGTCTATGTGTTGGTGAAATGAACCGCTACGGGGTGCGGTTGACACCGCGCCGCGCGCTCACTACGTTCCGGCCACTCTCGCAAGAGACTGAAAGCTTTTGATCGCCGACCGGCCAGCGAGGCCGGAGGTTCCCGCCCGACAGCGCGATGCGCCCTCGGGCGCTCATTGTCGTTGCCGGGCTTGACCCGGCAATCCATGGGGTGGTGCGGCCGCATGGATGCCCGGGTCAAGCCCGGGCATGACGAAAGGAAAATGGATGTTCGACAGTCTTTCCGAGCGTCTCAATAGCGTCCTCGACCGGCTGACCCGGCGCGGCGCGCTGTCGGAGGCCGACGTCGAGGCGGCGCTGCGCGAGGTCCGCCGCGCGCTGCTCGAAGCTGACGTCGCGCTCGATGTCGCGCGCGCCTTCACCGACGAGGTAAAGAAGCACGCGGTCGGCGTCGACGTGATCAAGTCGGTCACGCCCGGCCAGATGGTCGTCAAGATCGTCCATGACCAGCTGATCGCGACGCTCGGCTCGAACGCGGAGCCGATCGACCTCAACGCGCCCGCACCCGTTGCCATCATGATGGTCGGGCTACAGGGGTCCGGCAAAACCACCACCACCGCCAAGATCGCCAAACGCCTCGCCGATACCCAGAAGCGCAAAGTGCTGATGGCGTCGCTCGACACGCGCCGCCCGGCGGCCATGGAGCAGCTCGCGGTGCTCGGCCGCCAAGTCAATGTCGACACGCTGCCGATCGTCGCCGGCCAAACCCCGGTGCAGATCGCCACGCGCGCCCAGCAGGCGGCGCGGCTCGGCGGTTATGACGTGGTGATCCTCGATACCGCCGGTCGCATCACCCTCGACGAGGCGATGATGACCGAAGCAGCGGAGGTGCGCCGTGCGGCCTCTCCGCACGAAGTGTTGCTGGTCGCCGACGCGCTGACCGGCCAGGACGCGGTCAATCTCGCCCGCTCGTTCGACGAGCGCGTCGGCTTGACCGGCATCGTGCTCACCCGCGTCGACGGCGATGGCCGCGGCGGCGCGGCGCTGTCGATGCGCGCGGTCACCGGGAAGCCGATCAAGCTGATCGGCACCGGCGAAAAGCTCGATGCGGTCGAGGACTTCGATCCGTCCCGCATCGCCGGCCGCATCCTCGGCATGGGCGACATCGTCGCGCTGGTGGAGAAGGCGGCGGCGACGATCGACGCCGAAAAAGCCGCCCGCGTCGCCGAAAAGATGCGCCGCGGCGCCTTCGATCTCGGCGACCTGCGCGAGCAGCTCATGCAGATGCAGAGCATGGGCGGCATGTCGGGCCTGATGTCGATGCTGCCCGGCGTCGCCAAGATCAAGAACCAGCTCGCCGAGCGCAATCTCGACGAGACGCTGCTCAAGCGCCAGATGGCGATCATCGACTCGATGACGCCGAAGGAACGGCGCCATCCAGATATCCTTAAAGCCAGCCGCAAGCGGCGCATCGCCGCCGGCTCCGGCACCAAGCCCGAAGACATCAACAAGCTGTTGAAAATGCACCGCACCATGGCCGATATGATGAAGGCGATGGGCGGCGGCGCCAAGCGCGGACCGATGGCCGGTCTCGCCAATATGCTCGGATTCGGCGGCGGCATGCCGAGCGCCGAAGAGATGGCGAAGCTCGCGGAGAAAATGCCGGGAGGGCTGCCCGGCGGAGTACCGGGTGCTCCCGGCCTGCCGCCCGCAATGCCGCGGATACCGGGCTTGCCGAACTTTCCCGGCGCGCCGGCAGGCTTGCCGGGCCTCGGGCCCAAACTGCCTGGCGGCTTGCCGCCGAATTTCCCGGGATTCGGGAAGAAGAAGTAATTTTTGTTTCAGATGAGCGAAAGGAACTAAAGAATGCTGACGATCCGCATGGCCCGCGCCGGAACCAAGAAGCGGCCATTCTATCACATCGTCGTGGCCGACAGCCGCTCGCCGCGTGACGGCCGTTTCATCGAGCGTCTCGGCTTTTTCAATCCGCTGTTGCCGAAGGACAAGACCGAGCGCCTCAAGTTCGATCTCGACAAGGCCAAGGCCTGGATCGCCAAAGGCGCGCAGCCGTCCGACCGCGTCATGCGCTTTCTCGACGCCGCCGGCGTAATGCAGCGGCCGAAACGCAACAATCCGGAGAAGGCGGTGCCGCGCAAGGAGCGCAAGGCGCAGGCCGAAGCCGCCAAGGCGGCCCCCGCCGCGCCGGCCGCGTAATAGCGCAAAGCGATGGCCGGCGGCGCACGCATCTGCGTCGGCCAGATCGGCGCGGCACATGGCGTTCGCGGCGAGGTCCGCGTGCGCTCGTTCACGGCCGATCCGCGGGCGATCGTCGGCTACGGCCCGCTCGAAGCCGAGGACGGGCGCGTGTTCCGGATCGAGGAATTGCGCCCGGTCAAGGATCACTTCGTGGCGCGGCTCGCAGGCGTCGGCGACCGCGAAGCGGCGCGGGCGCTTGCGAACACCAAGCTCTACGTGCCGCGCGACCGGCTGCCGGAGCCGGAAGGGCCCGACGAGTTCTACCACGCTGACCTTATCGGTCTCGCCGTGGTCGATCCGGCCGGCACCGCGCTCGGCACGGTGGTCGCCGTGCATAATTTCGGCGCCGGCGACTTGATCGAAGTGCGGCCCGTCGCCGGCGGCAAGACGCCATTGCTGCCGTTCGACAAGGCGACGGTGCCGTCGGTCGATATCGCGGCGGGACGGATCGTCGTGGTGGCGCCGGAGGATCTGTTTTCCCCTGCGCCGCAGGCGCAGGCCGAGCCGAGGACATGATGTGGCGCGCGAGCGTCTTGACCATCCTGCCCGAGGTGTTTCCCGGACCCTTGGGGGCGAGCCTCGCCGGCAAGGCGCTGGCGGCCGGCCTGTGGTCGCTCGACATCGTCGATATCCGCAGCTTCGCGACGGACAGGCACCGCAGCGTTGACGACACGCCGGCAGGCGGCGGCCCGGGCATGGTGATGAAGGCGGACGTGCTCGGTCGCGCCATCGATGCGGCCGCGACCGATGACCGACCGCGTCTCCTCCTTTCGCCCCGCGGCGCGCCGCTGACGCAGCAGCGTGTCGAGGCGCTGGCCGCCGGTCCCGGCGCGATCCTGGTCTGCGGCCGGTTCGAAGGGGTCGACGAGCGCGTGATCGCGGCCCGCGGGCTGGAAGAGGTCTCGATCGGCGATTATGTGCTGTCCGGCGGCGAAATCGCCGCCTTGGTGCTGATCGACGCCTGCGTACGGCTGATCCCGGGCGTCATGGGCAAGACGGCCTCGATGGCCGAAGAAAGCTTCGCCGACAGCCTGTTGGAATATCCCCACTACACCCGGCCTCAGGTCTGGGAGGGGCTCTCGATCCCCGAAATCCTGCTGTCGGGCGATCACGCCAAGATCGCGGCTTGGCGGCGACGGCAGGCGGAACGGATTACCACCGAACGCCGCCCGGATTTGGCGGCGGCGCGGCGCCCGCTCCCGGCGCGAAACGGCAATAACGAGTGACGACAAGGTGACAAACGCCGCGCGGTAGCGTAGAAGCTCGCCCGAAACCCGCTTAGACCAAGGTCGGAGCCGCGCGAGGCACGCGCAGCTGTTGGAGAATTCGCCATGAACCTGCTCAAAGAAATCGAACAAGAACAAGTGGCGAAGCTTACCGCCAACAAGGAAATCCCCGATTTCCAGCCGGGCGATACCGTCATCGTCAACGTCAAGATCGTCGAAGGCGAGCGCACCCGCGTGCAGGCCTATGAAGGCGTCTGCATCGGCCGCGCCGGCGGCGGGCTCCACCAAAACTTCACCGTGCGGAAGATTTCGTACGGCGAGGGTGTCGAGCGCGTCTTCCCGCTCTATTCGCCGATGATCGAACTCGATCAAGGTGGTGCGCCGCGGCCAGGTGCGCCGCGCCAAGCTCTATTATCTGCGCGGCCTCCGCGGCAAATCGGCCCGCATCGCCGAGCGCCAGGACCACAGCGCCCAGAGCGAAGCCGCCAAGCCGAAGGCGGCGGAGTAGATCCCCCAGCGGCGGTCGACGTGTCGTTCGGCCACCGCCGATTGGCCACTACAAGGATTACGAGTGGGACGACGCCAAAGATTTTGGTCAATCGGCGCAAGCACGGTCTGCCGCTCATCGCTGGCGCTGCGATCCTCGACGATCCGGGTTGCGTCGTGCGACCATCGCCGAAATCCGGTCTTGACGAACAACGTTTGATCGCGATTGGCCCCGTCCGAGGACGTCTGGTAACCTGTATCTTCGTCTGGCGAGGTCATGTACGGCGCATTATTTCGGTAAGGTACGCAAGCCGCAGGGAACGCCGTGGATACGAAGAAGAAAAAGCCCGATGAACTGGAGAAGGCCCTCGATGCGGTCGACTGGGCCGAGCTCGACGCGATGTCCGACGAGGAAATCGAGGCGGCGGCGCTTTCCGACCCGGACAATCCGCCGCTGACCGACGAGGATTTTGCGCGCATGCGCGTCATCGTTCACCAGCGCAAAAAGCCGACCGCCGCCGAGTGACATCCGCGCTCCTTCCTCCCCACCGATAACGTCCAATCAGCAAGCGACCATGAGCACACCCACGACCCTCTACGATAAAATCTGGACCGATCACCTCGTCGACGAGCAACCGGACGGCACCTGCCTCATCTATATCGACCGGCATCTGGTGCACGAGGTGACGAGCCCGCAGGCGTTCGAAGGGCTTGCGGCTCTCCGGCCGCAAGGTGCACGCGCCGGAGCGCACGCTGTGCGTCGTCGACCACAATGTGCCGACCACCGACCGGCGGCAGAAGAATCCCGATCCCGAGAGCGAGGCGCAGATCGCCTATCTCGCCGAGAACGCCAAATTTTTCGGGTTGGAATATTTCGACGAGTTCGACAAGCGCCAGGGCATCGTCCACATCATCGGGCCGGAGCAAGGTTTCACGCTTCCCGGCACGACACTGGTGTGCGGCGACAGCCACACCGGCACCCATGGCGCGTTCGGCGCGCTCGCCTACGGCATCGGCACCTCGGAAGTCGAGCACGTGCTCGCGACGCAGACGCTGATCCAGAACAAGTCGAAGAACATGCGCGCCGTCGTCGACGGCAAGCTGCCCGAGGGCGTCACCGCCAAGGACATCATCCTCGCGATCATCGGCGAGATCGGCACCGCCGGCGGCACCGGCTATGCGCTGGAATATGCCGGCGACGCCATCTCGGCGCTGTCGATGGAAGGCCGCATGACCATCTGCAACATGTCGGTCGAGGCCGGCGCCAAGGCGGGCTTCATCGCGCCGGACGACAAGGCCTATGCCTACCTGAAGGATCGCCCGAAGTCGCCGAAGGGCAAGACCTGGGACGATGCCGTGCGCTACTGGCAGACGCTTCGTTCCGACGACGGCGCCCATTTCGACCGCGAGATCAGGCTCGATGCCGCCAAACTGCCGCCGCTCGTCACCTGGGGCACCAACCCCGAGCAGGTGGTCTCGATCACCGGCCGCGTGCCGCGCCCCGACGACATCAAGGACGCGCACAAGCGCGAGGCTGCCGCGCGCTCGCTCGCCTATATGGGCCTTGCCGGCGGCGAGAAGATCGCCGACATCGCCATCGACCGCGTCTTCATCGGTTCCTGCACCAACGGCCGCATCGAGGATTTGCGCGCTGCGGCCAAGGTGGTCGACGGCAAGACCGTCAACGCCAGCATCAAGAACGCGATGATCGTGCCCGGCTCCGGGCTGGTGAAGGAACAAGCCGAGGCCGAAGGGCTCGACAAGATCTTCATCAAGGCCGGCTTCGAATGGCGCGAGCCCGGCTGCTCCATGTGCCTCGCCATGAACCCGGACAAGCTCGCGCCGGGCGAACGTTGCGCCTCGACCTCGAACCGCAATTTCGAAGGCCGCCAGGGCTACAAGGGCCGCACCCATCTGGTGTCGCCTGCCATGGCCGCAGCCGCCGCGATCGCCGGACATTTCGTCGACGTGCGGGAGTGGCGTTAGTCACCTCTCCCCGCACGTGACCGCGCGCGGGGAGAAGGAGTGCGAAGCGTGCTGGCGGCTGATTTACGCCGCGATCCTCACATATTCGAAGTCGCCGGGCTTGTTGTCGATGCCCATGCGCGGCGGGGCGATCCAGCCGGCGAACTGGCCTGCCTCCGAAACCGGCTGCATCAGGCTGACGATGAAGTCGCCGTCGTCTTTGGTCGGCAGCCATTTGCCGGCCTCGCGGTTCCAGGTCGCTTGATCGAGCAATACGCCGCCCGGCGACGCCTGCACGTTCTGGAATTCGCCGATCTGGCGGTGGAACGCGACGTGCGGCAGTTCGAGCTTGAACGCGACGCCGGTCTTGCCGATGACCTTGTTCCAGCGCTCGACGCCGCGCTGGCAGTCGGCGGTGTAGTCGTCGCGCAGCCGCATATTGACCGCGGTGAGCGCCGGCTCGTCGACCCGCTTGATCTCGCCGTCGACAAGTTTGAGCACCGGATAGATCGCGTGTCTCGAGCCGGTGATCGTCCTCGATCCTGGTTTCCTGGAAGCGGCCTTTGAGGCTGGCGTTGAAGGCGTTGGCGGCGTTGGTCGAGACCTCCGAGCCGAACAGATCGAGCGACAGCGAATAGTGCAGGTTGAGCTTCTTCTGGATGGTCGGCAGGTCGATGACGCCGAGCTTGCGCACCTTTTCGATGTCGGTGGGATCGTCGATGCCGGCCGCCAGCATCGCCTCGCAGGTGCGCTGGATGGTGCGGCCGACGCCGGTCTCGCCGACGAACATGTGGTGCGCTTCTTCCGTCAGCATGAAGCGGCAGGTGCGCGACAGCGGGTCGAAGCCCGACTGCGCCAGGCTTTCGAGCTGCATCTTGCCGTCGCGGTCGGTGAAGAAGGTGAACATGAAGAACGACAGCCAGTCCGGCGTCGCTTCATTGAAGGCGCCGAGCATGCGCGGCTTGTCGGCGTCGCCGGAGCGGCGCTGCAAGCAGTTCCGCGGCCTCCTCGCGGCCGTCGCGGCCGAAATATTTCTGCAGGATGTAGACCATCGCCCACAAATGCCGGCCTTCCTCGACATTGACCTGGAAGACGTTGCGCATGTCGTAGAGCGACGGCGCGGTCTTGCCGAGATGGCGCTGCTGCTCGACCGAAGCCGGCTCGGTGTCGCCCTGGATGACGACGAGGCGGCGCAGCATGCGCGCGGTATTCGCCGGGCACGTCCTGCCAGGCCGGCTCGCCGTAATGGCGGCCGAACGGAATCTTGCGGTCCTCTTCCTTGGGCGCGAGCAAAATGCCCCAGCGGTATTCGGGCATTTTCACATAGTCGAACTTCGCCCAGCCCTTGGGATCGACGGAGACGGCGGTGCGCAGATAGACGAGCGCCTCCTGAAAGCCCTGCGGCCCCATGTCCTTCCACCAGTCGATGTAGCCGGGATGCCAGCTTTCCAGCGCGCGGAGCACCTGGCGGTCTTCGGCGAGATTGACGTTGTTCGGGATCTTGGTGGTGTAGTCGATCGCTTCGATGTCCATGGCCGCTCTCCTGATTTCCCCGCCTCAAACCCGGCGCGTATCGAACACCGGCTTCTGCCCGGTGCCGTAGCGCTTGAGCGCGCCCTCCTCGCCGATCGCGTTGGGGCGCTGGAAGATCCAGTTCTGCCACGCGCTCAGCCGGGCAAAGATTTTCGATTCCATGGTCTCCGGGCCGGCGAAGCGCAGATTGGCCTCGAGGCCGGTCAAGCCGTCCGGCGAGAAGCTCGCGCGCTCCTCCAGGAACACGCGCACCTCGTCGTCCCAGTCGATGTCGTCGAGCGCGAAGGTGACGAGCCCGAGTTCTTGCGCACGCTCGCGCGTCGAGCATCTTGCCGCGCTCGGCTTGCGCTGCGGTCGAGGTCAGCCGGATCGGCGAGAAACCGGCTGGCGAGCCGCGTCAGCCCGTTCGACATCGGGTACGGCGCCGAAATTGGCGTCGCGTCAGAACAATCGTTGCCGGTGGCTTGTTATCTCCCGTCGCGGGCGCCGAGCGAACATGTAGGAGCGGTCGCTGGCAAACGGCAATTTCCGCAAGCGTGCCGGCAAAGCACGAGCCCGGCTCGATCAGCGTGACCAGCGAGCGCGAGGTGAGATCGACGCGCTTGAGCACGCGCTTCCAGTAATGGCGGATTTCGCGCACCAGCCAATGATCTTTGTTGGCGTCGAGGAAATGTTCGTAGGCCACGACCTCGGCCGGATCGCCCGCGGACTTGAACACGATCGCGGCGACATCGAATTCGTTGAGCCGGATATTGAGGATGGCGTCGTCGAGTTCGCGCGCGAGCTTCAGCGGCCAGAATTCCGCGCCCAGCGCCATCAGGGCATCGACCGACGCCGGCGGCGGCGCTTCAGGTCCGCGCAGCGCGATGGTGGCGATGCGCCCGCCGCGGTCGAACGCGACGGAGACAAGGCCGTAATCGACGCCGCTCGCGGTGAAACTGCGCGTCAACGGGCGTGAGCGTAATGCCCGGCCCTTGCGCGCCGCGGCGCGACTTTGCTGCGAATTCCTTGGCGCGCGCGGCGACGGTCTCATCGAACTTCGATCCGGGCACGACCTCATCGACCAGCCGCCACTCGACCGCGCGCTTGCCTTTGACGCCTTCCTCGGTGGTGCAGAACACGTCGGCATGGTCGCGGCGGACCTTGCGCTTGTCGGCAACGCGGGTAAGGCCGCCGGTGCCGGGCAGCACCGCGAGCAGCGGCAGTTCCGGCAGCGCCACGGCCGAGGAGCCGTCGTCGACCAGCATGATGTGGTCGGCTGCCAGCGCCAGCTCGTAGCCGCCGCCGGCCGCCGTGCCGTTGATGGCGCAAATTGTCGCGACGCCGGAATGCTCGCTCAGATCCTCGATGCCGTTGCGCGTCTCGTTGGTGAATTTGCAGAAATTGACTTTGTGGGCGTGGCTGGCGCCGGCCAGCATGCGGATATTGGCGCCGGCGCAGAACACCCGCGGCTTGCCGGAGCGCAGCACCGCGACGCGCACCTGCGGATGCTCGAAACGCAGCCGCTCCAACGCGTCGGCAAGCTCGATGTCGACGCCGAGGTCGTAGGAATTGAGCTTGAGGTCGTAGCCCTCGAACAGCCCGCCGCGTCTCGTCGACGTCCATGACCAGCGTGGCGATCTCGCCGTCGATGGCGAGCTTCCAGTGCCGGTAGCGCGACGGCTCGGTCTGGAAATCGATCCGCGTCTGGCCGTTCGCCAACGGCCGCTCGGCAGCGTGAGGAGATCGGCTCATCTTCGAGGCCTCGGCCGGGGGAATCCTGCCCTGATGATGCGGTTGTATTATAGTGCATGAAGCGGTTGGGCTCTATATGCACTATATTGCATCAGGCCGCAACCCCGGAATTGGCGGGCCGTTGGCTCTCACCGTGATCGCGCAACAGGCGATTGATGAAACCGGCGGTGATCTCAAGCGTCAGCGCCGGGCGCATCGCGATGCGGCGAATGCCGCACGCCCGGCAGCACCGCCGTCTCGACCGGGCAGAAGCACCCTGCCTGCACGGCTTCGACCTGCTTGATCGTGCCGTATTGGTCATCGGCACCCTGCACGACCAGGACCGGCACGCGGATATAGCCGAGCACGTCGGTGATATCCCACTTGCGGAACGCCGGATCGAGCCACGGGCCGTTCCAGGAGTAGAAGGCGCAGTCGACATCGGCGTGCCAGCGCGTGAGTTTTTCGCGCAACACGCCGGACTTGAACGCTTCGCGGGCGCGGCGAATTTCCGCAAGCCCGGCATCCTCGGTGAAGAAATGCGGCGCCATGAGCACCAGGCCGCGCACCCGGTGATCCTGGATGCTGCCGGCATAGATTGTCGGCGATCGAGGCGCCGTCGCTGTGGCCGAACAGAATGCCGCGCTGAAAGCCGATGGCCGCGAGCACGCGCGGCAGCACCTCGCGCGCCTCCTCGTCCATGAACGTGATGGCGCGCGGCAGCGGGCCGGGGCTCGATTTGCCGTAGCCGGCGCGCGAATAGACGAACACGCCGGCGCCGGTCGCCGCGGCGAGTTTTTCGGGGAAGTCGCCCCACAGGCCGACGCTGCCGAGGCCCTCGTGCAGCATGACGATGGTCGGCGCCGCATCCGGCCGCGGGCCGATCATGCGGTATTCGAGCCGCATGCGGCAGGAAGCTCGAGGAAACCTTCGTCGGGCAGAGTCGACAGCCGCGCTTGCACTCGTACTCGGCACTTCACTCACGCGCGGCGCTCCGGGTCCATGGCGCAACGGCTTGAAACAGCTTCGTAAAGCTCTGCTCGACCGAGTCGCCGGAGGTATCGACCTCGGCCTCGGCGCGGGCATAATCGGCGCGGCGGGCTTCGAGGATGGCGACGAGGTCCGCCATCGCGCCGCGGTTCTGCGCCATCGGGCGGAAATCGCCCTGCGCCATCACGCGGCTCATATGCTCGTCCGGCCGCGCCTTGATCCAGACCGTATGGGTCCGGCGCAGCAGCAGCGCATACGTCTCCGGGTCGGAGACGATGCCGCCGGCCGTGGTGATGATGGCCGCCTCGTGCTCGGCGATCACGCGCTCGCAGCGCGCAGCGCTCGTGGCGGCGGAACGTCGCCGTGCCGGCCATCTCGATCAGATCGGGGATGCTGGCGCCGTAATCCTCCTCGACCCGGCGGTCGAGCTCGATCAAGCGGCCAGCCGAGATGCTGCGCCAGCATCCGCCCGAGCGTCGATTTGCCGGCGCCGCGCAGGCCGATGAGCGCGATGCGCCGGGCGCGGTCGGCCGCCGGCGCGAAGCGCGACGCGCGCCTCGATCTCCTTGGCAAGCGCCGGCAGTTCGCCCTCCGGCACCTGCGCGACGAGATCGAGGATGGCGCCGAGCGCGGCGGTGCGCGCGCCGGTCTCCGGCAGGAGCGCCGCGGCCGGAAGTTCGAGCGCCTGGGCGATGGCGCGCAGCACGCTGACCGACGGATTGCCGGCGCCGCTCTCGATCTGCGCCAAATAGCGTTCCGAGGTCAGCGAGGCTTCCGCCAATTGCCGCCGCGTCATGCCGCGCTTGGCGCGATGGCTGCCGCACTTCACGCCCGATCGCGGCGAGAAACGCGGCCGCGACGGCCGCCTCGTTTGGCCGAGCGGCGATTGGCTGATCGCCGAGTTGGTCATTGGCCGTCGGCTTCGCCATCGGCAGCACGCTCGTATGCATTATAGTTCATGCACTATAATGCACGCGGCGGTCACGGAGTCATGGCAAGCAAGTCATGGCCGAGCAATCGAGTTGCTCGAAGAATCTTTCGCCAGCCGCTGGTTTCCGGCGCGGCGGCGGCTTCGCTCTCCTCGACAGCATCGGGGCCGGGATCGTCGGGCGCATGAACCAGCGGGATCACGGCCTCGGCTTTCGGCGGCGCCGACGGGCGCGCGGCGGCGCGCCGGCGCGGCGGCGGATGTCGCGACGGCGGCCGGCTTTCGGCTCCCGCGCGTCGGCGCCGCCTTCGGCGGCTCGCCAGCCGGCACGACCGGCAGGGCCGCGGCCGGCTCCGGCTCGATCACCGGCGCGGAGAGCAATGCCGGTGAGCGGCACGCGCCAGTCGAAGGCGTCGAGCCGGCCGGTGACGGGGAGACGGGCAGCCAGCGGTCGGAAACGTGGCCGTCGGCGGTCCAGGCCGGATCGGGCGCCGCATGGAGCGCGCGCGCCATCCATTCGCGGGCGCGGCCTTCGTCGCTGTGCTCGGCGCGCTCCAGTTCGGCCATCAACAGCGCGACGCGCCTGGTCGGCGCCGCAAGATAGGCGGCGAGCGCGGCGCGCGCCTTGCCGAATTCCTGCGCGTCGAGCGCGGCGCGCGCCAGCGCCAGCGCGCCTTCGACATGGCCGGGCACTTTCTTCGCCAGCGCTTCGATGCGCTTGAGGCGGTCGCGCGCCGTGTCGCCGAAGCGAAGATCGGCAAAGACGCTGGGCGAGATCCGGGATGCGGATTGGCCCGCCAGGCCTTGTCGAGGATGCGCGTCGCCTTGCGCAATTCGCCGCCCTCGGCGAGCATGCGGCCGGCGAGCGCCGCCGCCGGCACCAGCGTCGGCGCCAGCTTCGCCGCTTCGAGCGCAAACGCCTTGGCGTTGTCGCGGTCGGTCTCCTCCGCGGCGAGCGCGCGGGCGGTGAGCATCACCGCGCGCTGGCGGCGATAGATCTCCTTGTCGAGCGCGCGCTTGTTGCTTTCGAGCAGCGCCAGCGCGCCGGCCCAATCGCCGGTGGCGCAGCGGAATTCGAGCACCGCCTTGCCGGCCCAGCCGAGCGACGGGCTCGTGCGCGCCGCCTCCTCGGCAAAGGCGCGGGCGCTGGCAAGATCGCCGCGGCGCTGCGCCTCGACGAACAGGCCGTGCAGACCGAGCGCCTTGGTATCGGCGCGGCTCGCCATGGCGCGGAAGGCGCGGTCGGCGGCTCTCGCGGTCGCCGGCGAGCTGCGCCGCCTGCGCGCTGAGCAGCAGCGCGAGCGGTTCGGCCGGCGCGATGCGCTTGACTTCGGCGCTGTGCTTGCGCGCGGCGGCGGAGATCGCCGGCGCCGACCGCGATCAGCCCGCGCGAGATCGCCTCATAGGCGCGCTCGCCGCGGCGGCGGTGCAGATAGACTGAACAGCGTGAACGGCGAACGCAGCATCGCGCGCAGCAAGGCTCCACAGCAGCGCCAGCACCGCCATCGCCGCCAGCACCGCCGCGCCCAGCACCATCAGCGACGTCTCGATGCGCCAGCCCTGCCAGGTGACGACGACGTCGCCCGGCCGGTCGGCGAGCCAGACCACGCCGAGCGACAGCGCGCCGACGACGATGAGGAAGAAGACGACGCGGATCATTGCGTGACCGGCCTGCCGAGCGCGGCGAGCGCGTCGGCGGCGATGCGCCGGCTCGCCGCGATGGCCGCTTCGCGCGCCTGGGCTTTTTTGACCCAGGCCTCCGCCGCCGAGCGCGCGCCGTCGGGCAGGTGGGACAATTTCGGCGAGCGCGGCGGCGATATCGCCGCGCGCCGCCTCGGCATCGGTCGCGCGCGATCACCGCGCCGGGTCATCGCCGCGCGGCGCATCGACCGGCGTGACGCGGACGAGCTTTTGCGCGTTGGCCTCGAGCCGGCCGAGGAACGAGCCTTCGCTCGGCGCCGCCCCGGACGTGCGTGCAAAGCGCCGGCGTGAGCGTCGGCAAGTTCCTGCGCCAGCGCCGTGCGCCTCGGCACGCCCGTCGGCGGCAAACGGCTCGAGCGGCGTCAGCGCGCTCGCATCGACGCCGAACGATTTCACCGCGCGCGAGTTCGGCCGCATAAGGCGCGCCGCGCTCGACCGCGGCGCGCAGCGCCTCGGCGGCGACGGTCAAGGCGCGCCGCGCGGTCGTCGGCGCTGGCGGGGCGCTGCGCAACGTCGTCGGAAAGCGATCTCATGCGCGCTGCTCGAGCGCCGCGATGCGGTTGGCCAGCGCCTCGAGGTCGCCGCGCTGGACGCCGGCCTGCGCGGCGCTTTTCGACGCATCGGCCGCGGCCGCCGCGGCGTCGGCACGCGCCTGGGCGCTGCGCGCCGTCACCGCGATGTCGTCGAGCCGGCGATTGAGCGCCGCAAGCGTATCGTCGAGCGCCTTGGTCTGGGCTTCCGCCGCCGCGAGGCGCGCGGCGAGCGCTTCGTCCGGCCGGCGCGCCGCGAGCGCCGTCTCGATCTTGTCGAGCCGCGCCGAAATTTCCTTGACGGCAGCGGTGTCGGACGGCGGAGCAGCGCCGGCGCACTGCTCGGGCGACGGACCGAAGCCCGGCAACCCAAAGTGCCGGCGACGATCGCCAGCACGGCCATCGCACCCGACGGCGGCGCCGACCATATGAGTGACCTGCGGCCGCAAGCGCCCGAAATCAGACCGCACGCCTGCGCGCCCGGCGCGGCGGTCGCTTCGCGCCGTTCGCTTCGTTCCGGTTGTTCGGTTGCGACCTCGGTCGCCGTCAGATCGATGGTCGGCGGCCGGCGACGCGGCGTGCTGTCGGGCTCGCTCGTCATGCGCGCTCCACAGGCAAGCGGCCGATTCGATGCCCGGCTGCTCGCTGCCACGGCATAGTACGCGGCAATGATGCCGGCAACACGTTGGACCGAATGCGCCGTCCAGGGTCGCTGACACGCTTCACGCCGGGGAATAAGCGCGATCAGCGCGGCCTCGGTCGGCTGCGGCGCGATGCGGATGTCGGACGCGCCGGCTTGCGCGAGCGGCTCCGCCACCTGCGCGGACAGACAAAAATGGGCGGGCTTTTCCAGCGCCTCGGCAACGCAGGCCGCGCGGCGCGGGCGGCCGCGACATAAGCCTCCGCGCTGCGGCGCGAGAAATGCAGCACGCCGTCGATGCCGTGCGGCGATCGCCGCGAACCGCGTCGGGCGCAAGATCGGTGGCGGCGACGGCGCGATAGACCACGGCGGTGTCGACGGCAAAGCCGCGCGCGGCAAGATCGCCGGCAAGGTCCCCGGCGCGCTCGGCGCCGGCAAGATAGAGGAAGCCGCTCCGCCGGGCAGGCGCTCCGCGACTAGCCGCGCGAGATCGCCGACGTCGCCGTCGGCCGAAGTCACGTCGGCGAAGCCGGCGTCGCGCATCGCCTGCGGCGCTGCGCTCGCCGACCGCGAAAACGGGCAAGGTGCGCAACATCGGAAAGCGCTGATGGGCCACGATCTCCGGACGCCGCATTGGCGCTGGTCACCAGAATCGCCGCCCACGGTCCGGCGCCGATTTCGGCGTCGGCGACCGCTTCGATGCGCAAGAGCGGCGCGATGACGACGGTCATGGCCGCGCGCGCGCAGGATCGCCGCGGTGCGCTCCGCTTCGGGTCTCGGTCGCGTCACCAGGAGCCGCACGCTCAAGGCCGCGCAAAAAAGTCGGCGCCGGCGCGTTCTTGCAATTCGCGGCCGGCGTCGGCGCCGAGCGCCGCGGCATCCTCGCGGCGTCCCTGCGCAAAACCTCGAACGCTTGGGCTGCCGTCGGGTTTGACGATGATGCCGCGGAAGCTGATGGCGTCGCCGCTGACCGTCGCATGGCCGCCGATCGGCGTGCGGCAGGAGCCGTCGAGCACGGCGAGGAAGGCGCGCTCGGCGGCCAGCGCCGTCGCGGTATCAGCGTCGTCGATCGTGGCGACGAGCGCGCGCGTCGCGGCATCGTCCGCGCGGGTCTCGATCCCGATCGCGCCCTGACCGACGGCCGGCAGGAATTCGTCGGGATCGAGGATGGCGGTCGCGGCCGCAAGGAGGCCGAGCCGCTTCAAGCCGGCGACGGCGAGCAGCGTCGCATCGACCTCGCCGGCCTCGAGCTTGCGCAGCCGCGTCTCGACATTGCCGCGCAGCGACACCACCGTCAGGTCCGGCCGCACCCGTCGGACCAGGGCCTGCCGCCGCAGCGAAGCGGTGCCGACCACCGCGCCGGCCGGCAGATCGCGCAAGGTCTTCGCCTTGCGGCTGATGAAGGCGTCGCGCGCATCTTCGCGCGGCAGGAAGCCCGCCAGCATCAAGCCCGCCGGCAGCACGGTCGGAATGTCCTTCGAGGAATGCACCGCGAGATCGATGGCGCCGGAGATCAGCGCCTCCTCGATCTCCTTGGTGAACAGCCCCTTGCCGCCGGCTTCGGCGAGCGGCCGGTCCTGGATCGCGTCGCCGGTGGTGCGGATGACCTCGATCTCGATCCGCTCCGGATCGAGGCCTCGCCGCCGCGGCGAGCCGGCTTCGCACCTCGTGCGCCTGCGCCAGCGCCAGCGGCGAGCCGCGCGAGCCGATGCGCAGGAGAGAGGCGTTGGCGGAGGATTGTGCCATGGGACCTTCAGGTGCTAGGCCGCGCTCAAAGCGTATCCCGATCAAATGGAATCGGGCGACGCTCTAGCCTTTGATTTAGCATGTCCTCTTCGCAAAACCGGTTTCCACTTTCGCAGGACATGCTCCAACCGTAGAACAAACCCATGATCATCCTCGGCATCGAGACGACCTGCGACGAGACCGCCGCCGCCGTGGTCGAGTGGACCGCGGACGGCGAGCGCGGCCGCATTCTGTCCAACGTCGTGCTGTCGCAGATCAACGAGCATGCCGCGTTCGGCGGCGTCGTGCCCGAGATCGCCGCCCGCGCCCATGTCGAGGCGCTCGACCACATCATCGCCAAGGCGATGGCGAAGCCGATGTCGGCTTCGCGGCGCTCGACGGCGTCGCGGCCGCCGCCGGGCCGGGGTTGATCGGCGGGCTGATCGTCGGGCTGACCATGGCCAAGGCGATCGCGCTCGACCACGACAAGCCGCTGATCGCGGTCAATCACCTCGAAGCCCATGCGCTCACCGCGCGGCTGACCGACGCGACGGCGTTTCCCTATTGCCTGTTTCTCGCCTCCGGCGGCCACACCCAAATCCTCGGCGTGCGCGGCGTCGGCGATTATCTGCGGCTCGGCGGCACCGTCGACGACGCGATCGGCGAAGCGTTCGACAAGACGGCAAAGCTGCTTGGCCTCGGCTATCCGGGCGGCCCGCTGGTCGAGCAGGAGGCGTCGCGCGGCGATCCGACGCGGTTTCACGCTGCCGCGGCCGATGGCCGGCCGCCATGACGCCAACTTTTCGCTTGTCCGGCCTGAAAACCGCGCTGCGCATCGAAGCGGAGAAGGTCGCGCCGTTGAGCGATCAGGACGTCGCCGATCTGTGCGCCTCGTTCCAGCAGGCGGTGACCGACGTGGTGATCGACCGGCTGCGCGCTGGCCTGAAAATGTTCCGCGCCCGTGTCGGCACGCCGACGGCGCTCGTCTGCGCCGGCGGCGTCGCCGCCAACCAGGCGATCCGCAAGGTCCTGCACCGCGTCGCGTTCGAAGTCGGCACCACTTTGGTGGCGCCGCCGCCCGCTTTGTGCACCGACAACGGCGCCATGATCGCCTGGGCCGGCGCCGAGCGCCTCGCGCTCGGCCTCACCGACGGCCTGGATTTCGCGCCGCGGCCGCGCTGGCCGTTGGAGCAAGTGATGAAGGTCGCTGGGCCGAAGGTGGCGGTAAGGTAACATACGTCGTCATCCGGAGGCGCTCGGCGCGGCGCGCCGAGCCTCGAAGGGCCTGCGCGGCCGCAGCGCTGTGGTCCTTCGAGGCCGCGCCTTCGGCGGGCCCCGGAATGACGGGCGCTGAATTACTGCTCGAACCGGTCGATGAACCAGCGCAACAGGCGCATCCAGACCTCGTCCTTGCCGACGGCGTCCTCGATGCCGTGTTCGAGGTTGGGATTGTCGTTGACTTCCATGACCATGAAGCCGCTGTCGGTCTGCTTGATATCGACGCCGTAAAAGCCGTCGCCGATCGGGCGCGCGGCGCGCACGGCGATGTCGATCAGCGCAGGCGGCGCCTGATCGAGGTCGAAGGTGCGGAAGCCGCCCTCGCGCGCGGAGCCGTCGGCGCGGTGCTTGACGATCTGCCAATGGCCGCGCGCCATGCGGTATTGGCAGACGAACAGCGGCTCGCCGGCAAGCACGCCGACGCGCCAATCGAACTCGGTCGGCAGGAATTTCTGCGCCAGCAGCAGGTCGGTTTCCTCGAACAGTTCGTCGCAGACGCGCTTGAACTCGGCGAGCGACTCGACCTTGTGCACGCCGCGCGAGAACGAGCCGTCGGGAATTTTGACCACCAGCGGCAGGCCGAATTCGTCGATCGGCTTAGCGAGATCGGTATCCTCGGTGATGATCACGGTCGGCGGCGTCGGCACCTGGTTCTGGCCGAGAAGCTCCATCAGGAACACCTTGTTGGTGCAGCGGATCATCGAGATCGGATCGTCGATGACCGGCATGCCTTCCTGCCAGGCGCGGCGGGCGAAGCGGTAGGTGTGATTGTCGATGGAGGTGGTTTCGCGGATGAACAGGCCGTCATACTCGGCCAGTTCGGCGAGCTGGCGCTTGGTGATCGGCTCGACGTCGACCGAGAGCTTCTCGGCGATGCGGGCGAAATGCTTGATCGAGGCCGGCGACGACGGCGCCATCTTCTCGTTGGGATCGTAGAGGATCGCCGAGATCGTATTTGGCGATGGAGCGCGCCTTGGGATCGCGCCATTCGCGCTTGGTGTGATTGTGCAGCGACTCGCGGAAGAATTCGCCCTCGCCGTTGGCGAGCCGGGTGATGTTGCGCGGGCGGATGCGGTCGATCGAGAGCCAGGCGCCCGGGTCGACGGTCGACTTCCAGCGCGGGGCAACGGAACCAGTCGAACAGCAGCCGGCCGAACGATTCGAAACGGGTATCGCGCGCGATGCCGAAGCAGACCAGCAGCCGGAACTCGCGCGTCGGGCTGATAGTCGGCGCGCCGGGCGCAACGATTGAGCTCGTCCTCGAGCTCCGGCAGCGCGTGCTCGTAGAGCTTCTGCTCGCGCAGCTCCAGCATGGTCTCGACGGTCGGCACCACCCGATGGCCGCGCGCCTCGGCGAAGAGCGACGCGTAATAGCCCTTCGACTGGTAGGCGTAGGAGCGGGACGAGGTTGACCAGCTTCGGCCGGCCCATCTCGAACAGGCGCGGCCGCGCCAGGTAATCGGTCGTGGTGATGACCTTGTGCGGGGTCTCGGCGTTGGGCAGATCGCGGGGCTGGTCGACCAGGATGACCCAGCCGGTCATGGATGGGTCCCTTTCCAGTCCCGGGCAGCGCGCGGATGAAGGTCGGTCATGCGTTCAAGGCGATCAAGCGTTCAAGGTCTTGCACGGCACCGGGGCTAACGCCGGGCGGCGAGCAGCTTCTCGAAGCGCAGAGCATCGCCGTGGTCGTCATAATAATCCCGATGCCTGCCGAAAAATCGGTAGCCCGATTTTTCGTAGCGCGCAATCGCCCGCGTGTTGTGCTCATGAACTTCGAGACGCATCGCCTCGCCGGCCGCGGCGCCTGGCGGCCTCCTCGGCCGCCGCCAGCAACAATGGCCCGAGGCCTCGCCGCACAAGGTGGGGAGCGACTGCGATGGAATAAAGGCGGGCGAGCAAAGAACGCGGTGGAAAAAGCACCAGCGCATAGCCGGCGAGGCTTTTGCCGCCGTCGTCGGCGACGATCAGCGCGGCGGTCGGCGACGCCAGGAAATGGCGCAGACTTCGTCGCGACAGCCGGTCGGTCGCAAAGACCGCGGTCTCGATGGCGACCAGCGCGGCAAGGTCGCCATGACCGCCCGCGGCGCAGCTTGTGTGGTGTCGCAGCGGCGGATCCGGTCACGACGCCCGTCCGTGCTCGATACGCGCGAGCATGCTTTCCAACAGCTCCAGCCGGTCGGCCTCTCCCGGCGGCTTGTCCCAGCGCAGCCGGCTGATCCGCGGAAAGCGCATCGCCAAGCCGGACTTGTGCCGGGTCGAGCGCTGCAGCCCCTCGAAGGCCACTTCCAGCACCAGACCTTGATCGGGCGCGTGCAGCACCTCGCGCACCGGGCCGAACCGGTCGGTGGTGTTGCGGCGGACGAAGCGGTCGATCTGCAATAGCTCCTCGTCGGTGAAGCCGAAATAGGCCTTGCCGACCGGGACCAGTTCGTCGCCTGCTTCGCCGCGCGTCCAGACGCCGAAGGTATAGTCGGAATAATACGAGGAACGCTTGCCGTGGCCGCGCTGCGCATACATCAGCACGGCGTCGATGATGAACGGGTCGCGCTTCCATTTCCACCACGGGCCTTTCGGCCGGCCGGGCAGGTACGGCGCGTCGCGCCGTTTGAGCATGACGCCCTCGACCGCCTCGGCATCCGCGCCCCGCTCCGGCCGCTGCCGGGTTCTCTGCGCGCCGCCGTCAGATCCTCCCAGTTCGCGAACGCAACGAGCGGCGAGAGATCGATGCGCGGGTCGCCGAGCCGCGCGACGAAGTCTTCCAGCCGCGCGCGGCGCGCGGCGAACGGCAGCGCGCGCAAATCGTCGTCGCCGTCGGCCAGGAGATCATAGGCGCGCAGATGCGCGGGAAATTCGGCCAGCAGCTTTGGTGTGACGGTTTTGCGATTGAGCCGCTGCTGCAGCACGTTGAAGGACTGCACCCGACCGTCCCGCACGATCAGGAGTTCGCCGTCGATCGCGCCGGGCAGATGCAGCGCGTCGAGGAGATCGGGAAAGCTTTTGGAAATGTCCTCGCCGGTGCGCGAATAGAGCCGCGCGACGCCGTCGCGGCCGGCGCCGCCTGCACACGGATGCCGTCCCATTTCCACTCGGCGATGAACGCCGCCGGATCGAGCTCGGCAAGATCTTCGACATCGAGCGCATGCGCCAGCATCGGCGGCCGGAACGGCTGCCGGACCGCCGCCCGCCGGCTTGTCGCCGCGGCCTTCGAGCCAGGCGAACAGTTCGATATAAGGCGGCGCGAGACCGGGCCAGATCAGCTCGATGTCCTGCGCATCGCCGGCCCCGAGCGCCGCGACCGCGGCTTTCGCCAGCCGCGCCGAGACGCCGACCCGCAACGCGCCGGTGACGAGCTTGAGCAGCGCCCAGCGCCCGGTCTCGTCGAGCTGCATCGAGCCAGCGCGCCAGCTGTTGCGGCAATGCCGCCTTGCCGAGCGTGGCGAGCGTCTCGACGACTTCGGTGAGCTGTAATTCCCCTCCCCCTTGCGAGGAGGGGTCAGGGGTGGGGGTCGGGCCGGTTGGGGCGGCGCTGGGGTGAGACGCGGACGTCTCGGCCCGTACTTCTCGTCCCGCCCCCCACCCCCAGCCCCTCCCCGCAAGGGGGAGGGGAGCGCGCTGTGCCGGCGTCGGCCACATCAGCGCGACCGTCTCCGAGAGATCGCCGACATAATCATAGGACAGCGCGAACAGCACCGGATCGGTGCGCTCCGCGATCAGGCTGCGGATGAGCCCCGGCTTGGCGTATTGGAAACTCAACGCTCCGGTCAGCGCAGCCAGCGCCCAGCCGCGCTCGGGATCGGCGCGTCGAACGGAAATAATCCGTCATCAGCCGCAGCTTGTTGTTGCGGCTGGGCTCGTAGGCGAGGCGGTCGAGAAGCTCGGCGAAGCGGTTCATGCCTCCGCCTCGTTGCCGGCCGCCTCGGTTTCCTCCTCTTCGTCGCCATAGCCGACGATATCGAGCGGCCGCGCCCTCAGGCCGCGCGTGGTGCACCAATGCACCAGCGCGTCTTCCTGGCCGTGGGTGACCCAGATTTCGCCGGCGCCGGTCGCGGCGATCGTCGCGGTGAGGCCGTCCCAGTCGGCGTGATCGGAAATGACCAGCGGCAGCTCGACGCCGTGCTGGCGCGCGCGTGCCCGCACCCGCATCCAGCCGGACGCGAACGCGGCGACCGGCTCGGGAAACCGCCGCGTCCACAGGTCGCTCAACGCCGACGGCGGGCACAGCGTGATGGTGCCGGCAAGCTCCGCCTTGCTCGCCCCGCGCACCGGGCGTAACTCGCCGAGCGCGATGCCGCGGCGAGACATAATAGCGCGTGATCGCCTCCATCGCGCCGTGCAGATAGATCGGCGCGTGTAGCCGGCCTTGCGCAGCAGCGCGATCACCCGCTGCGCCTTGCCGAGCGAATAGGCGCCGACGAGATGCGCACGTTCGGGAAACAGCGCGACCGAATGCAGGAGCCTGCGCGATCTCGCCTCCGGATCGCCATGGCGGAACACCGGCAAGGCGAAGGTCGCCTCGGTGATGAAGACGTCGCACGGCAGCAGCTCGAACGGCGCGCAGGTCGGATCGGCGACGTCCTTGTAATCGCCGGACGCGACGATGCGCAGGCCCTCGGCCTCGACCGCGATCTGCGCGGAGCCGAGCACATGGCCGGCGGGATGGAAGGTGACCTTGACGCCGTCGAGATCGAGGTTCTCGCCATAAGCCACCGCCTGGGTCGTGCCGGCGAAATTCTCGCCGTAGCGCAGCCGCATCAGGTCGAGGGTTTCCCGCGTCGCCAGCACCGCGCCATGGCCGGCGCGGGCGTGATCGGAATGGGCATGCGTGATCAGCGCCCGCTCCACCCGGCGCGTCGGATCGATATGGAAAGAGCCGCGCTTGCAACAGACGCCGGCCGGCGTCGGCACGAGGAGGTCTTCAGGACGCATGCCCATTAGATAAACTTCTGCCTTCATTTCGGAAGCTGTTACCGGGCAAGCTGTTACCGGCTATGACCGGGCCATGTCCGACACCGGCCCGCTGTTCGTCTCGTCCGGCGATCTCATTGCCGACCGCCGCTACAAATGGGCGCTCGATCATGCTTCGCGCGGCGACCTCGCCGGCGCGGCGGATATTCTGGCGCAGACGGTGGAGCTGGCGCCACGCTTCGCCACCGCCTGGTTCGCGCTCGGCGCCATCCGCGACCGGCTCGGCGACCGCGACGGCGCCGTTGCCGCGTTCGAGCATGCCCGCGATGCCGATCCGGAGGATTATCACGGCGCGCGGCTGCAGCTTGCCCGGCTCGGGGCGGGCGAAGCGACGCCGGCGATGAGCGAAAGCTATGTGCGCCGGCTGTTCGACCAATATGCCGGCGCGTTTCGACACGGCGCTCACCGAGCGCCTGAGCTATCGCGGCCCGGCCATGCTGCGTGATGCCGTCGAAGCCGCGATGCGCCCGGCCGGCCGGTCGCTGCACGTCGCGGCTCGATGCTCGATCTTGGCTGCGGCACCGGGCTCGGCGGCGCCGCTTTTCGCGATTGCAGCGATCGCCTGGTCGGTGTCGATCTGTCGCCGGCGATGATCGCCCAGGCGGCGGCGAAGGGCCTTTATGACCGCCTCGCCGCGGCCGATATCGCCGCTTTCCTCGCCGACGAGGCCGCGGACGGTGCGCAATATCATCTCGTCCTCGCCGCCGATGTCTTTGTCTATGTCAACGACCTTGCGCCGATCATGGCCGCGATCACGCGCGTGCTCTCGCCGCGCGGGCCTGTCGCCTTTACGGTCGAGACCCATGGCGGCGAAAACGGCGTGAAACTCCTGCCGACGCTGCGCTACGCGCACGGCGAACATTACGTCCGTGACGTGCTCGCCGCGGCCGGCCTTAAGCTCGTCCTTGTCGCCGCGGCAACGGTGCGGACCGAAAAGGGCGCCCCGGTCGATAGCCTGGTCGTGGTGGCGCAGGCCTCGACCGCATAGCCGGCGATGGCTACTTCTGTCGGGTGACCGTTCTCGAACGCGCCGCGATCCTTCCGGACACATTCGCGCGCTGGTTCGCCAGCCGCGGCTGGACGCCCCGCGCCCATCAGCTTGAACTCCTCGCCAAGGCCGAAGCCGGCCGCTCGGTGCTGCTGATCGCGCCGACCGGCGGCGGCAAGACGCTGGCGGGTTTTCTGCCGAGCTTGGTGGAGTTGAGCGGTGTTTCTGCTCCCCTCCCCAGCCGAACCCGGGTGTTCCCGGGTTCGGCCACTGTTGAATTGCCCAAGTCGGAAACATCCGACTTGGGTGTGGGGAGGGGTCGGGGGTGGGGGTCGGGACGAGAAGTACGGGCGGAGACACGTGCACTTTCCCCCATCACCGGTCCGAGCGGCGCGCCCCCCACCCCTAACCCCTCCCCACAAGGGGGAGGGGAAGCGATACGGCGGCGCCTCTTTTCAACCGGCCGTGATCTGCGCCGCGAAGGCGGGCTGCACACGCTTTATATCTCGCCGCTCAAGGCGCTGGCGGTCGATATTGCGCGCAATCTGGAAGCGCCGGTCAAGGAAATGGGACTGCCGGTCCGCATCGAGACGCGCACCGGCGACACGCCGACCTCGAAACGGGCGCGCCAGCGCCGCGATCCGCCGGAAATTTTGCTCACCACGCCGGAGCAGCTGGCGCTCCTTCTTGCCTCCGCCGACGCGCCTTATCTGTTCGCCTCGCTCCAGCGCGTGATCCTCGACGAGTTGCATGCGCTGGTCACCTCGAAGCGCGGCGATCTTCTCTCGCTCGGCCTTGCCCGGCTGTTTCGCCTCGCGCCGCAATCTGACGAGCGTCGGCCTTTCGGCGACCGTGGCGGAGCCGGAAGAGCTCGCGCGCTTCATGGTGCCGCAACGCGCGGCGGGCAGCGCGCGCGCCGATCTCATCGTCGCCGCTGCCGGCGCCGCGCCCGACGTCACCATGCTCGACACCCGCGAGCGGCTGCCGTGGGCCGGCCATTCGGCGCGCCATGCGCTCGACGAAATCTACCGGCTCATCAAGGCGCATCGCACGACGCTCGTCTTCGTCAACACCCGCAGCCAGGCCGAATTCATTTTCCAGGATCTCTGGCGCATCAACGACGACAATCTCGCCATCGCGCTGCATCACGGCTCGCTCGACGTGGCGCAGCGGCGCAAGGTCGAGGCGGCGATGGCGGCCGGCCGGCTGCGCGCGGTGGTCTGCACCTCCTCGCTCGACCTCGGCGTCGACTGGGGCGACGTCGATCTCGTCGTCAATGTCGGCGCGCCGAAGGGCGCTTCGCGGCTGCTGCAGCGCATCGGCCGCGCCAATCACCGCATGGACGAGCCGTCGAAGGGCGTGCTCGTGCCGGCAAACCGCTTCGAAGTGCTGGAATGCCGCGCCGCGCTCGACGCCATCGCCGAGAACGCGCAGGACACGCCGCCCTTGCGCGCGGCGCGCTCGACGTGCTGGCCCAGCACGTGCTCGGCTGCGCCTGCGGCGAGCCGTTCTTGAGCGACGAGCTCTATGCCGAGGTGACGACCGCCGCGCCCTATGCCGGCCTCACCCGCGCGGACTTCGACTCCGTGGTCGATTTCGTCGCCACCGGCGGCTACGCGCTCAAGGCCTACGAGCGCTTCGCCCGCATCCGGCAGGGCAAGGACGGGCGCTGGCGCATCGCCAACCCGCGCGTGGCGCAGCGCTACCGGCTCAATGTCGGCACCATCGTCGAGGCCGACATGCTGAAAGTCCGCCTGGTGCGCTCGCGCGCCTCGCGGCTGATCCCGCGCGGCGGCCGGCTGCTCGGCGAGGTCGAGGAATATTTCGTCGAGACCATGGTGCCCGGCGACACCTTCGTCTTCGCCGGCGAGATGCTCAAATACGAGGCGCTGGTCGAGGACGAGGTCTATGTCTCGCGCTCGGCCGCGGAGGCCCCCAAGGTGCCGGCCTATGAGGGCGGCAAATTTCCGCTTTCGACCTATCTCGCCGCGCGGGTGCGCAAGATCGTTGCCGATCCGCGCGCCTGGCGCGCGCTGCCGGCGCAGGTCGCGAATGGCTGGAAATCCAGCTGGCGCTCGCAGATGCCGGGCGCCCGCGAGCTGCTGGTCGAGACCTTTCCACGCGGCAGCAAACATTATCTCGTCTGCTATCCGTTCGAGGGCCGTCTGGCCCATCAGACGCTCGGCATGCTGCTGACCCGGCGGCTGGAGCGCGCGCGGCTGAAGCCGATGGGCTTCGTCGCCAACGAATACGCGCTCGCGGTCTGGGGCCTCGGCGACGTCGCGGCGCATATCGCGCGCGGCGACCTCTCGCTCGCATTATCTTTTCGACAGGACATGCTCGGCGACGATCTCGAGGCCTGGCTCGCGGAATCGGCGCTGATGAAGCGCACCTTCCGCAACTGCGCGATCATCGCCGGCCTGATCGACCGCCGCTTCCCCGGCGAGGAAAAATCCCGCCGGCAGGTCACCATCTCGACCGACCTCGTCTATGACGTGCTGCGCACGCCACCAGCCCGACCACATGCTGCTGCGCGCCGCGCGCGCCGACGCGGCGACCGGCCTGCTCGACGTGCGCCGCCTCGCCGAGATGCTCTCGCGCATCAAGGGCCGACATCGTCCATAAGCGCGCTCGACCATGTCTCGCCGCTCGCGGTGCCGGTGATGCTGGAGATCGGCCGCGAGACGGTCTACGGCGAGGCGGCCGACACGCTGCTGGCCGAAGCTGCCGACGAGCTGATCAAAGAAGCGATGCACTAGGCCGAAGCGGACTTAGCGCGTCGCTGCGAGCGAACAAAACGCCGTCATTGCGAGGAGCGAAGCGACGAAGCAATCCAGGGTCAGTGGCAGTGACTCTGGATTGCTTCGCTTCGCTCGCAATGACGAGTTTATTCAGAG
>CAVUWO010000009.1:95000-486132 GCA_963745155.1 uncultured Pseudomonadota bacterium | reverse complement strand
GCAAGCTTGCCGATATCGCCGCCGGGAAACACCAGCGGATCGACGACGAAGGAATCGGTGGTGAAGGCGAGCCGGTCGCCGTGACGGGCCAAGGCCGCAAGGTCGAGCCGCGCCTGATCGTCGAGCGGCGCCAGCAGCGGATTGTCGAAAGCCTCGACGAACACATCGTCGATCAGATCCTTCATCGCCTTGCCGCCGCCGCCATGGGCGAGCGTGACCGTCGGCACCTGGACCTTGCCGCGCCGGCGCTTGGCGATGAAGGGAGCGATGTTCATGCCGCCCCCCTTCGGCTGCAGCCGCCTCGCGCTGCCGCTTCACCCCGCCGTACTGGTAGTAGGCGGCGCAAGCGCCCTCGGACGACACCATCAGCGCGCCGAGCGGCGTCTCCGGCGTGCAGGCCGTGCCAAACACCTTGCACTGCCACGGCTTGATCACGCCCTTCAGCACCTCGCCGCATTGGCAGGATTTGGGATCGGCGATCTTGACGTTCGGCACCGCGAATTTGCGCTCGGCGTCGAAGCGGGCATATTCCGCGCGCATCTTCACGCCGGAATGATCGATCGAACCGAGCCCGCGCCATTCGAAGAATTCGCGCAATTCATAGACGCGCGCGACGGCGCGCAGCGCCGGCGCATTGCCGGCTTCCGGAACGATGCGGGCATATTGATTTTCGATCTCGCAGCGGCCCTCCTTGATCTGCTTCGAGCACCATCCAGATCGATTGCAGGACGTCGAGCGGCTCGAAGCCGGCCACCACCATCGGCTTCTTGTAGAAGCGCGCGATGAACTCGTACGGCGCGGTGCCGATCACCATCGAAACGTGGCCCGGGACCCAGAAAACCGTCGAGATGCAGATCGGGACTGTCGAGGATCGCCTTGATGGTCGGGACGATGGTGATGTGATTGCAAAACACCGAAAAATTCGCCGATCCCGTCGCGTTCGGCCTGCAGCACCGTCAGCGCGGTCGAGGGCATCGTCGTCTCGAAGCCGATGCCGAAGAAAACGACTTCGCGGGCCGGGATTGCGCCGCGCCAACGCGAGCGCGTCCATCGGCGAATAGACCATGCGCACGTCGGCGCCGTCGGCCTTGGCCTGCATGCAGGCTCTTGCGCGAGCCCGGCACCCGCATCGCGTCGCCGAACGTCGTGAAAATCACCTCCGGCCGCTCGGCGATGGCGACGCAATCGTCGACGCGCCCCATCGGCAGCACACAGACCGGGCAACCCGGCCCGTGCACCAGCTCGATGGATTTCGGCAGCATGCCCTCGATGCCGTAACGGAAGATCGAATGGGTGTGGCCGCCGCACACTTCCATGATCTGGATCGGCCGCGTCGCGGTGGTTTCGATCGCGGCGGCGAGCGCCTCGATCTCCCGCAGCAAGATTTGCGCCTTGGCCTGGTCGCGATATTCGTCGACGTATTTCATGCCGCCGCGCCCTTCGTTGTTGCCGAGCCGCGATCGTCGGCAAGGATCGTGTGCACCAGATCCCACAGGATATGATAGGCCGCGACGTGGCACTCCTGGATGCGATGAATCGAGGTCGTCGGAACGACAAGACAGTAGTCGCAGACGCCGCTCGACTTCATCTTGCCGCCGTCGCCGCCCGATAGACCGATGGTCGAAAGCCCCATCTCCTTGGCCTTGGCGAAGGCGGCGATGAGATTCGACGAGTTGCCGCTCGTTGAAATGCCGATCAGGCCGTCGCCGGCTTTCGCCTGGGCGATCACTTGGCGGACGAAGACGTGCTCGAAGCCGATGTCGTTGCCGACGGCGGAAATCATCGCCAGGTCGGCGACGAGATTGATCGCGGCGAGCGCCGGCCGGCCGGCAGTGATCGGGTGCACGAACTCGACGGCGACGTGCGACGCATCGCAGCTCGAGCCGCCATTGCCCATGGAAAACAACCGGCCGCCGTGGCGATAAACGTCGGCGAGCGCTTTGGCCGCCGCGACCAGAATATCGGCCTGGGCACCGAAAAAGCGCGCATTGGTCTCGCGCGAATTCGCGGGCCTTCTCCTCCACCGAATGCAGCAAGGCCGCATCAAGCGCCGCCGCATTCTGTTGCTTGCCGTGCAAGAACGGATAGAGAGCCTCGAGTTCGCCGCTGTTGCTCATGCGCGCTGCTCCCGTTCCGCCGGCGCGATCTCGTCATTGGCCGCGCGCATGCTTTCGAGCTCCGCTTGGGCTTCGCCCAGTTGCTGGAGCAGCTTCGAGCGTCGCGGCGGCCTCGTCGGCGTCGATGCGGCTCATGGCAAAGCCGACATGGACCAGCACCCAGTCACCGACGCAAGTTTTCCGCCGGGTGGGCGTCGTCGACGACGCAGCAGATATTGATCTGCCGGCGGACGCCGCAAATATCGACGGTCGCGAGCATATTCTCCGCATCGTCTATTCTGACGATGCAGCCTGGAATGCCGAGACACATGGTCGCGTCCTTTCGTTTGGGGCCTTTCTTGGGGCCTTGCGGTTTCGAGGAGGCGCGCGGCGCCGATCGCCGCCTGGCCGAGCGCCAAGCCGCCGTCATTGGCCGGAACGTCGGCATGGGTGAGCACGACAAATCCCGCCGCGCGCAGTTCCGCCGCCACGCTCTCGAACAGAATGCGGTTCTGGAAGCAGCCGCCGGAGAGTGCGACGGTGTCGAATGGCGATCCGCCGGCAGCGCGCGCGGCGAGCCGTTGCGTCGTTTCGACCAGGACTTTCGACAAGCCGTTGTGAAACCGCAGCGCCATGTTCGCCGCGGGAAGGCCGCGGCTCAGATCGTCGAGGAGCATGTGCCACATCGGCGCGGGATCGATCTGCATCAGGCCGCTCGGTAGACACGAAACCGCAAACGGATATGCGGCGGCTGCATCGGCGCGCGGATGATCGCGCCCGTTCGCGCCAGCGCCTCGAGCCGCATCGCCGCTTCGCCTTCATAGGCCTGCCGCTCGCGGCAGATACCCAGCGCCGCGGCAACCGCATCGAACAAACGCCCGCACGAGGATGCCGGCGGCGCATTGATTTGTTTTGCGATCATGGCATCGAGCAAGGCGCGCGGCTTGCCGTCGAGGTAGACATGGAGATCGAGGGCGGCAAAGCGCGCCGTCAGCCCCGCCCAGCCGATCGCTGCCGTGAGATGCGCGTAGAGATTTCGCCACGGTTCGCGCACGGCCTGCGCCCCGCCCGGCATGGCGACCGGACGCAGCCGCGCCAGCCGCCGAAACCCGAGATAATCCGCCAGCAGGAATTCGCCGCCCCACATCGTGCCGTCGTCGCCGAGGCCGAGTCCATCGAGGACGATGCCGAGAACGGCGGGCGCCTCGAGCGGATAGCCGTTTTCGGCGAGACAAGCGGCGACATGGGCGTGGTGATGTTGCACTTCAAGAAGTGGGATTTCCCGGTGGCCGGCTTCCGCGTGCCCCAATTTCGTGGACAGATATTCGGGATGCCGGTCGACGACGATCGCGGTCGCTTCGTGCGCGAACAGTTGCCGGTAGAGCGCGAGGTTTTTTCGATAGTCGTCGAAGGTGGCGGCGTTTTCCAGGTCGCCCAGGTGCTGCGACAAGATCGCTTGTCCGTCCTTGACGAGACAGAACGTCGCCTTGAGTTCGCCGCCCATTGCCGTGAGTTCGGGTGCGGCCGCAAATCCCGGCGGCAGCTTGATCGGGCTCGGCGCATAGCCACGGGCGCGGCGAAGCACGCGGGATTTTTCGGCCATGACCCGCACGACGGAATCGTCGACCCGGTTGGCGATCTCGCGGTCGTGAACGAGCGCAAACGCGGCAATGCCGGCGAGCTTTTCCCGGGCTTCCGCGTCGTCGACGACCGGCGGCTCTTCGGAAATATTACCGCTGGTCATCACCAGCGGAACGTCCATCTCCTGCGACAGCAGAAGATGCAGCGGAGTCGTCGGCAGCATGAAGCCGAGCGTGTCGAGGCCGGGCGCAACCGCCTCGGGCAGTTGCTGCGGACTTTTGGCGCCGAGCAAGACGATCGGCGCCTGTGCTGCGGTGAGCTGGCGCTCTTCCTCGGCGCCGATCGCGCAATAGCGGCGGATGACGTCGAGGTCGCGCGCCATCAGCGCGAATGGTTTTTGTTCCCGCCGCTTCAACCGGCGCAGGCGGCCGACCGCCTCGGCATTGGTCGCATCGCACGCGAGCTGATAGCCGCCGATCCCCTTGACCGCGACGATCGCGCCGCCGGCGATGAGTTTTGCCGCAAGCGCTACGGCGTCGGCGGCGCCGTCGCTTCGTGGCGCAGGCGCCGCGAGCGCGATCAACGCCGCCGCCGGGCCGCAGTTTGGACAGGCGATGGCTTCGGCATGGAACCGCCGATCGTTCGGATTTTCATATTCGGCGCGGCAATCGCGGCACAGCGCAAAGGCCGCCATGGTCGTGGTCGCCCGATCATAGGGGATGGCGGTAACGATGCTCAGCCGCGGCCCACAATGCGTGCAGTTCGTGAACGGATAGCGGTAACGGCGACCGGTGCGGTCGCGCAATTCGGCGGCGCACGCTTTGCAAATGGCCGCGTCGGGCGCGATCTCGGTCTTTGCTGCGCCGGCCGCACTCTCGGCAATGCGGAATTCGCTCGATAGCGCGCCGTTATAATCCCGCGTCTCGATCGCATCGATGCGCGCCAGCGGCGGCAGCGCGCGCTTGATGCCGTCGAGAAACGCGGCGATCCGCAGCCGTTCGCCGCCGACCCGCAGCAGCACGCCCTCGGCGTCATTACGAACTTCGCCGGCAAGGCCGAGCTCGTGCGCCATACGCCAGATCGTCGGTCGGAAACCGACGCCCTGGACTCGGCCCCGAACCCTGATTTCGATCGCCTGGAAAGATCTCGGAGCGAGCGCAGTCATGACTTCACCGCCAGAGCGCCCCATCGCTACAGGGGTCAGCATTACCGCAATAGTTCTGTCGCGTCCACTTGGGGTGGCGATCCAGCGAATGAAATTGCCCTTGATTAGCGTGCGTTCGAGCAAACTCGAGCCGCCGAACGGTCAACGCCTTCGCACCGCCGCGATGTCCTCCCACTACCAGGTAGCCAACAGCGAAGCGGCGAGCATCTGCACGTTATAGTTCGGGTTGTCGTAGGCGAGCCAGAGCGCGTTGGTGAGGCCCGTTACGTCGGTAAACGGAGCGAGCGTGTCGTTCTGCCAATTGCTGACGGCGTTGCGCTCCCAAGTATAGCGCAGCCGCGCCTTGATATCGCCCTTAAATCCCATTTGCCGGACCCAGGTGGGATCGAGCTTATAGGTCGCCGTTGCGTCCAAGCGCTCGAACAACGTCGTATCGTTCGGCAACGGACCGCAACCGGAGCAGGAGCCTACTCCGGAAGCAGGAAAATTCCCCAACATTGCCTGCTCGTCGATGCCGCCGGAGACCGTATAGCGCAGGTCAAGATCGAGCCTGTTCGGAATGGCGGCGTATCTCACGGCGGCGATGACGGTGTTGACGTGTTGCTTGTCCGTCGTGGTGATGAGAGCCTGTCCGATACCTGGGGCGCCGCCCGGACAGCCGTGCGCGCCCGCGGCACAGGAGTTCGTATAATTGTACAGCGTCTCGTTATAATATTCCCAATAATACGAGACCGTGATCGACAAATCGCGCGTGACCGCCCAACCCGCGTCGACGCCTGAACTCAACATCTGGTTCTCATTCACGCCCTCCTGGTTGAGCGGATTGAGTCCGTAATAGTCGTCCTGGTATTTGACGCTCGGGGTAATAGTGACACCGGGAAGCGCCACCACGTCGAGCAGAAAGTCCGCCTTCGTCCGCTGCCGATTGTCGAACATGAATTGCTGATAGGCCGGCGCATAATACCAACTGCCGACCGTGCTCGATGTCGGCGCGTATCCCGGCACGGTCGGGAACTGAACGGACGCGACGTACAAATTGTAGTCATAGGTGTCGTAGCGCCGGTCCGCATAATAGCCGCTCGCGCGCGCGGTCAACCAGCTCGTCGGTTTCCAATCGGCGGAAAGTTTCGCGGAATTCTCGTTGGTGACGTTGGCGTCCGTTTGTGTGTAGTCATAGCGTTCGAAGCCGTAAGCGGCATTGAAGTTCCAGTCTTTGGTTGGCCGCCAATTCAGCTCGGCGCCGGCGTCCTGCTTGATGTAGCTGATGGACAGGCTCGAAATCGTAGCTTCGGTATGACCGGCGGCTCCGGTCTGATCGTAGGAGACCCACTCGGGGAAAAGGATTTGCGGCGTGTCGTTTTCGAAGTCATAGTAACGGTAACTTAATTTTGACCTCGGGTCGGGCGTGAGTTCGGTGGTCAGTACGTTGTTGCTCAGAGCGGTGTTAATGGCGCCGTTGAGGCTGGCCATCGGCAGGGCGCCGACCGTATTCCACAACGCGCCATTCGGACTTACCGCTGCGTTGGGATTATCCGTCATCGGCTGGAAACCGGCATTCTGCCGCATCATGGTGTAGCTGAAAGTGCCGACGTAACGGCTTTTGTTCGGCAAGTCGGCCGCCAGCGTTCCGCTCACCCCGTTGGCATCGTTGCTCGGCGGCGTCGAAATCGTGGCGAACGGACTTAACCGCGTGCCGTTGCAGCTGGCCGAACGTCGTGCCCGAACAATAGGGGCTCTGCACGCTGTAATTGGCGATGTTGTCGGTATAGAGCGAGCCGCTATACGCCGCCTTGAACGTGAATCTCTGGCCCCAGGGCGAGGTGCCGAGATATTCGCCGTTGGTGCCGAAATTCTGCGTGGTGTCGTTGACCGGCGCGGCGACTTGGGTCGGGCTTTCATAGACCGAGGTACCCGTCTGGAAGCCGACGACGCCAGCGGCCTGCGTGCCGGTGCGATCCATATGGGAATAATCCGCCCGTACATCCCAGGCATCGGTGGGCGTCCAGCGATAGTCGACCGAGGCGGTGTTGCGCTCGATGCCCACATCGGTCTGATGCAAGAAGGGAACGAGGCTTGCGGACGTGGCCGCGTTGCTTGCCGCGCCGGGCGGCAAGGTCAACGCGTTGCTGCCGACGCCCGAGATAGGGCGTCTGTGCGCTGGTGCTGTAGACGTGTGGGGTCTGATCCCATCCGATGGAAAGATATTGCTCGCCGATCTTCGAAAGCTGCAGCAGATAAGCCTGCGTCGGGCGGACCTTTCTTGCCATCCGCGACGGCGTGCCAGGGACGGCGATGGCATCGTGGCGGATGCTGGGCGACGCGCAAATCCGGCAACTGGTCGCCTTCGTCGCCGCGCGCCAGACCCCGGATCAAGGCCGCTAGCTTCATGCCGTCTCAACGCCAACCGCCGGCCGATCATGACCGCATACAGCCAACGCCGGCATCTGCCTTATACCGCGCCGCAATTGTTCGACCTCGTCGCCGATGTCGAACGCTATCCGCAATTTTTGCCGGATATCGTGGCGGCAGCCGTGCGAGGGCGCCACGATCACAGCATTCGGGTGGACATGACCATCGCGGTCGGACCGCTGCGCAAGCGGTTCGCCTCGGTCGGCGTGCTGGCGCGGCCGAACCGAATCGACATCAGCAGCAGCGACCCGACGTTCGAGCGCTTCACCCAATCGTGGATTTTCGCGCCGGCCGCCGCCGGCGGCACCGACGTCGAATATCACGTCGATTTTCAGTTCCGCTCGCGCGTCCTGCGGATTCTGATGGGATCTTCGCTCGCCGACCGGGCTGCGGCGACGATGGCCGCCTTCCAACATCGGGCGCATCAACTTTACGGCGGTTGATCATGACCGAACAGGTGGAGACCTCGCAATGCGCATCAATCGCTGGCTGCTAGCCGGCCTCTTGGTCGTCGCCCTCGTCGTCGGCGCCGGCGGCACCATCACCAGCATCGCCTTCAACCGCTATACGTCGACCGACACGTTCTGCACGTCCTGTCACACCATGGCGCTGCAGGCCGACGATCCGTTTTTCCAGCACTGCACCGTGCCAACGCCGAAGGCGTGCGGCCGAGCTGCGGCGACTGCCACATCCGGCGGAATAACTGGTTCGTCGAAACCTACACGCATGTCTCCTCCGGCACGCGCGACGCCATCGCTGAACTCACCCACAGCAATCTCAGCGACCCGAAGGTCTGGGCGGCGCATCGCGTCGCGCTGGCGAAGGAGGTTCGCGCCGACATGCACGCGCAGAACAGCGTCACCTGCCGCAGCTGCCATGACGCCGACGCGATTTACCCCGCCAGCACGGCGGGGCAGCAGGCTCACGCTTTGCTGCGCCAGGGCAACGTCACCTGCGTCGATTGCCATATGAACCTGGTGCATCCGCCGACCCAGCCGACGGCGGAGGCGAAATAGCGCGCCCGTTTCCCGGACGCGGAGCGCCCGGGAAGGTAATCTCAGAAAATCGTCGAAGAAGCTCGAGCGCGGCGCGTTCACGCCGGCGTGGCGCGCGGATTGCTGATGCAGACCGGCGACATGGCGCAATTGGCGCAGCGGCCGGACGGCATAGCGCCCGGATCGGCTTGCGGATTGAGCCGCGGTTCGGCGCCGAGCCAGTAGAGGAAGTTGGCCATGATGCAATAGCCGGTGGCAGCGAACCACACCATGGCGCCGCCGACGAATAGCGTGAACAGCGTCCACCAGAGGCTCAAAGTCAGCACCAGGATCGACGCGACCGAAATATTGATACCGACTGCGATATAGATGCGGCGCTCAAGATACCAGCGATCGATTTGCAGGAAATAAAGGTTCCACCGCATCGGCGTCGCCGAGCCAAGCATCGGCGTGAAGCCGAACAGGCGCAGCACGTTGCCGACCGGGCAGAAGCCGGTGAGCGCGACATTGATGGAAACGAACCCCGTCGCCGTGACCCCGAGGATGAAGAGCGGATTGACCAGGAGAGCGAGCGTCGTGCTCGCCAGCAGCACGACCCCGGCGATCAGCCAGACGGTACGTTCGATGTACCAACGGTGGGTCGGAACGATATAGCTGCCGTAAGCGCCAGTTCGTATCGACATAATAAATGCTACCGCCAAAACCGCAGGCGCACAAGATAGGGGGATTGTCCGCTTAAGGGAGATCGGCATGAGCCGGCCTCATGACCAGCAGCCCCAGAGCGAGCAGCAGGCTGAACAACGCCTGAATCAACACGGTTTGTACGAGAATTTGATTGAACCCGCGGCCGCGCGGTTCGCGCGCGAATTTGCCGATCAACAATCCCACCAGCGGCAGGGCGACGAGCGCGGGCCATGTGTGGCCGCCGGGCAACGCTTGCGCGATCGGATAGAGGAGCGCAAACGGCGCCAGCATCAGGGCGGCGTATATCCAGGTCGTCACGCGCGGCCCGGCGATGATCGCCAGCGTGCGGCGGCCGACACGCGCATCGGCGGCGGCGTCGCGATGATTGTTGACCAGGAGTACCGCGGCCGTAGGCAGCCGACCGCGAGGCCGGCTTCGATCGCGAGCCGGCGTCAATCGCCCGGTGCAGAGCCAATATGTGCCGCCGACAGCGCCGAGGCCGAAGAACGCCAGCACGAATAATTCCCCGAGCGGGGTATAGGCGATCGGCAGCGGGCCGCCGGTATAAGCCCAGCCGAACAGGATGGACGCGATACCGAGGAGCAAGATTGGCCAGCCGCCGACCCAGATCAGATAGCCGCCGACCAGGGCTGCCGCGGCGAAGCACGCGCAGGCGGCGCGGTTGACGGCGTCGCCGTCCAACAGGCCGGAGGCGGTCGCGCGCAAGGGTCCGACCCGATCGGGCCCGTCGCCGCCGCGTTTGGAATCGGCCGCGTCGTTGTGCAGATTGGTGCCGAGTTGAATGAACATGCTGCCAATCAACGCCGCCACGATCGCCGGCCAAACCAACTGCCGTTCGACGGCCCATGCGAGCGCCGTGCCGACGATCACCGGCGTCGTCGACAGGCTGAGCGTCCGCGGTCGCGCCGCCATCACCCAGATTGACAGTTTGGATATTTTCATGCGCGATTTAAGCGACGACTTACGATTACCCCCGCCGACACCGACGGTTCAATTGCTGTCAAGGCGACGGCCGCGACCGGCGCGTGAGCGATGACATCAAGCTTAGCATCGAGACGCCGCTACCGTTAGGCCCCACCTGCACCCTTGGCGTCAACGCAATGCCCGCATCGCCGCTAGTCTAATCGCGTGGTGTGGGCCTGCAGATAGGCGCTCGGCCGTTTCGTTCGGCTCCAGCGGCAGGTTGAAATGGCTGAAACACCTAACCGCAAAGGAACGTGTTCGGCCGCTGACGCGTTGTTTTAGGTCTGGACGCTTGAGACCAGATGGACCTTCCCGCTTCGCGTTTTCAGCTCACCCGCAGTCCCGGTCCGTTCGCTTGGGATCGGCGAAAAAGGGACAAAAATGCGAAAGATCGTGGTGATCACGGGAGCCGGAGCGGGCGTCGGCCGCGCGGTCGCTACGGAGTTCGCACGGAACGGCTGCGACGTAGCCCTGTTATCGCGCGATCCAGACCGACTTGAACGCGCAGCGGAAGAGTTGCGACATTTCGGCGTGCGCGCCCTGCCAATTCCGACCGATGTGGCGGACGCCAAAGCCGTCGACGCCGCCGCGGAGCGGATTGAACGCGAGCTAGGTCCGATCGATGTCTGGGTGAATGTGGCCATGGCGACAGTCTTCGCGCCCGTCCACAAACTCACCCCCGAGGAGTTCCAGCGGGGCACCGCGGTGACCTATCTCGGCCAGGTGCATGGCACGATGGCGGCGCTACGATACATGCGTCCGCGCAATCGCGGCTCGATCGTCAGTGTCGGCTCGGCCCTCGCCTATCGCTCTGTGCCCCTGCAATCGGTCTATTGCGGCGCCAAGTTCGCGATCCGCGGCTTCCTCGATGCGCTGCGGTCCGAGCTCTACCACGATAAGATCAAGATAACCCTGACCGAAGTCGATCTGCCGGCGATCAACACGCCGCAATTCGATTGGGCGCGGAACAAGACCGGGCATAAGGCGCAGCCCGTGCCGCCGATCTACCAGCCGGAGGTGGCGGCGCGCGCGATCTATTTCGGCGCGTTCCACCCGCGCCGCCAGATCTGGGTGGGCTTCCCTGCGGTGAAAGCGATCATCGCCAATCGAATCGCGCCGGGGCTGCTCGACCGCTATCTCGCGAAGGCCGGCTACACCGGCCAGCTCAGCGACCAGCCGTCGGATCCGGATGCTCCCGGCAATTTGTTCGAGCCGGTGACCGGCGCATACGGCGCCCATGGCCGCTTCGATGATCAGGCGCGCACGGGAAGCTGGGAGATGGTTGCCAGCCGCCACCACAAGGCCGTATGGGCGGCGGCGTTCGTCGGCGTGGCCGTCGGCGCTCACCTGCTGGCCAAGTGGCTGAATATCTGAGGCGGGTCAGGGGCGCTCGGCGCCGCGCTGGTTGGTGTAGATCGCAAACAGCGTGTGCGACGCGCAGATGAACAACCGCGACCGGTTGCGGCCGCCGAAGGTGAGGTTCGACACCATGAACGGCACTTTGATGCTTCCCAGCTTCGTGCCGTCCGGCGCGATGCAATGCACTCCGTCGGCGGCGCTGCTCCAGACGTTTCCGTCCTGGTCCAGGCGGAAGCCATCGGCAAAGCCGGGCGTGATCTTGTGAAAGACCCGGCCTGGGGAAAGTCGCCTGCCACCGTCGAGCACCTCAAAGATCCGGATATGCTGTGGTGGGATCGGCCGCGAATTGGCGACCGCTCTCGGCTACGTAGAGCAGGCGTTCGTCGGGCGAGAAGGCAAGGCCGTTCGGACCCTCGAAGTCGTCGGCCATGACCTGCAGGCTGCCATCCTGCGGGTCGAAACGATAGAGCATCGGCGGCAGCTCCGCCGTCTGCTTGCCGCCTTCGTAATCGGTGTTGATGCCGTAATGCGGGTCGCTGAACCAGATCGTACCGTCCGACCGGCAGATCACATCGTTGGGTGAATTCAGGCGCTTGCCCGCATAGCGGTCGGCCAGCACGGTGATACTGCCGTCCAGCTCGGTGCGGGTGATGCAGCGATGCTGGTGCGAGCAGCCGATCAGCCGGCCCTGGCGGTCGCGGGTGTGGCCATTGGCGAAGCCGGATGGGCGGCGAAACACCGACATGCCGCCATCAGGGATCCAGCGCATGATTCGGTCGTTCGGAATGTCGCTGACCAAGCAGACAATCCTGGTCGGCGAACCAGACCGGCCCTTCCAACCAAGCGAAATCCTTCGCCGAGCTTCACCAGCGGTGCATTCGGCAACACATAAGCCCGGAAACGCGGGTCCAGGATCTCGAACTCGTCCATTTACTTACTTGAAGTGGCAGGGGTTGCGGGTAAGGTGGAACGTGCAACTGCACCGTCATCAGCACCGCCGGCGTGTCGCCGATCGTCCCGGATCGGTGGCCTTTGCGTCCGTCCGTGAGGCTGCAGCCTTGGTCCTCGCCGAGCGAGAACTCCCCGGGACCCTGTTCGATGCGCGTGCCGTCCATCGACTCAATCCACCAGCGACCGGATAGCACGATGATCCACTGCGGCGCCGGGTTCTCATGCCAGTCGCCCACCCAGCCAATGGGCTGCACGGTGTAGACGACTGTCGCCTCAGACCGGTCCTGCTTGTTGTTCCATTGCGGAGCGGCGCCGCCGACGCCCTCCAGCTCGAACTCGGTCAGGGCGCAATGGGTCTGATGACTGACGCCGTCGCCGTCCGCCCAAAGATGCCAGTAGGCAATTTCCGGCTCGCATTCCCGTCTTCTCGGTCATTCGCTGCTTCCATCGATAGGGCCGTGCATGGTTGAACTTTCCAGCGCGTACGCTGTTCCGCTAATCTCGCGCCAGAGCGACTCTATCCTTCCGGGAGCACAAGGCCGATGACGCTGATCAACGACTATGCGCCACTGCTGCTCCGCATTTGCCTGGTGATGCTTTTCCCGTTCAGCGGCCTCGACAAGATACTCAATTGGGATTCGGCCATGAAACAGGCCGGCAACATCCCATTCAAGCCCGCCATGCTGGTGGCCTCCATCATTGTCGAGTTCGTTACGCCGGTCTGCATCGTCGTGGGATGGCATGACCGGCTCGCCGCCTTCATCCTGGCGGGGTTCTGCGTGATAACGGCGGTGCTGTTTCACCAGTTCTGGCGCTTTCCGGATTTCTGGCGTTTCAAGGAAGGCGAGGGACTTCGAGCATTTCTGGGAGTTCCTGAAGAACTTCGCTTTCGTAGGCGGTCTCGGCCTCGTCGTGCTGGCGCCACGAACGTCTGCCGGTCAGCGAGGTCATGCAGCACCCACTCGCCTCCACCCATGTGATCGGGCCTCATGCCGGCAGCCCGATCGCGCCGGCGCCCTGATCGCACCAGGACCAAACGGTGACCGTCGGGGTCTTGTATGGCGAAGGATGAATCACCGGACGAAGGACGAACGGCGAGCGTAACCCAATCCGTCACCAAGTCGTTCGGGAAGACCATTCCGGCGGCGCGGCCGGATGGGCGGTAGCCAAGTAGTTCAAGCCCCGGACTGGAAGCCGAGACCGGGCGTAGGCTTGTCACCCGCACCCGCGCGCTCGGCACGCCGTCCAACCTTTCTTGGGCGGGACCCCGGTTCACCGATCGTTCGCTCACCCGCAAGCCCAGCGCGCGATAGAACGCGAGGCTCCGCGACGTAGAAGCAACGGAAAGCGCGCTGTGGTCGATGCCAAGGAACGGCGCGGCGGAGTTCTCGTGTGCCAGACACGCGCGGCCCTGCCCGGGCGGAAACCAGATAAGCTCCAATGGGTGGCCATCCGGATCGCGAAACTTGAACGCCCGCACGGCGCCATTGGACGGCGGCAGCAATTGCGGGCCGCCCTCGCTGATGGGGCGCCATCCGGCATGCGATGACAAATGCGCGTAAGCAAGGTCCATGTCGTTCACCACAATCGCCAAATGCTGGAACCACAAATCGTCGCTCCGGCTGTCTCGCGGGTAAGGCCGGCCTTGCGTGGCGAAGCGCACCAGCGCGATGTCTTGCGCGCCGAGCCGCATCACGACCTCCTCGGCATCGGCATCATCCCGAGCCGAGCGCCGCCAGCGTCGCCTTGTCGGAGTGCCCTCGCGTCATGGTGCGAAACCCCAGCCCGTCCCGGTAGAAAGCCTCCGCACGGTCCAGGTCCGACACAACGCGGCTGACCCGCAGGATGCACTCTGCCTGGAACTGGCGGCGCCGTTTCATACCAGAGTCAACGGCATGGCCGTCGCCGGAAGGATCAGGTCAAGGTGCGACAAACCTTCATGCTGCCTAACCGCTCCTTGATGTGGTCGGCGACTCGAAGCGCATTGGCGATGATCGTCAGCGTCGGGTTCACCGCGCCGATCGAGGGAAAGAAGCTCGCATCCGCGATGTACAGATTGTCGAGTTCATGCGCCTTGCAGTCGAGATCCAGCACCGAGCTGGCCGGGTCGGTCCCGAAACGGCAGGTGCCGGCCTGGTGCGCAGTACCGCCGATCGGGATGTCCTTGCCCAGATACAGGCGCCGCTCGATCAGATGCGGCCATGCGCCCAACGGTGTCAGTAATCCCTTCAGCTTAGCCCGCAGGCGCTTCGCAGCCTCCTCGTTACCTTCGCGAACATCGAGAACCACGCGGTCGCCGTCATAGCGGATGCGGTTTTCCGGCCGCGGCAGATCCTCGCTCTGCAGCCAGAAATCGATCGAATGTTCGGCCATTTTCTCGAACGGCATTTCCGGCAGCCAGGACAGATAGCCGGGCAGCGCCTCGCCGCGGATCTGCTCCCCGTGCGACTTTGCGCACATCTGGATCAAGCCCAGCGGATATTCCCAGTCGTCCGCATCCGAAGTAGATAATCGCTGAACGGCCAGCGTCTTCTGGAACACCGTGTGGTTCGGCTCCTTCAGCAGCGCCATCACGATGGACATGTTGTGCCGCATGTAGTTGCGCCCGACCTGGTCCGAGCCGTTGGCCAATCCCTTCGGATGCGCATCGCTGCAGCGAGCGCAGCAGCAGCAGGGCGGAACTCAGCGCTCCGCAGGCGGCCACCACGATGTCGGCCGAATACTGCTCCGACACTGTTGTCGCGGATCACGTGCACGCGGCTGACGCTGCGGCCGGCGGCGTCGGTCTCCAACCGGGTGACGTAGGCATTCGTCAGCAGCGTGAAGTTGGGATATGCGGCGCGAGCTGGGATCCACGCAGATCACCTGGGCGTCAGCCTTCGCGTTGATCGCGCAGGGAAAGCCATCGAACGCGTCGCAACGGATGCACGGGCTGTAGGTGGTGGCGCTGCCGTCCGGGTTCTGGTCCAGCTTGATGCCCAGCGGCAGATGGAACGGATGCAGATCCCTCGCGTTGCAGGATGTCGTTCAAATCCTTGATGCGCGGCTCGTGCTTGACCGGCGGATAGGCGTAAGGGGCGCTGGACCAGGGCTCGGTGGGATCCTCACCGCGCTGGCCATGCACGTGGTACAGCGCCTCGGCCTGCGTGTAGTAAGGCTCGAACACGTCGTAGCCGAGCGGCCAGGCGGGAGAAATCCCGTCCTTGTGCCGCAGTTCGCCGAAGTCGCGTTCACGCAGGCGGAACAGGGCCGCGCCATACATTTTTGAGTTCCCGCCGACGAAATAGTGCAGCCCGGGATGAAACGCGCGGCCGTCGGCGCTGTACCAAGTCTCCGGCGCCTGGTAGGTGCCATCGACGAAAACGGTCTTGGCGTCCCAGTTGTCTCTGCGAGCGCGGCAGGTAGCCGCCGCGCTCCAGCATCAGGATTCGCTTGCCGGCGCCAGCCAGACGGTGCGCGAGCGAGGCGCCGCCTGGTCCGCTGCCGATGACAATCACGTCGTAATGGTCAGGCGTCGCAGCCATGCGCTATAGCTCTCCATATGCGGCACGACATGCCTTCGATCATCACGAGTTCAAACGGTTCTGGTCCCCGAGACCAGCGAAGCCGGCGCCTCGCCCAGGAATTTGTTTTCGTGCGCTCTCGTTGATCTATAAACGTTAGCCCTACCGCTCATAACGCCCGTGGCGGCTTTCCGGTTCGCCAGTGCGCTTCAATCTGTTCGAGACTCTTGCCTTTGGTTTCCGGCACCAAAAGATAAAAGAAGATCCAGGCGGCGACCGCTATCGCGCCGTATAACCAGAAAGTTCCGGCGTGCCCGAGAACTCCGACCAAGGTCAGGAACGTCACAGCGACCACCAGGTTCAATGCCCAATTGGTCACTGTCACGGCGCTCATAGCCGCGCCGCGGACCTTTAAGGGATAGATCTCGGAAATCAGCAGCCAGAAGATCGGGCCAAGTCCAAAGGCGAAACAAGCGACATAGATCACCAGACCGCCAATGGCTGTCGTGCTTTTGAAACTCGCCAGTTGCGGGAACTGGAAAGCAGCGCCCAGGATCGCGAGACCGACAATCTGGCCGGCAACTCCGGCTAATAACAAAGGCCGCCTTCCGACGCGGTCCAGCAGGAAGATGGCAAGGACGTGAAAGCACCACATCACCATGGCCAACCCCGCCCCAGCCAGGATTGCGGGGCCCGCCGCCTTAATGCCGACGAACTTGAAAATCGTCGGGGCGTAATAGATGACCGTGTTGATCCCGGTGATCTGCTGGAATACAGCCAGCCCTAAGCCGACAATCAAAGGCATCCTGAGCAACGGCTGGAACAATCCCGCCGCGCCGCCGCCATCCTGCGCGTCCATGCTTTTCTGGATGTCCGCGATTTCCGGACTTACGTCCGATACAGTCCGGACACGCTGCAAAGCCCGCTTCGCCTGTTCCACCTTTGATTGGCTGACCAACCAGCGCGGGCTGTCCGGCAGCCACCACATTCCAACGGTTAGAATGATGGATGGAAACGCCGCCAAGCCAAACATGTATCGCCATCCGTGGCTGCCGGACAGTGCATAATCCACCAGGTAGGCAACTACGATGCCGGTGGTAATCGCGAGCATGTTGACTGCCACCAGTGAGCCGCGAACTTTTGCCGGGACCAGTTCGGCGATGTACATCGGCGAAATAAATGAAGCGATGCCGATGGCGATGCCGCTCGCAATCCTGGCAGCAATCAACCAGATAACTGTCGGTGCCAGAGCCGTGCCGATGGCACTGACAGTAAAGACGATGCCGGCCAGTATTATCATTTTGCGGCGCCCGAAACGGGCGGTCAGAGCACCACCAATAGCAGCACCCAAAACGGCGCCAACCAAGACGGCGCTGACAACAATCTCCTCCATCGTGCTCGACAGGGAAAATTGACTTTTTACGAAGAGGATGGCGCCTGAGACAACACCGGTGTCATAGCCGAAGAGCAGGCCGCCGATAGCCGCGACCCCGACCGCGACGTAGACAAAAGGCTTCACGTCTGATCCAGTCTCATTTTTCATCGGGCCGACTTCTTTCGGCACGTCCGTCTCGATTTCGGCGCGACGCCGGATCAAGGCTTTGCCACAGGGCCTCAACGCGACATCAGTTCATCATCCGATAGTGCAGATCGAAGCTCGTTGATCTCGCCGATGAACTCCACGCCAAGGCATCGAGGAGCGGCACGATATGATTGCGGAAGTAGCCTTCATCGACCCTGTCGACCTTGGCTGCGATCTTCCGCGGGATGCCGGCCGCACGCGCTATTCTGATCACGCGGTCCGTGCGCTTTTCGGGCGAAATCCGCCCCACGAAGGCAAGGTAGCTTCCTCGCTTAAGCGATGGCCGATGAGTCGCCGCTTGCAAAAGGACTCACGTCGTGGCCAAGCCTGACAAGTTCTTCAGTCAAGTAGGAAACAATCCGTTCAGGGGAGCGATCTGCGCGATTTTCATGATGACCTAACTTTCCCCGCCAAGACACCAATGCGTGCACTGCAGCAAAGTTCCGCGAAATCGGGATGAAGACGGCTTCCCCACGGAGCGAACTGACGAAGATCCTAAGGGAAACGCTCCGCTTGTCTGGGAGCGCGGGCGGCCTGACGACCCGAGCAGCCTCGGCGTGATATCGGAGCGCGATTTGCTATTTTGCCGTCCCGAGCGGGATCGCGTCTGCTCTGTTTTGATCACTCCAGGTGAGGCAACATCGATATCGAGACCGATGCTCGCCGCGGGTCGCCTTGCGATGAAGTTGGCCGACATCCCGCCGTTGATGGCCTCCGAGCGATTAGGGCTGAGTAGTTTCCGAGCCTACCTGTGCAGGAACGCCGGCTGATACGGTCGCGTTGGCTTGATGATGCGCTTGGATCTCGTGGCCTCATGGGGTCAACCCGAAGCGCGATACACAAGGTCCACTGCCAGGCATCCCTCGTCCTGAAGGAGTATCTAATGCCGCGGCCGTGAAGCACGCCGTCGACAAGGCCGTCAACGACTTCGCCGCCCGCGGCTTTCGCGCGCTCGGGGTAGCCCGAGCGGATGGCGACAGAAAATGGCAGCTTCTCGGCGTGTTGCCGCTGTTCGATCCGCCGCGCGAAGATGCCAAATCAACCGTCGCGACCGCGGGGCAGATGGGCGTGACGATCAAGATGGTGACGGGCGATGCTCTGGCGATCGCCCGCGAGATGGCCAAAAAACTGGGGATGGGCACGAACATTCTCGACGGCGCCACCCTCGGCGACTCCAAGACCGAGGAGACCGCAGCAATGGCCAAGACCATCGAGGAGGCTGACGGTTTCGCCCAAGTATTCCCGGAGCACAAATTCCACATCGTCGACGTTTTGCAGAAGCACGGCCACAGCGTGGGCATGACGGGCGACGGGGTCAATGACGCCCCCGCATTGAAGAAGGCCGACTGCGGCTTCGCCGTTTCCGGCGCAACGGACGCGGCGCGTGCCGCAGCCTCCATCGTACTGGTGGCGCCGGGGCTATCGGTGATTATCGATTCGATCAAGGAGAGCCGGAAGATCTTCCAGCGGATGAACAGCTACGCGATGTACCGCATCGCCGAGACGCTGCGGGTGCTGCTGTTCATGACGGCCGCGATCGTCGTCTTCAACTTTTATCCCCTGACGGCGATTATGATTGTCATGCTGGCGCTGCTCAACGACGGCGCCATCCTGTCCATTGCTTATGACAATGTCCTCTACAGCAAACAGCCCGAAGCCTGGAACATGCGTACGGTTCTGGGCATCGCCACAGTGCTGGGTCTCGTCGGCCCGTGTGCCGCATTCGGGCTGTTTTACCTCGGCGACCGCGTCTTTCACATCGACCGTCCGCAGATCCAGACCATGATGTATCTGATGCTCTCGGTGGCTGGACATCTGACGATTTTCCAGACGCGCACGCGCGGCCCGTGGTGGTCAATACGCCCGGCACGAATTCTCTTGCTGGCGGTAATCGGAACGCAGACGGTGGCAACGCTGATCTGCGTCTTCGGGTTCCTTGTTACGCCGCTGTGGTGGGGCTGGGCGGCGTTCGTTTGGGGCTATGCTTTCGCTTGGTTCCTCGTAACGGATCCAGTGAAACTGCTCGCGTACCGCGTTCTTGACGCGACCAAAGCCGCGCCGAAGCAGCTGGCTAAAGCCGAACCTAAGACTGAAACGAAGGCCGCGCCTCGAGCCGAAGCCAAGCCTGACGTCAAGCTCGACGCCAAAGCAGAGCAGAAGCCTGACGCCAAGGAGCCAAAGGCCGAGGCCAAAGCCGAACCAAAGGCTGAGACGAAAGCCGCGCCTCAGCCGGAAGCCAAGGCCAAGCCAAAGACCGAGGCCAAAGCCGAACCAAAGGCTGAGACGAAAGCCGCGCCTCAACCGGGAGCCGAGGCCAAGCCAAAGACCGAGGCCAAAGCCGGACCAAAGGCTGAGACGAAAGCTGCGCCTCAGCCGGAAGCCAAGGCCGAGCCAAAGGCCGAGGCCAAAGCCGAGCCGAAGGCTGAAACCAGAGCCGCGCCTCAGCCGGAAGCCAAGGCCGAGCCAAGGACCGAGGCCGAAGCCGAACCGAAGGCTGAGACTAAAGCCGCGCCTCGGCCGGAAGCCAAGGCCGAGCCTAAGTCTGAAGCCGATACCGGTGGCGCGGCACTGCTCGAAACGTCGCTCGGTGATCTCCTCGTGGCTGGCCTCGTCAAAGACCCGGAGGATGCCGGGCGTGTCATCGCCGCGGCCATCGCCGGAGCGCCTAGCATGGTCCCGAAGGCGTCCGCAGCTGAAGCCGAAGCGGAACCTAGACCCGAACCCAAAGCTGAAACCGAAGCTGAAGCTAAGCCAGATGCCGAAACCGAGATACCGTCAGATTCGAAGCTGCGCACCGCCAAGTAATCCAATTCACGAGGTGAGCGGCAAATCCGCTGGAAAGCAGCCGATGAAAATACACTCAAAAGATTTCCGCGTGCGGGAGGGACACGAGGTCGATCTCAAAAAATGGCCGACCAAAGTCGATCCCGTGTACAAGTCGAAGGAGCAATACAAAAATTTGCTTGACGAGCACGTCGAGCAACTAAGTTCGCAACAGCATCTTCACCACGCCTCAGACCGCCATGCCGTCTTGCTGATCTTTCAGGCGATGGATGCAGCGGGAAAGGACGGCGCCATCAGGCACGTGATGTCCGGGGTCAACCCCCAAGGATGCCAAGTATTCAGCTTCAAGCATCCAAGCGCTACCGAATTGGAACACGATTTTCTATGGCGCACCAGCCGCGATCTGCCGGAACGCGGGCGCATCGGCATCTTCAATCGATCCTACTACGAGGAGGTGCTGATCGCCCGCGTGCATCCCGAAATCCTCCGTAGCGAGGCGATACCGGACACACCGCATCACGACAAGAAAATCTGGCACGACCGGTATCGTTCGATCGTGGATTTGGAGAAGCACCTCTGCGTCAATGGAACCCGCATCATCAAATTCTACCTGCACCTCTCGAAGGAAGAGCAGCGAAAGCGCTTTCTGGCGCGCATCGACGAACCGGAAAAGAACTGGAAATTCAGCACGGCCGATATTGCCGAGAGAACATCCTGGAAAGAGTACATGAAGGTCTATGAGGAGTGTCTCTCCGCGACCAGCACCCGGGACGCTCCCTGGTATGTCGTTCCCGCCGACGACAAAGAAAACACTCGCCTGATTGTATCCCAAATTGTCATCGATACGTTCGAAGGGCTACAGATGGCTTACCCGAAAACGAGCGCAAAGCGCCGTCGCGAATTGCTGTCGATCCGCAAGCAACTCACGAAGTGAGATTTCGACGGCCGGGCGCCGAGAGGCCGTTGCAAACCAACTACCCGTGGCGGTGCGGCCGTTCTGGGTCGATCGGGTGCCGTTCCGCGCTCCGCATGCGCGCCCCGAGCGCACAGCCGTGATGGCTTCGTGGAGCGTCGACATTTTCTGCCGCTCTACTCGGCGTGCGGCTTTGCGTTCGCGTCCCACATCCAGTTGCGGATCTCCGGCATATCTTCTCCGTGCTCGTCGATGTAGTGCTTGTGTTCGATGAGCTTGTCGCGCATCATCTGCTTCAAATACGCCCCCTTAGCGCCTAGATGCGGTAACCGATCGACGACGTCCTGCACGAGGTGAAACCGGTCCAGGTCGTTCTGCACCCTCATGTCGAAGGCCGTCGTGATCGTGCCCTCTTCCTTGTAACCCCGGACGTGGAGGTTACGGTTGGACCGGCGATAGGTCAGCCGATGCACGAGCGAGGAATAGCCGTGGAAGCCGAAGATGATGTGCTTGTCCGTGGTGAATAGCGCATCGTAATCGGTTTCGCTCAGCCCGTGCGGATGCTCGCTCGCGGACTGCAGCCGCATCAGATCGACGACGTTGATCACCCGTATTTTTAGGTCGGGAAGATGCTGGCGCAGAATGGACACGGCCGCCAGGATTTCTAGCGTGGGCGTGTCTCCGCAGCAGGCCATCACCACGTCCGGCTCGGCGTCTTGATCGTTGCTGGCCCATTGCCAGATGCCGATACCCTCCGTGCAATGCACGACCGCGGCGTCCATGGTCAGCCATTGCGGAAGGGCGTGCTTGCCGGCCACCACAACGTTGACGTAATGCCGGCTGCGCAGGCAGTGGTCGAAGACCGACAGCAGGCAATTGGCATCGGGCGGCAGATACACCCGCACGATATCGGCTTTTTTGTTGATCACGTGGTCGAGGAACCCCGGGTCCTGGTGCGTAAAGCCGTTGTGATCCTGCTGCCAGACGTGGGAAGCCAGCAGATAGTTCAGCGACGCGATTTTCCGCCGCCAGGGCAGTTCCAACGTTACCTTCAGCCACTTGGCGTGCTGGCTGAACATCGAGTTGACAATACGAATGAAGGCCTCATAGCTGTTGAACAGCCCGTGCCGTCCGGTCAACAGATAGCCTTCGAGCCAGCCCTCGCATTGGTTCTCGCTCAGCATCGAGTCCAGCACCCGCCCGGCTGGCGCGAGAAATTCGTCATTTTTGACTTCCCGGGCATCCCACTGACGGTTGGTGACTTCGAAGACCGCGCCCAAAAGATTCGAGAGCGTCTCATCGGGGCCGAAAATGCGGAAATTGCGCTGATCCTGATTGAGGCTCGCCACGTCACGCAGAAACTTACCCAGGACGATCGTATCTTGGCCGGCAACGGCGCCGGGTGCCGGCACGTCAAGCGCGTGGAGGTGGAAGTCCGGCATCTGCAGATCGCGCAGCAGAATGCCGCCGTTGGCGTGCGGATTGGCGCCCATGCGGCGATCGCCTTTCGGCGCCAGCTCGGCCAATTCCGGGATGAGACCGCCATTGTCGTCGAACAGTTCCTCCGCCTTGTAGCTCTTCATCCAGCTTTCAAGCAACGCAACGTGATCGGGATGCGCGGCATCGACGAGGAGCGGTACCTGATGCGCGCGGAAGGTCCCTTCGATCTGGAGGCCGTCGACGACTTTCGGTCCGGTCCAGCCCTTAGGCGACCGCAGGACGATCATCGGCCAGCGCGGCCGAGCGGCGTCGTTTTTGTCCCGCGCATTCTTTTGGATCTGCCTTATATCTTCGATGGCCTTGTCCAAAGCGCCAGCCATGAGTTGATGCATCTTGTCCGGCTCGTTGCCCTCCACAAAATAGGGCGTCCAGCCGCAGCCCCGGAGGAATTGCTCCAATTCCTCAGGCTCGATGCGGGCCAAGACGGTCGGGTTGCTGATCTTGTAGCCGTTGAGGTGCAGGATCGGCAGCACGGCGCCATCGCCGATCGGATCGAGAAACTTGTTGGACTGCCAAGAAGTCGCCAGGGAAGCGGTTTCCGCCTCACCGTCGCCGATGACGCATGCGACGATCAGACCCGGATTGTCGAATACGGCGCCGAAAGCGTGGCTGAGCGAGTATCCCAATTCGCCGCCCTCGTGGATCGAACCCGGCGTGGTCGGCGCGACATGGCTCGAAATCCCGCCGGGAAACGAGAATTGCTTGAACAGCCTTTTCATCCCAGCTTCGTCCTGGGTGACGTTCGGGTAGACGTCGCTCCAGGTGCCTTCAAGGTAGACGTTGCCGACGATCGCAGGACCGCCGTGACCGGGACCGGCAATGTAGAACATATCCAGGTCATACTTCTTGATGATCCGGTTCAAATGGACGTAGATAAAATTCTGCCCGGGTGTCGTGCCCCAGTGTCCGACCACCAGCGGCTTCACGTGGGCCAGCTTCAACGGCTCGCGCAGGAGCGGATTGTCGTAGAGATAAATCTGCCCCACCGACAGGTAATTGGCGGCACGCCAGTAGGCGTGCATTTTGCGGAGCAGTTCCGGCGTGAGAGTGTCGGTTTTTCGTTTCGGTGTGACGGCGCCGGTTTTTCGTTCCAGAGTGAGTGCATCGGATGTCATGATACGAGTTCCTGGACTGAGCCGAAATAAACGCCCTCCTCGCGACAATATCCCTCGGAGATCCCGCAGGGCAGGTTCGGAAACTACTCAGCTCTGGCCCTCGAAGGCCCAATCGTAAGGTTCTCAAGCGCCTGCACCGAAGCCGTGCGGAAGTTCGTTCTGCAGCGGGTCGACGCGTGAACCTGTAACGGTTAGGCCTATCCGCGGCACTCATGTCGAAATCGCGCCACGATTGAGCGGTCAATCATCGGTACGCGTGCTTATTCGACGGCTTGGTTTCGGGCATCAGCCACGACAGCAGAAGCACGGCGGCCATGGCCACCGCTGCAATACTCAGAAATCCCGCCGTGCGACCGAAGCTCCCGGCCACGAGGCCTGAAAGCGACGTGCTGAGCGAAGCGCCGATGCCGGACATCGTCCCGACGAACCCCTGAGCCAGGTTGAACCGGCCAGTACCCATTGTGAGGTCAGCGATGATCAGCGCGGTGAGTACGCCCACCATCGTTCCACTGATCCCGTCGAGGATCTGAGCAGCGATGAGAATCGTCGGATCGGCGGTCCAGGCGAACACAAGCGCACGGATCGGCAAGGCCGCAAATCCGACGAGCAGCAGCGGCCGGCGGCCCCAGATGTTCGCCCGGCGTCCGGCCCATGGCGCCATGATCGCCACGATTACCTGCGGGACCATGATCAGCGCCGAGACGATCAGCGAGGACAGAGCTTCCTTACTGTACCCGAACGCCTCGCTGGCGAGTGGCAGCATCGACGCGTTGGCCATCTGGAACAAGAACACGCCGCCGGCGAATATGAGCAGGCCGCGGTTTTTCCAAAGGCTGCGGAGTCGCGCTCTCCGCGGAGCGCTCGGCCCGTGGTGATCCGGCAGGCATGAGGCGCGGCCGAAATGGATATCAGAAGGCCGGATGCGCCCGAGAGCGGCGAACAGCGGCAGCACCAGCGCCGCAGCGACGAAGAATATCGCGCGATACGACAGGAAATAGGCAACGAGGCCCATAAGACCCGCCGCAACCACCCCTCCCGACGAGGTGAAGCGTTGATTGCGTCCGAGCCGTTCGGCGAGCGCGGCGTGGCCGACGAGGCCAAGGCTGATGGCAGCAATCGCCAGCCCCAGAAAGCCGCCGGTGATCCCTTGGAGCACCAGAGCGGTCAACACCAGCGGGAACGTCGGCCACACTGCGATGATCAGCGCACCCGCTGCAACCATGGCGGCGCCCAAGCGCGACCGCGATGCGCTTCGATCGGATAGCGTCGAGCAATGCTCCGCCGGGGAGTTGACTCAGCAATCCGGCGAACCCTGCTGCCGTCAGTACAAAGCCGATGTCCTGCTGGCTCCATTTCTGCGCGGCTAGAAATGCCGCGACGTAAGGGCCGAAACCGGACAATGCCCCGGCAAGAAACAGATTGACGGCGTCGAGGCCGCGCAAGCTGGTACTGGATGGCGATGGTTCAATCCCATCCACCGCTCCGGCGGACTCCGCAGCGATAACCATTCCGTTTGGTTTCGGCCTGTTAGCCACGCGGGCTCCATAAGCATCCTGGCGCGCCGCACAGGTGGCGACGTCGCGGTTTCGTACACCCCTGTTTTAGAACACCGGCGCGTTCAACGGACAACGTGGGTACCCTTGGGCAACGAATCACCAAGCGGTCCGTTCTGAAGCTCGATCTCTTTCGTTGGCTCCGCATCTCCATCTTTGCACAGCACTTTCGCCCATTCCGTCATAGCACGTCGGACGACGGCATCCTTCGGCCCTCGTGTCACCTCGAACTCCGTTATTTCACCCTTTCGAGCGAACCGTATGTCGAAGGTCAGGGACGCGATCCGGAGGTCGCGGACGGTGAGCTGCGGCATCCACTCTGGAAGGACGGGATCAACGTAGAGAATCTCGTTCGGCGCGTCAGGCTGGAAGCCGAGCATCGCTTGCAGAAGCGAGAAGATCGAACCGGCTGCCCAACCCTGCGGCACATTGGCGCCGACATACTGGACCGGGAAGCTCGAGTTCGTGTCGCTGCGTGCCGGCATAGAGTTCCGGCATTTGATCCATGGCGAAATAGCCCGCAGCCCGCGTGATCGCTTCTGCGATCCGGCATGTCTCATCGTGGAAGCCATAACGTTTCATGCCTTGCGCGATGAACCCGTTGTCGTGCGGCCAGACCGCGCCGGTCTGGTAATTGAAGGGGTTGAAGCTCGTGTGATCGGCCGAGAGCGTCCGGATGCCCCAGCCGCTCCACATGTCCGGCTTCATCAGACGATCTGCCACGCGCCGGGCGCGATCAGGCGGCACGATGCCCGACCAAAGACACTGCCCGGGATTGGATGCAATGGACAGGACCGGCCTCTTCTCGCCATCTAGGGCGTAAGCGTAAAAGCCTTCCGTCTCGTCCCAGAACGTCTCGTTGAACCTCTGGAATAGCGAGGCCGCCTTACGACGAAGCTTCAAGGCGAGGTCGCCTTTACCCAACGCCTCGTAGATTTGGGCCATGCGCAACCAGGCGTCGTAAACGTAGCCCTGCAATTCGCAGAGCGCTTTCGGACCTTTGACCAGAGATCCATCGACATTCATCACCGCGTCGCCGGAATCCTTCCAGCCCTGGTTTTCATAGCCGACGGGTGATCGCGTCTGATATTCCTGGAATCCGTCCCCGTCGCGATCACCATATCGATCGATCCAATCGAGGCAACGCTCAGCGGTGCCCAGATGCGCAGTGAGCAACGTACGGTCGCCTGTGCACATCCAGGCCGAATGCAACGTGATGAGGTAGAGCGGCGTCGCATCCGCGGTGCCGTAGTAAGGCGTGTGCGGAATGAGCTTGAAATGCGCGAGTTCCCCACGCCGCAGCTCGTGATGAATCTTGCCGGGTTCGGCGTCCCGATAATCGTCCCGCTCGGTCGCCTGCCATCTGGCGAGAACCAGCAATGCGCCGCGGGCGAACTCGGGATGAACGATGGCGCTCTGCAACGAGATGATGAGGCTGTCCCGGCCAAAGAGCGCGACGAACCATGGCAGTCCGGCGGCCGGCACGAATTGCATTTGATCAGTGCCCGCGATCGGCAGTCGCAGCGCCGACATATCGTCAATAGCTTGCGCGAAGGCGGCCGCAAATACATCGTTGTTCGCATCGACCTTGAGTACGCTCTTCTTCCACAGCTTCTGCGCACTGGCCGCCTCCGAGCTCATGTAATCGTCGACGCATTTTTTCGGTGCCATGCTCCAATTGTCGCCATTCGCGAAGGCGTAAAGCAGACAAGTGTGCCAAGAGGCGCCCGGCTGAAGCTCGATTTTGAAACTCAATCGGCCGTTCGCGTAGCTCATCGCCGAGTGTTGACCACTTGCCGTCACTTTCAGCGCCCGAGAAAAATCTTCGTGCTGGTATGTGGTCGTCAGTTCCTGGGCGGCTGCGGACCAATCGCTCATGATCTCGCCGCGCCGGGTGACATTCTTGCCCTTGACCTCGAAGATGTCGGCGAAGTCGCTCCGGATTGCTATTTCGAGATTGAAGCAGACCTTCTGCGAGCCGTAGTTGGTGATGTCGATGTCTTCGTGCATGCCGCCGTCGATGTGACGGCCGAGGATTAGGCCCACCTTATTCTCCGGTATGTTTCCCGCGGAGGTAAGCATCGGCGGGTTCGTGCAATAGACTTGCGCTGCGGACGCCGCCAGCGCACCGCCGTTCAGCAGTTTCCACTGCACGCCATCGGCGAACATCGCCCATGAGCTGATCAGGCGGGTATCGAGAAAATACAGGCCTTTCTGCCCTGTCGCGAGGATCTGGCCATCAGGGTCACTGACCATGACGGTGTAACCCTGATGGACGGTAAGTTGGGGCGGGCCGACTTTGATCTCAAGTGTCATGTGAACACTTCGCAAGCGCCGCGAAGTTTGTCATACAGCTCGGGCTTGGTCAGGTCGCCCTCGACATAAACCATCTTCTCCGCAAGCCGCTTCCAGACATCCTCGTCGATGTGGTCGACATCGAACTCCGCGGTGGCGTTGCCGACAAAGCTGGTCAGCATGCCATGAAGCTCGTCGCGCCAGCTTCCAGCGGTTCCGGCCGCCCGGGCGACGCCGATCGACGCGAAATCTCCGGCAGCACTTTGGTGCGCAGGAGATTGTAGAGCGCCGGCACCACCAGGCGCTTGGTCAGGTCGCCGGTGGCGCCGGAGATCACCATGGCGCAGGGATCGGCCGGCTTGGCCGGACGCCGCGGCGGACATGCGACTATCCTGCGCAGCTGTTCTGCTGTATCGGCTGGATCGGAGGGCTTTCGTTAAGCATGGCGCTACTCGGCGGCGTGCTGCGCTGCGGATTGGCGCTGCGAATCCTTCGGCTTTCGTTGGGGGTCTATCGCCTCTTGACCTTCGACGTGTCCGCCGAAGCCGAAGCGCATGGCCGAGAGCACCTTTTCGCCGAATGTGTGCTCCTGCCGCGAGCGGAAACGGGCGTAGAGCGCCGAGGTGATCACATCCGCCGGGACCAATTCCTCGACTGCGGCCTCGACCGTCCAGCGCCCCTCCCCCAAATCCTGGACGTAGCCGGAGAAATCCTTCAATTGCGCATCCTTCGCCAACGCGGCGGCGGCGAGATCGAGCAGCCAGGACGAGATAACGCTGCCGCGCCGCCACACCTCCGCGATATCCGGCATGTTCAGTGTGAAGCGTTCGTCCTCGGCTAGATCCTTCAAATCCTTGTTACGCAGGATATCAAAGCCCTCGGCGTAGGCCTGCATCAAGCCGTACTCGATGCCGTTGTGCACCATCTTGACGAAATGCCCGGCGCCGGACGGACCGGCGTGAATGTAGCCGCGCTCGGGGCGGGAATCGCCTTTCTGCCGGCCCGACGTTCGCGGGATATTGCCGAGCCCTGGCGCGAGCGCCGAGAAGATCGGATCGAGATGATCCACCGCCTCTTTCGGACCGCCGATCATCATGCAGTAGCCGCGCTCGATACCCCAGACGCCGCCGGACGTGCCGCAATCGACGTAGCGGATGGCCTTCGCCGCGAGCTTCTTGGCGTTACGGATGTCGTCCTTGTAAAAGGAATTGCCGCCGTCGACGATGATGTCGTCCCTTTCCAGCAGACCGCCGAGTTGCTCGACCATCTCTTCGGTGACCTTGCCCGCAGGTAGCATCAGCCAAATGACGCGTGGCTTTTCTCCAAGCTTTTTCACCAGATCGGCAATCGACGCCGCCGCCGTGGCGCCGTCCTTTGCCAGCGCGTCGCGCGTCTTGGCGGTCCGGGCGTAAACCACGCAACGGTGTCCCGCTTTCATCAAGCGACGAGACATGTTGCCGCCCATTTTGCCGATTCCGATCATGCCGATCTGCATTTGTTTCACTCCCTGTGAGAATTCACCATTCGCGCCGATCTATTGCGCGGGCGAGTTCCGCCACTCCCGCGTCGACCCCTTGGAGATACTTGGAGATAGACGCGCAGCGCGCGGCGGATGCGTGGTGCGGCGAGAACGCGGCCCTCGGTATAGAACCCTTCGATGACGCAGAGGGTTCCAGAAGACGATCCATGAACTCGAGGTTTGTTTGCTTGGCCAGCTTTGAGCTGCGGTTCCCGCGCACGATAGCGAGCAACGCCGCCGCCGCGAAGGGTCGGAATCTACCTGCCGCCCCTGCGAAGTTCATGTCACGCGCGTGTGATCGGTAGGTAGTTTCCGAAGCTACCGTAGCAGTATCATGTGTGCTTATTGAGCGCGGCAGCCTTACGTGACGCCATTCAAGTCGTTGTCACCACGCCGACCTACTCAGGTTCGCGGAGGAAGCGTCGTCGTCGAGGACTACCAGGCGGGGACGCCTCCAGGGTTCGAATTCGAGCCGAGAGTTAGAGCCAGCGTTGCCATGCGCAAGCGATTGTCATGGCCGGCGGGCCTGCATTGACGGGGGTAACGGCAAGGCGCCTTATGAAGTTGAACAGAGGTTTCTATTTCGCTGATTTCGTCGTCAGTCCGATCGCCATTGTCGCCCTCGCCACGGTGGCACTCGTGCATCGAGATTTTGAAGCCGCAGGACTGTGGGGGCTTGCTCTGTTCGCCGGCCTTGGGACCTGGACGCTCGTCGAGTATGCGGTGCACCGATGGGTCTATCATCGCGTCCCGTTTTTCAAGCGATTGCACGATGCCCATCATGCAAATCCTCGTGCGCTGATCGGCGCGCCCTCGTTCTTGAGCTTTGGTATAGTCTTCGGTGTGTTCTTTGCTCCATCTGTCGTGGTCGGATTGGTCGCTGCAAGCGGCTTCGCAAGCGGAGCATTGCTGGGTTACATCGGCTATATGCTGGTGCACCACCTCTCCCACCACGTGGAACCGAAAACGGGCACCCTGTTGTACCAGGCACGCATCCGACACATGGCGCACCACTATCGAAGCACGCCCGGCAATTATGGCGTCACCACGCCGTTCTGGGATTGGCTGCTTGCCACGAAACTCGAACGTCGTCGTCGTCATCCATCGTTAGCTAGATGAGCAGAGGGCTGATTCTGGGACGTGCTTGTAAGCTGTGAGTAGATTCCGAATCTATGACGCGATGATTATAGGCCGGAGCGGCGATAGCCAACATCAGGCCGACCTATCGGAGAGCGGAAAATTCCGCTCTCCCCTCTGGATCAGTGGTGTGAGGTGGATCGCCGTCTTCAGTTTCTTTAGCACCATTGCCTTCATGGTCTTGTCTTTGTTCGGCGGAACCGGATCCTCGGAAAGCGCCTTTGATCCTAACCGTTCGACAGCAGTTTGAGTTTCTGCAGAACGCGCGGCAGGACATCCGGCAAATCCTGCGCGACCAGTCCCAACCCGTATTCGGTCGCGGCGGCGCCGTGCAGCCAAGCTGCTGCAGCGGCCGCCTCGAAGGGGGGCATTCCCTGTGCGAGCAGCGCTGCGACAACGCCCGTCAGAACGTCGCCGCTCCCACCGGTAGCAAGCTGCGCAGGGGCATTGGAGTTGATAATTGCGCGTCCATCCGGAGCGGCAATGACGGTATCGGGGCCTTTGAGCAGCACGACGGCGTTGCACTGCTTCGCCGCGCCGCGCGTGCGTTGCAGCTTGTCGCCCTCGAAATGAAAGAGGCGCTTGAATTCACCGGCATGCGGGGTCAGCACGCACGGTCCGACAATCGCTTGAAACAGGTCCGGCGGAGCCTCGGCGCGGCGACGAAGCCGTCGCCGCCGTTCTTCCCCGGTCCGCACAGCACGGTCACCGGCCGCATCGGCCATCGCGCCCCGACCGCCACCGCGACCGCGCTGCCAGCCGCCTCCATCAGGCCGAAGCCGTCAATGCCGGTAGCCTCGGCCGCTCTGTCGGCTTCACCCATCTGGGCGGGTGTCAACAGAGCGACTTTGCCGTATTGGCAAGCACGGTCCGTATTCACGTCGCGGAGCCGCAACTAGCTGACAGCCGCAGCTTCCATTTTCTTCGCCGCAGGAGTTTTCGATGTCTGTGTCGTCCGCCTTGGCGCCGATGAAGTCGAGGACCACGCGGCCCGCCACCTTGCCGTGCTCGAGCCGATCGAAGATGTCGTTGATCGCCGACAGCGGCTGCAGCTCGATATCGGCCTTGACCTTGCCCTCGGCGGCGAACGCCAGCGTCTCGGCCATATCCTCGCGATTACCGACGAAGGAACCGCGGATGGTGATGCAGTTCGCCACGACGTCAAACAGCGGAACGGGAAAATCGCCCGGCGGCAGTCCGACCAGGACACAGGTGCCGCGCTTGCGCGTCATGCCGACGCCCTGCTTGAAAGCGCCGAGCGAGGGTGCGGTGATCAGGACGCCGTGGGCGCCGCCGTTGGTGCCCTTCTTGACGGCCTCGGCCGGGTCGCCGTGCTTGGCATTGACCACGAAATCGGCGCCGACCTTCTTGGCCAGCGCAAGCTTGCCGTCATCGATGTCGACGGCGCAGACTTGGAGACCCATGACCTTGGCGTATTGAATGGCAAGGTGTCCGAGGCCGCCCGCGCCGGAGATGACGATCCACTCGCCGGCCTTCGCCTTGGTCTCCTTGATGCCTTTGTAGGTGGTGATACCGGCGCAGATGAGGGGCGCGGCCTGTTTGGGGTCGAGGCCGGCCGGTATGTGGGCGACGTAGTCCGGATCGGCGACGAGATACTCCGCAAAGCCGCCATTCTTGGTGTAGCCGCCGAACTCCGCCTCGGCGCAGACCGTCTCCCATGCCGACAGGCAATGTTCGCAGTGACCGCAGGCCGAGTAGAGCCATGGCACGCCGACGCGGTCGCCCTCTTTGACAATCTTGACGCCAGCGCCGACCGCGGCGACGCGGCCGATGGCCTCATGACCCGGAATGAACGGCAGCTTGGGCTTCAGCGGCCAGTCGCCGGTCGCGGCATGAAGGTCGGTGTGGCACACGCCACAGGCCTCGGTCTTGACCAGGATCTGGCCCGGGCCGGGTGTCGGGACATCTACCTCCATGATCACCAGCGGCTTGCCGAAGTGCTCGACGAACGCAGCCTGCATCTTCTTTGTCATCGCTTCGTTCCTGTCTGTTTGTTTGATGCTTCTGCATTTGCGTGCGTCGCGACCGGTCAGGCGGCGGCTTTGGCGCCCAACCCGCGCACGGCCTCGATCATCGTCGTCAGCACGGCCGCGGCGTCGCCGTAGACCATGTTGCAATTGTCGCCGTAGAACAGCGCATTCACGATGCCGGCATAGCCTTTGCCCTGACCGCGCTTGACGACATAGACCTGCTTGGCCTGGTCGGCGTTGAGGATCGGCATGCCGAAAATCGGCGAGCCTTTTTCGGTACGCGCCGCGGGGTTCACCACGTCATTGGCGCCGATGACGAGTGCCACGTCGGTGGTCTTGAATTCATCGTTGATGTCGTCGAGCTGGAAGATGAGATCATAGGGAACGCCGGCTTCGGCGAGCAGGACGTCCATCTGGCCCGGCATGCGGCCGGCGACAGGATGGATCGCGAACTTGACCGAGACGCCTGCTGCTTGCAGCAACTTGTACGAACTCATAGAGTTTCTGCTGAGCCTGCGCGGCAGCCAGACCATAGCCGGGAACGACGATGACACTCTTGGCATAGCGCATGAAAATGCCGGCGTCGGCGGCTTCGGTCGGCTTTAAGCTGCCTTTGATATGGCTTGGCTTATGCTTGGACGGCCCGCCGAAATTCGTAAACAGGATGTTCGCGACCGAGCGATTCATCGCCTTCGCCATGAGCAGCGTCAGCAGCGTGCCCGCGGCGCCGACCACCATGCCGGCGATCATCAATGCCGGGTTCGCCAGCACGAACCCTTCCAGACCGACCGCGAGTCCAGTGGCGGCGTTATAGATCGAGATCACCACCGGCATATCCGCGCCGCCGATCGGCAGCGTCATCAGAATGCCGTAGATCAGCGCGCAGCCGAAGAACAGATAGATCAGCTGCGGCGTCGGCAAGAGCTGACCGGACGCACCTTGCAAGACATAAACGAGATAGCCCGCGACGGCGAGCGTGCCGAGCAGGAAGAGGATATTGAAATACTGCTGTCCGCGTATACGCAGCGGCTTCTTGAGGACGCCCTCCAGCTTGGCCCACGCGATCAGCGAACCCGACAGCGAAATTGCGCCGATGAGCGCACCCGCCAGCGTTACCACAAGCTGGGTTGTTCCCGACGCCTTGTCGCCGAACAGCTCCACCGCAGCGATCGCGCCGGCGGCACCGCCACCCATGCCGTTATAGATCGCGACCATTTGCGGCATGGCCGTCATCGCGACTTTCTTGCCGGCCCACCAGGCGATGCCCCCACCGACGATAAGCGCGAAGATACCGAGGCCGACATTGACCATCAGATGCGGCTCGGCGGCCGTGCCGACATCGAAGACGTAGAGAAAGCTGGCCAGAATGGCGACGAGCATGCCGATTCCGGCCACGAAGATCCCCGAAGGCGCCGTCACCGGCGACGACATGCGCTTGAGACCGTACATGAACAGGAAGGCCGCCGCGAGATCGGTGACGCCGATGATGAGTTGGGCAATGCTGGTCATCGTCATGTCAGATCCTCAACCCTTCTTCGGGTGGCTGGCTTTCGCGTGACTGTGTTTGGCGTGGTGAGCTTTGTGTCCGCTGGTCTGGAACATCGCCAGCATTCGATGGGTGACGGCATAGCCGCCGGCGGCAATTGCCGGCGCCGAGCAGCACGGCAAAGAACCCGATCGCCTGCTCCTGCACGGTGCTGGCGTTGAGCAATGCGAACATCCCGCCAACCACCACGATGCCGTGGACGAAATTGGAGCCGGACATCAGCGGCGTATGCAGGATCGCCGGCACATGGCCGATGATGACCCAGCCGGCAAAGGCGGCCAGCATGAAGATGTAAAGGCCTATGAACCCGGTAATGTGAATTGAAAAATCCATCGTGCTTGTCCTCGTTAGGCTCTAAGCCGCTTTCACGGGTGCCTTGACTGCGGTCTTGTCGGCTTTGTTGCTGGGATAAGCCGCATGCTCGCTCTGATCGCTGTGCATCTTGCCGTCATGAGTCAGAACCGTCTTGGCGAGTACTTCGTCGTCCCAGTTCAGGGTGATGATGTTGTCCTTCATCATCAGAGCGAGCAGGCTGGATACGTTTTTCGCATAGAGTTCGCTGGCGTCTTCGCCGAGCAGCGAGGGCACGTTGAGCGGTGCGACAATCGTCACCTGTCCGACCCGTGCGGTCTCGCCCGGTTTCGTGTCCTCGCAATTTCCGCCGCCTTCGGCGGAGAGATCGACGATCACGGCGCCGGCTTTCATGCCGGCGACCTGCGACTTGCTGATGAGCTTTGGTGAAGGGCGTCCGGGGATGGCTGCCGTGGTGATGATCAGGTCGGACTGCTGGATATGCTTGGTCACGACGGCGTCGATCTTGCCTTTTTCCGCGGTGGTCAGTTCGCGGGCATAGCCGCCCTTGCCGCGGGCATCCACACCGGTCGCGACGAATGTGGCGCCGAGCGACGCGACCTGTTCCGCGGTTTCCGGGCGCACGTCATAACCCTCGACGACGGCGCCAAGACGGTGTGCGGTCGCGACCGCCTCCAGGCCGGCGACACCGAGGCCCATCACCAGCACTTTGGCCGGGCCTATGGCGCCCGCCGCCGACGTGATTTTCGGCAGCACGCGGGCCAGATGGGTCGCGCCGAGTTGTACCGCGTAATATCCCGCCAGGCCGATTGACTGGACAGGGCGTCCATCGCCTGCGCCCGCGTAATGCGTGGAATCCTGTCCATGGCGAAGCAGGTGATCTTCCTGTCCAAAAGACGCTTCACCAGCGCGGGCTCCTTGTCCGCATAGATGAAGGAGATCAGGATCGCGCCTTCCTTCATCGCGTCGATCACGTCCAACGCCGGTGGCTGGACCCCGACGACCACATCGGCCTCGCCGACCAGAGCGTGCCGATCGGCCGTGAACGCGACATCCTTGAATGCGGCATCGACCAGGCTGACGGCATCGCCGGCGCCCGACTGCATGTGCAGTTTGGCGCCGAGCTTGACGAGCTTTGCGACGACGGACGGCACCAGCGCCACGCGTCGTTCGTGCGGATGTGTTTCCTTCAGAACGGCGACGTTGACATACATAAAGCGCTCCAATGCATCGTGAAGGCTATTCTCTGGTCCCGTTTCTCTTGGTCCCGTGTCGCGGCGACGAATTTCCGCGGAGCGGAACGGAACGCCGCGTGAGCGGCGTTCCCCATCGGTTTGCCGCTATCGGCTGGAGCCGCGCCTTAGACCGGCGCTTCAGCCGCGACGTAGCGAACCAGCTTGTGGTTGACGAACTCCTGGATACCCATGTCGCCGAGCTCGCGCCCGTAACCGGAGTCCTTGATGCCGCCGAACGGCAGCTCGGCGTCGGACCAGGAAATATTGTTGATGAACATCATTCCCGTATCGACCCGGCTGGCGACGTGCTTGCCGCGCGCGATGTCCTTGGTGAAGACGGAACCGCCCAATCCGAAGTCGAAGTCGTTGGCGAGTGCGATCGCCTCGTCTTCGCCTTTGACCCGGAAGAACAGCGCGACCGGGCCGAAGAATTCCTCTCGGAAGGCCGGGTTGTCCGGGCTTGATGTCGGTCAGGATCGTCGGCGCCATGTAGGACCCCGGGCGATCGATACGCTTGCCGCCCATGATCACTTTTGCCCCATGGGCGACCGCGCCATCGACCTGTTTCAAAAGGTCGAGCAGGGCCTGTTCCGAGGACAGCGGACCCAGTGTCGTCTTCTCGTCCAGCGGGTCCCCCGGCTTTGAGAGCCGTAAGCGCTGCCGTGAACTTCTCCAGGAATTTGTCGGCGAGCTTGTCGACGACGATGAACCGCTTCGCCGCGCAGCAGGTTTGTCCCGTGTTGTACATCCGTCCCCACACCGCCCATTTGATGGTGTGTTCGAGGTCGGCGTCTTCAAGGACAATGAACGCGTCGCTGCCGCCGAGCTCCATCGACGACGGCTTGAGGTTCTTTCCGGCGCGCGCGGCGATGCTTCGTCCGGCTGCGACGCTGCCGGTCAGTGCCACGCCTTTGATTCGTGGGTCATCGACGACGCGGTCGGACTGATCGTGCGAGATCAAAAGGTTGGTGTACAATCCGGCGGGTGCGCCGGCCTCGATCAGAAGCTTCTCGAAGGCGATCGCGCATTGCGGCACGATGCCGGCATGCTTCACCAGCACGACGTTGCCTGCCATCAAATGCGGACCGGCAACCCGGGCAAGCTGGTAATACGGAAAGTTCCAGGGCTCGACGCAGAAGACCACGCCGATCGGGCTGCTCTCCATATGGCCTTCGCCGAGACTCGGATGCAGCTTCACCGGCGCCAGGAAGCGCTCGGCATTCTTGGCGTAATAGGCGAGGATGTTCGAGCTGAACTCCACCTCGCCGCGGGCTTCGTTGATGCGCTTGCCCATTTCCAGCGTCATCGTGTGCGCGAATTCGTCCGCCTTCGCGTGCATGATCGCCGCAGCCTTTGCGACGACTGCGGCTCGCTCGGCGTAGGTCTTCTTCCGCCACGTTTCGAAGCACGCCGCCGCGGCGGCGATCTTGGTCTCGAGCTCTTTGTCCGTCAGTTCGTCGAATTTCTTCAGCAGTTTGCCGGTGGCGGGGTTGAGGCTTTGGTATGACATGACATTCGTCCTTATTGTTGTGAGTCTCGCCCGGGTTATGGACTGCGGAAATCGGGCGAGTCGCACTCATTCGACTCCGCTCCGTGACGACCCTAACAATAGGTATTGGTGGACGGGCCGGTAGCCTCGGAAACTACTCAGACCGGGCGCGTGACACCGATTCCGGCTGATGGATTAGTGACTTACGGCGTCGGCTCCGCCAGCATGCAAGGCCGCCCTCGCGGTCCTAAGCCGGCTGGCCATTCCACGATGTTGCCTGTGAGCCGGATCTGCGAATAGCCCTTCTCAACAAATTCGCGGCAATTGTTCGCCGACCAGCATGTCGACGATCCGCCGACCGCCGAAAATGGTCCGCATGGTCACTCGCCCCGCTTCGCCAGCCTGGACGCGTCCGATGACGGCTGCGCGCGCGCCGAGCGGATGCGCATGCATCGCGGTGAGCGCAGCCGCAACTGCCTCTGGAGGAACGACGACGACAATCTTGCCCTCATTGGCCAGGTAGAGCGGATCAAGTCCCAGAATCTCGCAAAAGGCCTTGACCTCTTCGCGGATCGGCGTCGCCGCCTCGTCGATTTCTATCGCAACCTGAGAGGCATCGGCGATCTCGTTGAGGACCGTCGCAAGCCCGCCGCGTGTCGGGTCGCGCAGGAAGCGTATTCCTGGAGCAGCTGCAAGCAGCGTCTCGATAAGGCCGTGAAGCGGCGCGCAATCGCTTTCGATCGGGGTTTCGAGCGCCATGTCGCCGCGGGCGCAGAGGATGGCCGCGCCGTGATCTCGGAGGAGGCCGTTGACAAGGATGACATCGCCCGGCCGCGCCCGCTGCGCGCCGAGGACCAAGCCTTCGCGGATGACGCCGATGCCGGTCGTCGTGAGGAACAGTTTGTCGCAAGCGCCTCGCTGCACGACCTTGGTGTCCCCGGTGACGATCTCGACGCCGGCCTCCTTGGCTGTTTTCGCCATAGAATTGGCTATTTGCCGCAGCAGATCGAGCGTCATGCCCTCTTCCACGATTGCCGCGCAGGAGAGGTAGAGGGGTTTGGCGCCGCCGACCGCGAGATCGTTGATGGTTCCGCAGACCGCAAGCTTGCCGATATCTCCACCAGGAAAGAACAGCGGGTCGACGACGAATGAGTCATGGCGAATGGCGCCATCGTTGTCTTGGCGCGATCGTAGGGAATGCCTTTGACGATGCTCAGGCGTGGCCCGCAATGCGTACAGTTGGTGTACGGGTAGCGGAAACGGCGCTCGAACGGATTTGTAATCTCCTCGACGCACGTGATGCAGATCGCCGCGTCGGGGGTGACTTGCGTATGCGCGGCGCCCCTGACGCTCTCGGCAATCCGGAATTGAGGCGGCAGATGCCCATAAAAGGCCCGCGTCTCCATACGGTCAATTCGCCAAGTGGCGGCGGCTCGCGCTTCATGCGATCGATAAAGGCAGCGACCGATCTTTCGCTGCCGCCAACACGGACGAGGACCCCGTCGGCGTCATTCAGGATCTTCGCCCGAAAGGTCGAGATCACGCGGCAATGCGCCAGACCATCGGCCGAAATCCCACCCCCTGTACCCGGCCACGCGCCCGAATTTCCAACGCGACTAATTTGGCTTGGTGCACGACGGCTTGATGCAAACTCATGGCGGCGAGACCGCTGCGACGGGGGCCCGCTCCTCTATCCAAGAGTAGAACGCCGCAAGACCCTCCCCTGTGCGTGCTGAGACGGTCAGGGACCGGATGCGCGGATTCGCGCGCTCAGCCGCCGCGAGACAGGCACTGACGTCGAAGTCCAGATGCGGCAGCAAGTCGGACTTGTTGAGCAGCATGAGATCCGCCGCGGCGAACATGTCCGGATATTTGAGCGGCTTGTCCTCTCCTTCGGTCACCGACAGCACGACCACCTTGTGCGCTTCGCCGAGGTCGAAGGCCGCCGGGCAGACCAGATTGCCGACATTTTCGACGAATAGCAGACCGCCCGACCGAAGCGACAGACGATCGAGCGCGTGGCCGACCATGTGGGCATCGAGATGGCAGCCCTTGCCGGTGTTGATCTGCACGGCCGGCGCACCCGTGGCGCGGATCCTGTCGGCATCGCGCGACGTTTGCTGATCACCCTCAATGACGGCGATCGGCCACTTTTCCTTCAGGTCTGTGATCGTACGGACAAGCAGCGATGTCTTACCGGAACCTGGGCTTGAGACGAGGTTGAGCGCGAACACGCCGGCATTCAGCAACCGGGTGCGGTTGGTGGCGGCGAACGCGTCGTTCTTCGACAGGATATCGCGTTCGATCCTGATCGTCCGCTCCTGGCTCACGCCAGCAACATGCACGCCCGCGCGACCATTTCCGAAATCGATCAGGCCGTCGGAGTGATCGTGGTGATGATCGTCGTGGACGTGCGGATGAGGATGATTTGCTCATGATGGCGATCGTGTGCGTGTGTCGGTGGAGATCGTCGTGATCGTCCGCGGTCCCGCCATGCTCTCGAGTTCGCATGTTCCGCAATGACCGAAGTTCCGCAGCCACAGACGGTGCACATCACTCCACCTCCATCTCGGCCACGCGCAACTCGTCGCCGGCAGTCATTTGAACGTGAACGTTCCCGCACAGCGGGCACGTAGAGAATCGCTCTTCAAGTGGCACGGTGCGGTGGCAACCTGAACACCAGCCCGCCCCGGGCACCGTCTCGATCTCCAGCCGTGCTCCGGCCGCAACCGTTCCGCTCGCGACAGCGTCGAAACAGAAGCGCAGTGCTTCGGGCTCGGCATGCCCGAGCGCACCGACCCTCAGCCGGATCGTGCGGACCCGCGAGAAGCCCTGCTTCCGCCGCTCGTCCTCGACCAACGCGACAACGCTCTCGACGAGAGATACCTCATGCATGCCCAGTACCTCCCTGAGCCACTCCGAGCCGCGTCTTGAGCGTCTGAATGACGATCGAGGTGTCGACAGGCTTGAGGAACACGCCGGACACGCCGATCTCATGAAGTCCAACGGAGCCGACCAGCGCCTCGCCGGCCGTGCTGACGATGTAGCAGGGGATCGTGCTGCCGATTGCTCTGAGCCTCTCGGAGATTGGGCCGCCGTCATCGGCGCCATCCGTCATCAGCTCGGCGAGAATTGCGTCGGGCTTGATCCGCAGGGCTGTCCGTTCGCCCTCCCGGTTGTTTGCGGCCTCGCCCACCGAGAAGTTCGCTGCCTCCAGCGCTTTGCGCAGGACCGCCCTGGCATGCGCGTCCCCATCGACCAAAAGGATTATCTTGCGGCGCTCGCCAAGTCCGATATTCATGTCTCGACCCGCTTTTGCACGGCGCATATCCGCTCGGTGAGCATGGCAAGGGCTGCGCGCAGATTTGCGGTGGCGGCCGGCGTCAGCGCTTCGATGAACTCGAACTCGTAGCCACGTATGGCCAGCACGAAGGCCTGTGGCGAGCCGCCGTAACATTGGCGGGCGATGGCAAGGATAGACTCGGGACGCACGATGTGGCTGGTGAACTCGATTGTCGAGGCCGGCGACACATCGTGCACGGCATAAGGCGAGGGTCCGGTCTTGGCGGCATCGACGAACCACACGACATCGTGTGCGGCCACGTCCATCGCGTCTTCGATATTGAGCTGGTAGTTGTCGAATGCCGTGAGGTTCGGCCATCCAAACCTCTCGATCTCGGCCACCGCCGCGGGACCCAACCCATCATCCTGGCGCCCGGGGTTGCCATAGCCCAGCACAAGAACTCGCGGTTCGCGTGGAAGTACCGCATCGGCACCAGGCGTGCTCATTGCTTCACCTTGGTCGCCATGACGGCGCCATCGGCGTCTTCCAGCGTGACGATCAGCGGCATGTCTCCGAGCGCATGCGTGGCGCAAGAAAGACACGGATCGTAGGCACGGATCGCGACCTCGATGTGATTCAGCAGTCCCTCGGTGATCTCATGGCCGGTGAGATCGTCCACAGCGACTTTCGTCACCGACCGGTTCATCGCTTCGTTGTTGTTGGTCGTTGAGACGATCAGGTTCGCGGCGGTCACCTGATCGTTGTCGTCGACAATGTAATGGTGAAGCAATGTCCCGCGCGGCGCCTCGATGATCGCCACGCCTTCCGGTCGCCGCTCGCCGGTCACGACCAGGTCGGTCCCTTGCAGGTCGTCGTCAAAGAGCAGATCCTTGATCGTCTCGGCGCAGTGGATCATGCAGACCAATCGCGCCCAGTGGTAGGCAAGGGTCGAATGCACCAGCCCGCCATGCCCGAGCGCCATGAATTCCTTGCGCGCGGCCTCGGCGATCGGCGTGCCGATGAAGACGCAGCAGTTCAACTGGGCCAGAGGGCCGACCCGATACCAGCCGTCTTCTCGGCCGAGCGAGCGGATGTGCGGGAACTTCATGTAGCTCCAGGACCGCACTTCCTCGATCAAATAGTCGCGGTAATCGGCGGGATGGACGCCTTCGAAGATCGGCTTGCCGTCCGCATCGATCGCCCGAAGCGAGCCGTCGTAGAGATCCATTTCCCCGTCCGCCCCGACGAGGCTCATATAGCTCGACGGGAAGCTCGCGAAGGTCTCGTGCAGTTTCTCATGAGAGTGGACAAAAGATTTGTGCAGCTCGAGCGCGTCGCGGCACCACTGGATGATCTGATCAATGTCTTTTCGCAGCGCGTCGCGGTGCTCGACCGACAAATTCTGGTTGACGCCGCCCGGGATGCACAGCCGCGGATGGATACGCCGGCCACCGGTCGCGGCGATCACCTGCTGGCCGAACTTGCGAATGAAGATCGCCCACTTGCCGACCTCGGGGAAGGCTTCGATCACGCCGATGATGTTGCGCCGCGCGACCGGCGCCTCGAATCCAAGCAGGAGATCGGGCGAGGCCAAATGGAAGAAGTTGACGGCGTTGGATTGCAGCACCTGGCCGTAATGCATCAGCCGCCGCATCTTTTCCGCCGTCGGCGTCACCTGGTCCACGCCGGCGATGACGTCCATCGCCTTGGCGGCGCATAGATGATGGCTGACCGGACAGATGCCGCAGAGACGCTGGACGATGACGGGAACCTCCCAATACATGCGTCCCTGGATGAACCGCTCGAAGCCCCTGAACTCCACGATATGGAAGCGCGCCCGCTCGACCTCACCGGCCTCGTTGAGACGGATGGTGACCTTGCCGTGGCCTTCGACGCGGGTGACAGGATCGATGACGATCTTGCGCGGTCCTTGACTGACCTGGATGTCGCTCATGGCGTATGCCCGTTCATGATGATCTTTATTCGTACTTGCACAGAACGTACGGCAGTGCCGGCGCGTTGCCGGTGAGCAAGGCCTTGAGTCCTTCCCAGATCGTGTCGCCGGAGGGCGGACAACCCGGCAGGAAGTAATCTATCTTCACGACTTCGTGCGAGGGATAGACGCGATCCAGGAGAAGCGGCAGATCCTCGTCGTTCGGGATTGCTCCGCCGCCTTCGAGAGAGAGTCCGTGGAGATACACAGCCTCCAGGCATTCGCGGAGTCCGACGGTGTTGCGCATCGCCGGAATGCCGCCATTGATCGCGCACGCGCCGACCGAGACCAGAATCCGGCAATGCTTGCGGAATTCCCGGAGTTCCTTGACGTTGTATTCGTTCGAGCAGCCGCCCTCGACGAAACCGACATCAACGGGTTGATCGAAAGTCTTCTTGTCGTCGAATGGCGAGACGTCGAGATCGACCAGATCGACCAGCTCGAGGATCCGCTCGTCGATGTCGAGCAGCGACATGTGGCAGCCAAAACATCCTGTCAGGGCGCATGTGGCAAGTCTGGGTTTTGCCGAAACCGCTAAATTGGCTGTCATGATTGGCCCTGCTTCCGCTTCGCCTCGATCTCGCTTCCGATAGGCGACTTGTCGAAGCGGCGGCTGCCGTTCGGAATCCGGTAGCTGTCGCGTTTGATGACGATGCAGGCTACCGGACAGACGCTTGCCGCCTTGTCGATGGCGGCCATCTGGGTGTCGCCGAGCCCACCCTCGGCATCGACGTTCAAGCGCATGGCTATACCGCGGCCTTCGAAGGCGAATACCGTCTTGCCATCCTCCATGCGTGAGGCGCGGATGCAGCGCGAGCAAAGGATGCAGCGGTCATGATCGAGATAGATGTCAGGATGCGTCGCGTCGATCTTCCGTCCCGGCCACTGATAAGGCTGGGGCGGCGCAACCATGCCGAGCCGATAGCCAAGCGCTTGCAGTTCGCAGTCCCCACTCGCCACGCAGTAGGGGCAGGGATGATCGCCTTCGACGAACAGCATTTCGATGATGGTGCGCCGGTCGTCGGTGAGCTGCGGCGTGTTGTTCTCGATCACCATGCCATGAGCCGCCGGCGTCACGCAGGCCGCGCTATGGCGGCCATTGATCTTGCAGGTGCAGAGCCGGCAACTTCCGTCGGGTTCGAGATCGGGATGGTGGCACAGTCGCGGGATGTAGATACCGGCCGCGTCGCAGGCTTCGATGACGGACTGGCCCTTGGAGGCCTCGACTTCGATCCCGTCTATGGTGAACCGCAAGGTTTCCGCGCCCATTCTAGCTCTCCTGCGGTACCGGCTCGCGGCCCTGGATCTCGACCGCCTCGCGCAAGGCGTCGTGCAACGTGACAAGCGGCGTGAACGGGCTGGACGCGAGCCTTGCCTCGTAGAGCTCTGGAAAGTTGCGCATCGTGCTCAGGATCGGGTTCGGCGCCGTCTGGCCGAGCCCGCATCGGCTCATCCGCTCGACGGTGTTGGCGAGAGCTTCCGTCGCGGCGATATCCTCGAGCGTCGCGCGGCCGGCGACAATTTTCTCCATCCCCTGCTTGAGCAGAGTGGTCCCGACCCGGCACGGCGTACAATACCCGCAGGACTCTTCGACGAAGAAATCGGCAAATTGAAGTGCGACGTCGAGCACGTCGCGTTGCGGACCAAAGATCATGGTCGAGCCGCCGGTCGACAGATCCTCGTAGGCGATGCGACGGCCGAAATCCTTCGGTGCGACGGCTTGGCCGGAGGGGCCGCTCATCTGAACATAACGCGCGTCCGACGCTCCCACCAGATCGAGAAGATCATTGACGGTAATTCCGAACGATACTTCATAGACGCCGGGACGCGCGCAATCACCCGAGACGCTCATCAGCTTGGTGCCGGTCGAACTCTTTTGTGCCGTAACCCGAGAACCAATCGGCTCCCTTCTCCATGATGCGTGCAGCGCAGGCGTAGGTCTCGACATTGTCGATGGCGGTCGGTTGGTGAAGGTAGCCGCGTTCGGTCGGAAACGGCGGCCGATCTCGCGGAGCCCCCCGCTTGCCCTCGAGGGATTCGAGCAGCGCCGACTCTTCGCCACATATATAAGCGCCGGCGCCAAGCTGGATCCGGATGTCGAAATCGAATCCTTCGCGGCCACAGATATTGGCGCCGAGTAGTCCGAGGCCGCGGCGAGTTTTCAGTACTTCCTGAAGATCGTCCCAGAGATAAGCATACTCGCCGCGCAAATAGACGAGCCCGTGTCGCGCACCAAGCGCGTAGCCGGCGACCGTCATGCCGTCGAAGACCAGATCCGGGAATTCCGACAGCAGAACGCGATCCTTGAATGTTCCAGGTTCGCCCTCATCGGCGTTGCAAACGACGTAATGATCCTCGCCGCTCGCCTTGCGGGTGAACCGCCATTTCATGCCGGTCGGAAAGCCGGCCCCGCCGCGACCGCGCAGCTTGGCGCTGGTGATTTCTTCAATCACCTTATCGGGCGACAACGCTAAGGCCGCCTTGATCCCGGCGCCGCGGCCGGCCAGCCCCGACAAGACCGGCCCAGGCTGCACCAGGCTCGACCGTATGGTTGCATTCGGCGGAACTGCCTCCCGCCGCAGAGCGGCGACGATGTGCGGAACGTCTCCCGGCGCGAGCGCCGTCAGGATCATTCCGTTTACGAGAGCGGACGGCTCCTGATCGGCCATCCCGATGTCGCTCGTCCATTGCAGGGTGAACACGCCATCCGCCGATGTGCCGCCGACGGCGATGCCGAGCGCCTGCTCGAACGCGTGTGCGACCGCCTTGGCGCCCTTGATGAACGAGATCGGCGTCTTCGAGAGGCGGATGCGATTGTGTCCCCGCGGATGCCGGTCGAAAAAGGCATAAAAGGACAACATGTCCTCGACTTCCACCGGATGGATGCCGAGACCCCTTGCGATCGCTTGGACAGCTGCTTTGCTGACATAACCTGAGCGGCGCTGGACCGCCTCGACAATATCCAGAAGTCGGGACCGGTCGGCTGCGAATTCATCGACGATACGCTCCACGGCGAGATCGCGTTTCGCGTTCATCGACGTGTCCCCACCCAAAAGCGGCGAACCATGAATGTCCCGGCAGCGTGTACCGTCACGATCGGATCTCCAGCGCTATAGCAAGGTAGACGCCAATTCCGCTGCGTCGGCAGCATCTCGCACCGGAGATTACGCTTGCGGGGAGTCAAAAGCGGTTCGGATTAGCTTCACGCCGATCCGAAGTTTAGCTGACGGAAAAACGCCAAGGGTAGGCTCGGAAACTACTCATACCCGCATCCATCGCGAATGAAGGTAGCCAGATTGCAACCGCCGTCGGCCAACTCCCATTCGATCATGAGCTGACCTTGCTTATCCCGCGCGAGGTTTGTGGCTGCGGATTGTTGGTTGGGCGGATGTCGTCGTAGTGGCTCCGACACTTCTTGTCGTAAGCTTGATCAAGGGTCGTATATGCATCGTACATTGGGCTGTCTTTGACCCGCTGACGATCGACGTTGAGGTTCACAAGGCTATCCATCCAGTCAATGTCCCGTACCGAGCGTTGTGATACGAGTACTTTTTTTCCGGGCCACCAGTTCTGCGTATCGACCACGAAATATTGGATGCTCCAGTCGACGTCGTCGACGAGGAAGTCCTCGACGTGACCGATCTCGCCGTCGCTGGCGTGGATATGGTACCGGATGACCGCTTCGATGCTACGCAAATGCGGATCGTCGTCGTTTCGCTGAGCGGCGGCTACATCCTGCTCGATCAGCTTGGAATCCGGGAAAGGCGACACCGGCATGGCGCCACCCCCGTAGCCGTAGCCACCCATAACGCGGCCGGCGCCCCAATAGGGGTGCCAGCCATAATAATCGTAGATGTTGGTCTCTATCTGCCGTGACACTGGCCGCTCGGTGTCGATATCGGGACTGTCCTTGACTTGCTGCATGGTCAACGACACCGCGAATTCGCGTCCGCCTGGATCGAGCTGCCCCAAGACGGAGGGCGGCAGAAGAACCTTCCGACCGGTGAGCCATTTGCCGGTATCGACGACCAGCCAACGAACCAGCCAACTGGCGTCGTCGAATAGAATGTCGTTCACGGTGCCGATCCGGCCATCACTTGCCGCGATGGCATAGCCGGCGATCGCTGACGCCCTTCGCAGCATTGCGCACTCCTTTTGCTCTTACGTAGACAGTCTGGACTTGGCATCGCCCGGGAGAGAGATCGCCGGAAGAGATCAGTCTTTGCCGTTGTCCGAAAGGTGCGTCTTCCAGTAGGCATCCACTTTCTTACTGACCTGTTCGAATTGTCCGGGGGTCGCGAATTGCTCTTTGGTTGCTTGTGGCGCCGTGTCCAGAACGGCCTTGGTGGTGCCAAGCACGAGCAGCTTCACGTTCGGCGCTATCTTGAAGTCGTCCCACGGGACCGGAACGTATTTTTCATCAATCCCGAAAATTCCTCCTCGGGCGATCACCACATAGGCGATCTTGCTTGTCTGCGAACTCATCACGAGGTCGTCGACGCTGCCGAGAGCCTCGTTCTGCGGGCCGCGCACCTCGGTGCCGACCAACTCGTCGGACCGGAACGACGTGTTCGTGGCGGTGACCGGTTGCGCTGCGGCGACCTGCTGCTGCCTCCAGCTCTGCACGTCCGCCCTCGGCATTTTTCCGCTGTTCATGTCAGCTACGTAAACCTTGTAGATCTGGCGGGTCGTAGCGAGGACGTCCTCACACGGTTGCTGTTGACCTTGTCGGGCGAGAATGTTGGCTGAGGCGATAAGGGTCCGAAGCTCGTAACCAGGCCGCGCATTCCGGTAACCGATTCCGGTCGCTTCCGCACGACCGTCCATCAGCGGAGAGCCATAAACGCCGTAGCCCTCCATCGGATATCCAAGACCATCGCCCGACCCGCCGAGCCAATAGCCGTCTTTCTCCATCTGAGTATCGAAGGCCCGCAGATCGCCAAGGCATTTCTCCGCGGGCTTTGGCGTGGAGAAGTTCTTCACACTGGAAGCTTGCTGGGTAGCGGCGCCTGCTACCGGAGGTTCAGCGGCCAGCACCGGAACGGAAAGACCAAGGCAAATGCATGCTGCCACGGAGCCGGCTAATGTCGAGCGTTTCATGTGACGTATCTCCTTGTTGCCTTGGTCACGCGGCGTCAACCTGCGTTACCGCTACCGACCCTAATCAACGGCTACCAACCCAATTAAGGGTCGTCGCCGAATGTCGGTAGAATTGGAATTTACTCAGAACCGTGCGCGCGGGGTCGGTTTTAGCCGATAAACGGGTTAGTTTCGGCGGCGCGCCACGTCATTCGCTGGAGCGTCCACTCCGCCTCGCCGCTGTGCGCTACGCGGCATCGCGAGGATTGGCCTTTAAAGAACCAACGGCGGCGCCAAGCGCGCGTTCAATTGCCCGAATAAGATCGGACTCCTCAAAAGGCTTTTGGATCGCTACCGCGTCCGGCACAAGCGTCCGGATTGTTGAAACATCGCCGCTGATGAAAACGTGCGGAACGAACCCGGTGCGGAGTATCTCTGCCACGGCAGAGACGCCGCTTTCGTCGCCCAATCGCGCATCGACGATCATCAGATCCGGTCTACATTGAATTGCAGCGGCCTCCGCGCCAGCTTTGGTCGCCTCTATCGCGCAAATGTCGTGGCCCATCACTGCAAGCAAGTCGGCCAAGTGCATGGCGATCATGGCGTCGTCTTCCACCACGAGGATGCGAAGTGCTTTCATCACGTTCCCCTTCGGCGCCACCGTCGCGGCGCTAATAAATTTCGGCCGGCGTGAAATGCCGATCGCAACTACGGCACCCGCGTGGGCCTTTTTTTGGAAGCTCCCACCGCCGATTTGAGGCCGCATTGATGCTGCCCCAAGTGCACGTTCGGAAGTTCCGTGGAGCGCGCCTGGATGTTCTTGGCTTAATGTTCTTGGACCGTGTGTCGCGCACTCCCCGCAAGCTCGAATCTCCGCGCGTTCCCAATATGTGTTGGAAATCGCGCACGCCGATCCCGGCTCGACAGCACGAAAACACTTTGCGCCGGATGTCACGTTGGGGCTGTTTGATCCGACCAACGACCGCCAGTTTCGCACTATAGCTGACGAGATAGCATCGAAAGCAGGATCGGAAACTACTCAGGTCCGACCTGTTGCGCCTAAATCGGCGCCCAAATGTGCCCGGTGCCGAGACCGCTGTTCTGCCGGCTTGTGCGTCCGGGCTCAATTTGCAGGTGGTATTGACAAGGGTGACGTGGGAGAGATCCCGCAAAAAAATCCCAACGAGCCGGGTTCTGTACGAAAGCACCGATTTCAGAGTTGAACTTCTCTCGCGGACCTCGTTCTAAAAGGAGTCAAATGCAACTCAAGGCCGACCGCTCGAGGCCCTTCGGATCGAGAACGGCGGCCGGAACATGCTCGAGACGCCTGGGAAATGGCGACAATTGTCGGTCGAACGTGCGCGGGCGATCACTGCCTGCGCAAACTTCCCATCGGAATGCCGCGGACTGAGTAGTTTCCGAGACTGTTCCGGGCGATGCTTTTGAGGAACGATTGACCGGGACTGCGGTTTGTGGCGTGACGGGCGCAATCTGGGGCGGTGGCGCCGATGAGCCTCTGGCATGGCGGCAGATCGGGAGTGGAATGATGGACGACAATCCGAAGGGTAATTCTACCGGAATTCATCGTCCTTCCAGACACCCGATGCGGTTCCTGATCGTTGCGGCGTTCTTGCTCTTTGCTGTTCTGGCAGGCATTGCCGGCTATCTGGAAAAATGGCTGTGGATGCGGCAGCTTGACTATACCGGCATCTTCTGGACGCTTCTGTCGGTTCAGTGCGGCATGCTGTGCGCGGCCTTCGCCGTCGCTTTTCTGTACCTGTGGATCAATCTCCGCCGGGCCGCCCAAAATAGCGGCGCTTTCCGCAGGGTGGGTCAACCATGGAACTTTGCGCCGTTATCCGGCGCCGATGGGGCCCGGCAAGCAAATATCGAGTTGTCGCCAAGGCTGATGAACGCCGCCATTCTCCTGATCAGCGCCGGCGTCGCTCTGCTTTTTGCGACTGGTTTCAAGAGCGAATGGGACACTTACCTGCGCTTTCGTTACGGCGGGTCCTTCGGAATCGCCGACCCGCTTTTCGGTGTCGATGTCGGGTTTTATGTCTTCCATCTGCCGTTCTACATCCTGTTGCAAAGCAGCCTGACGTTGCTGACGGTGTTGACCTTCGGGATCGTCCTTTCGATTTACTTGTTCTTCTCGGGATTGCGGCGGGCAAGCGAAAGCGGAAGGATCGCGGTCGGCGCCAACGCCACGGCGCATCTTTCAGTGCTTCTTTTCATTGTGGTTGCCAATTTCGGATGGGGCTTTTACCTCGATCACTACGAGCTCGTCTATTCCACTCTCGGCGTCGTCTATGGCGCCGGCTATGCGGCGGATCATGTGACGCGGGTCGCCCTTTGGATCATGGTTGGGGCCTCTGCAGTCGCATGTGTGCTGCTCGCGCTTAATTTCTTTCGCCCCCGCCTCAAGACGTTGGTCGCGGGGGGCGTGACATACGTGGCGTTGTGGATCATCACGGTTTCGGCGGCGCCGCTTATCGTTCAGAAATTCGTTGTGCAGCCGAGCGAGCTGGCGCTCGAGACGCCCTACTTGAAAAATTACATCAACTTCACGCGGAAAGCCTTCGGACTGGATAAGATCCAGGAAACGTCATATCCGGCCATGGCGGATCTGACGCCGGCGGTGATCGCGAGAAACCAGGACACGATCCAGAACATCCGCCTATGGGACGCCCGACCGCTGCTTCAGACTTACCAACAGACCCAGGCGATACGCCTCTATTACCAGTTCTATAACGTGGATACCGACCGTTATCACCTGGCGGACGGCTATCATCAGGTTATGCTTTCCGCCCGCGAGCTTTCACCGGAACTCCCCGCGAAGGCGCAAACCTGGGTCAACCAATATCTACAGTTCACGCATGGCTACGGCGTGGTCATGAACTTCGTGTCGAAAACCGTCGGGGGTGGATTTCCGCAATACGCTCTGGAGAACGTTCCAGCCGAATCCGACTTCGGCCTGACCATCAACCAACCCGCCATCTACTACGGACAATCGATGCCGGGATATCGAATCGTCGACACCGGGATCAAAGAGTTCGACTATCCCAAGGGCAACGACAACGTCTACACCAGCTACAACGGAAAAGGCGGCATTCCGCTGGACAGCTTTTGGAAGAGAATTTTATTCGCCTGGACCAAGGCTGACGTCAACATTCTATTGACCTCCTATCTTAAGCCGGAGAGTCGAATTCAAATCCACAGAGACGTTCGCGAGCGCGTGGCGCAAATCGCTCCTTTCTTGCGTTTGGACAATGATCCCTACGCCGTACTGAGCGACGGCAAGCTGTACTGGATCCAGGACGCTTACACGGTCTCGAGTTACTTTCCATACGCGAACCCGGAGCGGATGACACGGTCAGCGACTGCTTTGGAGCATGGCCCGGGTGGCGCAATGACGGATAGCGGCCAAGCCCCCGACGCGGAAGGCATCGAAGCCGCGTCCTATGACGGACTGAACTACATCCGCAACTCCGTGAAGGTCGTCGTCGACATGTACGATGGAACGGTCCGGTTTTACGTCATGGACCCGAAAGATCCCGTCCTGGCCGCCTATCGGCTGGCGTTTCCCGGCGTGTTCAATGAACTGAGCGCGATAACTCCGGATCTCAAGAGACATCTGCGCTATCCCGAGGATATTTTCGCTGTTCAGGCCAACCAGTACAGAACATTCCACATGACGGATCCTCAGGTTTTCTACAATCGGGAGGACCTGTGGACGGCGCCGACGGAAAAGTACGCAGGCCAGACGCAGCCCATGCAACCTTACTACATTCTGGCGAAACTCCCCGGCAGCGAGCAGCTCGAGTACCTCCTGATGACTCCGTTTACGCCGCAAAACCGGGACAACATGATCTCCTGGATGGCCGCGAGGTCCGATTTCCCGGAGTACGGAGAAATGCTTTTTTACGAGCTTCCGAAGGAGAAGCTCGTCTACGGACCGAACCAGATCGAGGCGATGATCGATCAGAATACCACGATTTCCCAACAGCTCACGCTGTGGAACCAACAGGGGTCGCGCGTCATTCGCGGAAAAGAGATCGTCACTCCGATCGAGAACTCGTTCCTGTACGTTGTGCCCTTGTACCTCAGAGCCGAAAGCACGAACTTTCCGCAGCTCAAGCGCGTGATCGCGGTCGCGGCCGACAAGGTCGTCATGGAGCCGACGCTCGACGAGGCGCTCGATGACCTTTTCGGTACGCAACGGCCGCAAGCGGGCGCGACGCCGGCGCCGAAAACAGGCGCGGCTGCGGCGGTGACCCCAGCCGAGTTGGACTCTGCGCAGGCGCGCCTGCAGTTCGACGACGCCCAGCAGGCGATGCAGCATGGCGATTGGGAAAAATTCGGCAAAGCGATGGCGGCGCTCAAACACCTGTTGGCCAATCCGGCCATGTAGCACAGACCCCTATTTCAACTCCGGCACTTTCGGCAAAGTCGTCTCGCTCTTCACGGTCTTGAGAATTTCGCGCGCGCGAGTTATTGCCGCTTTTTGATCATCCGGACTCAAGTCGCGAAATGAAGCGTCGCGTTCGCGTTCTGCGAATACGTTACCCTCCAGCGTGGCCACTTCCGACCAGGCGTAGGCCGCCACAGGATCGGGCTTCATCCCGATGCCGACGCGATGCATCTGGCCAAGCAGCATCGCAGCGCGCGGATCACCTTGATACGCCGACTTTTCGAGGAATATTTTGGCCTGAACAAAGTCGGGCGGCACAAGATTGCCGTCGAGGTATATTTCGCCGAGCCGAAGTTCTGCCGGTTCGACGTTCTGTTCCGCTGCTTTTTTGTAAAGATCAATTGCCTTGGCTGGGTCGCGCGGCACACCGAGACCGAGTTCGGTCATGTGCGCCAGCCAATATTGGGCGGTTGGGTTTTTCTTATCGACAAGCGCGTCGAACAGCTTCACCGCCGCTTGATTGTCCCCGGCTTGAAATTCGTGCTCGGCTTGCACCAGCCGGCTCGTCGGTACCGCGTCGGACCACCGCCATCGCAGTTCCTGAGCCGCGATTCCGATGACCAAGCCGATAAGCGCTACGGTGAGAAAGCGAATGACTTGAGGTCGAGGCATCCGCGGCCGCACCGGCGGCGACGGCGGCCGGGTCCAATCAGGTAATGAAACCGGCACGGGCTAACTCCTTTGCGGGCCGCAGATTTGTCCGGCGGCTGACGACGAGCAACGGTCTGCTTATTTCGATGACGCCGGGACTCAAAAAAGGCATAGCTCAATTGACCGAATCCGGGCAGCGTATAATAGCCGATACTTCCCGCTCAGGAAGATATATGTATTTGGATTGGAGCATTTTTGGCGTTGCGCCTATCGATGACGGGCCTCATGAGGCGTGACCCGCCAGCGCGATCGCGAACTGATACCCGATGACCCGACAGGAAACAGGGAACGAAAGGGTCCAGCAGGAACCGCAGGCTATCGCTTCGCGGTACACTCAGCCGCGGGAAGCCGTTCTAAAGGCGGTGCGCGAGGGCAGTGAGCCCGGGCGCATATATTGGCTGATGAACGCGCTGGCCACCGTGATAGCCTGTTATGGCTTGTTCATTGACAGCCCGGCGGTGGTGATCGGTTCAATGGTGGTGGCAATGCTGTTGGGTCCCATTGCCGGTGTTGCGCTCGGGATCAACAACAATGATCGGTCCCTCTTGGGAATTGCGCTGTTCTCGCTGACGGTCGGCATCGCCTGGATATTCGTGATCGCAACCGCGATCGGGCTCATTCACCGAGACGTGCCGCTGACCGGCCAAATCCTCTCGCGCACCAAACCGGATCTGTTCGAGCTTATCGTCGCGCTGGCGAGCGGCGCCGCCGGCGCCGTTGCGGTGCTGTCACCGCGGGTCGGTACGGCCTTGGTTGGTGTCGCCGTCGCCACTGCACTGGTGCCGCCGCTCGCCGCGGCCGGTATCTTGTTGGCGCGCGCGGATTTCAGACTTGCGAGCGGTGCCTTGCTTCTCGCCTTGACCAACGTCGCAGCCATTCAGGTGGCATTTTCCGCGGTTTTCTGGTTCGGCGGCTACCGGAAAATCACGGTGATTGGGCAACACGGGTTCCTCACATTCCTGCGGCGAGGCCTCGTCAGCATCGGGTTCCTTTGCCTCCTTGCGGTCGCGTTCGGTTTCCAGCTTCACAATGCGATCGATGCATCGCTCTTCGAGAGCGGGATTTGCGCCGTGTTGCGCCAGCACTTCAGTGCCATTTCCGGGTATTATCTGGTGGACATTCGCCTTGCCAGGGAGGTGGATACGACCGTCGTGCGGGCCGTGATTCGTGGCCCAAAAGCACCCTCGGCCGCCGACGTTGCCGCGGCGCAGGCGGAATTGCCGCCACCGCCGGCCGGCTCGAAGTTGAAGCTGCGCATCCGCTTTGTCGAGACCGTCATTGTAACACCGCAAGGGCCGGCCGTCGACGACCGCGGCGACGAGCACTGACGTTGCGATTACCGTCTTCGGCTTTGCCGGGCATGGCGCGTCGCAATCTCGCTAAGAATTGAGGTCCAAATACATAGGTCAAAATGACCATCAGCACGATCAAGCCAGAGATCGTCCCCAGAAATCTCAGCCTGTGCACGACCGCCTCGATGTCGGCGCCGTGCGCACCGAGATAGAATCCGATCGTTGTCCATGCCAGAACCCAAAGCGCGCCACCGAGTGCGTTGAACAGCAGGAACCGACGCCAGTCCATCTCCAGGGTACCGGCGACTACGCCATTCAATTGGCGAAGCACGTTGAGGAAACGCGCGAAGCCGACGGTCAGCGAACCATACCGCGCGAAGATCGCCTCGACCTTACCGAGCCGTTCGGCAGTCAATCCGATTTTTCCCCCGTAACGCCGCAAGAGGCTTCGGCCAAGCATCCTGCCGATGAGGTATCCGATGTTATCGCCGATGACCGCTCCGGCCCACGCGGCAAAAAGCAGACCGGATACGGAAATATCACCGCGACCGGCCAGAATTGCTGCAACGACGAGCAATGACTCGCCGGGGAGCGGCAGTCCGAGAGACTCGAAGGTCAAAATCAAGAAAACGGCGGCAACGCGCCGTATTGATGAAGCCAAGGCTCCAGCCCGCTCAGCACGTGTCCGAATTCCGTCATGGCAAGTCCGATCGATGCTCAAGCAGGCTTCGAAAGAGTGATTTCCGCGATCGTTTATAACCGGCCGAATAGGTATTTTCCGAACCTTAAATAGGATGCCGCGCCGTGCAATATGGTGCAGGCGGTTTTAGAAAGTCCAGCGGCGCTCCCATGTCCCTCGATTTCGTAGTTCACATAAAGCTGACGCGGTTGAAATGACGCGCTCTTTGTTTTCAGTCCCTGGGCCCGAGTTCGACGCCTTTCTATTTGCACCGATCGGCGACGACAAAAACGACATGCCGCTTAGCGTACTCTCAGCGCTGGCGCGATTGGATCTCGATCCTTGGCAAGAGGCTGCCGAATTAGCGCGGTTGCCGCGGGAAACTGCGACTTAAAGATTAGTTTTGTCGATTGCCGCACTCGCTGACGGGCCGGATGTGCATCTAGAACATGGAACGATCGCCGCGCGCTTGATTGCGCTTTTGCCGCGCCAAGCAAGTCCCACGATCACGTCGCGCGGGACGTTGCCGGACGCAAGCGACGCGACCAAGTTCCGGGCTGGCATCTTGATGTATGCTATCCTTATGGTTTTCCTGATGACCGCCCAGTTGATCGCGGCAAGCCGTGTGCCGCCGGCGCAGCAAGACTCCAGCACGATCTCCCCGCCCATATCGCCGCCGAACTCTGGCAAGTGACCCTACGGCGCGATTCGACAGCAAAAATGCGACGAGCCTTTCAGGGGCCCAACGTGCTCGGCTTCCGCCTGCGCCGCTCAGATCGCAAGCCGGCGTAGGTCCCTGTCTCACGGAATTTTGTAATGAAAATCGCGTGAGTTGTGTGCTGCGGAACTTCATGCGCCTGCGTCGCGGCCGCGGATGGTTTCCGGCATGAAAGTGAGCAGTATTATACAGAATTCGCCGCGTTCGCGGTTAGGTTAAGAAACCGCTTTGCTGGGAACGCCGTCAAGCATGATCGGCGTCACGCCCGGATGGGCCGAGGTCTCCCTGGGCGGCAACGCTTGAAAAATGGTAGAGTGCGTGAAGGGGCCAAGTACTCGCGTGAGGTCGTGCAGTGCCAAGGACCCGTCCGCGTCGCGCCAAATCGGTAGCGCCGAAATCGCCCCTGCGCACTCCTGCGGCGCGCGGCCAACTTCGCGGCGCTAGCGACTTCCCGGTTGTCGGAATAGGCGCCTCGGCGGGTGGCCTTGATGCGTGCCGGAAGCTCCTGGACGCGCTGCCAGCCGACATCGGCATGGCCTTCATCCTGGTCCAGCATCTCGATCCGACCCACGAAAGCATGATGGTCGACCTGCTGGCCGGCCACACGTCGATGACCGTGCGGCAGGCGACGGAGGGAATGCCGCTCGAGCGCGACCACCTCTATGTCATTCCGCCCGGCACCTATCTGTCTGTCGGCGACGGCGCCCTGCACCTCTCGCAGCCCCAGGCGCCTCACGGTGCGCGCCTGCCGTTCGATTTTTTGCTGCATTCGCTGGCAGAAAATTACGGTCCTCGCGCCATTTGCGTGATCCTTTCGGGAACCGGGGCGGACGGCAGCCTTGGCCTGAAGACCGTAAAGGAAAAGCACGGCTACGTTATCGCGCAGGACCCCGACGAGGCCAGCTACGACGGCATGCCGCGCAATGCAATCATGACCGGCGCGGTGGACCTGGTGCTTCCGGTGGCAAGGATTCCTAAAGCGCTTGTCAAATATGGGCAGCGAACGGCGCTTTCGACCAAGCAGAACAGTTCGCGGCCGCGGGATGTGCCGCGGGACTGGTTGGCCGAAATTGTCAGTCTCCTGCGAACCAGGACCGCACACGACTTCAGGCTTTACAAACCAGGTACGCTGCGGCGTCGGATCGAGCGGCGCATGGCGATGGCGGCGATCAAGACCGATGACATGGATCGGTATCTCGAAATGCTGCGCAGCGACGCAGGCGAGCTCGACCTTCTTGCCAAGGATTTGCTCATCAACGTCACCAGCTTCTTCCGGGATCCGAAGGTGTTCGATGTCCTGGCGAAGAGGATCATCCCCGATCTGGTCCGCCGACACACAGCCGATCATCCGCTACGGGTATGGATCGCCGGGTGCAGCACGGGCGAGGAGACCTATTCCCTTGCCATGCTTTTTCACGAGCAGATCACTGAGGCGAAGTGCAACGTCAAACTGCAGGTCTTCGCCTCCGACGTCGACCCGGATGCGGTGGCGCGCGCCCGAGAGGGTCTCTACCCGCAATCGATCGAAGCCGACGTGTCACCGGCACGACTCGCCCGTTTCTTCGCCAGGGAAGATCACCACTACAGGGTATTGCCCGAACTGCGCGCGGCGGTGGTCTTCACGGTGCAGGATGTGCTGGCCGATCCGCCGTTCTCACGTCTCGACCTGGTTTCGTGCCGCAATCTGCTGATCTATTTGCGCCCCGAGGCACAGGCAAAGGTCATCTCGCTGTTCCATTTTGCGCTGCGCGAGGGCGGGCTTCTTCTTCTTGGCAGTTCGGAGACGCTCGGCAACGCCGACGGCCGCTTCGAAATCATCTCCAAGCCGGAGCGGCTCTATCGGCACATCGGTCGCAGCCGGCCGGGAGAGCTCGGCTTCTCCATGAGCGGCGGTGACGGCGTGCGCGTCCCGGCGCGCCCGGGGCAGGGCCAATTGCCATCGCACCAGACCGCTCTCGCCGACCTGTGCCGACGGCTGGTGCTGGAGACCTACGCGCCGGCGGCTGTTCTGATCAACCGTAAGCACCAGTGTCTCTATTCCCTGGGACCGACAGACCGCTACTTGCGCGTCGCGCCGGGACACCCCACGCATGATTTGCTCGCGATGGTACGTCAAGACACGCGCACCAAGCTCAGATCGGCGATCCAAATAGCCAGCCAAGACAACGCGCAAATTGTCATTCCAGCCGGGCGGGCGAATGGCGATCGGCGTTCGTTCAGCATCGCCGTGCGGTCTGTTCCGAGCGACGGCGAGGCGCTACTGTTGATCTGTTTTATCGATGAGCCGAACAGGGAGCACAGGAGAGGACGCCCGAACGCTCCGCGAGACGTTCCGCGGATCGCCGAGCTCGAGCGGGAACTCGAAGCCACCAGAACGGAGCTCCAGGGCGCCATCCGCAACCTGGAGATTTCGAGCGAAGAGCAGAGGGCGGTCAACGAAGAAGCGTTGTCCGTCAACGAGGAATATCAATCGACGAACGAAGAGCTGATGACGTCGAAGGAAGAATTGCAGTCGCTCAACGAGGAGCTTACCGCCCTCAACGGCCAGCTCCAGGAAACGTTGGAGCGGCAGCGTACGACCTCCAATGATCTGCAAAATGTTCTCTACAGCACCGATGTTGCGACGGTCTTCCTCGACACCGACCTCAATATCCGCTTCTTCACGCCGGCCACCAAGGCGCTCTTCAATGTCATTTCCGGCGACGTCGGGCGGCCGCTCGCCGATCTCAGCTCGCTGGCGGCCGATGGCGCTCTGCTGGCGGATGCTCGAACCGTGCTGCACACCCTCGAGCCGATCGAGCGAGAAATCGAAGCTCGAAGTGGTGCCTGGTACATCCGCCGCATCTTGCCGTACCGCACCCAAGACAATGGGGTGGAGGGTGTCGTCATTACCTTTGTCGACATTACCGGGCGGAAGCACACAGCGGACGCGCTGGAGGCGGCCGAGCGGCAGGCGGAGCGCGCCAATGCCGCGAAGTCCCGCTTTCTCGCCGCTGCGAGCCATGACCTGCGGCAGCCGCTGCAATCGCTCAGCCTGATACAAGGCATCTTGGCAAGAAAGATCAAGGAGCAGAGGAACGACGAGGCTTTGAAGCTGGTCGCGCGACTCGATCAGACAGCGGCCGCAATGTCGGGCATGCTGAATGGACTGCTCGACATAAACCAGATCGAGGCCGGCACCGCCCACGCCGAAATGGCCGATTTCCCGATCAAGCGTCTGCTTGACCGGTTAGGCGATGAATTCATCTATCATGCGCAGGCAAAGCGGCTCGCCTTGCGCGTGGTCCCGTGCGGCCTTTCGATACACAGTGATCCGCGTCTGCTCGAGCAGATAATCCGCAACCTGCTTTCCAATGCGTTGAAATATACCAAGCACGGCAAGGTGCTGCTCGGCTGCCGTCGGCGCAAGGGAATGCTGAGCATCGAGATCTGGGACACTGGAGTCGGTATCCCTCACGAGGAACTTCAAGCGATCTTCGAGGAATACCATCAACTCGACAATGCCACGCGCGAACGCAGCCGCGGGCTCGGCCTCGGTCTCGCCATCGTGCAACGCCTGGGGAATTTACTGGGCCATCGGGTCAGTGCCCGTTCGCGTCCGGGCAAAGGCTCGGTCTTCGCCATCGAGGTCATGCTCTCGCCAAGCGGAAATGAACCGCAGCTTGAGCATCATCGGGCGGGCAAAGATGCCGGGACAAACGAGGGTGTTCGCCGCACCGGTGCGATCTTGGTCATCGAGGACGATCCCGACCTGCGCGAATTTCTCAAGCTCGTGCTCGAGAACGAGGGTCATCGCGTATTGGCAGCGCCGGACGGCATCGCGGCGCTGCCACTGGCGGCGCAGGAGATGGTCCGACCCGATCTCATCCTTGCAGACTACAATCTGCCGAACGGTATGAACGGGCTCCAGCTCATCGCGAAGCTCCGGGAAAAGCTTGATCGCCAAATCCCGGTCATCATGCTGACCGGTGATATCTCGACCGACACCTTACGCGATATCGCCAGCCATGACTGTGTGCAGCTCAACAAGCCGGTGAAATTGGAGGAGCTGACCGCAAGTCATCCAACGTCTCCTCCAAATATCGCACTCTGCGGCACATCCCAAGCTCCGCATCCCGCGGATGCCGCCAGCACTACCGGCCCGCCTATCATCTTCGTCATCGACGACGACAGCCACATACGCGACGGAATTCGCGCAGTTCTCGAGGAACATGGCCGGACCGTCGAAGATTATCCGACTTGCGAGGCATTCCTCGAAGCCTATCGTCCGGGCCGCGGAGCTTGCCTCTTGATCGATGCCTACCTGCCCGGGATGAACGGCCTCGAATTGCTGCAGCGGCTGCATGACCTGGGCCATCGGCTGCCGGCCATCATGATCACCGGCAATGCCGACGTATCGATGGCGGTTCAAGCCATGAAGGCAGGCGCTTCGGACTTCATCGAGAAGCCGATCAGCCCCGGCGAACTGCTCGACAGCGTCGAGCGAGCTCTCGAACAGTCGCGGGATTCGAGCAAGCTGTTCGCGTGGCGAGAGAGTGCGGCGAACCACATCGCAGCCCTCACCACACGACAGCGCCAAGTCATGGATCTGGTGCTCGCCGGCCGACCCAGCAAGATTATCGCCGCGGATCTCAGCATCAGCCAACGCACCGTCGAGAACCATCGCGCCTCGATCATGAAGAAAACAGGCTCGAGGTCTCTTCCGGCGTTAGCCCGTTTGGCGCTTGCCGCTGCCGAGGATAATGCCGTCCGCCCGCGTGTGCAGCGCACGTATCCAGTCACGGCTCAGCGGCAATCAGCGCGCAGGTAGTGGCAGACTGGCGAGAGCGACGATGTAGCAGATCGCTCACATATTGGGTTGCTGCTAAACATGTGAGTATTTTCCGAGGCTGGCGCCGAAAGGCCCTCGGCCTCAACCTTACTATGAGCTGAACAATCAACCCACTCGCTCGAGCATAAGGTGATTGTCATGCGCTCGTATCCGCTTGCCGTCTTGTACGCCGGCGCCGCGTCGTCCATCGTCCACACCAGGCCGCGTGTCCTGGGCGTCCCGCGAAGCCGACGCGCCACCACGATCGTCTAGCCTTTAACGAGGGAGAGGCGTCAGGTTCAATTTCCTAAGCGCCAACCAAAAAGCCACTGAAAATTGAGGCACTTCTGAAGAAGTTATCTGCCACTATTGACTGCCGCTACGGGCCACTGCTCGCGAATTAGCCGATCTTGCGCGCGGGTGCCAGCAACGAATGGACTACCTTGCGAGCGGCAGGCGCGACACACACCCACGCACTAACGCCACGCGGCGGTAATGAGGAAAGCAATGGACTTCATCAATCGCAAGATCTGCTGCAATGGTCCACGCTTTTCGCTATTCGCGACTGTCGCCAATTGCTGCCGCCAATGCCGCCAATTATCCAGGTAAGCCATTGATTTTATTATATGGTGGGCCCGGGAGGACTCGAACCTCCAACCAAGCGGTTATGAGCCGCTAGCTCTGACCATTGAGCTACGGGCCCCGCGCCGCCGGGCACGCGCCGGCGGACGGAACGTAAAACGAATCCACAGCATGTCCCGCAAAAGTGGAAGCCGGTTTTGCGAAAAGGACATGCTCCAACAAATAGCTGGGGTGGGATGACGATTCGAAGAAGCGTCGTCCCACTCTAGCGCTTCCGGCTCAGCAAGAACACCGCCTGTTCGCCGAACAGGTTCCAGAACCACCACGGCATTTTCAGCCGCATGCGGTAGCCCCAGGCGTTGAGCGCGACCGCCTGCTCCATCTTGACACCGGCGACGGCGCAGAGCGCCCGGAAATCCTTGATGCTGCAGAAATGGATATTGGGCGTCTCGTACCACGCATAGGGCAGAATGTCGGTATGCGGCATGTGGCCGCCGAAGAAAATCTGCAGCCTGATCTTCCAATGGCCGAAATTCGGGAACGAGACGATGGCATAGCGGCCGATGCGCAGCATATGCTCGAGCACCACGCGCGGCTGGCGGGTCGCCTGCAGCGTCTGCGACAGGATGACGAAATCGAAGGCGTCGTTGGGATAATATTCCAGGTCGGTGTCGGCATCGCCTTGCACCACGGCGAGGCCCTTGGCGACGCATTCGTTGACGCCGGCGCGGGAGAGCTCGATGCCGCGGCCGTCGACGCCGCGCGACTCGAACAGCCGCAGCAGTTCACCGTCGCCACAGCCGACGTCGAGGACGCGTGCGCCGCGCTCCACCATGTCGGCGACGACGATGAGATCGACGCGGCCGCCGGCCACGCCGCGTGCGGCTTCCGGCGGCATCAGATCACGGCTGACCCGCGTCAGCATCGTCACCTCCGCGCCGGCGACAAGCCGCGGGCCTTGGCGGCACCTTCCAGAAAGCCGCGTGCGATGGCGAGGAATTCCGGCTCGTCGAGCAGAAAGGCGTCGTGGCCCTTGTCGGTGGTGATTTCGGCGAACGAGACCCGGGCGCCGGCGGCGTTGAGCGCGTGCACGATGGCGCGGGATTCCACCGTCGGAAACAGCCAGTCGCTGGTGAACGAGATGACGCAGAACCGCGTCGGCGTGCCGCGGAAGGCGTTGGCGACGACGCCGTCATAATCGGCGGCGAGGTCGAAATAATCCATGGCGCGCGTCAGATAGAGATAGGAATTGGCATCGAAACGCTCGACGAAAGTGATGCCCTGATGCCGCAGATAGGATTCGACCTGAAAGTCGGCGTCAAACGAGAAGGTCGGGTTGTCGCGGTCCTGAAAACGGCGGCCGAATTTGCGGTGCAGCGCGGCGTCGGAGAGGTAAGTGATGTGCGCGCCCATGCGCGCGACGGCGAGCCCGCGCCGGGGATCGCTGCCGGCGGCGAAATAACGCCCTTGCCGCCATTCCGGATCGGCCATCACCGCCTGGCGGCCGACTTCGTGGAAGGCGATGTTCTGCGCGGAATGCCGCGTCGCGGCGGCGATCGGCAGCGCCGCGAACACGCGCTGCGGATAGCTCGCCGCCCATTGCAGCACCTGCATGCCGCCCATCGAGCCGCCCGCCACGGCGAACAACGAGTCGATGCCGAGATAATCGAGCAGCATCGCTTGCGCGCGCACCATGTCGCGCACGGTGATCACCGGAAAGTCGAGGCCCCACGGCATGGCGGTGTCGGGATTGGTCGACGCCGGCCCCGAGGAGCCCATGCAGCCGCCGACGACATTGGCGCAGATGACGAAATAGCGTTCGGTGTCGATGGGCCTAGCGGGGCCGACCATGGTCTCCCACCAGCCGCCCTTTCCGGTCAGCGGATGGGTGTTGACGACGTGCTGATCGCCGGTGAGCGCATGGCAGACCAGCACGGCATTGCTGCGCTCGGCATTGAGCGTGCCGTAGGTCTGATAGGCGATCTGCAACGGGCTCAGATCGATGCCGGCATCGAGCCGCAACGGCTCGTGCGGCGCAAAGCGCACCAGCAGCGAATGCGGCTGGTCCGCTTCGCGCTTGCGGTCGGCGAGATCGAGCGTGGCGCTGGCCTCGGCCATGGTCGCTTTCCCGGAGCGTTTGCTTGTCCACGCCGGCCGCAACGAGAGGTGCCGGCGTGATGGCGCCGCCTTTGCGGCGGTCAAATGGTTCTAGTTAGGCCGCCGTCGGGCGAAGTCAATGTTTTCTTTTGCTTTTGTGCCCGGCGGCACCTATCAATCGTGGCCCATTGCCGCCACCCGATCCGCGCCCAACCATGCCAAAATCGCCGCCCCAGGATAAAGGCCTCTCGCTCGACGGATCTGCGCCGCGACATCGACCGCATCGACGAGGCGATGCACGCGCTGTTGATCGAGCGCAGCGCCATCATCGACCGCCTGATCGCGGTGAAGAACACGCAGGAATCCGGCTCCGCGTTCCGCCCGGCCCGCGAGGCCGACATGATGCGGCGGCTGGTCGAGCGCCATCACGGCAGCCTGCCGCTCGAAACGGTCGAGAGCATCTGGCGCGTCATCATCGCCACCTTCACCTATGTCCAGGCGCCGTTCTCGGCCCACGCCGACCTGTCGACCGGCGACGCGCTGATGCGCGATTCCGCGCGATTCCATTTCGGCTTCACCGTGCCGCTCGTCCCGCACATGGGAGCGGCGAGCGTCGTCGAGGCTGTCAGCGCGTCCAAAGGCGACCTCGGCCTCGTGCCCGCCGTCGCCATTGCCGGCGCCGGACCTTGGTGGACGGCGCTCGAATTCGCGAGCGCGCCGAAAATCATTGCGCGGCTGCCGTTCGTCGAGCGCGCCGATCATCCGGCCGGCTTGCCGGTGTTCGTCGTCTCCCGCGTCGCCGCCGACGCCATGGTGACCGAGACCGAAGTATGGAGCGTGCGGGTGTCGGGCTGGAGCGCGGCGTCGGTCGAGCGCCTCGCCGGGCTCGTCGCCGACGCGATCGCGGTACCGGACCGCGCCTTCGACGGCGCCGCCCTGCTCGTTTCGGTCCGGAGCGGCGGCATCGACGCCGTCGCCGCGGCGCTGCGGCACAGCGGCGCCTCGATCCGCTCGCTAGCCCTCGTCGGCAGCCACGCGACCCGCTATACGGTGCCGGCGAAAGCGTAAGTTTCCTCCCCCGCTTGCTGGAGGCGGCGAGTGCGGAAGACCAAAGTAGACGTACGAATGACTATGACGCGCCCCCAGCCCCGCCCCGGCGTGCTCGACATCCAGGCCTATGTGCCCGGCAAGAGCAGCGCGCCCGGCGTCGCCAAGATTTTCAAGCTGTCGTCGAACGAGACGCCGCTCGGACCGAGCCCGCGCGCCATCGCGGCCTATCAATCCGTCGGCGCGCATCTTGAAGATTATCCGGACGGGGCGTCGAACGAACTGCGCGAGGCGATCGGGCGCGCGTTCGGGCTCGATCCGGACCGCATCGTCTGCGGCGCCGGCTCCGATGACCTGTTGAATCTGCTGGCCCGCGCCTATCTCGCCGACGGCGACGAAGCGATCCACACCACCCACGGCTTTCTGGTCTATCCGATCGCGACGCTCGCGACCGGCGCCAAGCCGGTGGTCGCGCCGGAGACCGATTTCACGGCGAACGTCGACGCAATTCTCGCCGCGGTGACGGCGAAGACCAAGATCGTCTTCCTCGCCAACCCGAACAATCCGACCGGCACCTATATTTCCTTCGCCGAGGTCAAGCGCCTGCACAACGCGTTGCCGCCCCATGTGCTGCTCGTGCTCGACGCCGCCTATGCGGAGTATGTCCGCAACAACGACTACGAGTCCGGCATCGAACTCGTCGCCACCAGCGAAAACGTCGTGATGTGCCGCACGTTCTCGAAGATCCACGGCCTCGCGGCGCTGCGGCTCGGCTGGATGTTCGGCCCCGCCCATGTCATCGACGCCATCAACCGCATCCGCGGCCCGTTCAACGTCAACGCGCCGGCGATCGCCGCCGGCGTCGCGGCGATCGAGGACATGGCGCATCAGGAGCGCGCGCGCGAGCACAACACGCGCTGGCTCGCCTGGCTGACGCAGGAGATCGAGCAGCTCGGCCTCGAAGTGACCCCGAGCGTGGCCAATTTCTTGTTGATCCATTTTCCGCCGACGAAAGGGCGCACCGCCCAGGAGGCGGACGCCTTCCTCACCGCGCGCGGGCTCATCCTGCGCCAGGTCGGCGCCTACAAGCTGCCGAACGCGCTGCGCATGAGCGTCGGCAGGAAGAAGCAAACCGCCTCGTCGTCGCGGCGCTCGGCGAGTTTCTGAGCAAAGCGACGTGACGCTGTGAGCCTGCCCGCGCCCCTGTTCAACCGCCTCGCCTTGATCGGCGTCGGGCTGATCGGCTCCTCGATCGCGCGGGCGGCGCGCGCGCAAGGCGCCGTGCGCGAGATCGTGGCGACGGCGCGCTCGGCCGCCACCCGCCGCCGGGTCGCCGAGCTCGGCATCGCCGACCAGGTGGTCGAGACCAACGCCGCCGCGGTCGCCGGCGCCGATCTCGTCATCGTCTGCATTCCGGTCGGCGCCTGCGGCGCGGTGGCGCGAGGAAATCGGCCCGCATCTTGCGCCCGGCGCCACCGTGTCCGACGTCGGCTCGGTCAAGGGCGCCGTCATTCGCGACATGGCGCCGCATCTGCCCGCGGGCGTGCATTTCGTCCCGGCGCATCCGGTCGCCGGCACCGAGGATTCCGGCCCTGACGCCGGCTTCGCCACCTTGTTCGTCGGCCGCTGGTGCATCCTGACGCCGCCCGAAGGCGCCGATCCCGCCGCCGTCGACAAGCTCGCCGCATTCTGGCGCGCGCTCGGCGCCAATGTCGAAACCATGCCGGCCGCGCATCATGATCTCGTCCTGGCGATCACCAGCCACCTGCCCCACCTCATCGCCTACACCATCGTCGGCACCGCCGACGAACTCTCCCAGGTGACGCGCTCCGAGGTGCTCAAATTCTCCGCCGGCGGCTTTCGCGATTTCACCCGCATCGCGGCGTCCGATCCGACCATGTGGCGCGACGTGTTCCTGACCAACAAGGACGCGGTGTTGGAAATGCTCGGCACCTTCAACGAGGATTTGGCCCAGCTCACGCGCGCCATCCGCCGCGGCGACGGCGACGCCTTGTTCGCGCATTTCGCCCGCACCCGCGCCATCCGCCGCGGCATCGTGCAGATCGGCCAGGATTCGCCCGCGCCCGATTTCGGCCGCGCCCATCCGGACCTGCCGGCCGAGCCGCTGCCGCGGCCTTATGCCGTGTCGGATGAAGAATGACGCGGCGTATGCGGCAAAAGAACCTGAATCAGGCCCGCGCCTGGATCGCCAGCGCTGCATCGACCGCATCGCGCAATGTCGCGACCGTGAACGGTTTCGCGATCACGTCGCGGACGATGGCGTCGAGCCCGGAGGCGCGTTCGCGCTGATCGGCGTAGCCGGTCATCAGCAGGATCACCAGTTCGGGAAAGTCGCGCGCCGCGGCGAGCGCCAGCGCGATGCCGTCCATGATCGGCATGCGGATATCGGTGAGGAGGAGGTCGAAGCGTCCGCCCTCGCGCTCGAGCACGTCGAGCGCCTCGCTGCCGTCGCTGGCGGTCATGACCTCGTGACCCTGGGCGGCGAGCGCCCGCGCGCACAGCGCGCACAGGGCCTCTTCGTCTTCGGCGATCAGAATGCGTGCCATTGGCTCATCTCCGCGTCTTGCGGTTTCTTGCGGCTTTCAATGGGTCGTCGCGACGATGTCGTGGCGATTGACGAAACGCACCACCACGTCGCGTCCCTCGACCGGCGGCGACGCCAATCGGGTGCGGAAGGCGACCGCCTCGCCGCCCGGCAAAAAAGCGCGCGCGGCGACGGCGGTCCAGGCATAGATCTCCTGGTGCGCGGCATTGCGTACGATGAATTTGAGATGCGGCACGTCGACTGGCCTGCTGCTCGCATTGACGACATTGCCTTCGACCACCAGGATCGGCACGCCCTCGTGTTGCTCCGTGGTGGTATTGATGCCGTCGAACACCAGGCTGCGCAGATTAACCGGCAGACCGATCATGGCGTAGAACGACGCGGTTTGCGGCAGCGCGCGCACGAAATCGCTGCGCCAGCCGATGAGGATCGCATCGATCAGAGCGAGCGCCAGGATGGCGCTTTGCCACCGCGACAGCGGCCATTGGGCCTGCCCGCGCCGCGTGGTCCTTTTGTCGCGCCGGGCGGCGGCGCTCTCGATGTCGACCTTCGGCGCGAGGCGATGCGCGGAAAAATCTTCGGCGTCGATGTCGAATTGCGGATCGCCGTCGGCATCCTCCATGGGCGCGATCGGCGGAGCGGCCATCGCGGCGGAATCCGCGAGCGCGGCCGGGAATGGCGGGTCGGCCGCCTCTTCCGGCTGCGCGCCGGGCGCGTCGCGCCAAGGCTCGTCGCGCCACGACTCGTCGTCGCGCGGCGGATCGGCATCGAATTGATCGCCGTCGCCGCCACCCTCTGGCGCGAAGGCGGCGTGCGTATAGGCGTAAGTGGACTCCTCATCGACCGCGCGCGAGGGTCCGAGCGCGGCCGCGGCGGCCATGAGTTTCTCGGCCGGGGTCGGCTCCGCGTGCCAAACGCTGGCACAGCGGACGCAGCGCACCTGGCGCCCGTGCGGCCCCAGGCTTGCCAGCCCGACTTCATAGGAGGTAGCGCAAGAGGGACAGACGATCAGCATGGGCGAATCAGGGAGCGCGTGGCGTGGCGGCGAAGCTATCATCCGATCCGTTAACGGATCGGATACCAAGCCAGCGGCGCGAAGGCCGCTGCCGGGGTGTTAGGCTGATGCCGCGGCGCGAATCAGCCGCATTCGGCCGCTGGCCGAGTGCCTGATGCCGCGGACGCTGGTGGAGAACGGCGTGATCCGGTTCGAGAATGTCGGCTTGCGCTATGGCTTGGGCCCGGAGGTCCTGAGCGATCTTTCCTTCGCGATCGAAGGCCGCTCGTTCCAGTTTCTCACCGGCCCCTCGGGCGCCGGCAAGACCTCGCTGTTGCGCATGATGTTCCTGACGCTCAAGCCGACGCGCGGCCTTATTTCCATGTTCGACCAGGACACCGCGACGCTCAGCAAGGACGGCCGTGCCACCTTGCGGCGGCGGATCGGCATCGTGTTTCAGGATTTCCGGCTGCTCGATCACATGACCACCTACGAGAACGTCGCGCTGCCGTTGCGCGTCATCGGCAAGGAAGAGGCCGATTACCGCGCCGAGGTGGTCGAGTTGCTGCAATGGGTCGGGCTCGGCGAGCGCATGGGCGCGCTGCCGCCGGTGCTTTCGGGCGGCGAGAAGCAGCGCGCCGCCATCGCGCGGGCGGTCATCGCGCGCCCGCAGCTCCTGTTGGCCGACGAGCCGACCGGCAACGTCGATCCCAATCTCGGCCAGCGTCTGCTGCGGCTCTTCCTCGAGCTCAACAAATCGGGCACCGCGGTCGTCATCGCCACCCACGACATCGCGCTGATGGACGAGTTCGACGCCCGCCGCCTGGTGCTGCACGAGGGACGCCTGCATGTCTATGATTGAGCCCGCCGGCAGCATGGCGGAGCCGTGGGACAACCTCGACATTCCGGCATTGAGCCAAGCGCCGCCGGCGGCGACGCCGATCGTGCCCAAAAGTTCGATCGCCGGACGATCGCTGGCGGCCGTCGTCGCCATCATGACCTTCCTCGCCTCGCTCACGGCCGGAACCGTGACGTTGGTGGTCGGCGCGGCGAACGACTGGCGCTCGGACGTCGGCCGCGAGATCACCATCCAGGTCCGCCCGGTCAGCGGCCGTGACCTCGATGCGGATGTTCGTAAGGCGGTCGAGATCGTGCGGGGCGCGAACGGCGTCGCCGAAGTGCGCGCCTTTACCAAGCAGGAATCCGCGCAACTGGTCGAGCCCTGGCTCGGCGCCGGCCTGGTGCTCGACGATCTGCCGATACCGCGCCTGATCGTGGTGAAGCTCTTTTCCGGCGCCGCGCCGGATTTCGCCGCCGTGCGCCAGGCGCTGGCGAACGAGGTTCCCGCCGCCAGCCTCGACGATCACCGCCGCTGGATCGACCGCATGCGCAACATGGCCGGCAGCGCCGTCGTCGGCGGGCTCGCCGTGCTCGGCCTGGTGCTGGTGGCGACCGTCCTGTCGGTCACGTTCGCGACCCGCGGCGCCATGGCCGCCAACCGGCCGATCATCGAAGTCTTGCACTATGTCGGCGCGACCGACGGCTTCATCGGACGCCAGTTCCAGCGCCATTTCCTCATGCTCGGCTTGAAGGGCGGCGCGCTCGGCGGCGGCGCCGCGATCCTGTTGTTCGGCGCCGTGGAAGCCGCCGATACCTGGCTCGCGGGCACCCCCGCGGGCGACGAGGCGGTCGCGTTGTTCGGCAACCTGTCCATCGGCGTTTCGGGGTATCTGGCCATTCTGGCGCAGATCGCGCTGATGGCGGTCGTCACCGCCCTCGCCTCGCGCCGTACCGTCAACCACACGCTGGGGGCAATTGACTAAAAGCCGATCCATTGCCGCCGAAATTGCGGCTATGATCGGCGCGTTTGAATTCGATTTCGGTCCTGCGACCGATGCTCTACGCGAGGGACACGCGCGGCAATGCAAAGCCTGAAGGGAGCCGTCAGACGGCGGCGCATCAAATCCCTGATCGTTCGGCTGGCGCTCTTGGGCGCCGTCGCCGTCATTGTCGGCTTCTTCGGTTTCGCCTGGCTGTTGCCGAGCCAGGAAGTCGCGCTCGACCGCAAGGCCGACGGCATCGTGGTCCTGACCGGCGGCACCTCCCGCGTCAGCGACGCGCTCGAACTCCTGGCGTCCGGCCACGGCAAGCGCCTGCTCATCACCGGCGTCAATCCCGGCACCACGACGGCCGATATCGCCCGCCAGACCGCCGAATATGGCCAGTATTTGCGGTGCTGCGTCGACCTCGATTATTCCGCGCTCAACACGCTCGGCAATGCGGTGCAGACGCGCCGCTGGACCCTCGACCGCGGCTTCCACTCGCTCATCATCGTCACGTCGGCCTACCACATGCCGCGCGCGCTCGCCGAAATCGCCCACCAGCTGCCGGACGTGACGCTCATTCCCTATCCGGTGGTCTCCGACCGCTTGCGCGTCGAGCCGTGGTGGTCGAACGGCGACACCACACGGCTGGTGCTGTCGGAATATTTCAAATATTTGTTCGCCAAGGTGCGCATGCGGTTCGATACCGTGGCGGCCGACGCCGGCGACGCCGGCCGCAACCATCTCGCCGCCGCGCGCGGCCGATAATCGCCGCGCGTCGATCGCCGCCCTCCGCCAGCCTCGGAAACGCCCGTGCCTTCCTCGTTCGCCGTCCTCGCCCGCTCGCTTCTGTTCAACGTCGTGTTCTATGTGAACATGAGCGTGCTGATGATCGTCGGCCTGCCGACCATCGCGCTGCCCTATCGGTTCTTTCACGGCATCCTGCGCACTTACGCGCGCACCAGTCTCTGGCTCCTGCGTGTCGATCTGCGGCCTCGAGGTCGAATGGCGCGGCCGCGAGAAGCTGCCGCCGGGCGCCTGCATCGTCGCCTGCAAGCACCAGTCGGTCTGGGAGACGTTCGCGCTGTTCGTCATCCTCGACGATCCGACCTACGTTCTCAAAGCGGAGCTGATGTGGCTGCCGCTGTTCGGCTGGCTCGCCCGCAAGGCGCGGATGATTCCGATCGACCGCAACGCCCGCGTCGCCGCGCTGGCGCGGATGACGGCGCGGGCGCGCATCGAGGCGGCGCGGGGGCGCCAGATCGTGATCTTTCCGGAGGGAACGCGGCGGGCGCCCGACGCCGCACCGCGCTACATGTCCGGCGTCGCCTATCTCTACAGCGAAACCGGGCTCCCTTGCGTTCCGGTCGCGCTCAATTCCGGACTGTTCTGGCCGCGGCGGACCATGCTGCGATTTCCCGGCACCGTACTGGTCGAAGTCCTCGACCCCATTGCGCCCGGCCTCGATCGCGCGGCCTTCACCGCCCGTCTCAAAGACGTGCTCGAAGACGCAACCGCGCGACTGGTGGCCGAAGGCCGGGCGTGATTTTCGGTGCCACGCCGTCGTCATTGCGAGGAGCACTTGCGACGAAGCAATCCAGAGTCACTGCCGCTGACTTTGGATTGCTTCGCTTCGCTCGCAATGACGAACGACAGGTCGTAATTATTGATGATCGACCTCCGCCTCGTGCGTACCCTTGAGGCGCTCGGCGATGAGATGCAGGTCGGTCTCGCGATAGCCGAGCGCCTCCAGCGATTGGACCGCATCGAGCACATAGTCGCGGTTCGGACCGGAGCGGCCATGGCCGTGACGGATGTGGCGCACGGACTCTTCCAGCGACAGCCGCCCGGCATATTGCACATGGCCGCGGTCGACCACGAAACACAGCGCCCGCACCTGCCGCCGCGCCGCGTCTTCGAGCTCGATCCGCCGCATCGTTTCCAGATAGACCGAGGTCACCTGCTCGCGTTCGCGCAGATAGGCCACGGTCTTGTCGCGCGCCGCGGCGACGACGCGGAAGGCGATGCCGCGGCACATGCCGCCGCGATCGAGGCCGAGCACCAGCCCCGGTCGCTCCGGCGTGCCGCGATGCACGAACGAATAGACGCACAGCGCCCGGTGCATGCCGATGAGCCGCGCCGGCACGCGCTCGACGAAGTCGAAACCGGGCCGCCACATCAACGAGCCGTAGCCGAACACCCAAAGGTCGTCGCTATCGCTGCGTCTCGCTCACTGTCGATCCTCGTTGACTCCGAGCCCTGCTTCGGCTCGCCTGACAGGCCTTGACCCGATTGGTCTTGGAAACTGGTCTTGGAAACGCCGCACTCGCCATGCGAAAGAGGGATGTTATGTCAGGCGAATCCCCATCTAGCATGATGCAGCAGCCGCGCGAGCGGTTGCGCAAGCCGTCGCCCGCCGGGCGGCGGCGGCCGCCACGCCGGCGCTGGCCGGCGGCGGCGACGGCGGTCATCGTCATCGTGGCGCTGGGGCTCATCTGGTCCTGGCTCTGGTACTACACTGCCGCGATTGCCGACCGCACGCTCGCCGGCTGGGTCGAGCGCGAGACCGCCGCCGGCCGGCTTTATTCCTGCGCGTCGCAGACGCTCGGCGGGTTTCCGTTCCGCATCGAAGTGCGCTGCGCCGATGCCGTCGCCGAGGTCAACTCCCAGCGGCCGCCCTTCACCGTCCGCGCGAAGGACGTGCTGGTGACGACGGAGGTCTGGCACCCGACGCTCATGGTCAGCGACATCACCGGTCCGCTCACCTACGCGGATTTCGACCAGCCGCCGAGCCTCACCGCCAACTGGTCGCGTGCGCAGGTGAGCGTGCTCGGGCCACCGCCCGATCCGCAGAGCGTGGCGTTCAAGCTCGACCAATGTGCACCTCGACCGCAGCCGGTGCCGGCGGCGGCGACGCCGCGCTGCTGTTCAAGGCCGAGCGCGCCGACATTCAAGGCCGCATCATCGACGGCTCGGCGCGCAACAATCCGGTGGTCGAGGCGGTTCTGCACGTCGTCGGTGCGGCGGCCCCGACGCTGCATCGCGCGATCGCGCAGCCCACCAATGCCGACATCGACGTCGTGCTGCGCGGCTTCAAGGATTTGTCGACCAAGCCGTGGGGCGTTCATTTCCACGAGATGCAGGCGGCCGGCGGCAACATCGAGATCAAATACCTTCGCCTGGCGCAGGGCAACGCCGTCATTCTCGGCTCGGGAACGCTGACGGTCAATCCGCAAGGCAAGCTCGACGGCCTCATCCGCGTCGCCGTCATCGGCGTCGAAGACATCGTGCCGCTGCTCGGCATCGATGAATTGATCGGCCGTGGCGTCGATCGCATCGCCGGCGCGGCCGGCGCGCCGGCGCAAGGGCTCGGCGCGCTCGACCGGCTGGTGCCGGGTTTGAGCGCCGCCGTGCGAACCAGCGCCAACGCGAGCGTGATCGAGAACATCAAGAAGATGGGGCAGCCGACCGAGATCGACCACAAGCCCGCGATCCTGTTGCCGCTGCGCGTCGCCGACAGCGCGATCTTTCTCGGCATGGTGCCGCTCGGCACGCTGCCGCCGCTGTTCTGATGATCCGCTATCCATCGATCATGTCCTCGATGCGGGCATAGTCGTCGCGCAGCGTCTTCGGCTTTTTCTTCACGAGCCGCCACAGCCGAACCTTGCAGGCATCCGGCTCGCGGCCGGAGCACGACCTCACGCGCTTGCACATTTTGTTGGTGCAGCAGCGGAACGAGCCGAGCAAGTCGCACTGCGCCCGCCGCACCAGATCGTAACGCTTCAGCCGCGGCAACTTCCGCCATTGCGCGAGGGTGAAGCCGCCGGGCAGTTCTTGGCGCTGGGGCAATGGCTGGTCCTTTCTTGCTTCGCGCTGATGCGGAAGTCGCAATGCCCACGGCGCATCTCGCCGCTCTCGCGCAAAGCGCGGGAGAGGGGGCAGTTGCCAGCAAGATGGCAAGCGAGCAACGGTCGCGCCGCCCGCACTAATGCCCGCGTTTTCTGCACGCGAGGCCCCCTCACCGCTCGCCTACGCCGAGCACCCTCCCCGCTTCGCTGCGAGGGTGAGGATAAACAAAATGCATTCTCGCGGCGCCTTTCGCGTCCGAGCTTTGCCGACCACCAAGCAAGAAAGCGACTTCCAGATCCGCCCCCGGCAACAAATGAGGGAGGCGGGGCGCCGAAAGGCGCATCAAACCAATGCCGTGTCGAATGCGGGACACGGCCGCGCGCATCGCAGACACGTGCGCGCAGTCGGCGCACCTATCTGCGCGGGGCGCGCTCGCCTTCCGGCGCTCCACCGCGGCACTTGCAAGAGGCCTTAGCCTCGCTCAGCTCCAGGCCGCGCTTCCTGGAATTACCGGGTGCAAACGGGAGGACCCTCCCCGGCGCCAGTGCAGCGAGCACCTCGCAGACCGGTCCTAGTGCCGGCCGAGACGATGCCCAGAACCGCCCGGGAGCGGCGTGTGTGGCGCCGCCCGCGGGAACCGCTCCCGCTCCGCCTATCAGGAGCACCCTCGCGAAAGGCGTCCCTCGATGATTCGATGAGCGGGATGGCGTTGTGTAACGTATATGGGGACGATTGTCAAGCGCTTCGTCACCACAACAATGACATTCGTTCGTTGCAATGCGGCTCCGATGCCTTCGCCTCGAAAGCTGGCTTTCGGCGCGCTGCGGAAGTAGGCCGCCGGAGCGCAGGCCCGACCGCGTGTTCTATGCGCAGGCGCTGCCCAAGACCGCCCCCGGCAAGCTCGACCGCCGCCGCGTCACCGAGTTGGTCATGGCCGAGATCAACCGCCCCGCGTCATGGTAAGCGCGCCCCTTGTGGGGGCCCGTTGACCGGCGTGGAGCGGCATTGCCTGAGCGGCCACGATGGCCGCCCCCAAGAGGGCGATAAGCGGCGAAAGACGACCGTCGCAAACCTGTAAAATCCGCGACATTTTTGCCACGGACGCCAAAAATCGCCCGCGGGAAACAAGTTCCTCCGGGCTCTTCCCCCAGCGCCTCTATTGTCGGTTGCGGCCTGCCCTCTTAACATGTGAGGTGCGGTGGTAGTCGAGGCGCGTAGGGGCGGGGAGCGTGGACGGCGTAAGCGCCAGGAATGGCAGCGGCAAGAGCCGCATACGCCTACTGTTGGCGTCGAGTTCGTTGGCCACGCTCATGGCCGGCGCCAGCGCACAGTCGGCGTTTGCAGGGCCCCTCCCGGTGAGCTGCTACGACGGCCCGTTCCCGTTCACCAACAACGGCGCCCTGAACTGCATCTATGTTAGCGGCACCTCGTTCAGCGGCAATGTGGTCAATAGCGGCACCGGCACGGTCACGACCAGCGGTGCGACTGCACCGACCGCCACCGGCATCACTGTAACCAGCAACGCCTCGGTCGGCGGCAGTATCAGCAATGCCGGGCACATAATCGCGAACAGTGGCAACGGCATCTTCGTTACGAACAACGCCATCGTTTCCGGCAGCATCAGCAATTCCGGCACGATTTTCGCGGGCGGCGCTGGCGGCGGCATCTTCGTCGCTAATTCCTCGACCTTCTCCGGCGGCATCAGCAATTCCGGCATGATTTCCGGGCGCGGCACCGCCGGCGGCATTGCCCTCGCGAGGGTCTCGACCTTCTCCGGCGGCATCAGCAATAGCGGCACCCTTACGGTGCAAGCAAACGGCATTGATGTCTCCGCCGTCACTCAATTCGGCTCGAGCAACAGCGGCGGCATCAGCAATTCCGGCACGATTTCCGCGGGCTTCGCGGGCATTGTAGTCGCCACCGTCACTCAATTCGGCTCGTCGAGCAGCGCCGGCGGCATCAGCAACTCTGGCACGATTTCCGCGGGCGGCACCGGCATTTTCGTCGACAATATCTCGACCTTCTCCGGCGGCATCAGCAATTCCGGCACGATTTCGGCGGCCACGTTCGGCATCGCCGTCGCTCCGGAGCTGAAATTCATATCGACCTTTCTCGGCGGCATCAGCAACAGCGGGCTCATCACCGCGCGCACCGGCATCTTTGTCGGTCCAGGCGTGACCAGCTTTTTCGGCGGCATCAGCAACAGCGGCACCATCCTGGACGCGCGCGGGGGCGCGGGAATTCGCGTGGCCGGCGGCATTGGGAATTTTATCGCGACCTTCTCCGGCGGCATCAGCAACAGCGGCACCATAGTCGGCAACCACGCGGGCATCTATGTCGACAATGTCTCGACCTTCTCCGGGGGCATCCGCAACAGCGGCATGATTTCCGCGGCGGACATTGGCATCGAAATCGGTACGGCAGCGGGATCGGTGTCGGTCTTCTCCGGCGGCGTCACCAATACCGGCACGATTTCCGCCGCCACCGGCATCGTTGTCGCGGGCTCGGGCCCGGTCAGCATTTTCGATTCCGGCACCATCATCGGGACCGGTGGCACCGCGGTGAATCTCCTTAACAATGAGCCCGGCAACACCTTCACGCTGGGGTCGGGCTACAACATTCAGGGCAATGTCATGGGCCGCACCGGCGGCGGCGACACCTTCCAGCTCGGTGGCAGCGGCTTCGGCAGCTTCGATCTCTCCTCGATCGGCCAGACCCAGCAGTATCGGAACTTCACCACATTCAACGTGGTCGGCGCCGTATGGAACACCACCGGCACTTTCGATGTCGGCACGCCGCAGACCTGGAACGTATTGGGCGGCACGCTCGCCGGCGCCAGCACCTTCGGCACCAACGCCAATCCAGTTTCCATCGTGGTCGCCAACGGCGGCACGCTGGAGCCCGGCGTCGCCGCCATGCCCGGGATGCCCTACGGCAGTCCCGGCACGGCGATGACCATTACCGGTAATCTGACGTTCAGTCCCGGGGCATCCTATTGGGTCAATCTCAACCCGACGACCGCTTCCTTTGCCACCGTCGCCGGCACGGCCGCGCTCAACGGCACCGTGCTCGGCAATTTAACGCCGGGCGCCTACAGCGGCAGCACCAAATACACCATTCTCGACGCCGGTAGCATCACCGGCAGCTTCACCGGCTTCGAAAGCGTCAATGCACCGGGCTTCACCGGCACGCTGACGCAGGTCGGCGATCCGCAACTTCAATTGCAGCTCGTCGCCGACATCAGCGGCGCCAATCAGAACCAGCAGAATGTCGCCAACGCGATCAACAATTTCTTCAACAGCGGCGGCACGCTGCCCGCCGGCTTCTTCCCCGCATTCGGAGCGAACCCCGGCGCCGCGCTCAGCCAGCTCTCCGGCGAGGCCGCGACCGGAGCGGAGCAGAGCGCGCTCCAGTTGACCGACGAATTCCTGAACCTGATGCTCGACCCGTTCGTCAACGGCCGCGGGTACGCTCCCGGCGTTTCCGGCACTCCGGGCGGCGGCGGGGCGCTCGGCTTTGCGCCCGACGGGCAAACAAACCTGCCATCGGATGTTGCGCTCGCTTACGCTTCGATCCTCGGCAAGGCGCCGACCCCCTCCCAACCCTCCCCCGCAGGCGGGGGAGGGTCAGGGTGGGGGTTCGATCAGCGCTGGAGCGCCTGGGGCGCGGCCTTCGGCGGCAGTAGCACCACAAGCGGGGATCCGACCGTCGGCAGCCACGATATCACCGCCGGCACCTACGGCATTGCCGCCGGCATGGACTATCACGTCTCGCCCGCCGCGATCGTCGGCTTCGCCATGGCCGGTGCCGGCACCAATTGGGTCCTGGCGAACGGGCTCGGCGGCGGCTACAGCGATGCGCTGCAGGTCGGCACCTACGGCATCACCTGGTTCGGCCCCGCTTATTTGGCCGGTGCCCTCTCCTTCAGCAATCACTGGTTCACCACCAACCGGTCCGCACTGGGCGATCAGCTCACCGCCAATTTCGCTGGCCAAAGCTATGGCGCACGGTTCGAGGGCGGCTATCGCGTGCCGGTGTGGCGCACGTTCGGCGCAACGCCTTACGGGGCGTTGCAAGCGCAGGATTTCCAGACGCCGAGCTACAGCGAATCCGACGCGACCGGCGGCGGCTTGGGTCTTTCCTATAACGCCATGAACGCCACCGATGTGCGCACCGAACTCGGCGCCCGCTTCGACGATCCGACACTTCTCTACGGCAAACCGCTCATCCTGTTCGGGCGCCTCGCCTGGGCGCACGACTTCGTCAGCAATCCGGCGCTGAACGCCGCCTTCGAAGCGCTGCCGGGATCGAGTTTCACCGTCTTCGGCGCGCCGATACCGCACGACTCGGCGCTCACCACGGCGGGGTTGCAATATTTTATCAGCTCCCGCTGGTCTTTGATCGGCAAGTTCGAAGGCCAATTCGCACCCGGCGCGCAGACCTACGCCGGCACCGGCTCCTTGCGGTATACTTGGTGAGCCGCGCCGATCGATGCGCGGCGGCCCAACACGTCGGTTGCTTTTCAAGTAAAGCGGACATCGACCAGCGCACGCCGATTCACCTCGCGTCAACACCCGCACCGGCGCCCCATCCAGAAACGCCCGGATATCCTCCACCATCCCGCCAAAGAACGCGCGGTAGTTCTGCGCGACGACGTAGCCGAGGTGGGGCGTGATGACGACATTGTCGAGCTTGCGGAAGGGATGATCGAGCGGCAGCGGTTCGGTGTCGAAGACGTCGAGGGCGGCGCCGGCGATGCGCCGGTCGCGTAGCGCGGCGATCAGCGCCGCCTCATCGATGATGGGTTCGCGCGACTTCGCGCCCACAACGCACACGCTCGACCATTCGAATGACACGTCGACTCCCGCATAATGGTCTTGTCCGAAAATCTCCGCCGAAGCGACGTGCTGGGTTCAGCGCAAATCCAAATAGCGCCTCAACATCGGCAGGGCCTGCTCGACGCAATCTCGACCTTCGGCGATTGCTTCTTCGGCGCGGTTGAATTCAAGCAAGCCGAAGTCGCGGAGCCGTGGGACGAGCAAGACGTGCGGCGGCTCGCCGGCGAGACGGCTACGCGTGATATGGTCCTGCATGATGTTGATGGAATTGGCGAGGACATCGAAATACCCCAGCGTCGACGGAGCCTGCGGCAGCAGGCGCTGCGCGACCTGAGCGGCTTGTTCGCGCAACCCCGGCGGCAGCCCGCCCAAAACACGACCAAGCAGCTCGTTTTGCAGACGCGGAGGCGCTGCGGCGGGCCGTTCAGATTCGGACGGGCTTTGAAAACGACGCCCCACAAGATCGCCATTGAGATTGACCCCGATGATCACATCGGCCCCCAGGGCGCGGCAGACCGAAACCGGGACCGGATTGCATAACCCGCCATCGATCAGCCACTTGCCGTTGATCCTCGCGGGACTGAAAATTCCAGGGAGGGCGATCGACGCACGCACCGCTTCGTGGATCGGTCCGGCGTCCAGCCAAATCTCGCGGCCAGTGGCCAGATCGGTGGCGATGGCCGCAAATTGTTTCGTGTGGCTCTCGATAGGCCGTTCGACACCCAGCCCCCGCAGAAATTCGACGATCTGTTTGCCGTCAATCAACCCCCCACCGGACAAGCGGACATCCAACAACCCGACGATCTCCCGCCAGGTCACCGTCTCGGCCCAGCGCCGGAGCTCGTCAAGGCGCCCGGCGACGTAAGCGGCGCCGACGAACGCGCCAATCGAGGTGCCGCAGACGACGTCCGGCTCGATACCTGCCTCGATCAACGAACTCAGGACGCCGAGGTGCGACCATCCGCGGGCGGCGCCACTGCCGAGCGCGACTCCGATACGAGGACCGGCCATGATCTGCAATCCTCCAAGGTTCTATGGCTGGAGAGCATGGGCAAGAGAGAGAGCTGACCGACGGGGCCTTGTCGAAAATGACAAGGCTGGACCAACTTCCCACGACCAACTTCCCACGTCGGCTACTCACGCATGATCTTGGCAAGACGAGCCGCTTTCATGACATTTTTGATCGCGGGCGAACGCTCATCGTGCCTCCAGGCCAAGCCGATGGCCGCGCGCGGCCCATCTCCCTCGATATCGATGTAACCGACGCCGGCAAAGCGAATCTCGCTGAAGGATCGTGGAACAATCGACACGCCGAACCCCGCAGCGACCACGGGGAGGACGCTTACGATTTGCCCCACTTCCTGATCGACCTTCGGATCAAAGCCCGCCTGGGTGCAGGCGGCGAATATCGAATTATAGAGGGCCGGATTGACGCCGCGATGGAACAGAACAAATTTTTCCTTGGCGAGACTTGCCAGAGACACAGAACCTGAATTGCCCAATACATGGCCATGCGGCAGGACAATCACGCAATCCTCGTCGATCAATGGCTCGATCGCAAGTCCTTCGCTGTCATCGATCGGCAGCGGGAGCAGACACACGTCGATCCGTCCAGTCCGCAGCCACGCGATCAGCAGCGACGTGATCGTGGTCTCCACCTCCGCCGCGATGACAAGATGCGGATAACGCCGCTTGCACTCGCGAAGCACCCTCATAATGAGCGGATGAAAGTAAGAGCCGCTGGAACCAAAGATGACACGCCCGGTTTCACCGCGACCACGGCGGCGCACTCCTACCGTGGCGTCTTCAACCTGGTTGAGGATGATGCGGGCCTGTTCAAGCAGGAGCTTTCCGGCGTCCGTCAGCTCCACGCCTCTCGGCAGGCGACGGAATAACGGCGTTCCCAGTTCCTCTTCCAACTGTCAAATCTGCGCGCTCAGCGGCGGCTGATTGATCCGCAGTCTGGCGGCCGCGCGCGTGAAATTCAGTTCCTCGGCAACCGCCACAAAGTACCGTAGATGGCGTAGTTCCATTGCCCCGCTGCACCCAGGAAATCAGAAGGCTACGACCGGACCCGTCGTCAGAACCATACCCGACAAGTATGGGAAATGCCACTTCCCCATATTGGACAATTGCCGGGGGGTCATCCATGTGCCGACTAGGCCATTGAGGCATTTGGGACAAATACCATGACCGAGTTCAGCATCAAGGAATTGCAGCGGCAAAATCGGCAGCTGCACATCTTGGTATTGTCGCTGAGCGCCGCCCTGCTGCGCGAGATCGCGCTGGACTCACAGATCAGCCGACCACTCGATGGCGCCGATGCCGAGCGCCTGGTGCGTGAAGCAGACGAATGCTTCCGGTGCGCGAGGATAACCGGGCTGACGCACGAGATCGCGAACGGCTTGGAGACGGCGGGCCGCGAACTGATGGCCAGGGCCGTTGAAATTGAGACAGAACTTCAACGTGCCAAAAGAAAAACCTGAATTGACGACGGCCGTGTGCAAAGCCGTCCTGTTCCACCTACGTCAACACCCGCACCGGCGCCCCATCCAGAAACGCCCGAATATCCTCCACCATGCCGCCGAAGAACGCCCGGTAGTTCTGTGCGACGACGTAGCCGAGATGCGGAGTGATGACGATATTGTCGAGCTTGCGGAACGGATGATCGAGCGGCAGCGGCTCGGTGTCGAAAACGTCGAGGGCGGCGCCGGCGATGCGCCTGTCGCGCAGCGCAGCGATCAGCGCCGGCTCGTCGATGATGGGGCCGCGCGAGGTGTTGATGAGATGGGCGGAGGGCTTCATCAGGCCGAGTTCGCGGGCGCCGATCAGGCCGCGGCTGCGCGGCGACAATTGGAGGTGGATCGAGAGGAAATCCGCGCGGCGGAACAGATCGTCGCGATCGACATATTCGACCCCGGCCTCGCGGCATTTCTCCGCGGTGAGGTTCTGGCTCCAGGCGACGGGGTTCATGCCCAAAACCTTGCCGATCTGCGCCACCTTGGTGCCGAGCCGGCCGAGGCCGAGAAGCGCTAGGGTCTGGCCCTCGAGATCGAGGCCGATGGTGGTTTGCCACGTCGCGCCCGCCTTGAGACGGGCGTTCTCGTAGCCGATGCGGCGGGCGAGTTCGAGCATCAGGCCGACGGCAAGCGCGGCGGTGGCATTGCCGAACGACGGCGTGCCGCAGACGACGACGTTCCGCGCCTTCGCCGCTTCGAGATCGATCGAGGCGTTGCGCATGCCGGTCGTGATCAGGAGCCGCAGGCCGGGCAGCGCCTCGATCACCGCGCGCGGGAACGCAGTGCGCTCGCGCATGGCGCAGACGATGGCGAAGTCTTTCAGCGCGGCGACGACTTTGTCCGCCGAGCCGAGGTGGTCGTTGAATACCGTGATGTCGATATCGCCCGCGACCTTCGACCAATCGGCCATGGTCAGCGCGACGTTCTGATAGTCGTCGAGAATGGCGCAACGCAGGGGCATGTGAGAGCTCTCGGAAAGCAGCGATCGCCCGTGACCCGAGAGCGGCCGTGTATGTCGGTCGCGTGGCGCCGTCGATCGCAACGGCTACCCTTGTTTCCAAACAAGCGAGGGTGTCAAGGGCGTAGCCGCTGCGCGGCGCCCATAGCCCGTCTTTAGACGGGGCGTGAACGCCCTTGACACCCTCGCTTGTTCGGAACTTTTCGTAGCCGTTGCGATCGACGGCTTTCCCTGATCGTCGCGAGTCTAAGCGTCCCTTCCCGCCAGGATGGGATGCGCCATCGGTCTCGTCTCTTTACCAGCGTCCACCCCGAGGTGACGGGCCCGCCATTTCGGGCCGGGACCGCGCATATAGTGCAGTTCCGGCCGGTAAGGGTCGAACGCTTGCTCGAAGTTCCGCCGCAGCTCGCGGACGGCATCTGCGAAATGACGCCACATGACACGCTCCGCCGGTCTTATTGCGACCTCGCGTCCGCCGGGCGGGGCGCTGCGAAGCGCCGGAACCGAATGACCTGAAACCCATGGGGCGCGTGTTGCCGCAAATTGTCGGCGAAACGTCATTAAAATTTTGTGCAATTTTCGCGGGCGTCCGACGCCGATTGAAATCAGACTTTACGAGAGTTTACCGCGGGCGCATCCGGCGCCGTTGGCGGACCACGTGGGCGTAGTGCTGAGGCCCATGGTGAGCGGCGCTGGTGCCGGCGCTTGCCCTATAAGCGCGTGATGGCTACATCAGCGCCGGCTTCCCGAAACCATCGCTTTTTGGGGTCGCGCCCCGTGCGCACACGGTGCGGACACCCCGCATTAAGAGGATACAGCGCCGATGGCGCGGCAATTCATCTACCACATGGAGGGGCTTTCCAAGTCCTATCCCGGCAACCGCAAGGTCTTGGAAAACATCAATCTTTCGTTCTATCCCGATGCCAAGATCGGCGTGCTCGGTGTCAACGGCGCGGGCAAGTCGACGCTGCTGCGCGTCATGGCCGGCATCGACAAGGAATATTCCGGCGAGGCCTGGGCGGCGGCGGGCGCCCGCGTCGGCTATCTGGCGCAGGAGCCGCAGCTCGATCCGACGAAATCGGTCCGCGACAACGTCATGGAGGGCGTCGCCCCGCAGCGCGCGATCGTCGAGCGCTACAACGAACTGGCGATGAATTACTCCGACGAGACCGCCGACGAGATGACCAAGCTGCAGGACGAGATCGAGGCCAAAGGGCTGTGGGATCTCGATTCCAAGGTCGACCAGGCGATGGAAGCGCTGCGCTGCCCGCCGGATGACGCCGAGGTGGCATCGCTCTCGGGCGGCGAACGGCGCCGGGTCGCGCTGTGCCGGCTCCTGTTGGAGCAGCCGGAGCTTCTCTTGCTCGACGAGCCCACAAACCATCTCGACGCCGAGTCGGTCATGTGGCTCGAAGGGCATCTGCGCAGCTATCCGGGCGCCATCCTCATCGTCACCCACGACCGCTACTTCCTCGACCACGTCACCAGCTGGATTCTCGAGCTCGACCGCGGCCGCGGCATCCCCTACGAGGGCAATTACTCGGCGTGGCTGGTGCAGAAACAAAAACGGCTCGAGCAGGAAGGCCGCGAGGACGAGGCCCACAAACGCACGCTCGCGCGCGAGCAGGAATGGATCTCGGCCTCGCCGCGCGCGCGGCAGGCCAAGTCGAAGGCGCGCTACCAGCGCTACGAGGAGCTGTTGGCGAAGGCCGGCGAGAAACAGACCCAGACCGCCCAAATCGTCATTCCGGTCGCCGAACGGCTCGGGCAAAACGTCATCGCCTTCGACCATCTGCGCAAGGGCTTCGGCGGCAATCTCCTGATCGACGACCTTACTTTCCAGCTGCCGCCGGGCGGCATCGTCGGCGTCATCGGCCCGAACGGCGCCGGCAAGACCACGTTGTTCCGCATGATCACCGGGCAGGAAAAGCCCGACGGCGGCACCATCAAGACCGGCGAGTCGGTCCATCTCGGCTATGTCGACCAGTCGCGCGATACGCTCGACGGCAAGAAGTCGGTGTGGGAGGAAATTTCCGGCGGCCTCGATCAGCTCCAGCTCGGCAAGCGCGAGGTCAACTCGCGCGCCTATTGCGCCGCGTTCAATTTCAAGGGCGCCGACCAGCAGAAGAAAGTCGGCCAGCTGTCGGGCGGCGAACGAAACCGTGTGCATCTCGCCAAGATGCTCAAGTCCGGCGCCAATGTTCTCCTGCTCGACGAGCCGACCAACGATCTCGACGTCGACACCTTGCGCGCGCTCGAAGAGGCGCTGGAGGATTTCGCCGGCTGCGCCGTCATCATCAGCCACGACCGCTGGTTCCTCGACCGCATCGCCACCCACATCCTCGCCTTCGAGGGCGACAGCCACGTCGAATGGTTCGAAGGCAATTTCGAGGACTACGAGGAGGACAAGAAACGGCGGCTGGGGATCGATTCGACGATCCCGCACCGGATCAAATACAAGAAGTTTTCACGGTGACGGCCGGTCCGGAGTGATCAGAGCGACACCGGGAAAATACGTCCGGTAACGTCGCACGTCGCGTGTCAGAATGGCGATTCCGAGGACCTGCGCGTGAGCGCCGATGAAGAAGTCCGCGAGAACTCCGGTGCGAACGCCGCCGCTGCGTCGGTAGCGAACAAACGCTTCACCAGCGAGAAATAGCGCAGATTTGGGGGTGCGATCGAGCCTCACCTCAAGTTCGCGTACGGACGCGTCGAGTTCGGCTTCGGTCGAGATGTGGCCGGCCATTTCCGTGTAGATGACCTCGTTGATGACCAACGGACCCTTGTCCGCCCGACCGCGGAGATTGGTAACCGACCAAGCCATCCACCTCGGATCGTTCGTCAGGACATCCAGGAGGACGTTCGTGTCGACCAGCGTCATTTCTTCTTGCGCCGGAATACGGCGGATTCGCCGCGGCTCATCTCCATAATTTCGTCGGTCGTGATTCCGCGTATCAGCCGCCGTTTTGCCAACGCGCGTAGCCGAGCCTCGTATTGATCGAGAGCCCCCGGCTTTTCGATGTATACGCCCCCGGACGCGGTCGCGCGCACCTCGACCTTGTCGCCCGGCTTGATGCCGGCCGCCTCACGGACTTGTTTCGGCAGCGTGACCTGTCCTTTGGCGGTGACCGTCGTTGTCATGGCAGCCTCGGTATTACCTGGTCGGAAAAGTAATACCGCCGCCGCGGCGCGTCAATGCGCCAAGCAGGATGCCATTGAGGCCTCCATTCGCGGAACGTATACTAACGCAAAGGACACTCTCATGAACCGGTCGACAGTCTACGACGACGATATTCTGGAGTGGTCGGAGCAGCAGGCGGCGGCGTTGCGGCGCGCGGCGCACGCGCGGCCGAATGTTTCGAACGAAATCGATTGGGAGAATGTCGCCGAGGAGATCGAATCCGTGGGACGATCACAACTCCTCGCCGTGGAAAGCCTCATTCGTCAGATTCTGATCCCCCTCATAAAGGCGATTTCGGCAGACGCCAAGGAACCGTTGATGCCTTGGCGCAAGGAGGTCGTCGCCTTCCACACCGACCTGATGAAACGGATGACGCCGTCGATCCGATCGCGTCTGGACTTCGCGGAAATCTGGCGCGACGCCTTGAAGCAGGCCGAAGCGGACCTCGCGGCGCACGGACAATCGTTGATGCCGTCTGTGCTGAATGCTCGATTTCCACTTGCGCTGGACGATATCACCGACCCGGCCTTCGATTTTCTCGCCACGGTCCGCGCGTTGCGCGATCATTATGAAAACAGCCATTCGGCGTAGAGCGGAACGACGACGCCCCCATGCAAGACTGGAACGCCCGCCAATACGTGAAATTCGAGGACGAGCGCACGCGGCCGCCGCGTGATCTGTTGGCGCAGGTGCCGCTCGAGCGCCCGCGCCGCGTGGTCGATCTCGGCTGCGGGCCCGGCAACTCGACCGAACTTCTGATCCAGCGATTTCCGCAGGCCGAGGTGATCGGGGTCAATTCCTCGCCCAACATGCTCGAGCTCGCGCGCGCGCGGCTGCCGCAATGCACCTTCATCGAAGGCGACATCGCGACCTGGACCCCCGACGCGACGACCGATGTTTTGTTCGCCAACGCCGTGTTCCAATGGGTGCCGGATCATCCCGCGGCGCTGCGCCGGCTGATGGAAGCCTTGCCGCCCGGCGGCGTCCTCGCGGTGCAGATGCCGGACAATACGCGCGAGCCCTCGCACACGTGCCAGCGCGAAGTTGCCGAAAGCTGGCCCTGGCCGCCCGGCGTGACGCCGCCGCCGTCGGGGCGCGGCGATCTGCCCTCCCCGGAATTCTATTACGATCTGCTCAAGCCGATCTGTACGCACGTCGACATCTGGCAGATCGTCTACAATCACCCCATGGCCGGCGGGCAGGCCATCGTCGAATGGTTCAAAGGCTCGTCGCTACGCCCGCTTCTCGCCGCGCTCGACGCCGACGGCCAGGCGAAATTTCTCTCAGCCTACGGCGACAAGATCGCGCGCGCCTACCAGCCGCGCTTCGACGGCAAGGTGCTGCTGCGGTTTCCGAGGTTCTTCATCGTTGCGGTGAAATAAACCGCTTCAGGCATCCTTCGCCAACAACCCCCTCAGCACCATCTCGACGTGGGCGTCGAAATACGCCTTGAGATCGAGCGGGTGGCGGTCGTCGAACATCATCATCCAGATGTCGACGAGCGCGATCGGGCCGATGATGACGAGCGGGCACGCGGTCACCGCGGAGCGGCTGATGTCGCCGCGGTTGATGCCGCGCTGGATGGTGCGCTGCAATTGCTCCATGCAGGGGCGGTGAATTTCCTCGTGATAGCGGTCGGCGAGCGCCGGAAAGCGCGAGGCCTCGGCGATCAGCATGCGCACCACCTCGCGGCGGCGCCGGTCCTCGACGATATGCTCGTAGATGTAGCTGAACTGCGCGCGCAAAAGATCGACGGTCGAGCCGTCGTGGCGCTCGGCCATGTCGTTCACGGTGTCGAGCGCCGCCTTCATCAGCTCGTGCACCATCGAGATGAACAGGTGTTCCTTGTTCTCGAAATAGACGTAGATGGTGCCCTTGGTGACGCCGGCGCGCTCGGCGATGTGATCGAGCGTCGTCATGGCGTAGCCGTTGCGCGAGAATTCGCAGAACGCGGCCTCGAGGATTTCGCCCGGGCGCTCGGCCTTGCGGCGACGCCAGCGGTCGTGCCGCATCGCGTGACCGGTCACTTGGGCGGCTTCCTCTGCGTGCATTTCCCCTGTGTGCGCTTCCTCACGCGCTTTTTGGCGTGAGCCCGGGCGCAACTCCGTCACGTCGGACATGCGACGACCTCCGCTCTGGAAAAATCGATTCCTCTTATTGACTGACCGGATAGTAAATAATTAGTGTACCCTTGTGAAGGGTGATCAAGTGCGTATTGGGTCGGGGCAGTTCCAATCGCGCGCCGGTCGGTCGGCCGGCGAGCGTCGTAACGGTGGCATGAGCGGTATCGGCGTGTGGAAGCCGATGTCCGTCGCGGCGACGCTATCGCTATTGGCATCATCTCTGTTGGGACTGTCCGCTTGCGCGGTCGGACCCGACTTTACGCCGCCCCCTGCCCCTCCGGTCGCCGGTTATACACCCGACACGCCGCCGGCAGCGACGGTTTCGGTCGATGTGCCCGGCGGGACCGGACAGCAATTCGTGATGGGCCGCGACATCCCCGGCGATTGGTGGAAAGTCTTCCATTCCAAGGAGATCGACGCCCTGGTCAGCCAGGCGCTGCAAGCCAATCCGAGCCTGCAAGCCGCCCAGGCGGCGTTGTGGCAGGCCAAGGAGACGCTTTACGCCGCGGGCGGCAAGCTGTTGCCGAGCGTCGACGCCAACTCTTCGTTCACGCGCCAGCAATTCTCGCCGGCGGAATTCGGCCTCGTCCGGCGCTCCGTCGACCTTCAATCTCTACCAGGCGACCGTGAATGTCTCCTATGCGCCCGACGTGTTCGGCGGCCAGCGGCGGCAGATCGAGGCGACCGCGGCGGCGGCGGAATTGCAGCGCTTCGAGCTCGAGGCGACCTATCTGACGCTGACCGCGAACGTGGTGACGGCGGCCATCCAGGAAGCCTCGCTGCGCGGCCAGATCGAGGCGACCGAAGAAATCATCAAGGCGGAAACCGACCAGCTCGTCGTCGTGCGCAATCAATTCGAAGTCGGCGCCGCCAACCGCGCCGACGTGCTGACCCAGGAATCCGAGGTTGCGACCACGCAGGCGACGCTTGCCGCCGCTGCAGAAGCTGCTCGAGCAACAGCACCATCTGCTGCTCGCTCTGATCGGCCGCTTCCCGAGCGAGAGCCACGGCAAGGACCTGCGGCTCGTCGCGCTGCATCTGCCGACGGCAATTGCCGGTCAGCGTGCCGACGCAACTGGTCGAGCAGCGTCCCGACATTCGCGCCGCGCAGGCGCAATTGCACCAGGCCAGCGCCCAGATCGGCGTCGCCATCGCCAACAGGCTGCCGCAATTCGCCCTCACCGCAGATTACGGCAGCGCCGCCCTGACGACGGCGGCGCTGTTCACGCCGGGGACGGCGATCTGGAGCATCGCGGCGAGCGGCACGCAGCCGATCTTCCACGGTTTCAGCCTTTTGCACCAGCAGCGTGCCGCCGAAGCGGCGTACACCATGGCCGAAGGACAATACCGCAACACGGTGCTGCTGGCGTTCCAGAACGTCGCCGACGCGCTGCGGGCGGTGCAATTCGACGCCGCGACGCTGAAGGCGCAGCAGCGCGCCGTCAAGGCGGCGTCCGACACGTTCGATCTCACGCGCGGCCAATACCGGCTCGGCGCCGTCACCTACCTCATCCTGCTCAACGCGCAGCGCAGCTATCAGCAGGCGCTGCTCGCCTTGGTGCAGGCCCAGGCCGCCCGCTATGCCGACACCGCCGCCTTGTTCCAGGCGCTGGGCGGCGGCTGGTGGAACCGCATCGACGTCGTGCCCGATACGCTCAGCCCCGAGGCGACCAAGCTCGTCCACGAAGCGAGCGACGCCGACGCCCCCCGCAAGAACGGAGCGCAATAATGATCAAACGCATGGTGATCATGCTGGTCGCGGTCGCCATCGTGTTCGGCGGGATTTTCGGATTCCAGGTGTTCAAGGGCATGATGATCAAGAAATTCATCAGCGCGCTCAGCAATCCGCCGCAGACCGTCTCGGCCGCCAAGGCCGAAACCAGCGAATGGCAGCCGAAAATCGAGGCGATCGGCTCGTTGCGCGCGGTCAAGGGCGCCGATCTGTCGCTCGAGGTTTCCGGCGTGGTCGAAGCGATCAGCTTCAATTCCGGCGACGACGTCGCGGAAGGCGCGCCGCTTCTGAAGCTGCGCACGGCCGACGATGTCGCGCAGGCTCGAGCAGCTCAAGGCCATGGCGGACTTGAGCGACATCACCTACGAGCGCGACCAGAAGCAGTTCAAGATGCAGGCGGTGAGCCAGGCGACGATCGATACCGACGCCGCCAATCTGAAAAACGCCCGCGCGCAGGTCGCCCAGCAGCAGGCCATCATCGACAAGAAGCTCCTGCGCGCGCCGTTCGCCGGGCATCTCGGCATCCGCGCCGTGGACCTCGGGCAATATCTCGGGCCCGGAACGGTCATCGTGACGCTGCAGGCGCTCGATCCGATCTTCGCCGACTTCTTCGTGCCGCAGCAGTCGGTCGATCAGGTGCGGCTCGGCCAACCGGTGACCGTCAAGATCGACGCCTTCAAGGATCAAACCTTCACCGGCGAGATTCTGGCGATCAATCCGAAGGTCGATCTCGGCAGCCGCAACGTCCAGGTCCGCGCCACGCTGAAAAATCCCGACCACAAGCTCATTCCCGGCATGTACGCGACGGTCGAGATCGCGACCGGCGCGCCGAAGACCTACGTCACGCTGCCGCAGACGGCGATCAGCTACAACCCCTATGGCGACACCGTCTACATCGTCGACAGCAAGAACGACGCCGACGGCAAGCCGCAATTGACCGCGCGGCAGACCTTCGTCATCGTGGGGCCGACGCGCGGCGACCAGGTCGCCGTGCTCAAGGGCGTCGCCGACGGCGACATGATCGTGACCGCCGGACAGATCAAGCTGCACAACGGCTCGACCATCATGATCGACAACAAGATCACGCCGACGGCGGACGCGGCGCCCGTTCCGGTCGATCGCTGACGGGCCGCCGCCATGAACTTCACCGACATCTTCATCCGGCGGCCGGTCCTCGCTTCGGTCATCAGCCTGTTGATCCTGGTGCTCGGCGTGCGCGCCTATTACGCGCTGCCGGTGCTGCAATATCCGCGCACCGAGAACGCGGTCGTCACCGTCACCACGACCTATTACGGCGCCGATCCCGACGTCGTCGCCGGCTTCATCACCACGCCGCTCGAAATCGCGATCGCCCAGGCCTACGGCATCGACTACATGACGTCGACCAGCCAGAGCAGCACCTCGACGATCACGGTCTATCTGCGCCTGAACTACGATGCCGACAAGGCGCTGACCGAGATCAACACCAAGATCAGTTCGGTGCTCAATCAGCTGCCGACCGGGACGCAGCAGCCGGTGCTGACGGTCAAGGTCGGGCAGACCATCGACGCCATGTATCTCGGCTTCAACAGCGACACGCTGGCGCCGAACCAGATCACCGACTACCTCACCCGCGTGGTGCAGCCCAAGCTGCAGACCATACCGGGCGTGCAGACGGCGGAGTTGCTCGGACAAAAAGTGTTCGCGCTGCGCGCCTGGCTCGACCCGCAGAAGCTCGCCGCGTTCGGACTGACCGCGACCGACGTCAGCGTCGCGCTCGCCGCCAACGACTATATCTCCGGCATCGGCACGACCAAGGGCCAGATGGTGCAGGTCAACCTGACCGCCTCGACCGGCCTGCACTCGGTCGACGAGTTCCGCCATCTGGTGATCAAACAATCGAACGGCGCGGTGGTGCGCCTGCAGGACGTCGCCAACGTCACGCTCGGCGCCGAGGACTACGAATCCGAAGTCGGCTTCGACGGCAAGCGGGCGGTCTATATCGGCGTCCAGGTCGCGCCGGCGGCCAACCTGCTGGAAGTCGCGCACGCCGTGCACCGGGTCTGGCCCGACATCTCGGCGCAGCTGCCGCGCGGGCTCTACGGCGAGATCGTCTACGATTCCACCGAATTCGTCGATTCGGCGATCTACGAGGTGGTGCTGAGCCTGATCGAGGCGTTGGCCATCGTCACCGTCGTCGTGTTCCTGTTCCTCGGCTCGGTGCGCTCCTCGCTCATTCCGACCGTCGCCATTCCGCTGTCGCTGGTCGGCACCTTCATTATTCTCCTGGCGCTCGGCTATTCGATCAATCTGCTCACCTTGCTCGCGCTGGTGCTCGCCATCGGCCTCGTCGTCGACGACGCCATCATCGTCGTCGAGAATGTGAGCCGCCATCTCGAGGAAGGCGTCGCCCCCGTTCCCGCGGCCATCAATGCCGCGCGCGAACTCGGCGGCCCGATCATCGCCATGACGGTGGTTTTGGCCGCGGTCTATGTGCCGATCGGCTTCCAGAGCGGGCTCACCGGCGCGCTGTTCGCGGAATTCGCCTTCGCGCTGGTCGGCGCCGTCACCGTTTCGGGCGTCGTCGCGCTCACGCTCTCGCCGATGCTGTGCTCGCGGCTCCTCAAGGCCCACGATCCGCAGCACCGCGGCTGGGAAGAAAAACTCACCTGGGCGATCGACCGCGGCTTCGACTGGCTGCATCGCGGCTATCAGCGGCGCCTGCACAACAGCCTGAACTATCTGCCGGTCACGGTCGTGTTCGCGCTGCGTCGTGCTCGGCAGCATCTATTTCCTGTTCGTCACCGCCCACACCGAGCTTGCGCCGCAGGAGGATCAGGGCGTCATCCTGTCGCAATCGATCTCGGCGCCGAACGCGACGCTGCGGCAGCGCCAGCTTTATTCCCGCGAGGTCTACGAGATCTTCTTCCACCATCCGGAAACCGAGCACGTGTTCCAGATCGACATGCCCGGGCAGTCGATCTCCGGCATGGCGCTGAAACCCTGGGACCGCCGCACGAAAACGACCAACGCGCTGCAGCCGGTGGTGCAGCAGGAACTGAGCAAGATCGCCGGCATCCGCATCGTCGCCTTCCAGCCGCCGCCGCTGCCGGGCTCGATCGGCTTGCCGATTCAATTCGTCATCGGCACCACCGAGCCGTTCGAGCGCCTTGTACGATATCGCGCAGAAATTCCTGCGCGAGGCGCAAACAAGCGGCAATTTCATCTTCCTCGACAGCGATCTCAAGATCGACAACCCGCAGTCCAACATCACCATCGACCGCGACAAGACGGCGCAGATCGGCCTGAAGATGAGCGACGTCGGCGCCGCGCTCGCCTCCATGCTCGGCGGCGGCTATGTCAACTATTTCTCGATGAGCGGGCGCTCCTACAAGGTCATTCCGCAGGTGCAGCAGCGCTTCCGCCTCAACCCGCAGCAACTGCTCGACTATCACATCCGCGCCGCCGACGGCTCGCTCATCCCGCTCTCGACGGTCGCGACCGTCGACACCAAGACCGTGCCGGAATTGCTCAACCATTTCCAGCAGCTCAACAGCGCGACCATCCAGGGCGTCGCCATGCCCGGCGTCTCCCAAGGCGACGCCATCGCCTATCTGCAGGGGCTCGCGGCGCGCACGCTGCCGCGCGACTATTCGATCGATTACGGCGGCCTGAGCCGGCAGTACATTCAGGAGAGCTCGGGCTTCGTCTCGACGTTCGGCTTCGCGCTGATCATCATCTTTCTGGCGCTCGCGGCGCTGTTCGAAAGCTTCCGCGATCCCGTCATCATCCTGGTGTCGGTGCCGATGTCGATCGCCGGCGCGCTCATCTTCGTCAGCCTCGGCTTCGGCGGCGCTTCGCTCAACATCTATACCGAGGTCGGGCTCGTCACGCTGATGGGCCTGATCAGCAAGCACGGCATCCTGATCGTGCAGTTCGCCAATCAATTGCAGGCCGAGGGCCGCTCCAAGCGCGTCGCGGTCGAGGAGGCCGCGGCCATCCGGCTGCGCCCGATCGTGATGACCACGGCGGCCATGGTGCTCGGCGTCGTGCCGCTGATGACCGCAAGCGGCGCCGGCGCGGTGTCGCGCTTCCAGATGGGCGTCGTCATCGCCGCCGGCCTGTCGATCGGCACGCTGTTCACGCTGTTCGTGGTTCCGGCGGTCTACGTGCTGTTGGCGACGGACCGCGGCAAGCAACTTGCCAAGGCGGCCGCAGTGGCCGGCCCTGCGCCCCACGCCGCCGAGTGATTCCGCGCGACTACTTCTTCAAGGACGCGATATAGGCCGCGATATCGTCGGCGGCCCTGCGGCCGAGCGGCAATTCCGGCATCTTCGGATGCGGATCGAGCAGAAAGCGTGCGAGACGATCGGCGTTGAAATCCGGCCTCTGCGCAATCGTCGCGAATGGCGGCGCGTCCGCGACGGCGCGCTTCTGGTCGGCCGAGACGAGATGGCACGCGGCGCACCAGCGTTTCGCCAGATCGAGGCCGTGCGCCGCGTTCGCGGTGTAGCCGGGCTCGCCCTGCGCGGCGTGGCCTGTGAATGTCGGTAATACCATCGCTACACCGGTGGCCGCGACGGCGGCGAGCGCGACGAGCTTGTTCATGGGCATGTGCGGCCTTTCATGGATGATCTTCACAAATCATAGGCGGCGCCGCATGTCGGAGTATTGTCCTATATCAACCGGCGGCGACACGGCTCGAAAGCATCGCGCTTTCGCCGATCCGCACCGGCAGCGCGCGCTCCCGGCACTCGGCGCGAAACGCTTTCAAGAGCTTCGGCTCGCCGTCCAGATTGACGTTGAGTTCGTCCGCCGACTTCGTACTCGATCCACGAACTGCGCGCCGTCACCAGCCCGGCCCGAATTCCCGGCGCACCTTCCCGCAGCAGATGGGAGAAGGCGTCCAAGCGCGCCGCGTGGTTCAGTTCGGGCAGGATCATCAGATCGAGCAGACCGTCGTCGATCAGCGCGTCAGGGCAAAGCGGCACGCCGCCGCCGGCCTGCCGGCCGTTGCCGATCGCAAGGGCGAGGAAACGTCCTTCCCATGAAAACCCTTCGGCGCGAAACCGGCCTTGACTGGCCGTGAGATCCGAAAAGTGCGAGATGCCGGTGATCAAATACGCGAGTCCGCCCAGCCGCCGCTTGAGCTCGGGATCCGTTTCGACCGTAACCCGCGAGCCGAAGCCACCCGAGACGACGTTGATGAATGGCGCGCCGTCAAGGAGACCAACGTCGATCCAGCGCGGCGGCGCACCCGCGGCCAGTCGCAACGCGGCTGTGTAATCCCCAATCGGCACGCCCGCCGCATGCGCAAAGTCGTTGGCGGTACCCACGGGAAGGACGCCGAGCGAGCACCCGTCCGGCAAACCAGCCGTGAACGCGGCGGCGAAGACCTCGTTGATCGTGCCGTCGCCGCCGCCGGCGACAATGCAGTCGATCGCGCCGCCGGCGGCTTCGGCGACGGCTTCCGCCGTCAATCGCGCGGCATCGCCCGCCTCCCAGGTGACCCGCACCGTGGCGATGTGGCCGTCTTGCCGAAGCGCGTGAACCGCCGTCCTCACGCGCGCATCGCCGGCCGCTTTGCCGTGAAGAATGATGCGGATGTTGGCCACAGGTTTTGACCTCTCGCTCCCGATCGCCGTGCAGGCATCCACCACCATACACGCCAATCATACACGCCAAGGGACTCGACAGCCCAGCCGTCGCGGCGGCATGCTGGCGGACGCGCTCCGGAGGCCGGGTCCGGTTGATGCGATCGTTTTGCGCCGATCGATCCAATTGGGGGGATACTCACGTGGCCAAAGACATTGATCCGGTCGATCAGATCCTGCCGGCTCCGCAACTGCTCACGCTCGGGCTGCAGCACGTGCTGGTGCTGTATGCCGGCGCGGTCGCGGTGCCGCTCATTCTCGGGCGCGCGCTCAAGCTGCCGCCGGAGGATGTGGCTTTCCTCATCAGCGCCGACCTGTTCGCCTGCGGGCTGGCGACGCTGGTGCAGTGCGTCGGCTTTCCCGGGGTCGGCATCCGCCTGCCGGTGATGATGGGCGTCACCTTCGCCTCGGTCGGGCCGATGCTGGCGATGGCGGCGGCGCCCGATGTCGGCATTCTGGGCATCTATGGCGCGGTGATCGCGGCGGGCGTGTTCGCGCTCGTCGTCGCCCCGGTGGTCGGCCGGCTGTTGCCGCTGTTTCCGCCGGTGGTGACCGGCACCATCATTCTGGTGATCGGCATTTCGCTGATGCGGGTCGGCATCAACTGGGCCGGCGGCGGCCTGCCGATGCTGCCCAAGGTGATCGACGGCGTATCCTACGCCGCGGCCAATCCCGGCTACGGCCAGCTCGCAGGGCCTCGGCATCGCGCTGTTCGTCCTTGTGGTCATTCTCGGCCTGATCCGCTGGGGCTCGGGCTTCCTCGCCAATGTCGCGGTGCTGCTCGGCATCATCGCCGGCGCGGTGCTGGCGTCGGCCCTCGGCGTCATGCATTTCGACAAGGTGATCGCGGCGCCGTGGGTCGACGTCGTGGTGCCGTTCCGCTTCGGCCTGCCGCAATTCCACCTGGTGCCGATCGTGACCATGTGCATCGTGATGGTCGTGGTGATGATCGAGTTGCTCGGCATGTTCCTCGCGCTCGGGGAAATGACGGGCAGGACCATCGATCCGGCGGCGCTCACGCGCGGCCTGCGCGCCGACGGCGTCGGCACCATTCTGGGCGGCATCTTCAACACCTTTCCCTACACCTCGTTCTCGCAGAATGTCGGCCTGGTCGGCGTCACCGGCGTCAAATCGCGCTGGGTCACGGCGACCGGCGGCGTCATCATGCTGGTGCTCGGGCTGTTGCCGAAACTCTCGGCGCTGGTCGCGGCGGTGCCGGTGGTGGTGCTCGGCGGCGGCGGCGTGGTGATGTTCGGCATGGTGGCGGCGACCGGCGCCCGCATCTTCACTGGCGTCGACTTCAAGACCAACCGCTACAATCTCTTCATCGTCGCGATCTCGGTCGGCTTCGGCATGATCCCGCTGGTCGCCAACAACTTCTTCGCCCATACGCCGGCCGAGCTGCATCCGTTGCTGGATTCCGGCATTTTGTTGGCGGCGATCGTCTCGGTCATCCTCAATCTTTTCTTCAACGGCCTGCGCAGCGTCGAACACGCGAAGGCCGACGCCTCGGCGACGGCCGCGGCGGCGGAGCACGTGTAATTAACCGTCATTGCGAGCGCAGCGAAGCAATCCAGAGTCACTGCCGCCGACCCTGGATTGCTTCGTCGCAAACGCTCCTGGCAATGACGGAACAGAGGGCTTGCGCTGGAAGGGCCGGCCGGGCATGACGGCGCGATGATCCATCGCGCCGCCATCGTTCGTTGCTTGATCGTCGCCGTTCTGCTGCTGACCGCGGCACCCTCGGCGTTCGCCGATGCGGGGTTCCAGGCGTGGCTGCCATCGCTGTGGCCGCAGGCGCAGGCGCTCGGCATCTCGCGCGCGACCTTCGATCTCGCGACGCGCGGGCTCGAGCCGGATCTCGCGCTACCCGACCTCGTGCTGCCGGGACGCATCGAGAAGCCGGCGCAGGGCCAGGCGGAATTCGTGCTGACGCCGGCGGACTATCTCAAGGAGCCGGCGCTGCAAAGCCTCGCCGCGCAGGGCCGCAAGCTCTCCGCCCAATATCGCGGCACGCTCGACGGCATCGCCGGCAAGTTCGGCGTCGATCCGGCGGTGGTTTTGGCGATCTTCGGCCGCGAGACCGATTACGGCCGCGCCCACGACACCAGAAGCGCCATCCGCGTCCTGGCGACGCAGGCCTATTACGGCAAGCGCAAGGACAAGTTCCGCGAGGAATTTCTGCTCGCTTTGAAAATTCTCGACGAGCGCAACGTCACGCTCGCCGACATGAAAAGCTCCTGGGCCGGCGCCATGGGACTGACGCAATTTCTGCCGTCGGATTATATGAAATACGCGGTCGATTTCGACGGCGACGGCCGTCGCGACATCTGGAAGTCGGTGCCGGACGCGCTCGCCTCGGCGGCGAAGCAGTTGCTCGACAAGGGCTGGCAACCCGGCCTGCGCTGGGCCTACGAGGCGCGCGCACCGCAGAACGTCGATTGCACGCAGGGCGTTCCGGAAAACACGGCTGCCGATCGGCGAATGGCTCAAACGCGGCTTCGTTCCCGCCTATGGCCGTTCGCCGACGCACGACGAACTCACGCAGCCGGCGTCGTTGCTGCAGCCGGCCGGCCTCTACGGCCCGGCCTTCCTCGTCACCAAAAACTATTTCGCCATCAAGGAATACAACTACTCCGACCTCTACGTCCTGTTCGTCGGCCATCTCGCCGATCTGATGACCGACCCGCGCCCGTTCCAGACGCCGTGGGCCAAGGTCGCGCAGCTCCCGACCCGCGACCTCGACCGCATGCAGCAAATCCTCACCGCGCGCGGCTATTACCACGACAAGATCGACGGCAAGGCCGGCATGCTCACCCGCGCCGCGCTCGGCGCTTATCAGAAGAAGAACGGGCTGAAGGTCGATTGCTGGCCGACCGCCGCGGTGCTGGCGCATATGGACGCGGGCGGCCGATAGCGCGGATCTTGTTACTCCGGCAACATCGGGTCCAGGCCTTTTTGGCGAACCAATTTCGCCCGTCAGCCCGCCGCCGCGATACTCGTCTCCAGCGCGGTCAGCCGCTGCTGCAATTTGACCAGTTCGTCCTTGGGCAAATGGCTGGCGCATCCGGTCGCGACGCGCCGCGCGCGTTCCATGCAGTTCGGCGCGGACATCGGCGTGCGCGGCGGCGCCGGCGATGTCCTTGTACGCCCGCATCAGTCGCAAGCTGACGGCGAGGTCGGCGGCGGCATAGTGCGCGGATCTGCTCGAACGCCGTATCGAGCAGGCCGTCGAAGCTCATCCACGGCACGCACCAGCCGCAGCACGTGCGGCGGCGCGAAATAGTTGCGACGACGGCGGCAACCGGCTGACCCAGAGAATGATGATGCGGCTTAATTGGTCGACGCAACTGATCGCCGTGCTCGGGTCGTTGACCGCCGGCGACATGGCGCGCAGCGCGATGTCGACGATCTGGATGACGCCGAATTCGATGTCCTGCTGCAGCGTGCGCGTCGGGCCGATGTCGAAGGCGGCGATAAGATGCTGCGCACGGTCCGCCGACACGCGCTCCGGCCGCGACACGCGCGCGATCGGAACGCCGGCCGGCACGAACTGGCCGACGCGGCGCTCCAGGCGCACGCTGATGCCGTAGGCCTTCGCGATCGTCACGAGGTGAGCGACATTGATGTAGCGGATATAGCCGGATTGCCGGCTCAGAACCGCGCCATCGCTCGCCATGGCCGGCGCGTCATCGCGCTCCTGCTGCAGAAACGGACCGCGCGGATAGGGCATCAATTCGTCGATGACGAGCTCGGTGTCGCGCGCGATGCGATCGACGATGTGGTTGACGCTGATCGACTGCGAAATGTGATTGATGAAGTAGATGAGCCAGCCGACGCAGACCAGCGCCAGCAGCATCGCGCCGGTAACGCTGGCGATCGGCACGAACGGGTGCGGCAGAGACGCGCGCGGCCGGCAGCGTCGCCATGCAGTAGGAGAAGGTGCCGAGAAAGATGCCGAGCGTCCATTGCGTGGTGCGGTCGCGCACGAAGCTGATGAGAATGCGCGGCGAGAATTGCGTCGACGCCAGCGTGAGCGTCATCAGACAGGATTGCGAACACGATCGACACGACCGTCATGATCGAGGTCGCGATGCTGCTGAGAATGAGCTGCGCGACGCCCGGGTCTTCGTGCGACGGAAACAGGATTTGCGGAATCCAGCTGCTGATCTGCGGCGTCGTCTCCTCGAGCGAGGACAGCACCGCGCCGGCAAAGCCGAGCACGACGGCGATCACCAGCGGACGGACGAGGAAGCCGCCGCGCAGCGCGTACATCGACGAACGCAATGAGAACCGGCAGGCGCTCGAACATTTCCCGGCCACTTTCCCGACCCCAGGGCGCGCCGCGCCGCCGACGGCTACATCTCCACCTGGCCGCCGAGCTCGATGACGCGGTTTGGCGGGATGCGGAAGAACTCGGTCGCCGCCAGCGCGTTGCGATGCATCACTTCGAACACCCGGAGCCTGAACTTGCTCGCGCGCGAGCGCTTGTCGGCGACGATCGTCACCCGGCCGACGAAGAACGAGGTATCCATCATGTTGAAGTCGAGGTCGTAGGCGCGGCAACGCTCGAGCGCGCGTGGCACGTTCGGCTGCTCCATGAAGCCGTAGTGCAGAACGACGGCATGGAAATTGTCGCCGAGGTGCGTGACCTCCAGGCGGCGCTCCGGCGCCACGCGGGGGATGTTTTCGGTCATGACGTGCAAGAGCACGATGCGCTCGTGCAGCACCTTGTTGTGCTTGAGATTGTGCAGAAGCGGCACCGGCACGACGTCGACGCGGCTCGTCATATAGACGGCGGTGCCGCGCACGCGCTCCTTGTCGTGGACCTGGACGATGAAGTCCGAGAGCGGCAGTGTGTCCCGCTCGAGCTGACGCAAAAGAGCGGTGCGGCCCTGCCGCCAAGTCGACATCAAGAAGAAGATGAGCGCGGCGACGACCAGCGGAAACCAGCCGCCTTCCAGCACCTTCATCATGTTGGCGCCGACGAACGACAGGTCGATCGTGACGAACACGCCGGCGACGGCGAGGGCGAGCGGCAGGCTCCAGCGCCAGATTTCCCGCATCGTCAGGAAGATGAGCATCGATGTCAGCAGCATCGTCAGCGACACGGCGATGCCGAACGCGGCGGCGAGATTTTCCGACGAGCGGAACTCCAGCGTCAGGCCGAGCGTGAGCACCATCAGCGTCCAATTGACGAAGCCGATATAGATCTGGCCGTAGCCCGCGGCCGAGGTCTGCACGATGTGCAGACGCGGACATAGTCCGAGCTGGATCGCCTGCCGCGTCATCGAAAACGCGCCGCTGATGATCGCTTGGCTGGCGATGATGGTGGCGACGGTCGCCAGCAGCACCAAAGCGAGCTGCAGGACCTCCGGGCACAGCGTGAAGAACGGATTGCCGCCGGCGCCGACGTCGCCGGCGGCCACGGCCGCGGTCTGACCGGCATAGTTGAGCACGAGCGTCGGCAGCACCAAGCCGTACCAGGCGAAGCGGATCGGCTTGGGGCCGAAATGGCCCATGTCGGCATAAAGCGCCTCGGCGCCCGTCGCGCACAGGAACACCGCGCCGAGCACCAGAAAGCCGGTGAAGCCGTGGCCGAACAGATAGCTCAGCCCGTAGCGGGGATCGAGCGCGACAAGCACGCCCGGATGCTGGAGGATGCCGCCGAGGCCGAGTACGCCGATGGTGACGAACCAGACGGTCATGATCGGGCCGAACAGCTTGCCGATGCGCTCGGTGCCCTGCGACTGCAGCGCGAACAGGCCGACCAGGACCAGCGCCGCCAGCGGCACGATGAAGGGCGCGATTTTCGGCGCCGGCATCTTGAGGCCTTCCAGCGCGCTCAAGACCGAGATCGCCGGGGTGATGGCGCCGTCGCCGTAAAGCAGCGCCGCGCCGAGCACCCCGATACTGATCACGATGGTGCGTTCGCCGTGCTTGATGCCGAGGAGCGACATCAAAGCGAGAATGCCGCCCTCCCCGTCATTGTCGGCGCGCATGACCACGGCGACATATTTGATCGAGGTGGTGATCACGAGCGTCCACACGATCAGCGAGAGCATGCCGATCGCCGTCGCCGGCGTCGCGCCTCCCGCCCATTCGAGCGCGGTCTTCAAGGTGTAGAGCGGGCTCGTGCCGATATCGCCATAGACGACGCCGAGCGCGCCCAGCATCAGCGCGCTGAGGCTTCCCTTCGGCGCGCTGGTTGCGCCGTTGGCCATCGCTGTCGCGGCTGTCATTATCGGTTCTGCCGGTACCTTACTGGACAAAAGCGCGCCGAAGCCCGGGAGTGTTACTTCAAAATACTACGGCAAGATACCCGGCAAATAGCTGCGACAATGCGAACAAATCGGCGCCTGCGTAAGATGCACGTGCTAGTCGTCACCCGGCTCGGCGAGCGGCAAGCGATCGTCGTCCTCGCCGCTGTAACCCAGGAAATGCCGGACCTTCGATTTGATCGAGCCGGTGACGCCGGGATCGCTTGCGTGCTGCGCAGCGTAGTGGGCGCGGGCGCGCGCGGCGACGACTTCGCCGGAGATGGCGCCGGGCTCGCAGATGCGGCGGCCGCTCGAGCGGCGCATCAGATCGACGTGAATGTGATTGTAATGATAGACGTTCGCGCCAGGCGCCAAGACGGTGGTGAACTGCGCGCACGCCGCCGCCTGCACGTCGCGCAAAAAACCCTGCTCTTCCGGCGTGCCGTGCCAGCCATATTGCACGCTGACGCGATGGCCGTCGGCAAGGTCGAATTCGGCGATGTCGAGCGCATTGCCGAAGGCGTGCTCGGAAATGTGCGCGTTCGGATTGCCGTTCATGCCGCGGCACGAATAAGCGGAGATTTGTTTGATGCCGGCGACCGGCTGGCGGAACCAATGCAGCGCCGCCGGCTGCACCGCCGTCGCGATCCATTGATCGAGCGCCGAGACGATCGGACAGGCGAGCGTCGCCGCCGGTGTCACGGCAACGGGACCGACCTGTCCGATGCGGCCGCCACCGCCGAACGGCGCGGGATAAGCGGGGGGTGGTGGCTGCGGCGGCGGTTCGCCCGGACGGAGGTTGCACCGCGCGCGGGTACGGCGCCTGCGCATAAGTCGGGGGCGGATAAGACGGGCCCGGCGTCACGCCCGGTGGGTACGGATGCGCCATGTCCGGCGGCAGGCCCTCGGCCTCGTCCTCCGCGGCGGGCGGATATGACGGCGGCGGCCCGGGCGGCGGTCCCTCCGGCGTCAACGACAAGGGTGGCCCCGACGGCGCGGCGGCTATGGTCGGCGCCGGATACGGCGAGCGCGACACATAAGGCGCCGGCGGCGGCGGCACGTAAGGCGGCGGCTGCGCTCCCGGCCAACGCGGCGGCATCGCGCCATCGGGAATGCCGCCGGGCGGACGGAGCGGCTCGTCGTCATAGCCGAGCGGCGCGCTGTCGCCGATTTCCGACACCCGGATCGGGAAATCGGCGCCGCACATGCCCGGCCCTTCGATGGCGGAAACGCGCACGCGTCCCGGCGTGTCCCTTACCGCACCGGAATTGAGGCACGCGACTTCGGCGTCGTGCCGCCAGGGCTCGCGCTCGGCGAAAAAATAATGGCCGCAGCCGGCGAGCGCGAGGAGCGCGACGACCGCGACCGAGCCCGAACAACCAGCAGGAAACGCCACGCGACATGCGCGCGACAATGCGAGATTTTCCGTTAAGGTTTGCTCAATGCTGGCGGCAATTTGGCTGTCGGCAATTTGCACGCAGGCAATTGATTAACCATAAATGGCGGGGGGGCGAGATGGAAGGCAAAGCCACAGTCATCTTTCCGATCTTGGCGACCGGCATCGTCGTCTTCATCGCCAGCGCCGCCGTGACCTTCGTCAATCTCGGCCTTCATCCCGATTTTTTGAAACGCTGGCTTTTTGCCTTCAGCATCGGCTGGCCGGTGGCGGGCCTCACCGCCTTCGTCGCGTTCCCGCTGGTGCGTCGCGCGACCGTCGCGCTCGTGACGCTGATGGACGGCGAATGACGAACAAATTAAGCGTAAATTGTTTTGTTTCGCGCGCAACCGTTCAGCCGGGCGCGCTCAAACCCTCGTCGCGGCGATTTGTTCCCTGTCGCCGCGGTAATTCGATCCATGACCACGACAATTTGATGCCGCGCTGCAGCATGTTATTGTCTTTGACCCGTCCGCCACTTCCGCTAGCCTGAGCGACAGCAACTTCGATGGAGGTGCGACGAATGGACCTCACCATGAAGCTCAATGTTCTGGCGGTCTGCGCCGCGTTCGCGTTCATCGGTGCGATTGTGCTGCACGCGTTCTGAGTTTCAGTTTCAGATGTGAGACGCCAGAGGCCACAAGGGCTGCCGCGATCCAACGGGCGGTCAGAATAATAAAGCACCGGAACGAGCGCCTCCGGTGCTTTATTTTGTTTTTGTTCGACGAATATACGTCCGGCTACTCTGCCGCGCTGCGCGCCGCGAGCGGATCGTAGTTGAGGATCGGCGCGAGCCAGCGCTCCGCCTCAGTGACCGGCCAGTTCTTGCGCCTGGCGTAATCCTCGACCTGATCGTGCTCGATCCGCCCGACGCCGAAATAATAGCTGTCGGGATGGCTGAGATAGAGGCCGCACACGGCGGCGCCCGGCCACATGGCGTAGCTTTCGGTGAGCTTGACGCCGATCGCGCGCTCGCCGTCGAGGAGCTTGAACAGCGTCGCCTTCTCGCTGTGGTCGGGCTGCGCCGGATAGCCCGGCGCCGGGCGGATGCCGCGATATTTTTCGGCGATCAGGTCGCCGGCGGCGAGCGCCTCGTCGGGCGCGTAGCCCCAGAACTCGCGGCGCACGCGCTGGTGCATGCGCTCGGCGAGCGCTTCGGCCAGGCGGTCGGCCAGCGCCTTGGCCATGATCGCCGAATAATCGTCGTTGGCGCGCTTGAAGCGCTCGACCAGATCATGCTCGCCGATGCCCGCGGTCACCGCGAAAGCGCCGATGTAATCGGCGAGCCCGCTCGCGCGCGGCGCGACGAAATCGGCGAGCGCGACATGGGCGCGGCCCTCGCGGCGGGTGAGCTGCTGGCGCAAGGTGTGCAGCACGGCGATCGGGCGTGCCGCGCGTTTCGTCGGCGAAGACGAGAATGTCGTCGCCCGCGCTGTTCGCCGGCCAAAAACCGATCACGGCGCGCGCCGTCAACAAGCGCTCGGCGACGATCCGCCGCAACATCGCCTGCGCGTCGGCGAACAATTGGCGCGCGGCTTCGCCGACCTGGGCGTCGTCGAAGATCGCCGGAAACTTGCCGCTGAGTTCCCAGGTGGCGAAGAACGGCGTCCAGTCGATGAAATCGACGAGATCGGCAATGGCGATGTCGGCGAAGCGCCGGGGCCCGAGAAAATGCGGCGCCGGCGGCAGATAGCGGCCGGACCAGTCGAGCGTGAGCGCATTGGCGCGCGCGTCGGCGAGCGGCAGGCGCCGTTTATTTCCTTCCGCGCGCGCATGCGCCGAGGCGATGCGGGCATATTCGGCGCGGATCTCGGTGACGGCGCGGGTGCGCGTGTCGCGCGACAACAGCGACGCCACCACGCCCGACGGCGCGGCTCGCGTCGTTGACATGGACGGTCTGGCCGCGACGATAATTGGGATGGATCTTGACCGCCGTGTGCACGCGGCTTGTCGTCGCGCCGCCGATCAGCAACGGCACGTCGAAGCCCTGCCGCTCCATCTCCGCCGCGACATGGCACATCTCGTCGAGCGACGGCGTGATCAGGCCGGACAGCCCGACAATGTCGGCCCGCGCCGCGGTCGCGGCCTCGAGAATCTTATCCGCCGGCACCATGACGCCGAGATCGATCACGTCGTAATTGTTGCACTGGAGAACGACACCGACGATGTTCTTGCCGATATCGTGCACGTCGCCCTTGACCGTGGCGAGCACGATCCTGCCGTTCGACGACGAGTGATCGCGGCCGTCGCGATCCTGCTCCATGTATGGCATCAGATGGGCGACGGCCTGCTTCATCACCCGCGCCGATTTCACCACCTGCGGCAGGAACATCCGCCCGGAGCCGAACAGATCGCCGACGACGTTCATGCCGTCCATCAGCGGGCCTTCGATCACAGCGAGCGGCCGCGGCGCCTTGAGCCGCGCCTCTTCGACGTCGGCGGCGATGAAATCGGTGATGCCGTGGACGAGCGCATGGGCGAGGCGCCGTTCGACCGGCCACTCCCGCCACGCAAGATCGGCTTCTTTCTTTTCCTTGCCGTGGCCGCGATGGCGCTCGGCGAGCGCCAACAGGCGCTCCGCCGCATCTGGCCGGCGGTCGAGCACCACGTCCTCGCAGGTTTCGCGCAGCTCGGGATCGAGATCGTCATAGACCTCGATCTGGCCGGCATTGACGATGCCCATATCCATGCCGGCGGTGATGGCGTGATAGAGAAACACCGCGTGCATCGCCTCGCGCACGCGCTCATTGCCGCGGAACGCGAACGAGAGGTTCGACACGCCGCCGGAGACGTGAGCGTGCGGCAGGTTCGCTCTGATCCAGCGCGCGGCCTCGATGAAGGCGAGGCCGTAGCCGTTATGCTCCTCGAGGCCGGTCGCGACGGCGAAGATGTTGGGATCGACGATGATGTCCTGCGGCGGCACGCCGACGCGGTTGACCAAAATGTCGTAGGCGCGCGCGGCGATCTTCGTCTTGCGTTCGAACGTGTCGGCCTGGCCTTTTTCATCGAACGCCATGACGACGATGGCGGCGCCGTAGCGGCGCACGATCCTGGCCTGCCGGATGAAGGCGCCCTCGCCCTCCTTGAGCGAGAGCGAATTGACCACCGGCTTGCCTTGCACGCATTTGAGCCCGGCCTCGATCACCGAGAACTTCGAGGAATCGATCATCACCGGCACGCGAGCGATGTCGGGCTCCGCCGCGACCAGATTGAGGAAGGTCGTCATCGCCTGCTCGGAGTCGATGAGGCCCTCGTCCATGTTGATATCGATGATCTGCGCGCCGTTCTCGACCTGGTCGCGCGCGACCGCGAGCGCGGCCTGATAATCGCCGGCGGTGATCAGCTTGCGGAACCGCGCCGACCCGGTGACGTTGGTGCGCTCGCCGACATTCACGAACGGAATTTCCGGCGTCAGCGTGAATGGTTCGAGGCCGGACAGGCGCAGCCGCGGCGCGATCGCTGGAACCGCCCGCGGCGTTTTGCCGGCGACGGCCGCGGCGATGGCGCGGATGTGGTCGGGCGTGGTGCCGCAGCAGCCGCCGACGATGTTGACGAGGCCTGAGTTGGCGAACTCGCCGATCAACGCCGCCATGGTTTGCGGGCTCTCGTCGTAGCGGCCGAATTCGTTCGGCAGCCCGGCATTAGGATAGGCGCAAATGAGCGTATCGGCGACGCGCCCGAGCTCGGCGATGTGGGCGCGCATCTGCCGCGCGCCGAACGCGCAGTTGAACCCGATCGAAAACGGCGCCGCGTGAGCGACCGCGTTCCAGAACGCTTCCGGCGTCTGGCCGGAGAGAATGCGGCCCGAGCGGTCGGTGATGGTGCCGGAGATCATCACCGGCACGCTGATGCCGCGCGCTTCGAAAACTTCGGCGATGGCGTAGATCGCGGCCTTGGCGTTGAGCGTGTCGAACACCGTCTCGATCAGGAGCGTATCGACGCCGCCGTCGATCAGACCGTTCACCTGCTCGGCGTAGGCGGTGCGCAAGTCGTCGAATGTGACGGCGCGGAAGCCCGGATTGGAAACGTCCGGCGACATCGAGGCGGTGCGGTTGGTCGGACCGATGGCGCCGGCGACGAAGCGCGGCCGCCCATCCTCGCTTTCAGCGACGCGCGCGGCTTCGCTCGCGAGCCGCGCGCCGGCGGCGTTTAGCTCATAAGCCAATTCCGTCATGCCGTAGTCGGCTTGCGCTATGCGCGTCGAGGAGAACGTGTTGGTCGAGACTATGTCAGCGCCGGCGCGGAAATACGCGAGATGAATTGTGCGCACCGCGTCCGGCCGGCTGAGATTGAGCAGGTCGTTGTTGCCGCGGACTTCGCGGTTCCAGGCGTCGAAGCGGGCGCCGCGAAAACCCTCCTCGTCGAGCCCGAGCGACTGGATCATCGTGCCCATGGCGCCGTCGAGCACGAGAATGCGCGCCGCGGCGGCAGCGCGGAGTTTTGCTTCTGAATTGAACGGGGATGCGGTGGTCATTGCTCACTCGTGATCTTGTTCAACTTGCTGCGCCAGCGCTATCTGCCCCACGGGCAGAGGGGGGCGCTTTGCCGACGCGAGCGTAGTCATGCGCTCGCCTCGGCCAGATCAGGACACGCGGGAGGGCTCATGGCGCGCACGCCGAGCAGATGGCAGATGGCGTAGACGAGATCGGCGCGGTTCATGGTGTAGAAGTGGAATTCGCTCACACCATGATCGACCAGGTCGAGCACCTGCTCGGCGGCGACCGCGGCGGCAATGAGCTTGCGCGTGGACGGATCGTCGTCGAGCCCGTCGAAGCGCGCCGCGAGCCAGTCCGGCACGGAAGCGCCGCAACGCGCGGCGAAGTTTTTTGTTTGGGCGAAATTCTGCACCGGGAGAATTCCGGGCACGATTGGAATGTCGATGCCGCGTCCGCGCACGCGGTCGAGATAGCGGAAATAGGCGGAATTCTCGAAGAAAAACTGGGTGATCGCGCGGGACCCGCCGGCGTCGACCTTGGCCGCGAGCATGTCGATGTCGGCTTCGACCGACTGGCTGTCGGGATGCTTTTCCGGATAGGCGGAGACCGACACTTCGGTGTCGGCGATACGCTTGATGCCGGCGACGAGTTCGGCGGCGTTGCGGTAGCCTTCGGGATGCGGCGCGTAGCGCTCACCGACGCCGCCGGGCGGATCGCCACGCAGGGCGACGATGTGGCGCACGCCCGCCTGCGCATAGGCCGCGACCACCTCGTCGACCTCGGCGCGGCTCGCGGCGACGCAGGTGAGATGCGCCGCCGGCGTCAACATGGTCTCGGCGAGAATGCGCTTGACCGTCGCGTGGGTGCGCTCGCGGGTGGAACCGCCGGCGCCGTAGGTGACGGACACGAAGTGCGGCTCGAGCGGCGCCAGCCGCGCGATCGCCTGCCACAAAGACTGCTCCATCGCCGCCGTCTTGGGCGGAAAGAACTCGAACGAGACCCGAATGCCGTGCGCACGCGTCATCGCACCACCGCGAGCTTGTCCGAAGTCACGAGCGCGATCCGCGCGTCGCGGGCGAGCCAGAGCGACACCGCGATCTTGCCTTCGGGTCCGGGCGCCAAAGTCTCTTGCCGCACCAGATTGAGGCCAGCGCCTTCGAGCCATTGCGTCACGGCTTCGGCGGCAAAGCCGAGCCGACGATGCGCGTGCTCGTCGCGCAGGAATTCGAGGTCGTGCGGCGCGAAATCGACGACGAGCAGACGGCCGCCCGGCCGCAGCAGGCGCGCCGCCTCGCCGATGGCGCGGGGGCTGTCGTCGAGGAAGTGCAGGACCTGGTGGATGATGATGACGTCGAAGGAGTCGCGCGGCAGCGCCAGGTCGTAGATATTGCCCATGCGCACGCTGCAGTTCTTGAGCCCAGCGCGGTCGAGCCGCGCGCGCGCCAGCGCCAGCATGTCGAGCGACATGTCGACGCCGAGGCCGCGTTCGGCGTTGGCGGCGAACAATTCCAGCATGCGGCCGGTGCCGGTGCCGAGATCGAGCAGCGCGCGGATCGGCTGCGCGCCGATCGCGCCGCGGATCGCCGCTTCCACCGCTTCGTCGGCGACGTGAAGCTTGCGGATGCGGTCCCATTCGGCCGCATGGCGGCGGAAATAGTTCTGCGCGGCGGCGGCGCGCGACGCCCGCACCGCGGCCAGCCGCTCGCGGTCGCGGGCGATGACCGGGTCATTGGGATCGAGCCGCGCCACCAGTGCGCGGGCGACTTCGGCGACGCCGCCGCGCTCGGCCAGACGAAAGAACGCCCACGAGCCTTCGCGAAACCGCTCGACCAATCCCGCCTCGGACAACAGCCGCAAATGCCGGGACAATCGCGGCTGCGACTGCCGCAGAATTTCCGTCAGATCCGTCACCGTCAGCTCGGCCTCGGCGATCAGCATCAGGAGCCGCAGCCGCGTCGCCTCGCCCGCGGCCTTGAGCGTCGCGGTCAGCGCGGGAAAGCCGAGTTGGGCGGAATTAGCGGTCATCGCTGCACCTGCGCGGTAGATATAAAGATATCTTTATGCGATGAAACGCCGTTCTGTCAATGGGCCAAATCCCACGATTTCCAACGGCGTCGGACGAGCGGAGGAAAATCCCCGCCTCCCCGCTCGCGGGGCTGGCATTGTGCGGAACGTGCGTGCAAAGCTCAACGCTATGACGAGTTCCGACATCGACGCCGCAGGCTTGCGCGAAGGCGAGATTGCCGTCGCGCTGCCGGCGCAGTTCGACGCATCGCTCTACTATATCGGGCGCATCCGCACGCCCTGGAAGCGGCGGGAAGACTGCCCCGAGAATCCGCGCGAAACCAGCGAAGTCTGCACCATCGAACTCGATCCGCGCTGGGCCGTCGGTCTCACCGGTCTCGAGACCGTCAGCCACATCGTTGTGTTGTATTGGATGTATCAGGCACGGCGCGACCTCGTGCTGCAGGCGCCGCACCATTATCCCGAACGCCGCGGCACCTTCGCGTTGCGTTCGCCGGTGCGGCCCAATCCGATCGCCGTTTCGGTGGCGCGGCTTGTCCGCATCGAAGGCTGCGCGTTGTCCGTGGTCGGCCTCGACTGCCTCGACGGCACGCCGCTCCTCGACATCAAGCCCTATTTCGCCTCGACGGATTCAATCCCCGACGCCTCGGTCGGCTGGCACGCCGGCGGCAAGCGATAGCGGCGGCACCGCGACGCTCGCGACGCGGTCATTGTGCATTCATTGAAAATACGTGTTGCACCATCGCTTATTGCGGAATAAGCAGCATAATGCATGTATAAAACATCATTTCGCACTCTTTCCGCGTATCCACCATGATCACCGCCGGCCAGCTCCGCGCCTCGCGCGCGCTTCTCGGGATCGACCAACGCAAGCTCGCCGAAGCGGCCGGGCTGTCGCTGCCGACCATTCAGCGCATGGAGGCGAGCGAGGGCGTGATCCGCGGCAATGTCGATTCACTGATGAAGCTCGTGGCCGCGCTCGACGCGCTCGGCGTCGATCTCATCGCGGACAACGCGCCGAGCCAGGCCGGCGGCCGCGGCGTGCGGCTCAAGGGGTCGCGCCCCAGGGTGACCAAGGGTCGACCCCGTGACGCTCGATGTCGCCCTCGGCGGCGCCGCCGCGCTGCTCGTCCTCGCCGCGCTCGCCGTGGCGATCGGAAAATCGCCGGCCGCGACGCGCATCATTTACAGCGCTAGCCTCGTCGTCGCGGCCGTCTCGCTCGTTGCCGCGGCGTCGCAGCTGTTTGCTGCCGCCCCGCAACAGATCACACTGCCGTTCGGCGTTCCCTGGCTCGGCGTGCATTTCCGCCTCGACGCGCTGTCGGCGTTCTTTCTGATCGTGACCGATCTCGGCGCGCTGAGCGCGAGTCTGTTCGCGCTGGGCTATGGCGAGCACGAGGCGGCGCCGCAGCGCGTGCTGCCGTTCTATCCCGCCTTCCTCGCCGGCATGACGCTGACCTTGCTCGCCGACGACGCCTTCACGTTTCTGGTGTCCTGGGAGTTCATGTCGCTCACCTCGTGGGCGCTGGTGGTGTCGCATCATCGCCAAGCCGACAATCTGCGCGCCGGCTACGTCTATCTGGTGATGGCGGGCTTCGGCACGATGGCGTTGCTGCTCGGCTTCGGCCTGCTCGCCGGCCCCGACGGCGCCTATGCCTTTGCCCAGATGCGCGCAGCGCCGCCGGCCGCGACGGCGGGCGCGCTGGTTCTGATTCTGGCGCTGATCGGCGCCGGATCGAAGGCCGGCATCGTGCCGCTGCACGCCTGGCTGCCGCTCGCCCATCCGGCGGCGCCGAGCCATGTCTCCGCGCTGATGAGCGGCGTGATGACCAAGGTCGCGGTCTACGGTTTCGTGCGCATCGTGTTCGACCTCGCCGGCCCGCCGGCGTGGTGGTGGAGCATTCTCGTGCTTGCGCTCGGCGGCGTCACCGCGGTGATGGGCGTTCTCTACGCGCTGATGCAGCACGATCTCAAGCGGCTGCTCGCCTATCACACGGTCGAGAATATCGGCATCATCTTCATCGGGCTCGGGCTCGCGCTGGCGTTCAAGGCGCACGGCATGCCGTTCGCCGCGGCGCTCGCTTTCACCGCCGCGCTCCTTCACGTCTTCAATCACTCGCTGTTCAAGAGCCTGTTGTTCTTCGGCGCCGGCGCGGTCGACACCGCGACCGGCGAACGCGACATGGAGCATCTCGGCGGCCTCATCCACCGCATGCCGCAGACCGCTTTCGTCTTCCTGGTCGGCTGCGCCGCGATCTCGGCGCTTGCCGCCGCTCAACGGCTTCGTGTCCGAATGGCTGACGTTCCAGGCGATCCTCATCAGCCCGCAACTGCCGTCATGGGGGCTCAAGCTCCTGGTGCCCGCCGTGGGCGCGCTGCTCGCTTTATCGGCGGCGCTCGCGGCGGCCTGCTTCGTCAAAGCCTATGGCGTGACGTTCCTCGGCCGGCCGCGCACGGCGGCCGCGCAGGCCGCCGTCGAGACCGACCGCTTCTCGCTCGCCGCCATGGCCTTGCTGGCGTTGCTGTGCCTCCTCGTCGGCATCCTGCCCGGCCTGTTCATCGACGCGCTGGCGCCGGTCAGCCTGGCGCTGATCGGGGCGCGCATGCCGGTGCAGATCGGCGCGCCATGGCTCTCGATCGTGCCGATCGCCGCGAGCCGCAGTTCCTATGACGGCCTTCTGGTGTTCGTGTTCATGAGCCTGTCGGGGGCGCTGGCGGCCTTCGTCATCCACCGCCTGGCGTCGGCCCGGCTGCGCCGCGCGCCGGCATGGGACTGCGGCTATCCCGACGCGAGCCCGGCGACGCAATACACCGCGACGAGTTTCGCCCAGCCGATCCGCCGCGTGTTCGGCACCGCGGTGTTCGGCGCCCGCGAACGCGTCATGATGCCGCCGCCCGGCGACATGAGCGCGGCGCGGCTCAGCGTCGAATTGCACGATCCGATCTGGGAGACCTTCTACGCGCCGCTCGTCGCCTTCATCGGCACGGCCGCCGACCGTCTCAACCGCCTGCAGTTCCTGACCATCCGCCAGTGCCTCAGCATGGTGTTCGGCGCGCTCGTCATTCTGCTCCTGGTGCTCGCGATATGGTCCTGATCCGCGATCTCGCCATTCAGGGCGCGCAGATGCTGCTGGTGCTCGCCGTGGCGCCGCTGTTCACCGGCTTCGTGCGCAAGGCGAAGGCGCGGCTGACGCGGCGGCAGGGTCCGCCGCTGGCGCAGCCCTATCGCGACCTCGTCCGGCTGATGCGCAAGGAGGTCGTGCTCGCCGAAAGCGCGTCCTGGCTGTTCCGCGCCGTCCCGTATCTGGTGTTCGCCGCCACCTGGGTCGCGGCGGCGCTGGTGCCGACCTTCCGCACCGGGCTGATGTTCTCCTGGTCGGCCGACCTCATCGCCATCATCGCGCTCCTCGGCAGCGCGCGCTTCTTTCTCGCGCTCGCCGGCATGGACGTCGGCACCAGCTTCGGCGGCATCGGATCGAGCCGCGAAGTCATGATCGCCTCGCTCGCCGAGCCGGCGATGATCATGATCGTGTTCGCGATCGCCTTGATCGCCGGCTCGACGCAGCTCTCGACCATGGCGGAATTCATGGCCTCGCCGCAGGTCGGGCTGCGGGTGTCGCTCGGGCTCGCGTCGATCGGCCTCGTCATGGTGGCGATCGCCGAGAACGGCCGCATTCCGGTCGACAATCCGGCGACGCATCTCGAACTGACCATGGTGCACGAGGCCATGGTGCTGGAATATTCCGGACGCCATCTGGCGCTGATCGAACTGTCCGCCGCGCTCAAGCTCGTGCTCTACGTCTCGCTGCTCGCCTGCCTGTTCGCGCCGTGGGGCATCGTGGCGGCCGGCTTCGCCGTGCCGGCGCTCGCGATCGGGGTCGCCGCCTATATCGGCAAGCTCGCCGTCGGCGGCTTCCTGCTCGCGCTGTTCGAAACGTCGATCGCCAAGATGCGTGTGTTCCGCGTGCCGGAATTCCTCGGCGTCGCCCTGATGCTCGGGCTCTTGGCGACGCTGCTGCGCTTCGTGTCGGGGAGCTTCTGATGAGCAGGATCGATTTCGACGTCGCTCATCTCCTGGCCGGCTCGCTGGTCTGATCAGCTTCCTCGAACTCTATCAGGACCGGCTCTATTCCCTGCTCAACATCTATGCGCTGCACGCGCTGACGCTCGCGGCTTCGGTCGCCTGGCAGGCCTTCGTCCAGGATGCGCCGCACCTCTACGTCACCGCCGCGATCGCGCTCGTGTTCAAGGCGATCGTCATCCCGGTCGCGCTGCACCGGATCATCGTGCGGCTCGGCATTCATCGCGAGATCGAGAAGGTGGTCGGCGTCGGCTCCGCGATGCTGGCCGGCATCGGGCTCGTCGCGCTCTCCATGGTCGTCATGCTGCGCGTGACGCATAGTGCCGATCCGCTGGCGCAAGAGGATCTCGCCTTCGCGCTGTCGGTGGTGCTCCTCGGCCTCCTGATGATGGTGACGCGACGCAACGCGGTGAGCCAGGTGGTCGGCTTCATGTCGCTCGAGAACGGTCTCGTGCTGGCGGCGACCGGCGCCAAGGGCATGCCGCTCGTGGTCGAGATCAGCGTCGCCTTCTCGATCCTCATCGCCTTCATCGTGATCGGAATATTTCTGTTCCGCATCCGCGAGCGGTTCGACACCGTCGACGTGCAGGCGCTCGATCATTTTCGCGGAGAACGCCGATGACCGTCGATGCCGTGACCGGCGTGCTCGTGATCCCGGCCGTCGCCGCGGCGCTGCTTGCGGCCTTGCCCGGCTACCGCCTGTCGGCGCGGCTCAACGTCGCCGCGACGACGCTGAGCTTGGCCTGCGCGCTGTCGCTGTTCTTCCAGCGCCCGCAGCCCGGTCCCTATCTTCTGGTCGACGATCTCAACGCTACCTTCATCGTCTTGACCACGTTCGTCGGCTTCACCACTAGCGTGTTCAGCGCGAGCTATATCGGCTACGAGCTCTCGAGCGGCCGGCTGACGCCGCCGTTCGTGCGCTTCTATCACGCGATGTATCAGGTCTTGATGTTCGCGATGAACCTCGCGCTCCTCGCCAACAATATCGGCCTGATGTGGGTGGCGATCGAGCTGGCGACGCTGACCACGGTGCTGATGGTCGGCCTCTATCGCACCCACGAGGCGCTGGAAGCGGCGTGGAAATATTTCCTGCTCGGCAGCGTCGGCATCGCGCTCGCGTTGTTCGGCACCATCCTGGTCTATATGGCGGCGCGCCCGGTGGTCGGCGAAGGCCTCGACGCCATGGTGTGGACCGTGCTGGTCAAGAACGCCGCCGGGTTCGATCCGGCGCTGCTCGATCTCGCTTTCGTCTTTCTGCTGCTCGGCTACGGCACCAAAGTCGGACTGGTGCCGCTGCATGCCTGGCTGCCCGACGCCCATGCCGAAGGCCCGACGCCGATCTCGGCGGTGCTCTCGGGGCTCCTGCTCAACGTCGCGCTCTACGCGCTGTTGCGTTTCAAGATGCTGCTCGCGGTGAACCCGGCCGCCTTGGCGCCCGGTCCGCTGATGGTGACGCTCGGCCTGATCTCGCTCGTGTTCGGGGCGTTCATGCTCTATCGCCGGCGCGACATCAAACGCATGTTCGCCTATTCCTCGATCGAGCACATGGGCATCATCACCTTCGCGTTCGGCATGGGCGGCCCGCTCGCCAATTTCGCCGGCCTCCTCCATATGACCATGCACTCGCTGACCAAATCGGCGATCTTTTTCGCGGTCGGCCATGTCGCCCAGGTCAAGGGCACCCAGCGCATCGCCGACATCGGCGGCCTCACCGAGACCCATCCGGTGCTCGGCTGGGGCTTGTTGCTCGGCGTCGTGGCGATCGCCGGGTTGCCGCCGCTCGGCATCTTCATGAGCGAGTTTCTGGTCGTGACGTCGACCTTCGCCCGCGCGCCGCTGCTTGCGCTTATTCTCGTGTTCGGCCTGTTGGTCGGCCTCGCCGGACTGTTCCTGCGCCTCAACGGCATCGCGTTCGGCGAACCGCGCGGCTTGAACGGCAAGACGCAGGCGTCCTACGTCCCGATGTTCGCGCATCTCGCGCTCGTCTTCGCCGCCGGCCTCTATATGCCGTCGGCGCTGGTCGCCTGGTTCCAGAACGTCGCCAGGCTGCTCGGCTGAAAACGATGACCGGTCTCACCGACATCATTCCGCAAGGCGAGCGTGCCGACGGCCACCGGCCGTGGCCGCGCTTCGTGGTGACGCCGCAGAGCTGGCGCGAGACTGCGGCCGCGCTCGCCGCAGGCCGCGCCACGTTGTTGGCGCTCTGGGGCGACGCCGGGACGACGCCGATGGTGCATATGGCCGTCATCGCCGAGACCACCGGCGAGATCGCGGTCGTCAGCCTCCCCTGCCCCAGCAAAAAATTTCCTTCGGTCGGCGCCGTGCACGCGCCGGCGATCCGGCTCGAGCGGGCCATCTACAGTCTGTATGGCTACGAGCCGACCGACGCGCCGGATGCGCGGCCCTGGCTCGATCTCGGCTTCTGGGACGTACGCCATCCGCTCGGCGACCGCACCCCGGCGCCGACTGCGCGCCAAGCTTATGCGTTCTTGCCCGTGGAGGGCGACGCGCTGCATCAAATACCCGTGGGCCCGGTGCACGCCGGCATCATCGAGCCGGGACATTTCCGTTTCACCTGCGGCGGCGAAACCGTGGTGCGGCTCGAGCAACGCCTCGGCTACGTCCACAAGGGGATCGAGTTGCTGATGGCGGGGGCGACGCTCGCGCAAGCGGCACGGCTGGCCGCGCGGACCTCCGGCGACTCGACCGTCGCTTATGGGATAGCGTTTGCCCATGCGGTCGAAGCGGCGCTGAACGTCCAAGCGCCGCCGCGCGCGCGCTATCTGCGGGCCCTGATGGCGGAAATCGAACGGCTGGCGAACCATTTCGGCGACATCGGCGCGATCTGCAACGATGCGTCGTTCTCGCTCATGTATGCCCAGTGCGGCATTGTGCGCGAGCAAATCCTGCGCGCGGCCGCGGCCTGTTTCGGCCATCGGCTGATGATGGACCGGGTCGTGCCGGGCGGCGTCGCCGCCGACTTGGCTCCCGGCGGCGCCGATATCGTTCGCCAGTGCCTGCGGGACATCGCGGTCAAATTTCCGCGCCTGATCGAACTCTACGACAACACCGCCTCGCTGCAGGACCGCACCGTGGCGACCGGCATCGTGACGGCAGAACTCGCCCGGGAGTTCGGCGCACCGGGCTATGTCGGCCGCGCCAGCGGCCGCGGTTTCGATGCCCGCAAGACGCCGGGCTACGCGCCTTACGACGAGCTCGAATTCACCGTGCCGGTCCTGACCGCGGGCGACGTCAACGCGCGGATCTGGATCCGCATCCGCGAAGTGGAGCAGAGCCTGGCGCTGATCGAGCAAATCCTCGCGCGTCTGCCGGACGGGCCGCTCGCGGTCGCGGCCGCCGGCGCCGGTACAGATGGCGAAGGTTTGGGCCTCTCCGAGAGTTTCCGCGGCGACGTGTTGGTCTGGGTGCGCATCGAGGGGACGCGCATTGCGCGCTGTCACCTGCGCGATCCGTCCTGGTTTCAGTGGCCGCTGCTCGAAGCCGCGATCGAGGGCAACATCGTCGCCGACTTCCCGCTCTGCAACAAATCGTTCAACTGCTCGTATTCGGGGCACGATCTTTAGCGCATGTTCAGGAAAAGTGGGAACCGGTTTTCCGTATCGAACATGCGCCAACGAAGCGAACAAACAAGAGCAAGTCATGCGCAGAACATTGTTTGAAGGCCTCACGCACCGGCCGCTGACGGAAGCACCGCCGCTACCGGACGACGCCGCGCTCCAGGAGATGGCGGCGAGCGTCGATCGCGCGGCGCGGCGCCGGCTCGGCCGCAGCCTCGCCATCCGCCAGGTCGATGCCGGCTCCTGCAACGGCTGCGAGCTGGAAATCCACGCGCTCAACAACGCCTTCTACGACCTCGAGCGCTTCGGCCTGCGCTTCGTCGCCTCGCCGCGCCATGCCGACGTGCTCCTCGTCACCGGCCCGGTCACGCGCAACATGCGCGAAGCGCTCGAACGCACCTACAATGCCACGCCGGATCCGAAATGGGTCGTCGCGGTCGGCCAATGCGCGGCCGACGGCGGTATATTCGCCGGCAGCTACGCGGTCGCCGGCGGGGTCGGCGGCGTCATCCCGGTCGACATCCACATCCAAGGCTGCCCGCCGACGCCGCTGCAATTGTTGCAGGGACTGCTCGCGCTGTTGGAACGCCAGAGCCTTTCGGTTCTGATTGAATCAGAACCGGGCTCTAGCTTGTGATGGAGCATGATCTTTTCGGAAAACCGGCATCCACTTTTCCGGATCATGCTCGGCGGCGTGACGCATCGCTGCGTCAGCCGTGGCGGAGCTTCAGCACCAAGATCACCGCCGTCAGCGCGAAGGTGACGACGCTCGAGGCGATCAGCGGCCCGTCGACGATGGCGACCCCGTAGAGCAGCCAAAGAAACAGGCCGAACGCGCTCAGCGCCGTTCCCATCAGCGAGATCGCCCGCGTCTCGCGTTCGCGGATGATCTTTACCGTCTGCGGCAGCCAGCACACCGTGGTCAGTACGGCGCCGGTAACACCGATCGCGTCGACGACCGCCGAAGGCATCACAGGATTCCCATCTGAAAGACCTCGGGAAAATACCGACCCGGCCGGGGGTCGGCGCCACATCGCGCCCGCCGCCCGAATCGAGTTGATGCTATTAATTTATTTGTGACTTGATGTGAATTGCGGTGATGATTTCGCGCCGCTCCCACGTCGCCGCACCTACGCGGCGCTGTCATTGGACCGTCACGCTTAAACCGTAGGATGATAACACATTGGATTCGCTGCGTTTGCCTGTGGTTTTCAAGTGTGCAGGACGGCGACGGCGAGTGTGGCAAACGCGACTGCGACAAAGCACTGCGACAAAGCCATGAATGTTTCCGACCACACCACGCGGGTGTTTGATGCGGACCTCATCAGCCTGACCCAATTGGTCGCGCGGATGGGCGGTTTTGCGCAGAAGCAGATCACCGACGCAATCGACGCACTGGCGCATCGCGACATCGAGCTCGCCCGGCAGGTCATCGCTGCCGATCGGACCGTGGACGAGTTGCAGCGGCAGATCGAGGAGAAGGCGGTAGCGACGATCGCGCTGCGCCAGCCGATGGCCGTCGACCTGCGCGCGCTCGTCGCCATGATGCGCATCGCCAACGACCTCGAGCGGATCGGCGATCTCGCCAAGAACATCGGCAAGCGCGTGATCGCCGTCGGCGGCGAGATGACCGAGCGGACCCTTATTCGCGGGTTGCGCCACATGGCGACCCTCGTCACGTCGCAGCTCGCGGCCGTGCTCGACAGCTTCGTCGACCGCAATCCGCGCAAGGCGCTGCAGGTCTGGCAAGGCGACAAGGAGGTCGATGCCCTCTACGTCTCGCTGTTCCGCGAACTCCTGACCTATACGATGGAGGATCCGGGCACCATCTCGATGTGCATCCACCATCTGTTCTGCGCCAAGAACATCGAGCGTATCGGCGACCACGCCACCAACATCGCCGAGGCCGTCCATTTCATGGTCGAAGGCCAGCCGATCGCCGGCGAGCGGCCCAAGGCCGACACCTCGAGCTACGCCGGTGACGCCTACGCCGCGGTAACGACCGCGGCCAAGGTGCCGGCTTAAGACCAGGGTCTTGCCTGGTCGGCCCGCATTCCCTTCCTGGATCGCTGCCTCACCTCTCCCCGCGCGCGGGGAGAGCGTAGGCGTCCTCCGGACGCCGTTTTGATTGCTAAGAACGCCGATGCGAAGCATCGGCTATGCGAAGCGAGGGTGAGGGGACCTCTCCGCGAGTCTGAGCTTGGGATAGCGGTCAAGATCGCTGACGATTTCTGGTGGCGCTCAGACTCGTGGCGGCGCCCCCTCATCCCGACCTTCTCCCCGCGCGGCGGGGAGAAGGAGCAGAGACCCGTTAACCGCTCATTAGGGTTAACGGACTATTGCTGGCCGACCCTGCGGCATTGGCGCTTCGCGCGCCATGGCGCCTGTTTTGGCAGCGATCGCGATGCGTTCAACCCGATCCCGCTTTGCGCGCCTGTTCACTTCCGCGGCTTTCGGCGCCATCGCCGCGGCGCTCGCGGGATGCCAGACGACGCAAACCGCCACCACGACCGGCTCGATTCCCATCGCGCCGGCCGATCGCCCCGACGCCGCCTGGCGGCAGGACGCCGAAACCTATGGCGCGCAGTACCGCGCCAATCCCGCGAACGTCGACGTCGCGCTGCGCTACGCCCAGGCGCTCCGCGCCACCGGCGAGCGCGCCCAGGCGGTCGCCGTGCTCGAGCGCATGTCGTTGCAGAATCCGCACGACAAACGCGTGCTCGGCGCCTACGGCCGCGCGCTGGCGGAAGCGGGCGATTACAATCAGGCGCTCGAGGTGCTGGGCCGCGCCCATTCGCCCGACCAGCCCGACTGGCGCATCTTGTCGGTCGAGGGCGCGGTGCTCGACCAGCTCGGCCGCCACACCGAGGCGCAGCGTTATTATCTCACCGCGCTCAAGATCGTTCCGGACGAGCCGTCGGTGCTCTCCAACCTCGGCCTGTCCTACGCGCTCTCCAAGGATCTCCGCAACGCCGAGACGATCCTGCGCCGCGCCGCGGCGCGGCAGCCGGTCGATCCGCGGGTGCGGCAGAACCTCGCGCTGGTCGTCGGTCTGCAGGGCCGGTTCGCCGAAGCCGAAACCATCGCCCGCGCCGATCTGCCGCCGGACGAGGCCGCAGCCAATGTCGCCTATCTGCGGCAGATGCTCGCGCACCGCGACGACGCGCATCTTTCCGCCCGCCTGCGCGACAACGCGGCGAGCGCGGCCGCGGGCCCCTTGCCGCCGCCGCAATGATTGTATCGTCATTGCGAGGAGCGCAGCGACGAAGCAATCCAGAGTCACTGCCGCCGACTCTGGATTGCTTCGCTTCGCTCGCAATGACGAATGAGGAGTTTTCTACCAAACGCTGTTGATATTATTGGATCGCCATCACCTTGATGGCGGCGGGCCCCAGAATCACGACGAACAACACCGGCAGGAAGAACACGATCATCGGCACGGTGAGCTTGGGCGGCAGGCCGGCGGCTTTTTTCTCGGCTTCCGACATGCGCATGTCGCGGTTCTCCTGCGACAGCACGCGCATGGTGGTGCCGAGCGGCGTGCCGTAGCGTTCGGCCTGCTGCAACGCCAGGCAAACCGCCTTGACGCCCTCGAGCCCGGTGCGCTGGGCGAGATTGTCGTAGGCCTGACGGCGGTCCGGCAGATAGGACAATTCCGCCGTCGTCAGCGTCAATTCCTCGGCGAGCTCGACCGACTGCGATCCGATCTCCTCGCTGACTTTCTGAAACGCCGCTTCGACCGACATGCCGGATTCGATGCAGATCAGCAACAGATCGAGCGCATCCGGGAAGGCGCGCTTGATGGAGAGCTGGCGCCGCTGGATTTTGTTCTTGAGAAAAAGGTTGGGGCTGAGCATGCCGAAATAGGCCGCGCCGATGCCGATGCCGACCTTGATCAGCGGCGGCTGCTCGAGCTTGATCACCACGAAGACGTAGAACAGCGCCAGCAGCATCATGACCACCGGCATCACCATGCGGAAGAACAGATAGGTGACGTAGGGCGCCTGGCCGCGGTAGCCGGCCTGGATCAGCATGGCGTGGGCTTCTTCCTGGCCGACCCATTTGCTGAGATTGAAGTTCTCGACGATGGTCTTCATGTAGACTTTGGGCGATTGCCGCAGCGCCACCTTGCTGCCCTGCGCCAGCCGCTCGCGCTCGCGCTGGCGGATCTTCTCGCGCTCGAACGCGACCGCCTGCATGCGCTTGCCGAGCGTGTCGTTGGTCAACAGCGGCATCGCCAAGGTCAGGACCGTGGCGCAGGCCGCGATCGCGGTCAGCAGCACGATCAGAACATTCGGGTTGAGGTAGTGTTCGATCTCGCGCAACATGCCGGGTCTCAGAAGTCGAAATTGATCATCTTGCGCATCACCAGAATGCCGATCGACATCCAGACGGCACAGGCGGTCATCATCATGCGCCCCATCGGCTCGGTCCAAAGAAGCTCCATGTATTTCGGGCTGGTGAACCAGACGAGGCCCATCACGCAGATCGGCAGCGCGCCGATGATGGAGGCGGACGCCTTGGCTTCCATCGACATCGCCTGAATCTTGGCCTTCATTCGCTTGCGGTCACGCAGCACGCGGGACAGGTTGCCCAGCGCCTCGGACAGATTGCCGCCGGCGCGCTGCTGGATCGATATGACGATGCCGAAGAAATTGGCTTCCGGCAGCGGCATGCGTTCGTAAAGCTTCATGCAGGCTTCGCCGAGCGGGATGCCGATCATCTGCGTTTCGACGATGCTGCGGATTTCGCTGCGAACGGGTTCCGGGGAGTCCGTCGCGATCAGCTTCAGGCTGTCGAGCAGCGGCAGGCCGGCCTTGATGCCGCGCACGATCACGTCGACGGCGTCGGGAAAATGTTCGAGGAAGCGCGATTCGCGGCGCTTCTTGAGCCACGACAGGATCCAGCGCGGCAGGCCGAACCCCATGGCGAAGGCCAAACCCAGCGACGCCAAAATGCCCATCCCGGTGATGAACGGGACGATCAACCCGGCCGCGCCCAGCGCGGCCGAGATCACGATGAAGCGCTGTTGCGACCAGTTCAATCCCGCCTGCGTGATGCGCACCGACAGCGGCGCTCGCCTGGCCTTCTTGGATCGGGCCTCGAGCTGCTTGAGCGATCCTTCGACCTGTTCGCGGCGCGTCTTCTGCGCGGTGCGGACCTGGCGCGCCGCCATCGGCTGGGGGCGCGCGACGCTCGCGATGCGGCGCTCCGCGGCTCGCTCGCCGGACAGGATCGGATAGACGAAGACCCACGCGACCCCGCCGATCGCTAATCCAACCAGAGCAAACAGCATGAGAACTTGCATGGCTTAACGAACGCTCCGAAGCTCGCTGCCGGGAGCCGACCCGGCGTGACGCGCGCGGTTCTGTCTGGGATCGATCATGCCTCAGCCTCTGCCGGCGTCCACATTGGCGGCGTCGAGCGCGGCCGCGAGCCGCGACTCTTCGCCGTAGTAGCGCGCGCGATCCCAGAATTTCGGCCGGCCGATGCCGGTCGAACGATGCCGCCCGAGCAGGTTGCCGTTGGCGTCTTCGCCGAGGATGTCGTAGAGGAACAAATCCTGGGTGATGATGACGTCGCCTTCCATGCCCATCACCTCGGTGATGTGGGTGATGCGGCGGGAGCCGTCGCGCAGGCGCGCCGCCTGGATGATGACGTCGATCGATCCGCAGATCATTTCCCGGATGGTGCGCGACGGCAGCGAATAGCCGCCCATCGTGATCATCGATTCCAGGCGCGACATGGCCTCGCGCGGCATGTTGGCGTGCAGCGTGCCCATCGAGCCGTCGTGGCCGGTATTCATCGCCTGCAACAGGTCGAACGCTTCCGGTCCGCGCACTTCGCCGACGATGATGCGCTCGGGACGCATGCGCAGGCAGTTGCGCACCAGATCGCGCATGGTGATCTGGCCCTCGCCTTCGAGATTGGGCGGCCGCGTCTCCAGCCGCACCACGTGCGGCTGCTGCAATTGCAGTTCGGCCGCGTCCTCGCAGGTGACGATGCGCTCGTCGTCGTCGATATAGCGCGTCAGGCAATTGAGCAGCGTGGTCTTGCCCGAGCCGGTGCCGCCGGAAATCAGCACGTTGACGCGGCAGCGCCCGATGATCTTGAGAATTTCCGCGCCTTCCGGCGAGACCGTGCCGAACCGCACGAGCTGCTCGAGCGTCAGCTTGTCCTTCCTGAATTTGCGGATCGTGAGCGCCGGCCCGTCGATCGCCAGCGGCGGCACGATGGCGTTGACGCGCGAGCCGTCGGGCAGGCGGGCGTCGCAGATCGGCGAGGATTCGTCGACCCGGCGGCCGACCTGGCTGACGATGCGCTGACAGATGTTCAAGAGCTGCTGATTGTCGCGGAAGCGGATGCCGGTTTTCTGAATTTTGCCGGCGACTTCGATGTAGACCGTGCCGGAACCGTTGACCATGATGTCGGCGATGTCGTCGCGCGCCAACAAGGGTTCGAGCGGCCCGTAACCGAGCACGTCGTTGCAGATGTCGTCGAGCAGATCTTCCTGCTCGGAAATCGACATCACGATGTTCTTGATCGCGATGATCTCGTTGACGATGTCGCGGATTTCCTCGCGCGCGGATTCGGCGTCGAGCTTGGCGAGCTGGGCGAGGTCGATCGCCTCGATCAGGGCGCCGAAGATCGTGCCCTTGACCTCGTAATAGGTATCGCCGCGGCGGGAATCGACCGCCGAGGGAATTTGCGCCCGCGAGGCGGTCTTGGCCTGCGTCGGGGCGCCGATGATCGGCGCTCCGAGACCCGCGGACGGAAACGGCGTGCGGCCGCTCTCATCGGAAGAATCCGGCCGCCCGGGCACGATGGACGGCGCGGGCGCCGGCGGCAACGCCTGTTGCCGCGTCTCGACGAGGGATGCACTGCCGCCTGTGGGACGCTTACCAAACACGGACGCAACTCCGACAATTGCTACGCTACAGTTGTTGCAACAGTTTCTCGATCAGCGGCGGCAACAGTCCCGCGCGCTGCTTCTTCGGCTCGGCCCGCCCGGTCAATTGCTGCGCGATCGTGCGGAACATCTCGGCGGTGCGGTGGCCGGCGGCGACCTCGGCGATCATCTGGCCGTTGTTCGCCGCCGCGCCGAACACCTGCGGCTCGAACGGAATGATCGCCACCGGGTCGTCGTCGAGCGCCTTGGCGAAGTCGGCGGCCTTGATCTCCGGGCGCTTGGGAACGCCGACCTGGTTGAGACAGTATAGCGGCCGGTGGTCGTTGGGCCGCGCCGCCTTGAGCAGATCGTACAGGTTCTTGGCGTTGCGCAGATTGGCGAGATCGGGCGCGGCGACGATCAGGATGTCGTCGGCGGCGATCAGCGTCTGCTTGATCCAGCCGCTCCATTGATGCGGCACGTCGAGCACGATGCACGGCACCGTGGCGCGCAGCGTATCGACGATCGAATTGAAGGCGTCGGCGCCGAAATCATAGACGCGCTCCAGCGTCGCCGGCGCCGCGAGCAGGCTCAGATGGTCCGTGCACTTCGCCAACAGCCGGTCGATGAAGGCATTGTCGATGCGGTCGGGCGAAAACACCGCCTCGGCGATGCCTTGCGGCGGATCCTGATTGAAGTCGAGACCGGCGGTGCCGAAGGCGAGATCGAGATCGGTCACGACCGCGTCGAGCATCAGGTCGCGCGCCGCGGCGAAGGCGATATTGTGGGCGATGGTCGAGGCGCCGACGCCGCCCTTGGCGCCGACGACGGCGATGACGCGGCCGACCGGCTTGGCGTCCGGCGCGGAGAACAGCCCGCAGACGGCGCGCACGACGTCCAAGGCGCCGACCGGCGTGATCAGATACTCGCTGACGCCGCGCCGCACCAATTCGCGATAGAGGCCGACATCGTTCAAACGGCCGATGACGACGACGCGCGTGCCGGCGTCGCAGAACTGGGCAAGCTGATCGAGGCCGCCGATGAGGTCGTCGCCGCGGCTTTCGGATTCGAGCATGATCACGTTCGGCGTCGGCGAGTTCTGATAGGCCTCGACGGCCGCGATCAGGCCGCCCATCTGGATGCGCAGATGCGCCTTGGCCATGCGACGATCCTCGCCCGCCGCCTGGATCGCCGCCGCGGTCTCCACCGTCTCGCAGAACGCCTGCACCGAAATGCGCGGCGCCGGCGCGATATGCTCCTCGCGGCCGACGACCTCGGGGACGCCTTCGTCCGCTACGGCTTGGTTAGCTGCTGCTCGCATCATGGTCCGGCATCATTGGCCAAAGTCGCTAATTTTGACTGCACTGTTGGGATACGTGGTCGCGGTCGCAGCGCCCTGACGATATTTTTCGACGACCACGGTCTGGCGCGCCGTATCGATCGGCGTTTCGCCGCGCGGCTGCACCAGATCAGCGGGGTTCGCGACGATGGCGGCGAGGTTGCGCTGGCTGGCGCAGCCGAAGTTCCAATACTGCTGGTTCTCGAAATAATCGCGATTCATGCTCGGCCCGATGTCTTGCGGCCACACCCCGCACGGCCCGGCCTGCGCGGTAATCTTCGGATAGGTGACGCGCACGGTCGCGAGCTTGCGCGGGCTCGGATGATAGTTGCGCACGATGACGCCGTCCGCCGGCACGCCGCTGGCCGCCAGGATCGAGCGAATTTCGCGCAGCGACTCGGCCGCGGCGCGCTCGTTGCTCGAGCCGACCGGCAGATCGACCAGAACGCCGCCGGTCGCCTCGCGTCGCCACGTCTGCGCGAACGCCAGCACCTCCGCGCGTTGCCCCGGATCGAGCGAGCCGCGGTTGGAGCCGATGAAGAGTTCCAGCGTGCGGTCGGATTCCTTGATCGAGATCGGATGGCGCAGCCGATAGTCGCTCGGCACGTCCGAAACGCCGGCGACCTGCGGCTGGTCGGTGGTGCAGGCGCAGACGAACAGCGCCGCGCCGGCAATCACGGCGCCGCGCACAGCCAGCCGCGCGGCGTCGCGGCGCGAGGCGATCACGGTGCTAACTCTTGCCAACATGGTCTTCTCCTTGGCGCCGCCATCAATCGAGAATGAAGCCGTATTTGCCGTGATAAGTGTCCGGCGGATCGACATTGCCGCCGACGCCGTAGATGCGGTTGAACCGGCCGAGCAGAACCTGCGCCGGATCGCTCGGATTGGCGAAGCCGTCGTCGGGCCGCGACAGGTCCTTCTGTGCGACCGCGCGGACGATGTAGGGCGTCACCAGAATCATCAGTTCCGTCTGCTGATTGATGAAGTCGTTGCTTTTGAACAACGGACCGAGCACCGGAAGCTCGGCGAGACCCGGCAGGCCGTTGATCTGATGATTGGTCTGGTCCTGGATCATGCCGGCCATGACGAGCGCGCCGCCGGAGGGAATTTCCACCGTCGTGTCGGCGCGGCGGGTGCGGATCGAGGGAACGGTGACGCTGTTGTTCGAACCCGGGATCGGCACGCTCAACTCATTGCTGCTCGAAAGATCGGAGACTTCGGTCCCGACCTTGAGACTGATGCGGCCCTCGCTCAGGACCACCGGCGTGAAGTTGAGACCGACGCCGTATTTCTTGAAGGTGATCGACGGCTGGCAGGTCGTCACCGACGTGCCGGTCGCGACCGCGGAGCAGGAATAGCCGTTGAGGATGGGAAATTCGCCGCCGGCCATGAAGGTCGCGCTTTCGCCGGATACCGCGGTCAGAGTTCGGCTCGGCGAGGGTGCGAAGGACGCCCGCCTGCTCCATCGCCTGCAACGTCCCGGTGACGGACTTGAACGACGCGGCGATGCTCGACCCGCTCAGCGACTGGCCGTAGGCGCTGAACGGATTGGTATTGTTGAAATTGACGACGGCGCTGCCGTAGCCGAGCGAGCCGGACAGATTGACGCCCAGTTGCTTGATGATGTCGCGTTCGACCTCCGCCACCGTCACTTTCAGCATGATCTGGTCGCGGCTGTGCACCACGAGGGCGTTGACGATCTTGCTCCCGCCGGCGGCGCCCGCGGCGCCGGCGGCGCCGGAGTTCACCACGCGGGTGGCGATGTCGTAGGCCTGTTGCGCTTCGGACTGGTTCGCCACCGTGCCCGAGAGCACGACGCCGTCGCCGACGCCCTCGACCGTGATGTCGGCATCGGGCAGCACTTGCCGGATCGCGGCGCGGATGCCGTTGAGATTGCGCGTGACGGCGATGTCGAACCCGGCCATCTGCTTGCCGTCGGCGTCGAAGAAGAACACGTTGGTCTGTCCGACTTCGATGCCGATGATGTAGGCGCGGCGCGTCGAGCGCACCACGGCATTGGCGATCTTCGGATCGGCCACCAGCACGTCTTTGATGTCGTGCGGAAAATCGATCACGATCGACTTCGAGACGCCGAGCGCGACGCTGCGCGAACCGACGTCGCTCGCGGCGACGCGAATATTCTGCGTCTGCGGTTCGGCGACCGGCGCGGTGGCGGAGCCGGCCCACGCTTTGGTGCCGAGCCACGACGCCGCGGCCAACATCGCAACGGCCAGGATCGCGACCGGGGCGGCGCGGGTCGAAGTCGCTTTCGGCATGATCATACTCCGTGCGGTTCAGCGTGACGTCGCCGTCTGCGCGCCGATGCCGAAGCGCACCGTGTTGATGGCATGATTGTCGTCTTCTTTTTTCGCCACGCCGTCCTGCGGAACCAGCGATTGCGAATTGACCACGCTGCGCAGCGCGAGCGAGATCGAACCGAGCTGATGCGCGAGCGCAAGCCGCTCGGCCTGCTCCGGCGTCAGCGCGATCGTCGCGGTCTTGCCGATGACGACCTTCTCGCCGTCCTTCTCCCCGACGGTCTGATCGATCGCGAGCACCTGCACGTTGCGCAAAATGGTGTCGGTGACGTATTTGTCGGCGGCGCCCGGCTTATCCGCCTTTTCGTGATGCGTCAGCAGCACGTCGACGTGGTCGTTGGGCAAAATGAAGCCGCCGGCCGCCGTGTCCGGCGAGACGTCCACCGACACGGCGCGGATCCCGGCCGGCAACACCGCGGCGAGGTAGCCGCCGCGCTTGCCGATGATGACCTTGTTCTCGCGAATGGGCTCGCCTTGCGCGACCGGCATGCGCACGACCGCGCCGACGAACTGAGTGACGGCGTCGGGCCGATCGCTCTTTTTGATGAAGCTCGGGTTGGCCGCGGCGGCGGGCCAACTTTGCCAGCCGATGTCGCGATCGCCGATCGTCTGGCCGGTGTTGAGATCGGTTTCCGCGACCAACACGTCGATGGTCGCGAGCGCCGGCGGCGCCGGCGGCGGCGCCTTCGGCTCGGGCGCTCGACTGCCGCTGGCGAGGTACGCAGCTATGCCGCCGGCGCTGAGAGCGACCCCGAGGACGATGAGACGCGCGGCTTTCATTACGCTTACTTCCCAAACGCTACGGCTCAACTGGCCGTCATCCGGGATTTCACCAGTTAAACGTCAAGGCATGGTTAATGCGGAGTATCTAAATCGCGTTAATCAGATGTTGACGTGGCGCATCCCCGGCGCATCCCGATGCTCAAAGGCCGGCCGCGCGCATCCATTCGGTATGCGGATACACGAGGAGCGCCGACGCCGCGAGCGCAATACCATAAGGTACGCCGCCGCCGAGGCGGTGCAGCCGTTCCGCCCATTCCCGCCCGACGAACAGTTGCGGCAGCGGCAAGGCACGGAACTGAATGATCACGATCGTCAACACGCCGCCGAGCAACGAAGCATAAACCAAATAGTCGGCGAGATGGCCGAAGCCGAGCCACAGCGCCGAGACCGCCGCCAGTTTGGCGTCGCCGCCCCCGATCCAGCCGAAGGCGAAGCAGACGAAGGCGCCGGCGAGCACCGCGGCGCCGGCGCCGGCATGCGACAGCATTTCCACCCCGCTCATGCCCGTCATCACCGCCAGCGCGATGAAACCGCCGACCAGGATGATCGAGACCCGGTTGGCGATCGTCATCGTCAGAAAGTCGCTCGAGGCGGCGAACGCCATCATGGCCGGAAACAGCGTCAGGCACAGCGCTTCGGTCACAACAGCCATGGGTAAGCCAGACATGGACAACGCAGACATGGGAACACAGACATAAGCGAGGCACTCGAATTGGCGCCGGCGCCTGTTCTACGCCGGCCGCGGTTGACGGCGCGTTAGCGCGCGGGCGCGCGCGAAGCGACGGCCTGAATACGAAAAGGCCCCGGTCCTCGGACCGGAGCCCCCCGCGCATCAACACGACGACACGCTTACTTAAGCTGCGTCGAAATGCTGCTGAAGGTCGAGTTCAGCTTGGTGCCGAGGCCGTTGACGACGGCGATGATCGCGACAGAAATGCCGGCGGCAATGAGGCCGTATTCGATCGCCGTTGCGCCGGATTCGTCCTTCACGAAACGCGAAAACAGGTTTTTCATCGGTTTGGCTCCTTAGGTCCACACGTGGCTGTCTGAGCGACCCAACGCCCGTTGTCCGGACCATTTGGATCGGGGGTAACCCTATCGGGGAGACATTGCGATGCGGTTAAATAAATCGATGAAACACGCCGGTATCGGTCCGGCCTGGAACGTAGTTAACAACGTATTTTTTAATTGAACGAGTTGTTATCTGTACTCTTTTTCCGGTCGCGTTGCCACTCTTTAACAGATGAATACTTCATATATGTAAATCATGCCTGCCGTTCGCGCAATTCACCGATGCCGACGCTGCGTGGTTCGCGCCGCGGCGGTTCATCGCATTTTAATCGGCTTGGTCGATACCACCTGCATTGCCCCCGCGGTTTCGCAGCAGTATCCCGGGTCAACAACAAAATAATGGTCTTGTCATGAGCCAGGAAATTCTCGGATTTATCGCCGATGTCGGCCACACATTCTTGAAAGTCGTTCCGATCTCGCTGGCGCTGGCCGCCGTCTTTACCGTTCTCACCACGTTCTGGGCCTGCAATCCGGGCGTGCCGTGGTGGCGCAAGAAGGACGCCATCACCGATATCTGCTACTGGTTCTTCATTCCGGTGATGGCGCGCTATTTCCGCATCGGCCTGCTGATCGCCGGCGCCGCCGTGCTGTTTCACATCACGACGGCCGACGGCCTGATCGCCTTCTACGAGAACGGCCATGGCCCGCTCGCGACCCTGCCGCTCGCCGCGCAGATGATCATCTTTCTGGTCGGCGAGGACTTCATCACCTACTGGACGCACCGTTGGTTCCACGGCAAACAACTGTGGAAATACCATGCCGTGCACCATTCCACCGAGGAGCTGGAATGGATCTCGGCGGCGCGTTTCCATCCCATCAATGTATTCTTCGGCACCGTGGTCGCCGACGTCGCGCTGTTGATCGCCGGCATTTCGCCCAATGTCTTCGTCGTGCTCGGCCCGATCACCATCGCCCATTCGGCCTTCGTGCACGCCAATCTCGACTGGAGCCTCGGTCCGTTCAAATACGTGATCGCCTCGCCGATCTTCCACCGCTGGCACCACACTTTGCCCGACCGCGGCGGCGAGAAGAATTTCGCCGCGACGTTCCCGGTGCTCGACCTCATCTTCGGCACCTTCTATATGCCGGCCGGCGAACGACCGGACCGTTACGGCATCGACGATCGCGAGTTCCCGGCGGGGTTCGGCGCGCAGCTCATGTATCCGTTCACGCGCTGAGCCGCGGATTTTGCCGATATCGTTAAGCAATCCTCGCCGCCGCCCGCGCAAGGCGGCGGCGAGGATTTGCACTTCATTCACGAATTTACAGTCAATTGGATCGATCCGACTGCGGTGCTGTTCGGTGATGTTGTCCGCGTAGCGTATCGGAGCATTTCGATGGCGGCGTTGTGCGTCGGCGGCGGGGCGAACCTACGCCCGCTCATTTGGCTCACGGTCACCACTTTGCTCCTCGCCCTGGTGCCGCCCGCTGCGGCGGGCGAGCCGATCGTCATCCTGCTCGATCAAGCCAGGGTCGTGAAGCTGCCGGATCGGGCGGCGACGGTGGTGGTCGGCAATCCGCTCATCGCCGACATGACGGTCCAGCCGCGGCGGCATCGCCGTCATCACCGGCAAGGGCTACGGCGCGACCAATTTCATCATCATGGACCACGGCGGCGCCGTGCTGACCGAGAAGACCGTCGAAGTGAAAGGGCCGACCGACCGCACCGTCGTGGTCTATCGCGGCCTCAACCGCGAGACCTACAGCTGCCAGCCGAACTGCGAGCGCCGGATCACGCTCGGCGACACACCCCGACTATTTCGACAAGACCCTCGCCGAAACGGTCACCCGCGACGCCCAGGCCGCGGTCGCGGCCGCCGCGGGACGGTCGGATCGCTGAACGCGCGCCCGCCGCTTTGCCCGCGCGAGCGGCCTTGCCAAGGTTAAATTTGTCTTGGCGATAACCCTCTTGTTCTCGACAATCACTGCAACAAATCGCCAACAGCTCTCTGGTAATGAAGAACCGCGTCCCAAAGCGCGCGGCGCGCCGACATTCGGTCGAGGTTGTTCGTGATCAAGCGCATATCTTATCTCAAACGCATATCTTGTCTCAAACGCATGTCTCATCTGCTGCGTCGCTTCGCCGGGGGAACCCGGGCATCGGCGAGCGTCGAATTCGCGTTCGTCGCCACGCCGTTCGTCGGCTTGACGCTGGGCGTTCTGCAGACGGCGATGATCTTCCTGTCCGGGCAGTCGCTGGAATCTGCCGCCGCCGTCGCCGGCCGGCTGGTCATGACCGGCCAGGCGCAGACCCAAGGCTGGACCGCAGCGCAATTCAAAACCCAGGTCTGCAATCAGATCCACGCGATCTTCAATTGCGCGAGCGGCATCTATGTCGACGTCGAGGCCTATTCCTCGTTCGCCTCGGTCAATCTCGCGATGCCGATCACCAACGGCGCCTTCAACAGCTCGGCCATGGGCTACAATCCGGGCGTGCCCGGGCAGGTCGTCGTGGTGCGGGTGTATTACCAGTATCCCGGTGTTCTTCACCCCGCTCCAGCTCAGCAACATCAACGGCAGCAGCAATCTGCTTGCCGCCACCGCCGTGTTCCAGAACGAACCCTATACCCCGTTGTGACGCCAAGAATGATGTCATGAACGAAGAATGATGCCATGAACGTCGAGGCTGCCGCCAAATCCCGCACCAAATCCGCTCGTATCGCCGCGCGCGCGACCGCCTTCGCCGCCTCGCTGCGCGCAAGGCTCGCGGAGTTCGCCGCCGACCGGCGCGGCGTGTCGGCGCTCGAATTCGCCATCACGCTGCCGCTGATGCTGGCGCTCTATCTCGGCACCGCCGAGGTGACGCAGGGGATTTCCGTCAAACGCAAGGTCACGTTGACGGCGCGCGCCGTCGCGGATTTGTCGAGCCAATACACCGCCATCACCAATGCCGACCTGACCAACATCTTCAACGCGGGCTCGGCGATCATCGCGCCCTACACCGCCGGCAACCTCGCGGAGACGGTTTCCGAGATCGCGATCGATGCCAACGGCAACGCGACCGTCGTGTGGAGCAGCACGTCCAACGGCACCGCGCTGACCGTCGGCCAGACCGTGACGCTGCCGTCGGGGCTCGCCGTGGCGAACTCCTATCTGATCCTCGGCCAGGCCTCGTACAGCTACAATCCGACCTACGGCTATGTCCTCACCAATACGCTGACGCTGAGCGATCAATTCTACATGCGCCCGCGCCAGTCGAACTCGATCTCGCTGACCGGGTCGTGAGCGGCGCGTTTCCCCGTCCCCTGCTTGCGATATCCGGATACGTCCGCGCCGAGATCGCAACGGTCGCATTGCCGACAAGCTCGGATGTCAAGCGAGTCGCTCCCGCGCCCGGCGCCTTCATCCGGCCTGTCCGACAGCGCCTCGACCGGCCTCGCGCGCCAATGCACGACGACACGTGCCAACGTTCTATCACGGAATCGGCAGCGACGTGGTCGACTTGATCTTTTCCATGGCGAAGCGCGACGTCACGTTCTTGAGCGGCACCGCGGCGATCAGCCGCTTGTAGAAGCTGTCATAGCCGGCCATGTCCGGCACCACGACGCGCAGCATGTAGTCGACATCGCCGGCCATGCGGTAAAATTCCATCACCTCCGGCATGGCGCCGACCACCTTGGCGAAGCGGTCGAGCCATTCCTGCGAATGGTCGTCGGTCTCGACCGAGACGAAAACGCTGATGCCCAGCCCGATGCGGTCCTGGTCGACCAGCGCCACGCGCTTGAGAATGATGCCGTCCGCCTCCAGGCGCTGAATACGCTTCCAGCACGGCGTCGACGACAGACCGACCCGGTTGCCGATCTCGGCAACCGAAAGCGAGGCGTCGTCCTGCAGCACGGTCAGAATTTTCCGGTCGATGGCGTCCATACCCAAATCCCTGAACGACAAATCCCTGCCGGCACCGCGGACCCTACCGCTGAGTAAATTATTTCAATAGTGCCGTCATCCGACTAGCTATATGGAAAATTATTCCAAGGCAAGACCATCTGGGTCCGCCAGCTTCGGCGCTCGTCCCGGCGCGGCCGCGCGCCGTTCGGCCAACAGCGCCTCGACTTCGGCGCGGTTGGGCGCACCGGCGGAGCCGCCGAGGCGGCTGCACTTGATGCCGGCGACGGCGGCGCCGAAGCGCATGGCTTCGATCTCGGTCTTGCCCTCGGCCAACGCCAGCGCGAAGCCGCCGTGCAAGGCGTCGCCGGCGCCGAGCGTGTCGACCGCGTCGATCGCGAACACCGGCAAGCGCCGGCAGGCGCCGCCATCGAGGTAGAGGATGTCGTGCGGCCCGTTGCTCACCGCCAGAAACCCGGCGCTGTTTGGGGCGATGCGGGCAAGCCCGTCGGCGAGATCGTCGCAGCCGGTGGTGGCGCGCAGGCACTCGGACGAAAAGATCACGTGCGAGGCGATGCGGAACAGCGGGTCGTCGACGATCGTCGCCTTGTCGGCGTCGAGCACCACCCGCAAGCCCCGCGCCCGCGCCGCTTCGCAGATCGGCCGCACGAACTGCGGAAACCGGTTGTCGGCGAGGACGAGATCCGCACCGGCCACCAGGCCGTGCGGATCGGCCGGCGTCACCGCGGCGATGCGGGCGTCGCGATAGGTCACGATGGTGCGGTCGCCGCGCGCATTGATGAAGATCGCCGACAGCGCCGTCGCCAGTCCGCCCACGCGCTGGCAGGCGCTGGTATCGACGCCTTCGCGCGCCAGCGCCGCCAGCACCTGATCGCCGTTGCGGTCCTCCCCGGCGGGACCGCCCAGCGGACCCGCGAGCGCCGCTCGGCCGCCGAGCCGGGCGATGGCAACCGCGGCGTTCGCCGCGCAGCCGCCATTGACGACGAAAAACTCCTTCGCCTCGACCTTGCCGTCCGCTTGCGGAAATTCCGCGACGCGAAAAACCTCGTCGAGCACGATGATGCCGGCGCACAGAATGCGCGGCACGCGCGCCGCGCCGGCGTCCGCGGTCTCAGCCGAGCACATCGGAGCCGTGCTCGACGAAGGCGCGGATGATGTGATGGGCGATCGCGACCGGCGGCGGCGTGGTCAGATTCTGCGGATGCGCGCGCGCGAGCATCAGCGCGAGCTCCTTGCGGTCGAACCAGCGCGCGTCCTCGATCTCGCTCTTGTCGATGACGATGTCGTCTGGACACCGCCTGGGTGTGGCAGCCGATCATCAGCGAACTCGGAAACGGCCAGGGCTGCGAGGCGAAGTAGGTCACCCGCGCGCACGCAAGCCCGACCTCTTCCTTGATCTCGCGCCGCACCGCTTCCTCGATCGATTCGCCGGGCTCGGCGAAGCCGGCGAGACACGACCACATGGTCGGCGGGAACCGCGGCGAGCGGCCGAGCACGCAGCGGTCGCCGGCGACCGCGAGCATGATGACGACCGGATCGGTGCGCGGAAAATGCTCGGCATGGCACGACGGGCAATCGCGGCGCCAGCCGCCCTGGGTCGGCTTCGTCACCGCGCCGCAATTGGGACAGAAACGGTGCCGGGCATGCCAGCCGAGCACCGCCTTGGCTTGCGCCAGCGGCGGCAGATGCTCCGCGGCGACGAGTCCCTGCACGGCGATGCCGCGCAGGTCGACGACGCTCAGTCCCGGCCGCTCTCGAGCGCCTCGAGCGCGCCCGCCTCGAACCCGATGCCGAAACGCGGCGCCCCGTCCTCGAGGCCGAGAAACACCGTGTCGCGTGGCTCGCCGAGCGCGCCCGCCTGCGCGGCAGAAAATAACGGATCGAAGCCACCGCCGCGCTGGCTGCAGCACGATGGCGTCGCCGGCGATCGCATAAAAACCGACGCGCGCGTCGCCGGCCAATGCCGCCAGCGCGGCCGCGATCGCTGCGCACGGCGGCCGCGCGTTCGAGGCGGCTGCCCGCATAGGCGTGCGGCGGGGTGTTCGGATCTGGCCGGGCGGTTGTCAGGAACGCGCCCTCATTGCCAACTGCGCAAAAATCTTGGCGCGAAGCCCGGCCTCATCCACTTCCTTCCTCTACGCTGGCGGTTTGGCGGCATAGAAGCCGTAACCGGCCGGGAAGGTCAAGGCGGACGGCAAAGACCGGGCTTGCCGCTGTCCCCGCTCGCGTTCGCGCCTTGATCTTCCGCAATACCGCAAGCCGAGATCGTCGTTAGGATATCGTGGGGTGCGGTTCATTTGGGAACGACTTGGCTGTAAAAACTTGGCTGCAAAACATGAAGAAGCGCGAGAAACTCCCCCTGCATTTGGTGTCGTTGCTGATTCTGTTCATGACGGCCGGCGCGGCGTTCGCCCAACAAACACAAAACGCGGACGACATGCGCCAGGGCCATCAATTGGCGGCGATGCTGTGCGCGCAGTGCCACGTGGCGGCGGCGGACCAGCGCTTCATGCCGGACCTCAATCCGCCGGCGCCGCCGTTCACCACCATCGCGCAACGCCCCGACCTCAGCGCCGATTGGCTGAAAACCTATCTGGCCACGACCCACCGGGGTCTGGACAATCCGAAGGGCATGCCGAACCCTTATCTGGCCGACTATCAGGTGCGGCAGGTGACAGCCTATCTGCTGAGCCTGCGGAAGTAGCGGAAGTCAGCGCACGTCCGCGTCGGCTTCGCTTCGCCCACCCGACGCGGCGTCACATCCCGAGTTCTCCTTCGAACCGCATCGATAAATTTGTTGAACGCCGCCGCCTCGCCCGGGCGCGGCGGCGCCGCGCCCCAGATCGGCTTCGGCCACAGCGGATCGCCCTTGCTTCGCGCGACGATGTGGACGTGAAGTTGCGGCACGACGTTGCCGATGGCGGCGACATTGAGCTTATCGCAGCCCGTCACGTCCTCGAGCGCGCGCGACACGGGGACGATCTCGACCATCAGCGCCGCAGCCTCGTCGCCGAGATCGGCGATCTCGACGGCGCCGGCGCGGCGCGGCACCAGGATGAGCCAGGGATAGTCGGCATCGTCGATCGCGAGGAGGCGCGACAGCGCGAGATCGCCGACCGGCACCGTGTCGGCGTGCAATTGCGGATGCAGCGACCAGCCGGGCGCCGGCTGGTCGGTTGGTCGATCCGGCATCGTCAGGGCGTATTGCCGCGCACGGACGCGGGATGGCCGGGCAGCTTCAACACCTTGCCGGTATCGCGCAGCGTGTCGACCCTCGACCTTGAAGATTTGCAGATCGCTGTCGGAGAAATTGCCGACATAGACGTACTTGCCCTCCGGGCTGAAGGCGATGCCCTCGGGCAGCCGGCCGGCTTTGACGCTGGCGATCCTGCGCACATGGCCGTCCGCGGTCGAGAGCACGTCGAGCAGCGAATACGGGTTCGCGAACCAGGCGCCTTTCGGCGTCGTGCCGCTGCCGTTGATCGCCACCGCGATGGCGAGCGGCGCCGTCGGCGAGACGTCGAGGCCTTCCGGGTAAGGGCTCACGGTGACGTAATCGACGAGCCGCGGCGGCTCGGCCTTGAGGTCGATGACGCTGACCGAGCCGACGCCGCCGTCGCCGACGCCGCTGTTGCCCTGGTTGGCGGTCAAGCCGAAATGGCCGTCGGCGGTGATCTGGACGTTGTAGGGCCAGCTGCCGACCGCGATGTCCTTCTTGTTGTAGCTCACGCTCTGCCCGTCGATGTCGAGCCACGCCACCTTGTGCGCGGCGTGTTTGGAGACGAGCGCGTGCTTGCCGTCGGGCGTGATGGCGACCGCGGACACCGTGTCGCCGAGCGCGACCGTCTGCACCGGCTTCACCTCCTTGCCGCTGATCGTCAGCACGGTGACGGCGTTGTCGGCGCGGTCGGCGACGAGGGCGAGCGTGCCGGCCTTGTTGATCGCCATGCCGGAGGGCTGCCTGCCGACCTCGACCGTCGCGATCTGCGCCGGCGGGTTGGCGGTGAGGTCGATGACGAAGATTTTGTTGTCGGGTACCGGCTTCCAGCCGCCGCTGCCGTTCGATTCGTAGTTCAGCGAATTGGCGATCAAAGCGAGCTTTTCGTCGGGCGTGACCGCGAGGTTGGTCGGCGGACCGATGATGGTGTTGATGAGCGGCAGCGTCGCGACGATCTTCGGCGCCTCGCGATCCTTGATGTCGACGATGACGACTTCGTCCTTGCCCGGCGCGGTGAAGGCCGGCTTGCCGGCATCATCCCAGTGCAGCTTGTTGTCGTCGCCGACGATCAGGAATTGCGCCTGGGCGGCGGCGGTAAAGCCGAACAGCATCCAACCCATCGCGGCATACGCGGCGAATTTTGCACATCGACGCATGTTGCTCCTCCCGTTCCCCATTTTCTGTTGGCGAGGCGCTCCGCCTTTGCTTTTCGTAGTTGCCCAACATTCCCCCAAAACCCCGCCACCCGCAAGCCGCCGCCCGCTTGCTTTCTCCCCCTCCCCGGCCGATATAGGGGCCGGGAGGTTGGCGGTGGACGGGCCACTCGCCAACCGGGTCAGGTCCGGAAGGAAGCAGCCCTAACGAGCGCGGTTCGGGTCGCTCGTCAGCCTCCCACTTTCACGCAAGGATGTAGCCCGGATCGAGCGGAGCGAAATCCGGGGATTGAACTGGCGGGAACGCCGCTCCCGGGTTTCGCTCCGCTCAACCCGGGCTACATTTTTACATAATGAACGACGCCACTTCACCCGGCCGCCCCCTATCGCGTGCTGGCGCGCAAATACCGGCCATCGACCTTCGCCGATCTGATCGGCCAGGATGCGATGGTGCGCACCATCTCCAACGGCTTCGAATCCGGCCGCATCCCGCAGGCCTGGGTGCTCACCGGCGTGCGCGGCGTCGGCAAGACGACGACGGCGCGCATTTTGGCGCGCGCGTTGAATTACGAACTGGCGGACGGCTCGGTCACCGGGCCGCGGATCGACATGCCGGTGCTCGGCCTGCACTGCCAGGCGATCATGGAAAGCCGCCATCTCGACGTGATCGAGATGGACGCCGCGTCCCACAACGGCGTCGAGGACGTGCGCGCCATCAACGAGGCGGTGCGCTATGCGCCGGTCTCGGCGCGCTACAAGGTCTATATCCTCGACGAAGTGCACATGCTTTCCGGCGCCGCCTTCAACGCGCTGTTGAAGACATTGGAAGAGCCGCCGCCGCACGCCAAGTTCGTGTTCGCGACCACCGAAATCCGCAAGGTGCCGATCACCGTTCTGTCGCGCTGCCAGCGCTTCGACCTGCGCCGCGTCGACGCCGACCTTCTGGTCAAGCACCTGCAAGGCATCGCCGGCAAGGAAACAATCGAGGCCGAGACGGAGGCCCTCGCGCTGATCGCGCGCGCGGCGGAAGGCTCGGTGCGCGACGCGCTGTCGCTGTTCGACCAGGCCATCGCCCATGCCGCAGGTCCTGTGCGCGTCGACGACGTGCGCGGCATGCTCGGGCTCGCCGACCGCGCCCGCATCATCGATCTGTTCGAAGCATTGATGCGCGCCGACCTTGCCGGCGCCTTGCGCGAATTGCGCGACCAATACGATGCCGGCGCCGATCCGGCCATGGTGCTCGGCGACCTCGCCGAGTTCACCCATTTCGTCACCCGGGTGAAAATCGTGCCCGCCGTCGCCGACGACGTGTCGCTGACCGAGACCGAGCGCACGCGCGGCCGCGCGTTCGCGACCAAGCTGTCGATGCGCGTGCTGGCGCGCACCTGGCAGATGCTGCTCAAGGGCATCGCCGAGGTCGAAGCGGCGGGCCGCCCGATCGCCGCGGCGGAAATGGTTTTGGTCCGCATCGCCTATGCCGCCGACCTGCCGACGCCGGACGAGGTGATCCGCTCGCTCGGCGACGCCTCGGTCGCCGCCACCGCGGCGCCCTCGCCGCCGCGCGGCGGCGGCAATGGCGGCGCGACGTCGACCATGCAGACAAATTCGCCGCGGGCGGAAGCGCCGCGCGGCGCGCCGCGGGCGGCGCTCGTCGCGGCGGCGCCGGCGGTCACGCCGGAGTTTGCGACCAACAACGAGCCGGTCGCGCGCGACACCGCGGGCGCGCCGGCCCGTTCCGTACCGAACTTCGAGGCGCTGGTCGCGCTCGCGACCGAGAAGCGCGATATCGCGATCAAGAGCGCGCTCGAGCGCGACGTGCGGCTGGTGCGGTTCGAGGACGGCAAGCTCGAGATCGCGCTCGAAGCGAGCGCGGCGCGCACGCTGACCGGCGAGCTTTCGAAAAAGCTTTCGGACTGGACCGGCCGGCGCTGGATGGTCGTGGTATCCGCCGAGCCAGGCGCACCCAGCCTCCACGCCCAGGCGCAGACGCGCAAGGCCGAGCTGAAAGACGGCGTGCGCGCCGATCCGTTGGTGCAGGCGGTGCTGGCGCGCTTTCCCGGCGCCGAAATCGTCGACGTGCGCCCGCCAGCGCCGCCGCCTGCCGCGGATGAGATTCCGGACGATGCGCCCGGCGCGACCGGCCTGGGCGAAGACGACGAACTTTAGAAAGGTGCCGCGATGGCTGATTTTCTGGGCCTGATGAAGCAGGCCGCCCAACTCAAGACCAAGATGGAAGAAATGCAGGCCGAGCTCGACCGCATCGAGGTCGAAGGCACGGCGGGCGGCGGCATGGTGACGCTGAAATTGTCCGGCAAGGGCGAGGTCAAGGCCGCGCATGTCGACGGCACGCTGCTCGCGCCGGATCAGCGCGAGATCATCGAGGACTTGATCGTCGCCGCCCACGCCGACGCCCGCCGCAAGCTCGAAGCCTTGCTCGCCGAGCGCATGCAGGCGCTCACCGGCGGCCTGCCGCTGCCGCCGGGGCTGAAGTTGTTTCTGATCGATGCCTGCCGTTTCCGCCGGACCTGAAATCGAACGTCTGATCCAGCTGTTGGCCCGCCTGCCCGGGCTCGGGCCGCGTTCGGCGCGGCGCGCGGCGCTGTTTCTGATCAAGAAGCGCGAGGCGCTGATGGCGCCGCTCGCGGCGGCATTGCAGGCGGCGATCGACAAGATCGAGGTGTGCCGGGTCTGCGGCAACATCGACACGCAAAATCCCTGCACGGTGTGCACCGACCCGCGGCGCGACCCGTCCGCCATCGTCGTCGTCGCCGACGTCGCCGATCTGTGGGCGCTCGAGCGGGCGCATGCCATCAATGCGCGCTACCACGTGCTCGGCGGCACGCTCTCCCCGCTCGACGGCGTCGGTCCGGACGACCTCACCGTCGATGCGCTCATCAAGCGCGCGCATGACCCCGCGGTGAGCGAGATCATCCTGGCGCTCAACGCCACCGTCGACGGCCAAAGTACCGCCCACTACATCACCGACCTCCTGCACGACGCCAAGGTCAAGGTGACCCGGCTCGCCCATGGCGTCCCGGTCGGCGGCGAGCTCGATTATCTCGATGAAGGCACGCTGGCGGCCGCGATCCGCAGCCGGACGCCGTTTTAGCGTGTCGGTACTGGGGGATGCCTGCAAAATAGTCAGCAGGCGCCCGCTGTGCGACCAAATGACCTCGGAGTCGCGGCCAAGCGAAGACAAAACGACACGAATTCGACACCTTCACCCCTATCGGGCACTTGGCCCGCGGTTTGCATAACCATGGGTGCGATCTCGATCTCACAACTCGTGTTGAATGAGATTGCTTGGAGCCCCGGCGATCCCGGCACCGGGGCTCCATCCTTTTTCTGGACCGCCACGCCCGCGAACCTCTCGGGCGTGGCGGTCCTTTACGGTTTCCGTCGCATGGTCCGTCGTAAGCGGCGCCCCCTTGTGGGCGCCCGTCTTTTGTCGCCTATCTGCGAGGCGAGAGGGCGGCCACAAGGGGCGCCCCTAGGTCGGAACCCTCATGAGCGACGACATCCCGTACAACAAAACCTTCGACCTCGTGCCCGGCCGCGCCGAGGAAGTTGCGCCGGGCGTGCGCGCGATGGTCGCCGACAATCCGAGCCCGTTCACCTTCAAAGGCACGGTCAGCTACATCGTCGGCCGCGGCAAGGTGGCGATTATCGATCCCGGCCCCGATGACGACGCCCATATCGCGGCGCTGCTCGATGCCGTGCGCGGCGAAACGGTCACGGATATCTTCGTCACCCACACCCACCGCGACCACTCGCCAGCCGTGCCGAAGGTGAAGGCGGCGACCGGCGCCACCGTCTATGCCGAAGGCCCGCACCGGCCGGCGCGGCCGCTCCATATCGGCGAAGTCCAGCGCCTCGACGCCAGCGCCGACATGGATTTCCGCCCCGACATCGCCTTGGCCGACGGCGACGTGGTGACGGGCGACGGCTGGACCCTGGAAGCGGTGGCGACGCCGGGGCACACCGCGAACCACATGGCCTTCGCATTCAAGGAGGCCGACCTCGTCTTCTCCGGCGATCACGTCATGGCGTGGTCGACCTCGATCGTGGCGCCGCCCGACGGCGCCATGAGCGACTACATGGCCTCGCTGCAAAAGCTGGCGCGGCGGTCCGAGCCGGTCTATCTGCCCGGCCATGGCGGCCCGGTGCGCGACGCGCCCGCTTTCGTGCAGAGCTACATCCGCCACCGCGAGGGCCGCGAGGCGTCGATCCTGCGCCGGCTCGGCAAGAGCGAGGCCGACATCCCGACTTTGGTGCGGGCGGTCTATATCGGGCTCGACCCGCGGCTCATCGGCGCCGCCTCGCTGTCGGCGCTGGCGCATCTCGAGGATCTCGTCGCGCGCGGCATCGTCGCCACCGAGGGGGCGCCCTCGATCGGCGGCACCTACCGCCTGGCCGAACCGCCCTTGCCCGCCGCCTGAACGGGCTTCGGCACCGGCTGTTTCTTGTCCGGCCCGGCGGCGAGCACGTCGTCGATATCGTCGATCAGCGCGCGCACCCGCGCGGCGTTCTCGCCGAGATCGTGCCGGCCGTAGCGCGAGGCCGAACGCACGTCGATGCGGGCGCCGTCCTGGGTTCGACGGATGCGGACCGCCACGTCCTCGCGAAAGCCGAGGATCGGCGTGCGCGCGATCGCCTCGATGCGACCTTCGCGCGTCGTGCCGTCCTGCGGCGGCCGCTGGTCGACGATGTGCCACTTGCGCTTGGTGATGACCTTGAGCGCGGCGTTGTAGGCCTCGAGCGGCGAGGAGTTGGTCAGGTCGGGCTCGATGTCGGAATAGGCCGCGTGCTGCAGCTCGGCGGTGTAGAGCCCGGCATAGGCGACCGGATGGGCGTCGCGCGGGCGCACCCGCGCGATGGCCTCGAAGCGCGGCGGATCGATCGGGTCGGTCGTCACGTCATAGATCGCCGGCAGCCGGTACGCCTTGACGCCGAGATAGGCCGGATAGGCGATGATCGCTATGCCGATCAGAAAGCCGACGATCGCCTGCTGCAGCCCGCCGATGCCGTCGATCCAGATCGAGATCCCGGCGCCGAATGCGAGCAGGATCGCGACCACCGCCAGCACCAGCGCGCCGCCCAGCGTCGACAAGGCCGGCACGATCTCGAGCGCGCCCGAGCGCACGACGATGACGGCGATCAAGGTCGTCACCAGCGAAAACAGCGCAATGCGCCGCGACCAGATCGCAAGCCGCGATGTCGGCAGCTCAGCGATGCGTCGCCGTACCATGGTTACCCGCTTTCATGGTCCTACGCCCTTGCCTGCGGCCAGAGGGATACTGGCTTTGATCAGGGCAGGCAACATGTGCGGAAGTCGCAAAATATCAGAGCTTGGTGATCGGACTCACCTTAATTTTACGGGGTCGCCCCTCGCCTCTACTTCTTCCCCTTCCCCCGCTTCACCCCCGCCATCGCTTCCAGCACCGCGCACACGGCGGCGGTGTCTTCGGCGCCGTGGCCCATCGACAAAGCGGCGGCGTAGATCGGCAGGGTCGCGGAGAACAGCGGCGTCGGCACGCCGAGCGACTGGGCGAAGCTGCCGATCACGTCCATGTCCTTTTGCCAGGTCGCAATCTGCATGGTGGCGTCGGCATAGCGATCCTTCACCATCATCGGCGCGCGCAGTTCGAACACGCGCGAATTGCCGGCGCCGATCTTGACCAGATCATAGATGAGCTGCGGCGGCAGGCCGGCCTTGAGGCCGAGCACCATCGCCTCGGCGGTCGCGACATTGTGGATGGCGACAAGAAGGTTGGCGACGTATTTCATCTTGCTGCCGTTGCCGAAGTCGCCGAGATCGTGCACCGCGCGGCTGAAGGCGCCGAACAGCGGGCGCAGCTTTTTGATCTCGGCCGCGCCCCCCGAGGCATAGACGACGATGTCCTTGGTCTTGGCCTGCGCGCCGGTGCCGCTGACAGGGCAGTCCAACAAAACATGGCCGGCCGCGCGCAGCGTTGCCGCCGCGGCGATCTTGTCGTCGAGCGTGAAGGTCGAGGCTTCGATGAAGACGCGGCGCTTGACGCCGGCGGCGGCAATGGCGGCGACCGTCGCGGCGAGCGCCGAAGCTTTCGGCAGGCTCAAGATGATGGTCGGCGCCCGCCGCGCGACGTCGGCGGCATCCGCCGCGATCTCGACGCCGACGCGCGCCAGCGCGCGCCGCCGCGCCGCGGACACATCATAGCCGATCACCCGCCAGCCCGCCGCGGCGAGATGTTGGGCGAATGCGCCGCCCATGATGCCGAGACCGATGACCCCGACATCGCCTTGTTGCTTTACTGCCATGCTGTCTCCAACAAGCCGCTCAGAGCATGATCCGGAAAAGTGGATACCGGTTTTCCGAACAGATCATGCTCCATCAAAAAGCTAGAGCGAGCCTTCCAAGAACTGCAGCAGCCGCGGCGCCACCGCGGCGCCGTAGCTCGTCGGCTCGTTTTCGAACGGGTCGGCCGACCAGAAATGGCCGCCGCCGGGGATGATGATGCGGCGCACGAAGAATTGCGCCTGGCCGAGCGCGGTCAGGAACGCGCCCGACTGGCTCGCCGAATCGACGATGTCGTCGTCGGTGCCGTGAATGAGCAGGACGCGCAGTTGATTGCGATCGACGGTGGCGTAGCTGAGCGGGGAAGCATCGAAGAACAAACGGCGGTTCTCCGTCGCCGATGCGCCGAGAAATTTCTCGACGATCGGATCGCGCGGGCGCGCCGCAAGGTCGTGATTGCCATTGCGCCAGCATGTCGTAGACGCCGTAGAAGCCGATCAGGGTCTTGACGTTGGCCGGCGTCGCGGCGTGCGCATCGTCGCGATAGGACGCGGTGAATTGATCGCCCGCCAGCGCGACCATGGCGGCGAGATGCGCGCCGGCGGAATCGCCGATCACGCCGATGCGGTCGGGATCGAGCTCGAGCTCGCCCGCTTTGGCCCGCACGAACTGCACCGCCGCTTTCACGTCATAGACCGCGGCCGGATAGACGCCGGATTTGCCCAGCCGATAGTCGATCGAGAACAGCGCGTAGCCGTGCCGCGCGAGATACGCGCCCCAATGCTGGTAGAACGCCCGGGCGCCGACCTGCCAGCCGCCGCCATGAACCGCCACCAGAACCGGCGCCTTGTCGCCGCCGTCGGGCCGGTAAAGATCGCCGATGAGTTTCGTGCCGTCGTGCTCGGCGAAGACTACTCCCGCTTCCATCATTCCTTATGCTCTCTCTTTGCTGTGCAAACGCCAGTTGATGCGAACGCCCCAAATTCGCGGCGACCGTAACAGTGTTTTCACCGGCTCGAAAGCGAGCGTGCCATCGCCTTCGTCACCACCAGGCATGAAAATGATGCAGGGGGCCGCGGCCGGACCCGACCTCGAGCCGGTCCGCCGCGGCGATGGCGGCGGTGACATAGGCCTTGGCCTCTCTGGCCGCGTCCACGAGCGGCAGCCCTTTGGCGAGACCGGCGGCGAGCGCCGATGACAACGTACAACCGGTGCCGTGCGTGTTGCGCGTTGAGCAGGCGCGGCGCCGCGAGCCGCGTGGTGCCGTCGGCATCGATCAAGAGATCGACGCTGTCCGGCCCGCTGCCGTGGCCGCCCTTGATCAGCACCGCGCCGGCGCCGAGCGCCAAGAGCTTCTCGCCCTGCGCGCGCATCTCGGCTTCGTCACGCGCCGCCGGCACGTCGAGCAATGCCGCCGCTTCCGGCAGATTGGGCGTGATGACGTCGACGCGCTTGATCAGATCGCGCAAGGCGCCGAGCGCGTCCTCGCGCAGCAAGCGCTGGCCCGCGCTCGCCACCATCACCGGATCGAGCACGACATGGCGCGGGCGATGGCGTTCCAGCGCCGCGGCGACCGCGCGCGATCGCGGCGGCGTCCGGCAACATGCCGATCTTGACCGCATCGACGCGAAGATCGCTCAGAACCGCATCGATCTGCGCGGCGATGAAGTCCGCCGGCACGATATGGATAGCGAGCACGCCCTTGGTGTTCTGCGCCGTGAGCGCGGTAATCGCCGCGGCGCCGTAGACGCCGAGCGCGGCGAACGTCTTGAGGTCGGCCTCGATGCCGGCGCCGCCGCTGGAATCCGAGCCGGCGATGGTCAAGGCGATCGCGGTCATCACGTGCCTTTCTTCGCCAGCATCGCGTCGACCATCTCGCGCAGGCCGCGCGCGGCGGCGGCCGGGTCGGGCGCAAGCGAGAGCGCCGAGATGACGGCGACGCCGTCGGCGCCGGCGGCGATCACGGCGCCGGCGTTGCTCGCGTCGATGCCGGCGATGCCGAGGAGCGGCAGCGCCGGCGCGCGCCGGCGCAGCACGGCGGCGATTTCGGCAAAGCCCGCCGGGCCGATCGGCGCGCTGTTCTGCTCCTTGGAGAGCGTCGCATAGACGCCGCCGATGCCGGCGTAATCGATCAGTTCGACCGGCACCGCTTGCGCCGCCGCGACGGTCTTGATCGAGGCGCCGATGATGGCGTCGCGGCCCAAGAGAGTCGCCGCGCATCCTCGATCGCCATGTCGTCCGGCCCGAGATGCACGCCGTCGGCACCCGCCGCGAGCGCGACATCGACGCGGTCGTTGACGACGAACGGCACGTTGAACGGCGCCAGCGCCGCCTTGATCGCGCGCGCGGCGGCGACCATCGCGCCGCGTGTCGTTCTTCTTGTCGCGCAGTTGCACCAAGGTCGCGCCGCCCGCGGCGACGCGCCGGGCGAGATCGGCGAGGTCGCGGCCGCCGGCGCGCTCGGGATCGACGATGGCGTTGAGGCGGACATCGACGGGTTTCATGGTCATGCCAGCTTCAGCCGCGCACGCAGGGTCGCGCGGTCGAGATTGTACACGGCGTCGATGATCGCGAGGGCGAAGCTGCCCGGACCGTCGGCGTTCTGCGCGGCGATTTCGCCGGCGATGGCGAACGCGGCGAGCGCCGCGGTCGTCGCGATGAAGGCGTCGCTCTCGACCGCAAGCGCGGCGCCGACCAGCGCGGACGCGGCGCAGCCCGACGGCCGTCACCAGCGCCATGAACGGATGGCCGTTGCCGATCGTGAGGCGGCGCGAGCCGTCGGTCACGAGGTCGGCCGCGCCGGTGACCGCGGCGACGACACCGTGCGCCTTGGCAAAGCGCGCCGGCGCGTCGCCGACGGGCTCGTCGCCCGACAGCGTGGCGAATTCCCGATGATTGAGCCGCACCGCCGCCGGCCGCGCGTTCGACCAGCTTGCGGGCGAAGTGCGCCCGCGTCGGCGTCACGTCGATGAACACCGGATCGAGCACCCAGGGCATGCGCGCCGCGGCGGCCGCGCCGAGCGCCGCATCGATCGCGCCGCGCCGCTCGGCGTCGAGCGTGCCGAGATTGACCAGGAGCGCGTCGGCGCTGGCGACGAAGGAGACGACCTCCTCCGCGGCGATCGTCATCGACGGCACCGCGCCGGCGGCGAGCAGCATGCTCGCGGTATAATGCTGCGCGACGTTATTGGTGATGCAATGCACCCGCGGCGCCCGGTCGCGAATCCGCGCCAGAATATCGGTGACGATATCGGCAAGCTCGGCCGGTGCGTGCATTGCGGTCCTTCTCGACTCTATCCTCGACGACGAGCCCGCGGCCCGGAATTTCTTTGACCTGTCGCACTTTCTGCGGAAAACCGGTGACCACTATTCCGGAAAATGCTCTAGGTTTGCCATCCCAGGGTTCGGAGGCGCGCATGGTTCCCTTCTTCGTGCAGATCAAGTGCCAGCTCGGCAAGTCCTATGAGGTCGCCGACCGGCTCGCCGACGCCGAAATCGCGTCGGAAATCTATTCCACCGCCGGCGATTTCGACCTCTTGGTGAAATTCTATATCGAGCCCGGCACCGATATCGGCCATTTCATCGCCCAGAAGGTGCAGACCATCCCCGGCATCCAGGACACGCGCACCATCATCACCTTCAAGGCCTTCGGCGCGTCGTAGGACGACTTTCGAGCGAAAAAGGCGCTGCCTGCTCGCATGGATGCCCGCGCCGACCTCACCTTCCCACGGGGAGAGGGAGATCGCTCGCGCGCGCGGTGACGGCTTGCCGATACAGCTCGCATGCGAGCAATAAAACCGCGGCGCGGCACGCGCACCCCCTCTCCCCGTGGGGAGAGGGTTGGGGTGAGGGCTCCGAGCTATCAGAAAAAGGTCCCTGAAGCTCCGCGGGCTCACTTCGCGGGCTTCGCTTCGGCCCTTGCCGGGGCGGCAGCGAGACGATGTAGGCCGCGATGGCGGCGCGATCGTACGCGGACAGCAACGCGGTATTGCGGATCACTTCGGCCATGCCGCCGCCGGCATAATCGCCGGCCGGGTTCATGCCGTCGGCGAGAAAGCCGGCGATATCCTTTTCGCTCCAGGCGATGTCGTCCTTCGACCAGTGCTGCAAGCCGGCCGGCGTGATGTTGGGCACCCAGCCCTTGCCGTCGGCGGCCGGACCGCCGGCGAAGCGTTCGCTCGCGATGATGGCGCCGAAGATGTTGCGCGGGCTGTGGCATTCGGCGCAGTGGCCGGGACCGTTGACCAGATAGGCGCCGCGATTCCATGCCGCCGGCCGCGACGGATCCGGCGTGAACGGGCCGCCGCGCAGAAACAACAGCTGCCACAGCCCGAGCGGCCGGCGGATATCGAATGGAAACGGCAAATCGTGGCCGCGCACCCGGCCCTTGACCGGCGGCAGGGTTTTGAGAAAGGCAAACAGGTCGCGCACGTCGTCGAGCCGCATGTGCCGGTAGGATGTGTAGGGGAAGGCCGGATAGAGGTGCTCGCCATTGGGCGAGGTGCCGTCCCAGAGCGCCGACACGAAATCGGCTTCGCTCCAGGCGCCGATGCCGTCGCGCGGATCGGACGATATGTTGGGGACGTAGAAGGTGCCGAACGGCGAGGCGAGCGCGAGCCCGCCGCCGAGCCGCGTGCGGTCGACCTTGTCGGCATCCCGGTTCGGCACGGCGTGACAGGACGCGCAGCCGCCGATGTCGAACATGGTGCGGCCGTTGGCGAGATCGGGCGTATGGGTCGGCGGCAGGTCTCCGGCGTCAATCGTTACCGGAACCGTGAGGACGTAGAACACGGCGGCGACGAAGATTGCCATCGCCACCGCGAACGCCGTCAACAGCGGAGCGAACATCCGCATCGTTCGTTCATCCGCATGTACGATCGATCCACACTACGGCCTGCAGGGCGGACCAACACCCTCAGCTTTTCTTCACGCGATAGGTCTGGTGGCAGGAGCCGCAGTCGTTCTTGCCGATATTGCCGAACGCGGCCTTGAAGCCGGCGAGGTCGGTGACCTGGGCGCCGGCGGCTTTGGCGTCGGCGCCGAGCTTCTCGAGCCTCGCTTTGAAGTCCGGCAAGTTCTCCCAGATTTTGGGATCGGCGGCGGTCTCGCCGCCGGTTTTCGAAGTCTCCGGGAACAAAGCGGGCGCCTTCTCTCCCGCGTTCTCGAAGGTGGCAAAGACTTTGCGCGCCTTGTCGAGATCGAATGGCGCCTCGCCCTTCATCATGGCGGCGCCGGTCTTGGCGGCTTCGCCATTGGCTTTCATCAGCGCCTTGCGCGCCGCGATCGGGTCCTCTTGCGCCAGCGCGACGCCGATGCCGAGCCCAATGACGCCGGCGATGAAGACGAGACGGATCATGGAACGGCCTCCCCAGTCAAACATGCCCGACCGCCTGCATACAGGCGCGGGGCGCCGACGAGAAATCACGAAAGCGTTGGGCGGTCCTCTTCAGCTCCGCGTCAGGCGACGTCGCGCATCTGGTGTTGCCCCGCGAGGACATTGGCACCCCGGTCGGCGAAGGTCTATATTCCAGAGCATCCGATCGAACGGCTGATTTCAGAGGCCTGCGATGAAGCTTCCGATACAGGGCGCGATCGATTGCGATCTGCATCCTGCCGTGCCGAGCATGGCGGCACTGATGCCGCATCTCGAGCCGTTCTGGCGCGAACATCTGGCCGAACGCTATATCGACCATTCGCCTTTCACGTTGGCGAGCTACGCCCCGAACCTGCCGCACGCCGCGCGGCAGGATTGGCGGCCGGCGACAGGCGTTGCGGGGGCAAGCCTCGACGCCGTGCGGGCGCAAGCGCTGGAGCCATTCGGCACCCGCTTTGCCATCGCCAATGTGCTGCACGGCGCGATCGCACTGTTCAACGCCGATATGGCGGCCGCGTTGTGCCGGGCCGTCAATACTTGGGTCGCGCGCGAATGGCTCGACCACGAACCGCGGCTGCGCGCTTCGATCCTGGTGCCACCGCAGGACGCCGATCTTGCCGCTGCCGAGATCGAACGCTGCGCGGCGGATCAGCGCTTCGTGCAGGTCGTCTTGCTGGTGATGGGCGACCGGCCGCTCGGCCATCGCAGTTATTGGCCGATCTACCGCGCCGCGGAGCGGCACCGCCTGCCGATCGGCGTGCACGCCGGCTCCAGCTTCCGGCATGCGCCGACCGGATCCGGATGGCCGTCCTATCACGTCGAAGACGGCATTCTACAAGGTATCGCCTTCGAAGATACGCTGGTGAGCTTCCTCGCAGAAGGCGTCTTTCAGAAGTTCCCCGGCACCAAACTGGTGCTGATGGAATCCGGCTTCACCTGGCTGCCGCCGCTGTTGTGGCGGACCAACAGGAGCTGGCGCGGCGTGCGCACCGAAGTGCCCTGGATCGATCGCGCTCCGGCCGACATCGTGCGCGACCACGTGCGCTTCACCTTGCAGCCGGTCGACGTGCCGAACGGCGAGGTGCTCGCCCGCATCATGGACCATCTGCGCTCGGACGAGCTGATCGTGTTTTCGACCGACTACCCGCACTGGCAGTTCGAGGGCGAGGACGCGTTGCCGGACGGGCTGTCCGATGCGACCATTCGCAAGATTCTGATCGACAATCCGCTGGCGACCTATCCCCGCCTGCGCGCTGCGATCGAGGAAGGTCGACAACAAGCCCTGATGCGTGAGGAGGCGGCGCCATGAACAAGCCAGTGCCCGAACGCGAGACCAAGACCGCGCAGCGGCTCGGCTTCGTCGATTGCGATCTGCATCCGGTGCAGCGCACGCCGAAGGATCTTTTCCCCTACCTTTCGGCGCGGTGGCGCGAGCACGCCGAGAGCTTTGGCGGCCACCTTTGCGCCGGCCTCATCGGCCAATTGCCGTTTCCGCGCATGATGGCGGCCGGCATGCGCGCCGACGCCTACCCCGCCAACGGCGGCCCGCCCGGCAGCGACCTCGCGCTGATGCAGCATCAGCACCTCGATTTGCATGGCTGCGAGACCGGCATGCTGGTCGCATTGACCCGTGCCGGCATGGACGAGCGCAACCTCGAATTCGGCGCCGCGGTCGCGCACGCGATCAATGATTGGCAGCTCCACGACTGGGTGGAAAAGGACCCACGGCTCAAAGCCGGCATCGTCGTGCCGCAGGACCATCCGGAATTCGCCGTCGAGGAGATCGATGCCCGCGCCGCCGAACACGAGGCCTACCGCCAGGTGATCCTGTCGCCGCGCGCGAGTGAACCGCTCGGCCGCCGCAAATATTGGCCGATCTACGAGGCGATCGCCCGCAACGATCTCGTCCTCGGCCTGCATCCGGCCGCCATCTCGGGCGGCCATCCCAGCAGCGGCACCGGCTGGGGCACCTACTACATGCAGGAGCATTACACCTTCGGCACCAGCATGGTCGGCAACGTCGTCAGTCTGATCATGGAAGGCGTGTTCGAACGGTTTCCATTGCTCAAGGTCGCGATGATCGAATCCGGCATCTCCTGGGTGCCCTCGCTCGGCTGGCGCATGGACAAACAAAGGCAGCGCAACCGCAAAGAGACGCCGCATCTCACGCGCCCGCCGTCGGAATATCTGCGCGACCATTTCTGGTTCTGCACCCAGCCGATGGAGGAGCCGGAAGATCCGTCGCACCTCTACGACGTCATCGACTGGGTCGGCTGGGACAGGCTGATGTTCTCCAGCGACTACCCGCACTGGGACTATGACGATCCGCGCATCGCGCTGAACTTCAAAATGACGCCGGCGCAACGCGCCGCCATTCTGCGCGACAACGCCAAGGCGTTGTACCGCCTCGCGTGACGGGCGGAGCATGATGGCTGCGGACGGCCGCTATTGTCTTTTCCGGATCATACCTTCATGAGCCGTCATGTCGTCGGCCGCGCCGCCGAAGTGGCGCCGGGAACGAGCAAGCTCGTGACCGCGAAGGGACGCGAAATCGGCATCTTCAACGTCGGCGGCAAATTCTACGCGCTCGCCAATCGCTGCCCGCACAAGGGCGGGCCGCTCTGCGCCGGCCGCATCACCGGACTCACGCAGTCGAGCGGTCCGGGCGATTATAGGATCACCCGCGACGGCGAATTCCTGCGCTGCCCGTGGCACGGCTGGGAGTTCGAGATCGCGACCGGGCAGAGCTATTGCGATCCCGATACGCTGCGCATCCGCCAGTTCGAAGTCGCGGTCGCGGCCGGCGAGGATTTGGTCAAGGGCCCCTACGTGGCCGAGAACTTCCCGGTGTCGGTCGAGGAGGACTATCTCGTCGTCGAGATATGAACCGTGAACGCGCAGGGCGCCCGGCATCGCCGCGCGCCATGCCGCGTTTCAGTGGCAGGGGAACGCCTGCGCCAATCCAGGCAGCACCGACGCCGCGGCATTCTCCGCCGCCGCCTGTTGCTTGCGCGCGTGCTGGACGAAAATCCGCACGAAATCCATGACCGTGCTGTCGGCCGGCGGGCAGACACCCAGGAAGCGCGTACCACTCTCGTCGACCAGCACCGCCATGTTCTGCATCGCCGACATGTAATACCAGCACGGCAGTCCGGCGGCGGGAATTTCGAGCGTCGCGCCGGCACGGACCGCGCCACTGGCGGTAACCGCGTGGCAGCTGTGCAGGAGTTCGTCGGTCGTTATCGCGCCCGCAGGACGCGGCGCCAACAAGCACGCAACGACCACCAAGAGGGCAGCAAACCTAACCTTCATGCAAGCCACCAACGCCCAGTCCACCAGTTTTACATTGATGATTGTCAAAGCGAGATTTCAAGTTGCGACACCTGCAGTCCATGACAGCGCACTCCGGGGCGGAATCGACTCCGGGCCGCGATGAGGCGATCACTCCGCCGCAGGCGCCGCGGCCGGCTGCTTCTTCCCGCGCGCCGTCAGTTGCGCGACCCAGCGCGCGATGACGTAGAACACCGGCGTGAAGACGAGGCCGAACGCCGTCACGCCGATCATGCCGAAGAACACCGCGGTGCCGAGCGTCTGGCGCAATTCGGCGCCGGCGCCGATCGCCCAGACGAGCGGCGTGACGCCGAGGATGAAGGCGAACGAGGTCATCAGGATCGGGCGCAGCCGCAGCCGCGTCGCCTCGACCGCCGCCTCGAAGCGGGTGCGGCCCTCGTCCTCGAGCTGGCGGGCGAACTCGACGATCAGGATGGCGTTCTTGGCGGCGAGCCCGATCAGCACGACGAAGCCGACCTGGGTGAGAATATTGTTGTCCTGCCCGCGCAGGATCACGCCGGCGATGGCGGCGACGAGGCACATCGGCACGATCAGGATCACCGCGAGCGGCAAGGTGAGGCTCTCGTACTGCGCGGCGAGGACGAGGAACACGAACACCACCGCCAGCACGAAGGCGAACATCGCGGTGTTGCCGGCCCTGATCTGCTGGAAGGCGAGCGAGGTCCATTCGGTGTCGAAGCCGGCCGGCAGCGTATCGGCGGCGAGCTGGTCCATCAAGGCGATGCCCTGGCCCTGCGAATAGCCGGCCGCGGCGGCGCCGTCCAATTCGGCCGCGGGATAGAGGTTGTAATGCGGCACCCGGAACGGGCCGGAAATGTCGCGCACCGTGGTGAAGGAACCGAGCGGCACGGTGTCGCCGTTGACGTTGCGCACGCGGATCTTGAGCACGTCGGCGATCGATCTTGCGGTCCTCCTCGCGCGCCTGCGCGGTGACGCGGAAGGTGCGGCCGAACAGATTGAAGTCGTTGACGTAGGACGAGCCGATATAGACCTGCAGCGCGTTGAACACGTCCTGCACATTGATGCCGAGGAGCTGCGCCTTGGTGCGGTCGATGTCGAGATAGACCTGCGGCGTCGAGGTCTCGAACAGCGTGAAGACGTTGGTGAGGCCTGGCGTCTGCGCCGCGCGCGCCATGATGGCGGCCGCCGCCTGCTGCAACGCCGCCGGGCCGTGGCCGGCGCGGTCCTCGACGATCATGCGGAAGCCGCCGGCATTGCTGATGCCGCGCACCGGCGGCGGCAGCACGGCGATGATGAAGGCTTCCTGGAGCTTCGACAGCCGCTTATTGAGCTCGGCCTGGATCGCCGCCGCCGACTGCCGCGGGTCGTGCGCGCGCTTGTCGAAGGAATTGAGCACCAGGAAGATGGCGCCGGCGTTCGGCGAATTGGTGAAGGTGGCGCCGGAGAAGCCGACGACGTTGACGCCATGGACGACGCCGGGAACGCCGAGCGCGATGTCGAGGGCGCGCTGCTGCACCGCGTCGGTGCGCGCGAGCGAGGCGCCGGGCGGCAATTGCACCACGACGATGAGATAGCCGCCGTCGACCTGCGGGATGAAGCCGACCGGCGTCTGCCGGAAGGCGTTGAGGCCGAACGCCAGCACGACGACATAGACCGCGACCATGATCGCGGCGCGCCGCACCGTGCGAGTCGCGAGCCAGGACACGCCCGCGCCGACGGCCTCGAACCCGCGGTTGAACAGGCCGAAGAAGCCGTGGATCGGCCGCTCCCACCAGCGGTCGCGATGGGTCGGATCGTGCGGCTTCGAGCAGAATCGCGCACATCGCCGGCGACAGCGTCAGCGACACGACGAGCGAAATGATGGTGGCGCCGGCGATGGTCAGCGCGAACTGGCGGTAGAACTGCCCGGAGATGCCGGTGATGAACACCGACGGCACGAACACGGCGCAAAGAACGAGCGCGATGGCGATCAGCGCCGAGCCGACTTCGTCCATGCTCTTGCGCGCCGCTTCGCGCGGCGCCAAGCCCGCGGCGATGTTGCGCTCGACATTCTCGACCACGACGATCGCGTCATCGACCACGATGCCGATCGCCAGCACGAGGCCGAACAGCGACAGATTGTTCAGCGTGAAGCCGAACGCCGCCATGATGAAGAGGGTGCCGATCAGCGAGACCGGTATCGCCACCAGCGGAATGATCGCCGCGCGCCAGGTCTGCAGGAACACGATCACCACCAGGACGACCAGCACGATCGCCTCGCCGATCGTCTCGATCACGGCGTCGACCGATTGCTGGATGAACTGGGTCGGATTGAAGAAGATGTCGTACTTGACGCCGGACGGAAAGCGCTTCGACAGCTTGTCCATCAGGGTCCGCACGCCGTTCGCGGTGTCGAGCGCGTTCGAGCCCGGGCGTTGAAAGATGGCGAGCGCGACCGCCGGATAATGATCGAGATAGGAGTTCGACGAATAATCGAGCGCGGCCAGTTCGACCTTGCCGACGTCCTTCAACCGCACCACCGCGTTCGGCGTCTGTTTGATGACGATCGTCGCGAACTCGTCGGGATCGGCGAGCCGGCCGAGCGTCTGCACCGCGATCTGGAACGCGCCGGGCTTCGACACCGGCGGCTGGTCGAGCACGCCGGAGGCGACCTGGATGTTCTGCGCCTGCAGCGCATTGGTGACGTCGGTCGCGGTCAGCCCGAGCGACTGCAGCCGGTCCGAGTCGAGCCAGACCCGCATCGAATAATCGCGGGCGCCGAATACGGTGATCGAGCCGACGCCGTCGACGCGGGTGACGGCGTCGGTCACTTCGAGCGTCGCGTAGTTGGAGATGAACAGCGAGTCTGCGCGACTTGTCGGGCGAATAAAGATGCACGACCATCATCAGATCGGGCGAGGATTTTTGGACCGTGACGCCGATATTGCGCACGTCGGCGGGAAGCCGCGGCTGCGCGATGGCGACGCGGTTCTGCACCTGGACCTGGGCGATGTCGAGATTGGTGCCGAGCTCGAACGACACCGCAATCGAGAAGCGGCCGTCGGACGTCGAGTTCGAGGCCATGTAGATCATGTTCTCGACGCCGTTGATCTGCTGCTCGATCGGCGTGACCACGGTCGAGGCCACGACCTCGGCGCTGGCGCCGGGATATTGGCCGGTGACGCTGATCAGAGGCGGCGCGATCTCGGGATATTGCGCGATCGGCAGGCGCGAAAACGACACCACGCCGAGGATCACGATGATGATCGAGATCACCGCGGCGAAGATCGGCCGGTCGATGAAAAAATGCGAAATGCGCATTTACGGGCGGCCTTCTCACTCCGCCTTGGCTTCGCCGGCCGGCTTGGGCGCGGCGGCGGGCGCCGCGGCTTGGGGGCCGGCGTCCTGCGCGGCGACCTTCATGCCCGGCCGCGCCCGCATCAGGCCGTTGATGATGACGCGGTCGGTCGCGGCGAGGCCGTCCTTGACGACGCGCAGGCCGTCGTCGAGCTGGCCGAGCGTGACGTATTTCTGCCGCGCCACGCCGCCGTCGTCGACGACCAGCACGAATTTGCGCGACTGCTCGGTGCCGACCGCCTGATCGGGAATGAGCAGCGCGCTGTAGGGCGGCGAGCCGGGAACGCGGACGCGGCCGAACATGCCGGGCGTGAACAGGCCGCCCGGATTGGCGAACACGGCGCGGCCGCGGATGGTGCCGGAGGAGCGGTCGATGGCGTTGTCGACGAAATCCATCCGGCCGGTGTGCTTGAAATCGCTCTCGTCGATGAGCTTGAGCGCGACCGATACGCCGCCCTCCGAGCTTCCCATCGACGCCTTCGCCCCGGCGAAACGCTGGTAGCGCAGATAGGACGCTTCGTCGAAGGTGAACTCGAAGCGGATCGGATCGACCGAGACGATGGTCGCGAGCAGCGTCGTGTTGGCGCCGTTGCCGCCGGTGACCAGATTGCCGACACTGACACGCGACGGTCGCCGATGCGGCCGTCGATCGGCGCGCGCGGATTGGAATACTCGTTGAGATCGAGCTCGGCCGAATGCACCATCGCCTCCTGCGCGGTGACGGAGGCTTCGGCGACGCGTTTGGCCTGCGTGCGCTGGTCGTAGGTCTGCTCGGTGATGGTCTTGTTGTGCAGGAGCTCCTGGCCGCGGGCGAGATCGGCCTCGGTGAAGGCGAGATTGGCGCGCGCCTGCGCCAGATTGGCGCGCATCTGATCGAGCACGATCTCGAACGGCCGGTGATCGATGGTGAACAGAAGATCGCCCTTCTTCACCATCTGGCCGTCGGTGAAGTGGATGTCCGACAGATAGCCCGACACCCGCGCGCGGATCTCGACCGCAGTCGACGGCGACGAAGCGGCCGACATATTCGTCCTGGTCGACGATGGTGCGCTCGACCGGACGCGTCACGGTGACGCTCGGCGGCGGCGGCGCGCCCGCCTGCCGCTGGCCCTGGCCGCAGCCGGCAAGAGGCGTCAGAGCAGCCGCGACGGCAGCGGCCGCAACAAGCCGCACCGCGGGGGCGGTGGCCGGAACTCTCCCCAAAGGCGGTCTCCCAAAACCGTGCTGCAAAAACCGTGTTGAAAGCGTCCGCACCATAGATGGCCGCCGCTGTCAATGTTTGCGTCCCCCGAGGGGACGAAGGCGAGGCTTCCGCGGACGCACGTGAATTCCCATATGTGCCGTCCGGCTCGCGATCGACGAGCCGCCGGCGGTAGGCCGGCCAATATGGCACATCCGATGAAAATCATACCTTTGAGCGAATCCGGCTTGGGCGGGGGCGGAGCCGCCGCAGCCGCTCCATCTGCCGTTCCGCCCAATCCTTTCCACCTGAGGATCAGGCGCTGCTCGACGCCTATTCGCGCGCCGTGATCGATGTCGTCGACCGCGTCGGCCCCGCCGTGGTCGGCCTTGCGGTGCGGGCCCCCTCCCTACCCTCCCCCGCAAGCGGGGGAGGAAGAGAAGGGACGCGCGGCGGTTCCGGTTCCGGCGTCGTCGTCGCCCCCGACGGCCTCATTCTCACCAACAGCCATGTCGCCAGCGCGGCGGGCGCCGGCGCGCGCATCGCCGTGACCACCGCCGACGGCCAGAACCTCACCGCGCGCCTCGTCGGCGACGATCCCGACACCGACCTCGCGCTCATCCGCGTCGATGAGCCCGTCACCCTGCCGGCGGCGCCGCTCGGCGATTCCAAAAGGCTCAAGCGCGGCCAATTGGTGATCGCCATCGGCAATCCGCTCGGCTTCGAATCGACGGTGACGACCGGCGTCGTCTCGGCGCTCGGCCGCTCGCTGCGGTCGCAGATCGGGCCGCCTGATCGACGATCTCATTCAGACCGATGCCGCGCTCAATCCCGGCAATTCCGGCGGCCCGCTCGTCTCCTCCCACGGCGAAGTCGTCGGCATCAACACCGCCGTGATCATGGGCGCGCAGGGCATCTGCTTTGCGGTCGCCGCCAACACCGCGAGCTTCGTGCTCGGCGAACTGGTGCGACACGGCCGCGTGCGCCGCGCCTTCATCGGCATCTCGGCGCAGCAGACCGCGCTGCCGACGCGCCTGCGTCACGCCGCCTCGCTCGAACAGCACGAGCGCCGTGATGGTCGCGACCGTCGAGGCCGGCAGCGCCGGCGACCGCGCCGGCCTCAAAGCCGGCGACATCGTGCTCGCGCTCGACGGCGTCACCATCACCGGCGCCGACGATCTCGTCCGCGCGCTGACCGGCGAGAAGATCGGCAAGAGCGTCGCGCTCGACGTTTTGCGCGGGACGGAGCGGCTCATGGTGTCGCTCGTGCCGCAGGAGCGCAAGCGGGCGGCTTGAGGGCCGATCGGAACCCGCAGCTGTGAACGAACGCCGCGCCCGCGGAACCGTTGGCATCCTGCCATCATTAACAATGCAGCAGCCCGGTGCTCGTCCGGGCGCAAGTACTGGAACCAAGTACTGGAACTTGCAAACTTCCATCGAGCAAATGGAGAGCAAGATGAGAGCCAAACTTTTAGGCAGCGTAGCTGCGCTCACGCTGACAGGCTGCGCCGTATTGGCGAGCGTCGGACCTGCATCCGCGTATGGGCCCGGATGGGGCCCAGGCTGGGGTTGGGGCCCCGGCGCACTAGCGGCCGGCGTTGTCGGCGGCGCGGTGGCGGCGGCGACTTCGCCATTATGGGCGCCCGGCTACTATGGTTACGGCCCGGGCAACTACGACTACGCGCCGGGCTACTACGATTACGCGCCCGGCTACGCTGCCGCTCCTCTGGCGCCGATCGGCAACTCCGTCGGATGGTGCCAGGCGCATTTCCGCTCGTATAATCCGTCGACGGGAATGTATATGGGCTATGATGGCATGCAGCATCCCTGCCCCTAAGCTTCAGAGCACGCCGCGGCACAAACGCACGCCGCGGCACGACTCGAACGTCATGCGTCGGGCCATCGCTGGTGCGGCGCATGATGTTTTTTTAGCGCTCCGGCGCGGCACGACGACGAAAACAGAATTCGGACCATGCGTCGCGCGCGGCGTGCGGTGTGGGACAGAACGGGTTATGGTGTCGCGGTGGGAAGCTGTTATCAGCGCCGCAATGGCCAAGCAGGCACAGACCAGGGTCCAGACAATGACGCGACCGCATAAGCCGCATTTGTTGATCATAGTGGTTTTGGCGGCGGCGTTCCCGGCCGGCGGCGCATCGGCGCAGATGCCGGCGGCGATTGCCGCAGCGGGCGCGACGCCGGTTGCAACGTTCCATGCCGAGGGCGCGCAGATTTACGAGTGCAAGGCTGGGGCCGACGGTAAGCTCGGTTGGGTTTTCCGCGAGCCCATCGCGACGCTCCTCCTCGACGGCAAAACGGTCGGGCGCCATTACGCCGGCCCGACTTGGGAGGATGCCGATGGCAGCGCCGTCGTCGGCAAAGTGATTGGCAAAGCGCCCGGCGCGACGGCAAACGACGTTGCCTGGCTCAAGCTCGATGTCGTCGGCCGGCGCGGCAGCGGCCAGCTTTCGAACGTCACCACCGTGCAGCGGATCAACACCTAGGGCGGCGCCGCGCACGGCGCCTGCGATCGGGCCGGCGCCTTCCTCAGCGTCCCCTACTCCGCGGATTACGTTTTTCTGAAAACGTTACCGTGACGCCATCGAGCCTGCCGGCTAGGCCACCCGCTTCGCCGCCGAGCTCTGGCGCTCGACGAGCTTGACGGCGTCGGCGAGCGGCGTCGGGCGGCCCAGAAAATAGCCTTGCGCCTTCTCGATGCCGATGGCGCGCAAGGCGGCAAGTTCGGATGCGGTCTCGACGCCCTCGGCGATGATGCGGCAGCCGACCTCGCGGGCGAACACGGTCAGCGCGGAAGCAAGCGCCCGGCGCGCCGGATCGAGATCGATGCTGCGGGTGAGCCCGATATCGAGCTTGATCAGGTCCGGGCGGATTTGCAGGATGTGCTGCAGGCTCGCATAGCCGGCGCCGGCATCGTCGACGGCAAGACGCACGCCGCGGGCGCGCAGCGGTTCGAGCGCGCGCAACAGGCGGTCATAGTCTTCGATGTGCGCGTGTTCGGTGATTTCGAGAACGATCCGTTCGGGCGCCAGGCCCTGCAAGGCATCGGGCAATTCGCGGCTCAGGATCGTTTGCGGCGAAACGTTCACGGTCAGATAAATGTCTGGCGGAAACGAATTGAGCGCCGCCAGCGCGAGCCGGATCGCGGCGAGTTCGAGCGCGGTGCCGAAGCCCGCTTCGGCGGCCTCGATGAACCACTGGTCCGGCGGACGCTGCGGTTCGGCCCTGAAGCGCGACAGGCATTCGAAACCGACCGGACGGTCGTTGCCGAGCCTCCAGATCGGCTGGTAGACGATCGCGAGCTTGCCTTGCTCGAACACCGTCCTGAGGCGTTGTTTCTTTTCGTTCGCGGTGTTGGTCGCCTCGAGCTCGCGGCCGATCTCGAAGGCGGCGAGATCGGCGAACACTTTGAGCATCTGCAGGTCGCGCTCCTGCAGCGAATGATCGGCCTTGAAACCGAGACAGCAAAACATGCCGTGCACACGGCCGTCCGGCATGCGGATCGGCACGCTGACATGCTTGCCGATCGGGATCGCCTGGGTGATCGGCAACGCCATCGCCACCGGCTCGGTGGCGGTGTCGGCCATCAGCTGCGGCAGCCGGCCGGCCAGGATGTGACGGCAATAGATGTCGTCGAGCGACTGCGAGTCGCCGACCTTGACGACATCTTCCAGACCCGGCGCATCGACATGGCGGAACACCGCGCGATCGTCGACGAACTCCGACACATAGGCCACGTCCATGCCGAGATGGGCGCGAATGGCCTCGAGCGAACGCTGGACCATGCCGGCCCCGGGCGCGGCCCGGCTTGCCGATGCGATCAGGTTGTAGAGCGAACTCTTATCGGCGTCTGCGGCCATCACCGTTTCTCCGCAATCCGCGAAATACACATTACAGCGTTCTGTAACGCTTAAGCGGACCGATCGGATGACGGCGGCGGAAATGTTCCACAAGGCATGGCTAAGATTTTGTTAGTTTCGCGCGACGACCTACGCACCGCGCCGGCGCGACGATCGTTCAGGCGGCGAGGCGGCCAGCATCGGTCGCCGCCTTGATCTCCTCCAGACGGCCGCTGTGCACGTCGTAAACATAACCGTAGATCGGGATGGCCGCCGGCACGAGCGGATGTTCGCAAATCCGCTTCACGTCCTGAACGACGCTCGCCGCCTGGTCGGCGATGGTGTGCCATTTGATGAAATGGCCGGACGCGTGGCCGCCGTGATGCTGCGGATTGGACCACGCCTTGCCGTCGAACGTGGCGGTGCCGAGGTCGTCATCAAGGAGACCGGCGATGACGCCGTCCGAGAACAATTCCATCCCGCAATTGGTGTGATGGATGACGAACCATTCGAGCGTGCCGAGAAGCTTGTGCGAAATGACCAGCGAGCGGATCGCGTCGTCGGTCGCGCGCCCGCCGGCGTTGCGGATGACATGGGCGTCGCCCTCGGCGAGACCGGCGTATTTCGCCGGGTCGAGCCGCGCGTCCATGCAGGTGAGAATGGCGAAACGTCGCGCCGGCGGCAGAGCCAGCTTTCCCTTGTCGCCAAACGTCGACACGTAGCGCGCATTGGCGGCGAGCACTTCATTGACGATCTTCGACATGTGACCTCCGTTCGACCTGATGGGACGCGCCGCCGCCGCTGCGGCAGCAAGGCAACGGTGCGGCCGACAACATGAGCATATTTCGAAATAATAATCAACTCTGTCTATAGACTGAATATATCATCATAGGTCCGACCTTCACGGACCGTGACCGGGCCGGCATCCACCCATACGTAACAATGCGGATGAAACGTTTGGCGCGGTAACAACTCAATTTGACGCGCATGGGATATTCTCGAACATCGTTTTGCTCATCGTGATTCCGATTGCGCTTTGATCGACCCCGGCCCCGCGACTAGCGTTCGTGCCAAGTTCCATATTTGTCTGGAGGGCATCAATGTCTCGTTCGCTGCTCGTCGGCGTTGTTGCCGCGGCGCTCGCCTTCGCGCCGGTGGCGCAGGCCTGCACCGGCATCCGCCTCGTCGCCAAGGATGGCGGCGTCGTCGCCGCGCGCACCCTGGAGTTCGGTCTCGACCTGCACTCCGACGTGATGATCATCCCGGCGGGAACGGCGCTCACCGGCACGCTCACCGACGGCAGCAAAGGCATCAGCTACAAGACCAAATACGGATTGATTGGCGCCAATGCCGAGGGCATGACCGCGATCGTGGACGGCATCAACGACCAAGGCCTCTATGTCGGCCTGTTCTATTTCCCGGGCTATGCGAGCTACGCCGACGCCACCAAGGACAATGCCGCCCACGCCATGGCGCCGCACGAATACGGCAACTGGCTCCTTGGCAATTTCGCCAGCGTCGAGGAGGTCAAGGCGAATTTCAACAAGGTCGCGCTTGTGCCGGTCGCTGTCGCGGCCATCGGCGGCGTGCCGCCGGTGCACTTCGTCGTCCATGATCGCAGCGGCAAATCGGTCGTGATCGAACCGACCGACCAGACCCTGAAGATTTTCGACGATCCGCTCGGCGTTGTGACCAATGCGCCGACCTTCGATTGGCACATGACCAATCTGCGCAATTACGTCAATCTCACGGTCACCAACGTGCCGCCGATCGACCTTGGCGGCGTCACGCTGGCGCAATTCGGCCAGGGTTCGGGCCTGCGCGGCTTGCCGGGCGACTTCACGCCGCCGTCGCGGTTCGTGCGCGCCGTCGCGTTTTCGCAATCGGCCTTGCAGGCAGATACCGCGACACAGTCGATATTTGAAGCGTTTCATATCCTGAACAACTTCGACATTCCCTACGGCGCGGTGCGCGACGTACATGACGGGAAGATGCACGCCGAATCCACGACCTGGACCAGCGCCTCGGACCTGAAAAACTTGCGCTGGTATTTCAAGACCTATGGCGACCAGTCGATCCACAGCGTCGATCTGGCCAAAGCGCTCGCCGCGGCGCACGGCCAGATCAGGATCATCAAGATGGACTCGCCGCAGCCGATCACCGACGTGTCGACCGACTTCAAGTAAATCGCGAAACGCCGTCAGCCGGTGGCGGCGCGGGCAATCGATGTCCCGCGCGCCGACTATGGTCGTAATGTTCAGCCCTTTTTCTGCGGATGGCTGATGGCCCAGACATAGGCCGCGACGGCAGCGACGTCGGCGTCCGACAAAGGTGCACCGCCCTTGGCCGGCATCGGCACCGAGTAATTGCGGGGCTTGGGGATGCCGTCGGCGATGATCTGTGTGATCGATTTCAGACTGCCGTCGCCGATGAGCCAGCGGCCGTTGGTCAAGGACGGCCCTTCCGGCGAACCGTTGGCGTCCGAGCCGTGGCACCCCGTGCAGGTGCCGCCCTCCGCTTCGCCGTGGAAGATGCGCTCGCCCAAGGCGACCTCGTCTTTGGTCGCGCCGGACGGTACCGGCAGCTCGCCGGCGGCCAAGCGACCGGCGTCGGGATGAATGCCCTCCGGCGGCCCGGGCTCGCCGCTCGCCGCCGCGACTTTCGACGCCGGCGCAGCCGCGACTTTCGCGTCGGGGTCGCCGTGGTAGGTCACGCGCCAGATGCGGCCGCGCTTGTCCTCCGAAATGTAGAGTGCGCCGTCCGGCCCGACCGCGAGACCCGACGGACGAAACACGGCCTGGCCGGGTTCTTCGACCGCGCCGGCGAAGCCGTCGGCGAACACGACGAAATCGCCCGACGCCTTGCCGTCCTTGAGCGGCTGGAACACCACATTGTAGCCGCCCTGCGGTTCCGGCGCCCGGTTCCACGAACCGTGGAAGGCGAGGAACGCGCCGCCTTGATACGCCGCCGGGAACACCTTGCCTGAATAGATTTTCAGATCGTTCGGCGCCCAGTGCGCGGGGAACGCGGCGATCGGCGCGATTTTCTCGGCGCAGACGCCGACCTTGTTGCCGCCATCGCCGCCGTATTCCGGCGCCAGCACGAGCTTTTTCTGGAAGCGGTCGTAATAGCATTCGGGCCAGCCGTAATCGGCGCCGCGTTTGAGCTCGACGATTTCCTCCGCCGGCTGCCGGGCGCTTTGCTGCGCGGTATAGAGTTTCGGCCAGTTCTGCTGCAGCTGATCGCGGCCGTGCTGGGTCACCAACAGGCGGCCCGCGGCGTCGAAGGCAAAGCCCTCGCCGTTGCGCAGTCCGGTGGCATAGCGCTCAGCCGGCGAGAAACGCTGATCTTTTTTGTTGGCCTCGTAGCGCCAGGTGCCGGCGCGGGTCTCGAGCTCGGTGCAGGGCTGATGGCCGGGCAAATCCAGCGTGCGATTTTGGATCTGACAGGAATTCGTGGCCGAGCCGAGGTCGACATAAAGATGGCCATCGGGATCGATGATGAAAGGATGCATCGGGTGATCGCCAGTCAGCGGCAGACCGGAGACGATGATCTGCGGCGGTTCCTTCGGCGCGACCTCGCCGTCGGACAATGGATAGCGCACGATCTTGTCGTTCTCTTCGGCGTAAAGGCCATCCTTGTAGAAAGCGATGCCGGTGCCGCCGGCCGAGCCTTGCCGCACGCCGGGACCGAACCGCTCGACCACGTCGGCGCGGCCGTCGCCCTTATCGTCCTTGAGCGCGATCAGGAAGCCGCCGGCCGGCGGCGTATCGTTCTGATAATAGCGGCCGCTCCAGGTGTTGACATAGAGGACGCCGTTCGGCGCGAACACCATCTGCCGGGCATGGCCGAGATGGTCGGCGAAGACCGAGGCGCAGAAACCGGGCGGCAACGTGATGCCGCCGTTGTCGCCGGAACAGGCCGCCGTCGCTGCGCTTGGCGGCTTCGGCTGGGCGGCGACGGGCGGTCCGGCCGCGATCAGCACGGCGGTGGCGGCGATCGCGGCGATGGACATTGCGACGGTGGCGTGACGGCGGAGATGGCGATTGCGAAATTTGCCGGACGTGGCCGGGTTGGGCATGGCGGTCTCCGTGTTTTCAAGTTGAGGTGCTCACGACGTCATTCAGAATCGTGCGGCAGATTGCGGAGCGTCGATGACCTTCCAACGACACGACCGGTGAAACCATCCGGCGATCTCGCAAATTTGATCGCGCGCTGGAACCCGGAACCGGAACCGCATCGTCTTCAGGAGGACTGCGCCCCAAGTTCCAGAGCGTCGTACCGCACCGTCGAGCGACGCTACCGGACGGCGAGTTTTATCTTCCCTCGTGAAAAAGGGGCGAAAATTTGTCTCGGGCTGGCCATCAACAAATACGCGCTATGCAAACGAGGGACATGTCAGCGGCCGCGATGATGCTATGACGCCGTCTCGTCTGCTTCGAACGTTCAATGAAGCAGGCACATCCGCTTTCACCTCGTCAAACCTCGCGGTTTGGCGGGGTTTTTGTTTGCGGATGCCCGTCAGTGACGTGCGTAGAGTGAGTAGGAGCATCGCATGAAGTTAACGATTGTGGCAACCGCGGTCGCGGCGACCTTGGCATTTGCACCGGCCGCACAGGCGCGGGAGCACCATCATGGGCACGCCCATCATCATCGTTATGCCGTTAACGATTTTGATCAGGATACGTGGCAACGAGGCCGCGTCTATGACGACGCCTCGGACGAATACGACCAAGGCTACAGCCGACAATGGTCAGCAGAAACTTATACGGACGGCGCCGCGGGCATGCACCGTGCTCGGCTCGGCGGACGCCCGGCCGCGTGGTGCGGCTGGCAGATGCGCCAGATGGTCGGCGGCGATCCCGGTCCGCAATACAATCTGGCACGCAACTGGACGCATTGGGGCCATGGCGGCCCGGCGGGCGTCGGCGCGGTAGTGGTTTGGCCGCACCATGTCGGCAAGATCGTCGGCCAGCAAGACGGCATGTGGATCATCGAGTCCGGCAATGACGGGCACCGTTTGCGCACCCGTCCTCGGTCGATCGCCGGCGCGGTCGCCATCCGCTGGGGATGACAGAACGACGCCAGCTGTGCCGCCCGGGAAACCGGGCGGCCTTTGGCTAGCGTCCTAAAAGTCCATCCCGCCACCGCCGGGCATGGCGCCTTGTCCTTGGTTTTTCTCCGGCAGCGACGCCACCATCGCTTCGGTGGTGATCAGGAGGCCGGCGACCGACGCTGCGCCTTGCAGCGCCGCGCGTACCACCTTCGTCGGATCGATGATGCCTTTGGTCAGCATGTTGCCGTACTCGCCCGATTGGGCGTCGAACCCGAAAGCGTAGGTATCCTTTTCCAGGATCTTGCCGACGATGACCGAGCCGTCTTCGCCCGCGTTGAACGCGATCTGCCGCGCCGGCCAGGACAGCGCCTTGCGGACGATGTCGACGCCATGCTTCTGGTCCTCGTTGGAGGTCCGCAGCGTCCGGAGGGTCTCCGCGGCGCGCAAGAGCGCGACGCCACCGCCGGGCAGGATGCCTTCCTCGACCGCGGCGCGGGTGGCATGCATCGCGTCGTCGACGCGATCCTTGCGTTCCTTCACCTCGATCTCGGTCGCACCGCCGACGCGGATCACCGCGACGCCGCCGGCGAGCTTGGCGAGACGCTCCTGCAGCTTCTCGCGATCATAGTCCGATGTCGTCTCTTCGATCTGCGCTTTGAGCTGCGCAACGCGCGCCTCGATGTCGGCCTTCTTGCCGGCGCCGCTGACGATCGTCGTGCTTTCCTTGTCGATCGTCACCTTCTTGGCCTTGCCGAGCATGGCCAGGGTCACGTTCTCGAGCTTGATGCCGAGGTCTTCGCTGATGGCCTGGCCGCCGGTCAGGATCGCGATGTCCTGCAGCATCGCCTTGCGGCGATCGCCGAAGCCGGGCGCCTTCACCGCCGCGACCTTGAGGCCGCCGCGCAGCTTGTTGACCACGAGCGTCGCCAGCGCTTCGCCCTCGATGTCCTCGGCCACGATGACCAGAGGCTTCGCAAACTGCACCACCAATTCCAACAAAGGCAGCAACTCCTGCAGTCCGGACAGTTTCTTTTCGTAGATCAGAATATAGGGGTCTTCCATTTCCACGCGCATCTTGTCGGCGTTGGTGACGAAGTAGGGCGAGACATAGCCGCGATCGAACTGCATGCCTTCGACGACTTCCAGCTCGGTCTCCAGCGACTTCGCCTCCTCGATCGTGATCACGCCCTCGTTGCCGACTTTCTTCATGGCGTCGGCCAGAAAGCGGCCGATCTCGACGTCGCCATTGGCCGAAATGGTGCCGACCTGGGCGATCTCGTCGTTCGAGGTGACTTTTTTGGAATTCTTCTGCAGCTCGGCGACGACCGCCTCGACGGCGAGATCGACGCCACGCTTGAGATCCATCGGATTCATGCCGGCGGCGACCGCCTTGGCACCTTCCCGGACGATGGCGTGAGCGAGCACAGTGGCGGTGGTGGTGCCGTCACCGGCGATATCGGAGGTCTTGGACGCAACCTCGCGCACCATTTGTGCGCCCATGTTCTCGAACTTGTCCTCGAGCTCGATCTCCTTGGCGACGGTGACGCCGTCCTTGGTAATGCGCGGAGCGCCGAACGATTTATCGAGCACCACGTTGCGGCCTTTCGGACCGAGCGTTACCCGCACCGCATGGGCGAGCGTGTCGATGCCGCGCAGCATCCTGTCGCGCGCGTCGACCGAAAATTTCACTTCCTTGGCAGACATGACATTTCTCCTGTTGTGAAGTCGTCGCCCCGAGGTCCGTGCGGCGACGCCGCGAGCCTCTAAGGGCGACGGATAACGTGACTGGTTGTTACGCGGCCTTCTTGCGCGCCTCGGCTTCCACCAGCACCCCCATGACGTCGCTCTCGTTCATGATCAGGTACTCGACGCCGTCGATCTTGACTTCGGTTCCCGACCATTTGCCGAACAGCACCCGGTCGTTAGCCTTCAGATCGGTGGGGATGAGCTTGCCGCTCTCGTCGCGTCGGCCCGGGCCGACTGCGATCACCTCGCCCTGCTGGGGCTTTTCCTTGGCGGTATCCGGTATGATGATGCCGGAGGCGGTTTTCGCCTCGGCGTCGACACGCTTGATCACGACTCGATCGTGCAGTGGACGGAACCTCATGAATATCTCCTCGTGTATATCGAATTTCTTGACGCCGGTCTTCATCACATCACGAACCGGGCGGCCGCGGATCGAACGTGTCAATATTGATTGTCGACTGATAAGCGATGGAGCGCCGCCAGCGCCGGCAGCGAGCACTTCGAAATGCGGCGCCGAGCGTTTCGGCCGTTACGGCGACAGATCGAGCCGGCTATCAACGATAACGCGACTGTCGATCGGGCGAGACGGGCCCGGCGCTTGGCCGGGCCCCTTATTTGCAGGCTCGCGCGATTATTTCTGCTGCGGCTGCGCGACCGGCTGCTTTTCGGCCGGCTTCGGATTACTCTGCGACTGCTGCTGCTGCGGCGTGGCCGGCGCGGGAGTTCTTCGGGGTTTCGCTGACCGGCTGTTGCGGATTCGACATTTGCTATTTCCTTTTCTGAAACGACTTTGAGTAAGTTTTTGAAGTAAGTTTTTGGTACACACTTTAGTTGTGGGCCTGAAAATATTACACAAGGAGGCGATACGATTTTTATTTTCGAGAAACCTGGGTTTTTCGCGACTTAATTGCGGAATAGTGTGATAGTCTGGATATTATGACTAATGACGCCGATTTCTCAGATTTTTCAGTTGTGGTGAAAAGCCGGGCGGCGCCGCCCAAACCGTGGCGGTGGGAGATCTATCGCGCCGGCAGAACCAGTCCAATCCAGCATTCCAAGATTTTTTTCGGATCGATGACCGAAGCCGGCCGGGCGGGCAAGACGGCGCTGCAAGCGCTGTTGAGCGACTACCCCGACTGACGACGCGGGTCACCCGACATCACGCCGCGGCAAGCAGATCACGTCAAGCGGATCAAATATGCTCCGCCGCCTGCGCGGCGAGGAAGGTTTCGGCTTCAGCCTGTTCGGTCGTGGTGCGGTTGAAGAAGGCGTTGAGGATCACCGCCGCAATCGACGTCAGAATGATGCCGTCGCCGAAGATCGGCTTGAGCGTGTCCGGGAAGGCCCGGAAGAAGGTCGGCGCCACGATCGGGATCAGGCCGAAGCCGATCGAGATGGCGACGACCAGCACGCTGTGGCGCTGCTTGGCGTAATCGACGGTCGACAGAATCTTGATGCCGGTCGCCGCCACCATGCCGAACATGATGAAGCCGGCGCCGCCGAGCACGCATTGCGGCACCGAGGCGACGATGAAGGCGAGCTTGGGAATGAGGCCGAGCCCCAGCATGATGATGCCGCCGGCGACACAGACCCAGCGGCTGTAGACGCCGGTGACGCCGACGAGGCCGATGTTCTGCGAATAGGAGACATAGGGAAAGGTGTTGAAGATCGCGCCGATGACGGTGCCGAGCAAATCGGCGCGCAGGCCGCGCTTGACGTCCTCGGCCTCGACCGTGCGGCCGGTCATGGCGCCGAGCGCGAGGAACATGCCGGTCGCTTCGATGAAGACGATGGTCATGACCAGGCACATGGTCAGGCACGGCACCAGATAGAATTGCGGCACGCCGAATTGCAGCGGCAGCACCGCCCGCATGATCGGCTCGTTGCCGATGCCGGAAAAATCGGTCCAGCCAAGCCCGATGGTGACGAGATAGCCGACCGTGATGCCGATCAGCACCGCGACGTTCTGCACGAAGCCGCGGCCGAATTTGATGATCAACAGGATGATCCCGAGCACGAGGCCGGCGACGGCGAGATAGCCGGCCCCGCCGAAGTCCGCCCGGCCGGCGCCGCCGCCCGCCCAGTTGACGCCGACGCGCATCAGCACCACGCCGATCATGGTGATAATGGTGCCGGTGACCACGGCGGGGAAGAAGCGCAACACGTATTTGACGAACGGCGCGGCGCACAGGCCGAAAAGGCCGCCGGTGAGCACGGCGCCGTAGATGCCGGTCAAGCCCACCCCCGGCATCGCCGCCATCGCCAGCATCGGCGAGATCGACACCGCCGTCACCCCCATGATGATCGGCAGCCGGATGCCGAACGGGCCGATGCCCACCGTCTGAATCAACGTCGCGATCCCGCATGCAAACAGATCGGCGTTGATCAGCATCGCGATCTGGTCCTTGGGCAGATGCAGCGCGCCGCCCAGGATGAGCGGCACCGCGACCGCGTTGGCGTACATGACCAGAACATGTTGCAGCCCAAGCGCAAATAGCTTCGGCAGCGGCAGGATTTCGTCGACGGGATGGACGGCCGGTTCGCTCATCGTGCTTCCCCCAAACGCTGGCATTCGCCTGACAGCGTCGGGCATGCAATTTTCACGCCCGACGCCCCGAGCGCGGCCGCCTGGGGGCGTCGGCACGTCTGGCGCCGACCCGCGGGCTACTGCGGAAAGCCCGGTACGGCGACGTTGCGATACTTCGCGTACTGTTCGCCGACCGCCCGGATCTTCTTGTATTCGTCCGAATGCAGCCAGCCTTCGAGCTGCTCGGTGCTGTCGAACATCAGAATGCCGAACGACGCCGGCTCCTTCGGCGGATCGCCCGCATAGGTCGTTGGCTTGCCGGCGGCGAGGATGCGCCCGCCATGGGCTTTGATGGTGGCGATAGCGGTCGGTATGTACTCCTTCATATAGCCGTCCCGGTTGGTCAGCTCGTTCTCATAGACCATGTAGACCGGCGATTTGGCCTGGGCGTGAAGCACCCCAACCGCGGCGGCGCCGATCGCGGCACCCGCCAGCAACGTCAGTGCGACCTTGTATGTCGTTTTCATCGCGATTCCCTCCCCGTTCGCTCCATGGGCAAAGCGCAGGCTTATATCACCTTTCACGACCGCAGGTCACCCGTGCGGCCGCAAGCCAGCGCGCCGAACCCCGCGGTTGACAGAACGACGGCGACCCGCGACGAAGGCTGCGGAGAAAACGCACTGGAGGGGAGACGACGCTGTGAAGAATAGCGTTGCAAAGATACTCACGACCCACGTCGGCAGCCTGCCGTTTCTCACGCTCGACCGCGGCGTCGGCGCCGGGGACGAAAGCCATCTTGCCGACGACGTCAAAGCGGTCGTGGATCGTCAGCGCGAGATCGGCCTCGACGTCATCAACGAGGGTGAATACGCCAAGGGCGGCGATTGGCTGCGCTATATGCAAACCCGCTTCGGCGGCTTCACCGACATGGACGTGACGGGCGAGAAGCCGCTGATCGAGCGCGGCAAGGACCGCGAGGAGTTCGCCGATTTCTACAAATACGCCACCGAGCGGGGCACGCTGTTCTACGCGCCCGGCGCGCAGATGGGCAAGAAGCGGCCGGTGCAGGTCTGTACCGGCCCGGTGACCTATGTCGGTGGTGCGGCGTTGCAGCAGGAGATCGACGTTACCGTCAAGGTCGCCGGCACCGCGGACGTGTTTCTCACCTCGACCGCGCCGGCGAGCCTCGAAGTCTATCGCCACAACCGCTTCTACAAGACCGACGAGGAATATGTGTACGCGCTCGCCGAGGCGATGCGCGTCGAGTACGAGGCGATCGCCGCCGCCGGCCTCGTCCTGCAGGTCGACGACGCCTGGCTGCCGGCCTTGTGGGACCGCATCGGCATCGGCATGGGCCTCCCCGCGTTCCGCGCCCGTTGCGAGATGCGGATCGAAGCGCTCAATCACGCGCTGCGCAACATACCGGAAGACCGCATCCGCTATCATCTGTGCTGGGGCAGCTGGCACGGCCCGCACGCCTTCGATCTCGAGCTCGACCACATCGTCGACCTCATGCTGAAGGTGAAGGCGCAGGCTTATCTGATCGAAGGCGCCAATGCGCGCCACGAGCACGAAGTCGCGGTGTGGGAGAAAGTGAAGCTCCCTGCGGGCAAGATTCTCGTTCCCGGCGTCGTCACCCATTCGACCGACGTGGTGGAACACCCCGAGCTGGTATCGCAGCGCCTGCAGCGCTACGCCAAGCTGGTCGGCAGGGAAAATCTAATGGCCGGCACCGATTGCGGCTTCGGCGGCCGCTCGCATCCCCAGATCGCCTGGGCCAAGCTGCGTTCGCTGGTCGAGGGCGCGGCGCTGGCGAGCAAGGCGCTGGGATACAAATAGAGCGAACACGCCGGGCGGGGGAAAGCGGCAGGTGTCAAGATGGTCGATGTTCTGAAAACGCCGGAACAGTGCTTCGCTGCCCTGCCCGGCTTTCCCTGGCCGGCGCATCAAATCGACGATCTGGCCGGGTTCGCCGGCTTGACCATGTCCTATCTCGACGAAGGACCAGAAAGCGCGCCGGTCTTTCTCTGCCTGCACGGCGAGCCCACCTGGGGCTATCTTTACCGGCGCATGATCCGGCATTTCCTCGCCGCCGGCGGCCGCGTGGTCGCCCCCGACTTTTTCGGCTTCGGGCGCTCGGACAAGCCGGTGGACGACGGCGTCTACACGTTCGACTTTCACCGCGACAGCCTCATCGCCTTCGTGAACGCGCTCGACCTTAAGGACATCACGCTGGTGGTGCAGGACTGGGGCGGCCTCCTCGGCCTGACGCTGCCGCTGGACGCGCCGGCGCGCTATACCCGGCTGATCGTGATGAACACGGTTCTGCCGACCGGCGACGTGCCGTTGACCAAGGGATTTCTCGATTGGCGCGCCTACGTTGCCAAAAATCCCGACTTCGACGTCGGCAAGCTGATGTCGCGCACCTGCAAACATCTGACGCCTGCGGAACTCGCCGCCTACGACGCGCCGTTCCCGGACGTGCGCTACAAAGCCGGCGTCCGCCGCTTTCCGCAACTGGTGCCGGAATTCCCCGACAGTCCGGGCGCCGCGATCGGGCGCGCCGCGCGCGAGTTCTGGCGCCACGACTGGCGCGGCAAAAGCGTGATGGCGATCGGCATGACCGATCCGGTGCTCGGGCCGCCGGCGATGCGCCTGCTCCATCGCGATATCGCCAACTGTCCGCCGCCGCTCGAATTCGCTGACGCCGGGCATTTCGTGCAGGAATGGGGCGACGCCATCGCGCCGGCCGTGCTGACGGTGCTGCGGGATCAGCAGCTGCCGGAACGATGAAGCACGGCGCCGAGGCGTTACCGCCGCTCCGGCAGATTGCGCGTCTGGTGATCGCCCCACGCCAAAACCACCGCGAAGGCGACAAACGCAACGACGATTCCGCAAAGGATGATAAGATCGACAGTTGGCATGATGGCCCCCGTTTTGTGCCATCATGGCTGCGATCCCGCCGCGCGCTTTGACTTTTATCAACGCCGAGACTTGCCTCAACAAGGCTTGCATCAACAAGGCTTGCATCAACAAGGTTTGCATCACGGCAAAGTCCGATCGAACACAAGCCGCCTTCCGCTGCCGTGCGGCGGCCGAAGAGAGGAGCACCGCATGCCGAAGGTCGTCTACGCCAAGGATGGACGGATTGGCCGCATCACCCTCAACCGACCCGAGGTCATGAACGCGATCGACGACGAAGTCCCCGTCGAACTTGCCGACTGCGTGGCGCGGGCGAACGCCGACCCTGGCGTCCACGTCATCGTGCTCGCCGGCGCTGGCGACGCGTTGTGCGCCGGCTACGACCTTGCCTATTACGCCCAAGGCAGCGGCGGCCGGGGCGTGACTCAGGAGATGCCGTGGGACCCCATGAAGGATTACGCCTTCATGATGCGCAACACCGAGCTGTTCATGAGCCTGTGGCGCTCCTACCGGCCGGTGATCTGCAAGGTGCACGGCTATGCGGTCGCCGGTGGCTCGGACATCGCGCTGTGCGCCGACATGATCGTGATGGCGACCGACGCGATGATCGGCTACATGCCGACGCGCGTCTGGGGCTGCCCGACCACCGCGATGTGGGTCTACCGCCTCGGCCCCGAGCGGGCCAAGCGCATGCTGTTCACCGGCGACAAGATTACCGGCGTCGAGGCGGAGAAGCTCGGCCTCGTCCTCAAGGCCGTGCCGCCGGAAAATCTCGACGCCGAAGTCGAGGCGCTGGCGGAGCGCATGGCGAGCGTGCCGGTCAACCAGCTGATGATGCAAAAACTCGTCGTCAATCAAGCGATCGAGGCGATGGGTCTGAAGACGACGCAGCTCATCGCCACCGTGTTCGACGGCATCACGCGCCACTCGCCCGAAGGCCTGAACTTCAAGCACCGCGCGGAGGCGGTCGGCTGGAAGCAGGCCGTGCGGGAACGCGACAACGGCACGTGGGATTGGACGGAGAACCGGCCGATCGACGCGCGGCGGTGAGCGGGGGGTGCATTTCACCCTACTCCGTCGTGCGCGAATTCCAGGTCGCGCTGCGCACCAGCGGATTGGCTTCGAGCCGGGTGACGATATCATCGAGCTCCTTCGGGACCGCGGCGGTGCCCGAGAGCGTCGCGATCAGCTCGACCTCGCCCTGCTCGCGGTCGTCGACTTCCATGTCCTGCACCGGATAGTTCGCCGCTTCCAATCGTTCGCGCAGCAACTCGCGCGCTTCGTCGATATCGTCGGCGGCGGTCGTCATGCGCACTTCGTAGATCGCCTCGGTCGCGGCCTCGTCGATTGGCGCGCGGTTGATGGCGTTGACCAACGGCCGTAGCAGGGTGTTGCCGGCGAGCACGAACAAGGTCAGCGCGACCGCCTCGAACGCCAGATCGGCGCCGGCGCAGGCGCCGACCGCGGCCGAGCACCACAGCGTCGCCGCGGTGTTGAGGCCCCAGACATTGTTGCCCTGCTTCATGATGACGCCGGCGCCAAGGAAGCCGACGCCGGACACCACATAGGCGATGATCTGCGTTGCGCCGGCATGGCCGTTGAGATGCATGCCGATATCGACGAAGGTCGCGGCCCCGACCGCCACCAGCACATGGGTGCGTAAGCCACCGCCGCGCTGGCGGTACTGCCGCTCCGCGCCGATCAAGGTTCCGAGCACGAAGGCGCCGAACAGGCTGATCAGTGAGTTGAGAAAATCCGTCGGGTTGAAGGAGTGCAGAAAGGCCATCTCAGAACGCCATCTCAATCGATTCCCGGCAGCGGGTCCGGTTCGGCCGGCGCCCCGACCGCGGGTGTCAGCACCCGCAGCCTGCGGCGGCGCAGCATCGCCAGCCATTTTTTGCCGAACAAAGCGAGCACCAGCGCGCCGTAAAACAGTCCCCCGAGCGCCGCGACCATCAGAAGCTCCGCCACCTGCCGGAACTTCGGCAGCGACGATGACAGCGTCGTGACTGCCGGCGCCGCCACCAGCAGGAACAGCGCCATCGCGACGCCGGCGATGGCGAGCTTGCGCAGCGAAGAGCGCAGCTCCGCATCGGCGCCGACGAAGCCCGCGCGCCAGGCGAGCCACAGCACCAGCATGAAATTGATCCAGGCCCCAATCGAGGTCGCGAGCGCTAGGCCCACCTGCGCCAGCGGCCCCATCAGCATCACCTTGAAGACGATGTTGACGGCGGTGCCCGCGAGCGCCGCCTTCATCGGTGTCGCGGTGTCGCCGCGGGCGAGGAACGGCGCGACGACGCTGCGGATGAGGACGAAGGGGATAATGCCGATGGTATAGGCGACGAGCGTCATCGCGGACGCGTGGGCGTCGGCGGCGGTGAAGGCGCCGCGCATGAACAGGCCGCGCATGATGAGACCGGGCACCACGACGAAGGCGGCGATGCAGGGGATGGCGAGGAGGAGCGCGAACTCGATCGCGCGGTTCTGGGCGTTGCGGGCGCCCGCATGGTCGCCGGCCGCGATCCGCGCGGTCATTTCCGGCAGCAGCACGGTGCCCACGGCGATGCCGATGACGCCGATCGGCAGCTGGTCCAGGCGGTCGGCATAATACAGCGCCGAGATCGCGCCGGCGGTGAGGAAGCTCGCGATGATGGTGTCGGCGAACAAAGCAAGCTGCGTGCCGCCGGAGCCGATGGTGGCCGGGATCAGCGCCTTGAAGAAGCGGCGCACGTCGTCGTCGAGCCGCGGCATGCGGAACCAGGTGGCGAGGCCGGCGCGCAGCGTATCGCCGCCGACCAGCATCGCCTGCAGCACGCCGGAAATGAGCACGCCCCACGCCGCCGCGGCGGCGGCGCTGGGGAACAGATAAGCGACAGCGAGCGTCGCCATCATCGACAGATTGAGCAGGATCGGCGCCGCCGCGGCCGCCGCAAAGCGGTGCGTGGCGTTGAGGATGCCGCCCCACAGCGTCACCAGCGTGATCAGCAACAGATACGGAAAGGTCACGCGCGTCAGCGATACCGCGAGCGCGAACCGGTGCGGCTCGTGCGAAAAGCCGGGCGCCAGGATTTCGATCACCTGCGGCGTGAAGGCGAGAGCGAGCGCCAGCAGCACCGCCTGCGTCGTGATCAGCAGCGTGAAAATGCGGTCGCCGAACGCGCTCGCCGCCGCCCCGCCTTCCTGGGTGCGGATGCGGGCATAGGCCGGCACGAACGCGGCATTGAAGGCGCCCTCGGCGAAGATGGCGCGGAAATGATTCGGCAGCCGCAGCGCGACGAAGAACGCATCCGCCACCGGCCCGGCGCCGAGGATCGCCGCCAGCATGATATCGCGCAGAAAACCGGTCAGCCGCGACAGCAGCGTATAGCCGCCGACGGTGAGAATCCGTTCGATCATGGGCCTGTTATATCCTCCCGCGCCGCGTTGGCGAGAGGCCCTGCACAGCGAGCCCGAACGGGCGACGGCCGCGTCGCTTCTTCCTCCGCCGCCAGCAAAAGCTCCACCTCCGCACGCCCCCTGCACCGTCCTGCTTCGCAGGCCGGTCCCCCTCCCCCGCTACGCTGCGCTCCGCGGGGGCGGATGCGCGCCACCATTCTCGCGGCGCGCCTTCGCGCCCGAGCTATGCCGGCACCACGCGAACAAACAAAAAGCCGGGCGTGATCTTCGTCAGACGGCGCCGGTGGTGGGACCGGCGGGCATCGTGATCAGGCGCGGATATCTCGTCATTGCGAGGAGCGTTTGCGACGAAGCAACCAGACTCTGTGCCGTCGACCCTGGATTGCTTCGTCGCTTCGCTCCTCGCAATGACGAAAGGAAAGCGGAACGCCGAGAAACGCTGTTCAACAACCTCCGCATCTTGCGATGCGGCGCGCCCTCATCGGAGGGCGCTCGCCTCTCGGCGTTCCACCACGGCACTCGCGGCAGCGACCGAACGCCACCGCTCAGCTTGAGCCACGCGACTTCCTGGGGACTTGTTTGGAGCGCGCACCCCGATGGTTCGAAAGATGCGCGCATCGCAACGCATTTTTACGCGAAGCCGGCGGACCGGCGTCCCTGCGTCACTCGCGGGCATTACCCGCGCCTTACTGTCCCAGTCCAGCGAGATTGCACCCGCAGTCCGGTCATGATGCCGTCCGGGCGTGTCTTGCCCAAGCCGCCCGAGAGCCAAGGTGACGAGCCTCGACCCGCGGGAACCGCACTCGCCCCGCCTGACGGAGTCACCCGGCAAGCGTCCTGGTACGGGGGCGAGATTCGCGGAGAATGTACCCCATTACGTGACCATCTGTCAATATTTTGTCTCTTCATTAAGGACAGAACGGCGATCGTCAAGGGGGACTCGTCCTGGCCATCCAACTGCTCGCTGCTCTGGCGCATGCAAGTTACCCCATCTACACTAAATGTGATCATCCGCCGTGGGAGAACGTTGTGGCATCCGCTGTGTGTCCAATCTGGGGTGTGCCGGCCACTCTTTTAGAGACAGCTGGTGATTATGAGGTACTTGATTTCCCCAGAGCCGGGGGCAAATATTGGATTTCCGGCACCGCCCGTGCGGAAGTCCTGTCGTTTAATGATCGCGTCAAACGATCCCTTACCACGTGGCTCTGTGAACAACGAAGCGCCGGGGTAGATACTCCGAAAATTCAATCTGGCGTTCTCGACATCATCAAATCTCGTCGACCACTTTCGGTGCCCTCAAGGTTGACCGCCGCACTTTTGTATTTGGGAAATGGTATCACGGAACTTGGAGGTTATTTAGCTATTGGCGGAGCAGACGATGATTTGCTCCGATGCTCGGCGCACACGGAATCCAAGTCTCTTAGGGAACTCTATGAGCTATATTCGATGTTGCGGGATGTGGGTTTAGTGGAGGGCCAATTTTCGTTAGGAGGCGCTTGCAACGTGCGGCCCACGGCGGCCGGATTGCAAGAATTGGATAATCTGACGCGGCGCAAGTCTGATTCCTCGCAAGCGTTCATCGCAATGTGGTTTCACGATTTGATGGATGATGCTTTTACCAAAGGAATTACTCCAGCGGTTTTGGCGACGGGATACAAGCCGATTTGCATAGACAAGAAGGAGCACAACAATAAAATAGACGATGAGATCATCGCGGAAATCCGACGTTCGCAGTTCTTAATTGCTGACTTCACCTGCGAGAATTGAAAAGTGCGAGGTGGAGTATATTACGAGGCTGGTTTTGCCCAAGGCCTCGGCATTCCTGTTATCTGGACGTGCAGAGACACCTCCATTGATGACCTGCATTTCGACACGCGACAATTCGCGCATCTTGTCTGGAAGACGCCAATGGATTTATTCGAGCAACTGAAAAACCGCATTGCAGCAACGATCGGCGACGGCCCGCTGCCAAAGACTTGATCCACAAACAAGTTAGCCGAATCAACCGCCGCGGCTAGTAACGTGGAATAGCTATACGTATCCCGCCGTTCGATCTTCCCGAATGGCGGATTACGCTGCGCTAATCCGCGCTATGCTCTGTGGGAGGCCGCGATTGGCAGACGAGGCATTGCGACGGCCGATCTGGTAGTTATGATCCTCAATCGCCGCGCGCCTCCCTCTCCCCGCGCGCGGGGAGAGGGTCGGGGTGAGGGGGCTTCGCCGCATGCGCAGCGCCAATGTCAGGAAAACCCGTTTGGCCCGCCTGTTGCGCAGAGGCGCAACATCGGCCGAACGCAAGCTCTGGCGTCACCTTCGCGCCCGCTCGCTCGGCGATTTCAAATTCGTCCGCCAGGAGCCGATCGGACCTTACGTCGTCGACTTCGTCTGCCGAGAGAAGCGGCTTGTCGTCGAAGTCGACGGCGGCCAGCACGCCGAAAACAAAGCTGACGCCATTCGCGATCAATGGCTTGCCGACCATCGTTACCGCGTGCTGCGCTTCTGGAACAACGACGTAATGGGAAATATCGAAGGCGTCTGGGAAATGATTTTTGCCGCTGCGTCAGTGGAAGCGCCCCCTCACCCCGACCCTCTCCCCGCGTGCGGGGAGAGGGAGCGCGCCCCGCCATATCCTCCGCGGGAGATTACCCAGCCAGCACCTCCCGCACCGCGGCGATGATCCGGTCCTGCACCGCCGCGTCCAAATACGCATGCATCGGCAGGCTGATGACTTCCTCCGCGAGCTGTTCGCTCACCGGCAGGCCGCCGTCGGCGACGGGGAAGCGGCGGTAGGCCGCCTGGTGGTGCAGCGGCTTGGCGTAGTAGATCGCGGTCGGGATGCCGCGCGCTTTGAGCGCGGCGGCGAGGGCGTCGCGGCGGCCGGGCGCGAGGCGGATGGTGTATTGCGCCCAGACCGAGGTGAGGCCGTCGGGAATGCGCGGGAGCGTCGCGAGGCCGGCGAGGCCTTCGGCATAGCGCTCCGCGGCGCGGTTGCGCGCCAAAATTTCGTCGGGGAAGATTTTGAGTTTTTCCAGCAGCACCGCGGCCTGAATGGTGTCGAGCCGGGCGGTGAGGCCGATGCGCGCGGCGTCGTATTTGTCGACGCCTTCGCCATGCACGCGCACGCTGCGCATTTTTGCCGCCAGCGCCTCGTCGTCGGTGAAGACGGCGCCGCCGTCGCCATAGCAGCCGAGCGGTTTTGCGGGAAAGAAGCTCGTCGCGGTCGCGGTGGCGAGACTGCCGAGCTTGCGGCCTTTGTAGGTCGCGCCGAACGACTGCGCGGCGTCGTCGAGCACGAGCAAATCGTGCTCCGCGGCGATGACGGCGATGGCGTCATGATCGGCCGGCAGGCCGAACAGATCGACCGGGATGATGGCGCGTGGCTTCAGCCCGAGACGCTTTGCCGTCTCGACCGCGCGGGCGCAGCTTTGCGGATCGATGTTGAAGGTGTCGGCCTCGACGTCGGCGAAGACCGGCGTGGCGCCGCCGAGCGCCACCACTTCGGCGGTGGCGCAGAAGGTGAAGGTCGGGCAGATCACGGCGTCGCCCGGTCCGATCTCCCAGGCCATCAGCGCGAGGCGCAGCGCATCGGTGCCGCTCGCGCAGGCGACCGCGTACCGCGCGCCGCAGAAGGCGGCGAGCTCCGCCTCGAGCGCGCGCACTTCCGGACCTTGGATGAATTGGCAATGCGCCAGAACGCGCGCGACCGCGTCGTCGACCGCGCGGCCGAGCCGCCGGCGCTGCGCGGCGACGTCGATGAAGGGGATGGGCTCGAGTTCCACGCGCGCGTGTTGATTCATGCGATTGTCCTTCGTCAGTACGGCGCATCAACACCGTCATTGCGAGGAGCGAAGCGACGAAGCAATCCAGGGTCGGCGGCACAGAGTCTGGATTGCTTCGCCATAGCCCGTCGAAGACGGGCGTCAACGCCCTTATGGCTCGCAATGACGAGTCACGGCAACGGAATCCGCGTCAGCCGACCACGCGGCGCGGGCCCTTGCGCTGCGGCACGTTGGTCCGACCCGCGTGGGTGTCGAGGCAGCGGATGGCGATTTCGAGCGAGGCGACGCCCTCGTCGCCGGTGACGGCGGGGGGTGCTCGCCGCGGATCGCCTTGACGAAGGCCAAAAGCTCGGCGCGCAGCGGCTCGGAATAGCCGGTCGACAGATGCCGCATCGAATAGCTGCCGTCGGGCTGGAAGCCGAAGCACTCGGTGACCTGCAGCGTCAGAAGGTCGCCGATCAGATATTTGGCGCGGGTGGCGACATGGATGGTGCGCGCCTTGAACGGCGTGAGCCAATTGGTGTTGATGTGCGCGAGCACGCCCGAGGCGGTACGGAACTGCAACAGCGCGATGTCCTCGCGCTCGGCCACCGCGCTCGAGAGTTGCGGCTGGATCTCGACGATCTCCGAATCGGTGAACCAGCGGATCAGGTCGATGTCGTGCACGGCGAGGTCGATGACGACGCCGACGTTCGACATGCGCGGCGGAAACGGACCGACGCGGGTGATGGCGATCGACAGGATGTCCTGGTTCTGGATTGCCCGTTTGATCGCTTCGACCGCCGGATTGAAGCGCTCGACATGGCCGACCATCAGCGTCACGCCGGCGCGGCGCGCCGCCGCGACGATGGCGCGGCCCTCCTCGACCGTCGGCGCGATCGGCTTCTCGACCAACAGATTTATGCCGCGGGCAATGCACGCGATCGCCAGATCGTGGTGCAAATGAGTCGGCGCCGCGATCGTGACCGCATCGACGTCGTGCGCGAGCAATTCGTCGAGGTCCGTGAAGGCCGCGCAGCCGAGCGTTGCGGCGACCGCTTCCCGTTGCTTGGGGTCGGGATCGACGATCCCCACCAATTCGACGCCGGCCATCTCCGCGAGGACGCGCGCATGGTTCCGGCCCATGACGCCGACGCCCACGACACCGACCTTCAAACGATCCTGTGCATTCAAAGCGCTACCCTCACCCTCGACCTCGAACCATTACCCCAAACGGTCCGAAGTCCACGCTGCCCACTTCTCCCCTAGCACGCCGTAAGGCGGCTTGGCGACCGAATCCGAGCGGAAATGTGAACACGTTTTGCTTCCAATACTTACGTGTACCGCCGGTGGTCCCCGTCGCCGCTCATCAACGGTTTTCCGCGGGGAATTCTTTCAGAAAACGCTATGCTGGCGGCGCGGCGGCCGCCGCCATCCGCTGAGGAAAAATAGCCGCCGCAGGGCTGCGACACGTTCCGACCGGCGAAACTAATCGAGGAAGATCGGCCATGTGGATAACTCCCGCCTTGCCTGCTCTCCCTCACCGCCGAGCCCATCCCGCGCTGGCATCGCGGTCATAGCCATCATCGCCGCGCTCTTTGGAACCGGATGGCCCGCCGCCGCAGCCGACGTCTCGCCGGCTTATGGACCGCAACTGCAAGGCTTCGATTATCCCTGGCCGGTGTCGCGGTTCACCTTCACCTCGCAGGGCGAAGCGGTCGAGATGGCGTATATGGACGTCAAGCCGGCGCCGGCGGGGGCGAATGGCCGCACCGCGGTCTTGTTTCACGGCAAGAATTTCTGCGCCGCGACCTGGCAGGCGACCATCACGGTCCTCGTCGAGAAGGGCTATCGCGTGATCGCGGTCGATCAGATCGGCTTCTGCAAATCGAGCAAGCCGGCGCATTATCAGTACAGCTTCCAGCAGCTCGCCGGCAACACTCACGCGCTGCTGGCGTCGCTCGGGATCAGCCGCTCGACCATCATCGGCCACTCGATCGGCGGCATGCTCGCCATGCGCTACGCTTTGACGTTTCCCGATGCGGTCGATCAGCTGGTGCTGGTCGATCCGATCGGGCTCGAAGATTGGAAGGCGAAGGGCGTGCCGTGGCACAGCGTCGATGACTGGTATCAGGACGAACTCCATACGACCGTCGACAGCATTCGCGCCTATCAGCGCGCGACCTATTATGCCGGGACTGGGATCCGAAATATGATCGCTGGGTCGAGATGCTGGCGGGACTTTTTCGCGGTCCCGGCCACGACATCGTCGCCTGGAACACGGCGCTGATCGACGACATGGCGATGACGCAGCCGGTGGTCTACGAACTCGAGCACATCGCGGCGCCGACGCTGCTGATGATCGGCGACAAGGACAACACCGCGGTCGGCAAGAACCTGGCGCCGCCGGCAGTCCGTGCGACGCTCGGCAATTATCCGGTGCTCGGCAAGGAAGCGGCGGCACGCATTCCGAATGCGCGCTTGGTCGAGTTTCCGGACCTCGGCCATGCACCGCAGATCCAGGCCCCCGAGGTTTTCCACAAGGCCTTGCTCGAGGGCTTGGCCTTGCTCGAGGGCTTGCGGCCGTGACCGATGGCAGGAGGCGCGCGGACCGACGCGGTGCGTGCGCTATCGGAGATTCCGTATTTTGAAAAAGTTGGTCTCATTCCTTCCCGAGCGGGCGAAATTGGCGCTGCTGCGGCGGCACTTCGCCCGCAGCATGAGCGGCGAACACCGCAGCGTCGCCGTCGTCGATCGGTCGGATGCATCTCATCCGCTGCAGGTATCGCTGCACAAGAACCATGCGGGCATCGCCGTCGCGCTGGATTTGGTCAGCGCGATGGAACGTCCGGCGGTCTACCGCATGCTGTATGCACGGGTGCCGGCGGTGCTCGGCGTCTTTGCCCGGACCGCGGCGGCGATCGGCACGGCGACGGCGGACGTGTCCGACGGCAACGCCTTGCGGACCGGCGAACTGGCGTTCTGTTCGAGCCGCGGCGCCGACGCGGGCGGCGGCAACGCCAATGTCCGAAGCAATGACACGCCGCCCGGCGAACTCGTCTTCTGCTCGAACCGCGACGACGTCGTTCTCGTTCCCGACCCGCTGTTCGTCAACTCGGATGGTTACGCCGAATTTCGCCGCGCTTCGTTGGCGCTCCCCTGGGCGCAGCGGCCGGACACCGTGCTGTGGCGCGGCACATCGAGCGGCGGCGGCCCGGTGACGACGGAAACGATGGCGGCCGACGATCACCGCCTGCGTCCCCGCGTCCGCATGTGCCTGATGCTCCGTGCGGTTCCGGGCACCGACGTCAAAATCCGCAAGATCGAGGATGCCGCGCCGGTCGACCGCCGACGGCTCGCGCGCCACGGTGTCGTCGGCAACAAGATCCGGCAGTCGGATTGGGGCGGCTACAAATTCGCCGTCGACATCGACGGCCACTCCAATGCCTGGTCGAATTTTTTCGTACGGCTGCTGCTCGGCTGCTGCGTCTTGAAGGTCCAATCGGAGCACGGTTTCCGGCAATGGTACTATGACCGGCTCGTGCCGTGGCGGCATTACGTGCCGGTCCGCGCCGACCTGACGGACTTGATCGAACAAATCGCATGGTGCCGCGGCCATGACGCCGAATGCGCGGCCATCGCCGCCAGCGGCCAGGCCTTGGCCCGTGCGATGACGGTCGCGACGGAAATTGCCGACGCCGTGCGCCGGCTGGAGGCAAGCGAGACCCGGGCTCTCATCCACGCCGACGGCGCGGCGTGAGCGCTCAGCCGCGCAGCACGCGGCCGGCGACGGCGTCGAGCTTTTTCAGGAGCGCCGGGTCGCGCGCCTCTGGCGCAGTGATCAAGGCGTTGTCGAGCGCGCGGTCGGAGCCGATCGGGCACGGCTCGTGCTCGCGCGGGAAATCGCGCGCGAGGCGAGCGACCAGCCGCTTCGCTTTGTCGGCATTGGCGGTCAGAACCTTGATGATGTCCTGCACCGTGACGGCGTCGTGGTCGGGATGCCAGCAGTCGAAGTCGGTCACCATGGCGACGGTCGCGTAGCAAATCTCCGCCTCGCGGGCGAGCTTGGCCTCGGGCATGTTGGTCATGCCGATGACCGAATAGCCGTGCTCTTTGTAGGTCAGGCTCTCGGCGAGGGACGAGAATTGCGGACCTTCGATGCACACATAGGTGCCATCGCGCACGATCGCGACATTCTCCGCCATCGCCGCCGCGGCGATGTGAATCCGCAGCCTGGGCGACACCGGATGCGCCATCGACACATGCGCCACGCAGCCGGTGCCGAAGAACGAACTTTCGCGCTTGTAGGTGCGGTCGACGAATTGATCGACCAGCACGAAGGTGCCCGGCGGCAAATCCTCCTTGAACGAGCCGCACGCCGACAGCGAGATGAGATCGGTCACGCCGGCGCGCTTGAGCGCGTCGATATTGGCCCGGTAGTTGATGTCGGACGGCGACAGCCGGTGCCCCTTGTCATGACGCGACAGGAAGACGATCGGCAGTCCGGCGATCTCGCCGGTCAAAAGCTTGGCCGACGGCTCGCCCCAGGGGCCGCCGATCGCCTGTGTCGCCGCGTTTTCGAGCCCCGGCAGGTCGTAGATGCCGGAGCCGCCGATGATACCGAGCACGGATCTGGTCATTGAGTGCACCGCGTGTTTGTTCGGCCCGAGCGTTTGCGTTTTTCAACCGCGGCCGACCGAGACGTAGCGGAATTCGGCGCGCTTCATCTCGTCGGGGCGATAGACGTTGCGCAAATCGACGATCAGAGGCTCCGCCATGACGCCGCGCAGCCGCGCCAGATCGAGCGCCCGGAACTCCGCCCATTCGGTGGCGATCACCACCGCGTGGGCGCCTTCGGCCGCCTCGTAGGAGCTGCGGCAATAGGCGATCGAAGGCAGCTGCGACTTGGCCTGCTCCATGCCGGCGGGGTCGTAGCTGCGCACGGCGGCGCCGAGGTCCTGCAGCGCGGTGATCAGCGGCAGCGCCGGCGAATCGCGGGTGTCGTCGGTGTTTGGTTTGAAGGTCAGGCCGAAGACCGCGATGGTCTTGCCGCGGATCGAGCCGCCGAGCGCGGCCACGACCTTGCGCGCCATCGCGCGCTTGCGCTGTTCGTTGACGGCCGCCACCGTCTCGACGATGCGGAGCTGCGCGCCATGGTCCTGCGCCGTCTTGATCAGCGCCAAGGTGTCCTTGGGGAAGCACGAGCCGCCGAAGCCGGGGCCGGCGTGCAAGAACTTGCCGCCGATGCGGTTGTCGAGGCCCATGCCGCGAGCGATGTCGTTGACGTCGGCGCCGACCTGCTCGCACAAATCCGCCATTTCGTTGATGAAGGTGATCTTGGTGGCGAGGAAGGCGTTGGAGGCGTATTTGATCAGCTCGGCGGTGCGGCGGCCGACATACATGATCGGCGCGGCGTTGAGATAGAGCGGGCGGTAGATTTCGGCCAGCGCCGCGCGCGCGCGTTCGTCGTCGCTGCCGACCACGATGCGGTCGGGATGTCTGAAATCCTGGATCGCGGCGCCTTCGCGCAGGAACTCGGGATTGGAGACGACCTGCACGTCGGCCTCGGGGCGCAGCTCCCGCACGATGCGCTCGATCTCGTCGCCGGTGCCGACCGGAACGGTCGATTTGGTGACGAGGACCGCGGTCGGCGACAACAATGGCGCGATCTCGCGCACGGCCTGGTAAACGAAGCTCGATCGGCGTGGCCGTCGCCGCGGCGCGACGGCGTGCCGACGGCGATGAACACGGCATCGGCCCGACGATGCCGTCGTTCTACCAAAAATTGGAGCCGACCGCTGCGCACGTTGCTTTCAACAAGCTCGCTCAGCCCGGGCTCGAAGATCGGAATCTCGCCGCGGTTGAGCGCTGCGACCTTGGCGGCATCCTTGTCGATGCAGACCACGTCATGGCCGAAATCGGCGAAACAGGCGCCGGAAACAAGCCCAACATAGCCGGCGCCGATCATCGTCACATGCATGGGTATCCGTGCTCCTGGTGCGAACGCAGCATCAAAGGCGTTATGTCATGAAAAAAAGCGGCAGCGAATTTCGTTGGGGAAACCGTCATGGAAGCGTCATCAAGCAAGGCGTCATCTGGTAAAGCAGCATCTGGTAAAGCGGACTTGGCGCTCGGACTTGGCGCTCGGATTTGGCGTCAGAGCGCCGCAGCCTGGGACCGGTAGGCGCCAAACCAATCGACGAATTTCCGAATGCCCTCCCCGAGCCCGGTTTGCGGCCATGAGCCGATGGCCTCGTCCAGATCGGCGCGATCCGCGAAAGTCTCTAACACGTCGCCCGGCTGCATTGGCAAGAATTCTCGCGCGGCCGGTCGGCCGACGGCCTGTTCGATCAGTCGCACCATCTCGGTGAGTTCGACCGGGTTGCCGTTGCCGATATTGTAGACGCGCCACGGCGCGGCGCTGCGGCTCATGTCGGACCCGTCTTCGCTCCAGGCCGGATCGGGCTTCGGCGCCTTCGCCAACAGGCGCGCTACCGCCTCGGTCGCATCGTCGACGTAGGTGAAGTCGCGGCGCAAGCGTCCATAGTTGTACATCTGATCGCTTCTTCCGCGATCGCCCGCGCACAGCGATACGGCCATGTCCGGACGGCCCCACGGCCCGTACACCGTGAAGAACCGCAGGCCGCTGGTGGGAATGCCGTAGAGATGCGTGTAGGCATGCGCCATCAGTTCATTGGCGCGTTTGGTGGCCGCGTAGAAGGACAGCGGCCGGTCGCACCGGTCGGTCACGGCGCAGCGGGCCTCCGGAGCCTTGCTTCCGTAAACTGAGCTTGACGACGCATACAGCAGATGCGGCACGCCGCGCGCCGCGCCCCTTCGAGCACGTTCAGAAAACCGGTCACATTCGAGCCGGCAAACTCATGCGGATGATCGATCGAATAGCGCACGCCGGCCTGCGCACCGAGATGCACGACATAGGCGAAGCGATCGGCGGCAAACAGGCGCGCGACCGCGCCGCGGTCGGCAAAATCGGCCTCCGCGAATCGGAAATTCGCACACGTTGCGAGCGCGGCGACGCGGCTCCGCTTCAAGCCGGGATCGTAATAGGGGTCGAAATTGTTGATGCCGACGACGGCGTAACCGTCGGCCGACAATCGCCGCGCCACGTGGAACCCGATGAACCCGGCAGCCCCGGTGACCACACCCGTTTCCACTGACGCTTCCTTCACGGTCCGGCCGCGCCAGCGCGGCGGACTTTCACTTCACGCGACCTATGGTCCGACCAGCCACGCCGCCGCCGAGGATAAGATCGTCGGCGGTGAACATCCCGCTAACGCTGCGGCGGAACAAGCAAAACGACCGGCACCGACGCCTGGTGGATACCGAAAAACGATACCGTCAATTCCTTCTCGACGCGCACTACGCCGGACGCGCCGGCGGCGCTTCACTCGATATTGCGGACGCAATCGCGATCGTCGGCAAAGCATATCCCGGCCCAGCCTTGCCGCGCGCGGCGATCATCCGATATCCACGGCGCGTTCACCTGGGAGAAGTCCGGCCCGGTGTCGGGATGATCGGGACTGTAGAAGCCGACGGACCGAGTGCGTCAAGGCGACGTCTCCCGCGACCATGGTCAGCGGCCGCCGCATGGTCGTTCGCCACGACCGCGTCAGCTCCGTGCGACGCGGTGATCAGCGCGCCCGTTCTTTTGATTCTCTGACGAAGTTCTCCACGCGATGACGGGCGCGGCGACGAACACCGCGGCGGTGATGAGCGCGACGGCGACCAGCGCGCAGCGCCGCGGCGCGCGTCACCTTGATGTCCGGGGGAGCCGGCCGCGCGATCGGCAGCCGGGACCAGCCCGACATGGTCCACCGCGACGTCAGCTTGACGCCGATGATCGGCGCCGTCAGCAGCGGCGCCGCCAGCGCACCACAACATCACGCCACATGCGGCGGTCCGGATCGTCCGGCCACAGCGCCGCCGCGAGCATGCGGCGATCGGGGCAAACCGTCACAACATAGGCACCGATCGGTAAAAGCACATAGGCGACGCCGCCGACCGCATACTCCAAAGTCGCCCCGACTTCGTAGGTGATCGAGTGGCTGGCATGAACACAAATCGCGTAGCACACCATGGTGGGCCCGACGACGGAGCCAATGAAATCGGAGCAAGCGCCGCCAAGCCACACACCAGCGAAACCCACGGCGAGGCCCACCGCCGATACGCGAAGCGGCGCGGATGCGACAACGCCGCAACAACAAAGGCGACAATGAGATAGATGGGATAATATTTGCCGAGTCTGGCCAGCGCAGCCGTGAAGCCGGCGAGCGCCGCCCACGCGAGCGCGCGCGTTTCGTCAGCACCAGAAAGCAATACGTCGCGATCGGCCAGGTCAGCAGCAACGTCTGATCGGTCGAAAAGCGCTGGCCGTGGAATTGATGAAACCGGCATCAGTACCAGGAGGAACGAACCAGGAGACGCTTGTCCCCGCTGACATAGCGGCGGGCAATGCGATCGACCGCGAACAACGCGACGGCGGAATTGACCATCGCCAGCAGGTCAAACGACCAGTCGGCCAGCGAAAAGCCCTGAACCAGCCGACACGATCAGCGCGGCGAGCGGCGGATGCTTGGCGTAGCCGGCCGCCGGGTGCTGGCTCCAAACAAACGCTTCGGTGAGATCGTCGTTCAGCCCGATCGCCGAAAAGACGATGATCTGAAACGATCCAGACGACGACGAACAGCACCAGCAAATCAATATGGCGTGATTGTCGCGATCGCGCTGGTACCGCGCGGCCGCGGCCGCCCGCACGGCAAGCCAGCGCGCCGACGGCGAAACGCCGATCGGTGCGAGCCGATGTGGCCCGCGTGGGCCTGGTAATCGTTGCTGAACGCGATTCGCCCCGTCGTGTTGGTTCCGGCGCCGCGCCCCGTCGCCGCCGTGGTCCGACGAATTTATCACACGCTGGCCGGGTTGGTGTCCATTGCCTCCGGCTTGATGTGCAAGCCAGACGCGGCTTGCGGTCGCAAATGATGAAATGGATGTTGCGCAGATAGACGAAGAGCCCGACGCCTGCCCGGCAATGAAGACCGCGTCCTTGCGGGACAGCGCCTGGATCAGCAGAACAACCCCCGCCGATCGAGAAAAATCCAGAACGCCAGCGGAATGATGCTGCGGCCGGCGCGCTCGGAGGCAATCCACTCACCAGCAAGCGCAAAAGTAATGTCCACCAGCACGGTCGTTTTCCACCGCCGGATTTTTTTCGTGGAAAGTCGTCTACGGTTTCGCCCCGAACGCCGACCAAAATTCCGCGACAGCGCCGACAATATGATAAAGGCTGGTCGCCGGCGCCGCATCGACGACGAAGGCTCCGTCGGCGGCGCGGTTTTCGTACCACAGACCGGGTACGGGCGCGTCGAGATACCCTTGCAAGGCCTCGACCGCCGCGCCGAGCCGTGGATCGTCGCCGCCGCGCGCGTCGACGACATAGCAGCGCAGCCGCTCGGTCTGCGGCCAAAGCCGGGCGACCGCATCGGCGACACTGCCGTCAAGCCGCACGCCGTTGACGGCGACGCCGCGCGCCCGGTCGATGCCGCTGTGATCCGCAAACGCGATCAATTTGCCGAATGCGGCCGGCCGCGCGCGGCCGGTCAGCCGCGCCCAGCGGTCGAGCAGATAGGCCCATTCGTAATGGTGGCCCGGTTCGACGATCCCGCCGCCGTCGTCAACGAACGGCGTCCAGTCGGCAGCAAACAACTCGTAAAGCGCTCCGCTCTGCGCGTCGATCATGTGGTCGAGGCACAACGCGGCAATCTCGTCGGCGAGGCCGCGCCAGATCGGATCATCGTCGATCGCCATCCAGGCGAGCGCGGCCTCGATCAGGTGCATGTGCGGATTAGCGCGAAACGGCGGCGTGCCGGCGCGGTCCTCGCGAAAGCCGCCGTCCGGATTGGCGAAATCGCGCCGCAGCGTCCCGACGAGCGTGACGGCACGGCTGCGCCAATCGCCGTCGGGATCGAGCGCCTGATGGCCGCAGGCATAGGCCAGCAGCGCGAAAGCCTGGTTATAGAGGTCGAACGTCTCGTCGGCGCCGCCGTCCTGCCGCACTGCCGCGATCACGGTCGCGTCGTCGCGCATGAAGCGCTCGCGCAAGGAGGTCAGCGCGTGACGCCCGGCTTCGCGCCACGGCCCTCGCCATCCGAGCCTGCCGGCCTCGCGATAACAGAACGCCATGCGCGCGGCGACCCGCGAGCGCCGCGGCAGTTCGACCGGACGGCCGCGGAAATCGATGCGCTCGTGATAACCGCCGTTCGCGTGATCGGCGCCGATCCGCCACCACAGCGGCAGAGCGAATCGAACAGCCAGCGGCGCAATACCTCCGCCTGCCCGGCGAGCGCGGCGGCGGCGCCGATGGAACCGTCATGGCGGCGCAGCGCCTTTTGTTTGTTCGTACATGGCGTCGTACATGCGCGCCAGCGTGTCGCGAAACTCCGGATTTGGCAACGGCCCGACGAGGCCCTCGAGCCGTTTCGGCGACCCGATGATCCAGCGCGGTTCGTCGCCGCGAACGAACGCGGGATCCGTCACGGTGCGCAGCCTATGCCCCGAAATCTCCTCCATGATCGCGAGGATATCCGCCAGATGAACCGCGCGCCCGGAAGAGATATTGACGACGGTCGGCGCGCTTGCGCGCGAAACGAGCCGCGCAAAGGCCTCCACCGCCCGTTCGACGGCGGAAATATCACGAAACAGATCGAGATTGCCGAGCCGGATTTCGCTGCGCCGCTCGACATAATGCTGCACGATCTTGGGCACCAGAAAGCTCAAGTCCTGGCCGGGGCCGGTATAGTTGAAGGCCCGCGTCACGATGATGCGAAAGCGGCTGGCGTAGAGCGCAGCGACCTCCTCGGTGGCGTGCTTGCTCACCGCATAGTGCGACGCCGGCGCCAGCGGGGCGTCCTCGGAGAGCGGCGTCGCGTCCTTGGCCGGCGCGTAGACCTGGCCGCTCGAGGCGACGATGACGAGATCGGGCTCGGCCTTCGCCGCCGCGATGGCGGAGAACAGATTGGCCGTTCCGACCACATTGGCGCAGTACATCTCGGCAATATCGTTGTGGCTCGGCGCCGCGACCCCGGCGAGATGGACGATCGCCCGCGGACGCAGGTGCGACAGCGCCCGCGTCGTGCCGCCGACGTCGCACAGATCGGCGACGACGCTGCCGGCATCGGCGGCATGCCGGCTCAAAACCGCGACCTCATGGCCGTCCTGACGCAGCCGTTCGGCCAACCGGCGGCCGGTAAAGCCGGTGCCGCCGGTGATCAGCACGCCTTCAGAGCGAGAAGCCAACTTCATTTCTCCGGACGTCGGCCTCGACCATCAACCGACACAGCTCTTCGAGCGGCGTTTGCGCCTTCCAGCCGAGCAGCTTTGCCGCCTTGGCGGGATCGCCGACGAGTTCGTCGACTTCGGCGGGACGGAAGTATGTCGGATCGACCTTGACCCGGACCTTACCGGTCCGCCGGCAGACGCCCTCCTCGTCGCGGCCCTGCCCGCGCCAGTCGAGATCGATGCCGATGACGCGAAACGCCATGTCGGCAAAATCCCGCACCGTCGCGTTTCTGCCGGTCGCGAGCACGAACGTTTCGGCCTCGGCGTGCGCCATGATCGCCAGCATCCCTTCGGTGTACTCCTCGGCAAAGCCCCAATCGCGCCGCGCGTCGAGATTGCCGAGCTCCAGCCGGTCCTGCTTGCCGAGATGGATGCGGGCCACGGCGTCGGTGATCTTGCGCGTGACGAACTCGCGTCCGCGCAACGGCGATTCATGATTGAACAGAATGCCGCTCGAGGCGAAGATGCCGTGGGCTTCGCGATAATTGACCGTGATCCAGTGACCGAACAGCTTGGCGACCGCATAGGGGCTGCGCGGGTGGAACGGCGTTTCCTCGTTTTGCGGATCGCGCGGACCTGGCCGTAAAGCTCCGACGAGGACGCCTGATAGAACTTGATGTCGCGGTTCACCTGCCTGATGGCTTCGAGCAGGTGCAGCGGGCCGATGGCGGTCATTTGTGCGGTCGCAACCGGCTCGTCGAACGATACGCCGACGAAACTCTGCGCCGCCAGATTGTAGACGCATTCCGGCGCCGCCTTGTCGATGAGCCGCAGGCACGCGCCGGGATCGATGATGTCGAATTCGACCAGCCGCAAGGCCGGATGATCGAGGATGCCGAGCTCCTGCAGCCGCCAGAAATTGACCGAGCTCGTCCGGCGAAAGCCGCCGAACACGGTGTGCCCGCGCCGCAGCAATTGCCGCGCCAGATAGGCGCCGTCCTGGCCGGTCACGCCGGTGATAACCGAATTGGGCATGCGAAAGTGTCCCCATGAAAACGCGCCTCCGTCTAGCACGCCGCTCAGGCATGGCGAAACATCGGTATGCGGCCCGCCCGCCCGTCAAACTCTCCGGCGTCAGAGTAATCGACGGCACGCCACACGGTCTACGATTTCACCGACGCGGCGACCCACCTCCCCCCGCATGGTTGGTCGAACGAAGGCATCCTTAGAGAAGTGCTCGCTCGACGGCAGCTTCTTGACCTGCGGCAACGCCAAAAGCGCCGCCAGGAACTCCCGCGACATCCGCCTCCAGCAGCCGGTCGCGATTGTGGGTGAACCCTGTCGGGTGCCACACCTCCGCGTCCATCGGCAGGCCAACGAACCAGCGGAACAACAGATTGTAGTTGATCTGCTCCATCAGCATCCGCTCCGAGCGCACCGAGAAGAACGCCTGCAGAAGCGTCGCCCGCAACAGCATTTCGGGCGCGATTGATGGCCGTCCCGTCGATGCATAAAGCCGCCTCAAACCGCTCGTTCAGTGCCAAGAGCCTCATCCGCCACTTGCCGGATCGGCCGTAGTGGGTGATCCAAGGGGATGCGCTCTTCCAACCGAACGTAAGAGAAAAACCCTTCCGGCCGATCATCCCGTCCACGCATGGCAAATCATCCCGTGGCTTCAAATCCACGGAATCACATGCCATTCTCGCCGTCGAGGGACTTTTGCAGCAGCCTGCCAGGAGAGCTGTCAAAACTTTCCCGCACATAGCTTGATTTCAACCAGGAGGTCACGTATCGTGCCGGTCGAGGGACCGCTTATGCCTTTGATTTCGAAAGCAGAATTTGCTCTTGTGCTGCTTATTTTCGTCGCCACCGCGGCACAATTCATAGTGAGCCGCCGCTATCTCAGACGAATATACAAGCTCACGCGCAGAGTTTTGCTGCAGTCCGGATCATATTTCTCAGGTTCCGCAGATAGCGCATAATTTGGGCGCAATATCGAACGAGATTGACCATGTATCGTCGAACGACGTCTTTCACCATGTATCGCTGAACACCGCGTGCATCGCATACTACCAGAATCGATACGTTAGCTCCCATCTAAAAGCACTCGCAGATAACGACAATACCGTACAGGTCGAACTTAGCTATCGCTTAACGAGCTTGGCGAAGATGTTGCGACCGCAGTCCTTCGCCGGCGGCCGAACGACGGCCATCTGCAGTTTGGCCGTCGGAGAGCAATATCTCAATGCGGTCGCACCGTGCATAGAGAGCCACAAGCGCTACGCCGCGAAGCATCGGTTCGCTTACCATTTGCTAAAGGACGCGCCCCTACGTTTCGATCGCCCTCTACCCTGGCTGAAGCTCCCCCTACTACTTCATTTGTTGCGAAGCGGGACCGAACAAATCCTATTTGTCGACGCCGACGCCATGATTACAAATCTCGAAGTCTCGCCATCCCAGCACTTTGACGCCATGAAACGCGCCGGCGCTTCATTCCTGTTGACCGAGGATGAGGACGGATTGAATAGCGGGGTCCTCTTCGCACGTCACGGCCCGACGACCGAACGCATGCTCGATTTGATTTGGCAATTTGATGGGGACGTTAATCATGCTAATTGGGAACAATTCGCAATGAAATGCTTGATGTCGATCGCTCCCGAATTTGCACGAGGCGTGGCAATCGATCCAAAGCCGACGAACTTCAACAGTTTCCCTATCGAGCGCAATCTCTTCCATGTAACTTCGGTCGCGCAAACTTGGACGGAGGGCGATTTTATATGTCATTTTTCCGGAATCCGCGAGCCGAATTTGAGCCGTTATATCAAAGATTACGATAACGCTCTCCGGCAACAGGAGCAAAGAAGAACGGCTATCGGTCAACAAATAGTTGCATAGACCGAATTGCGTACAAAATGATCCCATTCTTAAAAAGAGGGTCCGAACCCTCTCCTCCAACTGTTACTTTTTCCGCGCTCGGGAATTGGGGGCAATTCGGAAATCAATTATTTCAGATCTCGGCTGTGCTGGGCTACGCGGCCAAGTACGGAGCGACCCCGCGGCTGCCGCATTGGAAATGCGTCCTCAGCGGCAGGGATTATGGCAAGCTGTTTCCCGCCGTGACGCGCTACTACGGCCCCGCGCTCGGCACACTCTATCACGAGCGTACTTTCATGTTTGAAGAAATACCCTTTATGCCAAATATCGATCTGCGCGGAAATTTTCAGTGTGAGAAGTATTTCGCCAACGTCGAAGACGAAATCCGCCGCTTATTCTGCGAGCCCGCGGCGATTAGGGATGAACTTGACCGTTATTGCGCCCAGCACGGACTGGATGATTTCGACGCCATTCACATACAATTCTTCAGCAATCCGGCGACCGATCACGGCCGCGGCCCGCAGGAGCCGTTGCCCGAAAAGTATTTTTTGCGAGCGATGCAATCGCTCGAGGGTCACGGACCCCTGGTAGTCGCAACTGACAATAAAGCGCTGCTGGCCGACTTTCTCGCGAGGCACGGAGTGGCGCGGCGTTGTCACGTCCTTCAGTTTACCGACTCGCTGCTGGACTTTTTTTTGCTCGCGCGCGCCAGCCGGATCGCCATCAGCAATTCGAGTTTCAGCTGGTGGGCGAGCTATCTCGGAAATACGAAGCGTACCGTCTTGGCTCCGCACCGCTATTACTGGTTCGACCGCAAAGAGCGGGCCAATCCGTTTTGGAATACGTCGACGCTCTATCCTGACAAATTCGAAGAGTTGATTTTTTGACGCGTCATAAGTCCATGAACTTCGCGGCGTGCCGTCGGAACCTCGACGAGCCGAACCTCATTATACCGCGATCCCCGACGGCCTCTGGGATCGCAAATCGACGACACGGCGATGCGCCTCGAAGCACATGATCGCCGCGCTTATTGATTTTGCGCCCGCTCATCGTGCCAACCGTTCTATTGTGCCAGTGCGCATAAAGATCCCGTGCTTGATTTGAGTCGGTCGTATTGTATAAGGACAAAGTTTTCTCTCTTTCCACGGGCGGACGTATGTCATTTTCACGTTTACGCACACTCGTCACGGGCGGTTCGGGATTTATCGGTTCTCATCTGTGCGAACGGCTGCTCGCCGCCGGCCACGAGGTGCTTTGCGTCGACAATTATTACACCGGGCGGCGGCAGAACATCGAACATCTCCTGGCCGATCCGCGCTTCGAGGTGCTGCGGCACGACATCACCATGCCGCTCTATGTCGAAGTGGATCAGATCTTCAATCTCGCCTGCCCGGCCTCGCCCATTCATTATCAGTTCGATCCGGTGCAGACCCTCAAGGCGAGCGTGCACGGCTCGATCAACATGCTCGGGCTCGCCAAGCGCATCAAGGCCAGGATCTTCCAGGCCTCGACCAGCGAGGTCTATGGCGATCCGCACGTCCACCCGCAGCCGGAATCCTATTGGGGCCACGTCAATCCGCTCGGACCGCGGGCCTGCTACGACGAAGGCAAGCGCGCCGCCGAAACCTTGTTCTTCGACTATCACCGCCAGCACGGCGTGCGCATCAAGGTGGCGCGCATCTTCAACACCTACGGGCCGCGCATGCACCCCAACGACGGCCGCGTGGTGTCGAACTTCATCATGCAGGCGCTGCGCGGCGAACCGATCACCGTCTACGGCGACGGCACGCAGACGCGTTCGTTCGCGTTCGTCGACGATCTGGTCGAAGGCATTTTGCGGCTGATGGCGACCGACGACGGCGTCACCGGACCGATCAACCTCGGCAACCCGAACGAAATCACCGTGCGGGAGCTCGCCGAGACGGTCATCGCCATGACGCAATCGCGCTCGCCGCTGGTGTTCAAGCCGCTGCCGGCGGACGATCCGCGGCAACGTCAGCCTGATATTTCGCTCGCCCGCGAGAAACTGGGCTGGTCGCCGACGGTCGAGCTGCGCGACGGCCTCGAACGCACCATCGACTATTTCAAGCTGATCGCCGAATAGAGCCGCCGATGCTGCTGTCGGTGATCATCCCGGCGTACAACGAACGGCATACGCTCGGACAAATTCTCGTCGTCACCGCGCGCGCGCTCCCCGACGTGAGCAAGGAAATCATCGTCGTCGACGATTGTTCGAAAGACGGCACGCGCGAATGGCTCGCGGCCAACTTTCCGGACGGGTCGCGGTCCGGATCGAGCGTCGAGATCGATCCCGCGGGCAACCTCGACTTCGCGCAGGCGCCGGGGCCGTCCTCGGTCACGGTGCGGCCGATCTTCCACGACCGCAACAAAGGCAAGGGCGGCGCGCTGCAGACCGGATTTCGCCGCGTTCGGCGGCGACATCGTCGTCATCCAGGACGCCGATCTCGAATACGATCCCGCCGATTGGGGGCAGATGTACGATCTGATCGCGGTGCGCAAGGTCGCCGACGTGGTCTATGGCTCGCGCTTCTATGGCCGTCCGCACCGTTCGCTGTTCTATCACCACTATCTCGCCAACCGGCTGATCTCGCAGCTTTTCAACATCGCGTTCAACCAGACGCTGACCGACATCGAGACCTGCTACAAGATGATGACCGGCAAGGTGGCGCGCTCGCTGCGGCTCAGCGCCAACGATTTCGGCATCGAGGTGGAGATGAGCGCGGAGATCGCGAGGCAGCGCAACCTGCGCATCTACGAGCTCGGCATCAGCTATTACGGGCGGACCTACGCCGAGGGCAAGAAGATCAATTGGCGGGACGGCCTGAAAGCGCTGTGGTATGTTTTTTATTTCCGCTTCAGGTGAGCGCGGCTCGAGCTGATTGGGCTTGATATTTAACGCATTGGCAAGCACTTGATCGTTTCTAAAAGGCGGCAAACTGCAATTCCGCTACGTAATCGCCGGGCTGTAAACGGCGCAAGCGCCATGCTAGACGCATTTTCCTTCGGAAAAACCGATGGCCACTTTTCCGGAAAAATGCGCTATGCTAATAAGCCGGGAGGTGGCCGGGAACGATGGCTGAGGTCATGTCGGGCTTGATGGTACCTGTGATCATGTGCGGCGGGGCGGGCACGCGGCTGTGGCCGGTGTCGCGCGAAAGCATGCCCAAGCAGTTCGTTGCGCTGGTGGACGCGCGCTCGACCTTCCAGCAGGTGCTCGATCGCATCGCCGACCGGGAGCTGTTCGAGCGGCCGATCGTCATCACCAACTCCGACTTCCGCTTCATCGTCGCCGAGCAGCTGCGCGAAAGCGACATCGCAGCCGACATCGTGCTCGAACCGATGCGGCGGGATTCGGCGATGGCGGTGGCCGTCGCCGCGGCGCTGGCGCGCGCGCGCGATCCGCAGGCGACCGTGCTCATTCTCGCCGCCGATCACGTCGTGCGCAACGCGGACGCCTTCAGGCGTGCCTGCCGCGAGGCGGCGGTCGCGGCCGCCGACGGCCTGATCGTGACGTTCGGCATCAATCCGACCTTCCCGGCGACCAACTATGGCTATATCCGGCCGGGCGCCAAACTCAATGGCGGCGCCGCGCTCGCGGTCGCGGCCTTCGTGGAAAAGCCGAACGCCGCGACGGCTTCCGGCTACATCGCCGAAAAGTATCTTTGGAACAGCGGCAATTTCGCGTTCCGCGCCGACGTCATGCTGGCCGAGATCGCCCGCTTCGAACCGGCCATCGCCGCGGCGGCCGAAGCGGCGGTCGCGGGCCTCAAGCACGATCTCGATTTTCTGCGCCTGCCGGCCGAGCCGTTCGGCCAGGCGCCGAAGAAATCGATCGACTACGCCGTGATGGAACGCACCGACCGCGCCGCCGTGGTCCCGGTCGATCTCGGCTGGTCCGATGTCGGCTCCTGGAACGCGGTCTGGGAGGTGCTCGAGCACGACCACAACGGCAATGCCGGGACCGGCCCGGTCGTCTTCCACGACAGCCGCAACAGCCTGGCGCGGGCGGACGACGCGATCCTCACCGCGGTGGTCGGGCTCGATGACGTCATCGTGGTGGCGACGGCCGACGCCGTCCTCGTCGCCGCGCGCGACAAGGCGGAAGAGGTCAAGGCGCTGGTCGAGCAACTGAAGGCGCAGAACCGGCAGCAGGCGGTGGCGCACCTGCGCATCTATCGGCCGTGGGGCTATTATCAGGGCGTCGACACCGGCTCGCGCTATCAGGTCAAGCGCATCGTGGTGAAGCCGGGCGCCAAACTGTCGCTGCAGAAGCACTTCCATCGCGCCGAGCATTGGGTCGTGGTGCGCGGCACCGCCGAAGTCACCGTCGGCGAGGAAACCCGCATCGTCCACGAGAACGAATCGACCTACATCCCGATCGGCGGCATGCACCGCCTCGCCAATCCCGGCAAGATCCCGCTCGAACTGATCGAAGTCCAGGTCGGCAGCTATCTCGGCGAGGACGATATCGTGCGCATGAGCGACGCGTACGGGCGGGAGTAACGCCGTTTCCCGGAACGTAGCCCGGGTTGAGCGCCAGCGAAACCCGGGACGATCCCGGCTCGCGCGCTGTCCCCGGGTTTCGCTGTCGCTCGCCCGGGCTACGGCCCTACTTCGTGAAATGCTTCTCCAGCCCCTGCCAGCCTTCGAAATAATCGTGCTGCAGCTCGGAGGATTCGACCGCATAGCGCGTGAGCCGCATGGCGTAGCGGCTCTCGAACATGAAGGCCATGGTGTTCTCGACCTTGTGCGGTTTCAGTTCCGCGCTCGACGCGCGCGCCCAGGTCTCGGCGTCGGGGCCGTGCGCGGTCATGCAATTGTGCAGGCTGGCGCCGCCGGGCAAAAAACCTTCCGCCTTGGCGTCGTAGACGCCTTCCAACAATCCCATGAACTCGGTCATGACGTTCCTATGGAACCAGGGCGGCCGGAACGTGTCCTCGCCGACCAGCCAGCGCGGCGGGAAGATGACGAAGTCGATGTTGGCCGCTCCGGGCAGGTCGGACGGCGCGGTGAGGACGGAAAAGATCGACGGATCGGGATGGTCGAAGCTCACCGAGCCGATGACGTTGAAGCGCGCGAGGTCGTATTTGTAGGGCGCGTAGTTGCCGTGCCAGGCGACGACGTCGAGCGGCGAGTGGTTCATCTCCGCCGCCCACAGATTGCCCTGAAACTTGGCGACCATCGTGTGCGGACCCCTGCGTTTCCTCGTAGGCCGCGACCGGCGCCAAAAAATCGCGCGTATTGGCGAGGCCGTTGGCGCCGAGCGGACCGAGTTCGGGCAGCCGCAGCGGCGCGCCGTAATTCTCGCAGATATAGCCGCGCGAGGGACCGTCCGGCAGCTCGACGCGAAAGCGCAGGCCGCGCGGGATGATGACGATCTCGCCGCACTTCGCCTCGATCACGCCGAGCTCGGTGACGAAGCGGGCGCGGCCGAGTTGCGGCACGATCAGCATTTCGCCGTCGGCGTTGTAGAACGAGCGCTCGGTCATCGAGCGGTTGGCCGCGTAGATGTGCACCGCCATGCCGACCTGCGTCGCCACGTCGCCGTTGCCGCCGATCGTGACGATGCCGGCGACGAAGTCGGTCGGCTGCGCGGGGAATCGGCAGCGGCGACCAGCGCAGCTGCGTCGGCGTCGCGTCGACGTCGTTGAACGGCGCGCTGCGGATCAGCCCGTTGTCGATGCGCGCATAGGGCCGGTGCACGACCGAAGGCTGAATGCGATAAGTCCAGGTGCGGCGATTTTCCGCGCGCGCGGTGGTGAACGAGGTGCCGGATATCTGCTCGGCATAGAGACCGTGCGGCGGCCGCTGCGGCGAGTTGCGGCCGACCGGCAGCGCGCCGGCCACCGCCTCTGACGTGAAATAATTACCGAAACCCGACTGATACGGAACCGCCGTCTCGCCGCGCGGAAGCTTGGTTTCCGCTGCGCGGACCTTGGTTTCCGCCGTGCGGACTTTGGCGTCGTGTTTGGTCGCTTGCTTGCTGTCCTGGCTCATTGGGGGGTCTCCAGGTTGAAGGTCTTCCGCGCTCAGTATTTCCGCGAAGGACAGCGGCGGGCAAATTGGTCACGCGTGTAACTAATATCCACCTTCCGCCGCCGCCGCGCAAGCTATTTTGAAACGATTCCAATCTCGCTGACGCGCGCGGTCTTCGCGGCCCCGCCCGCGCTCGGCCGGGGCGCGACGTGCCTGCCGCCCTATTGCGCTACAATTTTCCGGCAAAAGCGTCGGCGATGAACTGGTGCGTCAGCGCGTAGGTCTGCCGCGTCGAAGGCTCGTGCCAAGCGGCGACGCCGGGCACCAAAAGGCCCTCGTCGGTGTAGGCGTGCAGCACGCCGCTGAACACCAGCATCTCCCATTTGGCGCCGGCCGCATCCATCTCGGCCTCGAAGGCGTCGCGGTCGGCCTTCGGCACCACCGGATCGGGCGCGCCATGGGTGACGAGCAGCGCGGCCTTGACCGCGCCAGGCTTCGCCGGCGCCGCGGTTTTCAGGTCGCCATGGATCGAGACCGCGGCGGCGAGATCGGCGCCGTCGCGGGCGAGCTCCAAAACATTGCCGCCGCCGAAGCAGAAACCGATAGCGGCGCGGCGGTGGTCGATCAGCCCGCGCTTATCGCCTTCGGCGATCAGCGTATCGTAAGCCGCGCGGATGCGGCGGCGGTGCTCGGCGGCGTTCTCGCGCAGCGGATTGGCCAGCGCCGGCGCGCCGGCAAAGTCCGGCCGCACGCCCTGCCCGTACATGTCGGCGACGAACACCACGTAACGGTCGCCGGCGATGAGCTTGGCGCGCGCGATCGCCTGCTCGGTCATGCCGAGCCAGTTCGGCGCCATCAACAGCGCCGGCCGTTTGGCCGGCGACGTTTTCGTCGTAGACCAGCGCGCCCTCGGCGGTGAGCGCGCCCATGGCATAGGTGATGATTTCGGTTTTCATGTGTGTTTCCTCCCAAGCCGTTGCCGACCGGTCGCGACCGCGGCCGACGATGCACCTCCGATCGGCCCTTCAGCTGGTATCAGCTTATCGAGGAAACGGGCTGATGCCCAAGAGTACCCGAGCAATACCGCGGCGCCGCAGCCGGAAAACTCACGCCGCCAGCATCTTCTGCACTTCGGAGACGAGTTCGCGCAGATGCACGGGCTTGGAGAGCACCTTGGCGTTCTTCGGCGCGTTGGAGTCGGAATTGAGCGCGACGGCGGCGAAGCCGGTGATGAACATGATCTTGATGTCGGGATCGAGCTCGGCGGCGCGGCGGGCGAGTTCGATGCCGTCCATCTCCGGCATGACGATGTCGGTCAGCAACAGCTCGAACGGCTCCTCGCGCAGACGCTGGTAAGCCGAGAGGCCGTTGTCATAGGAGATGACGTCGAATCCGGCATTCTGCAGCGCCTTGACCAGGAAACGGCGCATATCGATATCGTCTTCCGCGAGCAAGATCTTGGACATGTCCACCCGAACCCGGCAAACTCGACACAGTGCCGGCCCCCTTGATTCCGATAAGGCGGGCGGCGGGTAAATATCGAGTGAAGAGTGTAGTCTGCGGCGCTTGGCGCGCTCCGCGCCCTTTCCTCGCTCTTGGCAAGCCTGACGGCGTCAGAGACAATGGCGCGGCGCGTGTAGGGAAATCACGGGCTGGTCCCGGGCGAACTTGGAAAGCCGGGAAGCCGCTCGAGGCGTCATGGTGGACATTCAGGACGAATTCGACCCAGCGTTCGAGGCCATCGAGCCGGCGCAATGCCACAGCCCGCTCTTGTTCAATTCGCCGCACTCGGGCTGCGTCTATCCGCGCGATTTTCTCGCGGCGTCGCGGCTCGATCTCGCCACGCTGCGCCGCTCGGAAGATTCCTTCGTCGACGAATTGATCGCCGGCGTCGTCGCGCGCGGCTATCCGCTGGTGCGGGCGCACTTTCCGCGCTGCTATGTCGACGTCAATCGCGAGCCCTACGAACTCGACCCGCGCATGTTCGAAGGCCGGCTGCCCTCGTTCGCCAATACCCGCTCGATGCGGGTCGCCGGCGGGCTCGGCACGCTGGCGCGCGTGGTCGGCGACGCCCAGGAAATCTACGACCAGCGCATCGCCGTCGGCGAGGCGCTGCGGCGGATCGACGGCCTCTACAAGCCGTACCACCGCCTGTTGCGCCGCCTGTTCATGCGCCTGCACCGCGATTTCGGCGCCGCCATGCTGATCGATTGTCATTCCATGCCGTCGACGACCGGCGCCAGGGACGAGCGGCCGCGGGCGGACTTCGTGCTCGGCGACCGCTACGGCACCAGCTGCGTCGGCCTCGTCGCCGAGACCGTCGAAGAGACCTTGCGCGGCTTCGGCTACGCGGTGAGCCGCAACAAGCCCTATGCCGGCGGCTTCATCACCGAGCATTACGGCAATCCGGCCGCCGGCCTGCACGCCATCCAGCTCGAGGTCAACCGCGCGCTCTATATGGATGAGCGGCGCTACGAACGCGTGGCGTCGTTCGCGAGCCTTGCCGCCGAGTTCGAGGTGCTCGCCGACCGCCTCGCCGCCATCCCGCTGGAGGAGCTGCGCCCGTACCGGGCGGCGGCGGCCGAATAAGCAATCGTTAATATCCCATCGTCTACCGGTACGGCGGCGGTACCGGGTTGGTGGCAAAACCCATAAACAGAAAAAGGGCCGCTCGCGTTGGCAAGCGGCCCAAGTCTAGGGAGGAAACGCCCAAGGAGGGCGACGGTAGCGCGAGAGAGCCTCCCGCTACCGCACTGCAACAACATACACCGCGACGCACAAAACGCAAGAGCTACCGACTTATTTCCCCCCGCAAATCCTGTGCGTTACCTCTCAAATGTCCTGCAAATTGTGCAGGGCTGGGTCTTCCGAACGGCAGGACGCCTGACGCCAGCCTCGCCGCCAGAACACAAAAAATATTTAAATACAGAGACTTATTGGGATTTCTCGGTTCCGATACAAATTTGCACAAAAGATAGGCAGCCGAACCCCGGCAATGAAGCTTAAAGAGTTAACGGCGTCATTTTGGCGTCCGGCGTGGCGCATCGGCAACACCCTCCGGGAGGGAATTTCATGACGGCGATCGATTTTGGCGCGTTCGTCGACCAGCTCGCCAATGTTTCGGGCGAAACGATCCGGCCGTTCTTTCGCACTGCACTCGGCGTCGAGAACAAGAGCCGCTCGGGCGACTTCGATCCGGTCACCGCCGCCGACCGCGCCGCCGAAGCCGCCATGCGCGCGCTGATCAAAAAGACCTTCCCGGAGCACGGTATTCTGGGCGAGGAATTCGGCGCCGAACGCGCCGACGCCGAATATGTCTGGGTGCTCGACCCCATCGACGGCACCAAATCCTTCATCTGCGGCCTGCCGGCCTGGGGCACGCTGATCGCGCTGACCCGGCGCGGCGAGCCGATCTACGGCATGATGCACCAGCCCTTTACCCGCGAGCATTTCGTCGGCGACGGCCAGGCCGCGAGCTATCGCGGCCCCGCCGGCGACCGCACGTTGCGCACGCGCGCCGTGCGCCGCGCTCGGCGAGGCGGTGCTGATGACGACGAGCCCGCTATTGATGCAGGACGCCGACCGGCAATGTTTTGCCCGGGTCGAACAGGCGGTGCGGCTGTCGCGCTATGGCGGCGACTGCTACGCCTATTGCGTGCTCGCCGCCGGCCACATCGATCTCGTCATCGAGACCGAGCTGAAACCCTACGACGTGCTGCCGCTCATTCCCATCATCGAAGGCGCCGGCGGCATCGTCACCACCTGGGACAACGGCCCGCCCTATGCCGGCGGCCGCATCATCGCCGCCGGCGACCGCCGCGTGCACGCGCAGGCGATGGCGCTGTTGAAGGGGTGATTGCTTCGTCATTGCGAGCCAACGGGTCCGGCCCGCAGTGGCCGGCCCGGTGACAGGCTCCGCGAAGCAATCCAGACTCTGTGCCGTCGAACTCTGGATTGCTTCGTCGCTTTGCTCCTCGCAACGGCATGACGACGCCTGAATGACGCTCCAATGCCGATTCAATACAGCGGCGTGCCCGGCACGAAGGCGTCGAAGGCGGCCCAGAATTGCGAGCGGAAGCGGTCCTGCTCCATCAGGATCTCGTGCTGGGCGCCGACCACGACGAGGTGCGAGCCGGCGCGCAACAGCGTGGCGAAATCCTCGATCGCAGCGTTCGACACGATGGCGTCGCGCCCGGCGGCGACGATGAGGATCGGCTGGCGGATCTGCGAAGGGTAGCTCGGCTCCTGCATCACGCGCATGGTGCGCAACGCGGCGTCGGCCCAGGCGACGGTCGGGCCGCCGAGCGCCAGCGCCGGCTCCGCCTCGAGGATCGCGGCGTTGCGCGCGTAGCGGACCGGATCGGTGGTGAGAATGTTGCCGGTGAAGGGCCGCAAGTCGAGCACGCCGCGGTAGCGCCCCGGCACATAGGCGCCGCCGAACCCGGCGAGCCGCATGGCCCGCACGATCGTGCTCGCGGTCGCCGTCGCGTTGATGAGCCCGAGCGCGATCATCGGCGCGGTCAAGACGATGCGGTCGAACCAGCGCTGGCCGCGATGCGCGGCGCGGAGCAAAACCGCGCCGCCCATCGAATGGGCGAGCGCGAAGATCGGCGGCGGGCAATCCGGCAGCACGACCTCCCGCATGAAGGTTTCGAGATCGACGTCGTAGTCGGCAAAGCTGCGCACGAAGCCCTTGCGGCGGTCGGCCAAGGCGCGATCCGAGAGACCCTGGCCGCGCCAGTCGAGGATCGCGACCGCGAAGCCGCGGGCTCGCAGGTCGCGCACGGTCTCGAAATATTTTTCGATCCACTCGGTGCGTCCGGTGAAGATGCAGACGGTGCCGCGCCGGCCGGCCGGCGGCTCGAACCGCGCATAGCGCAGCGTGACGCCGTCCGGCGTTTTCACCGTGCCGGAGACCGCCGGTTTCAGGAACGGGATTGGCGGGGATGGAGATGAGGGTCATGGCCGTCAGGTTGGGCCATCGGGCTGGGCCGTTGGGCGGCCATTTGGGGCGGGACCAGTGGAGCAAGCGAACACCGCTTATAGCAGCGCCGGCCGCCGGCTCAACGTAACAACGATCGCACCCGGCACGATCACGCGCCGCAGGCTTGCGCAGCCGCCGTCGGGGACCCTTGCAAGGCCGCGGACCCCTCCCCATGTTTTGTTCTGCGCAGGCCATGAAGGCTGTGCATCATCCATCGGGACTTGGCCGCCAAGGCGGGTCCCCCGCATGTCGCTTCACAAGGAGGATATGCCATGCGAACTTTCGATCTTTCCCCGCTTTACCGTTCGACCGTCGGTTTCGACCGCATGTTTTCGTTGCTTGATCAAGGCATCGAAGGCGGCGCGCCCGGCTATCCGCCCTACAATATCGAGCGGACGGGCGACAACGAATACCGCGTCACGGTCGCGGTCGCCGGCTTCGCCGAGCCCGAACTCTCGGTCGTCGCCAAGGAAAACACGCTGACCATCCGCGGCGAGAAGAACGCCAAGGAAGAGAGAAGCGTGGTGAGGTGCTGTATCAAGGCATCGCCGCCCGCGCCTTCGAGCGCGTGTTCCAGCTCGCCGATTTCGTCCAGGTAAAGGGCGCCAAGCTCGAGAACGGCCTCCTGCATGTCGATCTGGTACGCGAGATCCCCGAGGCGAAGAAGCCCCGCTCGATCCCGATCGGCAACGCCAAGGCTGCCGCGCAGGTGGTGGAGCAGCAGGCCGCGTAATTCGCGACGGCTGAACCGCATTTCGAATTCCACATCTCGAATTCTACGTCTTGAATTCCACGTCGGGCGCCCCGGTTCTCCGGGGCGCCTTTTTACGTTGTTACGACGATGTTGCTCCGCCGACGTCGGCGGTCACCCGGCGCGCGCCGCGGCGCCGCAAGGCCTGATCCAGGCGGTCGAGATAGATATAGACGACCGGCGTGGTGAACAGCGTCAGCACCTGCGACAAGGCGAGCCCGCCGACGATGGTGTAGCCGAGCGGCTGGCGGATTTCAGAGCCGGTCCCGGTCCCGACCATCAAGGGCACCGCCGCAAGCATCGCCGCCATGGTCGTCATCAGGATCGGCCGGAACCGCAGCAGGCAGGCGCGGTGGATCGATTCCTCCGGGTTCAGTCCCTCGTTGCGCTCGGTCTCGATGGCGAAGTCGACCAGAAGGATGCCGTTCTTCTTGACGATGCCGATCAGGAGGATGATGCCGAGGATCGCCATCACGCTGAGATCGATACGGCAGGCCATCAGCAGAAGGAGCGCGCCGATCCCCGCCGACGGCAGCGTCGAGAGAATGGTGATCGGATGGATCGCATTCTCGTAGAGCACGCCGAGAATGATGTAGATGACGATGAGCGCGGCCAGAATCAGCACCGGCTCGCCGGCGAGCGAAGACTGGAACGCCTGGGCGTTGCCCTGGAAGGTGGCGGCGAGCGACAACGGCTTGCCGAGGTCGCGTTCGACGCGGCGGATGGCGTCGACCGCATCGCCGAGCGCGACGCCGGGCTTCAAGTTGAACGACAGCGTGGTCGAGGCGAACAGGCCCTGATGGTTGACCACGATCGGCGCCGCCTTGATGACGCTCGTCACCAGCGTGCTCAGCGGCACCTCTTGGCCGGACGACGAGCTGACATAGATCCGCTGCAGCGCCTCGGGGCTGTACTGGAATTTCGGCGTCACCTCGAGCACGACGTGATACTGGTTGAGCGAGGTGTAGATGGTCGAGACGATGCGCTGGCCGAAGGCGTCGTCGAGCGTGTTGTCGATGGTCGAGGGCAGGATGCCGTAGCTCGACGCCACCTCGCGATTGACGGTGATGTCGAGCAGCGGCCCGGCGTTTTCCTGGTCGGTGGCGACACCCGTCAGTTCGGGCAGGCTCTTGAGCTTGTCGAGAAAGATCGCCGACCAATGCGTGAGCTCGTTGGCGTCGGCGTCGGTCAGCGTGTACTGGTACTGCGTCTTGGAGAGGCGGGCGCCGACGGTGATGTCCTGCGCCGCCTGCATGTAGAGCGTCATGCCCTGAATGCGGGACAGCCGGCGCTGCAGGCGGCGGATGACCTCGTCGGCCGAGGCGTCGCGCTCGCTCTTCGGCTTCAGCGAGATGAACATGCGGCCCTGGTTGAGCGTCGTGGTCGAACCGCCCGGCCCGATCTGATCGCCGACCGAGGCGACCGCCGGGTCCTCCAGCACGATGTGGGTGACCGCTTCGATGCGCTGGGCCATGTTGATGAATGAGATGTCCTGCCCGGCCTCGGCGATGCCGAAAATGAGGCCGGTGTCCTGCTGCGGGAAGAAGCCCTTGGGGATGACGACGTAGAGCACGCCGGTGACCACGATGGTCGAGAGCATGACCATGAGCGTGACCAAGCGGTGGCGCAGCGCCACCTTCAGGCCGCGGTCGTAGACGGCGATGAGACCGTTGAAAGCGTCCTCGGACATCCGGTAGAGCCGGCCGCGTTCTGCGCCGGCCTCGGACGTGAGGAGCCGCGAGCACAGCATCGGCGTCAGCGTCAGCGAGATGCCGAGCGAAAGGACGAGCGCCACCGTCACCGTGACGGCGAATTCCTGAAACAGCTTGCCGACATAGCCGCCCATCAGAAACAGCGGAATGAACACCGCGATCAAGGACAGCGTGATCGAGACGATGGTGAAGCCGATCTCGCCCGCGCCTTTCAGCGCGGCCTGCATCGGCGTGAGGCCGTCTTCGAGGTGACGCACGATGTTCTCGATGACGACGACGGCGTCGTCGACGACGAAGCCGACGGCGATCGTCAGTCCCATCAGCGACAGATTGTCGAGGCTGTAGCCCAGCGCGTAGAGCGCCGCGAACGTGCCGATCAAGGACAGCGGCACCGTGATCGCCGGAATGACGGTCGCCCAGAAGCTGCGCAGGAAAAAGAAGATCACCATCACCACCAGCGCGACGCTCAGGACCAGCGAGAACTGCACGTCGGCGACCGAGGCGCGGATGGTCGCCGTGCGGTCGGACACGACATTGATCTTGATGGCCGGCGGGATCGACGCCTTGAGCTGCGGCAACAGCGCGTTGATGTGGTCGACGGTCGCGATCACGTTGGCGCCGGGCTCGCGCTCGACGAACAGAAGGATGGCGCGTTTGTTGTTGTACCAGCCGGCCAACAGGTCGTTTTCCGGCGCCGCGATGGCGCGGCCGACGTCGCGGACGCGCACCGGCGATCCGTTGCGGTAGGCGATGATGAGGTTGTCGTAGCCGGCGGGTTTGAGCAATTGGTCGTTGGTGTTGAGGGTGAAGGTCTGGCGCGGGCTGTTGAGGGTGCCCTTGGGCTGATCGACATTGGCCTCGCCGAGCACGGTGCGGACGTCTTCGAGCGCGATGCCGCGGCTCGCCAGCGCCTGCGGGTCGACCTGCACGCGCACCGCCGGCTTCTGCTGCCCGCCGATGCCGACCAGGCCGACGCCGGAAATCTGCGATATCTTCGGCAGCAGGATGTTTTCCGCATAGGCGTCGACCATGATCAGCGGCAGCGTATCCGAGGTGAGGCCGAGCACCAGAATGGGGGTGTCGGCCGGATTCACTTTCCGGATGGTCGGCGGATACGGCATGTTGAGCGGCAGATACGGGCTCGCCGCGTTGATTGCCGCGAGTACGTCCTCCGCCGCAGAGTCGACGTCGCGGCTGAGATTGAACTGGATCGACAATTGCGTGTAGCCGAGCGCGCTCGACGAGGTGAGCTGGGTGACGCCGGGGATCTGCGAGAACTGCTGCTCGAGCGGGGTCGCGACCGACGACGCCATGGTCTGCGGATCGGCGCCGGGCAGTTGCGCCGAGACCTGGATGGTCGGGAAATTGACGTTCGGCAGCGCGGCGACCGGCAGCAGCCGGTAGGTCACCAGGCCGCACAAGCAACAACCCCACCATCAGCAGGATGGTCGCGATCGGCCGCGCGATGAAGGTCGCCGAAAGGTTCATGGCACCTCTTGCTCGACCTCGCTTTGCTGAACCTCGCGCGCGGCCTTGCCGTGGAGCTCGGTCACATGCGCGCCGGGCTCGAGCCGGTACTGTCCGGCGACCACGACCTGTTCGTTCGCCGCGAGGCCCTGATCGATCAGAGCTTGGCCGTGGTCGATCTGCGCGACGTGGATCGGCTGCATGCGCACGGTCATGTTCTTGTCGATGATGTAGACGTAGGCGCCGTGCGGTCCCTGCTGCACCGCGGAGGAATCGATGGTCAACGCGTTGGGCTCTGTGTCGAGCAGCAGTCGCGCGTTGACGAGTTCACCCGGCCACAGCAGATGCTGTTTGTTTGGAAACTCGGCCCGCAGCCTGATGGTGCCGGTGGACTGCACGATCTGGTTGTCGATGAGATTGAGCTTGCCTTCGTCGAGCTGCTTCCCGTTCTGCCCGTCGACGAACACCGTCAGCGGGCCCTTGGCCATACGTTCCTGGATCTGGACGAAGTCGGTCTCGGGGAGCGTGAAGATCAGCGAGATCGGTTCGATCTGGGTGACATCGACGAGGCCGTTGGTGTCGGTCGGATGAATGATGTTGCCGATGTCGATCTGGCGGATGCCGGTCACGCCGTTGATCGGCGATGTCAGATTGGTATAGCTGAGATTGACCCGCGCGCTCTCGATGATCGCCTCGTCGGCTTTCACTGTGGCGACGAGTTCGTCGACGACTGCGCGCTGCGAATCCGCCGTCTCCTGGGCGATCGATTTCTGCGCGGCAAGCCCCGTGTAGCGTGTGAGATTGATCCGCGCGTTGGCGAGATTCGCCTGGTCGCGGTCGCGGTTGGCGATAGCCTGATCGAGCTGCGCCTGGTAGGGGCGCGGATCGATCACGGCGAGAACGTCGCCGTCCTTCACCGTCTGGCCCTGCACGAAGTTGATCTTGACGAGCTGCCCGGTGATCTGGGCGCGCACCACGACGTTGTTGTAGGCGATCACGGTGCCGACGCCGCGCCGATAGATCGGCACGGCGTGTTGCTGGACGGTGCCGGCAACGACCGTGATCGGCGCCGGCGGCTCGGCCGCTTCCTCCGCCGCGCGGCGGCTGGATGTCGATCTGTGAATCAGAATCGCCGCGACGGCAGCGACCGCCAGCACGCCGGCAACCGTCAGCAACGTGCGACGCCTGGTCACGGCATCGCTCCCGAAACGCTCGACGGGCACGGCGTGCTTCCGGCCGGAACAGCCGTCGTGCCGCCGACCGTCTGCCCGGGACTTGGAACCGAGACGGACAGGCTTTGCGCCGGGTCGGACATGCCGCCGCGGACACCGCTGGCGCCGCCACTGCCGCCGGCCATTGTCCCCGTAGCGCCCGGGCACGAAGTACCGTTGGCGCTCACCGTCGTTATTTGCTGATCCCTGCGTGCCGCCGGACCCTGTCGTGCTTGAGCTTAGCGCCGCAGTTCCGAGCGCGGTGGTGCCGAGCCCCACGGTACCGAGGGTCGCGGTACCGAGCGACGCTGTCGCGTTCGCCGTCGGCGCGGTGGAGGTCGAATTCGAGCTGGTATTCGCGCCCGTCGCGCTCGCGCCGGCCGCGCTCGACGATGCCGATGACGTGGTCGACGTCGTGGGAGCGGGCGTTGTAATGCCGGAGGCGGACGTCGATGAATGGCCGCCGCAATTGGATGCGCCCGATGTCGCCAAAGTCTGATTGCCGGCGGTCGATGCCGATGTGCCCGCGGTATCAAATCCAGGCGCGACGATGCCGCCGCCGTCAAATGTCGCGCTGACGGCGCTCGACGACGACGCGGGGCAAGGCATCGGGTTGTCGATCCCCAGATTGAGATCGGCCGACCCCTGCGTGTTGTCGATCGAAACGCCGGTTCCGCGTCAAACGGCGATGTCGTCCCGATGCCGCCCGGCGTCGTGGTCCCCAGTCATGGCGCCCGATTGCGCCGAACAGGGCGCCATGCCCGGAGCCATGGTCGACCAGCATCAATGCCGTCAGGAAAAGCCTCGTCCGCACGCCTGCCACCCGTGAATGATGCGGCCGCAATGCAACGCGCAACTCGCAAAGACGATCCATCGGTTTGGAACAACGTTACGCGAGCGGCAAGGGCTCCCGCCTCGCCGCGACCCGCCGGAATGCGGGCGGCCGGAGCCGTTCAGGGCGCCGATGCGGGCTCGGCCGGCACCGCCATGTGCCACGGCGGCATGGCCGGCGCGGCGTCGGAACTCTCGGCGTGGGCAGCCAGATAGGTATGCAGCAAGGCCACGACCTGGGCGCCCTCGCCGATGGCGGCGCCGCAGCGTTTGACCGAGCCGACGCGGACATCGCCGACGGCGAACACGCCCGGCACCGCCGAAGCGAGCGGCGCCGTCACCGCGCCGCCGCACCGCACGCCGGTGATCACGAAGCCGGCCTTGTCGAGCGTGACGCCGCAGCTTGTCAGCCAGTGCGTCGCCGGTTCGGCGCCGGCGAACAGAAAGACATTGCGGATCGGCTCGACGCTCTCGCGCCCGCTGCGGCAATCGCGCCAGCGGACCTGTTCGAGACTGCTGCGCGGCGTGCCCATGAGCGCGACGATTTCGGCGTGCGTGATCAGTTCGATATTGGGCGCCGCCGCGATTCGATCGATCAGATAGCGCGACATGGAGTCGGCGAGCCGGTCGCCGCGGATCATGATGCGCACCCGCGCGGCGTAGCCGGCGAGAAAGACGGCGCCCTGGCCGGCCGAATTGCCGCCCCCGACGACGATCACCTCCTGGCCCTGGCACAGGCGCGCTTCGATCGGCGAGGCCCAGTACCAGACGCCGTGGCCCTCGAACGCATTGAGGTTTTCGATTGCCGGCCGCCGGTATTTGGCGCCGCTCGCGATCACGACCGACCGCGCCCGCAGCCGCTCGCCACTTTCAAGGACGAGTTCGCGCAGGCCGTCGGCGCGGCCGCAATCGAGATCCTTGATCTTGACCGGGATCATCATCTCGACGCCGAACTTCAGCGCCTGCGCGACCGCGCGGCCGGCGAGCTCGCGCCCCGAGACGCCGGCGGGAAAGCCGAGATAATTCTCGATGCGGGCGCTGGCGCCGGCCTGGCCGCCGAACCCGCGAGCGTCGAGCACGATCACCGACAAGCCTTCGGAACCGGCGTAAACCGCCGTCGCCAGACCCGCCGGCCCGGCACCGACCACCGCAACGTCATAAACCGGCCGGGCCTGGGCGCAGTTGACCATGCCGAGCGCACGGGCGATTTCCGCTTCGGACGGATTGCGCAGGATTTGGCCGTCGGGACAGACGGCGAGCGGCAAGTCACCGAGCTGCGGCGAATAGCGCTCGACCACGTCGGCGGCAAGCCGGTCGTTCAGCGGATCGAGCGTGTGGCACGGGAAAGAGAGGCGGGCGAAGAAATTTTGCAGACGAACGGTGTCGCCCAGGTCCGACGGGCCGATCAAAACGACGCCGCCCGCGTCGCCCTTGAGCAGATGAACGCGACGCAGCATCAAGGTCTGCATGATGCGTTCGCCGAGATCGGCCTCTTCGATCATCAGCGCGCGCAAACCCGCCGCCGGAATGACGAGCGCTTCGACCTCGCCGAGCGCCGTGCCGTCGAACAGCGCGGGAATGCCGGACAATTCTGCGAGCTCGGCGAGGTAGCCGCCGCGGCCCTGTTCGGTCACGGGCGTGATTTGACCGAGCCCGTCGCGCATGCTGACGGCCATGCGGCCCGAGAGGATGACGCACATGCCCGGGCTCGGTCGGCCGGTCTCGAACACCTTTTCGCCGTCCGCGAAGCGGCACACGTCGCCGAACCGGGACAGCCGCTCGATCTCGGCTGCCGTCAGCGTCGGCACCAACTCGATGGGTCCGCCCATTGCGTATCCCTATCTCGCCGGTGACGGTCGCGCCGAGCGGGGTGGTGCCCGGGCCACGCCACAAACGGTGCCGGCGCGACGACCGATCGCTGCATCACTACTTATTGGCGCGAAAACTCCGCCGCAATGCCGGCGCCGCGAATGGGGGCGCGCGATCAGTCGTTCAAAGGTTCGGCCGCGCGCGGCTTGTTCGCGGTCGCCGGCCCCGCCGGCGCCAGGTTCGGCGCATCAGGTTTGGCCGCCACCGCGGCCGGCGCCGGCTCTGATTTGTCGCCGGATTTGACGCCGGCGGCGGCGTCGTCGGGAGCCTTGCGCGAGACCAGCGACGCCGGCCGCGGGCGCGGCAATGGCGGCAGGGTCCGAAGCCCCGGGCGGGTCACGGTATGCGCGGGCGGCGCTGCCGGCGGCGGCGCGCTGGTCTCGGCCGGCGCGATTTCGGGGCCGTCGTAGCCCGGCGGAGCTTCCGGCGGCAGCGTGGCGTAAGGCTCGCCGATCGGGCGGCCCGCGATAGACCGGCGCGCCGTAAGGCGGCGGTCCATAAGGCGGCGCGCCGTAAGGCGGTATCATTCCGACTGCATAGTCCGTCGCCGCCACGATGCGATTGACGGCGCGGATCGCGCCGCTGTGGCCGTCGACCACCACGCGCATGAGAATGCCGCGGAAATCGGTCGCCCGCAGCACGTAGGTCGTGCCCTCGCGCAACGGCGGCGCCAAGGGATCGAAGCCGGCCGACCGCGCGATGCGGGTCACTTCGTAAGGCGGCAGAAAGCCGGGCACGGGAAGCGGCGCTGGTAGCGGAAGCGGCGGCGGTTCCGCCCGGCTCGGCGCGGCGGCGAACAGCAGGAAACACACGAAGGGCGCGACGGCCCCCAATACTCTTGCCCTCACGGACATCCCCCTGCCCGCGCGGTTCCATCAAGACCGGCGCACGCGGCACTCAAATCTCAACCGAGATTAGGGCGGCGCTTGGGCGCAAGCTAGAAATTTTTTGCATGACGGCGACGCCGAAGCGGCGTGCGCCATCCCGTTGTCCGGCTTGGAGCGAGCGGCGCGTACGCCGCGACATTGTTCGCTAAGCGCTCGCGGCCGTGCCTCGTCGCTACTCGATGATGATGCGCATTCTGTTGAAGGGATCGTGTTCGAAGCCGGCTGGATGGTTCTTTGACTCCGCGTGAAACTCGAACACGCGGTTGCAGAACGCCGTTTTTTGTTGACACCAGCTGCTTGAAGCCGTGTACCTCCGACCGAGCAATACCAAACACAAGACCAACCGACCGCCCCGCATCGCAGCCGTCCCGACCGCACTCCACCGCGGCTCCGCGCCCGGGTCGACGAAAACCGCTGCCCGCGCATACAACTTGCCATGCCCTAGAGGTTGTGGAATGCTCGACCACGAAGCGAGGTTTGGTCACCTGCAAAGATGGTAAATTTCGCTCCCGGCGACCGCGGCCTGCCGCGCGCTGAACACTGCCCGCAAAAATGCCGGATCAGCCGGTCGAGCGAGACCGCGCCGCCGCGGAAGCTCATTGGCATGAGCGAGAGCGAATAGGCGCCCGCGCCCTACGACATCGCCATGAAACCCGCGCCGCGCGCCATGAAATCGAGTGGCGGCATCAGCGCCGCCGAGCCCGACAGCATCGGCGCGGCCGCGCGCCCGTGCCCGGTGGACACGAGACGCAACAGGCGGCCGGCTTTTTTAGCGAGATGACGGCTGGGCTTCACGGCGCGGTACGGCATTTCGATCTTGCTCAAGATCGACGCGCTGTCCGCCATCCCGCTTTCGGCGTCGCCGACGTTCGTCTCGTCCTGATCGGCGAGAAGTCTGGTGTCGTGCATGGACCCTCCTGTGGCGACGGACGAGAACGATCGCGCAAATTATCGAAAATTGCTTTTTGCAATTCCGTAAAGTTGTTTCGATGTGGCCGCTGGCGCGGGCTCGCCCTTGCGCCGCGGTCGGCGCGTCGCCTGCCAAGCAATCCACGACGTCCACGATGGCGCGGCCTCCATTTTTCACGCTGCCGCGGCCATTGCGCTGCCGCGCGTCCCGTGGTCCACTTGGATGCCGAGCTTGGTCGAGACCTGAGCCCGAAAAGAGCGACGGTGCGCCGATTTCATCTCGCTCCGGGACGGGCGGCCCTTGTGTTGGTGCCCGGTTTTTGCCATGTTCGGCATAGGACAGCATTGCTGTCCCAATTGGCGGCCCGATAGACGTGTGACGCCCCTCTCTTCCCTCCTCCGCCAGCGGGCCTCCTCCGCCGGCGGGGAAAAGGCAGGGGAAAGACGCGCGGGGGCCGGCCGCCGGAGGCGAGGGCGCGTCGGACGGCGGCTGAACAAGCAACCAAAGGCCGGACAGCGGCACGAAGGTTGCCTCCTGAATGAGTGGCTCGCCCTGGCGACCCTCCTGATGGGCTTCCCCAAAAAAGGCGGGAAGCGCAGAAGGCGCGGCGCAAGGGCATGATGCGCCGGGCCGCCGCGGGCGACCGGGCGGCGCGGCAAGCGCAACGGACGCGGACGAGGAAAGCGCGAGGATGACGATGAGCGCGCAAAGTTTCGGCCTGTTCGATCCCGCGCAGGAACGCGATTCCTGCGGCGTCGGATTCATCGCCGACATCAAGGGCCGCAAATCGCACAAGATCGTCGAGGACGCGCTGACCATCCTGGTCAATCTCGAGCACCGCGGCGCCGTCGGCGCCGATCCGCGCGCCGGCGACGGCGCCGGCATCCTGGTGCAGACGCCGCACAAATTTCTGGCCAAGAAAGCAGCCGAGCTCGGTTTCACCCTGCCCGCTCCCGGCCACTACGCCGTCGGCGCGCTGTTTTTGCCGCACGACGAGGAATGGCGCCGGGAGATCATGGACACTTACGCGGCGGTTGCCGCGCAGGAGGGCATGACCATACTCGGCTGGCGCGACGTGCCGACCGACAATTCGACGCTCGGCGACACGGTGAAGCCGACCGAGCCGGTCAACAAGCAGGTGTTTCTCGGCCGCGGCTCCAAGATCGCAGCTCGGAGGACGAGTTCGAGCGCCGGCTCTACATCCTGCGCAAGACCATCTCCTCGACGCTCTACGGCAAGCGCGACCGGCGCGCGTCGCACTATTACCCGGTGTCGATCTCGTGCCGCACGCTGATCTACAAGGGCATGTTCCTCGCCGACCAGCTCGGCACCTATTATCCCGATCTGCACGATCCGGATTTCGAGAGCGCGCTCGCGCTGGTGCACCAGCGCTTCTCGACCAACACCTTTCCGACCTGGTCGCTGGCGCATCCCTACCGCATGATCGCGCACAACGGCGAAATCAACACGCTGCGCGGCAACAACAACTGGATGGCGGCGCGGCAGGCCTCGGTGTCCTCGCCGCGCTTCGGCGCCGACATCACCAAGCTGTGGCCGATCTCCTATGAAGGCCAGTCCGATACCGCCTGCTTCGACAACGCGCTCGAATTCCTGGTGATGGGCGGCTATCCGCTCGCCCATGCGGTGATGATGATGATCCCGGAAGCATGGGCGGGCAATCCGCTCATGAACGCGGAGCGCCGCGCCTTCTACGAATACAATGCCGCGCTGATGGAGCCGTGGGACGGCCCGGCGGCGATCGCCTTCACCGACGGCCGGCAGATCGGCGCCACGCTCGACCGCAACGGCCTGCGCCCGGCGCGCTATCTCGTCACCCGCGACGACCGCATCGTCATGGCGTCGGAAATGGGCGTGCTGCAGATCCCGGAGGAGGAGATCGTCACCAAGTGGCGGCTGCAGCCCGGCAAGATGCTGCTGGTCGACCTCGAGGAAGGCCGCCTCATTCCCGACGACGAGATCAAGGCGAAGCTCGCGCGCAGCCATCCCTATCAGGCGTGGCTCGAGCGCACCCAGATCGTGCTCGAGGACCTGCAGGAATCCTCCGAAGCGGCGCCGATCTCCAACCTGTCGCTGATCGATCGCCAGCAGGCCTTCGGCTACACCCAGGAAGACCTGAAAATCCTGATGACGCCGATGGCGACGACCGGCGAAGAGGCCGTCGGCTCGATGGGCAACGACACGCCGATTTCGGCGCTTGTCCGACAAGCCGAAGCTCCTGTTCACCTACTTCAAGCAGAACTTCGCCCAGGTGACCAACCCGCCGATCGACCCGATCCGCGAGGAGCTGGTCATGAGCCTCGTCTCGATCATCGGGCCGCGGCCGAACCTGTTCGACCTCGAAGGGATGTCGAACACCAAGCGGCTCGAGGTGCATCAGCCGATCCTGACCAACGCCAATCTGGAGAAGATCCGCTCGATCTCCGAGGTCGGCCACGATCATTTCAAGTCGCGCACGCTCGACACCACCTGGCCCGCGGAGACCGGCGCCGCCGGCATGGACGCGGCGATCGAGGCGCTCTCCGCCGAGGCCGAGGCCGCCGTGCGCGACGGCATCAACATCATCATCCTGTCCGACCGCCGCGCCGGCGCCGACCGCATTCCGATCCCGTCGCTGCTCGCCTGCGCGGCGGTGCATCATCATCTGATCCGCGAGGGCTTGCGCACCTCGGTCGGGCTGGTCGTCGAATCCGGCGAGCCGCGCGAGGTGCACCATTTCGCCTGCCTCGCCGGCTACGGCGCCGAGGCGATCAATCCCTATCTCGCCTTCGAGACGCTGATCGCCATGAAGGGCGAGCTGCCGCAGAAGCTCGACGACAAGGAAATCATCAAGCGCTACATCAAGTCGATCGACAAGGGACTGCTCAAGGTGATGTCGAAGATGGGCATCTCGACCTACCAGTCCTATTGCGGCGCCCAGATCTTCGACGCCGTCGGCTTGCAAGTCGGATTTCGTCGCCAAATATTTCACCGGCACCGCGACCCGCATCGAGGGCGTCGACCTCGACGGCATCGCCCAGGAAGCGGTGCGCCGCCATCGCGACGCGTTCTCGGATGCCCCGATCTATCGCACCATGCTCGACGTCGGCGGCGACTATGCCTTCCGCGTGCGCGGCGAGGAGCATGTCTGGAACGCGGCGACGGTCGCGACGCTGCAGCACGCGGTGCGCGGCAACTCGCAGGAGAAGTACCGGCACTACGCCGCGCTCATCAACGAGCAGTCGCACCGCCTCACCACCATCCGCGGCCTGTTCAACATCAAGTCGGCCGCCGACGACGGACGTGAGCCGGTGCCGCTCGACGAAGTCGAGCCGGCCAAGGACATCGTCAAGCGCTTCGCCACCGGCGCCATGTCGTACGGCTCGATCTCGCGCGAGGCGCACACCACGCTCGCCATCGCCATGAACCGCATCGGCGGCAAGTCGAACACCGGCGAGGGCGGCGAGGAGAGCGACCGCTACAAGCCGCTGCCGAACGGCGATTCCATGCGCTCGGCGATCAAGCAGGTGGCGTCGGGCCGGTTCGGCGTCACCGCCGAATATCTCGTCAACTCCGACATGATGCAGATCAAGATCGCCCAGGGCGCCAAGCCCGGCGAAGGCGGTCAATTGCCCGGCCACAAGGTCGACGCCACCATCGCCAAGGTGCGGCACTCGACCCCAGGCGTCGGCCTGATCTCGCCGCCGCCGCATCACGACATCTATTCGATCGAGGATTTGGCGCAGCTCATCTTCGACCTGAAGAACGTCAATCCCAACGCCGCGGTGTCGGTCAAGCTCGTCTCCGAGGTCGGCGTCGGCACGGTCGCCGCCGGCGTCTCCAAGGCGCGCTCCGACCATGTGACCATCGCCGGCTACGAAGGCGGCACCGGCGCCTCGCCGCTGACCTCGATCAAACATGCCGGCTCGCCGTGGGAGATCGGCCTCGCCGAGACGCACCAGACGCTGGTCGCCAACCGGCTGCGCGGCCGCATCACCGTGCAGGTCGACGGCGGCTTCCGCACCGGCCGCGACGTCGTCATCGGCGCGCTCCTCGGCGCCGACGAGTTCGGCTTCGCCACCGCGCCCTTGATCGCCGCCGGCTGCATCATGATGCGCAAGTGCCATCTCAACACCTGCCCGGTCGGCGTCGCGACGCAGGACCCGGTGCTGCGCCGGCGCTTCACCGGCCAGCCCGAGCACGTCATCAATTTCTTCTTCTTCGTCGCCGAAGAGGTGCGCGAGCTGATGTCGGCGCTCGGCTACCGCAAATTCACCGACATGATCGGCCAGATGCAGATGCTCGACGCGCGCACGCTGCTCGACCATTGGAAGGCGCGCGGGCTCGATTTCTCGAAGCTCTTCACCAAGCCGGACGTGCCGGCGAGCGTCGCCATCTTCAACAGCGAGAAGCAGGACCACAAGATCCACGACATTCTCGACCGCAAGCTGATCGCGCAGGCGCAAGCGGCGCTCGAACACCACAGCCCGGTCGAGATCGCGCTGCCGATCAGGAACACCGACCGCACCGCCGGCGCGATGCTCTCGGGCGAAATCGCCAAGCGCTACGGCCATGCCGGCCTGCCGCACGACACCATCGTCGCGCGCTTCGACGGGACGGCGGGGCAGAGCTTCGGTGCCTTCCTTGCTCGCGGCGTCACCTTCGAGCTTAAGGGCGAAGCCAACGACTATGTCGGCAAGGGCCTCTCCGGCGGTCGCCTCGTCGTGCGCCCGCAGGAAAAATCCGGGATCGTCCCGGAGGACTCGATCATCGTCGGCAATACCGTCCTCTACGGCGCGATCGAAGGCGAATGCTATTTCCGCGGCGTCGCCGGCGAACGCTTCGCCGTGCGCAATTCCGGCGCCATCGCCGTGGTCGAGGGCGCCGGCGACCATTGCTGCGAGTACATGACCGGCGGCGTCGTGGTCGTGCTCGGCAAGACCGGCCGCAACTTTGCCGCCGGCATGTCGGGCGGCATCGCCTATGTGCTCGACGACGACGGCAGCTTCGAGACCCGCTGCAACCTCGCCATGGTGTCGCTCGAGCCGATGCCGGACGAGGAAGATTTGAACGCGCGCATCTTCCACCACGTGCATGATCTGGAAGCGCACGGGCTGGTCGAGGTGCTGGCCGACATGAGCCAGTTCGACGCCAAGCGGCTGCATCTCTTGATCGCGCGCCACGCACACTTTACCGGTTCGACGGTCGCGGCGAAAATCCTGGCCGAGTGGCCGACCTGGTACCCGAAATTCCGCAAGGTCATGCCGATCGAGTATCGGCGTGCTCTCAACGAGCTCAAGGCACGGGCGGCGGCCATGCAGGCGGCAGAGTAGAGTTCGGCAAGGGCGCGCAGTGGGCAAGATCACCGGTTTTCTCGACTACGAACGCAACGACCGTCACTACGAGCCGGTCGCCGAGCGCATCCGCCATTGGCACGAATTCGTCCTGCCGCTGAAGGAGGACGACTACCGCACCCAAGCGGCGCGCTGCATGAATTGCGGCGTGCCCTATTGCCAGGGCACCGGCGCGCTCACCCCCGGCACGACGGGCTGCCCGGTCAACAACCAGATCCCGGACTGGAACGACCTCGTCTATGGCGGCAACTGGGACGAGGCGGCGCGCAATCTGCACTCGACCAACAATTTCCCCGAGGTCACCGGCCGGGTCTGCCCGGCGCCGTGCGAGGCGTCCTGCACGCTCAACATCGACGAGAACCCGGTCACCATCAAATCGATCGAGTGCCGCGATCGCCGACCGCGCCATCGCCCAGGGCCTCGTGCCCGAGCCGCCGTCGACACCGCACCGGCAAGAAGGTCGCGGTGATCGGCTCCGGGCCGGCGGGGCTCGCCTGCGCGCAGCAGCTCGCGCGCGCCGGGCATGACGTCCATGTGTTCGAGAAATACGCCAAGGCCGGCGGGCTGCTCCGCTACGGCATTCCCGACTTCAAGATGGAGAAGATCCACGTCGACCGCCGCGTCGCGCAGATGGAAGGCGAAGGCGTCGTCTTCCACTACGGCGCCCATGTCGGCGTCAACGTCGATGCGGAAAAGCTCGTCGCCGAGTACGACGCCGTCGTGCTCACCGGCGGCGCCGAGAAGCCGCGCGATCTGCCGGTGCCCGGCCGCGACCTCAAGGGCATCCACTTCGCCATGGAATTCCTGCCGCAGCAGAACCGCCGCGTCTCCGGCGAGCCGGCGGCGGACGCCGAGCCGATCCTCGCCGGCGGCAAGCACGTCGTCGTCATCGGCGGCGGCGACACCGGCTCCGACTGCATCGGCACTTCGATCCGCCAGGGCGCGCTCTCGGTGACCAATTTCGAAATTTTGCAGGAGCCGCCGGAACACGAAAACAAGCTGCTCACCTGGCCGAACTGGCCGATCAAGCTGCGCACCTCCTCGAGCCACGAGGAAGGCGCCGAGCGCGATTTCGCCGTGCTGACGACGCGCTTCTCCGGCGCCAACGGCCACGTGAAAAAGCTCCACTGCACCCGCATCGACGACAAGATGAAGCCGGTGCCCGGCGGCGAGTTCGAGATCGACGCCGAGCTGGTGCTGCTCGCGATGGGCTTCGTCCATCCGGTGCACGAGGGCTTGCTGCAAACGCTCGACCTCGCGCTCGACCGCCGCGGCAATGTCAGCGCCATGACCGACGACTACCGCACCTCGCGCGACAAAATCTTCGCCGCCGGCGACATGCGCCGCGGCCAGTCGCTGGTGGTCTGGGCGATCCGCGAGGGCCGGCAGGCGGCGTATGCGGTCGACAAGTATCTGATGGGCGCGAGTTTGTTGCCGCGGTAGCCGCCTTCGTCGGGACCTCCCGGCGCCGGAAGCTTGATCTGCCTCAAGGCGCGTGCCGATCAATCGTCCTAAGTGTTCTTAGTTTATCTCGCGAGGACTTGGCGCCATGCTCGGCACGAAGAGGTGCGTTGCGGCTGTTCTCTTCGTGGGCGCGTTCGCATTGCCGGCGGTAGGCCAGCAGTCCTGTATCGACGTCAAGGCGTCCACGACAATCGAACTCAAGGGCACATTGACTTATAAACTCTTCGCAGGTCCGCCAAACTACGAAGATGTGCGTCGAGGCGACAGGCCGGAACCGAGCTATATTCTCAGGCTTCGCAACCCAATCTGCGTCGTCGGTGACGACTTTATCGACCAAAGCAGGCCGATCGACCGCGTCCAGATATTTCCGTCATATGCGAAGAGAGACGACAAGAAATTAATCGCGGAGTTGCGGCGCTTGGTCGGCAAACTCGTGGTTGTTCAAGGCAACGCGCCGTTCGGCGCCCATACCGGGCACCATCATGCGCCGCTGCTGTTGCCTATTGCAAACATAGCCGGCGTGGCGGCGGAGTAACATGGCGCCATCCGACCGACTTCGTGCGGGACACGTTCTATTGCACGAGCGCATCAGCATCCGGAAGCCACATGGTTCCACCGAAGCGTCGCCCCGCGCAAGTTGACGCATATCAAGGCCTGTCCGTCGCGAAAGTCTTAAATGCGCTTTCGTTCGGATGCAGTGTCGCTGGCCGGTTGCCGGCAATTGATGGTGGATCAAGCGATGAATTGGTTCGTTGTGATCGGCGCTACTGGGCTCCTGCTGCTGGCGATACACAATCGCCCGGCCGACGCGCAGGATTGCTCGAACTTTCAGAAGGCGGCGGCGGACACAATGGCCGTTTCGGACAATCTTGATGCGCAAGTGAAGCGATTTAAGCAAACGTCCGACACGCCGAAATACGACATCGACGTCTGTGTTGCGGCGACAAAATTGCGCGATCAGGCCCATGCGACTGTCGGGCTGGCCACCGCGGCTTGCGATCCGAACCGTATTGCAGACAGCATCAGCAAATTGCAGGAGAGTGCTGAATCGGAAATTCCGCTGTTCTGCACCCGTGACATTCAACCGACGGCGCCGCCGCGGCAGAGCCCGGCCACGAGCGGCTTCATTTTTCCAGATTCCGATCGCCGGCTGCTGACGGCCGCGGAGATTGCGCGCCTGTCACCCGTCGAATTGCGCATCGCCCGCAATGAAATTTTCGCTCGTCGCGGCCGATATTTCAAAGCCGACGATCTCAAACAGCATTTCAGCGCCTTTGCCTGGTACCATCCCTACACCTGGGAACCACCGCTGAATGCAATTGAGGACCAGAATGCGCAGATGCTTCTCAATGCCGAGCAGCACCGCTAGAGCCAAAGCCAGGGCGTTGACGCTCTGCAGCGTTGTCGGATTGATGTTCCTTGCCGGCGCTGATCCGATCTTGGCGCAGAGTGTCTTGGCGCAGAGTGTCAAAACGCGACCGGCGCTCGATGCACTGGTCGCCGCCTATCCGGACGCGCTTGCGGGCCACGACGACAAAGTGCTGCGCTGGCGGGATGGAACGGACACGCCGGTGTCGGACGAAGTCGAGAGCAAGACCTTCCCGCAGTTGCTTCACCACGCATCGATCCTTGATCAATTCCGTGTTCCCTATCCGCGCGGCCCGCTTGGAAAGCCGCCGGGCGTCGATTCCGATCCAGGCCGGTTCCGCAACACCGCGTTCTTCACAAAGATGTACGGCGATTGCGCCAAGGGCGAGGTCACGAAACGGCTCGTGCCGACCGTCTGGCTGCCCAAAAGCTGGGGCAAAACCATTCGCATCACTTCGGTTAATCGAGTTCGACGAACATTTGCGCCGGGTGTCGGAGGAAATCGACGCGCTGCCGGATAAGATCAAACGCGCCGCCTATCCGATCGCCGGGACCTATAATTGCCGGACCGTGGCGGATACCGGCCAACCGAGCCCGCACGGCTATGGCATTGCGATTGATCTGAATACCGGCTTCTCGGATTATTGGTTCTGGGGGCCGCATAACGGCACGATTCCATATCACAATCGCATGCCCGAAGAGATCGTCGCAATTTTCGAAAAGCACGGCTTTATCTGGGGCGGCAAGTGGTATCACTTCGATACGATGCATTTCGAGTATCGACCCGAGCTTCTCGGCGCCGCTGCATCGAGCGACTGATCGATCGCTTCGAAGGTTTGTGAACCACCATCGCGCGCCGCCTGGCGCACCAGCGGCGCTGCTTTTGCCTTCTCATTTGATTTTCATCAAACAGTGGTGGTTCGGATTGGTGTCTGCTTTGGTCGGAGATAGATTAGATGCGCGCCGATCGAAAAAGACCATTGGCTCTATCCGTCCCGCAAGACGCGGCGGCCCGCATCCTGCGGTTCGCCGCCTTAGCTGGTGTACTGTCTGCGTTGGTGGCAACGCAGAGTAAGGCAGCCACCATGCCGGTGCCCGGAGGGATCACCATCAATCCGCCGACGTTTACGCCCTCGCCGCGGCCATCGCCGCCGCCCGTTGCTCCGGGCCCAGGCGGCCCGAGCTATACGCCGCCGCCGGTCTATCAGCCCTCCCCTGCGGAATTGCAGCAGCAAAGGGCCACGGCGATCAACGATCAGGGCGCGGTTTTGGATAGACGCGGCGATCATGCCGGCGCCATTCGTCTCTATGAACAAGCGCTCGCGCTTTCCACAAACCCGGCCTACGCCCAAATCATCAAGCACAACATCGCGGCGGCCTACTCCTGGCTCACACGCGAGGCGCAGGAGCGTGGCGATTTCGATCAGGCGCTGCGCTATATTCAACTGGCCCAGAGCTACTATCCCGGCGAACCGGATAAGGACTGGCCGGGCTGGGAAAGATATCTGCGCGACAAGATCAGAGAACAGCAGGAAGCGATCGCGGCCGCCGAGCGCGCGCGCCAAGAATTCGCGCGCTCTGCCGCGGCCAACGCCGAACAAGAGCGTGCCGAAGCGCGCGCGGAAATCACCGCCGCACTGGACGCCCAGAAGGCCGCAATTGGCGCCGAGGCAGACAAGCAGCGCGCCGAAGCGAAGAAGAGGATAGCGGAAGCGCTCGCAATCCCGCCGCCGGCCAAGACCGATCGCGTGGCGCCGATCGACGTGCCGCCCCCGCATCTCGATGCCAAGGCATGGTCAACGACTTTTCCGGGCGAAATGACGCAAGCGGCCTTTCAATTGAGCCAAAGCAGCTTCGACAAATTGCACGAAGCCAAACTGCATGCGGCCGATTGGATCGCCGATCAGCTCAAGGAAAAGGGCAAGGAAAAGGCGATCGAAACCGTGATGGAGAACCTGCCCTTCTCCGAAGCGATCAATCGCGAGATCGAGCGGCAGCATGGCCTGATCGAGCGTTACAAAGAACTGTACGATGAAAGGTCGAAGAGCGCGACGGAATACGTCACCGGGTTCTTCGAGGTTGCGCAGGGCTGGGTCGCTTGCGAAGCGGGCGGCGGCTCCGGTTGCGCTGACACCGCATCCACCAAACTGGAAATGGTCACCAACAAATATGCCGATCAAGAGGGAAAGCGTTGGAGGTCCTGGTGGGTCGAAGATATTCGGTCGCGCGGAGAGAGCGAATGAAGCCGCGCCCCGTCTGCCGCCGTTGGCCGCTTAGTGTGGTCGGGGCTCTGGTCGCCCTGCTCATTCCCGTGCAGGCGATCGATGCCGCGCCGACGCTCGACCTTGCCGTTCCCAAAGGCGTGCAGGTCAACAGCTTTCTGCAGCTCGGCGACGTCAAGCTGACGCGAGTTTCGCCGGCCACCGCATTCGACGTCGACCCCGACGGGCTTCCTGTCGTTGCCGACGGATCTTCCCTCAAGTTGCTCGGTTCGTCGCGCAACCTTCTCGCGCTCGGCAGTTTCAACGTCGACGATTTTGCCTGGATGCGCGACGGCAGGCTGCTCCTGGTGACGCAAGACCACCTCGCGGCGCTGTCGCCCAAGGGGGTCGTGTTGGGTACGGTGCTGCCGAACGCGGGTATGCGGATCAGGCCGGCGGGTGACGATACGGCCTATGTGTTCGGCGGTCCGAGCCAACCGCAAAATCACGACGTCTATCTGTTCAAGCGCGACCGGACAGTCGCAAAGCTCGCGAGCCTGCCGGTCGCCGTCACGGCGGTCGCCGGGAACGAAAGCACGACCTATGTCGCAGCCGACAAGATGATTTTGCGGATAACTCTGAACCAGCCCGCCGTCGTCGTGCTGCAGGCTCAGGATCCCGTCATCTCATTGGAAACGACCGCGCAAGACGGGGTGTTTTATTCGACACAATCGGCCGTCGGATACATCGACCGAGACGGCCGTGCGACCGAGTTCCTCAAGGGCGACGGCGGTCTGTTGCGGGTGCGGGGATCGCAGCTTTTCGTCTTATTGCTCAGCGGAAACCTTCTCCGCATCGGCCCGACCGACGGCTTCGGCGCGGCGCTCGGCTCGGCCGGCAAGCCCGGGCACTAACGCTCAAGTAGAGTAGCGGCACGATCAACTGACGGGCGTCAGCCTCACCACGAATTCGGTCGCCAGCCGCCAATCGGGACAGCGGCGGGCGCGGCACGTTTTCTTGCGTGGTGCGGGTGCGGCGCGGTTTTGGCGGCGCGGCCGGAGCGGCGCCGGGATTGGCTTGGGCGGCACCTTGGGTAGCGCCTTGAACAGCTCCTTGTCCCCTACCCTGACCGGTGTTCTGCCGCCGGGGTTCCGGCTTTTTCACCTCGTCGGCTTTGGGCGGGGCGATCAAAGACGGCGGCGGCTGGACCGTTGCCGGATCGGGTTCGGTCACGGCCGTTGCGGTCTGCGGTTGAGGCTCCGGCGGCTTTTTCTGCTCGCTGGGTTTCCGCTCCCGCCGCGCTGCCGTTGGCGCTCGGCGGCCGCTCGCGCTGGCGTTGGCGCTCTTGGTGCCGAATTCGCCGCGCGGCCAGGAGAAATCGTCGGCCCGGCCGGCCGGGGCGGCGATGGCGTCGCCGTGGCTCAAGACGCGCAGCACGATCGGGTCGGCCTTGGGCGGGTCGGCGCGGCCGCCGGCACCCAACAGATCGCCGCCTTCGGCGCCGAGCGCGGCGGTCAGCGGCACCACCGGTCCGATCGCCGATTTGGCCGGCGCGCCGTTCTGCGGCCCCTGCTCCTCGGGCGCCGGCAACGCCACCGGCACCACGTGGTTCGACATCAGGCGGCGCAGCTCGTGCTCGACATAATGGGCGAGCTTCACCGCGCCGGCCTTGGTGAAATGAATGCCGTCGCCTGAGCGCAGCCGGCGCGTCTGGCCTTCGAAGTCCGGGCCCTGCACGGCGTAGCGGCCGCTTTCGTCGACGAAGCCGTCCCAGACGTCGACATAGGTGATGCCGGCCTTCTCCGCGCGGGCGCGGAACAATTCGTCGAGATAGCTCATGTCGCCGGTCGAGCGCGGGCCGCGGATCGCCGGCAGGCCGACCCAGACCACCGGCACGCCCTTGGCCTTGAGCACGGCGATCATGTCGTCGATGCGCTTTTCGTAGAGCTCGCCCCATTTGTCGGTGTGAAACTCGTAGCTGGCGCCAGGCCCCGTGCGCTGCGTTTCAGCCGCGGCCGGTGGCTGCGCCGCTTCGGCGTTGGCGGCATCGGCGGCGTTCTGTTCCGCGGCCGGCGCCGGCGCGGAATTTGGCGCCGCCGGCTTAGCCGCCTCGCCGGCCGGTGGAGTCGCGGCGCCGCGCGGCGCGCGGTCGCGGATCGAGATGCGGTCGTTGAGACCCAGCATGACGACGATGGCGCTCGGCTTTTCGGTCGCCAGCATGTCCTTGGCCGCCTGCCACCAATCGAGGTTCTCGTTGCGCCAATCATAGCGGATCAGGCCGGAGGTCGGCCGGATCTTGCGCACGATGCCGATCTCCGGCGTATCCGTGAACGCCTCCTCGAGCCCGTAGCCAAGCCAGTCGGCAAACGAATTGCCGATCACCAGGACCGTGCTGGTCGGCGGCGTCTCGACCTTGCGCGGCGACGGCGCCTTGGAGGAATCGACGGCCTGAGCGGGCTTCGCCGGCTGGCCGAACCCGCCGCGGTCGCGGTCGCCGAAAAACCGGAACGGAAAATAATCGCGCGGCCCCGTTTGCTGTTGCGAGTGCTCCCAGAATTGGGCGTGCGCGGGCTCAGCCAGCAGCCCGGCCGATACCGGCACCGCCACTCCGATCGCGAGCGCGACCGCAAACCCTCGCCACTTCGGTCCCGTCATTCCGTCACCCGAACCTTAAGGCCGTACTTTCAAGCCGCGCTTGCCCGGATCGGCCGCCGATGCGGCTCCGGGGCGGTCGGGCCTCATACTAGCGGAAAATGTCAAGTTGAAGGTCGCTTTCGTCGGCGCCATGGGGCGCGCCGGCCGTCGCGGTTAATCGCCCATTCACCCTCGCGCATTAACGCTTTGTGATCATTCCGATGACCGCCGTCACCCCATCGTCGTCGACTTCCGCCATAACCGGACCGCACACCGCCGCGCCGGCCGGCGAAGGCGCAGCGGCCAAGCCGCAGGCCGCCGAGCCGTCCGCCGACGGGCCTTCGCAACCGGCCACAGCGCCCGATGCTGCGCTGTCGTCGGCCGCCGCTTTCGTGCGCGCCGCCGCCGCCCGCCAGGGCGGACTTGCCGCGCTCTACGCCGATCTCGAATCGATCGTCACAGAGCCCAGCACCGCAGCCGCCATTCCCGCTCCGGTTCTTGCCGCGGCCCGGCAATTGCTGGCGATGCGGCTCGATGTCGAGTTCAGGCGCCGCCGTCACTGCGGACGACATCAAAAACGCGCTGGCGCAGTCGGGCCTAATCGGCAACGTGGCTGCGGAAGCCTCGTCGCAGCAAAGCGGCGCCGCCAATCTCGCTAACGCGCTCGCCACCCTGCGGCAGGCGCTGCAAGCGTGGCTCGATGCTGCAACGGCTCAAGCACCATCGCCCACCGCGACAGCGCCGCCGGCCGCTTCGTCGACGCCCCCGCGCGGCCCGGTGCCGATGCCGCCCTATCGCGGCGCGCCAACGGTGGCGCAGGCTCCGGTTGCCGCCTCGATTCCCGCGGGCGCTTCGCCGCGCGTTCTCGCCCTGCATCTCATTGGCGAGACCGATGCGGCGCTCGCCCGGCAGAGCCTGCTGCAGATGGCGTCGCTGCCCGACGGCGGAGCCAACGCCGCCACCCATGCCGCGCGGGCGATGTTCGATCTGCCGCTCGCGACCCTCGGGGGCACCGCCGTCGCCCAATTCCTGATCGCGCCGGACCGCCAGAAGCGGGGCCAGCAAGGTGCCGTCGGCCCGGTCTGGCGGGCGAGCTTTTCCGTCGATCTCGAACCGATCGGCCCAGTGCACGTCCGCATCGCGCTCTTGGGCGAACGCACGTCGGTGACGATGACCGCGGAGCGCAGCGCGAGCGCCGCCGCGCTGTCGGCCTCGCTGCCGCTCCTCGAAGCGGGCTTGCGCGAAGCCGCGCTCGAGCCCGGCGAATTGCGCTCGCAGACCGGTGCCGCGCCGCCGCCGGCCGCGGCGCCCGGCCTGTTCGTGGATCAGGCCACATGAGCGAGCATCGCGCCGCGCTCGCCGTCGCGCTCGCCTACGAAAAGCCGAACGCGCCGCGCGTCACCGCGATCGGACGCGGCGAACTGGCGCGCAAAATCATCGAAGTTGCGCAAACGAACGGCGTGCCGATCACGGGGAACGCCGAATTGGCAGCGGTGCTCTCCACGATCGAGCTTGACCAGGAAATTCCGGCGCACCTCTACCGCGCCGTCGCGGAGGTTCTGGTCTACGTGCTGCGCATCGCCGGCACGGCACGGCGGCCCTGAGCAAGCGACAAAACTGAACGAGCAATAAGAAGCGCTACCACCGCCCGTCACCGGAGGCGACGGGCGGCAGAATCGACCTGAACATTCAGGCTATTGGCGTATTACCACCACCAATGATTGCAGCGATGCGTTCCCACGGCATTATGCATGGCATGGTCGGCCCGAGCCATCGTGTGGAAACGGAAGTGCACGTGGTGGTGCTTGCGGAACCACAGGTATTTGCCGTCCTGCGGACCGGCCGGCGTGCCCGTCCACACGCGGCAATAGCCGCTGTTGAATTTCACCACGGCGAAATCGGCACGTGCCGGAGTTGCCGCGGCAAAAGCCGAGCGCCAGAACCCCAATCGCAAAAGCCAATCGTTTCATTGCCAGCTCCCTCCCAGATGTGACCCCATTGGACATAGTTAATTATGCTCTCGGAAGGCTAGGTCAATTTTGATTTGAATCAAGTGATCGTTGTCACAACCAAGCATTAGCCTGTGGAATGGTTAAGTATCGGCCTGTGGAATGGCCCGGAAATGCGGCTCTGCGGCGTCCTCGTGTAGCGCGCCTCGCGCCCCGAAAACCGTGATCGCAGACCGTGATCGCCCAACCGCCCCGCCGCACATGGGCTGTGGGCCGGCGCCGACGCTCGGCCGGAGCGCCGCGACGCCGCAACGCCGTACCGGCGGCGGTTGCGCTCCACCGTTAGGTAAACAAGCTCTGAACGAATCGCCGCGCTCTTTCTGATTCATGAAATAGTGAAGGCTTTCTGCAATGGATCGCCGGTCAGAGGTGGGATTTTGATCACGCCGGTGAAGCGCCTTGTTGTCGCCTTCGGACCTTCCGCTGCGTTCGCGCGGGAGATCACCGACGCATTGGTGATGTTCTCGATCTCCGTCGTCGCCTATATGGCGCTGGCGAATTGGGGCGGTCTTGCCCTCCTGCACGGCGTTCTCGGCGTCGAGATCCAAAGCCCGTCGTTCTTGTATTTCTTCGGCGTGGCGCTGGTTCTGTTCAGCATGCGCCGGATCGGGGATCAAAGAAGCGAGCGCGCCCGGCGGCTGGCGGCCGAGCGCGACGTCGCAGACGCTGGCGATGCGCGATCCGCTGACGCAATTGCCCAACCGGCGGCAATTCCAGAACGAGCTCAGCGCGGCGCTGAAAATCTCCGACAACAAGATGAGCGTGTTGTTGCTGGGACTGGCGCAGTTCAAGAAGCTCAACGAAGTCTACGGCCACCTCGGCTGCGACGAGGCGCTGGTGCAGATCGGCGCGCGGGTGCGCGATTTCGCCACCGCCGGCGACATTTTCGCGCGCCTCGGCGACGACGAATTCGCGCTCTGCCTCGCCGGCGGCGACCCCGAGCATGCGCGCAAGGTCGCCTGCTCGCTGGTCGAGCGCGTCAAGAAGCCGGTCCAGATCGGCATCGAACAGACGAGCATCGGGGCGAGCGTCGGCATCGCGCAGGCGGGCCGCGGGCATGTCACCGTCGACGAGCTGTTGCGCTGCGCCCATGTCGCGTTGTCGCGCGCGCGCACCATCCACACCGAGTATTGCTTCTTCGATCCGAAGATGGACGCGCATATCCGCGAACGCTCGCTGCTCGAAAAGGACCTGCGCGCGGCGATCGGCGGCGACGCCATCCAGCCGTATTATCAGCCCATCGTCGATCTCAAGACGCGGCGGATCGTCAGCTTCGAAAGCCTGGCGCGCTGGCACAATCCGGTGAGCGGCTTGATCCTGCCCGACACCTTCATTCCGCTGGCCGAGGAGCTCGGGCTCCTGGACGCGGTGTCCGGCCAGCTGTTCGGCGACGCCTGCCGCGATGCCGTCAACTGGCCGGACGACGTCTCGCTGACGTTCAACTTCTCGCCGTCCCAACTCGCCGACCGCAGTTTCGCCGACGCCGATCCTCGCCGTCCTTGCCGACACCGGGTTTCCGCCGCACCGGCTCGAGGCGGAGATCACCGAAAGCGCGCTGGTCGAGGATTTGGAGGCGACGCGCCGCGCCATCCAGACGCTGCGCAATGCTGGCGTGCGCATCGTGATCGACGATTTCGGCACCGGCTATTCCAGCCTCTATCACCTGTACGAACTGCGGTTCGACAAGCTCAAGATCGATCGCCGCTTCGTCCAGGAACTGGTCATTACCGGCGAAAGCGCGGTGTTCATCCGCGCCATGGTCGGCCTGTGCCGCGGGCTCAACTTGTCCGTCACCGCCGAAGGCATCGAAACCGAAGCGCAGGCGGCCGCCGCGCTCGAGCACGGCGTCGATCAGGCGCAGGGCTTCCTGTTCGGCCGCGCCGTGCCGGCATCCGAAGTGCCGGCGCTCCTCGCCGCCGGCCCGATCAAGCTTGCGGCTTGAGCGGGCGGCCGATCAAGGCGTCAGTCCGAAAATCTCTTTCTCTTCGCGCACGCCGCGCAATTTGTAATGACCGAGCGACACCAGGCGCGCGTCGCCCTCTTCCAGGGCATGGGCGAAATCCGCCGAGAACAGCACGGCATTGCGCAGCGGCTCGCACAGCGCTTCGATGCGCGCGACTTCGTTGACGGCCGGGCCGATCACCGTGAAGTCGAGCCGGTCGGCCGCGCCGACATTGCCGTAGAGCACCTCCCCGATATGCACGGCAAGATCGACGGCCACCGGGGGAAGGCCTATTGCGGCGCGTGTCCTGTTGAGATTTTCAAGCTGCCGTGTCGTTTCCGCCGCGGCATCGAGCGCGTCGCGGCAGGCCTTAGCGCGATCCGCCGCCGCGAACGGCAAGGTCGCCAGCATGCCGTCGCCCATGAACTTCAATATCTCGCCGCCGCGCGAGCGCAGCGCTGCCGCCATGGTTTCAAAAACACTGTTCAACAGCTCGATGACGACCGGGCCGGGCGAAGTATCCGCTGTCGACGTAAAACCGCGAATATCGGCAAACCACAGCACCGCATGGATGCCTTCGACGGAACCGCGTTCGATCGCCCCGGCGTGAACCCGCCGGCCGGTTTGTTCTCCGAGGTAGGTCCGCAACAGCGCCGACGCGATGACATGGCCGGCATGCGCCTTCATGGCGAGCGACAGCGCCGGCAGTGTCGCCCGCAACAGGACCATATCGTCATCATTGAATCCGCCCTCGCGATTGGCCGCGAAGGAATAAACGACGCCGGTGCCCTGTGAAGGATCGCCGTCTTCACCGAAGGCTGAAGAGTTGCGCGAAATAATCCGTCGCGCCCTGCGCAAAAAACTCCTCCAGCGCCGGGAAATCGCGTTGCTCCGGCCCGGCCTTCGAGGCGTCGCCGCATCCACGGCTCGTCTTCGCCGGCGTGCGCCCGGCCGATAAGGGAATACATCGGACTGCTCAGCCAATCCTGCGCGACGAATTCGCTGCGGGTGTATCGCTCGGGTTGGATGGCATTGAGGTCGCGACGCCAGGTGTAGCCGTAGCCGCTCCATTGCGGATGCAGCGTCTCCATTGCGGCATGGGCGCGCCACAGCGGCACGCCGTGGATGACCAGGCGCTGGCAATAGTTGTCGAACAGTTCGTAAGCGGTGGCGCCGCGCAGCCCTTCGCGGACCGCCCAGATATGCGTGTCGATGATCCGGCGACCGACGACACCGTCGAACGAGGGGATTTTGAGTTCTGCCTCCCGTGTCGCTGCAACATCTTCCATAAAAGGCACCAATCCTCCATAAAGGGCACCGAAACTTCAGAACGGCGGGATAGCGTGGCCAGCATAGCAGCTGCGAAGCCGTGCCGTCGCGCAAGCATGCGAGCGAGACGAGCTTCTCGCCCCGGCTCGGGGCCATCCGGGTATTCAGGTGTACAGGTGTATTCTCAGGATGGCGAACCGGAGGCCCACGGCCTGCACATCTCCCCGCGATGGGATTTTGTGAACAGGTAGAGCACCACCAACGCAAACATCTTCCGCTCATGACGCTCTTCACCAATCGCGACCTCAATCGGTTGGCGGTGCATTCGACGCTGCATCAGCTGGCATGGGCGATATCGAGCGCTTTCCTCGCGGTGTTTTTGCTGCGCCAGGGGCTGTCGCCCGCCGCCATATTTCTTTGCCTCGCCGCGATCATTGCCGCGCGCTTTGCCGTGCGTCCCGCCGTCCTCGCTCACCGTGCGGGCGATCGGCTTACGCGCCACGCTCATCATCGGCACATTCCTCTACGGCGTGCAAAATCCGCTGCTGGCGCTGGTGCATGGGCCTGGCGCCGCATTGTTGATCTATTGCGCGGCGGCCGCGTTAGCGCAGGCGTTCTATTGGACCTGCTACCACGCCATGTTCGCCACCATCGGCGAGGCGGCGAACCGCGGCAGCCAAGTCGGATGGCGCGAGCTGCTGGTCGGCGTAGCCGGCATTTTCGGCACCGGCCATCAGCGGCGTCATGTTGACCGTCGCCGGACCCGGCGCCGCGTTCGGCAGCTGCCGGCGTCATCGAGTTCGCCGCCATCGCGCCGCTGTTCGGCGTGATCGAGCCGCCGCCCGCGCCCACGCGCGCCGCCAAGCGCGTTTCCATTCTACCAACGCGGCGTGCTGCTCGCTTGGCAGCGATGGGTGGATATTCAACAGCTTCCGCCTGGGCTTGGGGCCTCGTCATGTTCCGCGGGCTCGATGCCCGCTACGATGCGTTCGGCGGCACGCTTGCAGCCGCGGCGCTGGCCGGCGCGCTGGGCGGCATGGTGCTCGGTCGCTTCATCGACAACGGCCACGCGCGCCGCGCCGACCTGGATCAACGCGGCCACGCTCGCCGGCGCGCTGATCGCCAAGGCGTTCTGCGGCTCGGATGCGATTACGATCGTCGCCGTCGCGGTCGGCACGACCGCGCTCGGCGGGCTCTACGTTCCCTCGCTGATGACCGCGATCTATAACGAGGCCAAGGCGTCGCGGTCGCCGCTGCGGTTTCACTTCGCCGCCGAGATCGGCTGGGATGTCGGCGGCGCGCTCGCCTGCCTGACCGCTGCCGCGCTGTGCGCCACTGGCGTTTCGCTGCAGGCGGTGATCGCGCTGGCGCTGCCCATGGTGGCGGTTCAGGCTTTTTTGCTCGACGCCAGCTACGCGCAGAGCAAAAGCGCCATCGCTCCGCTCGGCGCGGAACTGCCCGGACGATGACGTCACGGCGCCCGCAGCCGGTCGAGCACCGAGCTCGATGCAAAGCCGTCGGGAATTTGTCCGCTGGCGGCCTGGAAACTGCGGATGGCGATGCGGGTGCGCGGGCCGAGCCGGCCGTCGGGATCGCCGATCGGGTAGCCGCGGCGCGCCAGCAGTTGTTGCAGTTCGAGACGCTCGGGCATGGTGAGCGCGCGTTCCTCGCGCGGCCAGCCTTGCACGAACGGACCGCCGCCGCGCAGCCGGTCGGCGAGATGGCCGATGGCGAGCGCGTAGGCTTCCGCCGGATTGTATTTCATGATGACGCGGAAATTCTGCAGCATCAGAAAGGCCGGGCCGCGCGCGCCGGCGGGCAACAGCAGAAAGGCGCGCTCGGACGCATGCGGAAACGGCAGATTGCCGGCGCGAGTGAGCCCCGAGCGCCTGCCATTGCCGCACGGTCATCTGCCGCGACTGGTCGGCCAGCATGTAATTGAAGTTCGGCGGCAGCACGACCTCGTAGCCCCAGGTCTCGCCGCGCCGCCAGCCGTCGGTTTTGAGATTGTTCGCGGTCGAGGCGACCATGTCGGCCACGGAATCGACCACGTCGCGCCGGCCGTCGCGGTCGAAATCGACGGCGTAGCGCTTGAACGTCGTCGGCATGAACTGGGTCGGACCGAACGCGCCGGCCCACGAGCCGATCAGCCGGTCGGGCGCGATGTCGCCGCGCGCCAGGATTTCGAGCGCGGCGAGAAACTCCTCGCGGAAAAAATCGCGGCGGCGGCCGACGCAGGCGAGCGTCGCTGTCGAACGTATGACCGGACGCTCGCCGCCCATGGTGCTGTAGTTCGAATTCGACGCCCCAGATCGCCGCGATGATGTGACGGTCGACGCCGTAGTCGCGCTCGGCGGCGTCGAACACGCGCGCGTTCTGCGCCAACAGCTCGCGGCCGCGGGCGATGCGCTCGTCGCTGACCAGCGCGTCGAGATACTCCCACGGCGTCTTGGTGAATTCCGGCTGCGCATCGAGCAGATCCATGATGCGCAGATCGGGCGTCAGCCCGGCGGTGAAGCGCTCGAAGCTCGCGCGCGACACGCCGCGCCGCGCTGCCTGCGGCCACAGCGCCGCGAGGCAGTTGCCGAAATTGGCGGCATCGGCGCGAATGGCGTCGGCCGCTCATGCGCGGATCGCCGGAGGCGCCGGACTGGCCGCTCCATTCGCGCGGGCCGGCGCCGGGGACGCCCGCCGTCGCCTGAGGCGGAACCGGCGCGGAGGCTGACGGTTGAAGCAGGCGCGTCAGCCAGTTATCGCCCTGGCTCTGCGCCGGCGCCGGACCGGCCAAGCCGAGCACGATGGCGACCGCCGCGAAGGTCGAGACGGCGACCGCATGACGACGCGCCGGCTCGCGGCGCCGGGGGCTGAGTGTTGCGATGGGACGGTCCCAATCCATGAATGGCTCACGTGGCGCTTGCCGAATTCACCGCTTGTCGAATTTACCGTCCGCCAAGTTTACGGAAGAATTAACACAACCGGTCAAACAGCGGCCTATTTTCGATGCTAGAGACGTCGTGACAACGGGGACGAGCCGGCTTCATACGTCCACTTGGCGTGCGGCGTCTCCCAGGACAGCGCTTGCGCTGTTTCGTCAGGCCTTGCTCTTTGGACAATAAATTGGGCAACAAAGCGTATCGCCAACCAAGCTTTTTTGCCTTCGGCTTCCCTCTCGCCACACGGACCATCATGACTCGCGTACGCAAAGCGGTTTTCCCGGTCGCCGGGCTCGGCACACGGTTTCTGCCCGCCACCAAGGCCATGCCGAAGGAGATGCTGCCGGTCGTCGACCGGCCGCTGATCCAGCACGTCGTCGACGAGGCCCGCGAGGCCGGCATCGAGCATTTCATCTTCGTCACCGGCCGCAACAAGGGCGTCATCGAGGATCATTTCGACCGCCAGTTCGAGCTCGAAGTGACGCTGCTGGAGCGCCAGAAGAAGGCGGCGCTCGACCTCCTGCAGGCGCGACCTGCCGGCGCCCGGCACCACGAGCTTCACCCGCCAGCAGGAGCCGCTCGGGCTCGGCCACGCGGTGTGGTGCGCCCGCGAACTGGTCGGCCACGAGCCGTTCGCGCTCCTTCTGCCCGACGTGCTGGTCCAGCACGAGCGCGGCTGCCTGGCGCAGATGATCGACGAGGCGCAAAAGCTCGGCGAGCGCGCCAACATCGTCGCCGTCGAAGAAGTGCCGCACGAGCGCGTCGACCAATACGGCGTGGTCGGCGTCGGCGAGCGGAAGGGCAAGCTGTTCTCGATCACCAGCATGGTCGAGAAGCCGCCGCGCGAGCGCGCCCCTTCGAACCTCATCCTGACCGGCCGCTACATCCTGCAGCCGGAAATCCTCGACATTCTGGCGACGCAGGAGCGCGGCGCCGGCGGCGAAATCCAGCTCACCGACGCCATGATCGCGCTCGCCCGCACCCAGCCCTTCTACGGCCTCAAATTCGCCGGCCGCAGCTTCGACTGCGGCTCCAAAATCGGCTTCCTCGCCGCCAACGTCTCCTACGCGCTGGCGCGGCCGGATATTGCGCCGGGGTTTCGGGAGGAGATCGGGAAGATCCTCGGCGAGATCAATGGCGGCTGACCGCGCCCGCCCGCACCGAAAGCATCGAACGCTTCGGCGAGCCGGCGGAGCACGATCGCGGGATCGGTCGCGGTGAGGACGCAGGCCCGGGCGGCTTTGAGCGCATGGGCCGGCGCGCCGGCGATCGCGGCGGCCGTGTCGAGGGCCCAGCCGAGATGCTTGCGGGCGTGGCGCAGGCCGACGTGCAGGCCGTAATGGGCGAGCGTCTCCTCGTAGAGCGCGCTGACGAGCGCGAGCTGGTCGCGCAGCGGGGCGGCGGTTCGCGGCGGCCGGTTGCGAGATAGCGCGCGAGCTGGCCGGGAAACCACGGCCGGCCTTGCGCGCCGCGGCCGACCATCACGGCGTCGGCGCCTGAAGCCGCCAAGCGCCGCGTCGGCGGCCTCGAAGCTTTCGATGTCGCCATTGACGACGACCGGGATCGATACGCCTTCCTTGACCGCGCGCACCGCCGCCCAGTCGGCGCGCCCGTTGTAGAACTGGCAGCGCGTGCGGCCGTGCACGGTGACGAGCTTGACGCCGGCCTGTTCAGCCCGTTGCGCCAGTTCGACCGCGTTGCGGCTCGCGTCGTCCCAGCCGAGCCGCATCTTCAGCGTCACCGGCACGCGCACGGCCTTGACCACCGCATCGATCAGCGTCAGCGCATGATCGAGGTCGCGCATCAGCGCCGAGCCGGAGGCGCCGTTGGTGACGTGCTTGGCCGGGCAGCCCATATTGATGTCGATGACCGCGGCGCCGAGATTTTCCGCAAGCCGCGCGCCTTCGGCCATCCAATGCGCTTCGCAGCCGGCGAGCTGGACGACGTGAAGTCCCGCGCCATGGTCTTCGACCCGGCGGCGCGCATGACGCTTGCCTTCGGCCAGCGCGGCACACGCGGTCATTTCCGAGATGACGAGCCCGGCGCCGTGGGCCGCGGCCATGCGCCGGAACGGCGCATCGGTCACGCCGGACATCGGCGCCAAAATGACCGGATTGGGCAGCGCGATCGCGCCGATGAGGACGGTCTGCATGGCCGTCCCCTAGCAGATATTGGCGCCGCGTGCAGTCGCCGCGGCGATCGGGCCCGTGGTTAATTTCAGGTGCCCGGGGCTGGCGCCTTTTTGCCGGCCGGGCCGCAGGGATCCTGGTCCAACAGCTCGATGAAGCGCTGCGCGTGCTTGCGGCGCTGCTCCTGCGTGACCTTGATCTCTTCTTCGGCCGCGTGCTTGCGGTCGTTCGCATCCTTGATCGCCGCCAGCGAGTTCCTGTTTCGCGTGCTCCGCCTCGCCTTTGCGCTCGTCCGCCGCCGCCTGCGCCTTTTTCTGTTCCTCGGTCTTCACGACCAGAAATTCCTGCAGCTCGGCCGCGGCGCGCCGCAGCGTCGCCGCCTCGGCGTTAGAAGTCGCAGCTTCCCGCTTGCGTTGGCGATATCGCGATCCGCCGCCGCCTTGTCGTCGGCGATGTCACGCTGCGTCTCCGCCTTGGCGTCGGCGATTTCGCGCTGCGCCAGCGCTCTGGCGTCCGCGATCTCTTGCACCGCGTGCGCCTTGAGGCCATCGGCCTCGGCGATCGCGTTCTGTTTGATCGTCTGGGCGCTCTGCAATTCCTGCTTCGCCCGGCCGATCAACTCGTCCGCTTGCTTGTTGGCCCAGGCGATGATCTCCGCTGCCTCGCGGTTCGCCTGCGCCGCTTTCGACTCCGTATTTCGCGCACATCCAATATGGGCTTTCGGCTTCATGCCGCACGCATGTACCGAAGAAGTCATGCCCGATGCGGCAACAACGCTCAGTGCCAAAGCCGCGAACACAGCACGCATGGCCGCCCCCCGTTTTCCCGGAATGAAATCCTATCGCCCACAACCTTTGGGCGATGAAATCTATTCCTCTCGGCGGACGGGGAAAAGCCTGGAAATCGGCGCGGTGGATATCTGTTTTCCAACGAACACGACGCATCGTCAAAAGGCTACCGCTGCAAGTGCAGACCGAGCAGAAACGAGGTCGCCATGAACGTGAAGCCGGGCTCGCTCGCATACTGCCAATCCTCCCGCACCTGGCCGCGAATCTGCACCTCGCGCGTCAGCTTGTAGGTCAAGCCCGCGGACAGGAAATAGCGTACGTCGGTGAGCGAGGAGCCGACATAATTGTCGGTGCCGTAACCGACTTGCGCCGTGCCGATCAGCCAGCGCAGAAACGCATGATCGACCTCGAGGGCGACGTCGTGGCTGAACTGGCCGGAGGCGCCGTCGACGATCGTCTCGTACACCTCCGAGGCGGCGGTGAGCCTCGCCGTCGTCAGCGCGGTCGCCTGCCAGGTCAGCGCGCCGTTGGCGATGAAGCCGCTGATGTCCGGCAGCGTCGGATCCTTGTAGGAGCGATAGAGCCAGCCGCCCGCCATTTCGCCGGTGAGGGAGCCGAACAGATCGACATCGGCGCCGACTTGCGCGGTGGTCCCGATCGAGTTGCGTTGCAGATTGTTGCGGTCGTACGGCTCGTCGTGGATGCGCTCGTCCTCCTGGATTTGCACGAACGGCTTCAAGCCGGGATCGAGGTCGTAGCCGACGCGCAGGATGCCCGCGGGCTGATTGAAGCTGCGGTCGGCGTTGCTCGATTCTTCGCCGTTGGTGAGCTGCGAGGGGTCGTAGACGGCGCTGTCGAAGCTGCCGAGCGCCGCGACGTAGAGCCGATTGAACTCCTGCACCACGCCGAGCGTGCCGCCGAGATCGGTGTCGATCGGCAGCCGCGCAAGCTGCGCCTGCATGATTCGGCGCCTGCAGATTCGGGCTGCCGGGATTGTCGGTCGTGAGCAGAAAGCGGTTCTCGACATAGATCTGGGTGTTGCGCGTGACGTCGACGCGGCCGTCGATCTTGGAATTGAAATACGGCACGTCGAGCGAGGGGATCAGCTCTTGGTCGTACTCGGTGTAGGAGCCGATGACGTCGACATTGAGCGCGTGGCGCTGCCAGTCGGACTGGGCCTGCAGTTCCGCCAGGCCGATGCCGTAGAGCGCGGACGAGGTCGAGCCGGCCGCATGCTCCGGGTTGCTGGTGTACGACGCCCGACAGATCGAGCGACGGAAACAACAGGAACGAGCCGGCACGAATGCCGAGCGCGGCGTAAGGATCGCCCTCGCCGAACGACAGCGGCCGCTGCGGCAGCGATCCGAGCGGCAAGGTGCTGGGCGGCGGAGCGGTCGGCGGCGGCGGGCTGAACGGCACGACGGTGCGCGGCAATGCGGTCCCCGCCGGCGTTGCATTCGAAATGTCGATATCCTCCAACGCCGGCGGGACCGCAATCACACCGCCGGCGCGATTGGCGGCCGTCAGCGGATGCACCTCCGATGGCGGATTGCTCACCGGCAACGGCTCGGGCCGCGGCGGCAACGTGGCGCCCAGCCGTGCGGCGGCCCTGGCCGGGTGAAGCTCGGGCGGCACCGGTCTTCTTGGGGTCGGAGGCTTTGGGCGGCGGCGGAGACGTGAATGTCGGCACCGGCGCAAATGTCGTTTCGCGACGGCGGCGCCAGTTCGCTGGCCGTCGAAGCCGGCGGCGCACGCCGCTTGCGCCGCGGCGTGTTGGTCGAATTCGAAGCCCGTATTGCCGGCGCCAAAACCGGTCGGACTGCCGTAAACCGGAATCGCACCGACGCGCGATGGCCGCGTGAATGTGTTGGTCGGCGGTACTTGATTGTCCTGCGCCGCCGTATCGCCGGGACGGCGGAAACGCGGCGGATTGTTGGGGTTGCCCTGCAGCGAGGGCTGCAGCAGGTCGACGTTGGAAATAGGCGCGGGACCCTGACCCATTTGTGTCTGGCCCGTTTGAGTCTGGCCCGTTGCGGGTCGCGGCATGACCGAAGCTGCCGCAACGGCCGCGGCGACGGCGACCAGCGCGAGGCGCGGCGAGCGAAGGCGGCGGCCTGCGGGCGATTGGTTCGCACCCGAAGCACGCACCGAACCTGCCGTCTGCGTCCCCGCGGAAACTGCCAAATCGACCCACCGTCCAGGCGCCGGCGCGCGGCCGAGTGCGGCAGCCGCGCGAGAACGCGCACGGGCCGCCGGACGGCGGGCGCATGGTTAACGGAGTTAGAACGGATATGGTTAACGAGTGGTTGATTGGGGGCCGGAGGAGGTACCGGGCCGTTTCCCGGATGCGGCGCAGCGCGTTAGCGGTGCACCGCTGATCCGGGATCTCACAGCCGCGGGAGCCTTCGTAGGTCCCGTTCTGCGGGAAACCAGTCGATCACACCCAGCCCTTGAGCTCGCGCATGGCGAGCTGCCAGATCATCAGCATGCCGGCCTGGCTGTCGTTGAGGCAGGGAATGGCGACGAAATTCTCGCCGCCGTTACGCTTGAACACGTGGGCGTTCTCGACCGCGATCTCCTCCAGCGTTTCCAGGCAATCGGCGGAAAAACCGGGCGTGATGACGACCAGGTTCTTGACGCCCTTCTTGGCGAGCGCCTTCACCGTCGGCAGCGTGTAGGGCTCGAGCCATTGCGCCCGGCCGAAGCGCGACTGGTAGGTCAGCATCAGCTTGTCTTTGTCGAGCTTGAGCTGCGCGCGCAACAGCTGCGTCGTGCGCATGCACTGGCTCTCGTACGGGTCGCCCTTGTCGACATACTCCCGCGGCATGCCGTGAAAGGAGGCGACGATGACGTCCGGCGCGAACGGCAGCGCCTTGAGCTCGGCCTTGAGCGAGGACGCCAGCACCTCGATGTAATAGGGGTCGTCGTAATAGGGCGGCAGGATGCGGATCGCCGGCTGTTTGCGCAGCGTCATCAGATAGCGGAACACTTCGTCATTGACCGTCGCCGTGGTCGGCGCCGCGTATTGCGGATAGAGCGGCATGATCAGGATGCGCTCGCAGCCGCGCGCGATCAGCGCGGCGAGCCGCGACGGGATCGAGGGCGAGGCGTAGCGCATCGCCCAGTCGACGATGACGTGCTTGCCGAGCGGCGTGAGCACGTCGGCGAGTTTTTCCGCCTGCGAGCGGGTGATGGTCTTGAGCGGCGACTTGTCCTTGGCCTTGTTCCAGATCTTGCGGTAGTCGCGCGCCTTCACCCGCGACCGCAACGGCAGGATGATGCCGTTGAGAACGAGCTTCCAGATCAACGTGTCGTTCTCGATCACGCGCGGATCGCTGAGGAACTGCTTGAGATAACGGCGCACCGACGCCGCGTCCGGCAGGTCCGGGGTGCCGAGATTGACCAGGAGAACGCCGATGCCGCCGGTCGCGGGCGCCGTTGCCGGCGTTGCGGCCGGCGCCGCCGCGGGCTGTTCCGCCGGGGCGCCGGCCGCGACTGCGGGTGCGGTCACAAGCGGCAAATTCTCCACGGCGGAGGTGTCGGAATGAGCTTCACTGACGGCGGGCGCCTGCGGTGTCTGCTCGGTCCGCACTTCCGCCGGTTGCGCCGGCGATTCCACAGGCCCAGCCTGTTCTCCTGCCGGTGCGACGATCGTGACGTTCTCCGGCGTCGCCTCGGGCACCGCCGGCGCCACGCCGAGCGCCGGCGCAACGGCCAGGCTTTCAGCCTCGGCGGGAATGGCAGGCGGCGCGGCAGGCTCGGCCGGTTCAATCGTGGTCGGCGTCAAAGGCGTATCGTTCATGGCCATAATATATGCGATCTCCGATCGACTTGCATGCAGCAAAAGCCGCAGCTACATTCGCCCCTCCCTCGCATGTTATGATTGAATTTCCGTGACCGTGACGAGAGTTGACAGATGGCCGGGCCGGAATTGCAGCGGATGAGCGAACAAGCGTTCTTCGCCTGGCAGGAGAAGCAGGAGCGCCTCTACGAACTCGTCGACGGCCTTCCGGTCCTGCCGCTGAAGATGATGACCGGCGCCTCGCAGGCGCATGACCGCGCGGTGGTGAACATCATACTATCGCTGGGTAATCAGCTCCGCGGCGGACCGTGCCGCCCGACAACCTCCGACCTCGCGGTCCGTATTCCTGCCGGCAACATCCGCCGCCCTGACGTTACGATCGAATGCGGCGGCCAAGGCGGACGCCGCGACATGGCCGTCAAGGAGCCGCGCGTGATCGTCGAAGTCCTGTCGCCGAGCACCATGAGCTTCGACCGTTTCAAGAAAGTCGTCGAGTATCAGACCATCGCCACGGTCACCCACATTCTCCTGGTCGACACCGAGGCACCGCGCGTCGACGTGCTGTCGCGCTCCGGCGGCGGAACGTGGACCAGCACCCGCTACGAAGGCCTCGACGCCAAGATCGAGCTGCCGACCATCAACGCTTCGCTCGGCCTCGACGAAGTTTTCGAGGGCATGGTTTCGAAGGCGTGGAATTCGGCGAACAATAGTCAGCAGTTTTCGTTCTCGCGACGCGTTTTTTGCGCCCGAGCTTTTTTGCTCCGGCCATAGCCCGGATTGAGCGACAGCGAAATCCGGGAACGACGGTGACGCTCTGGCAGTCCTCGCGTTATGGCTTTTACCGTTTCACAGGTTGCAGTGTTTAGCCCCGCCAAAGTACGAGCTCTCTTGCCAGCACCCGCTGGCACGGCATTCACTTAGTTTCGGATCACAGTGGCTAGACACACAATCGCCCGTCATGAAACCATTGCAACGCTGTACGCAAATCGCGTAGCGTTCGCTGCACGAACTCCGCGCGAATGCACCATCAACAAACGACAGCGCAGCGGCTATGACGACGAGATTAAAGATCACGTTCCTTTTGGACATTTGACTTCCTCCCTTTGAGGCGGATTTGATTTCGGAACAGTCCGAGGGCAAACGTACGCGACGTAACGATCATACAGCCTCGGCAATATCGATCTTGATGCCCGCCCCCGGTCGCAAAGATTTAAGGGGCGAGAAGCGTCCGGGCGACCCGGAAGCCCAAGTAGGAGTCCGTGAAGACGAAGGAGTAATTGAGGCGATAGGCGGAGCGGAGGGACGGAGGAGAGTAGTACCAGGAACCGCCGCGCACGACACGGCCCTTGCAGTTGCCGCCTTCGATCCATGCCGAACCATCCGTCTGGTGCGCCGCTATAGTTGCCATGGACAGCAGTCCTCGACCCACTCCAAGACATTGCCCACCATGTCGTAGAGCCCGAACTGTTTGGAGTGAATGAGCCGACCGGTGCCGTTTGCTTGCTATCCCACTGGCTGCCGCAACCATTGCAATTGGCGTTGCCTCGTTGCCGATGTCGTCGCCCCAGGGATAGGCCGTCTTGGTCCCGGCGCGCGCCGCATACTCGTATTCCGCTTCCGGTGAGCAGCCGATAGGGCTTGCCGGTCACTCTGCGATAGCCATGCCACGTAGCGTTGAGCGTCGTCCCAGCTGACGTTGATCGACCGGCTGCTCGACCGCGGCCCAAGCCGGCGTCGCGCGGTTGCGGCTCACAATCGCCATAGGCGACGCAAGTGTCCCATTCGTCGAATGTCACCTTCGAACTTTGATACGGCAAACGGTTTGCGCGATTGTCACGTCGTGCTGCGGCCCTTCCTTATGATTTCTGGGCCGTCTCAGCCGTCGGGCGATCCCATCATGAACGACCCGCCGGGACCACGACCATCTCAGGGCAATAATCCTTACCGTTCTCGGCTGCGCATTCCCTGAAACGTATCCTTGGGCTTGAGCGCCCTGCTCTGCCGCCGCGGTCAGCACATACGGCCGAACCTGTTGCCTGCATGTAAGGTCTGTGACGACCTCATGCCAGCGCGCATTCAGTTCCTTGATGTAACTTCGATTATCCAGCCGACGAAGCCCGTGATGATCGCCGAATGACCAACGCGCCGATCAGTACCTGAATGCGCCGCTTTCGTCTTCGCGCCAGTCGCTCGTCGTCTTGGCAGGCCGCGAGATAATCGAGCTCCAGTGCGCCCAGGCGTTTGCGGTAACTTTCGATCGAGGCCAACGTCCAGTGCCTCGACGAGCCGCTTGTCGCGGTGATTGACGAATACTGCGTCGCTGCCGTTGCGGTTCCAGTTCGAGGCATCGACCTGCAGTGCCCGCAGCGCCTCCAGCCGTGCCCGCTCCGGTTCGAGCCAGCTTTCAGCCGCGTCCATTCGCGAAACAAGGCCTCGTGCGCAACCTCGACCGTGCCGCTATCCGCCTCCGTCCCTTGCGGACCACGAGCCGCCACTGGTCGAATCTGATCAAAAGCTCCTGCTGTTCGTCGCTGAAACTCTTCCACGCCGCGATGCGTTTTATGGCGGCGCCCTTTTCGTTGAGGTCGGCGAGCGCCGGCACGAAGGTTGCCGCGCCAAGGTCGAGCCGCCGCTTTGGCGGCGGACCGGACGGCAGCGGCACGTCCTCCTCGGGCGTCAAGCCGCGCAGCGCCCGTTCGGCGGCATCCTCGATGAGCCCGCTTCACGCCGCCGACCTTGTCGTAATTGTCTTTGGTCAACGCGCCCGAGGCGGCGTATTGGCGCCACAGCCGCTGCAGGGCGTAGGCCAACAGCGGCAGTGCATCCTCCTTCGGCGTGTCGTCCATCAGCGCGTCGACGAGCGCGTTATCGACCACGACGCCGTAGCGTTTCGCCGGCTCCTCGACCACGCTGTCGAAGCGAAACATCCGCGGCGCGCAGGTCATAGCCGCGGGCCTCAAATCCTGGAAGCGGCGATGACTTTGCAGTTCCGGGAAGCTGTCGGTGCGGATCGTGAAGACGAGTTGCCACCGGCTCGTTGCCGACGCCAGTGCGGCCCGCAAATAATCGGCGAGGGCTTCGCCGCTATCGCCATCCGCCCGCGCCATTTCCTCGGCTTGATCGACGCTGATCAGAATTGTCGCGCCGTGCGCGATCGGCGGCATTCGCGCAGCTTGCGCCCCTCGGTTTCCAGCGCGGCCTCCAATGCCGCATAGCCCGCTCGGCGTCAACTCGCTGGCCTGGCGCTCCGCCTTGGACCAGGCGGCAAACAAACGATCGCGGATGCTCCGTGAGCCTCGACCTTGCCGAAGTCGGCGAGGCTGTGCGCCAGCGCCTCGGCGAAATTGAGCAGCGGATCGGCGCCCGGACGGAACGCGCGCAACGGCAACCACGCCGGAGCCTCGCGACGCAGGCGCGGGATGATGCCGGCCTTGAGCAACGACGATTTTCCAGCACCCGACGCGCCGAGGATCACGAACGGGCGCCGGTCGCCTTCGGCGCGCATCTTGCGCAACTCTTCCAGCGTTTCCGCGATCTCACGGCTGCGGCCATAGAACAGCGCAGCGTCGGCATCGTCGTCGCCGAACGAGGCAAGACCGGGGAACGGCATCGGACGCAGCTTGCGGTCTATCGCGAACGCTTCGGGATCGAGACCGACACGCGTGAGCGCCCCGGCTGCGCGCAGGCCAATCTCGAGCCTGCGTTCGATCTCCGGGGCGCAAGCAAAATCGAGCCCGTCGCCCGCAGCAATGCAAGCGGAGACATCAAATCCTTGATCCTCCGCTAGCACCTTGTCCAATCGCGCGTTCGAAGACGTATTGCGAGGTTGAAGCGCGAGCAAAGGAATTATCCGCTTGCCCATGTACCATGCCGCTCTAAACTCGGCGAAGCATTCATCTGAAGCGAGCCATCGCTCGGTCACGAGACAGACGACGACACGGCACACGCCTACCGCGTCGCGCAGCGATTGCGCCCATTTCTCGCCGCCGGCGATGCTGCCGTGATCGATGAAAATGTCGGTAAAGCCGCGACCGCGCAGCCAAGCCTCCAGAGCGGTCGCCTGGAGGTCATCCTTGCTCGCGTGGCTTATAAAGAGAACCGGCACAAAATCCCCTCCGCCGCGCCAGCTTACCAGCACGACTGAAGGTTGTCAGGGCCCCACTTCGGCGGCCGGCTTGGTCCCAAGGTGGGACTATGGTATCTTGGCTGATGTGAGGATCATCGCGCTCGCCACGCTCAAAGCGTTCCTTAGCCGAAACCCGGCCTACGCTGATGCGCACGACCCGGTCATGGCGTGGTACCGCCAAGTGAGATACGCTGAATGGGCGGCGCCGGCGGACATCAAGCGCGACATCCGCACCGTCAGCGTCCTCAAGGACGGGCGGGCCGTATTCAACATCGCAGGTAACAAGTATCGCATCGTCGTTTGGATCAACTATCCGTACCGCGTGGTCTATATCAGGTTCATCGGGACGCATCGGCAATACGACGCCATCGACGCTCAGTCCATCTGACAGGAACGACCAATGGAAATCGAGCCGATCAAAAACAAGCGCGGCTACCGGCGAGCGCTCGAGGAGATCGAAGGGCTGATGCGAGCAAAGCGCAACACGCCGGAGGGGGACCGGCTCGACATACTCGTTACTCTGGTCGAAGCTTGGGAGGCGAGGCATTACAAGCTCGACCTACCCGATCCGGTCGCAGCCATCAAATATCATATGGAGCAAAGCGGCCTGGTCGCCCAAGACCTGATCCCCTTCATCGGCGGTCGCAACCGCGTCTACGAGGTACTCGCCGGCAAGCGCCCATTGACTTTGCAGATGATCCGACGCCTGCACGAAGGGCTCGGCATTCCGGCCGAATCGCTAATCAAGGAGCGAGCGGCATGAGCGTGTAGCCGGACGCACCGCCAGCGAAATCCGGGACGGCGCTGTCCCCGGCGAGGCGGCTTCCCGATTGCGCTTCCCTTCATTCGGACTACGCGGTCACTCCGCCGCCTCGCGCAGCGCCGGCGAGCCGGCGCGGAACTGCTCGAGCAGCGTCGCCTCCTCGGCCTTCGCGGCGGCGAGGTGGCGTTGTTTGACGTGGCCGAAGCCGCGGATTTTTTCCGGGATGGAGGCGAGCGCGACGGCGAGGTGGTGGTTCTCGGGCGTGAGATTGGCGCCGATTTCGCGCAGCATCGCGCGGTAATCGTCGATCAGCTTGCGTTCGGTGCGGCGCTCCGTGGAATAGCCGAAGGGATCGAACGACGTGCCGCGCAGGAACTTCAATTTCGCCAGCAGGCGGAACAGCGGCAGCAGCCACGGGCCGAAGCTCATCTTGCGCGGCAGGCCGGTGGTCTTGTCGCGGCGGGCGAGCAAGGGCGGCGCGAGGTGGAACTCGAAGCGCAGTTTGTCGCCGTCGAACGTCTCCGCCACCTGTTTCAGGAACGAGCCGTCGGTGTAGAGCCGCGCCACCTCGTATTCGTCCTTGTAGGCCATCAGCTTGAACAGATTGCGCGCGACGGCTTCGGTGAGCCCGGTCTTGCCCGGCGTGCGCGTGACTTCGGCCGCCTTGAGGATCTGCCACTCGTCGAGATAACGGCTCGCATAATCTTCGTTCTGATAGTCGGCGAGGAATTTTTTCGCCGCTCCACCCTCTCGATCAGCGATCCCGACAGCCGCTCGGCATCGCTCGCCGCACCCGGCGCGGGCTCCGCGATGCGCTCGACCTCGGCGCGATCGACCGCGGCGCGGCGGCCCCAGTGAAACGCCGCGGTGTTCATGGCGACCGCCTCGCCATTGAGCGCGATCGCCTGCTCGATCGCCGCCGCCGACAGCGGGATGGCGCCGAGCTGATAGGCATAGCCGACCAGAAACAGATTGGCGCCGATCGACTGGCCGAACAAAGCGGTCGCGATGCGGCCGGCGTCGATGAAATGGGCGTGGTCGGGGCCGGCGTCGGTCGTGATGGCGCGCTTGAGGCGCTCGGTCGGCAGCGAGAAATCGGCGTTGCGGGTGAAGTCGCCGGGCAGAAATTCGGCGGTGTTGACGACCATGTGGGTCGCGCCGTGCTTGACCGCGGCGAGAATTTTGCGCGTGCCGGCGACGACGATGTCGCCGCCGAGGACGAGGTCGGCGCGGCCGGCGGCGACGCGGATGGCGTGGATGTCTTCGGGCCGCTGCGCGACGCGGATATAGCTGAAAACCGCGCCGCCCTTCTGCGCCAGGCCCGCCATGTCGAGCACGCCGACGGCCTTGCCTTCGAGGTGCGCCGCCATCCCCAGAATGCCGCCGATGGTGACGATGCCGGTGCCGCCGACGCCGGTGACGATGATGTTGTAGGTCTGGTCGATCGCGGGCAGCGCCGGATCGGGAAGCGGCGGCAGCGCGTGATCGGCGGCGACGCCGGTGCCCTTTTTCAGCTTGGCGCCGTGCACCGTGACGAAGGACGGGCAAAAGCCTTTGACGCAGGAAAAGTCCTTGTTGCAGCTCGACTGGTCGATGACGCGCTTGCGGCCGAATTCGGTCTCGAGCGGCTGCACCGAGACGCAGTTCGACTGCACGCCGCAATCGCCGCAGCCTTCGCAGACGAGTTCGTTGATGATGACGCGCTTGTCGGGATCGGGAAAGGTGTGGCGCTTGCGGCGGCGGCGCTTTTCCGCGGCGCAGGTCTGGTCGTAGATCAGCACGGTGACGCCGGGAATTTCCGCCAGTTCTTTTTGCACCGCGATCAGATCATCGCGGTGGTGGATGGTGAGGCCCGCCGGCCAGGCGGTGTCCGACGCGTATTTGTCGGGCTCGTCGGTGACGATGACGACGCGCTTGGCGCCCTCGGCGGCGACCTGGCGGGCGACCTGCGGCACGGTCAGGCCGCCGTCATTGGCCTGGCCGCCGGTCATCGCCACCGCGTCGTTGAACAGGATTTTGTAGGTGATGTTGGTGTTGGAGGCGATGGCGGCGCGGATCGCCATGTAGCCGGAGTGATTGTAGGTGCCGTCGCCGAGGTTCTGAAAGACGTGCGCGCGGGTGGAGAACGGCGCCTCGCCGACCCAGTTCGCGCCCTCGCCGCCCATCTGCGTGTAGCCGAGCGTCGAACGGTCCATCCATTGCGCCATGAAATGGCAGCCGATGCCGGCATAGGCGCGCATCCCTTCCGGCACCACGGTCGAGGAATTGTGCGGACAGCCGGAACAGAAATAAGGAATGCGCTGGGCGATGTCGCGGGTCTCGGCGGCGATGCGCTGGAATTCCTTCAGCCGCGCGACGCGCTGCGTGAGTTCGTCGTTGCGATGGTATTTCAGGAGCCGCTCGCCGATGCAGATCGCGACCTCGTTGGCGTCGAGCGCGCCCTTGACGGGAAACAGCCAATTGCCCGCTTCGTCGCGCTTGCCGATGACGACCGGCTGGTTGGCGCTGCCGTAAAGCTCTTCGCGGACCTGGACTTCGATCAGCGCGCGCTTTTCCTCGACGACGATGACGAGGTCGAGGCCGGCGGCGAAGTCGGCCAGTTCGCGGCGCGCTGATCGGCCACGGACAGCCGATCTTGAACAGGCGCAACCCCAGTTCGTTGCACCTGACCTCGTCGATGCCGAGTTCGTCGAACGCCTGGCGGACATCGAGATAGCTCTTGCCGGTGGTGATGATGCCGATCTTCGGCGCGCGGCCGCCCGAGGTGATGATGCGGTTGAGCCTGTTGGCGGCGACGAATGCCAGCATGGCGTCGCGCTTGTAGTCGTGCAGGCGCGCTTCCTGCGCCAGGATCGGATCGTTGAGGCGGATGTTGAGGCCGCCCTCCGGCATCTGAAAATCGGTCGGGATGACGATATTGACGCGGTCGAGGCCGCCGTCGATCACCGCGGTGGATTCAATGGTCTCGTGCATCGTCTTGAGCGCCACCCAGGTGCCGGTGAAGCGCGACATCGCCCAGCCATAGAGGCCGTAGTCGACCACCTCCTGCACGCCGGCGGGATTGAGCACCGGGATCATGACATCGATGAAGTGATATTCGGACTGGTGCGCGGTGGTGGAAGACTCCGCGGTGTGGTCGTCGCCCATCAGCGCGAGCACGCCGCCGCGCCTGGCGGTGCCGGCGAGATTGGCGTGGCGGAACACGTCGCCGGTGCGGTCGACGCCGGGCCCCTTGCCGTACCACATGGCAAAGACGCCGTCGTACTTGCCCTCGCCGCGCAGCTCCGCCTGCTGCGCGCCCCATACCGCAGTGGCGGCGAGGTCCTCGTTGATCGCAGCCTGGAAACGGATGTCGTTTGGCTCGAGCTGCCGCGCCGCCCGCATGAACTGGCCGTCGAGACCGCCGAGCGGCGAACCGCGATAGCCGGTGACATAGCCGGCAGTGTTGAGGCCGCTGCGGCGATCGCGCTCCTTCTGCATCAGGCAGAGCCGCACCAGCGCCTGGAAGCCGGTGACGAATACGCGGGATTGCGACAGGTCGTATTTGTCGTCGAGCTTGACGTCGCGCAACGCCATCGGCGGGCCTCCAAAGGGCGGCCAGTGTGCCCTCGCGGCGTCGACATTGCCAGAGGGACTGGGACAGAGGTGGATATAAGGTGCGGCCCGCGCGCGGCAATCGGGCCGATAGAAGCGAGATTATCGCAGTGGTTCCGCCGCCCGCGCTACTAATGCCGCTTTAATCAGCCGTCTCGGCCAAGCCGAACGCGGTTTGCGGCGCAGCAAAACCGGCGACGGGAAACTCGCCGCGCCGCGCGAATTCGTGCGACAGATGGGCGGCGAAATCGGCCGAGGCGACGATCGCCTCGCCGAGCTTGGCCGCGACTTTTTCCAGCCGCGCGGCGAGATTGACGGCGGGCCCGATGCAGGTGAAATCGAGCCGGTTGCCGCCGCCGATATTGCCGTACATCACCTCGCCGACATGGAGCGCGAGACCGAAGCGCGTCGCGGTGCCGTCGACGCCGTGCGGCAGTTCGGCGACGCGGGCGCGGAACACGCGGGCGCAGGCGAGCGCGCGCGTGCACACCGCCGTGGCATCATCGGCGGCGCCGATCGGGAAGATCGCCAGGAGCCCGTCGCCCATGAACTTGAGCACCTCGCCGCCATGGTCGAGAATGGCGGGGACCTGACAGCCAAAATAGCGGTTCAACAGATCGATGAGGTCTTGCGGCGGCAGGCGTTCCGACTGCGCGGTGAATCCGCGCATGTCGGAGAGCCAGATCGCGGCGCGGATCGCCTCGACATAACCGCGGCGGATGTTGCCCGCGAGAATGCGCTCGCCGGCCTGATGGCCGACATAGGTGTCGATCAGATTGCCGGCGGTGCGGCGCAGCGCGCGAATTTCGGCGACGCGCGCGAGCGGCGCGATCACCGCTTGCAGATCGGCGAACTGCTGCGGCGTGAAGCCGCCCGGCTGCCGCGTCGACCATGTCACGACATGGATCGTACCGTCGGTGAAGGTGAGCGGGAACGCCGCATAATCGGTCGCGCCGTCGGCACGCAGATTGCGCAGCACGTCGAAATCGATCGGACACGCCGGGTCGGCCAGACGGCGGCGCAGGACCTCTCGGGTGGCATAGACCGTGGTGAAGGGGCTTTGGCGAAAATCGTCCGTCTCGGTCAGCGAAAACAAGGCATCCGACGTCGTCACCCCGGTCTCGGCCTGCCACAGGAACCGACGGCCCAAAACGTCCGGATGCAGCGTGGTGACGAACACCGCGACGCGCCACAGCGGCACGCCGCAGCCGACCATCCGCTGGCACAGTTCCGCCAGCACGTCATCGGAGTTGGCGCCGGAGCGGGCGCCATCCGCGAGCCACTCGACCACGGGCCGGATATCGGTCATCGCCAGGCGCTCGAAGCGCTCCTCCGGATGGCACGATCACTGGGTGCGATCGCTTGGGGCGATCATAATCCCCCCGGCGACGGCGCCGCCAGCGCCGTACACCATGCGGCTTCGCCCGCCCGCGGTTCCGCGTCCCGGTGTCATGAGACGCATATTTCACAGAATGACGCAGCGGAATAGTCCGTCCAGCGCAACCTTGGCATGGCGACGAAACAGATGCTCGCGCTTCGCGCGGTGATCCGGGCGCCAGAACCGGAAACGGCTCATCACCTACAACCAACTCCCGTGCAAATTGCATCGATATTGGCAGCGAAAAAACAACAACCGGCCGACATTTACTCGGTGGATAGACCTTCGTGCCACACTTTGGCGCGTTTTGCCTTGCCCGCGGCCGCCGACCGGCACACAGTAATGATTTTTGCGTCCCGAATTCTGTCGCCCGTTCGCAGACAAGAAGAGCTGCCCCCGGAAATCTATCTTCCGCTCGTGGATTCGCTTTATCAGGACACGCGAGCCCTTTTGGTCGGAAGCTTTTTTGTTGCCTGTTCCATTTTCATCACCTATTGGAAGACGGGCGAAATCCTTCTTTTTTGGTGTGCGGTAGCCTTCGTCGTCCTCGCCGGGGGCCGCGGAATCATGATGCGTGCGTATTTCCGCGCGCGTGCGACCGTCACAAATGTCAGGACCGTGAGGCGCTGGGAAAATTTCTATGTCGCCGCAGCATCGGCATCCTATGCGCTGCTGGGAATCTGGTGCTTTATTTCCTTTGCGATGACCTCCGATCCGTACGCCGATCTCGTCAGCTACGCGATGACAGTAGCATATGGGACGGGCATCTTCGGGCGAAATTTCGCGAATCCGCGCTTTGTAGTTGTTCAGATTCTTTGCGGCTTGGTGCCGATGACGACGGCGCTCGTGTGGTTCGGCAATATTTTTGACGGGCTTTTCGCTAGCATTTTTTTCCTGTTCTTTGTCGGCATAAAGTCCATGGCGAAAGACTGCGCATCGGGCTGCTCGACGCCGTGAGCACGTCGCGCGAAATGTCGCTGTTGGCGAAACGGTTCGACACCGCGCTCAACAATATGCCGCATGGCTTGTGCATGTTCAATTCCGATCGCCGCATCGTAGTGTCGAACCAGAAATTGAACCAGCTCCTGGGGTTGCCGGGCGACCTCGAACTGAAAGGCGTCAGCCTTCGTGAACTGGCCGACAACGCCGTGACAGCCGGGCTGATTTGCGCAAGCAACGCGCGGAGCATGGTCGACGGCCTCGACGTTCGCCTCGCGGGCGACGACGATTCCGCTTTTGTCGTCGACATGAACCATGGACGGACGCTCGAATTCACCACCCAGCCGATGGAAAACGGCGGTATGGTCGCCGTCGTCGAGGACGTCACCGAACGCAGGGCGGTCGAAGCAAAGATCAACCAGCTGGCGCGCTTCGACCCGCTGACCGGCCTGCCCAATCGCAACGTGCTGCGCGAACGCATGGAACGCGCGCTTGGCGCGTGGCGGCCGGACAATATGTGTGCCATTCATTTCGTCGACCTCGACCAGTTCAAGCAGGTCAACGATACCTTGGGGCATACCCGCGGCGACATGCTGTTGCAGGCGGTCGCCGAGCGGCTGCGGTCGCCGTGCGCGAGGCCGACGTCATTTGCCGCTTCGGCGGCGACGAGTTCGTCATCCTGCAGGCGCCGCTCGCCTCGCTTGATCAGGGCGAAGCGTGGCGGCTTCGATCCTGGAAGCGGTCGCCGGCACTTACGATCTCGACGGCCACAAGGTCGCCGTAACCGCCAGCATCGGCATCGCAGTCGCCACCCATCGCATCGACCAGGATCAGCTCCTGCGTAACGCCGACTTGGCGCTCTATCGGGCGAAAGCCGAGGGGCGCGGGAAATGGCTGTGGTTCGAGGGCAAAATGGAAGCTGCCGCCCAGGCGCGCAGAACCTGGAATTCGATCTACGCAAGGCACTGCAAAGCGACGCGTTCGAACTGCACTATCAGCCGCTGTTCAATCTCAAGACCCGGCGGATCGAGACCTGCGAGGCGCTGCTGCGCTGGCCGCACCCCGAGCGCGGCATGGTTTCCCCGGCCGAATTCATTCCGGTCGCGGAGGAAATGGGACTGATCGTCGACATCGGCAATCAGGTGCTCTCCAAGGCCTGCCTGGAATGCCAGCGCTGGCCTGTCGAAACCGCTGTTGCCGTCAATCTGTCGCCGATCCAGTTCGACCGTTCCAACATACCGCTGCTGGTGCGGGACGCACTTGCTGCCACCAAGCTCGCGCCCCATCGCCTCCAGCTCGAAATCACCAAATCGGCCCTGCTGCAGGACACCAAGCGCACCCGCGCCGCGCTCGAGCAGCTTGCCGAGATCGGCGTCAAAATCTCCCTGGACGATTTCGGCACTGCTTATTCGAGCTTGAGCTATTTGCATAGTTTTCCGCTGCACAAAGTCAAAATCGACCAATTGTTCCTGCGCGGCATCGGCGACGACGAACGCAAGGTGACGCTGCTGCGCGGCATCACGCGGCTCAGCGCGCAGCTCGGCCTTCGCGTTGTGGTCGAGGGGGTGGAGGCCCAGGAGCAGCTCGAACTCTTGATGGCCGAGGACTCGATCGACGAGGTTCAAGGTTATCTGCTCGGCAGGCCGATGCCTGCCGGCGATATCCGCACCCTGCTCTATGCGACCGCCGGTGTGCCGGGCCGAAGTTCGCCGCGACCGGTCGTGTTTCGCACCGATGCGGCGTGATGGAGCAGCGAGCCAAGATAGAATTCCAGGCGGACTTATATCTTTCACCGCACATTAGCCATACCAAATTGGGAAATCGTAGATCTGCGGATCCGCCGCCGAGTAGTGCATATTGCTTTGAGCGCTCTGCACGTGGTAAGCGAGTATGGCGCTCTTGGCCGGGAGAGGATCTTAGGCAGGCTTTGCCCGGGATGCGGATGGGAGATCATCTTTGCCCTGTCCGACGTCATGATCTTTTGAACGGCATAAGTTCCCAGGGCGTCGAGCATTTGCTTGCGCTGGAAAATCGATGCACCAACCGTTGGCGATCGTAGGTATCGGCTGTCGTTTCCCCGGCGGCGCAGTTGATCCGGATTCGTTGTGGCGTCTGCTGGTCAGCGGAACAGATACGATCAGCGAAGTGCCTGCGGATCGTTTTGATCTGCGGCGGTTCTACCATCCGGATGCTTCCGAGCCCGGCAAGACCCATGTCCGACGCGGCGGGTTCCTAAAACAATCGCCCTATGAGTTTGATGCGCCATTCTTTGGTCTGTCGAGCCGCGAGGCTTCCGTTCTCGATCCGCAGCAGCGTCTCCTGCTCGAGGCAACTTGGGAGGCATTCGAGGACGCCGGGCAAGACTGCGCTGCGCTGCGCGGGCGTCCGGTGGGAGTTTTTGTTGGTGGTTTCAGCTTAGATAACCTCGTCGACCGGATGGGCATTACGAGCCGCGATTACATCTCTCCGAGCACGGCGACGAGCGGGACGATGGTCATGTTGTCGAACCGCCTCTCGCACGCCTTCGACTTGTTGGGTCCCAGTCTGTCGGTCGATACCGCCTGTTCGTCGTCGCTGGTGGCCGCTCATCTGGCTTGCTCCTCGCTTTGGGCTGGTGAGAGCGAGATCGCGATCGCCGCCGGTGTTAATGTGATGCTGGCCCCCGAGCCTTTCATCGCGATGACCAAAGGTGGCTTCCTGTCACCCGACGGACGATGCAAGGCTTTCGACGCAGCGGCCGACGGATACGTCCGTGCTGAGGGTGTCGGTGTCGTCGTGCTCAAGCCGCTGGCCGCGGCGCTGGAAGCTGGAGATCGGGTCTATGCCTGCGTGCTTGCCACCGGCGTAAACCAGGACGGCCATACGCCTGGCATCTCGATGCCCAATCCATATTCGCAGCGCAAACTGATCCGGCAAGTTTTGCGCAACTCCGGATTATCCGGTCCGCAGATTGTTTATGCCGAAGCGCACGGGACCGGTACGCAGGCCGGCGATCCGGCCGAAGCCAGTTCTCTCGGCGCGGAAATCGGCTTTGGACGCGCGCCCCACGAGGCGCTCTGGATGGGCTCCATCAAGACGAACATCGGGCACACCGAGGCTGCAGCGGGCGTCGCGGGTCTCATAAAGGCCGCGCTCGTCCTGCATCACAGGACGGTGCCGCCAAACCTACACTTCCGGACGGCCAATCCCAACATCGATCTTCACGCACTTGGCCTGCGGGTACCGATCGAGCCGCAGCCGTTGGACACTGCCAAGCCCCTTTATGCCGCCGTGAACTCGTTCGGCTATGGCGGAACCAACGCGCACGCAATTTTGGGCACGGCGCCGACGCCGGTACGGCCCGAGATTCCCGACGATGAATTGGCCGTAAGGCTCTATCCGGTTTCGGCGCGCGACGACGAGACGCTGACGGCATTCGCCTCGAGTGTCGCCGACGTGGTGGCGGCGGGAACCACCCGACTGCAGGATCTGGGCACACCCTGGCACAACGCCGAACACACCATCCGGCGCGCGCCGCTGTATGGGCGCGTTCATCCTCGGAGTTGTGCGAAAGACTACGTGACTTGAGAGGCGCCAACCGCGAGGGGTGGGCGAGCATCGGACAGGCCCCCGAACAGCCGCGACGTCTGCTGTTCGTATATACCGGCATGGGCGCGCAATACGTCGGCATGGGTCGGGAACTCTTCGCCACGCAGCCAGCATTCCGTCAGGCTATCGAGCGTTGCGACGCCATCATCGCCCCGGCGTCTGGCCGGTCGCTCGTGGAGCTGTTGCCGGCGGGGGAGATCAGCGGCTCGTTGATGCACCGATCGGCGCGCCGCGGGACGCGCAACTGCCCAATCTCGCGATGCAGGTCGGACTGACGGAGCTGTGGCGTTCCTTCGGGATCGAACCTCAGGGCGCCATCGGACACAGCGTGGGCGAGATAGGCGCCGCTTGGTCGGTTGGCGCGCTGACGCTCGAGGAGGCCCTGCGTCTCACCTACCACCGCGGCGAGGCGTTCCAGCGTCTCGTCGGCGAAGGTTCAATGATGGCCATTGGGCTGGGGTTGGCGGCAACCGAGGCCCTCTTGAACGGCCGTGGCGATGAACTCTCGGTCAGCGCCATTCTGGCACCGGATTCGGTGGTGGTGGCGGGACCACCCCGGCCTTGAATAAACTCGCTTCCGAACTTGCCGGTGCGGGCGTGTTCCATCGCAGGCTGCACGTCGATGTGGCCTACCATCATGCGCAGGTCGACCTGATCGAGAGCGATCTGCGGGCGCGCTTCGGTGCGGTGGCGTATCAGGCGCCGGGGCTGCCACTCTATTCCACGCTGTACGGCACCCGCGTGGCGAAGGCGTGCCACGACGCCGATTACTGGTATCACGGCACGCGTGAGCCGGCCGATTTCGCTTCGGCGATGACGGCAGCCCTTGCCGACGGCTTCGATGCAACGCTCGAGATCGGGCCGAACCGCGTGCTCAGCGCGGCTGTAAGAAGCTGTGCGTCCGCTTCCGGCACGCCGGTCTGGACGGGGGCATCGGTCGTGCGAAGCAAGTCCGAGGTGCAGCAATTCCGTCGCACGCTCGCCGATATGTATGTCCACGGCGTGCCGGTCGGCTGGGCCGCCCAGCATCGAACGGCGATTTACGCGACTGCCGCGCTACCCCTGGCAGCGGCAGCGGCTGTGGACGGAGGCGCCCGAGACGCGTGCGTCCCGCTCGCTCGGGACCACAGAAGCCCTGCTTCATCAACGTCTCGACGTCCCGTCAGCCGCGTGGCGAACGGATCTGTCGTCGACGCTGTTTCCTTATCTGATGGATCACGTCGTGGCGGGGACGGCACTGTTCCCGGCGGCGGGTCATATCGCCGCATTGCTCGCAGCCTCGCGAGCGCTTGGCCGCGGTAACAGCATTGAGAGCCTGCGTTTCGAACGACCGCTCCCGCTGACACGTCCGACTTCTCTGCGCATCGACGTCGAGGAAAGCACCGGCGCTGCCATGGTCAGCGCCCGTGGCCCGCGCGACAACTCCTGGCTGCGACACGCGACGGGACGCCTCGGACTGGCACGGGCGCCGCGTCGCGACCGCATCGATCTCGATCGATGCCGGCAATCCGCGACGCAGCGGATGACCGCCGACGCGCTGTACGCCGCGCTCGCCGGACGCGGCCTGACCTATGGTCCGGCTTTTCGCGCGGTTCGCGAGGTGTGGTTCAGCGGAAAGCAACTCTTGGCATCGCTCGAACTGCCCGACGGCGTCACCCGAGATGATCCGTTGCACCCCGTCCTGCTGGACGCCGGCTTTCAAGCTCTGGCCGTCATCGGCGCGCCGGAGGACGGACGCGGCCCCCTCGTGCCGGTATCCGTGAACGAGGTGCGATTGCATGGGTCCCTCGATGCCACGCCATGGGTCGTGGCCGACCTGACCCAGCGCACGCCCAACAGTTTCACCGCTTCGCTCGCCTTCTGCGACGGCGAGGGCAAGATCGTCGCTGAAATCGAAGGCGTGCGCTGTCAACGTCTGCCGACAGCGGATACGGCACTCCTCGCGCGCGCAGCCTTCGTCGACCAATGGGAGCGCGCGCCTGTATCGAATCTCAAGCGCGGCTCGGTGCAAGCTTGGCTCTTCGTCGCCGACGAGGAGGACGAGTTGGCCGCGGTGGCCGCCGACGAGCTTGTCGGCCACGGTCACGAATGTCGACGGATCGGCAGTGCCGCGCTGGCGATTCCCGCGGCCGCGGCCGGGGTGGACGGAATTGTCTGGTTCGCGCCGGCGAAGGGCGTTGGCGATGCCGGCCTTGCTGTCAGCGCCAGCCTCTTGGAAGCCCTGCAACATATCTTGCGCCAATCCGACACGCGGCCGCGTCTTGTGATCGTAACGCGCGGGGCCGAAGGGCGGACGCGGCGGCCGGAGCACGCCGCCCTTTGGGGGCTTGCTCGCGTCGCGGCGACAGAAAACCCAAGCCTTGGCGTGACCGTCGTGGACTGCGAGGACGACGAGCGCGTCCCCCCGTGGCTGGCGCTGGAGCTTTTGGGGGATTCCGTCGAGAGCGAGGTGCGTTTTGGATCGGAGGGTCGCCTCGTGCCACGCTTGCAGCCATGGTCGGTGCCGCAGCCGCAGCCCGAGATCGTCGACGTCGCAGACGTGGCCGTGACGCTCCGTCAAGCTCGTCCGGGCGTTCGGATTCTCTGGTTTGGGACGAGGTTGGCCGCAGCGAGCCGGGTCCAGGTGAACTCGAGTCCGCTCCGTCGCCGCCGCGCTGAATTTCAAAGATGTTCCTAAGACAATGAATCTGCTTTCGGGCGCCTACCTCGAAAATCATTCTTCGGCGATACCCTTGGCATGGAGACGGCAGGTGTCGTCACCCACGTCGGCCCCGGCGTGACCGGCTTCGCCCCCGGCGACAAGGTCGTGACCGTGCGGCCGGAGTTCGCATCGTACCTCCTCGTCGAACAAGCCACGTGGGCACCAGCCGGCGCGACTGTTGCCGACGGAGGCTCCGGTCTTCATGAACTACGTCACGGCGTATCACGGGCTCGTCGAAGTCGGTCGTCTCCACGCGGGAACGGGTGTTGATCCATCTCGCCTCCGGCGGGGTCGGTCAGGCGGCGATCTCGGTTGCTCGCATGGCCGGGGCCGAAATCATCGCCACCGCCGGGGATGCCGACAAGCGGGGTATCTGAAGGCGCAGGGAATAGAGCACGTGTTCGATTCGCGAAGCCTCGACTTCGCGGACCGCGTCATGGAGATCACCGACGGCGTCGGCGTCGATGTCGTCTTGAACAGCCTGCCGGGCGAGGCTTTGCGCCGAAGCTGGGATACTTTGGCGCCTTATGGCCGGTTCATCGAAATCGGCAAGCGCGACATCGAAGAAAACAATGCGCTCCCCATGCGCCATTTCGACAAGAACCGCAGCTTCGCGGCCATCGACATGGACCGAATGTTGCGGGAACGTTTTCCGATGTTCAGGCGCATTGCGTCCGACGTGGAACGGCTGTTTGCGGACGGCCGCATCGCGCCGATACCGGTTACCGCGTTTCCCGCCGCGCAGGTCCTCGAGGCTTTCCACCTGATGTCCCGCGCCCGCCACATCGGCAAGGTCGTGGTCGATTTCCGTGACCAGAAAGTCCCGGCGCTGCGTTTGCCACCGCCCCGATTCCGCAAGGATCGACGTATCTTGTGACCGGTGCGTTCGGCGGCTTCGGCATGGCGCTCGTGCGCTGGTTGGCCCGCGAGGGTGCGCGACATCTCGTGCTGGTGGGTCGACGCGGAGGCGCGACGGAACAGGGCCGCGCGATGGTCGCCGAACTCGAGGCGGAAGGCGTCCGTGTCGACGCAGGGCTCTCGACATTGGCGATCTCGGGATGGTGGAAAAGCCTGACCGACATCCGGCACGACGGGCCGCCACTGGGTGGTATCTTCCACCTGGCCATGACGCTGGATGATGCGCTGCTCCCGTCGCTCGACGCCCAGCGTCTCGCGGCGGTGATGCGGCCCAAGGCCGTCGGGGCGTGGCACCTGCATTGTGCCTCCGCGGACGACCCGCTGGACCATTTTGTGCTTTTCTCTTCCGTAGCGCAGGTCGTCGGCAACATTGGTCAAGGCGCGTATTGCGCGGCCAACGCCTTCCTCGACGGGCTGGCTCGGCGGCGGCGGCAGAGGCCTGCCTGGGTTGTCGATCGGGTGGGGCGTGCTGAGTGATGCCGGGGTGGCTGCTCGCGGCGACGGCTTGGTGGAGCAACTCGAGAAACTCGGCATTCGCGCCTTTACGACCGCGCAGGCATTGGAAGCGCTCGGTCAACTGATGGATAACGGCCCGGCAACGATCACCTTCGCAGACGTGGATTGGCAGCGCTGGGCGAGCCACACTGTGCTGGCCGCAACTCCGCGTTTCAATCAGCTCGTCGAGTCGTCGATGAGCGGCGATCGGCTGGCGGTGTTCTCGCGCGAGCTCGCCGATCATCCGGCTGCCGAGCGGTTAGGAATTTTGCAAGCGCAGCTCGCGGTGGCACTCGGCGCCGTGCTTGGTATCCCCGCCGACCGCATTCCCATCGACCGTTCGTTCGACGACCTCGGCGTCAATTCGCTGATGGCGGTGGAGTTGTCCGCGAGCTTCGAAGAGAAAACAGGTGTGAAGCTGTCGACATCGCTGCTGATGCAGAGGGCGACCGTGACGGTGATCGCTGCCCACGTGCTGAACGAGATACTCGCCACAAATGACTTCGACGAGACGGCGCTCGATGAACCGAGCGAGGTCGAAACGGGTGCGTTGTTGGAACAGCTGGCGGCGCCCGGCGAGTAGACCCGTCTGGCTGCGCGGCATTAACCATGAATTAACCATGTCGACAATTTGCAATCGTGTTAGCGAACTGTTAACTTCGCGCCGGTGCACGGAGGTGGCGAGGCCGAAGTATGTATGCGCAGCCAACGGGCTCCGGCTTTTCGGGCCGCGCCGGCTCAAATCCCAGTTTTTCCGATTCTGTCGTCGCGCTCTTGGGCAAGATCGATGCCCGGCGCGCGGATTCCGCCGAGCAACGCGAAGCGATCTTTCGCCTGCGCTACGATGCATATCGGCGCGAAGGTGTGATCCCCGCCAGCCCGTCCGCGAGCTTTTCCGACGCTAACGACCGCGCGCCCAACGCCTATCTCTTGGGATTGTACATCGAAGGCAAGTTGGCGAGCTCGATCCGCATTCACGTGGCATCGAGAGAATGTCCCGATTGTCCTACGCTTCATGTCTTTCCGGAATATCTGCAACCCGAGCTCGACGCCGGCAAAATCATCATCGACCCGACCCGCTTTGTCGCCGACGAGGGCCTTTCACGGCTTCATGTGGAACTGCCGTACGCCACACTCCGGCTTTGCCATTTGGCGGCCGAATACTTTCACGCCGACCTCGCACTGGCGCCCGTGAGAGTGGAGCATCAGGCGTTTTATCGCCGCGCCTTCAACTACCAGGTGCTGTGAGCCGCGACCATACCCGCTGCTGGCAAAGCCGATCGGTCTGATGGCCATCGATTACCCGTCCGTCGCCGAGGGCGTGCACCGCCGCTATCCGTTTCTGCGTTCGACCCATGCCGAGAGGCGCATGCTGTTCGCCCGGCCCGGATCGCCGCCGCTGCCGCCGCCCGAAGCAACCACAGGCGAAGCTCACTCTTCCCCCGCTGCGACATAATCGCTGCGCCGGTTGGCCACCGCCGCCTGCCAAAGGCGCCGGCACGTGGAATTCGCGGCGTCTTAATAAACTGTTTTCCCTCGCCGCTTATGGTCGGCCGCCTGCAATATCGCGACGCGGTTTTTGAACCATGCGGACCAGTCGAAACATCCTCGCAGCCCGGCTCAGCCCGGAGGACGTCGCGGACCATTTCTGCCCGCGGTGTGACGCCGCGCTGATGTTTCTGCGCAGCGCCAAGCCGCGTTTCGACAGCTGCGGCTTCGAGAGCTACAGCCTCGATTGCCGCGCATGCGGCGCGGAGCTTGCCGGCATCGTCGATCCCAGCGACGACGCGTTGCTGCTCACCGAACTGACGCCCTGACCGGTTCGGCGGTCCGCTCACACTCTGTTGCCCGCGCTCCAGCTCCAGAAATCGCCGCCCTCTTCACGCAGAAAGCGGGCGAGCACCATGTTGTGCACTTCCGAGGCGCCGTCGACGAGGCGCGCGGCGCGGGCGGAGCGATAGATCGATTCGAGCACGGTGTCCTTCGAATAGCCGCGCGCGCCGTTGAGCTGGAGCGCGGTGTCGCTCGCCTGGTGCAGCGTATCGGCGACGTGCACCTTGGCCATGGATATTTCCTTGCGGGCGCGATCGCCCTGGTCGAGCTTCCAGGCGGCCTGCATGGTGAGGAGTTGCCCGATTTGTATCTGCTGCGCCACCTCGCCGAGCTTGATCTGGACGCTTTCGCGGTCCGCGAGCTTGATGCCGAAGCCTTCGCGGCGGTTGACGTACTCCTGCGCGATCGACGCAGCGCTTGGAGAGGCCGAGCCAGCGCATGCAATGGGTGAGCCGCGCCGGGCCGAGCCTGATCTGCGTGATCTTGAGACCGTCGCCGACGCCGGAGAGCACGTTCTCGTCGCCGACTTCGAGCCCGTCGAATTCCAGCTCGCAATGGCCGCCGTGCTCCTCCGGTCCCATGATCGGAATGCGCCGCACGATGCGCCAGCCCGGCTGATCGCGGTGATAGAGAAACGCGGTGAGGCAGCGGCGCGGATCGTCCGAGGTGCGCGCGACGACGATGAAATGCGCCGCTTCGGCGGCGCCGGTGATGAACCATTTGCGGCCGCTGATCACCCATTTGCCGTTTTGCTTTTCGGCGGTGGTGCGGATCATGCTCGGATCGGAGCCGCCGCCCGGCGCCGGCTCGGTCATGGCGAACGAAGATTTCACCTTGCCCTCGACCACCGGCCGCAGCCACCACTCCTGCTGCGCCGGCGTGCCGACACGCGCGAGCAGCAGCATCTTGCCGTCGTCGGGCGCCGAGCAGTTGATCGCGAGCGGGCCAAACACGGAGCGCGCAGCTTCCTCGTAGATCGCCGCCCGGGCGACGGTCGCCAGCGCCATGCCGCCGAATTCCTTGGGCGCCTGCGGCGACCACAATCCGATTTTTTTGGCCTCCTCCTGCACCGGCGCGAGCCGCGCCAGCGGAATATTTTCATGCTCGGAGAAATTTTCTTCATCCGCTTCGAGCGGGAGCACATTCTCCTCGATAAAGGTGCGCGTGCGCACACGTAATTCTTCGATCTCCGGCGACAGCGTGAAGTCCATGGTGCCCTCTTGTTGCGGCTTAAAACGCGACAATTTATTGTTCAGTGTATCGCGTGATCGAAAGCGATGACATCGCCTTTCGCCCCTTCCGGCGGGATCACTTTACGAGGTAGCGCCCATGGCCAATTTCACACCGATCTCCGCCGCGCTCGGCGGCGCGCTGATCGGGCTCGCCGCCGGCTGTTGATGCTCTTCAACGGCCGCCTCGCCGGCATCGCCGGAATCTTCGCCGGACTGATCGAACCGCAAGGCGGCGACCGGGCGTGGCGCGCGACCTTCATCGTCGGCCTGATCGCGGCGCCGTTCCGCGGCCGCGCTCGGCTTCGCGATCCCTGTCCGAACGTGCCGCCGCACCTGATCATTGTCGCGGTCGCCGGTTTGCTGGTCGGCTTCGGCACGAGGTTGAGCAATGGCTGCACGTCCGGCCACGGCGTCTGCGGCATCGCGCGGCTGTCGCCGCGCTCGATCGTCGCCACCTTGATCTTCATGGCCGCCGCCATCGCCGTCGTCGCGGTGACGCGCCACGGCATCGGAGTTTGATCAATCATGCGCGCACTTGCCAGTCCGTCTGCGGCTTCATCTTCGGCTGCGGCCTTTTCATCTCCGGCATGATCCGGCCGGACAAGGTTCTGGGCTTCCTCGACGTGCTCGCCATCCCGAGCGGCAACTGGGATCCGAGCCTCGCCATCGTGATGGGGGTTGCGCTCGTCGTCACCGCCGGCGGTTATGCCTTGGCGCGGCGGCGTCGCCGCTCATCGAAGCAAAGAGCCAGTGGCCGACACAGAAGCTGATCGACCGGCCGCTGGTCGTGGGCTCGGTGCTGTTCGGGATCGGCTGGGGCCTGGTCGGGCTTTGCCCCGGACCGGCGATCGAGAATCTGGCGACGTTGTCGCCCGGCGTCATCGTTTTCGTCGTCGCCATGGCGGTCGGCATGCTCGGACACGATCTCCTGCCGGCGCGCACCGCGGCGCCCGCCGCGCAGGATCTCGCGCCCGCGAACGCCGCGGACGGCTGAGACCCGGATCGACCGCGGACCGCAGGAGCCCTGTCGGTCAAGGCGCGACGTTGGCGTCGACCTCCTGGCGCGACGGTGGGACTTTTCCGAACGGCGCCTGTTCCAACCACAGCTTTCCGTCGGTGCCGGGCACGAGCGCGTGGTTGATGTCGATCTGCTCGAAACTTTGGACGTTCGCGTCGACTTCCTGCCGGTTCGCCGGCGGGATTTTGCCGAACGGCGCCAGTTCGAGCCAAAGCTTGCCGTTTGTCTCCAACACCCAGGCCCAGGCGTATACGCCGCTGGCTTTGACTTTCATGACCTCTTCATCGACCTGCTGGCGGCTCGGCGGCACCTTGCCGAACGGCGCCTGCTCGAGCCACAGGTTGCCGTCGGTGGCGAGAACGAAGATGTTGCCGGCGTTCACCGCCTGAACGGCCTGCACATTGGCATCGATCTGCTGGCGGGCCGGCGGCACCTTGCCGAACGGCGCCTGCTCGAGCCACAGGTTGCCGTCGGTGGCCAGAACGACGACCTCTTGATTGTCGAGCACCTGAAAGGCGAGGACACTGCCGTCGATCTGCTGGCGGCTCGGCGGCACTTTTCCGAACGGCGCCTGCTCCAGCCACAGATTGCGGTCCATTCCCAAAACCACGACGGTCTGCTGGTCGAGCGCCTGGAACGCATCGACGCCAGCATCGACCTGCTGGCGGGCCGGCGGCGGCTTTCCGAACGGCGCCTGTTCCAACCACAAATTGCCGTCGTTGCCGAGCACGTAGACGCTTTGGGTGGTGAGGCCCTGGAAGGTGCGCGTATTGCCGTCAATCTGCTGGCGCGCCGGCGGCACTTTGCCGAACGGCGCTTGTTCGAGCCACAGATTGCCATCGGTGCCCAGCACCAGAATATTCTGGGCATCCAGCGACTGGAATGTCTGCGGCGCCAGCGCCTGGGATGCGGCAGCACGTCGGGGCAGCCGGCGCGCGGGTCGAGCGTGATGCTCGGACCGCTGCCGGTCAGGCGCGCCAGCGGATTGCCGCCCTGATTGAGCACGCAGGCCTGCCCGCTCGGCCCGGTCGCGGTAACGTCGACGTTCTGGATGTTCCAGTTGTCGTCGGTTTCCGGAAACGAATTATGCGAGGTCAGCGTGATCGTGATCGGGCCGAATGCCGCCAGCGGCTGCGGCGGGCTGATGGCGAAGCTCTTGACGTGATCCGAATTGTTCTCCCAGCCGCCGTCGCTCTGCGCCTTCAGGGTGAAGGTCTGGGCGCCGCCCGGCAGGTTGACGCTCGCCGTCGCCGAACTGTCGCCGCGCAGATCGTCGCCGCCGGTCACGATGTTGAACACGATCTGCGAGAACGTCGCGGTCGGCGGCACCGGCGGCTGGCAATTCGGCGTATCGAATTCGGCCGTCCCCGCGCTGCCGGTCAGCCTGGCGACCGGATTGCCGTTGAAGCTTTGATCGCACAGCGCGTTGCCGACCGGGTCGAGCACCTTGATGTCGATGCCGTTGATGTTCCAGTTGTCGTCGGTTTCCGGAAACGAATTGTGCGAGGTCAGCGTCACGTCAACGTCGCCCAGGGTCAGCGGCTGGCCGCCATTGTAGCGAAAGATGCGTTCGTTGGTCGAATTGTTGGGCCATCCGGAATCGCTCTGCGCCTTCAGCGTCACCTGCTCGAGCGTCGATCCGGCGGGTGTTTGCAGCAACGCCGTCGCCGAACTGTCGCCCCTGAGATCGTCGCTGCCGGTGACGATCGTCAGCTTTATGGTCAAGCCGAGCGCGCAGCCAGGAATGCCGTTACTCCAGATTTGCTGCACGAGATAATTGTGGGCGCCGAGCGTGACGTTGCTGCCGTTGGCCGCGATGTCGCCGCCGACCATGAGATCGCAATGATCGCCGATCTCGGTGTCGCCGGCGGACACGCCGTTGGGGTCGAACCAGGCCGGCGTCGTGCTCACGAGCGGATCGGTGACGGACTCGAAGAACTCGTGCGACATCGGCACGATCTCCCAGTCCGCTTCCACCTGGTTCGGCGTCGTCGATGGGCTGAAATTGCCGCCGAGCGACGGCGACCATTCCGTTGCGGTCGACGAATTGAAACTGCAGCCGGCCCCGATCGAATGCACCTGCGGCATCACCGCATAGATGACGTCGGCGCCATTGTTCGTAAAAGCGTCGTGGTAGGCGCAAAAATCGACCGCCGAGCACACCCCATTGTCGCATTCCTGCACGCCCTCGGGCAGAAACACGAAAAACTCGGCTCCGAGCCCGACGCTTTGCTTCCATTTCGGGTTCTGCGCCAAGGCGCGCAAGACTTCGGCCTGGATGTCGGCGTCGCTCAATACGGTTTCCGGGAACGCGCCGGTATCGACCCAGGTTCCGCCCAGAGTGACGCCGGCCGCGGTGTTCTGCGGACTGCACGGCTTGCCTTGGCAGGTGCCGGAATATTGCGTGGCGATGTCGAAATAATCGGACTTATGGATATCGGTGAAGAAGTTCCCGATCGTGGTTTCGAAGGTCGCATCGCCGCCGTTTCCCGAAGCGAAGCTGTGGTTCGGCGGCAACCAGAAGATCAGGAAGGCCTTCGCCGTCGCCATCACCGGCCCGCCCTGATTGGGAATGTTTCCGGCCGCGGCGTGCCCGGTCATGATCGGACCGCAGCACAGCGCCGCTACGAACGCGAGGACCAAGCGCCGCGGCGAAGCGGCACGTCGCGGGCGGACCGAGCGGCGCACGTCGCGGGCTGCTTCGAGATCGTCCATCTTGCCATCTCCCTGCTGGTGGCGGCGCGAGCGAACATCGCGCCGACGGTTCAAGGATGCGGGTTGAATTTCTTCTGCACATTGTCGAGGACGACGGCGATGTCGCCGCGGTCATAGGTCGTGGCCGGTGCGAACTTGCCGCCGGTCACGAGGCTGACCACGCCGTTCTTGATCGCGGTCGCGATGTAGGGCCGCGCCGCGGCGGGCAGGCTCGCGGCGTCCGCAACCCCGGACAGATCGGCATCGACCTCGCGCTGGTCGACCAGTTGTAGCTTCTTGGCGGCGACGAGCATCCGCACCAGGGCAATGGCCGCGTGGGCGCGCCCGAGCGGCGCATTGGGAGAGAAATTGTGGCCGAGCAGGCATCCCAGGCACAGGATTTTTATGTTCATGTACGGGGCCGCAGCCTCCACCGCGTCATAGATCGGCGACGTCGGCGGCACGTCGGCAAACGCATAGACCTGGCTCGGTTTGGTCGATCCGAACAGACGTTGGCTCGCCGTCGCGAAATCGCCGCGGGTGAAGACGCCGTTGGGATTGAATAGTCCCGCCGATTGCAGCTGCAGCATTCCCGCGCCGACCATGTCCTCGATCGCCGGCGCCTCCAAGGGCCGCGTTGCCAGATCGGTGATGACCGCGGCGGTGGACGCAGCCGGAACGCTCGTTGCCGCCGCGGGTGCGGATGCCGCCGGGCTCGCGGCATTTACCAATGCGCTGCACCGAGGACATTCAGGCGGATCAGGACCGCGCCGGCCGACACGCGGGATCGCCAAAGCACACACATGGGCCCAAGGCACATGATCACGCTCCCTCGCTTTTTTTAGTTTTCTTTGTTTTCTTTTAGTTGTTGCTTTTAGTTGCCTGCGCGCAGCGCCTCCGCAAAAAGGCCTTTGCGCGACTTGCACTGCAGCGTGATGCGGCGGCGCAATGGCAACAGCCATTGGCCATCCGTCCCAGTAAATTTCCTGATGAACACCCTAAAGTTGCTTATAACCAACTACCATTACTTGCAGTTGTCAATCAAAAAAGTTTTTGGAAAATCGACACGAAAGGAAAACGGCCGGCTCAAATCGCCTGGAGCGTCTGTCACCCTGCGACGCGACCGGCCGGCGGGCGCGCTTTCACGTAGGTCGTCAGCCCCGCCGCGGTGGTCGAATAGAAGACGTACGCGGCGGGTCGCCTTCAAGTCCTCGTGCATCACCAGCCAGACCTCCATCGCGTATTGAATGACGTTCGGCAGCACCGGAACAAGATCGGCCGAACGGCGCGCGATGTTGTCCTGACAGCCGCCGATGCCGACGCCGGCTCGTAATGCGGCGAGCTGAGCGAGGTCGTTGTCGCAGCGGAAGCCGAAATCCTCCCGCCGCGCGCTCTTGGCGAAGTCGCCGGCGTTGCGAAAGGTGCGGTTGTCGCGGTCGAAGCCGATCACGCAGTGGCCACGCAAATCGGCGAGCGAGCGCGGCTCGCCGAACCGCGCCAGATAGTCGCGATGGGCGTAAAGGCGGATGCGCGACGTGCCGATACGTCGCGCCAGGAGGCCGCGCTGGGTCGGGCGCACCATGCGCACGGCGATGTCGGCGTCGCGGCGCGCCGAATCCTCGGTGCGGTTGGTGAGCGCGAGCTCGATCGCGACGCCGGCATGCGCGGCGTGGAACGCCGCGAGGATCGGCGGCAGCACTTCGCAGCCGATGACGTCGCTTGCCGTCACCCGCACGGTGCCGCGGTCGGCCGCCGCTTCGCCGGACGCCGTGCGCGCCAACGCCTCGGCGGCCGCCGCCATCGCCTCGGCATGCGGCGTCAAAGCCAGCGCCGCCGGCGTCGGCGTCAGCCCGCGCCGCGAGCGGGTGAACAGCGGCGAGCCGAGCGCCACCTCGAGCGCGTCAATGTGGCGCCCGACCGTCGGCTGCGTCAGCCCGAGTTGGCGCGCCGCGCCCGACAGACTGCCGTCGCGCGCGACCGCGATGAAGGTGCGCAACGCGTCCCAGTCCGGCGCCATTTTCTGCATCATACGTAAATGTATATCTGCGCGACATAAATATGCAATTACGTTCATGGCCCCCCGGGCGCTAGTTAACAGCGCAGGCCGCCGCGGCCGCTGCCGCGTGCCGGCGCATCAGGAGGCTCTCATGACCGCGTCAATCTCGCGGATCGAATTTCAGGCCGCTCCCGCCGCCCCGGCGGCCGGCGGGGTGCGCGTGCTGCTGCGGCTCGAAGGCGTTGCCGCGTTCGCCACGGCAATTGCGCTCTACGCTCATTCCGGCTTGTCGTTGGCCCGCCTTCGCGCTGTTCTTCCTCGCGCCCGACCTGGCGATGCTCGCGTATCTGTTCGGACCGCGGGCGGGAGCGCTCGGCTACAATCTCGCGCACACCTACGCTTTCGCCCTCTTGCTGGCGCTTACGGGATTTTTCGCCGGCGTGCCGATCGCGGCGGCCGGCGGGCTGATCTGGGCCGCGCATATCGGCTTCGACCGCGCGCTCGGCTACGGCCTCAAATATCCGACCGGATTTGGCGACACCCATCTCGGCCGCGCCGGTCGGCACTGAGCCTTTCACCAAAGCTTTCCACCGGACATTCATTTCAAGGAGCGATCACCATGCGCATTCATGCGCATCGAGACCGGCCGCGTCAGGATCAAACAAGCTCAGATCGAAGGGCGCGGCCACGGGCTGTGGCGGCAGGCCCAGCCGATCCTTTCGCGCCAATGGGCCGACTGGTCGCCGACCTATGTGTTTGCGATCGAGCATCCCGAGGGCGTGATCGTGGTCGACACCGGCGCCAATGCCGGCCTGAAATCACTGCCGCGCTGGCATCCGTTTTTTCAGTTCGGCGTTCGCTTCGACATCGAGCCCGAGCAGGAGATCGGCCCGCAATTGCGCGCATTGGGCATCGGCGCCCGCGACGTCACGACCGTCGTGCTCACCCACATGCATATCGACCACGACGGCGGCCTCGCGCATTTTCCCTTAAGCCGCATCCTCGCCGACGGCGGCGAGATCGCGCGCACGTCAGGCATCAGCGGCGCGATCAACGGCTATCTGCCGAAGCGATGGCCGACATGGTTCGCGCCGCAGACGCTCGCCTGGCAGCAAACGCCGTACGGACCGTTCCGACGCATCGCGCCGGTGACGCAGGCCGGCGACGTGATCGCGGTGCCGACGCCGGGCCACACGCCGAGCCACATCTCGGTCATCGTGCGGGATGAAGTCGAAGACATCGTGCTCGCCGGCGATGCGTCTTATCTCGAACGGACGATGCTGAGCAGCACGATCGACGGCGTCAGCCCGGACGAAGCCGTGGCCAAGGCGAGCCTTGCGAACATCCGCGCGCTGTGCGCCCAACGCCCGACCATCTATCTGCCGACGCACGATCCGCACGCGGCCGAGCGGCTGCGGCAGCGGCGCCGCATTGCCATCGCCGCGTGAGGACTTGTTGTTTGTTTGGAGCGTGTTCCCGTCGCAGACGAGGCGCCCGCTTCGGTGGCGCATGCCCTAAAACAACGCGCCCAGCCCCGCTGCCGCGAGCGCCAGCCAGCCGATGATGAGAATGACGCCGCCGGACGGCGCCGCCATCGCGAACAGGCGATGGCCGAGGAACGCGCGCATCGCGATGTCGCCGGAAAACAGAACGCCGCCCAGCACCCAGGCGACGAGCGCGACGAGAAGGAGCGGCCTGATCAGAGCGCCTTGACGCGCCAGCGCCCCGACCACGCGGCGCCTGCGCCAGCGCCACGGCGCCGACCACGGCCGCTGCATGAAAAAGCAGCATCGAAGCGGCGCTGTCGAGGCCCGCGCCGGGCGCCGCATGCGCGCCGGCCGCAGCGAGCGCTATGCCGCTCGCTCCCATCAAGCCGGCCAGCACGATGAAGATCGTCGGTGTCATCGCTCGTCTCTCCGCTACTATACGTTGCGCGCACGACGAATTCCGATCATCGAATGACTCGAAGTCGGCTGCAACCATTAGCGCGCCGTCAATCCTGATCGCGGAATGACCGTCAAGTCAGCGCGATTACCTAACATATAACCAAATGTTCAGACGCGCTCCCTAAATTGCCGCCGTCGGGCTCGACCGAGGCGTTGTCGCAGACGGAGCAACAATTGCCAATGCGCGTTCAGCAAATCACGTGGAGCGAGCGCTCAGGCTGGATGCCCAAATTCGCGCCGGGCCCCGCCTCGTTCGTGCTCTATTTCGGAACCCGCCAGGCGTTGGCCGACGGTGCGCGCTATGACGATCTGCGCGACATGTTTCCGGCCGCGCATATTCTGGGTTGCAGTACCGGCGGACAAATCAACAACAGCGATGTCAATGACGACGAGATCGTCGCCGCTGCCGTCACGTTCGACGCCACCGCGTTGCGCCTGTGTCGTGAGACGGTCGACGACCCGCAGCAATCGCAGGCGTGCGGCGAGGCGATCGGCCGCGCGCTCGCCGCCGCGGACCTCGCTGGCGTCTTCGTGCTGTCCGATGGTCTCCACGTCAATGGCAGCGCGCTGGTCGCCGGCATCACCAAAGTCATCGGCGCGGCCGTCCCCTTGACCGGAGGCCTCGCCGGCGACGGCGCGGACTTCCAGGAGACGCTGGTCGGCGGCGATTGCGCGCCGCAGACGCGCACCATTGCGGCGATCGGACTGTACGGATCGGCGGTGCGGGTCGGCCATGGCAGCGCCGGCGGCTGGGACATGTTCGGACCACGCCGGCAGGTGACGAAATCGATCGGCAACGTGCTGTTCGAACTCGACGGCCAGCCGGCGCTCGATCTCTACGAGCGCTATCTCGGGCCGGAGGAATCCAAGGAACTGCCCGGCTCCGCCCTTCTTTTTCGATCCAGGTCTACGATCTGGAGCATCCCAATTCGGCCGTGGTGCACACGGTGCTGGCGATCGATCGCGACAGGCGTTCGATGACGTTCGCGGGCGACGTGCCGCAAGGCTGGACGGCGCAACTGATGCGCGGAAATCTCGACCGCCTGGTGGCGGGCGCGGCGGAGGCGGCACGGCAAGCCCGCAGCGGCCACGGGCTCGCGATCCCGTGATGTCTCTCGATCCTGGTGAGCTGCATCGGCCGGCGGTTGCTGATGGGCCACGCACCATCGAGGAAGCCGAAGCGGTCGCGACCGAACTCGGCGCCGACATGCCGCGGCTCGGCTTCTATTCCTACGGCGAAATCTCGCCCCATGCCCGGTCCGGCCGTTGCGAACTGCACAACCAGACCATGACGGTCACCAGCCTGGCCGAGGTCGCCTGAAGGCCGGTTTGACCCGGAGAGAGACGACCGTCGTGCACAACTTCTCGCGCAACAGCTCATAAAGCGACCGACGAGAGCGGATCGGTCGATTTCGCCAAGCTCTCCGGCCTCGTCACCGCCGCCTACGAGGATTTCGACCGCGACCGGCGGCGCACCGACCGCTCGATGTCGATGATGTTCGAGGAGATCGAAGCCACCAAACACAATCTCGAACGCTCCGTCGTCGAGCGCACCAAGGAGCTGCGAGCGCGGGAAAGCGAATTGCGCGCCCAGCACACGCGCTTCGAGGCCGCGCGTCGCCAACATGTCGCAAGGCCACCTGACGTTCGATGCCGACGCCCGCTTCGTCATCTGCAACCGGCGCTTCATCGCCATGTACGGCCTTGATCCCGACGGCGTCCGGATCGGACCGCACGCTGCGCTATCTCCTGCTCGATCGCCGCGCCGCCCGCGGCACCTTCTAGGGCGATCCCGAACACTATATCGGCCGTCTGTGCGCGACGATCAAAGCCGGAATGCCGACCACGGAATTCGTCGAGCTGGACAACGGCCGCACCATCGCCATCGTCAGCCAGCCGATGGCCGACGGCGGCTGGGTGGCGACGCACGAGGACATCACCGAGCGGCGGCGCGCCGAAATGAAGATCGCGCACATGGCGCGCCACGACGCGCTCACCGATCTGCCCAACCGCGTGCTGCTTGCGCGAGCGGCTGAGCGAGGCGCTGGCCTACGTCGAGCGCGGGCAGCGGCTCGCGGTGCTCTGCCTCGATCTCGACCAGTTCAAGGCGTCAACGACACGCTCGGCCACCCGTCGGCGACGAACTGCTGCGCGCGGTGGCGGGGCGGCTGCGCGGCTGCGTCGCGCGAGACCGACACGTCTGCCGCGTCGGCGGCGACGAGTTCTGCATCATCCAGACCGAGATCGGCGACGCCGCCGACGCGGAGCGGCTGGCGCTGCGCATCGCCGAAGCGATCAGGGCGCCGTACGATCTGCACGGCCATCAGGCGGTGATCGACGCCAGCATCGGCATCGCGCTCGCGCCCGCCGACGGCACCGACGCCACCGACTCATCAAGAACGCCGACATGGCGCTCTACGGCGCCAAAGCGGACGGCCGCGGCGGCTATCAGATTCTTCGAAGCGGACAGATGGACGCCCGCATGAAGGAGCGGCGCACGGCTCGAGCTCGCTTTGCGCCACGCGTTCGAATAACGGCGAGTTCGAACTCTATTATCAGCCGATGCTCAATCTCGACACCGGCGAGGTGCGCTGCTGCGAAGCGCTGCTGCGCTGGCACCATCCGAGCGCGGCATGGTGTCGCCGGTCGAGTTCATTCCGCTCGCCGAGGAGATCGGCCTGATCGTGCCGCTCGGCGACTGGGTGATCCGACGCGCCTGCGCGGACGCGGCGCGCTGGCCCGACGCAGGTCAGGGTCTCGGTCAATCTGTCGCCGACGCAGCTGTCAACAAGGGCCTGCTGCCGGCCGTGCTCGGCGCGCTCGCCGCCTCGCAGCTGCCGGCCCGACCGGCTCGAGCTCGAGATCACCGAAGCCGTGCTGATGCAGAACAGCGACGTGACGCTCGCGATGCTGCATCAGTTGCGGGCGCTCGGCATCCGCATCTCGATGGACGATTTCGGCACCGGTATTCGTCGCTGAGCTATCTTGCGCAGCTTCCCGTTCGACAAGATCAAGATCGACCGCTGCTTCATCAAGGGTCTCGGCGAAAGCGCCGACGCCGGCGCCATCGTCGAGGCGGTGGCGGGATTGGCCGACAGCCTGCGCATGACGACGACGGCCGAAGGCGTCGAGACCCGCGAGCAGCTCGATCGTGGTGCGCAAACTCGGCTGCACCGACGTGCAGGGTTTTTCTACAGCCCGCCGGTCCCGGTGTACCAATTGACGAAATGCCTCGCTGCCGAGGAGGCGCGCACAGTCTGCGGCCGCCTCAACGCGAATTCGCGCGGCGTCGCACCGCTGTCCTCCCTTGAGCGCCACCACCTGGCCGCCGTCGGCGACGATGGTCGCGCCGGTGATGTAGCTGCCGGCGTCGGAACCAAGCAGCAGCAGCGCGCCGTCGAGATCGCCCTCCTTGCCGAAGCGGCCCATCGGGATCGCGCGCTTGAGCGCGTCGCCCGCTTCGCCGGTGAGATATTTGTCGTTGATCTCGGTGACGAACCAGCCGGGCGCGATGGCGTTGACGCGCACGCCCTTGAAGGCGAGTTCCACCGCCAGCGCCTTGGTGACCTGCACCACGGCGGCCTTGGCGACGGCGTAAGCCGCGACGCCCTTGGAGACGCCGAAGCCAGCACCGAGGCGATGTTGACGATGGCGCCCGTCTTGCTGGCCGCCAGCATGCGGCGCGCCGCTTCCTGCGCGTTATAGAACACGGCATCGAGGTCGATGCCCAGCACCCGGCGCCATTCCTCCTCGGTCACCTCGATCGCGCGGCGGGAATGCGCGATGCCGGCATTGTTGACCAGGATGGTGACGGTGCCGAAGGCCTTTTCGGCTGCGTCGAACGCGCGCATCATGGCGGCGCGATCGGTGACGTCGGCCTCGATGGCGACCGCTCGGCCGCCTTCGGCTTCGATCCGCGCCTTAGCGCGGCGAGCCGGTCGGCGCGCCGCGCCACCAGCGCGACCGCCGCGCCGTTATCGGCCAGGCCCTGGCGAATTGCTGCCCAGCCCGCTGGAGGCGCCGGTCACCAGCGCCACCCGGCCCGTGAGGCCGAACATCTGTGCCGCGGTCATGCGCCCTCCCCAAACTTATGCCCCGAGACTTATGCCCTGTATCCGATGCGGGACCATCACGGCCATAAAGCGCATGCGGCAGCCACGTCGCAAGCCCCGGCAGGAACCACAGCGCGACGAGCATCGCGAACTGGATCAGCACGAACGGAATGATGCCGACATAGATATGCCGCGTGGTGATCTCGGGCGGCGCCACGCCGCGCAGATAGAACAGCGTCGGCCCGAGCGGCGGGTGCATGTAGGAGGTCTGCAGATTCACCGCCATCATGATGCCGAGCCAGACCGGATCGACGCCGGGCATCTTCAACAGCACCGGCGCCACGATCGGCACCACCACGAAGATGATCTCGAAGGCGTCCATCACGAAGCCGAGCACGAACATCGCCAGCATCACCGCGAGCATCGCGCCGGCGACGCCGCCCGGCAGATTGGTGAGCGCGCGCTCCACCAGGTCGTCGCCGCCGAGCCCGCGGAACACCAGGCTGAACAGCGTCGCGCCGATCAGGATGAGAAAGATCATGCTGGTGATCTGCGTGGTGCGCGTCATCACCGGGACGAGCACGCCGGCCACCCCCACCCTACCCTCCCCCGCTCCGGCGAGGGTAGGCTGCGTCGCGCCGCGAGCAGTATCGCGCCGACGGCGCCGACCGACGCCGCCTCGGTCGGCGTCGCCACGCCGCCGAGGATCGAGCCGAGCACGGCCAGTATCAGCGCGAGCGGCGCGACCAGCACCGCGATCAGCCGGCGGACGAGCGCAACACCGCCCGGCGCCGTCGGATCGAGCGTGACGGCTGGCGATGTTTTCGGGAACACGATCGCGACCCCGATCAGATAAAGCATATAGGCGACGACCAGAACGAAGCCCGGCACGATCGCGCCGGCAAACAGATCGGCGACGGCGACGGTTTGCGGCGCGAAATTTCCCTGCGCCATTTGCGCCGCGGCGTAGGAATTGCTGAGCTGATCGCCGAGCAGGATCAGCACGGTCGCCGGCGGAAAAATCTGCGCCAGCGTCGAGGTCGCCGCGACCGTGCCCGCCGCCAGCGCCTTGTTGTAGCCGTGGCGCAGCATCGTCGGCAGCACGATCAGCCCCATCGTCACCGTGGTCGCGCCGACGATGCCCTTGGCCGCCGCGAGCAGCACGCCGACGATGATGACCGCGATGCCGAGCCCGCCCGGCAGCGGCCGAACAGCCGGCCCATGGTTTCCAGCAATTCCTCGGCGATGCGCGAGCGCTCCAGCATCACGCCCATGAATATGAAGAGCGGGATCGCCAGCAGCACCTCGTTGTTCATGATGCCGAAAATGCGCTGCGGCAGCGCGCCGAGCAGCGACAAGGTCCATCGCCCCGGCGGCCGCGCCGGCGGCGGCGAAGATAAGCGAGACGCCGGCGAGCGTGAGCGCGACCGGATAACCGATCAGGAGCAGCACGCAGACGGCGGCCACCATGATCACGGCGAGCGTTGGCGCCATGGCTTATCGCGAGGGGCCCGAACAGGACGCCCGCAGCGCGGATCGCCTGCGCAAGCCCTTGCAGGCCGAGGAGGACAGCAAACAGCGGAATGAGGCTCTTGAAGAGATAAACGAACGGCAGCCCGCTCGCCTCGCGCGAGCTTTCCATGATGGCCCAGGAACGCGCGGCATAGGGAACCGACAGCAGCGCCAGCACGACGGCGAAGGGAATAGGAAAGACGAGCGCGCCGCAGAAGATCGACCAGCGCCCGCGTGCGCGGCTTCGCCTGCGCGTAAAAGATATCGACGCGGACGTGGCCGCCGACCTGCAGCGTCCAGGCGGCCGCGAGCATGAACAGCGCCGCGTGGGCGTAAAGAACGGATTCCTGCAGGCCGATCCAGCCGATGCCGAACGCGTAGCGCATCACCACCACGGCGAATTCGGCCAGCACGATGAAGACGCAGCACCACGCCGCCGCCCGGCCCACGGCCGCATTGATGCGGTCGATGCCGTCGGCGAGAAACACGGGCGATGGCGGCATGAATGACGACCGGATGGTTCGGCGCCGTATGACAGGACCGCGCGCCGCATTATAATGTCCAGGAACCATAGTACTTTCGACCGCCCGCCGGAAAGGAGTTGGGTTGCGATGACGCACGATCATGATGACGACGATCATCACGCGCACGGCTCCGAGCTTTCCGAGATGCAGTTGCGGGTGCGCGCGCTCGAGACCGTGCTGGCCGAGAAAGGCTATGTCGATCCCGCGGCGCTCGACGCCATGATCGAGGCCTACGAGACCCGGATCGGCCCGCATATCGGCGCCCGGATGGTCGCCAAGGCGTGGAGCGATCCGGCGTTCAAGCGCGCGCTGCTCGAGGACGCGAGCTCGGCGGTCAGCGCCTTAGGTGTTGTCGATCGCGTCGGCGATCACCTGATCGCGGTCGAGAATACGCCGAAGCTCCACAACATGATCGTCTGCACGCTGTGCTCCTGCTATCCGTGGGACGTGCTCGGCCTGCCGCCGGTCTGGTACAAATCCTCGCCCTACCGCTCGCGCGCGGTGATCGATCCGCGCGGCGTGCTCGCCGATTTCGGCGTCACGCTCGCTCGCCGACAGCGAAATCCGCGTGTGGGATTCGACCGCCGAAACCCGCTTCCTCGTGCTGCCGATGCGGCCTGCGGGACCGAGGGCTGGAGCGAGGAACAACTCGCCGCTCTGGTCACCCGCGATTGCATGATCGGCACCGGCCTGCCGAAGCATCCCAAGGACATCGCTGGCTGATGGACGGCATTCACGACATGGGCGGCATGCACGGCTTCGGCAAAGTCGAGCCGGAAGAGAACGAGCCGGTGTTTCACGCCGCGTGGGAAGGGCGCTGCCTCGCGCTCAATCGCGCCATGGGCGCGATCGGCGCATGGACCATCGACGCGGGCCGTGCCGGCATCGAGGAATTGCCGCCGGAGGTCTATCTCGCACGCTCCTATTACGGCAAATGGGCGCTGCGGCTCGAGAACATGGTGATCGCGCGCGGGCTTGCCGGCGCCGACGAGATCGCCGCCGGTCATGCGCTGCGGCGCGGCGAACCACCCGAGCGCACATTCGGCGCGGCCGACGTTTCGCGTACGCTCACGCGCGGCTCCTTTGGCCGGCCCGCAAGTGCCCCCGCGCGCTTCAAGGTCGGCGAGCGCGTGCGCACGAAAAACATTCATCCGCCGACCCACACCCGTTTGCCGCGCTACGCGCGCGGCCGCGTCGGCGTGGTCGAAGCGCTGCGCGGCTGTCACGTCTTTCCGGACACCTCCGCGATCGGTGCCGGCGAGAACCCGCAATGGCTTTACACCGTATTGTTCGACGGCCGCGAACTGTGGGGAAAAAACACCGATCTGACGCTCAAAGTGTCGATCGAAGCCTTCGAGCCGTATCTGGAGCCGGCATGAGTACCGATGCGTCTTTGCTTGGTTCGCCCGGAGCGAACGGCCAAGGCGAGCCGGTGTTCCGCGAGCCGTGGGAAGCGCAAGCGTTCGCGCTCGCAGTGACGCTCCATCAGCGCGGCGTATTTTCCTGGAGCGAATGGGCGGCGACCCTTGGCGAGGAAATCAGCAAGGCGCAAGCCGCCGGCGATCCCGACACCGGCGAAACCTATTATCGGCATTGGCTTGCCGCGCTGGAACGCCTGATCGCCGCCAAGGGGCTCGCCGACCCGCCCACGCTGGCGCGCACGCGCGAAGCCTGGCGCCGCGCCGGCGTGCGCACCCCGCACGGCACGCCGATCGCGCTGCAGCCGGCCGACTTCGCCGATTAACCTCGTTTGATCGTGGAAATCATCAGACGCCGCGCCGCACGGCAAACGGTGTTCGTATCGAGGCGGTCGGTGACCAAGAGGAACGTTGTTCGCTTGGCGAACATTTGCGTGGCAAATCCGATTGGATGAACGCGAATTCCCAGCATGAAATTTCCGCGCCGGCAGGCGCGACAGCGGCGACGCCGCTCTTATATTGGACTGGATATTACGATTGTGGCGCGTTATAGAAGGCACCAACAATAAAATACCTTTTAGTTCACGTGAAAAACAAAGGAAACCAGGGATGAACGCTCCAGCTCCGAAATTCATGATCGAACAGGTTTGGCGCGGACGGGTGTTCGGCGCCGAATGGCGCGGCGCCGCTGGCGGCTCGTTGGATGTGCTCGAGCCGGCGACCGGCGCGACCCTGACCACGGTCGGCAACGCCACCGCGGCGGACGTGCGCAAAGCGGCCGCCGAGGCGCGCGCCGCGCAACCCGGCTGGGCCGCGACCCCCTACGAACAACGCGCCGCCATCCTGCGCAAGGCCGCGCGCGCGCTCGAGGACAATCAGGAAGAACTGATCCCGTGGATCGCGCGCGAGACCGGCGGCATCCCGGCCAAGGCCGGATTTGAAATCCACATGGTGACGGAAATCCTCTATCGCTCCGCCGCCATGTGCACCGAGCCGCAAGGCCTGGTGCTGCCGTCCGATCCCGGCCGCATCAGCCTCGCCCGCCGGCTGCCGCGCGGCGTCATCGGCATCATCTCACCGTTCAACTTCCCCTTGATCCTGTCGAGCCGCGCGGTCGCCCCGGCACTCGCGACCGGCAACGCGGTGGTGCTCAAGCCCGATCCGCGCACGGCGCTGACCGGCGGCTTCATCATCGCCCGCATCTTCGAGGATGCCGGACTGCCGAAGGGCGTGCTGCAGGTGCTGCCCGGCGGCGCCGAAGCCGGCGAAGCGCTTTGTACCGATCCCGACATCGCCATGGTGGCGTTCACCGGATCGAGCCATGTCGGCCGCCGCATCGGCGAACTCGCGGGAAAACATCTCAAGAAGGTGCAGCTCGAGCTCGGCGGCAAGAACGCCGTGGTCGTGCTCGAGGATGCCGATCTCGACGCCGCGGCGTCCGCGATCGCCTTCGGCGCCTGGTTCCATCAGGGCCAGATCTGCATGACCACCGGCCGCGTGCTGGCGCAGGACAAGATCGTCGCGTCGCTGGCCGAAAAGCTGGTCGCCAAAGCAAAACACCTGCCCGTCGGCGATCCGCTCGGCCAGGTCGCGCTCGGACCGATCATCACCCGCGGCCAAGTCGAGCGCATTCACGGCATCGTCAAGGACAGCGTGGCGGCGGGCGCGACGCTCGCGGCCGGCGGCACCTTCGACGGGCCGTTCTACCGGCCGACTGTGCTCACCGGCGTCAAACCCGGCATGCGCGCGTTCGAGGAGGAGGTGTTCGGACCAGTCGCCTCGATCACCGCGTTCGGCACGGACGACGAGGCGGTGGCGCTCGCCAACAACAACGAATACGGCCTTTCCGCCGGCGTGTTCTCGGCCGATGTCGGCCGCGCCATCGCGCTCGGCAACCGGCTCAACACCGGGCTTCTGCATATCAACGATCAGACCGTCGCCGACGAACCGCACGTGCCGTTCGGCGGCACCGGCGCTTCCGGCAACGGCACCCGGATCGGCGGCCCCGCCAATTGGGAGGAGTTCACCCAATGGCAATGGATGACGATCAAATCAAAGCCCAACCCTTATCCGTTCTGAGCGCTCGATCGCGGACGGTAGAAACTCCGGCGGCGGTCTCGCGGCCGCCGGATTTTCCCGGCGCGAGGTTCTGTGCTACGATATATTCGCACGGATATAGCGTGCAAAGAATCAAACGCACTGGCCGCGCGTCGGAATCCGTGGGAGGAACCAATGGACCAATACCAACTCGTTATCGGCGGCGCCAAAATTCCGACGCCGGAGCATTTTGAAGTTCGCAACCCCTCGACCGGCGCGGTCGTCGGCCTGGCGCCCCAGGCGAGCCCGGCCGATCTCGACCACGCCGTCGCCGCCGCGACCGCGGCGTTCGCCGGCTGGTCGAAAACGCCGGATGCCGAGCGGCGCGCGCTGTGCCACGCCGTCGCCAACAAGATCGGCGAGCACGCCGAGGAACTGGCGCGGCTCCTCACGAAGGAGCAAGGCAAGCCGCTCAACGGCATGGGCTCGCGCTTCGAGCTCGGCGGCTTGCAAGCCTGGACGCACTACACCGCCGACATCCCGATGCCGGTGAAAGTGCTGCAGGACAACAATGAAGGCCGCATCGAACTCTACCGCAAGCCGATCGGCGTCGTCGGCTCGATCACGCCGTGGAACTGGCCGCTGATCATCGCCAGCTGGCACATCATTCACGCCATCGCGGTGGGCAACACCGTCGTCAACAAGCCGTCGCCCTACACGCCGCTGTCGACCTTGCGCATGGCGGAAATCATGAACGAGGTGCTGCCGCCGGGCGTGGTCAATTGCATCTCGGGCGCCGATCCCATCGGCGCGGCGATGTCGGCGCATCCCGGCATCAGCAAGATCGCGTTCACGGGCTCGGTGCGTACCGGCAAGAAGGTGATGGCGAGCGCGGCGGAAACCTTGAAGCGGCTCACGCTCGAACTGGGCGGCAACGACGCCGGGATTGTGCTGCCCGACGTCGATCCCACGCAGGTCGTGCAGGGCCTGTTCTGGGGCGCTTTCATCAACAACGGCCAGACCTGCGCCGCGTTGAAGCGGCTTTACGTGCATGACGACGTCTACGACGAGGTGTGCAGCGAACTCACCGCGTTCGCCAAGACCATACCGGTCGGCGACGGCCTCGACGAAAAGAGCGCGCTCGGGCCGATCCAGAACCGCATGCAGTTCGACAAGGTCGCGCACCTGACCGAGGCCGCCAAGAGCGCCGGCGGCCGCGTGCTCATCGGCGGCGCGGCGCCCGACAAGGGATTGTTCTTCCCGCTGACGCTGATCGCCGACCTCGACAACGGCAACCCGCTGGTCGACGAAGAGCAGTTCGGCCCGGTCTTGCCGATCATCCGCTATTCCGAAATCGACGAGGTGATCGCGCGCGCCAACAACAATCCGAACGGGCTCGGCGGTTCGGTGTGGTCGAAGGACGTGCAGCGCGCCAAGACGCTCGCACTGCAGCTGCAATGCGGCACCGCCTGGATCAACAAGCACTCGCCGATCCAGCCGAACGCGCCGTTCGGCGGCGTGAAGAATTCCGGCATCGGCGTCGAATTCGGCGAGGAAGGTCTGTCCGAGAACACCGACATTCAGGTCGTGTGGTCGTAACCGATCCGCAACGAACGCGGCGCCGGTCGTCAAACCCTCTCCCCTCGCGGGAGAGGGCACGATTGGCGTGCGCTGTTGACCTCCGATGTCGCAATAGCAAATCGCACGCATGCATGGCCGCGCTTGTGCGCGGCGCTCGCGCGATGCCCCCTTCTACAATCACAACATCCCCAACAGCCGCGGCAGCCATAGCGACAGCGCGGGGATGTAGGTCACCATCGCCAGGAACACCAGCATCGTGGCGAGCCAGGGCAGCACCGCGACGGTGAGTTCGGTGATGCCCATCTTGGTGATGCCGGAGGCGACGTAGAGGTTGAGGCCGACGGGCGGATGGCACAGGCCGACTTCCATGTTGACCGCCATCAGGATGCCGAGGTGGACCGGGTGCACGCCGAGCGCCGCCGCCATCGGGAACAGGATCGGCGCCATGATGAGGACGATCGCGGCCGGGTCCATGAAATTGCCGGCGGCGAGCAGCACGACGTTGGTCACCAGGAGAAACGCGACCATGCCAAAACCCTGCGCGGTCATCCACTCCGCCATCGATTGCGGAATCTGCTCCGACGTGAGCAGCCAGGAGAACACCGCGGCGTTGGTGATGATGTAGAGGATCATCGCGCTCATCGACGCCGCCTTGAGCAGCACCATCGGCACTTCGGCAAAGGTCAGCCCCTTGTAGACGAACACCGCGATGACGAAGGCATAGACCGCGGCGACGGCCGCGGCCTCGGTCGGCGTGAACAGGCCGGAATAGATGCCGCCGAGCACGAGCACGATCAGAAACAGGCCCCAAAAGCTCTCGCGGAAGGCGCTCCAGCATTCCCTCCAGCTCGCCCGCGCCATGCGCGGATAGTCGTTGCGCCAGGCGCGATAAAACGTCGTCGCCCCGAGCATCACCGCGAGAATGAGCCCGGGCACGAGAGCGGCGATGAAAAGTTGCCCGACCGAGGCGGAATCGACGACGGCGCCGTCCGGCCCGCGCGGCTGCATGCCGGCGGTCGCGACCGCGAAGATGACGAGATTGATCGACGGCGGCAAAAGAATGCCGAGCGCGCCGGAGGTCGCGATCACGCCGGCGCCGAAGCGGGGCGGATAGCCCTTCTGCAACAGCGCCGGCAACATGATCGAGCCGATGCCGACGACGGTCGCGACCGAAGAGCCCGAGATCGCCGCAAACAGCGCGCAGGCGACGACGCCGGCGAGGCCGAGACCGCCATACCAATGCCCGATCAGCGAGGTGGCGAAATCGATCATGCGGCGGGCGACGCCGCCGGTGGTGAGAAAGTTGCCCGCCAGGATGAAGAACGGGATCGCCATGATCTCGAAGCGGTCGATGCTGGTGAACAGCTTCAAGCCCACCATCTTCGGATCGACGTCGGAGAGAATGAACAAATAAGTCAGCACCGAGAGCCCGAGCGCGATCGAGATCGGCATGCCGGTCGCCATCAGCGCCAGCAAAAGAACGAACAGCAGCTCCGCGCGCACGGTGTGCGACAGATCGATGACGTGGAGCCGCGCGGCGAAGCAAATGCCGGCGAGCGCCAGCGGAACGAGAATGATCAGCGCGGCCGTGACGGCGGCGCCGAGCGACCGCGACGCGGCCGATTTCGGCGTATCGGAGAGAACGCTCACCGCGCCGCCTCGCCGAGCGGTGACGCCGCGTGCCGCGGCACCTGTAGCGGCGGTGCTTGCAGCGGCGCTTCGTAGTCGATGCCGTGCCCCTGGTGCGGCACGGTCCCGGTCCGCAGGAAACGCCACATCACCTGCAGGAAACGGAAACACATGAGATAGGAGCCGAGCGGGATGCACAGATAAATGATCCAGCTCGGCCATTCGAGCTCGGGCGAGACTTCGTCCGGATCGAGCTCGTGCACATAGATGCCGCCGAGCGTGCCGATGACGCCGGTAAACAGCGCGCCGCACAGGAGCGCGAACACGATGACGGGCTTGCGTGTGGCCGGCGTCAGCTGCTTGACCAGAATATCGACGCCGACATGGATGCCGGTGCGCACGCCGAGCGCGGCGCCGAACTTCGCCATCCAGACGAACATGTAGGTGGCGAGTTCCTGCGCCCAGGAGAGATTGATCGTGGCGAGGAAAGTGTAGACACGATCCGCCGCGTGCTGGACGAGGACGAGGCCGTGTTCGCCCGCCCATCGCGCCAACGCGGCCGAGTTGCTGGCGCCATAACGATGGACCACGGCGACGAAGGTGATGATCGTCGCCGCCCCGATGAGGAAGACGATGATGCCCTCTTCGAGCCGATCGAGGATACGCCCGAACACCAGCAGCCCCCGCAAGCTATCCCCTCCCCTCGCGCGCGGAAGGACGCCGGCGGCTCAGGACTGCGGCGGCGTGAAGCCCGAGGCCTTGTAGACTTTTTCGATGAACTCCTTGCCGAAGCGGGCCTGCATCTCGGCATGGACCGGCATCAATTTGGCGATCCAGGCTTTCCGTTCGGCTTCGGTCTGGATGTGAACCTCGGTCTTGCCGGAGGCCTTGATCTTCTCCAGCGCGTCGGCGTTGTCTTTGGCCGCGGTGACGTTGAAGAAATCGGTCAATTCCTTCACCGCGCGATCGAGCTCGTCGCGCACGTCTTGCGGCAGCGAGGCCCAGAAAGTCTTGTTGGTGATGAGCGCATAAGTGATGTGGCCGTGGAAGGATTCCGTGAGGTGCTTCTGCACCTCGTAGAATTTCTGCGTCAGAATGTTCGACGGCACATTGTCCTCGCCATCGACGACGCCGGTCTGCAGCGCCTGGTAGACTTCCGAGAACGGCAGGATTTGCGGAATCGCGCCCAAGGCCCGCGCGGTCGCGTCATACACCTTGCCGCCCTGGATGCGCACCTTCAGGCCGCGGAAATCCTCCGGCCAGATCAGCGCACGGTTGGCGGTCCACACCGTGGCGCCGTTGTCCCAATAGGCGAGCGATGAGATGCCCTTCCCCGCCAGCTTGGCGTTGAAATCGGCCATCATCGGGCTCGCCAGCATCTGGTGGGCGTGCGCTTCGTCGCTGGTCAAGAACGGCAGATCGAAAATATCGAACTCCTTGACCCCGAGCGGACCGAATTTGGAGATCGACGGCGCCAGGATCTGCACCGAGCCGAGCTGCAACGCCTCCAGCTCTTCCTTGTCCTTGTAGAGCGACGAGTTGGGATAGACTTCGACCTTGACGCGGCCGTTGGTGTATTTCTCCGCCAGCTGCTTGAACAGCAGTGCCGCCTTGCCCTTGGGCGCGTCGGGCGCCACCACGTGGCTGAACTTGATGACGATCGGCGCCTGGGCGCGCGCGGGCGCGGCCGACGCGAAAGCGAGGATAGCGGCCACGATGATGGCGAGGCGTTGCATGGTGGTCCTCCCGATGCGGCCGACGCGGCCAAAGCCGGCCGGCACATGTGTTTGGACAATCTTTAGCGCGAATAGAGCGACGGGCCAATGCCCAGCCCCGCGGCACAAAGGCCCGTTACCGGCAACCCGGCTCGAGATTGCGGCTGGTCCAGAACGTGTAGATCTTGCAGTCGTCGGGCGCCGGCAGCCGGTGCGGCGGCACTTTGGCGGCGATCGGGGGCAACGCCCGCAGATAAGCGATCAGCGAGACCACGTCCTCTTCGTCGAGGTTGGAGAAGTGATCCCACGGCATGCCCTGCCAGAACAGCGGCCGGCCGCTCCTGCCGACGCCGCTGCGCACCGCGCGGGCGATCTCGGCATCGGTCCATCCGCCCAGTCCGGCCTCGCGGTCGGACGAGATGTTCGCCGTGAACATCGTGCCGAACGGACCGCTGACTTTCAGTCCGCCGGATCCGTCATTGCCGTGGCAATAGGCGCAGGAAGCGTTGGCGAAAATGTAGCGCCCGCGCGCAACCAGCGCCGCCCGCGCGGGGCCGAGCTTCGTCAAGTCGGGACGCGGGATGCCGGCCGACACGGCGTCCGCGATCTTGTCGGGCGGCAGCACCGACACGGTCGGGGTTTTGTCGACAAAATAACCGACGGCAAAGACGACGAGGCCCGCGACGACGATCCCCGTCAGCCGCGCCCAGCCACCGAAGCTCCGCGGCAGGCTGCGGCGGGAAGCGACCGCGAACAGCACGAGGCCGATGACGACAACGAGCCACTGCGCCGTGGCGAGCCAGCCCGCGATCGCCGCCAGATTCGGCGGCGGTCCATTGGCGTAGCTGCCGATATCGTAGGTGAGCGTCGGCGCGCGCCCGATCATCGGGACTGAGAAACCAGATTTTCGCCGCGATGGTCTCGATGACGCCGAAGTGGAGCGGCAGCGGAATGGCGTTGTGAACCGGCGGCAATGTTTTGAGATAGCGGCCGATGGCGCGTGCGTCCTCGTCCGACAGATTATGCAGCCACGGCCACGGCATGCCCCAGAAATTCAACAGGCGTCCGTCCTTGGCGACGCCGTCGCGGATCGCGCGCGCGATCTTCGGCTTCGCTCCAGCGGCCGAGCCCGGTGTCGGGGTCCGAGGTGAGGTTGCGGGTGATGAACGTCCCTTGCGGATAGGCGCCGACCCGCATGCCGCCGGCGAGGTAACGGTCGTCGCGATAGATCATCGCGGGGTCGAGTTCGGTGTGGCATAGGCCGCACATCTCGGCGTGGACCAGATAGCGGCCGCGGACTTCCAGGTCGCGCGCCTCGCCCGGACCGTCGAGCTGTGCCGGACTGCCACGGCGGCGCGCGGCGGCGCGATTCGAGAAAGTTCACCAGGTCCCATCGGCTGTCGCCCGGGAGCGCGGCATAGGCGGGCATCGGCCCCGGCGCCAATCCGGTCGAGAGCCGCAAGAATACCTCTTCTGGCGCATCGCCGCCGCGAAAGGTCCATGGCGCGGTGAGATCGCGGCTGATGACCGGATAGCCTTTGGCGTCCTGCAGCCATTGGCCGCCGCGCAGATCGTCGCCATGGCAGGCCGCGCAGCCGTTCTCGGCATAGAGCGCCGCGCCGCGCGCGATGCTTTCCGGCGTGACCGGCGGCCGTGGCGGCACAGCGATCGGCGCCGCGCTTCGCGTTTGCCGGGATTTTGGCGAGGCCCTTCACATAAGCGACGACCGTGCGGATGTCCGCGTCGCTCAAGATGCCGCGGAAATACGGCATGGCGCTCGCATGCAAACCGTCCGTCACGACCTTGATGAGGTCGTCATCGCTCGGCGGCGCGCCCTCGGGCGTCGATTTGTATTTGAATTGGCCCTGCGCAAAATCGCGCGGGCGCGGGATCATCGACGGCGCCGATGTGCCGTTGCCGCGTCCGTCCGGGCCGTGGCAGAAGCCGCAGCGCTCGATGTAGATGCGCTGTCCGGGCGTCGCGTCGGCCGGCACGTTCGACGCCGGCGGCCAGGTCATATCCGCATAGACCGCGGGATCGGGATGCCAGATCGAGACCGGCTTGGCGTAGCCGAAATGGCCGATCAGCGAACGCGCCGCGTCGAGCGAAAGAAAAAGCACAATGGCCGACAGCGCGATGAAGCGCCGTGATCGGGCTAAATTCCGGCATGGCTTGCTCCTAAGGGCAAATCATTCTGGACCGGGATTACCAACGCAGAATAACAGGCCTCATGTGAATGTAAATAACATTTACATCAACACATGATGCTCAACTGCTCCGTCTCCCCGCAGGTGCGGGGAGAGGGAGGGCTAATGCACGGCGGCGGCCGCGCGGGGCGCGAGCCCGCCATGGTGGCGGATTACGTCCGCGGCGAGGCGGTGCGCGGCGCCGGCGGCTTGCGCCGGGTCGCGGCCGGCGAGGCGCGCGGCGAGGTAGCCGGCATTGAAGCCGTCGCCGGCCGCGGTGGTGTCGACCGGCACCACGACTTCCGGCACCGGCACGAACTCTTCGGCGCCCGACGCCGCGACGAGCGCGCTGTTGGGGCCGTTCTTGACCACGATCTCGCCGATGCCGAACGCCTGCAGCCGCGCGACCGTGCTTTCCGGCGACGGGTCGCCCCACAGCACCGCCTCGTCGTCGAAGGTCGGCAGCGCGATGTCGACGCGCTTGAGCGCCTCGACGAAAACGGTGCGGGTGCGCGGCAGGTCGCCTTTCCAGCCGCGCGGGCGGAAATTGCCGTCGAACGCCACCTTCACGCCGTGCTGGCGCGCCGCTTCGAGCACCGCGAGAAACCGGCCGATGCCGGCGTTGGAATAAAGCGACAGCGTCACGCCGGAGAAATAGACGAGCTTCGCCGCCAAGATGCCTTCGGCGACGCGCATCCAGTCCGGCAGCTCGAACAGCTCGCGCGCCGGGGCGCCGTCGCGCCAATAGCGGAAGCTGCGCTCGCCGGCCGGGCCGTTTTCGATGAGGCACAGCCCCGGCAACCGGCCGGAGACCCGGAGGATCTGACTGACTGGCAATCCCCTCCGCCGCCGCCAGCGCGACGATGCTGTCGGAATAGGGATCGTCGCCGATGGCGCTGGCGAACGCGACACTGGCGCCGGCCCGGGCGAGATAGACCGCGGTATTGAAGGTGTCGCCGCCGCAGGACAGCGCGAACCGGCCGTCGCCGCCGCGCGCCAATTCGATCAGCACTTCGCCGACGCAGATCGCCTGCGGCTTTGGCTCGGTCATGGCAAGTTCATCCGGCAGGCTCATCCGGGCAGACTGATGGTCCGCGACCATGGCCGCGCCCCGGTTGCTTGGCAATAGAGGTTGCTTGGCAATAGAGGCGTGGCGCGGCCGCATGTGATGTTATATTGTAACAGCATGACGCACCATCACCATGCCGGCCCGGTGCATCCCTCGCCGGTCATATCGCCCTCGCTGCTGCGGCTGTCGGCAGCGACCCGGATCGGCATCGCGCTCGCCCTGATCGCGGTGCTATGGGCGGCGGTCGCCTGGGCCATCCATTGAAGATGCGAATGAATTCGTCATTGCGAGCGCAGCGAAGCAATCCAGTGGAAGCGGCACGGCGGCCTGGAGCTCGTTCGCTCGCGCGATTGAAGTCGTTGCAGAGCATCTGGCAGCTGCTCCGCACAATCTCACCCTCGGCTATGACCGGCACCCGGCCGTGCACCACCTCGACGGCGCGGTGAAGGACGGCGCGCTGACCGCGATCGTCGGCCCCAACGGCGCCGGCAAATCGACCCTGTTCAAGGGCATCGTCGGCGAGCTCAAGCCGCTCGCCGGGGCGATCGAGCGCAACGGCCTCGACCCCCGCGACATCGCCTATCTGCCGCAGGCCGCCGACATCGACCGCTCGTTCCCGATCGGTGTCTACGACCTGGTGGCGATGGGGCTGTGGCGGTCGAAGGGGTCGCTCGGCGGCTTCGGCCGCAAGGATCACGACCGCATCGAGGCGGCGATCGCCGCCGTCCACCTCACCGGCTTCGAGGCGCGCGCCATCGGCACGTTGTCCGGCGGACAGATGCAGCGCGTGCTGTTCGCGCGGCTTTTGCTGCAGGACGCCCGGCTGATCGTGCTCGACGAGCCGTTCACCGCGATCGACGCCAAGACCTCCGCCGACCTGTCTCGAGCTGGTGCAGCAGTGGCACCGCGAGCGCCGCACCGTCATCGCCGCGCTGCACGACATCGAGCTGGTCAAAGCGAGCTTTCCGCAGACCCTGCTGCTCGCCCGCGAGCCGGTGGCCTGGGGCGCGACCCGCGAGGTGCTCACGGCCCAAAACCTCGAGACCGCGCGCCGCATGTGCGAGGCGTTCGACGAAAACGCCGCCGCCTGCGCCGTCGCGGCGGAATAAATTTTTGTTTTTCCTCCCCGCTTGCGGGGGAGAGGGCTTCAGCGAGCTTTCGCTAGGAAACTGCCCCCTCGCCGCTTCGCTCGACTGCGCGATGAGCATGCTCTACACCCTCCTGATCGCCCCGTTCGCCGAATTCGAATTCATGCGCCGCGCGCTGGTCGGCTCGTTCGCGCTGGCGCTCGGCGCGCCGCCGGTCGGCGTGTTTTTGATGCTGCGGCGCATGAGCCTGATCGGCGACGCCATGGCGCACGCCATCCTGCCGGGCGCGGCGATCGGGTTTCTGATCGCCGGCTTGAGCGTGTTCGCGATGGCCGGCGGCGGCCTGATCGCCGGCTTTCTCATCGCCTTCGGCGCCGGGCTGATCGCGCGCGCGACGCCGCTGAAAGAAGACGCCTCGCTCGCCGCCTTCTTTCTCATTTCGCTCGCGCTCGGCGTCACCATCGTCTCGGTCAAGGGCAGCAACATCGACCTGATGAATTTCCTGTTCGGCTCGGTGCTCGCGATCGACGATCCGACCTTGTTGCTGATCGCCGGCATCGCCAGCGCGTCGCTGATCGTGCTCGCCGTGATCTGGCGGCCGCTGGTGCTGGAATGCGTCGACCCCGGCTTTCTGCGCTCGGTGAGCCGGACCGGCGGCCCGGCGCACATCGCCTTTCTGGCGCTGGTGGTGATGAACCTGGTCGGCGGCTTCCAGGCGCTGGGCACGCTCCTTGGCCGTCGGCATCATGATGCTGCCGGCCGTGGCCTCGCGGTTCTGGGCGCGCGACCTCTCGACCATGATCGCCGTCGCCATCGCCGGCGCGGCGATCTCCGGCTATGCCGGCCTTCTCGTCTCCTATCACGCCAATCTGCCGTCGGGGCCGGTCATCATTCTGGTGGCGGGCGTCCTCTATGCGCTCTCGGTGCTGTTCGGCCCGGTCGGCGGCCTCCTCTGGCGCGCGCTGCCGCAGCGGCATCTCGAGGCGTGAGGCCGACGAGCGATGGCGCGAACCCTGAGCACGCGGCGCGCTTGTTCTGCTGGCGGGACTGGCAGCCGGTCTCGCGCCGGCCCTTGCCGCGGCGCAAGAGCGCCGCGAGAAAGATAAAGGCCGTCGCGACTTTCTCCATCCTCGGCGATCTTGTCCGCAATGTCGGCGGCGACCGCGTCGACGTCACGACCCTGGTCGGACCGAACGGCGACGTGCATGTGTTTTCGCCGACGCCCGCCGACGCCAAGACGCTCGCCGTCGCCGACATCGTCTTCGTCAACGGCCTCGGCCTCGAGGGCTGGATGACGCGGCTCGTCCAAGCCTCGGGCAGCAAGGCGCCGACCATCGTCGCCACCAAGGCATCACGCCACGGCGCATGGTGGACGAAGACGATGCGGCGCGCCGCAAGATCGATCCGCATGCCTGGCAGTCGGTCGCCAACGCCAAGATCTACGTCGCCAATATCCGCGACGGCCTCGATGCCGTCGACCCCGCGGGCAAGGCGACCTACGACGCCAACGCCGCGGCCTATCTCGGCCAAGCTCGACGATTTGGACGCCGAGGTCAGGGCCGCCATCGCCCGGATCCCGCCGGCGCGGCGGAAGGTCATCACCACCCACGATGCGTTCGGCTATTTCGGCGACGCCTACGGCATCGCCTTCATCGCGCCGGAGGGGGTATCGACCGAGGCCGAGCCCTCGGCGCGGGACGTGGCGGACATCATCGCGCAGATCCGCAAGCAGAACATCCCGGCGGTGTTCCTGGAGAACATCACCAACCCGCGGCTGATGGATCAGATCGCCCGCGAAACCGGCGCCAGCATCGGCGGCACGCTCTATTCCGACGCGCTGTCGCGCGCCCGGCGGGCCGGCGCCCACCTATATCGACATGATCCGGCACAATGTGCAGCGCATTGACCAAAGCCCTGGCGCCGTAGGTCATTCCGGGCGCGCCATCGGCGCAGCCCGGAATCCATAACCCCTGCCCGGCGGGAGAACTGCCAACAGCCGAGGCTATCCTTCATATGCAGGGAGTATGGATTCCGGGCTCGGCCCTGCGGCCGCCCCGGAATGACGAAGGGTTTTGGCGCGGCCCCGGACCGCCTATATAGCGGGCGCAGGAGGGCCTCATGTCCGATCGACCACGTCCGCACCACCGTCCGCGTCCGAAGCCGCCAAGCAAAAAATCCCGGTCACCGTGCTCACCGGCTATCTCGGCGCCGGCAAGACCACGCTTGCTCAACCGCATCCTGTCCGAGCCGCACGGCAAGAAGTACGCCGTCATCGTCAACGAGTTCGGCGAGATCGGCATCGACAACGACCTCGTGGTCGGCGCCGACGAGGAAGTGTTCGAGATGAACAACGGGTGCATCTGCTGCACCGTGCGCGGCGACCTGGTGCGCATTCTCGACGGCCTGATGCGGCGCAAGGGCAAGTTCGACGCCATCATCGTCGAAACGACCGGCCTTGCCGACCCCGCGCCGGTGGCGCAGACCTTCTTCATGGACGAGAATGTCGGGCGCAAGACGCGGCTCGACGCGGTCGTCACCGTCGCCGACGCCATGTGGCTCAAGGACCGCCTCGTCGATGCGCCGGAGGCGAAGAACCAGATCGCCTTCGCCGACGTGATCCTGATCAACAAGACCGACCTCGTGTCGGCGGACGAACTCGCCGAAGTCGAAGGCCGCATCCGCGGCATCAACCCTTACGCCAAGGTGCACCGGACGCAGCGCGCGCAAATCCCGCTCAGCGAGGTTCTGGGACGCAACGCCTTCGATCTCGACCGCATCCTCGAGCTCGAGCCGGAGTTTCTCGAAGCCGACGGCCATGATGACGATCACGACCATGACCATGACCACGATCATCATCACGGCCACCATCATCACGGCCATCACCACCACGGCCGGTCTCAAGCATTATCACGACGAAGAGATGCAATCGCTCTCGCTCAAGACCGACAAGCCGCTCGATCCGGACAAATTCTTTCCGTGGGTGCAGAATCTGGTGCAGACCGAAGGGCCGAACATTCTGCGCTCCAAGGGCATTCTGTCCTTCAAGGACGATGACGAGCGCTTCGTGTTTCAGGGAGTGCACATGATTCTCGACGGCGACCATCAGCGGCCGTGGAGCGCCGGCGAGCCGCGCGTCAGCCGCATCGTCTTCATCGGCCGCAACCTGCCGGAAGAAAAAATCCGCCAGGGTTTCGAAAGCTGCGTCGCTTAGCGCTCCCCTCCCCCTTGTGGGGAGGGGATAATCAAACTGATGACCCAGATGACCGACACCCGCGACGATATCGTTTCCGTCGTCGAGCGCACCCACAAGATCGACGCGGGCGGCGCCGTGATCGGGGCGCATTTTCTCGGCCGTACTGCCGCGTTCGTGCTCGGCGAGGAGGCGATGCTGCTCGCGGAGCCGAAGGGCGAGCCGTGGCGCGTCGAAGTCCATCAGGGCGCGATCCTCGCGACCGCTACCGACGGCGCGCGTGTCGTCAGCGCCGGCGACGACGGCGCCGTCATCGCGACGGACGCGGCCGGCGAGAGCCGCAAAATCGCGACCGATCCGAAGCGGCGATGGATTGATCATGTCGCACTGGCGGCGGACGGTTCGGTCGCGTGGTCCGCCGGCAAGAGCGCATACGTTTTGGCGAAGGAGCTCCGCGAAATCGAAGCGCCCTCGACCGTCGGTGGCCTTGCCTTTCTGCCCAAGGGCTTTCGCCTCGCGATCGCGCACTACAACGGCGCCACGCTGTGGTTTCCCAACGCGCCGCAGGCGGTGCCGGAACGGCTCGAATGGAAGGGCTCGCATCTCGGCGCCACCGTGAGCCCCGACGGCCGCTTTCTCGTCACCACCATGCAGGAGCCGATGCTGCACGGCTGGCGGCTCGCCGACCGCAAGCACATGCGGATGTCCGGCTATGCCGCCCGCGTCACCTCGGTCGGCTGGACTGTCGGCGGGCGTTTCCTCGCCACCTCGGGCGCGAGCGAGATCATCCTGTGGCCGTTCCACAGCAAAGACGGGCCGATGGGCAAAGAGCCGACGCTGTTGGCGCCGTCACCAGCACCGCGTCGAAGTCGTCGCCTGCCATCCCAAACAAGACGGTGGTCGCCGCCGGCTATGGCGACGGCTTGGTGCTGTTGGTGCGCATGGAGGACGGCGCGGAGATTCTGGCCAAACGGCCGGGCGACGCGCCGGTCACCGCGCTCGCCTGGAGCGCCGACGGCAAGCTCCTCGCCTTCGGCACCGACGCCGGCGAGGCCGGCATTCTCGATCTTGCGTGATCTTAAGCGAAAGTGAGGGCCGATGTTTCTGAAAGTGTCAGCCGCCGGCGAAGTTGTGCTTGGAAGACCGCGATAATTTCCGCGCCTTCAAGCTCGTGGTCGAAGGCGACCGCGCCCGCGCTCGACGCCGTCCGCCGCGCCGTCGCCGGCAAGGCGGAGCTTCCCGACGCCGACACCGCCTGGATCTTCGAGGACGCGCTGCGCCGCTGGCCGGACGTCGCGCACGACGCCGCCTGGCAGCAGAACTTCTCCGCCATGATCGAGAAGGCACGGCCGCACGGCTGGATCGACGACGCCCGCAAGGCGATCAAGGCGCATATCGAGTGGGCGGCGGCGTAACGTCAGTCCGCCGGGAACTTCAGTCAGCCACGAACGGCTCGACCCGGCGCGCGGCGCGGATGAACTGCACCATGACGGCGATGCCGCACAGCATGAAGACGATGTCGAGGGTGCGGGCGCCGATCGGGCCGAGCGCCAAGAGGTTGGCGATCGCCCAGCTCCCCGCGAAGGCGGCGCCGAACACTTCCGCGGCGATGAGGATGGCCGCGCTGACCACGGTCAGCACATTGTCCCAGAGGATGCGCCGCGGGCGCTGCGTTTGCGGTGTCTTCATGGCCGTCACTTACTGCGAAATGCGGGGGCAATTCAAGGCCGCCTGCCCGTAGGGGCGCCCCTACGGAATGGCGGGGTGGCGCCTATATGCCCTCGGTCCATTCATTCGGTATGATCCGGCAATGACTGCTTCCCACCCCGCCGAAAACCCCTTTTTCGCACCCTGGACCACCCCCGACGGCGTTCCCGCGTTCGATCGCGTCAAGCCCGAGCACTTTCGCGAGGCCTATGCGCGCGCCTGCGCCGAACACGCCGCCGAAGTCGCGGCGATCGCGGCTGAGGCCGCGCCGCCGAGTTTCGCCAATACGATCGAGGCGCTGGAGCGCAGCGGCCGGGCGCTGACGCGGGTCGAGCATGTGTTCCATGTGCTTGCCGGCGCCCATACCAATGACGCGCTGCAGGAGATCGAGCGCGAGATCGCGCCGATGATGGCGCGGCACTGGAACGACATTCACACCAACGCGGATTTGTTCGCCCGCATCGACGCGCTGATGCGACAAGGCCGACACGCTCGGGCTCGATGCCGAACAGAAGCGCGTGCTCGAGCGCTATCACATCACCTTCCGCCGCGCCGGCGCCGCGCTCGATCCGGCGGCCAAGGCGCGGCTCGCCGAAATCACCGCACGCCTTGCCACGCTCGGCACGGCGTTCAGCCAGAACGTGCTCGCCGACGAGCAAGCGGTCGCGCTCACGCTCGACGACGAGCGGGACTTGGCCGGCCTGCCCGACTTCACCCGCGAGGCGATGAAGGCCGCCGCGCAGGAGCGCGACCTCCCCGGCTATGCCGTGACGCTGCTGCGTTCGAGCGCGGAACCCTTCCTGCAGTTCGCGCAGCGCCGCGACCTGCGCGAAAAAGTCTTCCGCGCCTTCGTCTCGCGCGGCGACAATGGCGGGGCAACCGACAACAAGGCGATCATCGCCGAGACGGTCAAGCTGCGCGCCGAGCGGGCGCGGCTCTCTGGGCTACGCCGACTTCGCCCATTACCGGCTCGAGGACGCGATGGCGAAGACGCCGGAAGCCGCGCGCGACCTGCTCGAAGCCGTGTGGACGCCGGCGCGCTCGAGCGCGCTCGCCGACCGCGACGCCATGCAGGAACTGGTGCAGGAAGAAGGCGGCAACTTCAAGCTGGCGCCGTGGGACTGGCGCTATTACGCCGAAAAACTGCGGCAGCGGCGCTGCGATTTCGACGAAGCCGCGATCAAGCCCTATCTCGACCTCGACCGCATGATCGAGGCCGCGTTCTATACCGCGCAGCGCCTGTTCGGCCTGAGCTTTACCGTGCGCACCGACGTGCCGGTGTGGCATCCCGACGTCCGGGTCTGGGAGGTGCGCGGCGCCGGCGGCGACAAGGTCGGCTTGTTCTTCGGCGATTATTTCGCCCGGTCCTCGAAGCGCAGCGGCGCCTGGATGACCTCGCTGCGCGATCAGCAAAAACTCGACGGCGATATCCACGCCGCTGATCGTCAATGTGATGAATTTCTCCAAGGGCGCCGACGGCGAGCCGACGCTGCTCGAGCTTCGAGGATGCGCGCACGCTGTTCCACGAATTCGGCCATGCGCTGCATGGCCTGCTGTCATCGGTCACCTATCCGGAAATCTCCGGCACCAACGTCGCCACCGATTTCGTCGAACTGCCGTCGCAGCTCTACGAGCACTGGCTCGAACAGCCCGACGTGCTGCGCCGCTTCGCGCGGCATTACCGCACCGGCGAGCCGATGCCGGAGGAACTGCTGCAGCGGCTGATCGCGGCGCGCAACTTCAACAAAGGCTTTGGCACGGTCGAGTACATCGCCTCGGCCTTGGTCGACCTCGATTTCCATGCATTGCCTGAGCCCGGCGACATCGATGCGACCGCGTTCGAAGCCGCGACATCGGCGCGCATCGCCATGCCGGAGGAGATCGTGATGCGGCACCGGCCGCCGCACTTCGGGCATATCTTTTCCGGCGGCTATTATGCCGCCGGTTACTACAGCTACATGTGGTCGGAAGTGCTCGACGCCGACGCGTTCGCCGCGTTCGAGGAGCAGGGCGACATTTTCGATCCCGGCGTGGCCAAGCGGCTGCACGACACCATCTACGCCGCCGGCGGCTCGCGCGATCCGGCCGATGCCTACACGGCGTTCCGCGGCCGGCTGCCGACGGCCGACGCGCTGTTGCGCAAGCGCGGCTTTGCCGAAGCCGCCGGAGCACGCGTGAAACTCTATGGATCTTGCACACCGCCGGTCATCGCCGCGGCGTCGTTTGCGCGCCGCATTTCAGCGCCGTCGAGGCAGGCCGCGCAATCCTCGCCGAGGGCGGCAATGCGATCGAGGCGATGATCGCGATGGCCGCGGCGATCGCCGCCGCCTATCCGCACATGAACCACATCGGCGGCGACGGGTTCTGGCTGATCCGCGAGCCGTCCGGCCGCGTGCGCGCGATCATGGCGGCCGGCCCCGCGGGCGCGCAGGCGCGGCCCGAATTGTATGCCGAATACGAGACCATCCCGACGCGCGGGCCGCTCGCGGCGCTGACCGTGCCGGGCGCGATCGGCGGCTGGATGTTGGCGCGCGAGGCGGCCGCGGCGCATGGCGGCACGTTGCCGCTCGATGTTTTGCTGGCGCCGGCGATCGCGGTCGCGCGCGACGGCTATGCGGTCAGCCGCAGCCAGGCGCGGCTGACGCGGGAGCAGTTCGCCGATCTGGAAAAGCTGCCGGGCTTTGCGGCGACTTTTCTCGTCGACGGCAAGGCGCCGGAAGTCGGCACCAAACTTCGCCAGCCGGCGCTCGCGGAAACGCTGGCGCACCTCGCCCATGCCGGCCTCGACGATTTCTATCGCGGCGATGTCGGACGCGAAATCGCGTCCGACCTTGCCCGCATCGGCAGCCCGTTATTGCGCGAGGATCTGGAGCGCTATCGCGCCACGCTCGCCGAGCCGCTGCGCGTCGAACTGCCGGCCGGCACCATCTACAACACCGACGCGCCGACGCAGGGCGTCGCCTCGCTGATGATCCTCGCTCTGTTCGACCGGCTCGGCGTGAAGGAGGCGGAAGGTTTCGATCACGTTCACGGCCTGGTCGAAGCGACCAAGCGCGCGCTGCGGCTGCGCGACCGCGCCGTCACCGATCCGAGCCGCCTGCCCTACGCGCTGGAGCGCTGCCTCGATCCGCGCTTCATCGCCGGCGAAGCGATGAAGATCGACCGCCGCAAGGCCGCGCGCTGGCCGCTCGGACCGGGCGACGGCGACACCATCTGGATGGGCGCGGCGGACGCGAGCGGCCTCGTCGTCTCCTACATCCAGTCGATCTATTGGGAGTTCGGCTCCGGCTGCGTGCTGCCGGCGACCGGCGTGCTGATGCAGAACCGCGGCATCAGCTTTTCGCTCGCCCACGGCGCCCTCAACCTGCTGGCGCCCGGCCGGCTGCCGTTCCATACCCTCAATCCCGCGCTCGCCGTGCTCGCTGACGGCCGCGTCATGGCCTACGGCACCATGGGCGGCGACGGCCAGCCGCAGACGCAAGGCGCGGTGTTCTCCCGCCATGTGATGTTCGGCGAGCCGCTCGCCGAGGCGCTCGACCGCCCGCGCTGGCTGCTCGGCCGCACCTGGGGCAGCCCGCAGACGGCGCTGCGGCTGGAATCGCGCTTCGACGGCAATCTGATCGATGCGCTGGTGTCAGCCGGGCACGACGTGGATGTTTTGTCCGAGCCCTATTCGGATTTCATGGGCCACGCCGGCGCGGTGGTGCTGCACCCCGACGGTTCGCTGGAGGGCGCCCACGATCCGCGCGCGGATGGTGGGGCGGCGGGGGTGTGAGCATAATCGGCATCAATCCCCGTCTATACAAAGAGATTACACGCCACAAAGCATCGTCATGGCCGGACTCGTTCCGGCCATCCACGTCTTTGTGCTGCGTCGCTGAAGTCATGGATGCCCGCCACAAGCGCGGGCATGACGTTGAAGGGGCGGCGGTGACTATTTAATACCGCCCGCCGCCAAGCAAAGATACTCCCACACCATGGTCGCGCCAGCGAGCGCGGTGATCTCGGCGACGTCGTAGGGCGGCGCGACCTCGACCAAGTCCATGCCGATGAAATTCAAGCCGAGCAGCCGCCGCAGGATCGCCTGCGCCTGCCAGCTCGCCAGCCCGCCGATTTCCGGCGTGCCGGTGCCGGGCGCGAAGGCGGGATCGAGCGCGTCGATGTCGAAGCTCAGATAAACCGGCGCGTCGCCGACGACCTGGCGGATTTGTCGCCGCGACGGCCGCGGGGCCCCGCTCGTGCACGTCCTGCGCGGTGATGATGGTGACGCCCTGCGCCAGCGTCCAGTCGTGGACCGCGCGCTCGACCGGCGAGCGGATGCCGATCTGCACCATGCGCCGCGGCTCGACCAAGCCTTCGTTGATGGCGTGATGGAACACCGAGCCGTGCGCATAGACCTGGCCGAAATTGTCGGGCCAGGTGTCGACGTGGGCGTCGAAATGGATCGAGCGCGCACGGGCCGCGCCGCTTCGCCGAGCGCGCGCAGGAGCGGCAACGTGATGCCATGGTCGCCGCCGAGCGCGACGAGGTGCGCGATCGCGCTCGGCCTGCGCTTCGATCAGCCGCCGAGCTTGCGGCGATGTCGCCGAGCGCGATGGCAAAATCGCCGATGTCGGCGACCGGCAGCGCGGCCGGATTGACCCAATGCACCGGATGGTCGCCGTCCACCAGCATCCGGCTCGCCTGCCTTATCGCCGGCGGGCCGAACCGCGCGCCGGCCCGGTTGGTGGTGCCGATGTCGAGGGGAATGCCGGCGATGCAGATCGGCGCGCCGGCATCATGGCGCTCGATGCCGAGAAACGTCGGCGGCACGGCGAACGTCGGGACGGCAGCCATCGCTACGGCGCGCCGGGCGTGAACAGGAACACGGCGGCGGCGACGACGCAGGTCCAATCGCCGCGCGGCGCGCCTTGGGCGGCGGCCACGATCGAATGCGTGTCGACGATGAGATTGCTCATCGCGTAGACCCGCTTGCGTTCGTCCCAGGCGGCGTCGGGGTTGAACTCGATGCCGAGCGTGGAGGCGAGCATGGTGGCCGCGAGATCCTCGACATATTCGCCGGTTTCCGCCTCGGGCATGCCGAAGGTGTGGTGCTCCGAGATGTAGCCATAATGCGCCGAAACTTTCGGCCGGGCGAGACCGATTCCGGCGCTGATGCTGCGTCCGAACTCGTTGGTTTCGGCCCGCGCCATGACGCAGAACGTGATCTCGCCCGGCGACAGGGCGGCAACGCCGTCGCTGCGCGGGATGAGCTCGCACTGCGGCGGCAGGATCGAGGATACCGTCACCAGATTCTGCTGCTCGATGTCCGCATCGCGCAGGGCGTATTCGAACGCCGTGAGCTGCTGGCGGTGGGTACCCACGCCACGGGTGAGAAACACACGCTTGGGAATTGGAAACATGGATCGCCTGCCGAGCCGAGGGAGGAATGAATCGCGCCGACTAAACCCTATCGATATGGCGGTGAGATGATAGCCGCCGGAGGTAATGGTCAATGCGCTGCTGACGGCCGTTGGCAAGGGCCGGCCTCGTTTCCGCCCCACTCCCATTTAAAGTGCTTGCGGGATTTCGGGAACGGCGCAGGGGCGCGGGGTCGAATGGCGCGACGCTTTCTCTTGCTGCTGATCGCCTTGACGTGCCTTGCGGCCATGACGAGCCGCGGCGAAGCGCATCCGCACGTCTGGGTGACGATGACGGAACAGCTCCTGTATGCGCCGGACGGTGCCGTCACCGGCGTGCGCCACACCTGGACGTTCGACGACATGTACTCCGCGTTCGCCACCACGGGGATCGCACAAAAGACCAAGGGTACGTTCACGCGCGCGGAACTGCAACCGCTCGCGCGGGTCAATATCGAGTCGCTCAAGGAATATGCCTACTTCACCTACGCCCGGATCAACGGCAGGAAGGACAAGAACGCCTTCGCCGAACCGATCGATTATTATCTCGACTACGATCCCAAGGACACGGTGCTGACGCTGCACTTCACCCTGCCGTTCAAGACGCCGGTCAAGGCCAAGGCGCTGCAGGTCGAAGTCTACGACCCGGAATTCTTCATCGACTTCGGTTTTGCGGAGAAAAACCCCGTGCAACTCGTCAGCGCACCGGCGCAGTGCAAGCTCGCGATCGAAAAACCGTCCGACGGTAATTTCCCGGCATCGCTGCGGCTCGACAAGGCGTTCGCGACGTCGGAAGCCAATGTCGGCATGGGCGCGAACTTCGCCAACAAGATCTCGGTGCAGTGCCCGTGAACCGGCGTATTGCGGTGCATCTCCTTCGCCGGCTGACGCACGTGGCGTTGGTCGCCATGCTGGCGCTGGCGGCGGGCGCGCTGTCGCACGCCTCCGCCCAGGTCGGGCCGTTCGGCAACATGCGAGCGCCGGCCATGACCGGCATCGCCGGCTGGATCCTCGCCGAGCAGGCGCAGTTCTACCGCGCGCTGGCGACCCTGATCCACACCGCTCGGACCGATGGCTCGGCCGCCTGGGCGCTGATGGGCGTGTCTTTCATCTACGGCATTTTTCACGCCGCCGGGCCCGGCCACGGCAAAGCGGTGATCTCGTCCTATCTCGTCGCCAACGAGGAGACGTGGCGGCGCGGTATTGTTCTTTCGTTCGCCGCGGCGCTGTTGCAGGCCGTCACCGCCATCCTGCTTGTCACCGTCGCCGCGCTCATCCTCGGCGCGACCGCGAAGATGATGAGCGACACGGTGAAGTTCATCGAGATCGGGAGCTACGCGCTGATCGTGCTCATCGGCGTCCGGCTTACTTGGGTGAAGGGGCGCGGTTTTATCCGCGCGTGCACGCGGCCGAGGCTAAGGACGGCGAGCGACACACGCATGCTCATCACCACCACGCGCATGCTGCGGACCTGCGATCATCACGACCATGATCACCACGCGCATCGTCATGGGCACGACCACGACCACGACCATGACGACGAGGACAATGTCCTGCCCTGGGGCCACGCGCATGGACCGGAGCCGGAAGAATTGGCCGGACCGGGCGGCTGGCGGCGCGGCCTCTCGGCCATCGTCGCCGTCGGCCTGCGCCCCTGCTCCGGCGCGATCATCGTGCTGGTTTTCGCGCTGGCGCAGGGCCTGTTCTGGGCCGGCGTCGCCTCGACCTTGGTCATGGGGCTCGGCACCGCCATCACGGTGGCGACGATCGCGACGCTCGCGGTCGGCGCCAAAGCGCTGGCAAAACGGATCGCGGCGACGCGCGCAGGCTATGGCGTCGTTGTCGTGCGCGGCCTCGAGGTCGGCGCCGCCTTCGTGGTGGTCCTGTTCGGCGTTCTCTTGCTCACCGGCATGGTGGCCAGCGAGCGCATGGGGATGTTTTAGTTTTACGGCGTTTGGGAAAGCGCGACCGCCGGCGTCCGCAATCTCGACCGCTGGCCGTAAAAGCCGATGATATCGCGGGCGGTCTCTCTGGTCAGCTTGTCGTAGCGATTGCAGGCGCGCGCCAAATCGTCAGGCGGCATGTCCCGTTCGGCGACGTACATCACCAGCAATTCCCGCGCGGTTGTCCAGGAGCAGCCGGCAGCCTTGGCCAGAATGAGGATCATGTCCTGGCCCTTATCCAGCAAAGCGCGCTCGACCAGATCGAGCGGCAGCCGCCCGAGCTTCGACGAGCGCGATCACCGTGCGTTCGAACTCCTGCGCGCGCGCGGGAGCGTGGATGTTGGCTTCGGTGATCGGGCTGGCATTGAAGCGGCGGTTGGCGTCGCGCAACGCCATCGCATAGCGCTGCGAGGCATTGCGGGTTTGCTGCTGCATCGTGGTCGCGACGTCGTCGATGGTATCGCGGATCGCGGCGGCTGCGTGCGGATCGGCGTCTTCGAGCTTGGCGCGTACGGTCGCGGATGCGGTCTCGAGGAGCTTGAGGAAATATTGGCGCGGAATGTCGCTGCGCCGGCCCAGCGCCTGCGTCAGCTCGCGGTCGTCGCGCGCGCGCACGGTCAGCTTGCCATAGCCCGCGAGCGAAAAGCGCGCGCCCTTGTTCTTCACCACCTTATGAACCACGCGCCGGTCGCCGCGGTCGATCAGGACGTCCGTGACGGGTTCGGAGAGCTTCAGACGCTGGGCGATGGCGAACAGATGACCCTGGCCCTTGGTCGCCGCGTTCTCGAGGAGATCGGCGTCGCTCAATTGCTGCGAATGCTTGAGCACCGGCTCGGCCACGCCGATTTCGTCGTCGAAGGCGAGGAGGCGAATGAGCTTGGGCGGCGCATTGCCGATGTGTGCCAGCCGCTGCGCCAGACGCGCCCGCGCCTTCACTTCGATTTCGGCGGCAAGCTCCTGCAGCACGTCGCCGAACAGGGCGATCTGATCGCCGGAATAGCCGCGCGAACCGGCGGCAAACAGATCGGTGAGGCGTTCGAGAATGCGCCGGCGCTGGTCTTCGCCGCCGGCAGCCATCGTCATGATGAGTTGGTCGATCAGCGACTGGGCTTCGGTACGCTGGGTTTCGGCACGTTTGGGCTGTTCTGCGCAGAGGGCGGCCGTGGGCATGGCGGTCAAACCTGTGAGGCAATCGGTCCTTGAGCGCGCTTTCACAACGACCTTCGCTGCGAGCGCGTCCTATGCGCATCCTTAGCGCGAAGGTTCACAAAGAATGGCCTACCGGCACGGCGCAATCTGATGAAAATTTGATGGAATTATTTCCGCTGCGCGGAGCAACTCCCGCGCGCGCGTGCAGCACGGGGACGCAACCGGCGGCTTAAGGAAGCTCGCCGGCTGTGCCGTGATCGCGGGCGCCGATCGATCGCGCCCAAAAAGGACGGTCAGAACAAGCCGACGATCCGCCCGTCCGGCCCGATATCGATATTGTCCGCCGCCGGCACCTTGGGCAGGCCCGGCATGGTCATGACCTCACCGCAGATCGCGACAACGAACTCGGCGCCGGCGGAGATGCGCACTTCGCGCACCGGCACGATGTGGTCGCTCGGCGCGCCCTTGGCGTCGGGATTGGTCGAGAAGCTGTATTGCGTCTTGGCGACGCAGATCGGAAACTTGCCGTAGCCCATCGCCTCGAAATTGGCGAGCTGATCGCGCACCGACTTGTCGGCGGAGATATCCTTGGCCCGATAGATCTCCTTGGCGATGGTGCGGATCTTCTCGTAGAGCGGCATGTCGTCGGGATAGAGGAGCTTGAGCTTGCTCTGCCCGCTGTCGCAGACCTTGACCACGGCGCGGGCGACGTCGGCCGCGCCCTCGCCGCCCATCGCCCAGTGGTCGGCCATCAAGGCTTCGACGCCGAGCGCCTTGCACTTGTCCTCGACCAGCTTGATCTCGGCCGGCGTATCGGCGGAGAAGCGATTGATCGAAATAATCGGCACGATGCCGAATTTCTTCATGTTCTCGACGTGGCGCTGCAGATTGCTCATGCCGGCCTCGAGCGCCTTGAGGTTCTCCTGCTTGAGGTCTTCTTTCTTGACCCCGCCGTGCATTTTCAGCGCGCGGATGGTGGCGACGAGCACGGCGCAGTCGGGCGACAGCCCGGTCTTGCGGCATTTGATGTCGAGGAATTTTTCGCCGCCGAGATCGGCGCCGAAGCCGGCTTCGGTGACGACATAGTCGGCGAGTTTGAGCGCGGTGGTCGTCGCCAGCACGGAATTGCAGCCATGGGCGATATTGGCGAACGGGCCGCCATGGATGAAGGCGGGCGTGCCTTCGAGCGTCTGCACCAGATTCGGCGCCAGCGCCTCCTTGAGCAGGACGGTCATGGCCCCCGCCGCCTTGAGGTCGCCGGCGCGCACCGGTTTGCGGTCGCGCGTATAGCCGACGATGATGTTGGCGAGCCGCTTCTTGAGGTCGTCGAGATCGCGCGCCAGGCAGAAGATCGCCATCACCTCGGAGGCGACGGTGATGTCGAAACCGTCCTCGCGCGGAAAACCGTTGGCGACGCCGCCGAGCGACGACACGACCTGGCGCAGTGCGCGGTCGTTCATGTCGAGGACGCGTCGCCACGCCACCCGCCGCACGTCGATGCCGAGCGCGTTGCCCCAATAGACGTGATTGTCGAGCATCGCGGCGAGCAGATTGTTGGCCGACGTGATGGCGTGGAAGTCGCCGGTGAAGTGCAGATTGATGTCCTCCATCGGCACCACCTGCGCATAGCCGCCGCCGGCGGCGCCGCCCTTCATGCCGAACGACGGCCCGAGCGACGGCTCGCGCAGGCACAGCATCGCCTTCTTGCCGATGTGATTGAGCGCGTCGGTGAGACCCACCGTCGTCGTGGTCTTGCCCTCGCCCGCCGGCGTCGGCGTGATCGCGGAGACCAGAATGAGCTTGCCGTTCGGCCGGCTTTGCAGCGACTTGACGAAGTCCATCGACAGCTTGGCCTTGTAATGGCCGTAGGGCTCGAGGTTTTCCGGCGTGATGCCGAGCCGCTCGCGTGCGATATCGAGGATCGGCCGCTTGGTGGCGGCCTGCGAGATTTCGATGTCGGACTTCGGCGACTGATGCTGAGAAGCAGGCATGTTTGGTATCCGTGGGATGTGAGGGAGTGGAGTTATTGGTAGTGTTTGACCCGTCATGCCCGGGCTTGACCCGGGCATCCACGTCTTGAGGCGGCGCCAAGACGTGGATGGCCGGGACAAGCCCGGCCATGACGGATGGTTATGTTAATCTGGCCTTGGATTGGAGGCCGGCCGCAATAGCCCATTCGCCGGCGCCGATCTTCTTGCCGTCGGCGGGCTGCACGCGGGTGACCTTGAAGCGCCCGTCGGCGCAAACGACGGTGAAGCCGTCGGCTTCGACCGCGACGATCTCGCCGAGCTTGCCGCCGATCCCCTTCGGGTCCTTGGCCGGCAGCGGCTTGGCGTCGAAAATCTTCAAAATCTTGCCGTCGAGCGTGGTCCAGGCGCCCGGCGCGGGATTGCAGCCGCGGATCAGACGGTCGATCTGCTGCCACGGCTTGCCCCAGTCGATCTTGGCGTTGTCCGCGCCGCAGCGCCCCTCATAGGTCGCTTTCGATTCGTCCTGTTTGATGCGCGGCGCCTTGCCGGCCTTGACCAGATCGACCGCCTCCAGCATAGCCGCGACGCCCAGCGGGAACAGGCGGTCGAAATAGACCGTGCCGAGCGTGTCGGCTAGGACCGATCGGCGTCTTTTTCTGAATCAGAACATCGCCGGTATCGAGGCCGTTGTCGGGCCAGAAGATCGACAGGCCGGTTTCCGTCTCGCCCTTGATGATCGGCCAGTTGATGCGCAGACGCGCCGCGATAGGCGGGCAGCAGCGACGGATGATACTGGATCGAGCCGTAGGTCGGGATGTCGAGGAACTCCTCCGGCACGAACAGCGTCACGAACGCCATGACCTGCAGATCCGGCTCGAGCGCCTTGAACGCCTCCCAGACCTCGGGCTTCTTGTAGGTCTCCGGCTGATAGACCGGCAGCTTGGCCGCGAGGGCCGCTTCCTTGAGCGGGTCGGCCTTGGCGCCTTCCTTCTCCGGCGCGACATAGACGGCGACGACGTTCTCGCCGCGCTCGAGCAGCGCCTCGAGCACCGCCTTGCCGAACGCCTGCTGCCCGTGGACGACAATGCGCATGATTTCCCACCCTCGTTTGCCCCGCGCGACTCGCTGTCGCGGCGCATTCCAAGGCACATTCCATTGCGACGGCGTTGCCGCCGCCTATCGGTCCCCTATGCCACCCGGCGTTCGTGCGGCGCTGTCGTCAGCTCCGCGAACGTGCCGCCGCTCTGAAGGTGGCGGACGACGGCACGGTGGACATCCTCCAGCCGCGTCTTGTTGTCATCGCGATCGCGGAAGCTCGCGCCGCCAACGTGCAGAAAATTGTCGATCCGCTGCACAAACAAACCGCGCGGATCGCCCGGCAGATAAAGCTCCTGCATGCGCCCGACGGCGAAACGGATGCGATCGCGATCGAAATGACGATAAACCTGCAGTCCAATTGCGGCCGCCGGTATCGAGAAGACGCGGGTTGTCATTGTTGAAGTCGGGGCGGAAGCCGGCGATCGCGGCACGGTCGAACATGCAAAATCCCGCCCACAGATTCCAGCCCCAGGCGCTTTGATTGATCAGGCCGTAGACCGGCTGATCCGCGACTTGCGCGGCGAGATCGAGGGGCTCGATCGCGAACAGGTCGTGATCGAGAAAACCGAACACGCGCGGCTTCACGCTGCGCGACGATGTTGTAATAGGCCCAATTGAGCGCGATGCCGTGTGACCGGCAGGGATGATGTTCAAGATTGAACGGCAGCGCCAGATAGGGAACGCCGCGGTCCTTGCAAATTCGCGCGATCTCGCGGCGCGCCGCGGACTGGCGGGAATTGTCGCAGACGACCAGCGTGCCATTGATGTTGGGCGGGGTGACCTGCGTCATCACGTCGATCACCCACGGCGTGTTGTAGGCGATCGTAATGGCGAGCACGTCCGGCCGCCGCGCCGCCAGGTCGGCCATGAAGGCGTCGTAGCCGCGGGCCGGCAGGCCGCGGAAAATCCGCTCGGTGACGACGTTGCGCGCCCTTTTGACGCCGTGGACCAAAGGGGTGCCCTTGCTCCAGTCGGCGAGCCGATAATCGCTCAAAGCACGCACGCCTTGTCCCTCTTCAGGTCACCCGTATCCATCGCCGATGACGGAAACGGATCACGCCGCCGCGGCCTTCTTCTCCGGCGCCGTCAACGCGCCCGAGGCCTTGACGTCGGCGATTTCGGACGCGGTGTAGCCGAGCACCTCACGTAGCACTTCGTCGGTGTGTTCGCCAAGCAGCGGCGAGCGGCGCACGTCGGCGATCGAATCAGACAATTTGATCGGATTGCCCACCGTGAGATACGGCCCACGGGTGGGATGATCGACCTCGACCACGGTGCCGGTCGCGCGCAGCGACGGCTCCGCGGCGATCTCCTTCATCGACAGGATCGGCCCACACGGGATGTCGTGCTTGTTGAGCATCTCCATGGCCTCGAACTTGGTCTTGGTCATCGTCCATTGCTCGATGGTGGCGAAGATCTGCTTGAGCCGCGGCAGCCGCGCATTCGGCGTGGCGTAATCGGGATCGGTCTTCCATTCCGGCTTGCCGATCACGTCGCAGATTTCGCCCCACACCGGCGCCTGGGTGATGAAATAGATGTAGGCGTTCGGGTCGGTCTCAAAACCCTTGCATTTGAGGATCCAGCCGGGCTGGCCGCCGCCGGAATCGTTGCCCGCGCGCGGCACCGTGTCGCCGAACGGCACGCCTTCGCCGTACTGGCTGTATTCGGCGAGCGGGCCGTGGGCGAGGCGCTGCTGGTCGCGCAGCTTCACCCGCGCGAGATTGAGCACGCCGTCCTGCATGGCGCACAGCACCTTCTGGCCGCGCCCGGTGCGGGTGCGCTGGTAAAGCGCGCTGACGATGCCGAGCGCGAGATGCAGCCCGGTGCCGGAATCGCCGATCTGCGCGCCGGTGACGAGCGGCGGCCCATCGCGGAAGCCGGTGGTCGAAGCCGAACCGCCGGCGCATTGGGCGACGTTCTCGTAGACCTTGCAGTCCTCGTAGGGACCCGGCCCAAAGCCCTTCACCGAGGCGACGATCATGCGCGGGTTGAGCTTGTTGATGTGCTCGAACGTCAGTCCCATGCGGTCGAGCGCGCCGGGCGCGAAATTTTCCACCAGCACGTCGCAGGTCTTCACCAGCCGATCCAACAGTTCCTTGCCTTTGGGATGCTTGGAATCGATGGTGATCGAGCGCTTCGAGCCGTTGAGCATGGTGAAATACAGGCTGTCGGCGCCTTTCACGTCGCGCAATTGGCCGCGGGTGATGTCGCCGACGCCGGGCCGCTCCACCTTGATGACGTCGGCGCCCATATAAGCGAGCAATTGCGTGCAGGTCGGCCCCGATTGCACATGGGTGAAGTCGAGGATGCGCACGCCGTCGAGCGCGCGCCCCGCCTCGCCCCATGGCTTGCTGCTCGGCGGCGGCAGGCCGTTGGCGGCTTTGGCCGCGGCCGGCATCTTCGCCGCCGGTCGCTTGGCGGGCTTTTTGGTCTGAACTTTTGCGATCTTCTTGGCGGGCGTGCCGGCCGATTTCTTAGCGGACTTTTTGGTCGACATTTTGACGGCTTTCTTTGAAGCCGCCTTGGCCTTAGCGGCCTTTTTTCGCTTTGCCATGATAGTGTTCCTTTTTATTGCTGGCTCTGAAGTGACGGGTCACGCGTCATTTCTTGCGGACCACGCTTTGCGGATTGAGGTTGCCGATGCGGCCGCTCTCGGTGCCGGCGGCCGGGTCGATCACGGCGTTGATGAGGGTCGGCTTGCCGGAGTCCATCGCCTTGTTCACGGCGCGTAGAAGCTCGTCGGGCGTCGTCACCTGGACGCCGACGCCGCCGAAAGCTTCCATCATCTTGTCGTAGCGCGCGTCCTTGACGAAGACGGTGGTCGCCGGATCGGGGCCGCCGGAGGGATTGACGTTGGTGCCGCGATAGATGCCGTTGTTGTTAAAGACGACGACGCAGACCGGCAGCTCGTAGCGGCAGATCGTTTCGATTTCCATGCCGGAGAAGCCGAACGCGCTGTCACCTTCGACCGCGAGCACCGGGTGGCCGGTTTCGATCGTGGCCGCGACGGCAAAGCCCATGCCGATGCCCATGACGCCCCAGGTGCCGACGTCGAGCCGCTTGCGCGGCTGATACATGTCGATGACGCCGCGCGCCAGATCGAGCGTGTTGGCGCCCTCGTTGACGAGGATCGCGTCCGGCCGCTCCTTGATGATGGCGCGCAGCGCGCCGAGCGCGCCGTAAAAATCCATCGGCGCCGTGTTCTTCATCAGCCGCGGCGCCATCTTGGCGATGTTCTCTTCCTTCTTGGCATTGACGGCGCCGACCCAGTCGGCCGCCGGCGCCGGCCACTTGCCGCCCATGCCATCGAGGAGCGCCGCGACGCAGGAGCCGATGTCGCCGACCAGCGGCGCCACGATCGCGACGTTCGAGTCCATCTCCTTGGGCTCGATGTCGATCTGGATGAATTTCTTCGAATGAGGCTCGCCCCAGGTCTTGCCCTTGCCGTGCGAGAGCAGCCAGTTGAGGCGCGCGCCGATCAGTACGACGACGTCGGCGTCCTTGAGCACCGTCGAGCGCGCCGCCCCCGCGCATAGCGGATGCGTGTCGGGCAACAGGCCCTTGGCCATGCTCATCGGCAGAAACGGAATGCCGCTGTTCTCGACCAGCGCGCGGATCGCCGCATCGGCCTGGGCGTAAGCGGCGCCCTTGCCGAGGATGATCAGCGGGCGCTTGGCGGCTTTGAGAACATCGAGCGCATGCTTGACCGCGTCCGCGGCCGGCCGCTGCGCCGGCGCCGGATCGACGACCTTGACGAGCGATTTCGCGCCGGCCTCGGCGTCCATCGTTTGCGAAAACAGCTTGGCCGGCAGATCGAGATAGACGCCGCCCGGCCGGCCGGAAACGGCGGCGCGGATCGCGCGCGCCACGCCGATGCCGATGTCGGCGGCATGCAGCACGCGGAAGGCCGCCTTGCACAGCGGCTTGGCGACGGCGAGCTGATCCATCTCCTCGTAGTCGCCCTGCTGCAGATCGACGATCTCGCGCTCGGACGAGCCGGAAATCAGGATCATCGGAAAGCAATTGGTGGTGGCATTGGCGAGCGCGGTGAGACCATTGAGAAAGCCGGGCGCCGACACCGTGAGACAGATGCCGGGCTTTTTGGTGAGAAAGCCAGCGATGGCCGCCGCGTTGCCGGCGTTCTGCTCGTGCCGGAACGAGATCACGCGCAGGCCCGCGGCCTGCGCCATGCGGCCCAAATCCGTGATTGGGATGCCGGGCACGCCGTAGATCGTTTCGATGCCGTTGAGCTTGAGCGCGTCGATGACGAGGTGAAAGCCGTCCGTCAGCTCCCGTTCGGCGTCGGCATGATTTGCGTCTTTGCTCTCGACTGCGGCTTGGGCCATGGGCTCGTCTCTATTTTTGTTTTGCGTCATGCGCGCTGGCGTAGGGGCGCCCCTTGTGGGCGCCCTCTCGCGGCGTCACCGGGCGGCCACAAGGGCCGCCCCTACGGCAGCCGCCTTTGACATCGCGCGTAGTCATCTTCAATCCAGATAATCCGCGTGCTTTTCGACGTGCGCCGCCAGCCCGAGCGCGTGGTCGCGCACCAGCGCCTCGGCGCGCGCGGTGTCGCGTGCCTCCAAAGCTTCGATGATCTGCATGTGGTCGCGGATCGAGCGGTCGGCGCGATCCATCTCGCCGATCGTCTTCCTCCGGATCATCCGCATGTGAGTGAACAGGTTCTCGGCGAGATCGATCAGCACGCTGTTGCGGCTCATGCGGATGATCGCTTGGTGGAACGCGATATTGACCTCGGAATATTCGTCGAGATGCGCTCCCACCGCGCCGTCCTCGAAGGTGGCGAACATCCGCCGCAGCGACGCGATCTCGTCGTCGCCGCCACCTTGCGTGATCAGTCGCGCCGCCATGCCCTCGAGCGCCGCCCACGCCGTGATCATTTCGATCACCTCGCGGCGGGTCTTGCGCACCACATAGACGCCGCGGCGCGGCACCGAGCGCACGAAGCCCTCGCGCTCGAGCTGCGCCATCGCTTCGCGCACCGGCGTGCGGCTGATGCCAAAATCCTGCGCCAGCCGGCGCTCGTCGAGCCGGATGTCGGCACGGCTCCTATAGACGTCCATTGCGGCGATGGCGTTCTTGAGCGCGGTATAGGCCTGGCGCTTGAAATTTTCCGGGCTGGCCAGCGGGTCAACGGCCGGCTGCAGACCTCGCGTTGCCGCCGAATCGGGCTTCCGCCGGACCCGGTCCCGCCCCGGCAGAGCGCCGCGCTATGGAAAGGCTCGAATTCATGGTGGAATACATTATTCCAGTTGGCGCCCAAGTACAACTCCCCAAGTTCGGTCAGTCCCCCTTTTCTGGGACCGTACCTGTGCCCGCAGCTTTAAATCACTGAGAGATTTCGCTCCGCGGGACGGCGCGAGCGCGTGGCGCCGGCGGAAGGCTCAGCCGTGTTTGGTGATCCGTCGCCGCATCGGCTTGAGCACGAAGAACGCGAGCGCCGCGACGGCAAAATTCATGATCGCAGCGATCACGAAGACCCAATGCCAGGTGCCGGTGTAATTCTTGATCAGGCTCGCCAACGGCACGACCCAGACCGAGGTGCCCTTCGCGGTGTAGAGGAGGCCGGCATTGGTGGTGGCGTATTTCGCGCCGTAGGTATCGGTGCAGGTCGAAGGGAAAAGGCTGAAGATTTCACCCCAGGTGAAGAAAATGAGCCCGGCCATCAGAACGAACATGTAGGGCGTATGGCCGAGCGCGCCGAGCCCCCAATACGCCAGAGCGCCGAGCGAGAACACGATCGTCATCGTGTTCTCGCGGCCGATGATGTCGGAGATCCAGCCGAAGAACGGCCGCGCCACGCCGTTCAGGATATTGTCGATCACCAGCGCTGCGCTGAGCGTGGTGGCGGTGACGAAGAAGATCGTCGTCGGTTGATCGGCGAGCCCGAAATCTTTGGCGATCGGCGCGATCTGCGCGGTCGCCATCAAACCCGAGGCCGAGACCATGACGAACATGAGATAAAGCACCCAGAAGATCGGCGAGCGCAGCATTTCGAGCGGCGTGTAATCGCGCAGCGAATGGGTGAGCCGGGGCACCGGCTTCGGCGCTTCGCCGGCGAGCGGCGCACGCAAAAGTCGCGACAGCATGACAATGATGAGCCCTTGCCCGATCCCGAACCAGAGGAACGCGGACTCGTAGCCATAGCCGATGATCATGTCGCGGATCGGGACGACGGTCGCGGCCGTGCCGGCGCCGAACCCCGCGGCAGTCAGACCGGCGGCAAGCCCGCGCCGATCGGGAAACCATTTGAGCGCATTGCCGACGCAGGTGCCGTAGACCGCACCCGCGCCGACCCCGGAAATCGCCGCGGCGATGTACAATTCGGCCAGCGAACTCGCGAAGGAATTGAGCGTCCAGGCGATGGCGACAAGCACGCCGCCGCAGGCGACGACGATGCGCGGACCGAAGCGGTCGACGAACCAGCCTTCGATCGGCACGAGCCAGGTCTCCGTCGCAATGAAGACGCTGAACGCGAGCTGTATCGCGGCGGTGCCCCAGTGATGTTTCTGATCGATCGGGTTGACGAAGAGGGTCCAGCCATATTGCAGGTTGGCGATCATCACCATGCAGACGATGCCGCTGGCGAGTTGGCCCCAGCGCGCCGGCGGCAATCCGGCCGCGGTGGCTTGCATGCCGGCATATTGAGATGCGGCTGATCTCGAAGTCATCGTTTTCCGTCCCAGATTTGTTTTCTTTTGCTTTTTTTCGTTGATCTTGTTTTCGTTGATCTTGGGTCCCGGAGCTTTTTGCCCGCAGGAACGCCGATTTATAGCTCAAGTTTAGCGGTTTCTTCCGCGGCGGTCATCTCGATAATGCCTCCAAGCGGCGGTTTGCCGCAAACGCAATGGCCAGCCCTAGGGGGGCCGGCCAAGCTTACTGTTCAGGACTGCTGCGTTCGCGAGGAAGAAGCGGGATCTCACCAAGATCGTCGTGCGACCTTGCAAAATCCCGCTTCCATTGTTGTCAGAACCGGAAGCGCACGCCGCACGTTGTGGCGAGGTTGTTGCGGGCGATATCGCCGTTGGCGAGACCGCCAGCCGCGACCGAATACATGGTGCCGATATAGGAGTCCCACTTCGGCAGGAACCGCCAGTCGAGAACCGCCGAGGCCATGTCGAACGTGCCCGCGCATTGCGCCTTGCCGGCGGTGCCGATGGCGCAAGCAGTAGAATCCGTATATTGTGTTCTGGATTCGAGATAGTTGGCGGCGATGATATCCAGATTTCTGGTGATGCCGTATTTGGCGCCGGTCCATATGATCTGGAAAGTCTCGTCGAGCAGATTCACCGGTGCCGCAATTGGCGTTGAAATTGTTGTTGGCGATCGTCGTGCCGTTGTTGCCGGGAACGTGCTGAGCGGCGAGCCGCCCGAAGCGCTCACATAGTTGAACATGAAACCATCGTCTATGAACGAACTCGTTGCCGAATCGCTCGGGTTCGCGAGCTGGATCCATTCGTAGCCGGCGTAAAGGCGTGAGCGGGATACCGGAGGGTCCGGACGGCACGGGAGCTGCTTTACCCACGACCGGCGGCGGGGTGCTTCCCCACGAACCGAAGCTGTATTTGGCCAACGCCGTGATGCCAGTGTTGTTGGAGATCGTCGCCTTGAGATAGGCCGGGACCGAAGGCAGTTGGGTAGCGCGTTGGCCGCCGTCGACGGTGTTCTCCCCGGGAAGGTCGTCCCGATATTAACCGCGTCCTTCTCCCAAGTGGCGACGCATCCAACGAGAGCATGCCGGGTCCGAAATGTTTGATGTCCCAGCCGATTTCGCCTGCGACCGCGCCGTTATTCGGGTTATAGGTGTCATAACCCGAGGACACCGGCTGTCCCATCACCCCGAAGCGGACGTCGCCGATATTGACGCGATACTTGATGGCCGTGGTCCAGCGGGCGTCCTCGGTGCCGCCGCCACCGCCGGCCTTACCGGAAAAGCCGATCGGCGAGAACGCGTAGGCGCCGCCCATCGGATCGTAGGCGCTGATGTCGTCAATCATCAGTGTGTTTTGCCGGCCGAAGGTCAACGTGCCAAAAACCGGCTGGCTAAAGCCGACATATTCGATTCGCCGTTCAGCCAACCCCACCGGCTCGAGTCGATCGGTGACTCTTGCTGATTCTGCGGCACGCCGATGGCGTTCTGCATGTGCTTGCGGAGCGTTGGCCAACAGCAACGAATACGGGTCGAACGCAAGCTCGCCGTTGGCAATGAACGACCAGCCGCCCGGAGCAATAGGTTCTTGGATCTTCGACGCCGACGTTCGATTGGCTCATGGCGTTGGGACCGAGACCGAAATCCGGCCGTCCGGCCCGTCGCATTCCCGCCGCCGCCACCCAGAAGGTAACTGGCGCCGGTGGGGAAGTTCGGGTCGAACGGCGCGCCATGGGTTTGGTACGTGCCGCCCATATCGACGGTGCCGTAGAACGTCACGCCGTACCAGCTCAACCTGCAGCTCGACAGCAAGAAGTCCGTCAGGCCGCTACAGGCATCCGACGCCGGCGCCGCCCATGCCTTGGTCGGAAGCGGCATATCCGCCGCATTCGCCGCGCCCGCGAGGCCGAACGACGTGAGCCCAAACAGCAAAGCCGCGGACATACCCGCGGCCACAGCATTCTTTTTCATCTTATCCCCCGTACACGACTGCGTTCCATATGAAACAGTCGGCGCTGACACGCCTGCCCAACCGACGACCCCTCGCCACCTTGCACAAGCGGTGGGCAGTATGAGTTGGTTAAAATTCCATTACAAGACTGTAACGGTTCCCTTTCGGGGCGAATCCGTGGGGGAATATCGCAAAATCAATTTGGTGTGTCTTTTCGAGCACAAATGCTTTGACGCGCGCTGCCCAATTGTGCCCCGCGTCATAGCCACTTGAGCCGGCACGGCCGCGGTGCAGAAATATTCGCAAGCGACGCGGGAACTGATGTCCGATCAGGCATTTGCCTCGTAAACGCGGTTCGCGCTCCGCGCAGAGCGCTTCGCTTCGCGAGAGCATGGTCGGATGATCGACAGGTTTGCATCCCGCGAAGATGCTGTTCGGGTTATCGATGTTGGTCGGCAGCGCCGGTTGCGCCACGGCGCAGACGGTCGAGCCGGACGAAACGGTGACGCCCGAGGGCGCCATGGTCCCGCGGCTGGCGCTCACCGCGGACCAACAAAGTGGATCTATAATGCGGTGATGCGCCAAGGCATCAAGCCCGCGACCGGCGACATTCCGCCCGCGATCGGCGCTCCGGTTCCGCAACCGGCGAACCTGCCGGAACTGCCGCTCCAGAATGATCTCACATTCGAGGGCGCGAGCGTCCTCAAATACGCCATGCTCGAACGCGACATCATCGTCGTCGACCCGGTTCGGATGCGCGTGGTCGCGATCATCCACGGGCGGACGCAACCTTAGGCCCGCCGCGCGAGGGGCGACTGCGGATCGCCGCTCGATCGTTGCCGATCCGAATTCCCGCCCGCGCGGCCGATCGCGTCGCCGCGACCCGAAAGACCAAAACAAAGCAAAACCAAAAGAAAGCAAGACCAAAGCACCATGCCGCCACCGACCGCAACGCAAGCCCTGCACCTCTCCCCGCCCCTCGAGGCGCCCTTCGACATCGCAGTGACGCACGCCGCGTCGCGGTCGCGCCGCGTTCTCAAGCATGACGACACCTTCGTCGTGGTCGACAGCCATGGCGACATCGGCGCGTCGGCCGGCGGCGCGGACGGGCTGTTTTATCACGACACGCGTTTTGTCTCGCGGCTCGAATTTCTGCTGCACCATATGCCGCCGCTCATGCTCGGCTCCAATCTGCGCGACGACAATTCGGCGCTGGTCATCGACCTGACCAATCCCGACGTGACGTCCGACCACCGCGTCGTCCTAGAGAAGGACACGATCCATATCGTGCGCACGATCTTTCTATGGCGCGACACGCTGTACCAGCGCTTCGGCGTGCGCAATTACGGCAATCTCCCCGTCGACTTGCCGGTGTCGATCCACTTCGCCGGCGACTTCGCCGACCTGTTCGAGGTGCGCGGCACGCACCGCGCGCGTCACGGCACGGCGACCGCCAAGCTCCACGGCGCGAGACGAGGTCCTCATGAGCTACCTCGGCTTGGACGGCAAGGTGCGACGCACCACGCTGACCTTCGATCCGCCGCCGCAGCGATTGACGACGAGCGGCGCGAGCTACGTTTTGCGCCTGGCGCCCGGCGAGACGCAGCCGATTTTCGTCGCCGCCGGCTGCGACCAGGCCGGGCCGCGGCCGATACCGTATCTGCGCGGCATGCTGGCGGCCCGCCGCGAGATGCGCGAGCGCACGCGCGACCGCACCAGCATCCAGACGTCGAACGAATTGTTCAACGAGATGCTGTGCCAATCGGCGGCGGATCTCGGAATACTCATGACCGACACGCCGCAGGGCCGCTACCCTTATGCCGGCATCCCCTGGTATTCGACGACGTTCGGCCGCGACGGCCTGATCACCGCGCTGCAGATGCTGTGGTGGAGCCCGGACGTGGCGCGCGGCGTGCTGCGCCGGCTCGCGGCCTATCAGGCCAAGACGACCGATCCGCTCGCCGACGCGCAGCCGGGAAAGATTCTCCACGAGATGCGCGGCGGCGAGATGGCGGCGCTGCGCGAAGTGCCGTTCGGTCTTTATTACGGCAGCGTCGATTCGACCCCGTTATTCGTCCTGCTCGCCGGCCTCTATGCCGAGCGCACCGGCGACCTCGAAACCCTCGCCGAGCTGTGGCCTGCGATCGAAGCGGCGCTCGGCTGGATCGACGGCCCCGGCGATCCCGACGGCGACGGTTTCCTCGAATACCGGCGCGCCAGCGCGCAAGGTCTTGCCAACCAGGGCTGGAAGGACTCGCTACGACGCCATCTTCCACGCCGACGGCCGCCTGGCGGAGGGCCACATCGCGCTCGCCGAGGTGCAAGGCTACGTCTATGCCGCCAAGCGCATGGCGGCGCGTTGCGCGCGGCGGCTGACCAAATTGGCGCTGGCTCAACAACTCGACGCCGAGGCGGATCGTCTCGCCGAGCGCTTCGACGCGGCGTTCTGGTGCTCCGATATCGAGACCTACGCGCTCGCTTTGGACGGCGACAAGATGCCCTGCCGCGTGCGGACGTCGAATGCCGGACAGGTGCTGTTCAGCGGCATCGCCGACGCCGAACGGGCGCAACGCGTCGCCAAGGGCTTGCTGCTCCCGAACTTCTTCTCCGGCTGGGGCATCCGCACGGTGGCCCAGGGCGAAGCCCGCTACAATCCGATGTCGTATCATAACGGCTCGATCTGGCCGCACGACAACGCGCTGATCGCGCTCGGGCTGGCGCGCTACGGGCAAAAGCGGCTGGTCGAGATGGTGTTCGCGGGGCTGTTCGCCGCCGGCACCTATATGGACTTGTCGCGATTGCCGGAACTGTTCTGCGGCTTCCGCCGCCAGCACGGCCATGGTCCGACGCACTATCCCGTCGCCTGCGCGCCGCAGGCCTGGGCGAGCGCGACGCCGTTTACGCTCATCGAAGCCTCGCTCGGCCTTGAATTCGATCCGTTCAACAAAGAAATCCGGCTGTGCAATCCGCGGCTGCCGGCATTTCTCGACGACGTGATGATCCGTTGTCTGCACCTCGGCACGTCGCGGGTCGACCTGCGGGTCCGCCGCAACGGCGACACCGTGTCGCTCGATACGCCGCGGATCAGCGGCGATATCCGGGTGTCGGTCGTCTATTCGTGCTGACTTGGAACGGCGGCGGTTGCGCCGATCCAGTTCCACGTGGTTCGCGCATGGAACCAGCGGGACGCCGCCGGCTTAGTGCAGTGGGCTTCATTACAATGCCGGAGGCGGCATGCGTGCGCATGACCGAACGATCGGGGCGGCTGCCGCAGTGTTCCTGTGGCTGTTCGTCGCTGTTCTTGTCGCTGTTTTTGCCATCGAGCTTCGCCGTCCCGGCACGGGCTGAAGACAGCGCCACGCCCGGAAATACCGGCCCGGCGGCTCCGGCGACGCCGGAAGTGACCGTTCTCAACAAGCACGAGGTCGAAGGCGTTCTCGGCCGCGAGGTCCGGGGTCCGACCGATGAGAATATGGGCCATATCGTCGACGTGCTGGTCGACCGCAGCGGTCAGGTCCGCGCGGCGATCATCGATTTCGGCGGCTTTCTCGGCGTCGGCAGCCGCAAGATCGCGGTGGAATGGAATGCGTTGCATTTCCCCCCGCCGGGCAAACCGGGCGGCCGCATCACGCTCGATCTCAATCGCGACCAGGTCAGCGCGGCGCCCGCGTACCAGGACGGCAAACCAGTGGTGATCCTCGGCGCCCTCGGCAAGCTCGAATCGTTACCCGAATAACATCAGTGCCGGAGACTTGATCCTGTCCGCGGACCCATTACGCCGCCTTGACGACAGGCCCGATCGCGCGCGCGCGATCGCGGGCGGCGCGCCGCGGCCGCCCGGCGAAGAGCGTGGCGGCGGCGAACCGCCGCTGCACCCGTCCGCGCGCAGCCTGCGCGGGCTCGACTGGTTCATCTTTTTCGTCGCCGACGTGCAGACCGGCTTCGGACCGTTCGTTTCGGTCTATCTCACCACGCAAAAATGGACGCAGGTCGACATCGGCCTCGTCCTGTCCGCGGCCGGCTTCGTCTCCCTGATCGGCCAGATGCCGGGCGGCGCGCTGGTCGATGCCGCGCGCTCGGAACGCTTTGTCGGCGGCATCGCCGTCGCCGCCATCTGCGTCAGCGCCTTGGCCTATGCGGCGCTGCCGATTTTTCCGGTGGTGCTGTCGGCGTCGATCCTGCATGCGCTCGCGAGCTGCGTGCTCGGCCCGGCGATCGCCGCGATCAGCCTCGGCCTGGTCGGCCAAGCCATGCTCGGCGAGCGGCTGGGGCGCAACGCCCGCTTCGCGTCGATCGGCAACGCGGTCGCGGCCGCGGCGATGGGCGCGTGCGGCTGGCTCCTGTCCGCGCGCGCCGTCTTCGTCGTCACCGTGCTGCTGCTCATTCCGGCGCTCTGGGCGCTGCGCGCGATCGCACCGCGCGAGATCGATCCGGAACGCGCGCACGGCGCGCCGCCGCAGCATCGCCGCGACCGGCCGCGCAGCAAGCCCGGCGATCTCATGCGCAGCCGCCCGCTGCTCATCTTCGCCGGCTGCCTGTTGCTGTTTCATCTTGCCAATGCAGCGATGCTGCCGCTGATGGGCAGCGTGCTGACGATGCGGTCGGGCCGCTGGGCCGAAATTCTGATCGCGGCCTGCATCGTCGTGCCGCAGCTCGTCGTCGCCGCCTTGTCGCCGATGATGGGAAACCGCGCACAGCTCTGGGGCCGGCGGCCGCTGTTGCTGATCGGCTTCGCCGCCTTGCCGATCCGCGGCATTCTGTTTGCCAGCGTGACTAATCCGGAAATGCTGGTCGTCGTGCAGCTGTTGGACGGCATCACCGCGGCGGTCTTCAGCGTGATGGTGCCGCTCGTCGTCGCCGATCTCACCCGCGACACCGGCCATTTCAATCTCGGGCTGGGCATCGTCGGCACGTTCGTCGGCATCGGCGCCTCGCTCTCGTCGACGTTCGCCGGCTACATCAGCGACCGCTTCGGCAGCCCGTACGCCTTCGCCGCATTGGCCGCGATCGCCTGCGTCGGCCTCGCGGTGTTGTGGTTGTTCATGCCGGAGACGCGGCCGGCGGTGGAGGAAGAGTAGCTGCCACCACGCCGTCATCCTGAGGTGGCCGCCGCAGGCGGCCCTCGAAGGACGCACTGCTAGGCCGTGCGCCCTTCGAGGCTCGACCTTCGGTCGAGCCCACCCTCAATGTCGTCGTCAGATAATCACAACGCCGGCGCATCGTCGGCGACGAGGCGCAAGTGCGGCGCCGCTTCGTCCATCAGGCTGCGGTAGACGCCGAGATAATCCTGCGCCATCCGCCGCGCCGTGAAGCGCTGCTCGAATTGCTGGCGGATCTTCTCGCGCGACAGATGGCCGAGCCGGTCGACCGCGCCGATGGCGCCGTTCTCGTCCTCGACGATGAAGCCGGAAATGCCGTCGTCGATCACCTCCGGCGCCGAGCCGCGGTTGAAGGCGATGACCGGCGTGCCGCACGCCATCGCTTCGATCATCACCAGGCCGAACGGCTCGGGCCAGTCGATCGGCACCAGCAGCGCGAAGGCGCCGCTGAGAAACTCGGATTTTTCCTTGTCGTTGATCTCGCCGATATATTCGACATTGGCGGCGGCGGCGATCATCGGACGAATGCGCTCGTCGTAATAATCGCGATCGGCCCGATCGACTTTGGCCGCGACTTTGAGCGGCACGCCGCAATGTTCGGCGATGCGGATGGCGCGATCGATGCCCTTCTCCGGCGCGATGCGGCCGAGGAAAGCGAAATAGGACGGCTTGACCGGCTGCGGCACCAGCAAGCGCTCGGGCAGACCGTGATGCACCGTGCGCTGCCAGTTCGCCTGCGGCAATGGCCGCCGCTGCGAATTCGAAATCGACACCACGGGCACGTGCGAAAAGGCGTCGAACACCGGCTGGTGCTCGGGCAGATCGAGCCGGCCGTGCAAGGTGGTGACGAACGGCGTCGCCTGCCGCGCGAACAGCGAGAACGGATAATAGTCGAGATGAAAATGCAGGAAGTCGAATTCCGCGGCGCGCCGGTACACCTGTTCCAGCATCAGCATGTGCAAGGCGTTCGGGTCGCGCACCGAACCGTCCAGGCGCAACGCCCGCGGCCACACCGCCTCGAGCCGCGCCGAGGTCACCGAATCGCCGCTCGCGAACAGCGTCACCTCGTGCCCGAGCGCGATCAGTTCCTCCGTCAGCCAGGACACGACCCGTTCGGTTCCACCATAAAGCTTCGGCGGAATAGCCTCCGTCAACGGTGCAATTTGAGCAATATGCATCGCATTACCTTTCCTGATGCGCGAGTCTTTACCTGATGCGCGAGTCCTCGACGCAAAAGTTCCGTCGTTTGGGCTTGGTTCCCCGGCACTGAACGACAACTCGCAAGAAGGCGAATGTTTTCAATGCGGAGCAGAGTTATTTTTTCGTCGGAAATGGAACTTTCTCGGCGCCGGCGCGTCGGTCATATCGCATGCGGCGGCCGAACATCTGGAACCGGCGGCCGCGTGCGCATGTCGCAGGAGGGGTACTCGCGCAAGGGCATCCGAACAACGCGCCGTCCCGGATGGCCTCCGCCCTGGACCATGGCGCCACGATCATCCTGTGAAGCCGCACGGGCGAGCGGCGACACCCGGTTCGGAAACCCTCCGCGAGCGGAGACCAGACGCAGATGGCCGATCTCAGTGGTGCCGATCTCAGTGGTTACGCCAAACGGCCGCTCGCCTTCGTATTACGCTACATTCGGCTGCGCCCGCTGTCCCACGGCGTCATTCTCGTCACCGTGCTCGGCGCGGTCGTCTGCGCGACCTCGACGCAATACGGCGTCAAATATCTGGTCGACGTGCTCTCGCATCGCGGCAGCGCCGATCCGTGGACGGCGTTCGCGCTGCTCGGCTCGCTCATCGCCGCCGACAATCTGCTCTGGCGCGTCGCCGCTTGGATCGCGAACTACGCGTTCGTCGGCGTGACCGGCGATCTGCGCCGCGATCTGTTCCGCCATCTCACCGGACATTCGCCGCGCTATTTCGCCGACCGCCTGCCCGGCACGCTGACGAGCCGCGTCACGGCGACGTCGAACGCGGTGTTCACGGCGGAGAACATGTTCATCTGGAACGTGCTGCCGCCGTGCGCGGCGACGGTCGCCGCGATCGCGCTCGTGTCGACCGATCAGCCTGCACGATGGCCGGCGTCCTTGCGCTCGTTGCCGGCGTCATGGTGGCGGTGATGTTCCGCCTCGCCGCCGCCGGCCGCCCGCTGCACCACGATTTCGCCAGCAAGGCCGCTTCCGTCGACGGCGAAATCACCGACGTCATCGCCAACATGCCGCTGGTGCGCGCGTTCGGCGGGCTGCTGCGCGAGCACCGCCGCTTCGACGCGCACGGTCGAGCGCGAGATGGACGCGCGGCGAAGCAGCCTGTTCTATCTCGAGCGCTTGCGCATCCTGCACGCGGTGGTGACGATCGTCTTGGCGCTCGGCCTGCTCGCCTGGGCGATCCTGTTGTGGCAGGACGGCGCGGCCACCACGGGCGACGTCGTGCTGGCCTGCACGCTCGGCATCTCCGTGCTGCAAGCGACCCGCGACCTCGCGGTGGCGCTGGTCGACATCACCCAGCACATCGCCCGGCTCTCCGAAGCGCTGGCGACGCTGTTGGTGCCGCACGAACTGCGCGACCATCCGGAAGCGGCGCCGCTGGTGCGGCGCGGCGCCAGCGTCAAGTTCGAGCACGTCCATTTCCGCTACGGCGACGGCCCGCGCATTTTCGAGGACCTCGATCTCAGCTTCATGCCGGGCGAGCGCGTCGGCCTGGTCGGCCCCTCCGGCGGCGGCAAGTCCACGGTGTTTGCGTTGCTGCAGCGGTTCTACGACACGCAAGGCGGCCGCATCCTCATCGACGGCCAGGATATTTCCCGCGTGACGCAGGAGAGCCTGCGCGAGGCCATCGCCATCGTGCCGCAGGACATCTCGCTGTTCCACCGCTCGGTCACCGAGAACATCCGCTACGGCCGGCCCGACGCCACCGACGACGAAGTGATGGAGGCGGCGATCGCCGCGCGCTGCGATTTCATCGAGAGCCTGCCGGAGGGCATGCGCACCTTCGTCGGCGACCGCGGCGTCAAACTGTCCGGCGGGCAGCGCCAGCGCATCGCCATCGCGCGCGCTTTCCTGAAGGACGCGCCGCTGTTGTTGCTCGACGAGGCGACCTCGGCGCTCGACAGCGAATCCGAGGAAGCGATCCGCGAAGCGCTCGCCCGCCTGATGCATGGCCGCACCGTGATCGCCATCGCGCACCGGCTGTCGAGCGTGCGCCATTTCGACCGCATCGTCGTGTTGCAGCTCGGCGAGGTCGTGCAGGACGGCCCGCCCGACGCCCTGATGCGCCACGAGGGCATCTACCGACGGCTGGTGCAACGCGAGATGGACCGGCTGGCCCATCAGGTGGCGGCGTAAGGCGGCAAATTTGACCGGAAAGTTGTTTTCCCGATCGGGCGGCCGAAAGCGAATTCATTCGCCAGAAACCGCGCCGCCCGACCGAGATTCTCTTATTTTTCCGTCTGCATTGACTCGCCCGTCCCGATCCTCCGATCTCATGATGGAAAAGTGCCGGCTGCCGCCGGCTCGACCGGGGATCGTTCCATGTCCGACACGGCTCTCACAGGCATTCACCCGCGCCGCGCCGACGGCGTCACCGCGCCGCTCAACGAGGATTGGCTCGCCGTCGTCCTCGGCCTCGCCATTTTCGTGCTGGCGCTCGCGGCGCTGGTCAATGTCGATCTGATCGGCTGGGTGGTCACGACGTCGGTCTGGGGCACGCTGTCTCAGGCGCTCAAGGCGACCTCGAAGGGTTACGGCTGGCTCGGCGGCGCCGGCGCGCTGGTCGCGACCTATGTCGCTCTGCTCGTCGTGCTCAGCGCCGCGGCGGCCGCGCTCGGCAGCAACGTCAGGCGGTTCGCGCTCGCCTTCACCGCGGTGTTCTGGATCGCCTATGCGAGCTGGATCGTCGGCAACTTCGCCCATTTCGCCGCGGTGACGCCGGCCGATCAGCAGAAATTCGGCATCAGCTGGTCGCTCAAGCTCACCAATGAAGGCGGCTATATCTTCGCGCTGATCGCCGGCCTGATCATCGCCAATTTGTTTCCGCGCTTCGCCGAAGCGGTGAAGGACGCGGTGCGGCCGGAGCTCTACATCAAGATCGCCATCGTCATTCTCGGCGGCGTATTCGCGGTGACGGCGGCGGGCAAGCTCGGCTTCGCCAGCTCGCTGATGCTGCGCGGCGTCGCCGCGATCGTCGAGGCGTATCTGATCTACTGGGCGGTGGTTTATTACGTCGCGCGCAAATGGTTCGGCTTCAATCGCGAATGGGCGGCGCCGCTCGCGTCCGGCATTTCGATCTGCGGCGTGTCGGCGGCGATCGCGATCGGCGGCGCGATCCGCGCCCGGCCGGTGGTGCCGGTCCTGGTGTCCTCGCTGGTGGTGATCTTCGCCGTGGTCGAAGTGCTTGATCCTGCCGTTCGTCGCGCAAATCTTCCTCTCGCACGAGCCGCTGGTCGCCGGCGCCTGGATGGGGCTCGCGGTCAAGACCGACGGCGCCGCGGTCGCCGCCGGCGGCATCACCGAGTCGCTCATTCTGGCCAAGAACGCCGCCGAAGGCGTGCACTATCAGCCGGGCTGGATTCTCGGCACCGCGACCACCATCAAGGTGTTCATCGACATCTTCATCGGCATCTGGGCGTTCGTGCTCGGCTACATCTGGACCAACCACATCAATCCGGCGGAGAAGGACAAGGCCCAGGCCGGCGAAATCTGGCAGCGGTTTCCGAAATTCATCATCGGCTTCGTCATCACCTTCATCGTCGGGCTTTATCTCGCGCTCGGCACGCCGGCGGCCATCGCCGCCAAGGTTCCGGCCGCGATCGGCGAGGCCAACACCTTCCGCGTCATCTTCTTCATTCTGACCTTCTTCTCGATCGGCGTTCTGTCGAACTTCAAGACGCTGTGGCAGGAAGGCTTCGGCAAGCTCGCGGCCGTCTATCTGGTCTCGTTGTTCGGCTTCGTCATCTGGGTCGGCCTGTTGATCTCGTTTCTGTTCTTCGGCGGCGTCACCCCGCCGCTGGCGAGCTGAAAGCATGATCCGGAAAAGTGGACGCCGGTTTTCCGAAAAGATCATGCTCAATCAAAAGGCTGGAGCCCGAAGGGCTCTAGCAATAGAGGAAACACATCATGAGCGAGACCAATCTCCGCGACGAACTGCGCAACGCCGCCGTCGAACCGCTGCTGCCGATCGAAAAGAAGCTGATCGGCTGGAGCCTGACCATCGGCGTCGTGCTGCTGGTAGTGCTGGCGGTGGTCAATCACTTCTTCCCGGCGTCGTTCTGACTTCGGCGCGGCGATCACGGCCTGCGTTCCTTCGCGAGCTGCATTGCGCGACGGACCGGGGTGAGGCAGTGTTGGGCCTCCCACGACGATAAAGCGTGATACCATCGTGAACGACGCGCCCCAGCATTCTTCGAGTTCCCTTCCCGCCGCGGATCCCAAAGAGGCCGGGCTTTCGTCCGAGGCGCTCGCGCGGCTCACCGCCGTCATGCAGCGCGAAGTCGACCGCAAGCATGTGCCCGGCGTCGCCATGGCGATCGCGCGCGGCGGCAAGCTCGCCTACCGGCGCGACCTCGGCTCGCTGCGGCCGGACGGTCCGCCGCTGCCGCACGACGCCATCTTTCGCATCTATTCCATGACCAAGCCGATCGTCTCGGTCGCGCTGATGATGCTGGTCGAGGACGGCAAGCTCTTCATCAACGACCCGATCGGCAAATACGTGCCCGAATTTGCCGATCCCAAGGTCGGCGTCGAACGCGACGGCAAGCTCGATCTGGTCGCGGCCGAGCGGGCGATCACCATCCAGGACCTCCTGCGCCACACCTCCGGCCTGACCTACGCCTTCACCGGCAATTCCGCCGTGCAGCGCGTCTATAAGGAGATGGGGCTGTTCGCCGGCGATCCCGGCAACGCCACGCACTTCCTGACGCGCGACCTCGACAACGCCGAGTTCCTCGCCGAACTCGCCAAGCTGCCCTTGATCCAACAGCCGGGAACGTCGTTCGATTACAGCCACTCGACCGACGTCATCGGCCGCGTCATCGAGATCGTCTCCGGGCAAAGCCTGCGCGCGTTTCTGCGCGCGCGGATTCTCGAGCCGCTCGGCATGACCGACACCGACTTCTTCACCCCCGCGGACAAGATCGCGCGGTTGGCGCAGCCATTCCCGCGCGATCCCGACAGCGGCGGGCCCGTCGCTCTGATCGACACCCACGCCGCGCCACGCTTCGAATCCGGCGGCGGCGGGCTCGTCTCGACCATCGACGATTATCTGCGGTTCGCGCGGATGCTCACGCTCGGCGGCACGGCCGGCGGCAAGCGCTTCATCGGGAGCCGGACGCTCGCTTTCATGACCGCCGATCACCTCGCGCCTAATGTGCGCAACGGCACGCCGACGCTCTTGCAGCCGGGCCACGGCTTCGGGCTCGGCTTTGCCGTGCGGCGCGAGGTCGGCATCGCGCCGACGCCCGGCACGCCGGGCGAATTCTTCTGGGGCGGCGTCGCCGGCACCTATTTCTGGGTCGCGCCGAAGGAAGACCTGATCGCGGTAATGATGGTCCAGGCGCCGCGGCAGCGCGATCATTTCCGCCAGCTGTTCCGTAATCTGGTGTACGCGGCGCTGGATTAAGGCTGATTGGCCGTAACAGCTTTCTCGTTCCATTCCAGACCGACGCCTGGCACGTCGGGGATATGCAGCAGGCCGTCTTTTATTTCGTACGGCTTCTGTAGGACGGGATCGGCCCAGTCCTGCCACTCGAGCCAGTGTGCGGTCTCGGTGACACGCATCACGTGAGCGGCCACTTCCGGATAGAGATGGGTCGACATCGGCACGCCTGCCGTGCCGGCAATGGCCGCCGCCCGCAGCCAGCCGGTAACTCCGCCGATGCGCATGAAGTCCGGCATGACATAGTCGCACGCCTTGCTTTGCAGCGCCTTGTGGAGGTCACGAGGACCATAAAAATTTTCGCCGATCTGGATCGGAGTCTTCAACTCGGCGGCGAGCTGCGTGTAACCGTCGATATTGTCGTAAACGATCGGCTCTTCGATCCAAGCCAGATCAAGATCGTCGATCATGTGGCACCGTTGCAGGGCCTCCCCGAGGGACAGGCCCTGGTTGAAATCGACCATCAAATGCATGTCGTCGCCGACGGCATCCCGGACCGCCTTGATCGTCGTCAGATCGTCACGGACAAGCTCGCGGCCGAGCCGCAGCTTCAGCCCGGTGAAGCCGCCTTCGTCGCGCAATTCGATCGCTTCCGCCGCCACTTCCTCCGGCTTCCTGAGCCAAAGGCCATTGCTGTTGTAGGATTTTACCGGGCCGATCGAACCACCCAAAAGAACGCAAAGCGGCATGCCCGCCGCCTTGGCCAGAGCATCCCAAGCCGCCATATCCAATCCGGAGACGGCAATCATGGACATGCCCCCGTAGCCGACAAAGTGGAGCGACTTGCGCGCGGCGTCGTACAACTCGAACGGCGTTATCCGCCGGCCCGCGAGAATCTCGCCGAAATCATGGAGTGCGGGGATCAGATACCGCATCGATTTCACGATATAGGGTTCGAGGTAGCTGCGGCCGACAACGCCTTCATGGGTGTAGAGGTCGATGAGAATGAGCGGCCAATCGGTGATGGTGGCGATACGTGCAACAACCGGCCGTTTGAGCTTGAGCACGACCGGTCGCGCTTTGATACTTTTGAACGTCAATGGTTCAAATCGCATGCTGTGCACCTCTCGCTGCCGATAGCGCCAAGTCGCCTATTTTCCCCATCCGAGCAGATCACGCGCCTCGTTCCAGATATCATGGATGACCTTCCCCGCGGGTTCGGCGCGTGCGAGATACGCCGCTTGCCCGCACCAAGCCTGCATGCGCTCGACGTCGCCGGCCTTTTGCGCCGCGCTGCGCATGGCGGCGGATAGTCCACGCTGCACCGGATAGGGCGCGGGCGGCGGCGCTTCGGCGGCGGCCGCGGCGCGGACGTAGGTCGTGGCGATGCTGCGGCCGGCGCGGCCCGAGAAGGCGCGGGTGAGCATGGTGCCCTCCGGCGCGGTGCGCCCGATGGCGTCGGCCCAGGCCGGATGAATTTTTGCTTCCGGCGTGCGCAAGAACCCGGTGCCGATCTGCGCGGCGCTGGCGCCGAGCAACAGCGCCGCCGCGACGCCGCGGGCGTCGGCGATGCCGCCGGTCGCGACCACGGGCACTTTGACGGCATCGACCACCGCCGGGAGAAGAGCAAACAAACCGACCTGTTGGCGCTCGGCCTGCGCCGCGTCGAAACAACCGCGATGGCCGCCCGCTTCCATGCCCTGCACGGCGACGACGTCGGCGCCCGCCGCTTCGGCGGCCCGCGCCTCGGCGACGGTCGAGACGTTCGCGACCCAGACAATGCCGGCCGTTTTCAGTTTGGCGACGAAGGCAGGCGGATAGAGCCCCATCACCGACGAAACGATCGGTGGCTTGATCGCGATGAGCGCCTCGCATTGCGCGGCAAAATCCGGCGGCGTCGAGTCGCCGGCATTCGCCGCGACCGGCGGGCCCCAGGCGGAGAGAAAGGCGCGCATACGGTCTTCGTGCGCGGGATCGCGGCGCGGCGCCGGATCGGGGATCCAGAGATTGATGTTGAAAGGACCATCGACGCCGGCGCGCACCTCGTCCGCCCAGGCGACGATCTCCCCGGGCTGCATCAACAGCGCGCCGCACGCGCCGAGCCCGCCGGCCTGCATCACCGCGATCGACAGCGAGGGCGCGCTCGCGCCCGCCATCGGCGCCAACAGGATCGGCAGCTTCAGCCCGAAACGGCGGCAGAACGCTTCGGCGCGGGATTGGGCGGCAGTCATGGGGGCTCCGTCGCAAAAACAAGCGATACGACCAACTACAATAAGCTACCCGACCGACCCAACGCCCATGAATTTTATTTGACGGGTCATGAATGAATTCGCGACGTCACGAGCGCGCCGCCGCGGTCTTCGCCGTCGCCGCCAGAATCGCCGCGGCGACGAAATTGGCGCCGACGCTGATCAGGATCGGCAGCAGGTAGCTGTGGCTGATGTCGTAGGCGTAGCCGGCGAAGGTCGGGCCGACCAGCGTGCCGAATGCCACGCTGGTGTAGAGAATGCCGATCAGGCTCCCGGCGTTGCGGCCGCCGAAATAGTCGATCACGACGGCCGGCGCCAGCGCGACAAAGCCGCCATAGAACACGCCGTATACCAGCGCGAAAACGGCGAGCGGCAGGAAGCTCGTCGACGCCGCCCAGATGACGAAGGAGAGCCCGATCCCCAAAAACATCATCAGGAACGACAACGGCCGGCCGAGCCGGTCGGCGAGGCCGCCGAGCAGGAAGCGCCCGGCCGTGCTGCCGACGCCGATGGCGCCGAGCAGCAGAACGGCGGAATTCTGCGCGATGCCGTGATCGAGCGCGTAAGGCACGAGGTGAACGAACGGAACAAACAAGCCGAACGCGCAGATGAAGCAGGCGGCATAAAGCCCGATGAAACGCGGCGAGCGGATCGCCTTGCCGACATCGGCGCCCGCGGCCTGCGGCGACGGCGTATCCGCCGGCACCACGTCGCCGTCGGGGCCGAGACCGCGGCGGCGCGGATCGTCGTCGATCAAAAAGGCCAGCCCGGCGCCGACAACGAGCGCAAAGACCCCGAGCGTCAGATAGGCCGCGCGCCAGCCGAACGCCGCTATCAGATAAGCCGCGAACGGCGGCACGACCAGCGTGCCGACGCCGATCCCGCTCACCGCGAGCCCCGAGGCGAAGCCGCGGCGGCGGAAGAACCAGCGCTGCACCGCGCCCACGGCCGGCACATAGGAGCAGCCGACCCCCAAGCCGACGCCGAGCCCGTACGCGGCATAAACCTCCGTCAGACTCTGCGCCATGCTGGCGAGCGCAAGGCCCGCTGCGGTGACGACCATGCCGATCACTGCAAACCATCGCACACCCCAGCGGTCGGCCAACGGGCCGCTGACGACGCCGAGCGCGAAATAGAGAAAGCCGGCGAGCGAAAAGACGAGCGACACCGAGCCGCGCGAGGCGTCGAAATCGTGCTGCAGCGAAACGAGAAAGGCGCTGAACGAATAGGCGGCGCCGAAGCCGACGAAGGTGACGGCAAAGGTGCCGGCGACGACGAACCAGCCGTAAAACACGCCTGATGGCGCTGGTGACGAGCGGGCTACCACGGCGATCCTCCAGACGATGCTTAATTCACGAGCCCCGGCTACATGGTCATGGGCGTGCCCGCGCGCGAGCCTCGACACTACGGCGAAGACCGTAGCGACGCAGCGGGATTTTGCGGCGCCACCCGCGTATATTGCGGCCCATGAGTACCCCCAATCTCGCCTTGGCCGAAATCGGCGCGCTGTTGGGCAATCCGGCGCGGGCGAATATCCTGGCCGCTTTGATCGACGGCCGCGCCTTCACGGCGACCGAGCTTTCCGGCATCGCCGGGGTCGCGCCGCAGACGACCAGCGGCCATCTCGCCAAGCTGACGCAAGCCAATCTGTTGGCGCTCGAGAAGCAGGGCCGCCACCGTTATTACCGGCTGGCCTCGCCGCTCGTTGGCTCGATGCTCGAAAGCGTGATGGCGCTCGCGCTCGTCCAGCTGCCGGAACGCCGCTCGCGGCCGTCGCGCCTCGACGACGCCATGCGCACCGCGCGCAGCTGCTACGATCATGTCGCCGGCCGGCTCGGCGTCGCGCTCACGGATGCGCTGTTGACGCGCGAGCATATTGTGCTTGGCGATGAAGGCGGCGAAGTCACCGCCGCCGGCGCGCGCTTCTTTGTCGAATTCGGCGCAGCACTCCATCCGCCCGGCTCGCGCCGCGTCGTGTGCCGGCCCTGCCTCGACTGGAGCGAACGCCGCTGGCACCTTGCCGGCGCCGTCGGCGCCGCGCTGTTCGGCCGCTGCCTGGAGCTGAAATGGATCGAGCGCCGCAAGGCGACGCGGGCGCTGACCATCACCGCCGCCGGCGCGCGCGGCTTTGCCGAAAGCTTCGGCGTGCGGCTTTGACGCGTGAAAATTAACCCACCTTAGCGCCGCTTTCCCGTCTCAGTCATCGTAAGTCTCGTGCACCGCGACGGCGCCGCGTTTCCAATAGGCGGCGGCTTTGACGCGATCCTTCGGCACGCCGCGTCGGTCGACCAGAATGCGGCGCGACGCTTTGGCGACGGCAGCTTCCGCCGCGACCCAGGCATAGCCCTCGCCGCGCGGCAAGGGCAGTTCGGCGAGCGCCTCCAACAGCAACGATTCCTGCTCGCTGCCGCTCGGGGCGTGGCGGTGCAGCCAATGCATATCGAGCTTGGCGCGTGTGTCGAATCTGTTGTTCCTCGCCGGCGTCCTCGACTTCGGCGACGACGAGCGCGCGGGCGGTCGCGGGGAGTTCCCCCAAACGGCGGCCGATCGCCGGCAGCGCGCTTTCGTCGCCGGCGAAGAGATACCAGTCGAAATCGTCCGGCACGACGAACGAGCCGCGCGGACCGCCGACGCCGAGAAAGTCGCCCGGCTTCGCTTGCGCCGCCCAGGTGGTCGCCGGCCCCTCGCCGTGCAGCACGAAGTCGATCGTCAGCGTGTTCGCCGCGGCATCATAGCGGCGCGGCGTGTAGTCGCGCATCGGCGGCCGCGGCGCGCCCTCGGCGAACGCCCGGCCATTGGGGCCGAGCGGCGGCAGCGCCGGCTTGTCTTCGCCCGGCAGCGGGAAGAACAGCTTGACGTGATCGTCATGGGCGGCGCTGACGAAGCCCGCGAGCTCGTCGCCGCCGAGGATGACGCGCACCATTTTCGGCGTGATGTGGGCGACGCTGCGGACCTGGACGAGCCGGGTCGTGGTTTGGTGACGGACGCGGCGCGCGACGCGCTCTTTCGGCAGAGTTTGGGACAATTCTTGCATAGCCTCGACAAGACCTTTGGATGGCCGCCGCGAACGGCGAGCAGGATTTACGTCATATCACCGTTGGCAATGGCTGTCACAGAACTCCGGGACATTGGGCGAATGCCCTTTTGCGAGGTTGTGCCATGCAAGTTCCCGCACGTTTGTTCCATGGCTATCGCGCCTTCGTCGATACCCGCCTGCCGCTGGAGAAGAGCCGCTACCAGAAGCTCGCCGAAACCGGGCAGCGCCCCGAAGTGATGGTGATCTGCTGTTGCGATTCCCGGGTATCGCCGGAGGTCATTTTCGACGCCCATCCGGGCGAGCTTTTCGTCGTGCGCAACGTCGCCAACCTGGTGCCGCCTTATACGCCGACCGGCCTCATCCACGGCGTCTCGGCGGCGCTCGAATTCGCCGTGCAGATCCTCGGCGTCTCAACCATCATGGTGATGGGACATTCCCACTGCGGCGGGGTGCGCGCCTTCGTCGAGCATCGCGGCCGCACCGTGCCGGGCGACTTCATCGACAGCTGGATGGCGCTGATGGCGCCGGCGGCCAACGCCGTCGGCGACGCCGACGGCGCGACGGGGCCCGCTTATCTCAGCGTGCTGGAGCAGGCCTCGGTCGTCACGACCTTGGGCAATCTCCTGACCTTCCCGGAGATCCGCAGCCGCGTCGATGACGGGCGCCTTCATCTGCTCGGCGCCTATTTCGATGTCGGCAGCGGCGATCTGAGCTTCTACGATCCGGGGACGCGGGCGTTCACGCTGGTCGGGCACGTCGCCGAGTGACCGTCATTGCGAGCGCAAGCGAAGCAATCCAGGGGAAGCGGCACGAAGCTATTGCGATGGCGGCCGGGAAAGCACGGCGCCGGTCATCGTGCCCTCGCCCGCTTGCGGGAGAGGGCGGCGCTGGCCGTGCAACAAACACGGAAGGGTGAGGGCTTGCGGAGGCGCCGCGCCCCCTCACCCACTCTTTTTGCTAAAACGCTGCGGCCGCCCTCTCCCACGAGGGGAGAGGGCATCAAATAACTAAAACAGCGCGATCCATTTGCCGGCGATGAAAATCAGCACGCCGACGAGGCCGCCGACCAGGGTGCCGTTGATGCGGATATATTGCAGATCCTTGCCGACCTGCAGCTCGAGCCGGTCGACCAGCGTCGCGGTGTCCCAGTCGTGCACCACGCGCTCGATGTAGCCGCCGATTTCGAAGCGGTAGAGCAGCAAGAGACGCTGCGTGAACACGCGGATGCGGCGGTTGAGGCCCGCCTTGCGCTCGTCGTCCTGCCGCAGCCAGGCGCCGGTACTTCGCAGCGCCTGCTCGCAGGCGTGCGCGATCTGATCGGCATGGGCGGGAAAGCCGGCGGTGAGGCCGCTCTCGACCTCGGCCCACAGCGTCCGCGCCTGTTCGATCAGGAGCGGATTGGCCAACAGCTCCGCCTTGAAGCGTTCGGCTTGCGCGTGCATCTGCGGGTCTGCGGCAAGATCGGCGATCAGCCGCTCGATCGCCTTTTGCAGTTCGAGCCGCCACGGATGGGCGGGGTCGCGCATTTCGCCGAGCGTGCTCAACAGGCCGTTGATGACCTTTTCGGCGATCATCTTGTCGACCCATTTCGGGATCCAGCGCGAGGACTGCTCGGCCACTTTGCGCGTCAGAAAGTCCTTGTTGCTGGTGAGCCAGTCTTCGCCATAGTCGATGGCGCGCGTGAGCAGCGCCTGCGCCTCGCCGTGCGCCCACAGGATCGCCAGCATCTTCGCGGCGAGCGGCGCCGCCGGGATCGCCTCGAGCGCCTGCAGCGTCAGCTTGCCGAGCGTTTCGCCGATCTGCGGCGTCGGCAGCGACCGCGAGATGGACGGCAGCACCAGCGCGACATAGTCGCCGAGCCGCTTGGCGTTCGCCGGCTCCTCCATCCACTGCGCCAGCGTGCCGATCACGTCGAGCCGCGCCAGCCGTTCGTTCATCGCCGCGGCGGTGAGGAAATTGTTGGTGATGAAGCGCCCGAGCGCCGAGCCGATCCGCTCCTTGTTGGCGGGAATGATGCCGGTGTGCGGAATGGGCAGGCCGAACGGCCGCCGAAACAAGGCGACGACCGCGAACCAGTCGGCGCAGGCGCCGACCATGCCGGCCTCGGCGAAGGCCCGCAGATAAGGCAGCCACGGCCAGTCGAGCTTCACGAGCCGACGTCGCGACGAACACGGCCGCCATCAGCACCAGCAGCAGCGGTCGCGATCGCCCGCATGCGCCGCAGCCCGGCGAGACGCGGATCGACGGCGCCGTCGTGCCGCCGCGCCAGCGCCGGCATTCGCGCGCCGGAGGCGGGGTCAAGCCCTGCGGCCATGGGACAGCAATCGGCCTCCCGCCTTCGCCGCGCGGCGCGGCGCGTGGGCATCGTAGAGCCGGCGCACGACGGCGGCGCCGTATTGCCGCTCCAGCCGCCTGATAGCGAAATGGCCGCGGGCGACGCGCTGAAAGTGGTTCATGAAAATCATGTTGATGGTGGCGCCGCCGACCGCGCCGATGACCGGCAGCGCGCTCGCCGCCGAGCGCTCCGACACCACGACGCCGAACCGGGTGGCGATCTCCGTCACCAGGCCGCCGACGACCGGCGCGGAAACATTGGCGACGCTGCGCTCGGCGAGGAGCGCGGTGGCGTCGCCCGCGAGCCGGCTGATCAGCGCCCGCGCGGCGTAATAGCCGATGTCGGTGCGCCGCCCCTGCGGGCTCGGCGAGCCGAGCGCGAACACTTCGACGCAGGCGAGCCGCGCCTCGAGCGTCGAGAGGTCCTCGCCGTGATGGCGGGCGATGTCGGCGATCGCGCGCAGCATCAAGGTCGTCGTCACCGGCAATTCGATCGGCAGCGCGGCGAAGCCGAAAAAGCCGCTCACGCCGCCGCGAGACGCCGGCGAGGAACGAGGCCGTGCGCTGCGCCGGCGGCCGCTTGGATTGCGGCTCGATCGAACGGATGGCGACATTGAGCGATCGCAGGATGGCGGCTTCGACGATTCTGTTGAAGCGGTCGGAAGCCGCCCGCGGCATCAGGCGCAGCGCGCGGGAAATCGGCTGGCCGGCATAGTCGGCGAGCTGCGCGGCAAAGTCCGGGTTTTCCAGATTGCGGATGGCGCGCAGGAGCGCCTTGTGATGCGACGGCGGCAGCGTGATCGTTGGCTCGGCCGTGGTCATTGGTAGCGCAGGATCGGACGTATTCCGTTCAAGCTGGCGAGGATCGCGGAGCCGTTGCTGATCAGCGCGGTGATTTCCGGGCTGACCAAGCCGCCGGGCAGCGCGAGCCCCAGCGCGAGCGTATTCAGACCGGCAACGATAGCATAGTTCTGGCGGATCAGGCGAACCGCGCCGCGCGAGATCTCGACCGCCTTGACGAGCTTCCACAGCGAGTTCTTCCATCAGCACGACGTCGGCGGATTCCCGCGCCACCTCGGCGCCGTGCTTCATGGCGATGCCGACGTCGGCGAAGCTCAGCGCCGGCGAATCGTTGATGCCGTCGCCGACCATCGCGACCACGTTGCCGTCGCGCTGGAAGCGCTGGATCACCTCGGCCTTGTCCGCCGGCAGCATCTCGGCGAACTGGCGGGTGAGGCCGAGCCGATGGCCGACGGCGCGGGCGACCACCGCGTTGTCGCCGGTCAGCATCACCGTGTTGCGAATGCCCATGCGCATGCAGCCGCTGGATGATCTCCCGGCTTTCCGGCCGGATCTGGTCGGTAAACGGCACCAGCCCCGCGAGCGTTCCATCGACCGCGACGTAGATGCAGGAATAGCCCTGCTGGTCGAGCGCGGCGCGGTCGCGTTTCGGAGACGGCGACATTGATGTCGCTCTGCCGCATGAAGCGCTCGTTGCCGACGTGGAGATAGTAGCCGTTGACTTGGCCCTCGACGCCGAGGCCGATGCGATATTTGGTTTCCTCGCAATAGGGAATGTTGGCGCCGAGTTCGTGCGCCTTGACGCGCAGCGCGTCGGCGACCGGATGCTTGAGCTTGGTTTCCGCCGCGGCGGCGAGGCCGAGGAGATGCGGCGGCGTGATGGCCGTCTCGTAGCTGATGACGTCGACGACGACGGGGCGACCGTGGGTCAGCGTCCCGGTCTTGTCGAAGATCACGGTGTCGACCTCGGAGAGCTTCTCCATGTGGGCGCCGCTCTTGATGATGATGCCGGCGCGCGCCGCATGCGTCATCGAGGCGAGCACCGCGGTCGGCGCGGCGACGCGGATGCCGGTGCCGTAATCGACGATCACCAGCGATAGGAAGCGGTTGAAGTCGCCGGTGACGGCGGCGGTGCCGACCGCGAGGCCGAGCGTCGGCAGCACCAGCCGGTCGGCGAGTTTCTCGGCGTGGTTCTGCATCCGGGTGTCGCCGACCGGCGCGGATTCGACGAGCCGCGCGATCTGCCCAGCGGTGGTCGCGGTGCCGACGCGGATGGCGCGGATGGTGAGCTGGCCGTCGCGGATGACGGTCGCGGCGAACACCGCCTCGCCCTTCGCCCGCATCACCGGCAGGCCTTCGCCGGTGATGGTCTTCTGGTCGATCATGGCGTGACCGTCGATGATCTCGCCGTCGACCGGGATGATCTCGCCGGGATAGGCGATGACCGCGTCGCCGACCGCAAGCTCGGTCGCCGGGATCGAGGTGACGACGCCCTCGCGCAGGACCCAGGCGGTCTTGTTCTGAAACTCCAGCAGTTCGCTGATGGCGCGCTTCGAGCCGGCGGCGGTGAGATCGCGGATCCAGTCGCCGAGCTTGATCAGCCAGGTGACGATCGCGCCGGCCATGGGATTGCCTTGCATGAGCGACGCCGCGATCGCGAGCGTGTCGAGGAAATCGACATTGAGCCGCCCCTCGCGCCGCCACACGCGGTAGGCCCGCAGCGCGATCGGATAGGCGTTCCACAGCATCAGCGGCATGTTGACCGCGGTGACGATCGGATTGGCGCTGAACGCCATCAGGAGCGAAACGGTCGGCAGCGTCAGCGGCGTGCGGCCGAGCCAGGACGGCTTGGCGGCCGGCTGCGGCACCGCGGGGCGCGGCGCCGCGGGAGCCTTGCCGTTCGCCGCGACCAGGAGCCGCAGATCGTCGAGACTCATGACCGACAGGCGGCCGAGCGTCGCGCGCAGCACCGGCTCGAACTTGGCGTCGTACTCGATGACGAGGCTGGCGCAGTCGTAATTGAGACGCGCGCGCTTGATGCCCGGCTGCGCTTCGAGCCAGACCAAGCGCCGCTTCCGCGAGCTTGCGCTTGCGCACGAGCGACGGCAGATGCAGCCGGACGCGGCCGGAAATGAAATGCCGGATCGAGAATTCCATGGCGCCCGAACCCCCGATCCCCTTGGCTGTCCGTTGGTCTGCGCGCTCAGCCCGCGACCCGGACCGGCGCCAGGTTCGGATGGCCCTCGCCCGCGGCGCCGTGCTTCGGGTGCATTTCGATGAAATGATTGACGGTGAAAATCGCGAGCGTCACCCACACCGGCGTCGCCGCCGTGGCGCCGACTTCGAACACGGTGAAGCCGATGATGGCGACGCGCGAACACGATCTTGAGATCGATGGTGTTGTTGGTCGCGAGCTTGATCTCGCGGTCGACCTTCTTGACGAAATCGACCACCGCGCGCGCCGAATGCGAATGCTGCGCGAGGAATTCGGCTTCCGCCTCGATGCGGTTGGTCAGTTCGTCGAGCTCCGTGGTGGCGCCATGCGCCACGCCGTTACCGCCATGGGCCGCGGCATGGGCGTCGTAATGTTCCCGGAACGAGCCGTGGAATTCGTCATGGCGATCGGTGTCGTAGTGCAACACCACGCTGCCGGTGGTCGGATTGACGATGACCTCTTCGATGCCGGGGATGACGGCGAACACTTCGCTGATCTCTTTCAACAGCTCGGGATTGCCTTTGCCGGCCGGAATTTTCATCCGCACCCGTCCGGCCACCTGGTGCTCGATCTTGAGGTTCATCTTGGTCATGAGGTTCGCTCAGGCTTCAAGAAAAAATCGTGGCAACGCCTCGCGGCCCTGCCCCGGGCACCAAGCCCGGTCAGCGCCCAATGTGCTGCAACGACACCGCAACGGCCGCGCCGCGACCGCGCTCAGACGCGCGGTGCGCCGGCGACGGCGCTCTTCTGCTCCGTCGTATCGAGATCGCCCTCGGCGTGAACCTCGGCGACGATGTCGTGAACCTGCTCCTGGGCCTCGGCCACCATTTCCTTGGTCTTCTGGCCGATCTTGTAGGCGCCGCGAACGGTCGAGCGGAACAGCGGGTTCACCGCCGCGCCCAACTGCGGCAGATATTTCGGCACGAACATCGCCGCAACGCCGAGCACGATGCCGGGCAGCAGGGCCGCCTCGAACGCCGCGGCGCCGATGCCGACGACCGCGACGGTCGCGACCGTGGCGACGACGGCGCTGCGGTCTTCGGTCTCCGGCTCGATCGCCTCGATCTCCGGCGCGTCGAGAGGCTCGTCCACGGCCGTGAGACCGCCATTCCCGTCACGTTTTGCCTTTGGCATCGAGCCCTCCCACCCTGTCGCGATTGGCACTCCGGACTTGCTGTTTCCAAGCAAGTTCCAAGCAAGTCCAATGCCAAACATCCCGATCCCCCCGACAATCGGAAGGCTTTGTGCGCGCCTACAGATTCCCAAGTTTCATGACAATCTGAACACACGGCGGAACCGGTTTCGTGGCAGGGTCGGGTCATGAGCGACCGCCATGAAATACTTAACATGATGATATGTTGTCGTTTTTTGCCGTCGTCGTAAGCCCGTCATATCGGCGCCGCAACATTCGCATGACACCTTCGCCGTCCGCGCTGGAGCCCATCCTGATGAATAGCAAGCCGACCGACCCCCATTCGCTGCGTGAGCACCTCGAGGACGAAATGCTCGACGCGGTCGACGAAGAGCTCGAGCTGGAGCTCGACGATTCGCGATTCGCCGACGTTTTGGAAGAGGCGACCGGCACGCGGCCGGCCGACGAAACGATCGATCGCCACATGTATTTCAGGGAGCTGCTGCGGCTCCAGCGCGAGCTCGTGAAGCTGCAGGACTGGGTGGTGCACCAGAAGCTCAAGCTCCTGGTTTTGTTCGAGGGCCGCGACGCCGCCGGCAAGGGCGGCGTGATCAAGCGGGTGACGCAGCGGCTCAATCCGCGCATCGCCAGGGTGGTGGCGCTGTCGGCGCCGACCGCGCGCGAGCGCACGCAATGGTACTTCCAGCGCTACGTCGCGCATCTGCCGGCCGCCGGCGAAATCGTGCTGTTCGATCGCAGCTGGTACAACCGCGCCGGCGTCGAGCGCGTCATGGGCTTCTGCTCGGACGCCGAGTGCGAGGAGTTCTTCCGCACCGTGCCGGAGTTCGAGCGCATGCTGGTCAACTCCGGCATCATCCTGGTGAAGTACTGGTTCTCGATCACCGACGACGAGCAGAATCTGCGCTTTTTGATGCGCATCCACGATCCGCTCAAGCAATGGAAGCTGAGCCCGATGGATCTGGAATCGCGCCGGCGCTGGGAGAGCTACACCAAGGCCAAGGAGGAAATGCTGGCGCGCACCCATATCCCCGAGGCGCGCTGGTGGGTGGTGGAGGGCGTCGACAAGAAGCGTGCCCGCCTCAACTGCATCCACCACCTGCTGCAGCAGGTGCCTTACGCCGAAGTGCCGCACGATCCGATCGTGATGCCCGCGCGCGAGCACCAGCCCGACTATGCCCGCCATCCGGTGCCGCAGGAGCTTTACATCCCGGCGGTTTATTAGTTGCCGTCGTTGCATCGGCCCGCCGCAGGTCGCGCATCAATTCGGCGAGGCTTCTCTTGAGGTCGACGGCGGGATCGGTCGGTGTCGGCAGCCGCGCCGCCGGACCGCCGGTTAGCGAAGCCGGCGCCCAGGCGTGACCGTCGATCGTGGCCAATTCAGCGCCGAGCTGGAGGCGCGACCGGCCGCCGGCTTTCACGATCCACCCGGCGAAGAACAGCAGCGCCAACGCCGCCCCTCCGGCCAGCGACGCTGTTTGCAGGACCTCTTGTCGCGAAGCTCTTTGGCCCTCTCGCCCGCCGCGCGCGGCCGTGACGACCGGCAAATTCACTGTCGTTTCCGCCGCGGCGGCTGTCGTGTGCAGTCCGGTATCCATACTGTCCGTCGTGCCGATCTCGGCGCGATCCAAATAACGCGCGTCCAGCGGGCTTGGCCAACGTGCGGCAAACTCCATGACCGCCCCAACCTCACGAACCGCCGGTATGGATCCTGCGACGTCCGCCGGACCGGGCGCCATCAGCGCGGCTTGGGTGCGCGTCGCTTGCGCAGGCGCCGCGTCGGCGCTCGGTCGCTGCAGCTCGGCATCGGGCGTCGGACCCTTCGGCGTGGATGCATCCGGCCCGGACGCCGCGGCGTTTGCTCCGCGTCCGTGCACGCGCACGGAACGCCCCTCGGCGGCAAGAAACCAGCAATGCCGTCGATCCGGACGATCGATGCGATAATACCAATGGCTGCCCCGCGGCGTCGACAGACCGGGCCGCGTTCTGCATTCTTCCGCGGCCCCGCTGAGGCTTGCTTGTGCCGTCAAACAAACAGCCGTTGGAGCGATAACGGCCGGAAGGAGCGTTTTCCACGTCAGCATCGAGCCCTCCTACGCTGGACATGAGAGCGCCGGTTTCGTCGTTAACCGCCGTGACTTTTCCGGCGCATCTGGGCCGCAGTTCGTTGTCAATGTGACGATTTGCCGGAAATGCTCTGGGCGGCACGAATCGCCACGTTCGCTCGACAGCCGGCCGCCGGCCGCAACATCAGCGGGAAAAATGCTGGCGCGGGCCGCTTCAATCGGTAAGGTTCGCCACAGCCATCTTCGCGCTACGGCGAGCCAAGTCGCCCGAGCCGGACCGTGGCGAAGGGATGACCGGGAAGCTTGCCGATGACCGCTGAAGTTGTGAGCGCCGTCGCCTGGTATGAAACGGCGCAATTCAGGCGCTGGTGCATCATCGCATTTTGCGTACTGATCGCCATCAAAGCGGTTCACAGCATCGGCTTCAAGGACAACGACTTCGCCTGGCACATCGACCTCGGGCGCACCGGCTTGATGGGTACGCCCTATGTTCAGGAGAACGGCGGACTGACCGGCACGCATTATCCGCCGGGACGCGTCGTCATCGACGCGGTGCTCGCGTTGCTGCCGTACCGTTTGGCGCGCGCGATCGTGTTCTTCTGCGCGGTCGGCGCGCTCTTGCTGACATCACGCGTCTGGCGCCGGCTCGCCGACGCCATGCACCCGACATCCTACGACGTGCATTTCGCCGCGGCCTTTTTTGCGTTTGCACTGCTCGGCCAATGGGTGGTGCGCGATCTGGATGATTGCGGCCTGCAGATCCTGCTGTTGTTTTTTCTGACCATGGCGGGATGGGCGGTCTGGCGCGGCACCTCGCTCGCGGCCGGAGCGTGGCTTGGTCTTGCCATCACCTGGAAGTCGACGCCGCTGATTTTCCTGCCGCTCCTGATCTGGAAGCGGCGCTGGCTCGACGCAGCGGCGACGCTGGCGTTCGTGCTGATCTTCAATGTCGGTGTCCCCGTGGTGGTCTGGGGACCGGCTGCGGCCCAGGATGCGCTGATGCGCTACCTCGGCGAGGTGCGCAAGGTCGCTGCGCTGCAGGACCCCTCCGAGAACGGCGTCGAACCGCCGAGGCCCAGCAACCAGAACCTTTCGATCACGATCGCCCGGTTCTTGCAGACCTACCCGCCGGGAAATTTGCTCTACGTGAATTCGGATTATGCCGATCACACCTGCGCGCCGAACGATACGCCGGCGACGTGTCCGCCGCATCCGCTGTTCGTTCAGTTCCTCGATCTGCCGGCGGCGACCGCCAAGAAGATCGTCACCGCGATCCTCGGCATCATGGCGCTGGCGCTCGCCTGGCGCATGCGCCACGCCTGGTCGTTGGCGAAAGACCCGCCGCGCGACCGCGCCACCAGCGCGTTGGCGCCGGAATGGGCGGTGGCCTGCGCCTTCGCGGCCTTGCTGTCGCCACTCACTTGGCTGCACCATTTGAGTTTGGCGCTGCCGTGCGCGTATCTCGCCATCCGGGAAACGCTGTTGTTTCCGAGCCGGGCGAAATACGCGGCGCTGGCTCTGGTTTTCGTCGGCACTTGGCTCCTGCAGCGCGATCCCTTGTCGTACACGCTGTCGGCCGTCGCCATGTCGTATCACGGCCAGGTGTTTGCGGTGCTCATTCTGGTCGCCATGACGCTCGCCGACCGGCATGCTATCAGTCCCGCCGGGAAGCGGCACGCAGCGCCGTGATGCGATTTGGCGCGAGCACCAGCCGGTCCGCGCGCGGGCGACGCCGCCGCCATGGTGAACTCGAGGGGATAGCGCCGCGGCCATGAGCGAGATGTCCGGGGAACGGCCGGCGCGGCCGCTGATTTCAGTCGTCGTGCCGTGTTTCAACGAACAGGACGTGCTGCCGCTGACGCATCGGCGGCTGGTCGAGACGTTGGGCGGAACGTCGGAAGCGTCGCGCGATTTCGATCTGGAAATCGTCTATGTTGACGACGGCAGCAGCGATTCGACGCCGGCGCTGCTCGACGGCCTCATGCGCTCGGACGCCCGCGTCGTGATCGTGCCGTTCACCCGGAATTTCGGCCACCAGGCTGCGGTCACCGCCGGCCTCATGGAGGCCGCGGGCGACGCCGTCGTGGTGATCGACGCCGACCTGCAGGACCCGCCCGAAGTCATTCTCACCATGATCGAGCAATGGCGCAGCGGCTACGAAGTCGTGTTCGGCATCCGGGCGGCGCGGCGGGAATCCTGGCCGAAGCAGCTCGCTTATCTCTCCTTCTACCGGCTGCTGCGCGCGCTGGCCGACATCGACGTGCCGCGCGACAGCGGCGACTTCGCGTTGATCGACCGCAAGGCCCTCGACGTTCTCAACGCGCTGCCCGAGCGCAACCGGTTCGTGCGCGGCTTGCGCGCCTGGATCGGATTTCGCCAGATCGGCGTCGCCTACGAGCGCCCGGCGCGCGCGGCGGGGGTGACGAAATACTCCTGGCTCAAGCTCCTCAAGCTGAGCTTCGACGGGATTTTCAGCCTTTCGGTCAAGCCGCTGTCGGTGGTGTTCTGGCTCGGCCTCGCCTCGTCGGTCGGCGCCCTGCTGGCATTTTTCGGTTATTTGCTGTGGCACCTCACCGGGATCGAGATTTTCGGCCACTCACCGAGCGACGTGCCGGGTTTCACCAGCGTCATTCTGGCGCTGTTCCTGTTGAGCGGCATTCAGCTCGTCTCGATCGGCCTGATCGGCGAATATGTCGGGCGCATCTACAATGAAACAAAGAACCGCCCGACGTTCGTCGCCCGCCCGGTGAAGCGCCGCGGCGAGCGGGCTGAGCCCGAGCGCCAAAGCCCGCCGCTCGTCGAGTGAACGGCGTTACGAAAATCACGCTAGCCGCACGCTGCGCGCTTGGGGTGCGCCTTACGGTGCCACGCCCACGCGGTGCGGGCGATGGTCGCGAGATCCGAGTGCCTGGTCGTAAACCCCAAGCGCGTGGCAGCGAACGACGCGTCGGCGACAAGGCAGGCTGGATCGCCGGCACGGCGCGGACCCTCGACGCGGGGCGCGGGTTCGTTACTTTCGGCGCCGATGGCGTCGAGCACCTCCTTGACGGAATAACCGCGCCCGGTGCCGAGATTGCAGATGGTGCCGGGATCGCCCGCCAGCAGCCGCTGCAACGGCCGCGACGTGCGCATCGGCGAGATCGACCACGTGGATGTAATCGCGGATCGCGGTGCCGTCGGGTGTGTCGAAGTCGCCGCCGAACACCTGGAAATCGTCGATGTAGCCTTGCATCGCCATGATGGCGCGCGGGATCAGATGGGTTTCGGGGTCGCGCAGTTCGCCGATCTCGCCGTCGAGGTCGGCGCCGCAGGCGTTGAAATAGCGCAGACAGAACGCGTTCAAGCCGTAGGCCGCGCGGTAATCCGCCACGATGCGTTCGACCATCAGCTTCGAGGCGCCGTAGGGATTGATGGGATTGGTCGGCGTCGTCTCCCGGATCGGCATGTCCGCGGGCTCGCCATAGACCGCGCAGGTCGAGGAGAAAACGAGCTTGGAACAGCCGACGGCGCGCATCGCCTTGAGGATCGACAGGCTGCCGGCGACGTTGTTGTCGTAGTATTTTTCCGGGTTCGTCACCGACTCCCCGACATAGGCGCAGGCGGCGAAATGCAGCACCGCCGCGACGCCATGGCTGCCGCATCGCGGCGGCGAGCGCGCCAGGGTCGCGGATGTCGCCTTCGACCAGCGGCCCCCATTTGACGAAGTCGCGATGCCCGGTCGACAGATTGTCGAACGTCACCGGCATCAATCCGGCCGCGCCCAGCGCCTTGCAGGTCTGGCTGCCGATATAGCCGGCACCGCCGACAACGAGAACCGCATCGCTGGGCATCGTGAATGCGGATCCCGCCGATTGATTGATTTTGCTGAAGAAAAGTTGGTTGTGGGGGTAGGACCCGAACCTAACGTGAAAAATTCCCCAACAGATTCAACGCGCAGTCTTCCGAGGACCCAACCCGTGTCTCGTGTCAGAGACACACCTTACCTACCTGCCGCCTTGTTGCAAAGCGGCGCGAACGCATAGGCGAGCCCGGCCGCGCCCGACACGTCGCCGGCGCTGCGCATCGACCCTCCTCCGTCGCACCGGAGCCGACAGGCCTCGGCGGAAGATCCCTGGCAAACGGCCCCACTCCCCCCGATCGCAGCAGCGAAGATGCCAAGGCGCGCGTGGGGCCACGCCCAGCCCGCTGGCGGATTCGTAGTCTGGGGCCGACCATTGAAATCATTCAGTTTCGATCCCACAAACAAAACATGCTTAGGGGAATTCGCTGAATTCTTGAGGCGTTCGATGCGGCGAATTCAAGGGAGGCGCCGGTGCTGCTTTGTGGCGCACGTTCCACGTATTCGGTCAATCGCCTCGAGCGCAGAGCGCTTCGAATGAACCGGCGGCGGAACAGGCCGATCTCTGGCGGCGCAAAGTTCGGCGGAGGCCTTGGCTCGGGCCGACCACAGCGCCCATACGGTCAGGCTGCTGATCGCGAACGCCCTTGTTGTTCGAGAAACGCGATCACCAGTGCTGCCGTCTCTTGTGGCTTCTCTACGAACGGAATATGCCCGCCATTCTTGACCTCGCGATATTCTGCACCGGGGATATGTTCCGCGATCATCTTGGAGAAAAAGGTGGGGATGAAATAATCATTGTCACCGGCGATCACCAAGGTCGGACATTTGATGTTTTTGAGTCGAGTCGTAAACGAAGGCTCGTGCTCCTGGCTGGGCAGACGGCGTCCCCACCACAAGATCGAATTGAGAAAGGCCGTATAGAGTTCGGGCGAATTGGCGCGCACATTGGCCTGATTGGCGCGCATCACTTCAAGGCCGGCTTCCGTTGCCATGAACTCGCGCGTCATCGTCGACAAGCCCATGAAATCGGCGATTTCCTCGCCCATGCCGAGCTTGGCGATGATCTTCTTGCGCAAGCGGAAGTTCGTCTCCAGCGCGCGATCGAGCTCGGAAAATCCCCCGACGACGATCAGGGTGTTGGTCAATTCCGGATATTTCTCGGCAAACGCCATGGCCATAGCGCCGCCGAGCGAGGAGCCGAGAATGTTGACTTTGTCGAATTTCAGATGGCGGGCCAGCGCTGCGAAATCGTCCGCCCACAATTCGGGCGTATAGGTCACTTGGCTCGGCGGATCCTTACGCGACTGGCCGATGCCGCGCGGGTCGATCAACACGACGCTGAAGTGTTTTTTCAGCAGGGGCGCGCCAAGCCTGTAGTAGGCGTGATCGAGACCGAGGCCTGGAAACAGCATCAACGGCTCGCCGCTTCCTTCGATCGCATACCACAGCTCTGTTCCGTTCACCTCGACGAGTGGCATGTGGCGTTCCTCCATGTTGTGCTGCCGCCGGACATGTATGTCGGTCGACCGAATTCTCCATATTTCCCGTCCCATGTCCATACGGTATTACGAGAGGACCATATTATCGTCATTGACACTGCGCCCGGTTTGCCGTTGACTGGCGTGCGGAGCCGCAAGTGCGGCAGGCAAAAATAAAGTCACAGGGCGGAAATTCGATGGAGCAGTTCGGTCGTCGTCAGCTGCGCGCCGAAGATGACAATCTCATCGTTGGGCGCGGTCGCTACATCGACGACGTCAGGTTCCCCGGAATGTTGCACGTTGCCATCGTCCGCAGCCAATACGCGCGGGCCCGGATCAGCGTCGACACCGTTGCTGCGCTGGCGGCGAAGGGTGTGCATGCCGTTTTCACGGCGGACGATCTGCCGCCCAGTGCTCGCATCCTGCCTGATTGCCATCCGAATCCGACACTTTCGAACCCGCGCGGACCGCAGGTTCTGGCCTCGGGCCAAGTGCATTATGTTGGCGAGCCGATAGCGGCCGTCGTCGCCGATGATCGCTATTTGGCTGAGGACGCGGCCGAACTCGTCAATGTCGAGTACGAGCCGCTGCCGGCCGTGATCGATCTCGCCGGCGCACTCGCCAGCGGGTCGCCCCATGTACACGAAGATCTCAGGTCCAATCTCGCGGCCCGGATTCCGGTTTCGACGGGCGATACCGACAAGGCGTTCGCCAGGGCGCACTGCGTCGTCCGCCAGCAGTTGGAGATCCAGCGCGGCGCCGGGCAAGCGATGGAGACGCGCGGCATCGTCGCTTACTGGAGTGATCTCGACGAGCGGATGGTGGTGTGGAACGTGTCCCAGGTGCCGTTCGTGCACCGGACGGCAATCGCCAACGCGCTTGGCATTCCTGAAAACGCCGTGCAGGTGCGCAATGGCGATGTCGGCGGCGGGTTCGGCTATAAAGGGCTGACCTACACTGAGGATATTCTGCTCCCGGTGATTGCGCGGGCCGTTCGCTGTCCGGTCAAGTGGATTGAGGATCGGCGCGAGCACCTGATAGCCTCGTATCACGAGCGCACGCAAACCCATGATTTGGAAATGGCGCTCGATGCGCAGGGCGTCATTCTCGGCATCCGCGGCCGCTTTCTCTACGATACCGGCGCCTACACGCCCTGGGGACCGGTCGTGCCGCTGCTCACGGCGGTCAACATTCCCGGCCCTTACAAGGTCCCCAACTTCAAAGTCGATTGTGACATCGTTTATACGAACACGGTGCCGACGGCGCCGGTTCGCGGGGCCGGTCGGCCGCAGGCCTGCTACGTCTGCGAGCGCTTGCTTGATGCCGCCGCGCGCGAGCTGAAAATCGATGCCGCAGAACTCCGTCGCCGCAACCTGATCCAGGCGCACGAATATCCCTACGAACTGGGGTTCGTCTCCCGCGACGGCACCAAGCGCAAATACGACAGCGGCGACGTTCCCGCGTTGCTGGAGCGGGCTTTGCAGATGCTTGACTACGACGCGCGCCGCGAGGAGCAGCGCCAGGCGCACGGTGAGGGGCGTTATCTCGGAATCGGAATCGCGTGCTGCGTCGAAGATACCGGTCTCGGGCCGTTCGAAGAGGTCGGGCTTTCCCTTGAACTCGACGGGACGGCAACGGTGCGAATGGGAACACCGTCACAGGGTCAGGGGCAACGCACCGCGTTCGCTCAGATCGTGGCGGACCAATTGGGCATCCCGTTTGAGAGCGTGAACGTTCGGACTGGCAACACCGATCTTGTCCGCTACAGCATCGGAACGTTCGCCAGCCGCGCCGGGATCGTCACTGGCTCGGCGGTTCTGATCGCATCACAGCAACTCAAGGATCGCGCGCTCGCGATCGGCGGTACCCTGCTCCAAGTGCGGCCGGACCAGCTCGAGCTTCGCGACGGGGCGGTGCGGTTGAAGTCGGACCCGGCGCGGGCGGTGTCGCTGAAGGAGATTGTTCATATCTCGATCGGCGAGTTAGGGGCGCCGCTGCCGCTGCGCGACTTCGGACCGGGAATGAGTACCGTAGCGAGTTTCTGCCCGCCGACCAATACATTCGCGACCGGCTGTCACGCCGCGCTGGTCGAGGTCGATGCAAAGACCTGCAAGGTCAAAATCCTCAAATACATCGCCGTCGAGGATTTCGGTAACGTGATCAATCCGATGATCGTCGACGGCCAGGTCATCGGCGGAATTGGCCTGGGCATCGGAAACACCTTCTTTGAAAAGGTGGTCTACGACGAGGGCGGCCAAATCCTGACTGGCACTTTCATGGACTATCTGGTTGCGACCTCAATGGACGTGCCGCGCATCGATCTCGACTATGTCGCGACGCCCTCACCGCTCAATCCGCTGGGCATGAAAGGTGCGGGCCAGGGCGGCACGATCCCCGTCCCGGCAGTCATCACCTCCGCCGTCGAAGATGCGCTACGCCCGCTCGACGTACGGCTCACCCACGTGCCGTTCAGCGAGAGCGACCTGTTCGCGGCGCTCGCGGCGGCTGGAACGAGCGGCACGGAGTCGCGCGCATGAAGCCGCCACCCTTCGCCTATGCCGCGCCAGAGACGCTCGACGAATGCGTGGCCTTGCTCTCGCAATACTCCGACGACGCCAAGATCCTCGCCGGCGGCCAAAGCCTGATGCCGCTCCTCAATCTGAGGATGGTGCGGCCGGCGGTGATCGTGGACATCGGCCGTGTCCGCGGCCTCGACCGTTGGGAGACCGAGGGGGCGTTGGTGCGGATCGGCGCACTGGTCCGCCAGAGATCGCTGGAGTGCGATCAGGCGCTCGCGGCGGCGGTGCCGTTGCTCGCTCACGCCATCGCCTTGATCGGGCATCCTGCGACGCGAAGCCGGGGGACGATTGTCGGCTCCATGTGCCACGCCGATCCGGCAGCCGAATTGCCGGTGTGCGCGGTTCTGTTGGGCGCGGAATTCGTTCTGCGCTCGAGCGCGGGCACCCGGGTGGTCAGGGCCGATGACTTCTTCGACGATGCGCTTTCGACAGCGGCTCACAGCGACGAGCTCGTCGAAAGCGTCAGATTTCCGGCTGCGGTCGCCGGGGGTGGCTACGCGTTCGATGAGATCGCGCGGCGGCACGGCGATTTTGCGCTGGTCTCCGTCGCGGCCGCCGTTGAGCCGCAAGACAGCGGTCCGAAAGCGCGTGTCGCGCTCGGCGGCGTCGGGCCGCGCCCCGTGGTGTTCCGCCTCGACGATTTCGCGCCAGGCGGCGGGATGGGGGCTCTGCAGTTTGGCAGCTTCGGTCGTCACGTCGCCGAGCACATCGAGCCGAACACGGATCTGCAGGCGACGGCCGATTATCGGCGCGCCGTCGCCGCGACGCTTGTCGAGCGCGCTCTGCTGGCCGCGTGGCAGCGAGCGCAAGTTCGGAGTTAACGATGGAACCGGTGTCAGAACGTGTCAGAGTCGATCTCACGGTCAACGGCAAAGCCTACAGCAGGGAGATCGAAGCGCGGCGCACGCTCGCGGATTTCCTTCGCGAAGATCTCGGCCTCACGGGCACGCATCTGGGCTGCGAACATGGCGCCTGCGGTGCGTGCACGGTCATGATCGACGGCGAACTCGCCCGATCCTGCTTGACGCTCGCGGCGCAAGCGCGCGGTGCTACGGTCAAGACCGTCGAAGGGCTCGCTGGCGCCGGCGGGCTGCATCCCGTGCAAAAAGCCTTCAAACAGCACCACGCGCTGCAATGCGGCTATTGCACCCCGGGATTTCTCGTCACCGCTGCCGCCCTGCTCGAACAATGCAAAGATCCGACCGAACTGCAGGTGCGCGAATGGTTGAGCGGCAACATTTGCCGCTGCACCGGCTATCAATTCATTGTCGATGCCGTACTTTCGGCCGCCGGCGAAATGAATCGCCAGTGCGGTTGGTAACGATTCCTGAAGGGGGCGCAAAGACCATGCAGTGGGACGAGTCGATGAAGGTTTCGAGCGTCGCCGCGCCGGTCCGCCAACAAGTGGTCGCGTCGTTCCGCTCGGCCATTCTCTCCGGGCGCTTCAGGCCGGGCGACCGGTTGATCGAGAAGGAACTGTGCGAGCTTACTGGGGCCAGCCGGACATCGGTACGCGAGGCGCTGCGGCAGCTCGAGACCGAGGGTCTCGTCACGCTGGTGCCGAACAGAGGTCCGATCGTCGCCTCGATCGACCGGAAGCAGGCCCGGAGCATCTATCAGGTGCGCGGCGCGCTCGAAAGCCTCGCCGGCTCGCTGTTCGCTGCCAACGCGACGGATGCTCAAATCGGCCGGCTGGAGGTCGCGGTTTCCCATCTCGCGGACGCTTACAAAAGCGGCCATATCGACGATATCTTGAAAAAGAAGAATGCCTTCTACGCAGTACTGCTGGAAGGGGCGGGCAACGACATCATCCCGGCGCTGCTGTCGATGATGCACGCGCGCATCAACCTGCTGCGCCGCGTCTCGCTCGGGCATTCGAAGCGATTGGTTGCGAGCATCAAGGAAATACGCGCCATCCTCAAGGCGGCCAAGGCGCGCGATCCGGAGGCGACAGCGGAGGCATGCGCCCTGCATGTCAGATGCGCAGCGGATGCGGCGCTGGCGCCGACATCGGCGGGTAAGGCGGGGCACTCCTGAGAATTCACCGTGGCGACGAAAAAGGGAAGAGAGAAATATGGCTTTGCCAAATTCAATGTCAGAGCGGGCCCGCCAAGGCGCCAAGGTCCGGCGCGAAGTACTTGGGGCAGCTTATGTCGATTCCGGCGCGCGGCAGACGAACCCGTTCACGGACAAATTCATCGAGTTCACGCAGACCCAGTGCTGGGGCAATGTGTGGCTGCGCGACGGGCTGTCGCGCAAGACGCGCAGCATGCTCAACGTCTGCATGCTCGCCGCCATGGGCCGCTGGCATGAATTCGAAGTGCATGTCCGGGGTGCCCTCAACAACGGCGTGACGCCGGACGAAATCGGGGAGATTTTGCTGCACACGGGTGTCTATGCGGGCGTCCCGGTAGCCGCTGACGGATTCCGCCGCGCCGATAAGATCATCAACGAAGCGGCGGCGCAGAAGGCTACCTAACGTCGGTTCTGTCTGGATCGAGCCGGCGGGCGAACGTGTGGCGCCTCAAATGTACCGGCCGAAAATTCGCGTAAACACGCTGCAGGGAGGAAAAGAAATGCCAAAAGGTGGAAGACTAGTATCAGAGCCGTGCGAGTCCGCTACGCGCCGCCGATTTTTGAAATGTGCGGCTGCGGCAGGCTTTGGTCCGACGCTGGGACTGCCCTTTGTCCGCCGCGCGACCGCGCAGAGTTCAACCATAAAAATAGGCGTGCTGGCGCCGATGTCGGGCGTATTTTCCAGCCTTGGTTCTCACAAGGTCGAGGGAATAAAACTATTCTTCAACGGCGTGCAGATGAAAGCCGGCGGCCGCACCGTTCAGCTCATTGTCGAAGACACCGCGGGCAAGCCGCAGGAAGGCTTGCGTCAGGCGAGAAAATTGGTTGAGAGCGATCAGGTCGATGTTCTGCTTGGCGTTCTCAGCAGCGCGGTCGGCTACGCCGTGAAGGAGTATGTCGGACGGGCGAAAAAGGTGTGGGTGACGACCGGAGCCGCGGCGGACGGCATCTTCAAGAAGAAAAACAAGAATCCGTACGCCTTCCGGTCCAGCTTGAGCACGTGGCAGGGTAACAACCCGATGGGCAAATGGCTGGCCACGCAGAAAGTCAAGCGCGTGCTGGTCACCGGCCCGGACTACTCGATGGGGCATGAGGCGGTCGACGCCTTTCGCGGCGCGTTTGAAACGGCGGGATTTACGATCGACAGTTCGGTCTTCGCCCCGCTCGGCACCACGGACTTCGCGCCCTTCCTTGCCGAGATCCAACGCAAGGAGCCGGAGGTCGTCTATGCATCGTATGCCGGCAGTGATGCGGTGCGTTTTGTTCAGCAGTACGCAACGTTCGGTCTCGCAAAGTCAATTCCGCTCACGGGCTACGGCTATCTTGCCGAAGAAGACGTCATCGAAGCTGCGGGCGCGGCGACGAAGGGGATTCGCTCGGGATTGAACTGGGCCTACGGCATCGATACGGGCGAGAACAAGGAGTTCGTCGACAGCTATCGAAAAGCCTACAACGCGATCCCGACCGTGGATTTGGTCGCCGGATATGTCGGTGCTCAAGTGGTGCACACCGCCGTCGGGGCGCTGGACGGTGACACGTCGAACCAGGAGAAGTTGAGCGAGGCGATCGCCAAGGTGCAAATCAATACGCCGCGCGGTCCGATCAGCTTCGATCCCGAGACCAACAATGTCGTGCAGAACATCTATGTGCGGGAGGTCGCCGACGTCGGCGGCAATCTGCATAATCGCGTTCTGGCGACCTACACCGATGTCCGCGATCCAGGCGACTGAAGTGGCAAGGTGGAGGCATTGGCTCCGTCCGCAACGAGGCGGCAGCGACGATCTGCATCTTCGGTCGAGCAGCGTTGTCGCGGAGGCGAGCTCGTGACGTAACAATGGGCCACCCGCTCAAGCGAGCCCACCGACCGCCGTGCGGTGGTGTCGGTGGACGTTCTGGTGCGGTTCGATGAGGTCGTCGAACCGAAGGATGCAAGCGGCCGGTCCGATATCCGCGACCTTTTCTGGAAATGTGAGAACGTAGCGCATGAAATCTGGAGCTTGAGGGCAAAGCCTTTTTTGTCACCGGGGCAGCGAGTGGCATCGGCGCCGCGGCGGTTTCGCAACTTCTTAAGGCCGGTGCCAACGTCGCTGCCTGCGATCGAGATCGCGCCGGCCTGGATAAACTCAGATCAGAACGCGACGCGTTGCTTCCTGTCCGCGCCGACATCGCCGAAAGATCTGACATCGTTCAAGCCCTGGAAGCAAGTCGCAAGCAATTCGGGCGGATCAATTCGGTGCTGCATTTTGCCGGGATACTTGATCGCCACCAATTGGACGACGTTACGATCGACATTTGGGACCAGGTCATGGCGGTCAACCTGCGCGGTACGTTTCTGCTCGTGCAGGCGGTCGTGCCGATCATGCGCAAGCAGAACGGCGGGCGCATCGTACTGACCGCATCGGATTCGGCGCGAATGGGATCGCTGGTGAGCGGGCCGGCCTATGCCGCGTCCAAGGGCGGCGTCATTGCGCTGACGCACTCGTTCGCGCTCACCCTCGGCAAATGGAATATCACCTGCAATGCGGTTTGCCCGGGGCTGGTGGCGACCGGCATGTCGATCGGCTGGGAACAGGAGATCTTGAACAATGTGTCGAAACGTACGCCACTTGGTCGCATCGCGACCGCGGACGAGGTGGCGCGTGTCGCGATCTTCCTTGGCAGCGACGGCGCCAATTTCGTCAACGGAGAAGTCGTCGAGGTGAACGGCGGCATTCATTTCGATTGATCGTTGTTCCCATGTGCAGTGGCCAATCTCCGCCTCGCTTCTCGTTCCTCCGCTCCGCGGACGTAGCGCGATGCCCGCATGCACCACCTTGCGGCGACGCAGGAGCATTCCGACGGCACGAGGATCGTCGGCTGGGGAGAGATGAAAGGCGCCTCGGTGTGGTCCAATGCCTGGGTGCGGAAAAATGCGGTCCAAAGTCCACCGGCTGCCCTCCGACCATGCGACGGTCTCGGAGCTTGGCTAAGTCCGGCGCATCCAGGACTTGCAGGTCGAAAACGACTTCAATGCTGCAGCTTGGCATGTTACATGTAGTATGCTACATGCGAGCCATGCAGCCTCTTCAGCGCAATCCATCGCTTCGGTCCCGAGCGCTCGAACAAATACGCGACGCCATCGTGACCGGCACGCTGGAGGCGGGTTCGCTGCATTCCGAGCAGTCGATCGCCGCGAAGCTCGGATTATCGCGCACGCCAATTCGCGAAGCTTTGCTGCAGCTGGCGGGCGAAGGCCTCGTCGTTTTCATTCCCAATCGCGGCGCCCGGATCGCGGCGCTTGACCCGGACCTTCTGGCTCATGTGCTGCAGTTTCGGGCGGCCATCGAGGGATGCGGTGCCTCTCGCATGGCGGCCGCCGGCGACGCCAAGCGCCTTGCGCAGCTCGAGGCCGAGCTCAAGCGCCAGCGGACGATCATCCGGGCGGCAGATCGCCGCGCCTGGGTCGACGCCAATATGGATTTTCACAACATCCTAGCCGAATGCACCGAGAACCGACTGATGATGGAGGCGTTCGCACCGCTGGCGAGCCATACCAAAAGGCTCGGGTATCGAATGAACCACCGTGCGCAACGTATGAGCGAATCGCTCGACGAGCATTCGGCCATTGTGGATGCCATCCGGCGCGGCGACGCAGATCGCGCCCGGACCGTGGCCGAAGAGCACCTCTACATCACCACCGTTCTGATGAAGCAGCTGTTGGCCGACATCGGTCTTCCCGACCCGGCCGAAAATTCGGGCTTGAAGAAGAAGCGTGGTCGCAATGCAACAGCTTGAAACCAAGAAGCGTTGGGAAACGAGCCCGTTCGGCGACGTCGTCCATGCGGGGCTGCATTTCCCCTCGCAGGTGAGAATAGCCGACTGCACGTTGCGCGACGGTGAGCAGCAGGCCGGGATCGTTTTTACAAAACGGGACAAAGTCGACATTGCCCGCGCGCTTGATCGTTTGGGTATCTACGAGATCGAGGCGGGCACGCCTGCCTCCTCGACGGAAGACCGCGAGGCCATCGAAGAAATTTCCGCGGCGGGAACTCGATGCGAAGATCAGCGCTCTCGCGCGCGGCCGTCGCGACGACATCGACCTCGTGGCGGCTTGCGGCGCCTGGGGTGCGCGCCTGAGCCTGCCGATCAGCGCTATTCAGCGCGTGAACAAGCTCAAACTCGGCGACGACGATTACATCAAGCTGGCACTTGAAACCACGGCCTATACGAAAGAGCGAGGGCTTCAGTGCATCTTCAGTCCCTACGATACGACACGGTGCGAACTCTCTCTGCTGCGCCGCCTGCTCGAAGCATTCAACCGCGCGAAAACGGTCGACCGGGTACGTATCGTCGACACGACGGGCTGTGCAACTCCGCAGATCATCGCCTTCCTGGTGCGCGAGATGCGCAAGGTCAGCGACATTCCGATCGAAATACACTGCCACGACGATTTCGGGCTGGCTGTCGCGAATACCATCGCCGCCGTGCAGGAAGGCGCCGAATACGTCTCGGTGACGATGAATGGCATTGGCGAGCGCAGCGGAAATGCTTCGCTCGAGGAAGTCGCGCTCGCGCTGCGGGTGTTGTTCGGTGTCGACTGCGGGGTGAATACGGCGCTGTTCATGGAAGTGTCGCGCCTGGTCGAAGAGCGTTCCGGCATTGCGCTGCACGCTCACAAGGCCATCGTCGGCCGCGGCGCCTTCGCCCACGAGTCCGGCATGGTGGTGGCCGGTCTCCTGAAGGAGCCGTTCACGGCGGAAAGCTACGTCCCCGCGCTCGTCGGACAGACGCGCCGGGTCGTCCTCGGCAAGAAGTCCGGGCTCGCCTCCGTGGAAGCAAAGCTGAAGCAGCTCGGAATAACCGTGACGGCGGATGCGGTGCCGCAGATCCTGAACAGGGTGAAGGAGGAGGCGCTCAAGACCAAGCGGCCGGTCGAGGACGAGCGACTGCGCGAACTGGTCGCGACCGTGGCGAGTCAGGAAGGCTGATGAAAACGTTGTTAGCGAAAGGTTGAACGACCTGCATGACGACCTGCCGTGCCGCATCTGAACCACAGGAAGAGCAGAATGACTTTCGAATACAAATCCGACAATCTGCAACTCGAGATCGACGCCGATGCACCCATCGGGCGGTTTTACATCGCGCGCCCGGAAAAGCTCAACGCCGTCACGATGGCGATGCGCGGCGAGATCGTGCGCTTCTTCGAGATGATCGAGCAGGACGAGCGCATCCGCGTCGTCATCGTCCGCGGCGTGGCCGAAGGCAAGGGCTTCAGCGCCGGCGGCGACATTCCGCAATTCGTCAACGTGCCCCCGGCACAGCTCGCAAATCTCGCGTATCCCATGTCGGCGCCCGAGCGCTGCACCAAACCGGTGATCGCCGTGATCGACGGCCATTGCTATGGCGGGGGCCTGGAATTCGCCTGTTCCTGCGACTTCCGCATTGCGACGCCGAACGCGCGCTTCGCGTTCCCGGAGATCACTCTCGGCGCTCTGCCCGGAAGCGGCGGCACGCAGCGCGCCGTGCGCTTGATGGGTGTCGGGCGCGCCCGTGCCATGGTGCAGACTGGACGTCCGATCAGTGCCGAGCAGGCCGAGCGTTGGGGGCTCGTCACTTGGCTTTATCCGGCCGAGGAACTCGACAAGGAGGTTAACGCTCTGGCGAAGCATCTGTGCAGCCTGTCGCCGGTAGCTTCGAGCTTCGCCAAGATGGTCGTGACCCATGCTCCCGACACTTCGCTTGCCGGCGGCTTCCAAATGGAAGGAAAGGCCATGACGGTCCTTTGCGGCATGGAGGACTTCCGCGAAGGCGTCGCCGCCTGGAAGGAAAAGCGGCCCGCCGTGTTCAAAGGAAGATAGCGCGTCCCATGGTCGATCGCCGCAGCAGCGCGAATGCAGGTGTAGGGACCGGGCGACCATTTCCCCAAATGGCCGGCCGGCTCGAAGACGCGCGGCTGTTGCGCGGCAGGGGACGCTACGTGGATGATCTGCCGGTCAGCCCGCGCACTTTGCATGCCGCCATTCTTCGCAGCCCACATGCCCACGCCATCATCAAGGGCATCGATATTGCTGCCGCACTCACTGTCAAAGACGTAATCGCGGTCTATACCGGCGCCGAGATCGCCGAAGTGCTCGATCCGTTTCCCAGCATCGTGCGCGAAGCGCCGCCCTACCGGGCGGTGACGATCGACAAGGCGCGTTATGTCGGCGAGCCAATCGCCGTGGTGCTCGCGCGCGACCGTTATGCCGCTGAAGATGGCCTCGCACGCATCGACGTCGTTTACGAGCCGCTCAAAGCCGTGGTGCGACCGGGCGCAGCATGCTGCGACGACGCGCCGCGTCTCCACGAGGCGCTCGGCTCCAATGTCGTCTGGCGCCAGCAATACTGTTACGGCGATCCCCACCGCGCCTTCGCGCAGGCCGATCGCATCGTGCGCGTCGCGCTGACCTTTCCGAAATACAATTCCACGCCGCTCGAGACGTACGGCGTCGTCGCCGAATATCTTCCTGAGCGCGCGAGTTACACGGTCCACAGCAACTTCCAGGGACCATTTTCGCTCATGCCGGTCATGGCGCGCGCGCTGCGCGTTTCCGAGAGCCGCCTGCGTGTCGTCGTGCCGCAGGACATCGGCGGCAGCTTCGGCAACAAGGCCATGATCTATCCCTACATGGCGCTGATGGCGGCCTGCGCGAAGCTTTCCGGTCGGCCGGTGAAGTGGATCGAAGACCGGATGGAGCATTTGACCGCCAGCGCCAGCGGCACCGATCGGGACTTCGAGCTCGAGGCCGCGGTGACGCACGAGGGCCGCATCGAAGCTATCCGCATGGTCATCCGCGAGAATGTCGGGGCATATCTGCGTGCGCCGGAACCGTCCTGCATTATGCGTTCGCTGACGACGTTCTCGGGTCCCTACAGAATTGCACATGGCGAGATCGACGCCTGCTGCGTGCTCACGAACAAGTTGCCGACCGGGCTCAACCGCGGCTATGGCGGCCAGCAATACATCTTCTCGCTGGAGCGGCTTGTCGACCGCGTCGCCGACGAATTGGATATCGATCGCGTCGAGCTGCGCCGCCGTAATTTCATCCGCTGCGAAGAGTTTCCATACAAAACGACGACCGGAAGTCGTTACGACAGCGGCGATTACGCCGGCTGCCTCGACAAGGCGCTCGGGGTTCTGGAGCAGGAGGGTTGGCTCGCGGAGCGCGACCGCCTGCGCAAAACGGGCCGCCTTGTCGGCATCGGCTTCGCAACGGCGGTGCATTCGGCCGCGTCGAACATAGGGTATGTGACGCTGGCGCTGCCGCCCGACGATCGGCGCCGCGCGAAATACAACCCGAAGTCCGGCAGTAACGACCACGCCCATATCGCACTCGATCCGTCAGGCCGCATTCGTCTTCAGATCGCGACTGCCGGAGCCGGCCAAGGCCATGCCACCACCGCCGCGCAGATCGCCGCCCGCGAGCTCGGGGTGCGTATCGAGGACGTCGATGTGATTGACGCGATCGACACCGACGTCACGCCCTGGACCATTACGACCGGCACCTATGCGAGCCGCTTCTCAGTCGTCGCGACCGCGGCAGTTCAGTGTGCGGCCGTCAAGCTCGGTGCGCATCTGCGGCAAATCGCGGCTCATTTGCTCGGCAGTGAGTTGGATAGCCTCGAGCTCGCGGATGGATTGGTGCGGATGCCGGGGACCAATCGGTCGATATCTCTGCGGCAGCTCGCTGGCGCGGTGCAGTGGAACCGCGGTGATTTCCCGGACGGCTTGGACGTTCAGATCCAGGTGAGCGAAAGCTACGGCGCGCCAAATCTTGCATCACCGGACCTTGAGAACCGGGTCAACGCAGCCGTCACCTACGGCTTCATGGCCGATGCGGTGATGGTCGAGATCGATCCCGGCACCTGCGTGCCGCGCGTTCTCCGCTATGCCGCCGTGCATGACGTCGGCGAGCCGATCAATCCGCAGCTCATTCGCGGTCAGGTCGCCGGCGGCATCATCCACGGCATCGGCGGCGCGCTCTACGAGCACTGCGATTATGACGAGGGCGGGCAAATGCTGACCGCGTCGTTTATGGACTATCTGTGCCCGACCGCGGCCGAGGCGCCACGCATGAGCATCGATCATCACAATAGTCCGTCGCCCTTCTCGCTTCTCGGTAGCAAGGGCGTGGGAGAGAACTGCGCGATGTCGGCTCCTGCCGCGATCGCCAGCGCGATCGAGGATGCGCTGCGGGAGCACAACGTATCGGTCGTCACGCTACCGATCACGCCTGTTGCGATCTGGGCGCAATTGCATGGAGCGACGGGATGAAGCCCGCGGCGTTCGACTATATCGCGCCGCACAGCGAGGCCGAGTTGCTCGCGGCGCTGTCGCAGCACGGCGGCGATGCCCGTATCCTCGCCGGCGGTCAGAGCCTAGTGCCGATGATGAATTTCCGCGTCGCGACCCCCGCGGTCTTGATCGACATAAACGGGCTCTCGGCGCTGCGCTTCCTCACGGTTGGAGACAGTGCGATTGCAGTCGGTGCGCTCGCGCGCCACGCCATGCTCGAGGATTGTGAGACGCTGCGCAGCGTGCTCACGCTCATCCCCGAAGCCATGGGCCATCTGGCGCATCGCGCTGTGCGCAACCGCGGCACTATGGGCGGCAGCTTGGCGCTTGCTTATCCGCATGCCGAACTGCCGCTCCTGTTCGTCACCCTCGGTGCACGGCTGCGGTTGCGCTCAACGAAGGGGGAGCGCGAGATCGCGGCTTCGGACTTCATCGTCGCGCCGCTCAGCACCGTGCTCGGCGACGACGAGTTCATCCATTCGGCGCATATTCCGCGCCCTCCGGAATCCGCCGGGACCGCCTTCGTCGAAGTCGCACGTCGGCACGGCGATTTCGCCTTGGCTGCTGCCGCTGCGGTCGTCGATCTTGCGCGCGATGGCCGGATTCGTGAAATCAAGCTCGGTCTCAGCGGCGGCCTGGGCGTTCCGCATCGTGTCGGCGGCGTCGAACAATCGCTGTGTGATCAAAGGCCGACCCCAGCGCTGATAGAGGACGCGGCGCGCGCCGCCGTCGCCGCACTCGACGTCGACGACGAACCCCGTTTACCCGAAGGTTACCGCCGACATCTGCTGGGCACTGTGCTCCAGCGTGCAGTGGAAGCCGCACTCGAACGCGCGGAGCGGCGACGTGTCCACTGATACCGTGCCGCTGACCATCACCGTGAACGGACGGAGCGAGAGCGGGGTGGCGCAACCGCGCATTCTGCTTTCCGATTTTCTGCGCCAGCAAATCGGCATGACCGGCGTTCATGTCGGCTGCGAGCATGGCGTGTGCGGGGCCTGCACCGTATTGCTCGACGGCGCACCAATCCGGGCCTGCCTGATGTTCGCGGTGCAGGTCGGCGACAGCGAGATCACCACGATCGAAGGGCTCGCGCTGGGGCAGGATCTGCATCCGATTCAGGAGGCGTTCCGCCGCAACCACGGCCTCCAGTGCGGTTTCTGCACGCCCGGAATGGTGCTCACCGCGCTCGATCTGCTCCGGCGCCGTGCCATGCCTGACGCCGACGAGGTGCGTGCGGCGCTGTCTGGAAATCTGTGCCGCTGCACCGGCTACGAAGGGATCGTTGCGGCCGTGCTCGATGCCGCCGCGATGATGAACGAAAACACCAACTATAAACAACCGAGCAAGGGAGAACGACCATGGCAGGCGCCGACGGCGCGATCGCCAGCCTGACAAGCGGCCGTGTGAGCGCTCGCGGCCGCGCCATCGCATTCATGTTCATCCGCGAAGCGGGAGCGGTTGACGGCGGACCCCACGACGAGGTGATCGCCCGATACAAAGCCGTCCCGCGAACGGCAGCATGTCTACGCCGTCCGGCCGCTCGGCCGAGGCGCACTCCATGAGTATTGGCCGTGACTGAATTTCTTATCGCGCAGACGCTGAATAGCCTCGTCTACAGCATGTTGCTGTTCCTGCTCGCGCTCGGATTAAGCCTGACCTTCGGCCTCATGCGGATCGTCAATCTCGCGCACGGCGCGTTCTTTTTGCTCGGCACCTATCTTGGCCTCAGCATCTGGAACCATGCGCATAGCTTTTTGCTTGCGGTCGTGCTCGTACCGGTTGCCACCGGACTGATCGGCGCGTTGCTCGAGAAGACGTGGCTTGAACGCTTCTATGCGCGCGCCGAACTCGACCAAGTCATTCTCACCTTTGGCTTCGCCCTCGTTTTTGCTGATGTGATGAAGATGGTGTGGGGCGGCGATATTCGCGGGGTGCAGCCGCCAGCGCTTCTCCGTGGTGCCATTTCTATCGGCGCGGTCTCGTTCCCGAGCTATCGGCTGGTTCTGATCGCAGTCGGCGTCGCACTGTTCGTCGCCACGTGGCTCGCTATCGAGCGCACGCGGATAGGCGCGCTGGTGCGCGCGTCGGTCTCCGATCGCGCCATGGTAGCGGGGCTCGGTTTCAACGTGCGCTTCCTGTTCACGGTGATTTTCGGCTTCGGCTGTGGGCTCGCAGGACTCGCCGGCTGGCTCGCCGGTCCGATCACCGGTGCCTATCCGGGTCTCGACTTCGAAGTGTTGATAACCACGCTCATCGTCGTAGTCGTCGGCGGTCTGGGAAATATCACGGGCGCCTTCTGGGCGAGCTTGCTGATCGGCTCTTCCGAGACCTACGGCAAAGCTCTGCTGCCGCAATTCGCCAGTTTCATCATCTTCGCCGTCATGGCGGCGGTGTTGCTGATCCGCTCGTGGGGCCGTGATGAGGAGGAACTGGAATGAGCGCAGTTCCCATCAAACACCGTACAGCGGCCTCTCTGTTCTCGATTTGGGGCCCGCTTGTCATCACGATGGCCTTGCTCGCCGTGGCGCCGTTCGCGGGCATGAGCAGCTTCGCCGAGTCCCTCGTCATCGAGATGCTCACTTTCTCGATCCTGGCGTTGAGCCTTGATATTCTGCTCGGCTATACCGGGCTAGTTTCTCTCGGCCATGCCGTCTTTTTCGCGGTGGCGGGCTACGCGGTAGCCATTATTGCAAGCCGATGGACGCCCAACCTGGCGGTGACCGCGCCGTTGGCGCTGATCTGCACCGCGGCGCTCGCGCTACCGATCGGCTGGCTGTCGATTCGGCTCTCCGGCTTCTATTTCCTGATGATCACCTTTGCCTTTGCGCAAATGGTCTATACCGCGGCATTCGGCTGGAAATGGCTCACTGGCGGCTCCGACGGAATCCTAGTGCCCGATCCGGAACTATTCGGACATCCGGTGCTGGAGAGCCGCATGTCGCTCTACTACACGACGCTCGTCACCTTCGGAATAGCCTGCATATTGCTCTATGCGATCATCCATTCGCAATTCGGGCGCACGCTGATCGGCATCCGCGAGAATACGCGTCGGATGCGCGCGCTTGGTTACAATGTACGCAGCTACAAACTCGTGGCCTTCGTCATCGCGGCGCTGTTTGGTGCGCTTGCCGGCATTCTCAACTCGCAACTCAACCTGTTCGTCGCCCCGGAGATGGCGCACTGGTCGCAGTCCGCCTTGGTCCTCGTCATGGTGTTGATCGGCGGCTCCGGACATTTCCTTGGTCCGATCGTCGGCGCCGTGATCGTGCTCGGGCTGCAACACTGGTTGAGCTCCTACACCGAATATTGGGGTTTGGTTCTCGGCGTATTGTTCATCCTTCTGATCACGCTCGCCCGCGAAGGCATTATCGGCGTTCTGGCGTCCCTCTGGCATCGACGCCGGAGGTTCTCGTGAGCGCGGCGTTGCGGGTCGAGAACGTCTCGATGTGGTTCGGCCAGTTCCGCGTGCTCAGCCACGTCGCCTTCGCCGTAGACCGCGGCGAGCGCCGCGCCGTCATCGGTCCAAACGGCGCCGGTAAATCCACGTTGTTCAACACCATTGCCGGACAATATCGACCGACCGCAGGCCGCATCTATATCGACGACCGCGAGACAACGGGCGTTCGCCCGGACCAGATATGGCGTCACGGCCTGAGCCGAACGTTCCAGCGCAATCAATTGTTCCTAGGTCTGACCGTTTGGGACAATGTTCAGCTCGCGTGCGCGGCACATCGGCAGGCCGGATTCGGTCTGCGGCCTGTGACCATTCCAGAGGATGAGATCGCCGACCTGCTCGACCGAGTCCATCTATCTGATCTCGCCGCCGTCGCGGCGCGCAATCTCGCTTACGGGCAACAACGTCAGCTCGAGCTGGCGCTGGCGCTCGCCGGTCGACCCAAGCTGCTGCTGCTGGACGAGCCGACCGCCGGCATGTCCCCGGCGGAGACGGAAGCCATGTTGAGGCTGATGTCCGGTCTGCCCCGACACATCACGCTGCTCATCGTCGAGCACGATATGGATGTCGTCTTCACCCTGGCCGACTCCATTACCGTCCTGCACCTCGGCGAGGTGCTGGTCAGCGGACAGCCGAAGGAAATCCAGGCCAACCAGAAGGTGCGCGAGGTCTATATGGGCCGGCAAAGACGCCAATGAACGGGGCGGAGCCGTCAGCCGCCGACGCGCTGCTCGAGCTGCGAGACGTCCATACCTATTATAGCGAAAGCCACATCCTGCACGGCGTCTCGCTCACCGTCGGCCGCGGCGAGGTCGTCGCGCTGCTCGGTCGAAACGGGGTCGGCAAGACCACGACGATCCAAACCATCCTCGGGCTGCCATCGCCGCGAAAGGGAGAGATCAGACTCCGTGGCGAGCCGATCTCCGCTCTGATGACCTACGAGATCGTGCGGCGCGGCATCGGCTGGGTGCCGCAGGGGCACCGCATCTTCCCGACGCTCACGGTCGACGAGAATCTCAGGCTGGCTGCGGCGAAGGCGCGACCCGGGGCCTGGACGGTGCCACGCACCTACGATCTGTTCCCGCGCTTACACGCACGCCGCGACGCCCGTGGCGGCGCATTGTCCGGCGGCGAGCAGCAGATGCTCGCGATCGCACGGGCGCTGGTGCAGAACCCCGACGTGATCCTCATGGACGAGCCCTCGGAAGGTTTGAGCCCGAAATTGGTCGAGGAGGTCGGCGACATCACGAAGGCGCTGCACGCCGAAGGTGTCGCGATCCTGTTGGTCGAACAGAACCTGACTTTCGCGCTCGAGATCGCTCAGCGGGTCCTGATCATGAACAAGGGCGCGATCCTTTATGCCGGCACGCCCGAGCAGATCGCCGGCAGCGAACAGGTGCTGCATCAATATCTCGGCGTCGGCGCCCCCGTTCAAGCGTAGGAGAAGGACATGAATGTCGGTTCTTTGCTGACCAGAGCTGCGCAGGCGGCGCCCGAGCGGGTCGCCGTGGTCTGCGGCGACGTGCGCCGGTCCTATCGCGACACCAATGAGCGCGCGGATCGTCTCGCCTCCGCCCTCGCGCAACGGCTGCGCAAGGGCGATCGTGTCGCCATCCTGCAGCACAATTGCACGGAACTGCTGGAAACACTGTTCGCGATATTCAAGTGTGGGGCCGTGGCGGTGCCGATCAATGCCCGCCTTCATCCGAAAGAATACGCCTACATCGTCGCGGATTCCGGTGCCACGGCGATCGTCTTCACGGAAGAATTCGCTGAAGGCATCGCGTCGGTTCGCGACGAGATGTCGAATGCCGCGTTGTTCGTCTGTGTCGGCGATCCGCCGTCCTGGGCCAAAAGCTACGAGTCCATACTCGCCCAGGGGGCGGCACACCATGAGGACATTGCTTGCGTCGCCGACGACCTCGCTTGGTTGTTCTATACCTCGGGCACGACCGGCAAGCCGAAAGGCGCCATGGTCACCCACGGCAATTTGCAGTTCATGACCGATCATTATCCGCGCGAGGTCTATGCGCTGCGCGACGATGACGTCGTCATGCACGCTGGGCCAATGACCCATGGCAGCGGCTTGTGGATCCTGCCGATCACCGCCGGAGCAGCTACCCAGCTTATCCCCGCCAGCCGCAGCTTCGATCCCGAGCTGATTTTCAAGCTGATCCAGACGGAGAAGGTCACCAAGATCGCCTTCATCGCGCCGACCATGATTACGATGTTGCTGAATTCTCCCGCGGCCGATCGCTACGACACGTCCGCGCTTCGTTTCATCGGCTATGGCGGCAGCCCGATGTATGTCGAAGATTTGAAGCGTGCCGTGCAGCGCTTTGGGCCGGTGTTCTGCCAGATCTACGGTCAGGGGGAATTGCCGATGACCATTTCGATGCTGACGCCGAAGGATCACGAACCGAGCGATGATCCCGAGAGGGAAAAACGACTCGCTTCTGCCGGCCGCGCGCGAGAGGACATCGTTATCGCCGTGCTCGACGATCAGGACCGCGAACTCGGCAACGAACAGATCGGCGAGATCGCGATCCGCGGCGAAGTCGTCATGAAAGGCTACTGGAACAAGCCGGAGGCCACAGCCGATGCCTTCAAGAACGGTTGGTATCACACCGGCGACCTCGGCAAGCGCGATGCCTGCGGCTACATCTACCTCCTCGACCGCAAAAAGGAACTGATCATCAGCGGCGGCGCCAACGTCTATCCGCGCGAGGTCGAGGAGGTTCTACTCCTGCATCCTGATGTGCTCGAAGTGGCTGTCATCGGCATTCCCGACCGGCTGTGGGGTGAATTGGTCATGGCGGTGGTGCGCCCGCGTGCCGCGGCGCAGGTCACGGAGCAGGAATTGACTGAGCTATGCCGTGGTCATCTCGCCGGTTACAAAAAACCGCGCTTCTTTCGCTTCGTCGCTGATCTGCCCAAGAGCGGCTACGGCAAGATTCTCAAGCGCGAATTGAAGCAGATGGTCGTTGATGAACTGAAGCATTCGGCGGCAGGAGCTAGCAGGCTATAAGCTGACATTAGGTTGCCCATTCGATCCCGTCCTCGTGCCAGCGGCCGACGACGTGAAGGCCAATTGGCAGCGCATCCGACTTCCAGCCGCAATTGAGGCTAAGCGCGGGATGGCCCGTCATCGTAATCAGCCCCAGATGCGGCGCCCAGGCCTCTCGGATGTCGCCTTCGATCACTCCTGACCCTGGGATGCTCGCCTGGCAGCGGTGGCCGTGTGAGCGCGGGCGTCGCGATGATGTCCCAGGCCGCGAACCATTGCTGCACGCGCCGGAACAGCCGCGCACGCCCGTGTTGCGCGGGCTGAAGCGCGCGTGCGGACAGCGACCCTGCGCGCCCTATCCCCGCGGCGATCACCGGGTCGACCCCCTTCATCACCGCCGGATTGTCGGCATAGCGTTCCGCCCATATTCGGCTATCTCGTCGATCACGCCGGCAATTGGCGGCTCCCGTTCGGCGGCTCGATGCTGCTGCTCGTGATCGGGGCGGTCACCTCCTTCGGCTTGCGTCGCACCGCCCCTTCGTCGACACGACCGAGCAGCGGGCGCCCGCGCCCAGCCGGTACGGCGACGCCGCCACGCCCGGAGCGGCGTAGCGCGTCACCGCTGCGCGGCCATTGCCGTCAGCGCAGGGTCAATCCGCCATCGACGACCAGATTGTGGCCGGTGATGTAGTAAGCGTCGTCGGTGGCGAGAAACAGCGCCGCCTTGCCGATGCTGTCCGCCTCGGCGAGATAGCCGAGCGGCACCGCCTTGATGAACTCATCGGCGCTTTCGCTGCTGGTCTGCCGGGCGCGGCGCGTCATTTCGGTGTTGTGGAAGCCGGGCGACACGCAATTGGCGCGAATGCCGTAGCGGCCGTATTGCCGCGCCAGACTGCGGGTGAGCCCCAGCAGCGCGCTTTTGCTGGCGATGTAATCGGCATTGCCGCGGCCGATGAAGGCCGCAACCGACGCGATGTTGACGATGTTGCCTTTGTTCTGCTCGCGCATCAGGTCGAGCACCGCCTTGCAACAGACAAAGACGCCTGTCAGGTTGACCTCGATGGTGCGCTTCCAGCTTTCGAGATCGATATCGTCCCAGGTCTTCAGCGGATTGACGCCGGCATTGTTGACGAGCACGTCGAGGCGGCCGAACTTCTCCCTGATCTGCCGGACCATGCGGCCAACCTGATCGGCATCAGTCACATCCGCCGCGATGGCTACGGCGTCGACCCCCTGGCTTTCCAATTGCTTGACCAGCTCGACGGCTTCTTCCGCTTCTTGCGCGCCCGGATAATTGACGACGCAAGTGGCGCCTTCATTCGCCATCTCCCGCAGCGTCGCGGCGCCCAGGCCGCGTTGGCCGCCGGTCACCAGAACGACGCGCTCATCGAGCTTACCCATTTCCATCCCCATGATTTATGTTCAACAGAACCACCCTCGCCCGAGGGAGGCACCTATTGCCGGTGCAAGAACTCCTCGACCGCGCGATTGAACAAGTCCGATCGATCGAGATTGCAGATGTGCCCTGCGCCGGACAATTCTGCCAGCGCCGAGCCGGCCAGTTCGGCATGCATCTGCCGCATCCCCGGCAGCGCGCCGTCTTTTTCGCCGACGACGAACAGAACCGGCCGGGTCACGGCGGCTACGCCGGGGCGGAAGTCGTGATACGCCAATGCCGCGGCGCAGCCGATGAATCCATCGACCGACGTTGCCAGAATCATTTCGCGGATTTTCACCAAATGCGGTGGCTGTGCCGCGACGATATCGGGCGGAAACCAGCGCGCGATGGTGGGCTCGACGAGCGGCGCCATGCCATCGTGCTCGGCGATCGCGATGCGCGCTTCCCAATCTTTCGCCGCCGCCGGTGTCGACAGGCATGGCGAGCTGCAGACGATGACGCGGTCGAGCCGCTCCGGATGCCGCTGCACGAGGCCGATGGCGGTCGATCCGCCCATCGACAGACCGCAGAAATTCACCCGTCCGATATCGAGCGCGTCCAGCAACCCCACCGCGTCGGCGATCAGCGTATCGAAGCTGTAACGGCCCGGCGGCGCCTCGCTCTGCCCATGGCCGCGCTGGTCGTAGCGCAAGATGCGAAAGAAGCGGCCCAAATAGTCGGTCTGCTCGTCCCACATGGTCAGATCAGTCGCCAACGAATTACTGAAAACCAGCCACGGTGCGCCGACCTGGCCGTCGATCCGGCAGTGCAGCGTGATTCCATTCGCCTTTATGCGCATGACCGGCGCCATCACTACGTTGTCTTACTCGGACGTGTCCGCGTCTGCTGCGACGATCGCACCGGCGCGCACGAGCTCGGTAATTTGCTCCGCTGTCATGTCGAGGACGTCACGAACCACCTCGATCGTATTCTCGCCGAGCGTCGGCGGGAAAGCGGTCGGCGCCGGAGAGGCTTCGGCAAACACCATCGGGTTACCCATCACGCGGGCGCGACGGCCGTCCGGCGTTTCGAAGTTGATGACCATGCCGCGGTGCTCAATCTGCGGATCGGTCATGACGCGGTCCAGCGTGTTGACGGTGCCGACCGGAACGCTTTCCTGTTCCAGGAGCGGGACCCATTCCGCGGCGCTGCGCTTGCGGAAGGCGGCCTCGAGGAGGGGCCAGAGCTCGGCCCGGTTCTGATAGCGCTCGCGATTGGTCTTGAATTTCGCTTGATCGGCAAGTTCGGCAAGGCCGAGCACGCGGCACAGCCCTTGCCACATGCGCTCGGTGTTGGCGGTGATCACGATCTCGGTGCCGTCGCCGGTGACAAAGCTGCGATAGGTCGGAATCGAGTTGTGGCCGCTGCCTTGGCGCGCCGGCACCTGGCCGGAATGCAGGTAATAGGCCGCCTGATAGGACAACATGGCCGCCTGGCAGTCGAGCATGGAAATGTCGATGAAGTCGCCGCATCCGGCGGTGTCGCGCCGGTGCAACGCCGCCAGGATCGCGGTCGCCCCGTACATGCCGGCCGCGATGTCGCCGATGGGAATGCCGGCACGAACCGCGGAACTGCCGGGTTCGCCGGTCAAACTCATGCCGCCCGACAGCGCCTGCACGATCATGTCATAGGCGGGCTTGTCGCGATAAGGCCCGGTTTGGCCGAAACCGGAAATCGCGCACCAGATCAGGCCGGGCCGCTCGGCGCGCAGGTCGTTCGCGCCGATGCCGAGCCGATCCAGTACGCCCGGCCGAAAATTTTCGACGACGATGTCGCTCGCCAGGATCAGCCGGCGGACGACTTCGACACCGGCGGCCAACTTCATATCGACGACGATGCTGCGCTTGTTCCGGTTGATCGAGAGGTAGTAAACGCTGTCCTTGCCGATGAAGTGCGGTGGAATGATCCGCGACAGGTCGCCCTGCGGCGACTCCACTTTCACCACTTCCGCGCCCAGATCCGCGAGCATCTGCGTGCAATACGGCCCCGAGAGAAATTGCGTGAGGTCGATCACGCGCAGGCCGGCCAGAGGCGCGCTGCCGGATTGGTTCGTGCGCGTCGTCTCGGTTTCGAGCGGTCGAGCGCCGGTTTCAGCGGTCATTGTCATCGAGCAAAAATATGAATCGAGCAGGCGCCATGATCGAACCCGGATATGCCGCCGCCGGTCGCATGGGTGAGGCCGATCTTGGCGCCGTCGACCTGGCGTGCGCCGGCCTCCCCGCGCAACTGGCGCACCACCTCCACCACTTGGGCAGCGCCGGTGGCACCGACCGGATGGCCCTTCGCCAATAGCCCGCCGGACGGATTGACGACGATCTCGCCGCCGAACGTGCTGCCGCCGGCTTCGATGAACCGTCCGGCGGCTCCGCGCTCGCAAAAGCCGAAGGCCTCGTAATAGAGCAGCTCGGCGACGCTGAAGGCGTCATGCACCTCGGCGACATCGATGTCGCGCGGACCGACGCCGGCTTCTTCATAAGCCTCTTTGGCGCCGCGCACCGTGATTTCCGGGATGGTCATGTCGCGGAAGCCGGTGATGTATTTGCCCGAGGTTACGTCCGACGCGATCACGTTGATGGGATCGGCGCGGCATTGCGCGGCGAACGTGCTGGCGCAGAGGACGGCGGCGGCAGCGCCATCGCCGGTCGGGCAGCATTGCAACAGCGTGAACGGCTCGGCGATCATCCGCGACGACAGCACCTCGTCGACGCTGACCGGCTTGCGCATCTGGGCGTCGGGATTGAGCGCGCCATGGCGGCGATTCTTGACCGAGACGAGCGCGAGCTGCTCGCGGGTGAGGCCGAAGTCGTGCATGTAGCGTTGGGCGCGCATCGCATAGAGGGCAGGCATCGACAGCCCCTGGCTCACTTCCCAGTCCTCTTCCTCGAGCGGCAGCGTGCCGCCGCCGAATTTGCTCAGCTTCTCGACTCCGACGACCAGCACGACGTCGTACTGACCCGTGCGGATCGCCATCACGCCCTGGCGAAAAGCGGTCGAGCTGGACGAGCAGGCGTTCTCCACATTTGCGACGGGAATCCCGGTGAGGCCGATGCGGCCGAGGATGCGCTGGCCCGCCATCATGCCGCCGAGCGCGGTGCCGCAATAAGCCGCCTCGATCCGCCGCGGCTCGACACCGGCATCGGCGATGGCCGCCTTGACCGCTGGCCAAGCCAGATCGGAAAGTTTGCGATCGGGATATTTTCCGAACGGCACCATCCCGACGCCGATGACGGATACGCCGCGCATGGTCATGCCTTTACCGGTTGGAACGCGAAGGTCGTGATCAGCGCGCCTTCGGCAGTTCGGCCGATTTCGGCGGTGGATAGTTCGACCGTCTGTCCGCTGGCGAATGTGCCACCGCGCAAATGGCTGAACACGCGCACGCCGTTCTCGAGATCGACATAGCCGAGCGCGTAAGGTTTCTGCCAGTTCTTTGGACCGACGTGGACGATGGTGAAGGAATAGAGCGTCCCCAGCCGCGGCATCGGCTCGCGGGCCATCTCCTCGCTCATGCAGGCCGGGCAGACCGGCGCGAAAGGAAACATCCGGCTGCCGCAAGAACGGCAGACCGCGCCTATGAGTACGCTTCGGCCCTCTGCATCGGCGGCAAGGGCGTCTCCGGGCAAGGACATCGGCTGCGGCGCGCAAGTCGGGGCATTGGCGGGGGCAATCACGTTCATTACGAAGATCCGGAAACAAATGTTGCGGAAACGCTAAATGGAGCGGTTGACGCCACCGTCGACCACGATCGCCTGGCCGGTGAGGTAGCCTGCCTGCGCCGAGGCGAGGTAGGCGCAGAGATCGCCGATCTCCTTCGGCTCGCCCATGCGGTGCACCGGAATGGTCTCGGCGAACCGCTTGAACTGCTCCTCGACGCTGATGCCGAGACTCTTGGCACGCGCGGCATGCACCTCGATGAGCCGGTCGGTCATGATCGGGCCGGGAGCGATGTTGTTGACAGTGATCCCATAAGGCGCGAGGTCGCTGGCGATGGTCTTGGCCATCACCGTCACGCCGGCGCGCAAGGAATCGGACACGACCAGATCGGTCATCGGCTCTTTGACGCCGTAGCCGGTGAGATTGATGATGCGGCCGCGGCCAGACGCTTTCAGCGCCGGCAGCGCCTCCCGGATCAGCCGCACCGCGCTCATCAGATTGAGCCGGTAGGCGATGTCCCAGTCCTCGTCGCCCACTTTGTCGAACGGACCGGTCGGTGGCCCGCCGGCGTTGGTGACCAGGATGTCCAGGCCGCCCAGCGTCTCGATCGCTTCGACGACCACGCGCTGAACCTCGCTTGCGCGCGACACGTCGGCGGCGGAGCGACCGGCCGCCCCGAGTTCCGTCGCCGTGCGTTCAAGCTCCCGCGCATTGCGGGCACAGATGAAAACGTGCGCGCCTTCATCCACCAACGCCTTGGCGCAGGCCTTGCCCAGCCCTTTGCTGGCGCCGGCGACAAAAGCTTTGCAACCTTTCAGGCCGAGATCCATTCCAGGTCATCCATTACAGGTTTCTTACAGTTTTTCTCTGAGCACTTTCGCCGTGGGTCCGGAGCGGCTGCTTCCGACCCGGGCGCACCGGCGTTTTTGGTCACTGTGTCTGCATCGGATAGGTGCGGGCAGCCTCACCGCTGATATAATCCGTCACCGGCGCCTGAAAGCTCGGCACCGCGGCGGACACGTCCCAAATCTGCACCGCGCGCGGGAAGCGTTCCTGCGGCGGCTTGGCGAAATCGACCGTGTGGGTCAACAAGCCGTCGAGGTCGGTGATGCCGACATCCTTGACCGCCGCAAGAATCCCGGCCCGGCTCAGATCGCCGCGCTTGAACGCGGCGTCGAGCACCGCGTGGGTGATCGCGCCGTGCACATAGCCGAAGATGAAATAGGGGTCCGGCACCTGTTGCGGCGTATATTTCTCGCGCGCCTCGCGCACTGCGTCCATGCCCGACGATTTGGTCGACCAGGCCGGCAGGCAGGAGGCGATGTAATATTTGTTCTTCTCCACGATCGACATGAACTCGGCGTTCTTGGCGAGGCCCGGATCGAACGAAGGCTGCCAGCCGAGCCAGATCGCGTTGACGCCGAGCCGCGACAGGCCGACGACGAATTGCGCCGTCACCGCCGAGGTATCGGCAAACACCACCACGTCGGCGCCGGAATCCTTGATCGCCTGGATCTGAGCGGTGAAGTCGGTGTCGCTCGGCTCGTAGGTCTGCCGCGACACCACGTTGAGCCCGTGCAGCTTGGCAGCGTAATCGAAGCCGGCGACGCCGTCGGCGCCGAGCACGTCGTGGCGCGAGACGATCGCCCATTTGCGCGCCTTGCCGTTCTGTTCCTTCACCAGATAATCCATGCCGGCACTGATCTGAATGGTGTAGGGAGCGAACGGCGCGATCAGCTGCGGGTCGTGATAGAAGCGCGACCCGAAGGTGCTGGGCACCACCAGCACGTCGGCTTCGTCGATCCGGCGCTGCAATGCGGCGATGATCGGCGTGCCGAACAGATCGGCGTACATCGCCACGCGCGGCGTCATCTCGGCGAAAATCTGACTGGCCGTCTGCGCGTTGTACTGATGGTCGCGTTTGAGGATGACGATTTCCTTGCCGCCGATGCCGTGCGCGTTCTGGTTCACGTGCTTGAAATAGGCCTCGATGCCGTTGGCGATGGGGACGCCCTGCAACGCCACCGGTCCGGTCAGCACCGAAAGCACGCCGACGGTGATCGAGCTGCCCGTGACGCCCGGTCCGGTCTTCACGCTCTGTGCGCCGGCCGGAATCGCCGCCGACGCGACCAGGGCCCCGGCCAAGCCCGCAAGCACGATCCTTCGATTCTGCATGTCATTCCTCCCTCGCGTCGTTCCGCTGGCATCGCCGCGATTACTCGCTGCGACGGCGCACCGCAGCCGGCGAGTTACACGCCGGGCCGCGGTCGTTTCTTTCGGCTCCACGGCCCAGCGTTCGCTAGAGCGGAACATTTGTTCTGTTATCAATGGTGCCGCCGGCGCCGGCATTTGTCAACGGGGTGGCGTCGTCGGCCCGGTTTTGCTTCGCAGCAACCGAGAGAGCCGCGCCATTCCGCGGCCGCGGACCATTCGCTCGCGGCCGACCGGCTGACGGGGCATGCGGCGTTTGACAAACTACGTCGCCGCTCATAGGCTATTTTTGCGGAACAAGCGTTCCTCTGAGAAGAACGATCCGCCTCTGAGCAGGACGACCCGCGGGTGGAAATCCAAGGACAGCCCAATGGCTGCGTTGCTGATCGTCGAAAATTTCGCCGTCACCTACGGCTCCGGCGTCCGCGCGGTGCGCGACGCCTCGCTGACCGTTGCCGCGGGCGAATTGGTGGCCCTGCTCGGCGCCAACGGCGCCGGCAAGACCACGCTGTTGCGTGCGCTCTGCGGTTTGTTGCCGCATCACGGCGGCCGTGTCGCCGCCGGCGGCGCGAGCGCGCTCGGCCACGACCTCGTGAAAATGCCGGGCTATATGCGCTCGCGCGTCGGCATCACGCAGACCTTCGAAGGCCGGCGCACGCTGCGCCATTTCAGCGTGGAGGAGAACCTGCGCGCCGGCGCCATCAAGGAGACCGCCGACGTGGTGCGCCGCCGCACCGCCGCGCTCTATGCGAAGTTTCCCATTCTTGAACAGCGGCGTCATCATGCCGCGGGACTGCTTTCCGGCGGCGAGCAGCAGATTCTGGCCATCGCGCGCGCCCTGATGAGCGATCCGCAGCTTTTGCTGCTCGACGAGCCGAGCCTCGGCCTGGCACCGGTGATGATCACGCAGATCGGCCAGACCATCCGCGCCGTCCGCGAACTGGGCAAGACCGTGCTGCTGGTCGAGCAGAACGCGCATCTCGCCCTGGAATTGGCCGACCGCGCCTATGTCATGCAGAACGGCTGCACAGTGGCGGACGGCCGCGCCGCCGACCTCAAGCAGCGGGAGATGATAAGCCACTTCTACATCGGCCTCGGCGAGGGCACGCTGCCGCTGCGGCAGCGGCAGAAAGCGCAGGCGTGAGATGCCGGAGCCGCTTCTTTCGGTGGCGAACGTATCGTTGCGCTTCGGCGGCGTCACCGCGCTGAACGCGGTTTCCTTCGATCTGCAACACGGACACATTCTCGGACTGATCGGCCCCAACGGCGCTGGCAAGACCTCGCTTATCAACGTTATCACCGGCAGCTACCGCGCCAATGCAGGCACAATCCGCCTGGGGGACCGCGACATCCTGACGCTGTCGCCGCATCGGCGCGCCGTGCTCGGCCTGGTGCGTACGTTTCAGAACCTGGCGCTGTTCGGCGGCATGTCCGTCTACGACAACGTCATGGTCGGACGGCATCTGCACATCCGCGACGGCGTCCTGACCAGCCTGTTGCCGCTGCCCGGCCGCGCCCAATCGCGCGAGGAACGCGCCAGCGCCGATATCGTCGGCGGCCTTCTCGCCAAGCTCGGCTTGAGCGCGGTGCGCGAGGCCCCGGTCGGCGCGCTGCCCTATGGTTATCAGAAGCGCGTCGAACTCGCCCGAGCGCTGGCGTCGGAGCCGCGCGTACTGCTGCTCGACGAGCCGTTCGCCGGCATGACGCCCGGCGAAAGCCGCGAACTGGCCAAGGTCATTCTCGATCTGTGGCAGGAACACAAGCTCAGCATTCTGATGATCGAGCACAATATGGGCCTGATCATGGATATCGCTGATCACGTGGTGGTGCTCGATTTCGGCCGCGTCGTCGCCGTCGGCGAGCCGGACGAGATCAAATCCAACCCCGAAGTTATTCGCGCCTATATCGGCGGCGACGTGTTGTAAGGCGCAAGGCCGGTAGCACTCATGGTGAAACTCGCGCAATTGCTGGTCTACGGCCTCTCGCTGGGCTCGCTCTACGGCTTGGTGGCTCTGGGATTCGTCGTCGTCTTCAAATCGACCGGCGTGCTCAATTTCGCCCACGGCGCCATCGTGCTGATCGCGGGCTACATTCTCTTCGTCGCCGGCGGCGGCGGCCTGCATGCACCGTTCGCCGTCGCCTTCGTCATCGCGTTGATCGCCATTGCGGCCTTCTCGGTCGCACTCGAGCGCTTCGTGCTCGGCTATGCGGCGACCTCCTCGGCCGACACCAAGCTGATGATCACGCTTGGGCTTTACATCGTGCTGGTGACCTGCGCGGAGGCGTTTTTCGGCGTCAATCAGGTGTCGATCAGCGTGCCGCTCAACGGCCAATTCGTCGTCGGTGGCGTGCACATGGATCACATCCGCCTCGCCGCGATCGCCGGGTCGATCCTTTGCGTTGGGGCGCTGGCGCTGTTCTTCAATCGCACCCGGCTCGGCCTCTCTATGCGCATCGTCGCCGCCGATCCGGAAGTGGCCACAGTGCTCGGCATCAACGTGCCGTGGGTGCACGCCGTGGCCTGGGCCATCGCCGGTATTCTCGGCCTCGTCGCCGTCACCTTTCTCGGCAGCCTTCCAGGCTACGGGCTGCAGCCGTCGACGGCCTATGTCGCCTTCCGCGCTTTTCCGGCTGCGGTGCTGGGCGGGATGGCTTCGCTGCCCGGCGCCGTGGTCGGCGGCCTGTTGATCGGCATTGTCGAGGTGCTGATGGCCGGCTATCAGCCCGAAATGCTGCCGCAACTGGGCAACGGCTTCTATATCGTCAGCGGCTATCTGGTGATGATCGCGATCCTGTTCATCCGGCCGCAGGGAATTTTCGGCAGCCGTGGCGGAGAACGGCTGTGACTGCGGGCTCCGCATTGCGAACTGCCGGCTGGATCATCGTCGCCACGATCGTGCTAGCGTGGCCGTTCATCGCAAATGACGAATGGCTCACCGTCGGCGGCTTTGTCGCGATCGCCGTGATCGGCGCGTTGTCGCTCCAGGTATTGACCGGCTTTACCGGGCTGATTTCGCTGGGCCAGGCGGCCTTTTTCGGCATCGGCGCCTATGTCGCCACCGCACTCGGCCCGCATATGCATTCGGAGATCGATGCCGCGCTCGGTCAGCTGCCGGTCGGGCTCGACGTCATTGCCGGCAATGCCCAAGGCTGGCCGCTTGTTCTCGGCCTCCTTCTCGCCGGGCTGTGCTCCGGCTTCGTCGGGTTGTTGCTGGCGCCGGCGGCGATCCGACTGAGCGGCATCTACCTCGCGATCGTGACCATGGGCATGATCTTCGCCGCGCAGTATCTGTTCATTCACTGGGACTGGCTCACCGGCGGTGCGCAGGGCATCGCGTTGTCGGCGCCGGCCGTCGCCGGCTTCTCCTTCGACGGCGACAGCCACATCGCCGGCCTGGTCTTCGGCCGCGCCGTCAAGCTCTACTATCTCGGCGTCGTCATCGCGACGCTGACGACGTTCTCGGTGATGCGGCTCAAGCACTCGCGCACCGGACGCGCCTTGCAGGCGATCCGCGACAACGAGACCGCCGCCGCCATGGCCGGCATCAACACGACTTTCTACAAGATCGCCGCCTTCGTCGTCGCCGATTTCATCGCCGGGGTTGCCGGCGCGCTCTACGGCACGCAGTTCGGCTTCGCGCTGCCGGACACCTGGGACCTCAACCTGTCCGTCATGTATCTGGCGATGGTCATCATCGGCGGCCTCGGCCTGGTGCGGGGCGCGATCTACGGCGCCATCTTCGTGACCGTGCTGCCGCCGTTTCTGCGCGATGCATTGGGCGACGACGTGCATGTGCTCGGCTTCAATGCACCGCAGCTCAACCTCATCGTCTTCGGCCTCGCCATCGTCGTGTTCTTGACCGTCGCACCGGGCGGCCTGGCGCGATTCGAACTGCGCCACGTTTTTACACGCGGCACTGCGGCTTCACGTGAACAGGAAACGCCGTCGATTGCGGCGGCGTCGGAGCAACCCGCAAATATCACGGAAATGGAGCACGCATGAATCTCGGACTTGAAGGCAAGGTGTTCTTCGTCACCGGTGCCGCCAACGGCATCGGCGCTTCGGCCACTGAAATTCTCGCGGCCGCGGGTGCCAAGGTTGCCGCCTGCGACCGCGACACGGCGCGGCTCGAAGCCATGCGCGGCGGCAACGGCAATGCCGGCAGCGTCATGCCGGTTCATGCCGACATCGCACAGCAGTCGGACGTTCAGGCGGCGGTCGCCGCCTGTCATGCGAAGTTCGGCCGCATCGACGGCGTTCTGCACTTCGCGGCCGTGCTCGACCGGCACAATATCGACGAGCTGACGCCGGACATCTGGGACGCGGTGATGAGCGTCAATCTGCGCGGCAGCTATCTGGTCGTGCAGGCGGTGCTCGGCATCATGCGTGCGCAGGGCGGCGGCCGTATCGTGCTCACCGCGTCGGATTCCGCGCGGATGGGATCACTGGTGAGCGGGCCGGCCTACGCAGCTTCCAAAGGCGGCGTGATCGCGCTCACCCGCACGCTGGCACTTTATCTGGGACCGTCGAAGATCAACATCAACGCGATCTGTCCGGGCCTCGCGATGACCGGCATGTCGAAAGGCTGGGCGCCGGAATTGATCGACGGCGTGATCAAACGTACGCCGCTGGGGCGGCTGGCGCAGGCGGAAGATGTCGCGAAGGTCGCCGTATTCCTCGTCAGCGACGCCGCCGGTTTCATGACCGGCGAAGTCGTCGAGGTGAACGGCGGCATTCACTTCGATTGACGCCGGAACGCAAGCGAGATGGCGGAGAGTAGAATGATGCCGTTCGAGTATGAGCGTCCCGCCGACTGGTCCGCGGCGGCACGGTTGCTCGCCGAGCCGGGCGCGGTGGCCAAGATGGGCGGCTGCGACGTGCTGACGCGGTTCCGCAGCGGCCGCCTGCAAGCGCGGCTGCTGGTCGGACTGAACGATCTCCCCGGGGTCGACGAACTCGATGTCGGTCCCGGCGGCGCCCGCATTGGCGCCGCGGTTACGCTGGCGCAACTGGCCCGCGATCCCGCCTTTGGGCGCGGCTGGCCCGTCATCGCCGAGGTCTTGGGCAAGATCGCCTCGCCGGCGATCCGTGGCACCGGGACGGTGGTCGGCAATATCGCGCAGGGCTGGAGCGTCGGCGACCTCGTGCCGCTGTTCGAGGTCTGCGATGGCGAACTGGAGATTCGCGGCGTCTCCGCAACGCGCCGGCTCGCGGTCGCCGACTATGCCGAAACGCCGGGAAGCGGGGCGCTGCAGCCCGGCGAAGTCATCGCCGCGCTGACATTGAAGCCGTTGGACCGCGGTCTGCGCCTAGCCTACGAACGTTTCGCCTTCAAGGAAGCGTTCGATCTGCCGCTCGTTTCCATTGCAGTCGCCGCGACCGTCGACAACGGTCTTTGCCGCGATGTCCGTGTCGCGGCAGTCGGCGGCGCGCCCATGCCGGCGCGCTGCGCCCCGGCCGAGGCGGCACTCGAGAGCGAGCGCCTCGACGCCGAGACGGTCGACCGGGCGGCGGCAGCGCTCGGGCGCTGGGCCGATCCGCCCACCGACTTCCGCGCCTCTGCCGCCTATCGCCGTCATCTGCTGGCGACGATGTTGCGCCGCGCCTTGGCGACATTGGGCGCGGCCTGATCTGGAGCTGAAGAAAATGACACAACGCGCCAAGCAAACGATCGAGCTCGATGTCGATGGCGAGATCATCGAAGTCGCGGTGCGGCCGCATCATCTTCTCGTCGATGCGCTGCGCGACGGCTGTGGCCGCACCAGCGTCAAAGAGGGCTGCGAATCGGCGGGCTGCGGCGCCTGCACCGTGCTGGTCGACGGACAGCCGACGCTGTCCTGCATCACCCTGGCAGTGGACGCGGTCGGCCACAGGATTCAGACCGTCGAGAGCCTGAGCCCGACGAACGGCCCGCTGCATCCGTTGCAACAAGCGTTCATCGCTCACCATGCCGTGCAGTGCGGCTTCTGCACGCCCGGCATGCTGTTGACCTCGGCGGCGCTGCTGGCAACGACCCCGAACCCCAGCGAGGTGAAAATCCGCGAAGCAATCAGCGGCAATCTGTGCCGCTGCACCGGCTATGTACGTATCGTGCGCGCGATCAGCGACGCCGCCCAGGCCGCGCAGAGCGGGAAACGGTGAATTGGGGAGTTTCGGCCATGACCAGCACATCGATCCTGGGCGCCCGCGTCACGCAAGTCGACGCCTTGGAGAAGGTGATCGGCAGCGCCATCTTCACTGCTGATATTTCATTTCCGCGCATGTTGATGGCGAAGGTCGTGCGTTCGCCGATCGCGCACGGCATCATACGCACCATCGACATCCGCCACGCCGCGAAAGTCAAAGGCGTCCGCGCCATCGTCACCGGCTCTGATGCGCCTTATCGCTACAATCTGCCGCTGCGCGACCAGCCGTTCCTGGCCATCGATCGCGTGCGCTATGTCGGCGAGCCGGTGGTGGCGGTCGCGGCCGAGGACATCGACGCCGCCGAAGAGGCGGCGAGCCTGGTGCGCGTCGAATACGATCCGCTTCCCGCCGTGTTCGATCCGGAGCAGGCGCGCGCCCCCGGCGCTCCGCTGCTGCATCCCGACTTCAAAAGCTATTGGCTCGATGCGGCGCTGTTCACGCCGGTGCCTGACAGCAACGTGCTCAGCCATTTCAAGCTGCGCAAAGGCGACATCGAGGCCGGCTTTCGCGAATTGGATCAGATTTTCGAGGGCACCTACAAAGCGCAGGCCTTCAATCACGGCGCGCTCGAACCCCATGCGGCCATCGCCCAAATCGACCGCGCCGGGCAGTTGACCCTGTGGTCGACCCAGCAATCGCCGTGGTTCGCCGCCGACGACCTCGCCATCGCGCTCGGCTGGCCGGTGCACCGCGTACGCGTGATCGCGCCTTATCTCGGCGGCGGTTTTGGCGCCAAGCACGGACTTAAGGCGGAGCCGCCGCTGGTGGCGCTGGCGCTCAAGACCGAGGGACGCCCGGTAAAGCTGGTGATGACGCGCGAGGAAGTATTCACCGCCGCCGGCGTGCGCGGCGCGGTCAGCGTCAAGCAGCGCACCGGCGTCAAACGCGACGGCACTCTGGTCGCGCGCAAGGCCGAGGTGGTCTGGGACACCGGCGCCTACGCCGATGTCGGTCCGCTACTCTGCCGCAACGGCAGTTATTCGGCCACCGGGCCCTACCGCATCGCCAACCAATGGGTCGACGGCTATTGCGTCTACACCAACAAAGTGGTCACCAGCGCCTTTCGCAGCTACGGCATCATGGAAATGTCGTTCGCCTATGAATTGCACATGGACGAGATCGCCCGCGGGCTCGGCATCGATCCGGTCGAGCTGCGCCGGCGCAATCTGATCGAGGACGGCGACGAGACCGCGACCGGGGAGATCCCGAAGGCGGTCGGCCTCAAGCCTACGCTCGAAGCCTGCGCCGAAGCGATGGAGTGGGATAAGCCCAAAGCGCCTGGCCGCGGCCGCTCCATCGTCTCGACGGCAAAATCGAGCGTCGCGCCGTCGGGATCGAGTTCCTTCATCCAGATGAACGACGACGGTACGCTCAATGTGATGTGCAGCACCACGGAAATGGGCCAGGGCTCGCGCACCGTGATGAGCCAACTCGCCGCCGAAGCGGTCGGCGCCCGTCTTGAAGACGTGAAGCTTATCGCCAGCGATACCGCGGTGACACCGCCCGACCGTTCGACATCATCGAGCCGCTCCACCTTCAACATGGGCAACGCCGTCGTGCGCGCGGCGACCGATGCCAAGGAGCAGATACTCGATAAGGCGGCGGAACTGCTGGAAGCGCGCCGCGAGGAGCTGGAAATCCGCGACAGCGCCGTGTTCGTGCGCGGCGCTTCGAACCGCTTCTGCTCGTTCAGACAGCTCGCCGGCGTGCGTGCCGGCAGCCCCTACGGTCCGGTCGTCGGCCGCGGCTCCTACGTTCCCGCCAACACCACGCCGTTCATCCTGGAGACCGGACAAGGCCGTCGCATCACCGCGTTCTGGCTTTACAGCGCCCAGGGCGTCGAGCTTTCCGTCGACACCGACACCGGCAAGGTCACGGTGCACCGTATCGTCTCGGCGCACGACACCGGAAAGACCCTGAACCTCGCCGCCTGCGAGGGACAGACCGAGGGTGGCGTCGGCATCGGCTACAGCACCGGGCTGATGGAGGAAGTGATCCTGGACGAGAACGGCAAGGTCGTAAACGCGTCGCTCGGCGACTATCCGATGGCGTCGAGTTGCGACATTCCGCCGATCACGCCGATCCTGGTCGAGGTGCCGCATCCGGAAGGTCCGTTCGGCGCCAAGGGCCTCGGCGAGGGACCGACGACCGGCATTGCGGCCGCCGTCGCCAATGCGGTGGAAGATGCCATCGGCGTCCGCGTCCGGGACCTGCCGATCACGCCGGAGAAGATTCTCCGCGCGCTCGGCAAGCTCCCGCCCGACGATGATTTGCGAAAATAGCGGCTTTTGGGCGGACATGCGGGGTCGTTTCGCGGCGAAAATACTGTAAGGGCGCGCAGGCAGCGATTTGCAGCGATTCATTGCATAGTGGCGAGATGAAGCAGTCACGGATACGTGCGACGGCGCCGGCGAAAGCCGGTCGCAAGAAGCCGAGCAGGGGCAAGGCGGCGAGCAAGAGCGTCAGCCGGACCCCGGCGCTGCGCGTGCTCAAGGCGCTGACCTGGATCGTGCAGGAGAAGGCGCAGGAAGTCGGCGTGCGCGAAATGGCGCTCGGCCTCGGCGTCTCGCCAAGCACCGCGCACCGGCTCTTGTCCGAGCTGGTGCGGGCGGATTTCGTCAAGCACAACCCGCACAACGGCCGCTACTCGCTGAGCCTCGAATTTCTGCGCCTGGCGCACCTGACCATCGCGCATGTGTCGCTGCAGCAGGTCGCGCTCACGCATATGCGGCGATTGACCGACGCCTGCAACGAGACTTCGCTGCTGTGCGTCTACGACAGTACGCGCCAAGAGATGATGTTTCTGGCCATCATCGAATCCTCGCATCCGCTGCGCTACTCGGTCGATCTCAACAAGTGGCTGCCGGTCCATGTCGGCGCCACCGGACTGGCGATCATGGCCTATCTGACCGAGGCAGAGATTTCCATGATCATCGACCGCACCCGCCTCGCGCCGCTGACTTCGCGCTCGATCACCGAGCGCTACCGCCTCGAAGCCGAACTGCAAAGGATCCGCGAGCGCGGTTACGCGATCACCAGCGGGCAACGCACGCCGGGCGCCGTCGGCCTCGCCGCGCCGGTCTTCAACAGCAACGGCGAGGTGGTCGGCGACATCTGCCTCACCATCCCGGAGAGCCGGTTCGATCCGAGCATCGAAGCGCGCATCGCGCAACTGTTGAAGGCCTGCGCCAACGAGGTGACGAAGGCGATCGGCGGTCATGCGAGCGATCATCATCGGATCCCCGCCCCCGCCTTGCGCACCGCCTGAAAGCCCGGAGTGAGCGGATGGCGCGCCATCGCGGTTATGATTTCATCATCGTCGGAGCCGGCGCCGCCGGCTGCGTCCTGGCCAACAGGCTGACCGAGGATACCGGCACCAGCGTCCTCCTCGTGGAGGCGGGCGGCTGGGATCGCGATCCCTTCATTCACATTCCGCTCGGCTGGGGCCGTCTGCTCAAGAACCGCTTGCACGACTGGATGTATTTCAGCGAGCCGGAAGCCAACACGCTGCGGCGGCGGATCGAATGCGCGCGCGGCAAGGTCGTCGGCGGCTCGACCTCGATCAACGCCATGCTCTATGCGCGCGGTCATCGCGGCGACTACGACCGTTGGTGCGCCGGTGGGTTATCGCAATGGTCCTACGTCGACGTGCTGCCCTACTTCCGCAAGCAGGAAACCTGGGAGGAAGGAGCCAACCTCTATCGCGGCGGCGACGGACCGCTGAGCACGCAATGGACGCGTTACGCCGACCCCTTGGCCGAAGCCTACACGGCTGCGGCGACCGCGGCCGGCTTTCCGTCGACCGACGATTATAACGGCGCCGATCAAGAGGGCTTTTGCCGCTGGCAAATGACCGTCCGCAACGGCCGGCGTTGCAGCGCCGCGGCGGCCTATATGCTGCCGGCGATGCGGCGCGATAATCTGACCGTTCGGACCTACGCGCTGGCGACGCAAATCGTTCTCGACGGCACCCGCGCCACCGGCATTTCCTTTCAGCACGACGGCCAGTTGCAGACGGTGCATGCCAACCGCGAAGTTCTGTTGGCCGGAGGCGTGATCAACTCGCCGCAACTGTTGACGCTCTCCGGAATTGGCGATCCGGAGGCGCTGCACGCGCACTGCATCCAGGTGCGGGTGGCGCTGCGCGGCGTCGGCAAAAACCTGCAGGATCATTTGTCGGTCAACCTCGACTATGCGCGGCGCACGCCTGGCGAGCTGCATCGCGCCATGCGCATCGACCGCCTCGCCGTGGCCTTGACCGACGCCTATCTGTTCGGCCGCGGCATCGCCAGCGACCTGCCCGGCGGCGTCGTCGCGTTCCTAAAAACGGACCCCGACGCGGCGCTGCCGGACGCGCAGCTGATCTTCAGCGCCAGCACGCTGGCGGCGGGGCCATATTTGGCGCCGTTCAAGCGGCCGTTTCAGGACGGATTTTCCGCGCGCCTCGTCTTGCTGCGGCCCCGGAGCCGCGGCCGCGTCGAACTCGCCTCGACCGATCCCGCCGCTGCGCCGCTGATCAGGCAGAATTTTCTCTCGGACCCGGCCGACCTGGAAAACCTGCGGCGCGCGGTCCGCGCCATCCTGCCGATCGCCCGTCGCCCCGAAATGAAGGATTTCGCCGGCGCCGAGATCGCACCGGGCCGCAATGCCACCGACGCCGACATCGATCATCACATCCGCAGCACCGCGATTACTGTTCACCACCCGCTGGGCACCTGCAAAATGGGCCTGCCAACGGATGAGAATGCCGTGGTCGACCAGCAATTGCGCGTGCACGGCGTCGACGGCCTGCGTGTCGTCGATGCCTCAGTCATGCCCGACCTGGTCGGCGGCAACATTGCCGCGCCGGTCATGATGATCGCGGAGAGAGCCGCCGACGCGATCCGCGGCCGCCCCTGGCCGAAAACCGAGTTGGCTTAGACGTCGCCATCCTGGTCGAACAAAACGACGAATGAGCCGTGCAGCGCGGCCGCTACATGCCCAGGAAACGATCGCGCCATTGAACGATGATCCCATCGCGCCAATCGGCCCGCACGGGCAGAATGACCGATCCGGCGCTGCCGCATCGATATCTTGCACGTGTTTCCAGCGCTTATAAAGATCCGCCCGCTCCTCGGGCGGAAAACCGAACGGTTTCGGGATGTCGGGCATAGCCGCTTTCAATTTGAGCTGATCGAAGCTGACCCGGAGTGCGGCAAGAGACAAGGCAGCAGTCGAATTTCATATCGGCCTTCGCGCCGGACGACAAAGGCGGAACGACCTATGATGAACCCCTGCGAGACCGCGACCAACCCATGTGACACCGGACAAGGTGCGGCCGCGGCGGGGGAGCAACTACGCTGAGTTTGCTGGGGTTTTCGGCCTGTTGGGAGCGGCCGAGAAGTTGGTTGCGGGGGTAGGATTTGAACCTACGACCTTCAGGTTATGAGCCTGACGAGCTACCGGGCTGCTCCACCCCGCGTCAACTTGATCGTCCGACCTCGCCGACGGCGGGGTCGCGCGGCCCGTCGCGGCAATCGGACACTGCGATGGAAACAGTGTGATCGGCGGGCCTCATGGCGGCGGGGAGTGCGGTAACGGGATAGTGATGCCACCACCACACCCACCGGCCTGCGCGGCCCTCATTTAGCAAGCGCACTCGCATAAGGGAAGTGCGGTGAGCCCGATTTTTCGTCATAATGTCATGGACAACCTCAAAGCCCCGTCATGCATGGCTTCCTAGAAACCGATATGGGGAACATGCCGGTCTTGCGGCCAAAGGCAGCGATCGGCCCGGCAATTCGCGCGGCCGCCGGGGCGATCCTGGCCGACGCGCGCGCCGCGATCGGCGATCCGCAGCGCTCGACCGCGGAGGCCGTGCACACGTTTCGCCGCGCCATGAAGCGCTGGCGCGCGCTGATGCGATTGATCGAGCCGCTGGTCGAGGACGCGGGCCGCTGGCGCCGCGACGCGCGCGAGCATGCGCGCGCGCTCGGACAGGCGCGCGACGGCCAATCCGCGCTCAATGCGCTCGACGACCTGGTCGGCAGCGGCCTTACGCTGTCGGAGCGCTCGGTCGCGACCATCCGCGGACGGCTCGAGAAGCTGCGCGCCGACGAGGAGCGGGCGGTGCTGACAGCGGAACTGCATGGCCGCATTCTCGACTGGCTCGATGCGGCCGCGGCCGCCGTAGAGGCTTGGCAGCTCGACACGCTGGCGTTTTCCGACATCGCCGCGCGGCTTGCCGCCGGGTATCGCGCCGCGCAGCGGCTCATGCCGGACGATTGGCTGCAGGCCCCGCCGGTTGAACTGCACGAGCTGCGCCGGCGCGCGGTCGATCATCGCTATCAGATGGATCTGGTCGAGCCGCTGTGGCCGCGCTTCGGCCGCATGTGGATCGACGAGGCCGAGCGACTGCGCGACCGGCTCGGCCGCTGTCAGGATCTCGAAGTCCTGGAAAAGCTGGTCGGCCCGCGCCAGCCGCTCGCGCCCTGGCGCTCGCGGCTGATGCCGTTCTGCGACGAGCACAAGGAAAAGCTGATCCGCCGCGCCACCCGCATCGCCTCGCGGCTGTTCGCCGAACGGCCGAAGGCGTTTCGCCGGCGGCTGCTGGCGTTGTGGGAGAACGGCTGATCCCGCCGCGCCGCCGTCAGCCGCCGGCGACCCAGCGCATGACGATAATGACCGACTGCACGACGGCAACGGCCGCCACCGTGACGCCGGCGGCGACGAACCCATACTCCACGGCGCGTGTGACGATAGCCAAGTGGGCGATGGACGTGCTGTTGGGATATCGCTTGATCGAATTTGAATTGGCCACGTTCGCTCCTCGTACAGGATCAAAAATTCTCTCTCCGTCGCGCCCAAATTCGCCCCCAATCCTTTCCGATGGATAAAGACTTCGGTAGGTAGAAACACGCATGCGCGGACCCCGGCACCGACGATCATCCGCGGCGGAAGACGACGCTCAGATTATTGGCAGGCATTTCGACGGTCTCCGTCAACGTCAAGCCGTTGCGTTCCGCCAATGCCCCGACGTCGGCGAGATCGCGGATGCCCCAAGCGGCATTTTGCGCCCGCAGCGTCGCATCGAACGCCGCGTTGCTCGGCGCGGTGTGACGGCCGTCGATCTTATAAGGACCGTAGAGATAAAGTATGCCGCCCGCGGGCAATGTGCGCGCCGCGCCGGCCATCAGACCTTCGCAAGCGGACCACGGCGAGATGTGAATCATATTGTTGCAGACGATCGCATCGGCGCGCTCGACCGGCCAGCGCGACGCGCTCACGTCGAGCAGCAACGGCGCCAGCAGGTTCGGCATCCCGGCCGTCGCCCGATGCGCGGCAATGCTGGCGAGCGCCGCCGGATCGGGATCGCTCGGCTGCCAGCTCAGCGCGGGCAAATGCGCGGCGAAATAGGCGGCATGCTCGCCGCTGCCGCTCGCCACCTCGAGCACAAGTCCGTGCCCCGGCAGGACGCGCCGCAACACGTCGAGGATCGGCTCGCGGTTGCGCGCGACGTGGGGTCGATAAATGCGCGGGTCGGATGTTTGGGACATGTGATGAGATTACACACTTAAGGCGTCCGGGGACGCGAGATTATAATCACGGCGGATCGTCATGGCCGGACTTGTTCCGGCCATCCACGTCTTGCAGCGGCACAGCTGTTGAAGACGTGGATGGCCGCGACAAGCGCGGGCATGACGAAGTGGTTTAAGCCAGCTCCATCGCCAGCTCGGCCTTGAGATTTTCGAGATCGCGATAGATCGAAGCGACCGCGAGCAGCTTGCCGCCGCGCCGGTAACGCACCAGACAATCGCGCGCCTTGATGTCGCCCTCGACGACGAGATCGTCCCACTTCTCGGCATGACCGACATAGTTGATCGGCACGTCGTAATGCTGGCTCCAGAAGAAGGGCACGTCGGTAAAACGCTGGCGCTCACCGAGCATGTTGCGCGCCACGGTCTGGCCTTGGCGCTCGGCCACGACCCAGTGTTCGATCCGCAAAAGTTCGCCGCTGTGCGGATCGGGCCAGCGCGCGATGTCGCCGGCGGCGAAGATGTCCGGAATGCTGGTTTCCAGATACTCGTTCACCACGACGCCGCGATCGATCGTCAGGCCCGCGCGTTCGGCCAATTGCAGCCGCGGCCGCACGCCGACGCCGACGACCACCAGATCCGCGGCGAGCGTTGCGCCGCTTTTGAGCGTGACGTCGCGGCCGCCGATCGCGGTGACGGAGTCCTCGAGATGGAAGACGACGCCGTGCTCTTCGTGCAAGGCCCGGATGGCATCGCCGTATGCGGCGCCGAGCACGCGCTCGAGCGGACGGCGCTCCGGCGCCACGACATGCACCGCGATGTCGCGGGCGCGCAGCGCGGCGGCGGCTTCGAGACCGATGAAGCTCGCCCCGATCACGACCGCCTGACGCGCTGTCTTTGCCGCGGCGATGATCGCGCGCGAATCGGCAAGCGAGCGCAGCACGAAAACGTGCGGCTCCCGCGCGCCGGGAATGTCGAGGCGGACCGGTTCGGCCCCCGTCGCCAACAGGAGCTTGTCGAAGGCCAACGTATCGCGGCTCGCGAGCGTAACCTGCCGTGCCTTGCCGTCGATCCCGGTCACCTCGGCGCCGAGGCGCAGACCGATCGCCTGTTCTTTGTAAAAATCGGCCGAGCGCAGCGGCATCCAGTCTTCGGGCGCGGTACCGGCGAGAAAGTCCTTCGAGCAATTCGGCCGATCGTAGGGCGCGTCGGCGTCGGCGGAAACGAGCGTCAGCGCGCCGCCGTATCCCTCGCGCCGCAGCATCTCCGCAGCGGCGAAACCCGCCGCGCCGCCGCCGACGATGACGATGCGTTCCGGCTTGCCGGCAGCGCCGCCAAGCCCGCGCGGCGTGGCCGCGTTGGCCGGTTCGCTCCGCTCGTGCACGAAGACCTTGCCGTCGCGACGCTCGGTGCGCCAACAGGACACCGGGTTGAACGCGGGCGCACCGACCGCCTCGCCGGTGCGCAGGCTGAAGCGCGCATGATGCCACGGACAACGCACCGTCTCGCCGACGATCAGGCCTTCCGCGAGCGGTCCGTTATAATGCGAGCAGGTCGCTCCGATCGCGAATAACTCGTCGCCGCGGCGCGCAACGAGCACCGCCTCGTCCCCGACATGGCCGCCGATCATGCCGCCGTCGGGGATATCGGCGACGGCAACGCCGTTGGTGAAATCGGGACCCTTTTGCTCGGATTGGCCGGCGCTCATGGAAATCTCCGCGCGCGTTGTATCCTGCTTCAACAGCATGGTCGGATTTCCGGTTCCTCACAAGCGGGAAGCCCGCTTTTCATCCCTCCCCGCGCCTTGGCGCGGGGAGGGGGGACCGCGCTGCGAAGCAGCGCGGTGGGAGGGGCAACGGCCGCGTCGCTTCCTCCACCGCCAGAAAATACGGCACCGCTGCAGGCCCCCTCCACCACCCGGCTCCGCCGGGCGGTCTCCCTCCCCCGCTGCGCTGCGCTCCGCGGGGGCGGATAAGCGCCGTCGTTCTCGCGGCGCTCCTTCGCGCCCGAGCTATGCCGACGACCAAGCAAACAAACAAAGGCCGGGCGTGATCTTCGTCAGACGGCGCCGGTGGTGGGACCGGATGCCGTCACGATCAGCGCGCCGGGTAAGCCATCTCCTCGTCATTGCGAGGAGCGTAAGCGACGAAGCAATCCAGGGTCGGCGGCACAGAGACTGGATTGCTTCGCTTCGCTCGCAATGACGACAGGAAAGCGGAACGCCGACAAACGCTGTGCAACAACCTCCGTGCCCCCACCTTCATCCTCCCCCGCTTGCGGGCAGGGCTATCGCATGTGGCGCAGCATCTCGAAAAGAAAAGCTTCGTCCCATCCTGCACGTTTGAATTTGCCACGGAGGGAGGTTTTGGCGTCGGGATGGGAACGGGCAATGTTGAGAGCGAGGCGGCGCAAGACGGCGAGGTTGGCAGGTGCATTGTCCTTGCGACTGCGCGCCAAGTCTTCGTCGAGGAGGACGTCGAGCGGCCAATGCAGGCCGTTTTCGATGCTCCAATGTTGACGAACGATGCGAAGCAACTCTGGCGGCTGGTAATGGCGCGACAGCAGAAAATAGCGCTCGACGGTGTTGCCCGGACTGCGTCGGCTCGTGATCTGGGCCACGGCTTGCAGACCGGGAAAGCGATGCCTCTCGGCCATGTCGCCCGCCGGGGCGACCACGGCAATGCGCGTTTCGTGGCGACCATGACGATCGTCGACGCTGACGGTTCCGCTCGCGCCTTTCCGCGTCGCCGCTGCAACGGCGGCCTGCGCATCGCGCAGCAAAGCCGGCTGGTTGTCCTTGACCGCGAGCACGTAATCGCCGCCCTGCTCGACAATCGCCTGCGCCATCGCACGATGGCAATGCAGCGCATCGGTGGTGACCACGCAACCCTTCAATGTCAGCAGTCCGACAAGCTCCAGGGCGGCTGCCGCTTCGTTGTTGCCCGGCGCCAGAACATTGGCCAGTGCCATGCGGGTCTGCGCGCTCCAGGCCGTCACCATGATGGGCGGCATGTGACTTTTGCCGCCTTCGTAGGCGCGTCTGAGCGCCTTGCCATCGAGCGCGACAACACCCTCGGTCGCCTCCGCAAAGGCCCGCATGAACCGTCGGAAGGCCTTCTCGAAAGCCTTCGGATCGAGCATGCGGAACACGCGGCTGAAGGTGTCGTGACTGGGTACCCCATAGGCCAAATCCAACACCGTTCGCAGCAGCGGCTCTTTGGTCTTGGCGAACAAGGCGATGTCGCAGCAGGTCTGCGCGCCGCACAGCGTCGCCAGCAAGGCGATAAACAAAATCTCGGTCAGATCGTGCAACGCATTGTCCGCCCGCGGATCCGGCAAGTCGGAAAAACATTGCGAAAACTTCTCCATCGGTATCCCCCTCCGAATCGGAAGACACCTTCAGAATCCAGTTCTCCTTTCCCCGCAATCCCTTATCAGACCTCACATGCGATTCCCCTGCGCTTGCGGGGGAGGACACAGGAGGGGGCACGGCACCGCCCCCGAGGGGGCGGCTCGCCTGTCGGCGTTCCACCACGGCACTTGCGGCAGCGACCGAACGCCACCGCTCAGCTTCAGCCACGCGACTTCCGGGGACTTGGTCGGCGCGCGCGCCCCGATGGTTCGAAAGACGCGCGCGTCGCAACGTTTTTGGCCCGGACGGTCCGGACCGCTCACGTCACCGCGGGCGTTACCCGCGCCTTCCTGTCCCCGTCCAGCGAGATTGCACCCGCGGTCCGGTCATGATGCCGGCCGGGCGTGTCCTGCCGAAGCCGCCCGGGGGCACAGGTGACGAGCCCATGCCCGCGGGAACCGCACCCGCTCCGCCAGCCGGTGTCGCCGGCTGACGATCCTGCAAGAGAGCGGGAGCGGCGTTTTTAGTTCGCCGCGTGGCGGGAGTTCAAGAAATTCCGTCGGTTTGAGGCCATCGCTCTGATCCGATAAGGATTTTCTTCCGCGCCTTGTCTGGCGCCCGGGCGCCGAAATTGTGACACGCCGCCTTGATTTGTGCTTTTCATGCGCAGGCGCGGAGAATGCGGACATTTTCGAATTGCGACGGCAAATCGCTCATAACTCAGCGGCACACGTCGCGCAGTTGGCAACTGGAAATAAGGAAAATGGGTAAGGTGTCGCCGTAACTCCGCACGGCAATTGCACAACAACCCGAACGGCCGGCCTAATTCGCTGCGCACGGTTGCGGCAGGATTTGGAGCGGCAAGGGTTCGTTGCTCCGACCGGGCCTCGTTGTTTGGCCTCCGCCGTCGCCTCAATGCTCGCTTGACCGGCGTACCCGTTCATCCTCGGACTATTGCAAAATGTGCAGCCGCAAGCGCACAATAGCGTGTCCGCAAGCCGGAGGAGCCTCAATAATGTCCGCGCTATTCAGCTTCCTGCAAAAAAACCAAATTCGTGAAGGACGGCCACTGCCGCTAGTTCACACTACGGAGGCGTATTTTCTAAAGAAAATTCTCAAAACGGGAAAGATTGACGCCTCTCCCTGCAATGTGTTTAAAGGTGAAAATTTGGCGTATTTCTTTGTTGGCCGCCCTGCCTATAAGACCGATGTGCCCGAGGAAGCAGCGTATTGGGAATTACCCGTTTGCTTTATTTTTGATTATTCCATCGATCATATTAAGCGTGTTTATCCATTTGATTCCGGGGCATTTTCGTCCAAAAGATACCCTAGCTTTATTCGGATGATGCAATTGGACGATTTTGAGGTCGGGCGGGACAGAAGCGCCATTCCGAAGCTGATTGGCACATTTTTTGGCAGCGCAGCAAATTATTTCCGTCTAAAATCGATCAAAGAAGACGTGTTCAAAAATGATTTTCAGATCGAAATCTTAGATGAAGAGATCATCGCGCTACATAAGCTAATCGATGCAAAATCGGACAAGTACGATGACCGTCGGTTCTCAATTGAAGCACAATTTGCCGAAGGATTTGATCTTAACGAGCGCAAGCTATTGGCAGTCGTGCTTCCGGACGTTTATCTCGAAAATAAAGAGATTTCAACGCGCATAGAAAAGGATCTTGCTGCGACGATCCTGTCCTACGCGATATATCCGCTAAACGTTACGCATTACTACTACGCAATATATGAGCGTGTCGAGCAATTTTACAAGGACCGAGGTTTCTACGATGTATAGGCTCGTTTCCTTCGCAAACTTCGCGCGGCGCCCGTATTCCCTCCTGGTGCCTGTCTTTTCAGCCCCAAATCAAAATGTGCCTTATGTTCAAGTTATGAATCGCCATTTCGACGTC
>CAVUWO010000009.1:0-90000 GCA_963745155.1 uncultured Pseudomonadota bacterium | reverse complement strand
CACATCCTTCCACACTTAGCCACGAATTCGGGGCCTTAGCTGTAGGTCAGGGTTTTTTCCCTCTCCACGACGGACGTTAGCACCCGCCGTGTGTCTCCCGGATAGTACTTGTGGGTATTCGGAGTTTAGTTGGGTTTGGTAAGACGGTAAGTCCCCCTAGCCCATCCAGTGCTCTACCCCCCACAGTATTCGTCCGAGGCGCTACCTAAATAGCTTTCGCGGAGAACCAGCTATTTCCCAGTTTGATTAGCCTTTCACCCCTAGCCACAGCTCATCCGAGGCTTTTTCAACAGACACCGGTTCGGTCCTCCAGTGGGTGTTACCCCACCTTCAACCTGGCCATGGCTAGATCACTAGGTTTCGGGTCTAATCCGACGAACTGAACGCCCTGTTCAGACTCGCTTTCGCTGCGCCTACGCCTATCGGCTTAAGCTTGCTCGTCAGATTAAGTCGCTGGCCCATTATACAAAAGGTACGACGTCACCCAGGACGAACCTTGGGCTCCGTCTGTTTGTAGGCATTCGGTTTCAGGTCTATTTCACTCCCCTCGTCGGGGTGCTTTTCACCTTTCCCTCACGGTACTAGTTCGCTATCGGTCGCTGAGGAGTACTTAGGCTTGGAGGGTGGTCCCCCCATGTTCAGACAGGATTGCACGTGTCCCGCCTTACTCAAGGACGATCCTTCGCATTACCCGTACGGGGCTGTCACCCACTACGGCGCGCCTTTCCAAACGCTTCCGGTTGTCTCTGGATCGTCACTGGCCTGGTCCGCGTTCGCTCGCCACTACTAGCGGAGTCTCGGTTGATGTCCTTTCCTCCGGGTACTGAGATGTTTCAGTTCCCCGGGTTAGCTTGAAACCCCCTATTTTATTCGGAGGTTCATACCTTCATTTGATAGTGGAAATCCGAAACCTCGCCGTCCCTTGTGCGGGACCTCGCGGCCTCGTCTCCGAGACTGTTAAGGTCTCGGAATTCCACTATCGAAGGTGGGTTTCCCCATTCGGAAATCCGCGGATCAAAGCTCCTTCGCAGCTCCTCGCGGCTTATCGCAGCGTAGTACGTCCTTCATCGCCTCTCAGCGCCAAGGCATCCACCAAATGCCCTTAAATCACTTGATCGCTCTCATTATCAATGCCCATTCATCTCGGCGATGATCCACGACGCTTCAGGCGCTCGATTGCTCGAACGCCAGGACGCCGCGGGCGGACACTGATTTAGAAAGACCAGTTTGCTTCACAAGATCGATCCGACGGCATTGCGGTCAAGCGCTGCCGACGTGTGCACGCTGCCATGACTTCAAGTCATATGACTTCAAGTCATACGACTTGGGCCACGGCAAATGCCTGGAGAGTGCGCGCCCTGCGCGACTTCACGTCACGCAACGGCACTCGGATCGATCTCCTCTTCACGATGTCAGATATCACGCGCACCCTCGGCCGAAGCCGAGAAGCGCGGATTGGTTTTCTCACGAACGAGTTTTTGGGGCGCAGGCGCAAAAAGGCCGCGCCAATCGGAAGCGCCTGAATCCGACGACTGTCTGGTGGAGCCAGACGGGATCGAACCGACGACCTCCTGCTTGCAAAGCAGGCGCTCTCCCAACTGAGCTATGGCCCCGCGCCAGTCGGCGAATATCGATCGGCGACGCAAATCCGCGTGCCAACCGAAGCGGCGCTAGCCGCGAAGGTTGGTGGGCCTGGGAAGACTTGAACTTCCGACCTCACGCTTATCAAGCGCGCGCTCTAACCAACTGAGCTACAAGCCCGAACCAGGAGTCAGTGGTCAGAAACCAGCAATCGCGACGCAACCGCGACAAGTGCGGCGCATCCGACCACTGAATACTGATGACTGACTCCTGGTCTGCTCGTTCGTGAAGAAAGAGAAACGTAGACGGCGGTGTCCCGCCAATGGGCTGCACCGACCGAGGCCGGCTTGCCCTGATGTTCCTAAGAGATCCGATAGAACCGAGCGATGCACCGAAATGCACAGCGGTCCTGAAGGATCATCCTTAGAAAGGAGGTGATCCAGCCGCAGGTTCCCCTACGGCTACCTTGTTACGACTTCACCCCAGTCGCTGACCCTACCGTGGCCGGCTGCTCCCTTGCGGTTAGCGCACCGTCTTCAGGTAAAGCCAACTCCCATGGTGTGACGGGCGGTGTGTACAAGGCCCGGGAACGTATTCACCGCAGCGTGCTGATCTGCGATTACTAGCGATTCCAACTTCATGTGCTCGAGTTGCAGAGCACAATCCGAACTGAGACGGCTTTTTGAGATTTGCACAGGGTCTCCCCTTTGCGTCCCATTGTCACCGCCATTGTAGCACGTGTGTAGCCCAGCCCGTAAGGGCCATGAGGACTTGACGTCATCCCCACCTTCCTCGCGGCTTATCACCGGCAGTCCCCTTAGAGTGCCCAACTGAATGATGGCAACTAAGGGCGAGGGTTGCGCTCGTTGCGGGACTTAACCCAACATCTCACGACACGAGCTGACGACAGCCATGCAGCACCTGTCTCCGGTCCAGCCGAACTGAAGGGTTCCATCTCTGGTACCCGCGACCGGGATGTCAAGGGCTGGTAAGGTTCTTCGCGTTGCTTCGAATTGAACCACATGCTCCACCGCTTGTGCGGGCCCCCGTCAATTCCTTTGAGTTTTAATCTTGCGACCGTACTCCCCAGGCGGGATGCTTAATGCGTTAGCTGCGCCACTGACGAGTAAACCCGACAACGGCTAGCATCCATCGTTTACGGCGTGGACTACCAGGGTATCTAATCCTGTTTGCTCCCCACGCTTTCGCACCTCAGCGTCAGTACCGGGCCAGTGAGCCGCCTTCGCCACTGGTGTTCTTGCGAATATCTACGAATTTCACCTCTACACTCGCAGTTCCACTCACCTCTCCCGGACTCGAGCTTCTCAGTATCAAAGGCAGTTCTGGAGTTGAGCTCCAGGATTTCACCCCTGACTTAAAAAGCCGCCTACGTGCGCTTTACGCCCAGTGATTCCGAGCAACGCTAGCCCCCTTCGTATTACCGCGGCTGCTGGCACGAAGTTAGCCGGGGCTTCTTCTGCGGGTACCGTCATTATCTTCCCCGCCGAAAGGACTTTACAACCCTAAGGCCTTCATCATCCACGCGGCATGGCTGGATCAGGCTTGCGCCCATTGTCCAATATTCCCCACTGCTGCCTCCCGTAGGAGTTTGGGCCGTGTCTCAGTCCCAGTGAGGCTGATCATCCTCTCAGACCAGCTACTGATCGTAGCCTTGGTGAGCCGTTACCTCACCAACAAGCTAATCAGACGCGGGCCGATCCTTTGGCGATAAATCTTTCCCCGTAAGGGCTTATCCGGTATTAGCACAAGTTTCCCTGTGTTGTTCCGAACCAAAGGGCACGTTCCCACGTGTTACTCTCCCGTCTGCCGCTCCGTATTGCTACGGCGCTCGACTTGCATGTGTTAGGCCTGCCGCCAGCGTTCGCTCTGAGCCAGGATCAAACTCTCAAGTTGAAGAGATTTGATCTCGGCTGATCACACGTTTGACGAGGTCCCACTCTGATTTCTCAACGCAGCTTGCGCTGCATCAAGAGTCATAGTGTTGACCTAAAACGTCGACCGCCGAAGTCTCTTCTTGACCGCAACTTCTCACCAAGAAGATCGAAATCTTCTTCGCTCGAGGAAGCGGCCCGCAGGGACTCCGCCGTCCACGTTTCTCTTTCTTCCTATTCACTTGTCAAACAGCATGGGTCCCTTGCGGGAACCCTCCCCGGCCGCCGCGTCTGCCCAGAAGGCATCGTGCCGAGACCGGAGCCGCCGAAGCCTATACATCCGACATAGCCAAGTGCTGGCCGGATGCTTTTCACCGAATGATCAGTGAGGGGCTTCGCAGACGCGCCATCGCGCCAAGCGGCAGCGCGTCCGTAGGGGGGTATATAGTCTTCGGCTGTCGGTCGTGTCAACACCTTCTCGCAGCAAATTCGCACCGCCGCTTTGGCCGCGCAAACGCATGTTTTGTTAATACTTTTCGCGTTGCAGCGACGAAACCGGGCAGCGTTGTTGACCCTTTTTCCATTCGCTTCCGTGTCGCTTCCATGTCGCCTCGATGTCGCTTCCTCGACGAAGTTTCAGGCCTGGAGCTGCTGCCGCGAGGCTTGCCGAAGGCGCCCCATCCACCACGTTGTGCGATGCAAACAGGGCGCGCGGACGCGATTGACCGGCGTGGCGCACCTCGGCCGGACTTGAGACGCCGCACTGCGGCCACATTCCTCCGCCGTTCTTTGCGCAATGGTGTCGGGGATGTCGCCATGGGGGGCGCGGCAATCAACGGTAAATTCCGGCTTTGACGGCTTGGTTGCGTTGACGTTGCCAGGCCGGACGGGGCATCGTGCGCGCGTCCAAGTGTTCGAGGCCAACGGTTCGAGGCCAACGGTTCGAGGCCGTATTGCGCAAGTCCGTTCGGCGAACGCGTCGGGGGACCTGTCGCTTGCGGGACATGCTCCAAGGCTGAGGCGGCGCCGCGATGCGGCGCGCGCCATCGGTCACGGTGCAGAGTGGTGGTGAGGGGAACGCGGTCTTGGACCAAGACAAGCTGCGCGGCGCACGGCGGAGGTTCGATGCCGATTACGTCGATATCGGCAACGAGCCGCCGCTTTCGGTCGACGGGGGCACCGGTGTCCTGGTCGACCGGCGTCGTCTCTCCATACAATGGTTCAGCGGCACGATCCTGACGGGATTGTTCGGCGCCGCGCTGATGAGCGGCGCGGTGTTCGCTTCGCTCGACGGCGAGACCAATTTTGCCGCGGCGCCCGAGCACGTCGAAACCGCGTTGCGCGCCGTGGCCGCCGGCGTCGGCGACCGGCTGGGCATCCGCAAGACCGACCGGCTTCCGACGCTCGCCGAGCCGAGCGTCATTCATCAGATCCTGCGCATCGCCACCACCACGCATTCCCACGATCGCGAATTGATCCGCACCCGCCCCTATGCGCGCGTGTCCGGCAACCTGTCGCTGACCGTTTCCGACCTGTCGGCCAATATTCCGCCGTTCAATCCGCAGAAGCTGATGGCCGAGGGCGTGGCGAATGCCGACGAGGCGCCGGCGGCCGAGCCTGACGCCGAGGTTTCCTTCGTCACCTGCGATTTCGTCCCGAGCGGGCCGCGGGGCAAGGTGACGCCCGCCGTGTGCGACCTCAATTCGCTGTTGCCGAAGGTCAAGGCCTCGACGCTGTTGCCGCTCGACGACGTGGTTTCGCGCGTGCGCGAGGTGGCGAGCGCCGCCCGCAACAATTCCCTGATCGGCGAAGCCGATCCGGCCGCCGCCGCGGGCCTCAAGCTCAGCTACGCCGCCGAAGGCGACACCGACCCTTATGTCGGCTTCGAGGCGCGGGTCATTCCCGAGAACATCACGCTGCGGCCCAAGGCATCGAACCCCAACGACTGGAGCGAGCACACCGTCGTGGCGAAGAAGGGCGAAACGCTCGGCTCGATCCTGCACGAACTCGGCGCCGCGCCCGACGAGATCAAGGGCATCTCGGCGGTGATCGGGGCGCCGGCGCGCGACGGCGGACTGAAGGAAGGCCGCAAGGTTCGCGTTCTCACCGCCGCGGCCGGGCTGGGGCACATGCGGCCCTTGCGCGTCATCGTCGCCAGCGACAGCGCGATCGAGGCGGCGACGGCGCTGTCCGACCGCGGCACCTACGTTCCGGTCGACATCCGCAACGTCGACGCCGACATCGCCGATGCCCGCCAGGACGAAAATGCCGACGACGACGACGGCGGCGGCGTGCGGCTTTATCAAAGCCTTTACGAGACCGCGCTGCGCAATAACATCCCGGCCGGCGTCATCGAGGACGTCGTGCGCATCTATTCCTACGATGTCGATTTTCAGCGCAAGGTACAGTCGGGCGACGCGTTCGACGTGCTTTACGCCGACGACGAGAACGGCGACGGCCGCAGCGAAGTGCGCTACGTCGCGTTGACGATCGGCGGCGAAACCAAGCGGTACTACCGCTATCAGACCGCCGACGACGGCACCTTCGACTATTATGACGAGACCGGAAAGAGCGCCAAGAAGTTCCTCGTGCGCAAGCCGGTCGCCAACGGCATCATGCGGTCCGGGTTCGGCGAACGCAATCATCCGCTGCTGCACTATATGAAGATGCACACCGGCGTCGACTGGGCGGCGCCGACCGGCACGCCGATCTACGCCGCCGGCAACGGCGCCATCGACGAGATCGGCGTCAAAGGCGGCTACGGCAAATACATCCGCATCCGCCACGCCAACGGTTACGAGACCGCCTACGGCCACATGACGGCGTTCGCGCGCGGGCTCGAGGAAGGCAGCCATGTGCGCCAAGGCCAGGTCATCGGCTTCGTCGGCTCGACCGGCCTGTCGACCGGCTCGCACGTGCATTTCGAAATCCTCATCAACGACCGCTTCGTCAATCCGATGACCGTCAAGCTGCCGCGCGGCCGGGTGCTCGACGGGGCGGCCCTGGCCTCGTTCGAGCGCGACCGCGAGCAGCTCGATCTATTGATGAATCGCGCGCCGGCGCGCGTCGCGCAGGCGCGTTGAACCTTTTGGCACGCGGTAAGTTCTGAATTTGCGTCGCAATGACGATTTGAACAGGAGATTTTTGGTGAATCAGATTGCAACTGCCGCGACCGCATCGAAGTACGTTCGAGCCGATTTTGGGCTTTGTTTCATTTCAACCTCACGCGCTGGCTGTTTCCAACGCGCATGTTCGCCGATCACGTCGGCATTTCGACGAGAGAGGTCAGATTCTGGCTGACCCCTTGGGCGCGCACCGACGATCATCTGCCGCTCTCGCATATCGCCGAAGTCCTGCACCAGCGCGGGCTCTTCTGGGACTCAATCAGCGTCGAAAGCTCGGGCGGCGCTAATCCACTCACGATCGATGGCGTCTCGAAGTTTCACGCCGGTTCTTTCGTCGAGCACGTCCGCGAGCGGATCAACGAGGCGGCGGGGGCCGTGCTGCGCAAATAATGCCGGTCGCCTCCATTATCGTCATCCAGAGCGTCGTGCCGCTTACCCTGGATTGCTTCGCTTCGCTCGCAATGACGAATGACGAGACGAGAACAAAGGCCGTTGGCATGGCTCTTCATTGCGAGGAGCGAAGCGACGAAGCAACCAGGGTCGGCGGCACAGAGACTGGATTGCTTCGCTCGCAATGAAGGCGGCGGCGATTAAGCCGCCGCCGCCACGACCTCGCCGTTGAACCGCAGGCCCTGCTTGCCGGCCGAGATGGTGACCGTCTCGCCGTCCTTGATGCGGCCGGACAGGATCAACTCGGCGAGCGGATCCTGCACCGCCTTCTGGATCACCCGCTTGAGCGGACGCGCGCCATAGGCGGGGTCCCAGCCCTTGTCGGCGAGCCAGTCGCGCGCCGCGGGTTCGAGCTTCACCACGATCTTGCGCTCTTCCAAAAGCTTGGCGAGCCGCTGCATCTGGATGTCGACGATACGCGCCATCTCCGACTTCTGCAGCCGGTGGAACAGGATGATCTCGTCCACCCGGTTGAGGAATTCGGGCCGGAAGCTCGCCCGCACGATCGCCATCACCTGATCGCGCACCGCCTCGGTGTCCTGGCCTTCCGGCTGAGCGACCAGAATCTCGGCGCCGAGGTTCGATGTCATCACGATCAAGGTGTTGCGGAAATCGACCGTGTGGCCCTGCCCGTCGGTCAGGCGCCCGTCGTCGAGCACCTGCAGGAGCACGTTGAACACGTCCGGGTGCGCCTTCTCGATCTCGTCGAACAGCACGACCTGATAAGGCCGCCGCCGCACCGCTTCGGTGAGCGCGCCGCCTTCCTCATAGCCGACATAGCCGGGCGGAGCGCCGATGAGCCGCGCCACCGAGTGCTTCTCCATGTATTCCGACATGTCGATGCGCAGGAGCGCGGTCTCGTCGTCGAACAGGTATTCAGCGAGCGCCTTGGTCAATTCGGTCTTGCCGACGCCGGTCGGACCCAAAAACATGAACGAGCCGATCGGCCGGTGCGGATCCTGCAGGCCGGCGCGGGCGCGGCGCACCGCGGTCGAGACGGCCTTGACCGCCTCGGTCTGGCCGACCACGCGCTTGCCGATCTGCTCCTCCATGCGCAGGAGTTTTTCCTTCTCGCCCTCGAGCATGCGGTCGACCGGAATGCCGGTCCAGCGCGACACCACCTGGGCGATGTGATTGGGCGTCACCGCCTCCTCGACCATCGCGCCCTTGCCGTCGCCGGCTTCGGCGGCTTTCAGCTTTTTCTCGATCTCGGGGATGCGACCGTAGGAAATTTCGCCAGCGCGCTGATACTCACCGCGACGTTGCGCATTGGCGAGTTCGACGCGCAAGGCATCGAGCTCGTTCTTGAGCTTCTGCGCATCGGAAAGTTTTTCCTTCTCCGACTTCCACCTCGCGGTGAGATCGGCGGACTGCTTCTCGAGCGATTTCAGTTCGCCTTCGAGCGCGGTCAGCCGCGCCCGCGAACCCGGATCGTGCTCCTTCTTCAGCGCCTCCTGCTCGATCTTGAGCCGGATGATTTCGCGATCGATGGTGTCGAGTTCCTCCGGCTTGGAATCGACCTGCATCTTCAGCCGCGCCGCCGCCTCGTCGACCAGGTCGATCGCCTTGTCGGGCAGGAAGCGGTCGGTGATGTAGCGATTGGACAAGGTCGCCGCCGCCACCAGCGCGCCGTCGGTGATGCGCACGCCGTGATGGGCCTCGTACTTGTCCTTGAGCCCGCGCAGAATCGACATCGGTATCCTCGACGCTCGGCTCGCCGACGAAGATCGGCTGGAAGCGGCGGGCGAGCGCGGCGTCCTTCTCGACGTGCTTTTTGTATTCGTCGAGCGTGGTGGCGCCGATGCAGTGCAACTCGCCGCGGGCGAGCGCCGGCTTGAGCAGGTTCGAGGCGTCCATGGCGCCGTCGGCCTTGCCGGCGCCGATGATGGTGTGCATCTCGTCGATGAAGAGGATGTAGGCGCCGGCCGCGCCGGTGACTTCCTGCAGCACCGCCTTGAGCCGCTCCTCGAACTCGCCGCGATATTTGGCGCCGGCGATCAGCGCGCCCATGTCGAGCGACAAGAGCTTCTTGTCGTGGAGGCTTTCCGGCACGTCGCCGTTGACGATGCGCAAAGCGCCAGGCCTTCGACGATCGCGGTCTTGCCGACGCCCGGCTCGCCGATCAGCACCGGATTGTTCTTGGTGCGCCGCGACAGCACCTGAATGGTGCGCCGGATTTCCTCGTCGCGGCCGATCACCGGATCGAGCTTGCCGTCGCGCGCCGCCTGGGTGAGGTCGCGGGCGTATTTCTTCAGCGCGTCATAGGCGTTCTCCGCCGACGCACTGTCGGCGGTGCGGCCCTTGCGCAAACTCTCGATGGCGGCATTGAGGTTTTGCGGGGTGACCCCGGCTTGGGCGAGAATCTTGCCCGCCTCGCTGTTCTTCTCGAGCGCGAGCGCGAGCAGCAGCCGCTCGACGGTGACGAAGCTGTCGCCGGCCTTCTCGCCCGCCTTCTCGGCGGTCTCGAAGACCCGCGCCAAGGCCGGGTCGAGATAGACTTGGCCCGCGCCACCGCCGGAAACCTTCGGGCGCTTGGCGAGCGCCGCCTCGACGGCGGACAAGGCCTGCCGCGAATTGCCGCCGGAGCGGTCGATCAGCCCGGCCGCGAGCCCTTCGGGATCGTCGAGCAGCACCTTGAGCAGGTGCTCGGGCGCAAATTGCTGATGGCCCTCGCGGAGCGCGAGGGATTGGGCAGACTGCACGAAACCGCGGCTGCGGTCAGTGTATTTGTCAAAGTTCATGTTGGTTCCCTCGGCCTATTCCAGACGCCCTTCCGGCGCGCGTGGAACATCGTCATGGGGTGATCAATCCACGACCGGCCGCATGGGTCCCTGATCTGGATCAAGATCCGTGCGCCGGCCACTCCGGCCGAACCCCGAAGGCGAACGGCCACGATAAATATGGGGTGGCGCCCGCCCGGCGGAAGAGGTGCTCGCGCCTTCGGTGACGAGGATCGACGGTTTGGCGGAGACCCCGCAGCGACGTGCCGAAGCGCCCCCCGATCCGCGCGAGCCGGCCGGGCGCCGCGTCAGTTCGCCGGGTTCGGCCGAACCTGGCGCAGGCTCAGGATGTAAGCGGCGATGGCTTGCTTTTGAAAATCGACCAGACCCGGGTTCGGCATGCCTTTCGGATTGTCCAAACCATCCCGTGTCGTGGTCAGAAATTGCTGCAATGAATTGGCGGTTACTTCCGGGCGTTGCGCGATCGCGGCAAAGGACGGCGCCGGCGGATCCGCGGTCGGAGCGTAGAGCTGATCGGACGCCGCCACATGGCAGGACGTGCACAACAGCGTCGCCAGGTGATGCCCTTTGCGCACCTCGGCGGCGACGTCGTGGCCGTTGCGTTATTGGCTCCCGCATTAATGGCTGCCGGATTGTCGGCTGCGGCGTTGTTTTCTTGGGCCCGGACCGGGCAGCCCGTCGCCCAGAGCGCGATCAAGCATGCCGATGCCGCCCGCGTCATCGCCGCGCTTTGCGACAGCAGCCTCGATCGCATATGGGTTACCGGTCCTGCTGTGGAGCGTATTGTGTGAAATGCGCGGCCGAGGCTATCCATCGGCACCGTGCATCGCTGTAAGCAAATCAACGTACGGCTTCAATCGTTTCCCGCCCTGTTTCGTACCGTTACGCCGACGCCTCGAATTCGTTACATGTAGCGTCGACCGGCGTCGAGCCACATCCCGTCACTCCCGGCCCGCCAAGACGGGCACGTCGAGCAGCGATGGCAACCCTTATGGCGACCCTTGCAGCGATCTACCGCTACCCTGTCAAAGGCCTCACCCCCGAACCGCTCCCTCGCAGCACGCTGACGCCCGGCGAAACTATCCTGGGCGACCGGATTTACGCCATCGAGAACGGCCCGTCCGGTTTCGACCCTGCCGCTCCCGCGCACCTGCCCAAGCAGCGCTTTCTGATGCTGATGCGCAACGAACGTCTCGCCACCTTGCGCGCCGCCTTCGATCAGACCACCCGCACGCTCGTTGTGGCGCAGTCGCGTCCGTCTTCGCCGGCCCCAACTACCGGAGAGGGCCGGCAGGTGGTGAGCGGCGATCTCGAAACCCCCGACGGCCGCGCGGCGATCGAGCGTTTCTTTGCCGCGTTCTGCGCCGACGAAATGCGCGGGCCTGCCAAGGTGCTGTTCGCCCGCGGCCATAGTTTTTCCGACGTGGCGCGCAAAGTGGTCTCGATCATCAATCTCGCCTCGGTCCGCGCGCTGGAAGCAGCGACCGGCGCCGCCATCGATCCGCTGCGCTTCCGCGCCAACATCTATGTCGAGGGCTGGCCCGCCTGGAGTGAGTTCGACTTCATCGGCCAGACGCTGGCCGCCGGCGCTGCCCGCCTCAAGCCCGTCAAACGCATCGTCCGCTGCGCCGCCACCAATGTCGACCCGCAAACCGGCCGGCGTGATCTCACCCTGCCGCAGACGCTGCTGCAGACTTACGGCCACGCCGATTGCGGCGTCTATGCGGAGGTGGTCGAAGGCGGCGAGATTGCGGTGGGGGATGCGATCGGCGTTGTTTGACAGCAACTTACGGGTAGAGACGCGGTCGGACGCGACGATGCCGGACAATTGAGACAATTGAGAATGTGTTAAGCGGCCAAGTTTACCCTCGATATCAGGGCGATCGAGGAGACGACCATGGCCGAGCGCCGCAACGCCACGCGGAACAGAAGCTTTCTGCGCGGCTGCCTTTATTTCAACAAACGCCGCAGCGCGGTGGACTGCCTCATCCGCGACATCTCCGACGTTGGCGCGCGCGTGGTGTTTTCCGACACCGTGGCGGTGCCCGACGCCGTCGAGCTTTATATCCCGCAGAAAGAGCAGACGTTGCGGGCGCACGTGCAATGGCGTCACGGCGAAGAACTCGGCCTCGCCTTCATCGATGCCGGCTCGCAACCAAACCGGTCGGCCGACGGCGAACTGGTCCAGCGAGTGGCCAAGCTCGAAGCCGAAGTCGCCGCGCTGCGCCGCATACTCAAGCAGCTCAAGAGCGAGCTGCCGGGCGGCGGCGAGGAGGCGGCTTAAAAGGCTGCGTTCGGGCGTGATCGGCCCGCGTCTGCTTCAGACCAGCCGACGCGGGCGAAATGGGCGCGCAACAGCGCGATGTTGCGGCGGTTGGCGCGGAAGAACACGTCGAAGGCATCACCGGCGACCGGAACCGCGCCGACCGCGCCTTCGAGCAGCACGTTCGCCAGCATACGCGCCAAGAGCAGCCGCGGCACGCCGAGCCTGGAGGCTTCGTACAACAGGTAAAACGACAGCGCGGATGCCGCGATGTCGCCGATGCCCGGAAGCAGCCGCAGCAGCGCCTCGATGCCGAAGCGGATGTTGGTGCCGGGTACGATCAGCGCTGTGTCGAACAGCGTTGCGAGCAGATCGAGCCGGTCGAGCGCAGCGCGGCGCGACTGGGGACCATAGGCACCGGCACCGGCATGCCACAGCCCTGCGGCCAGTCCACGCGACCTCGAGAACATTGCGCCTGAGAAAGCCATGATCGTGTCCCGCCGCGAAATCGTCCCACGGGCGAAACGTGGGGATACGGCCACCGGGACGCAAGCGCCGCCTGTCGTCTCCCGTCAGGATCGAGCCAACGGCGCTATTTCTTAGACGCCGGCGGCGTCGCGCTTGCCGGCTTCTCCTGGTCGGCACGCATGGCGCGCACGTCGCGCGCCATTTCGAGGCAGGTCAAAAGTTCGGTGTAGCTCGAATCGCCGCCCATCACCGACTCGTTCACGCAATGGCTGCGGTCGGCGGGAGAGAAGCTCGTCCATTGCTTGGACAACTGCTCGCGGATCGCCGCCTCGCTCTCGAGGCAGTTCTTCTTCTCCTGAGCGATGGCGGGATCATGGAAGGTGACACCGCCCTGTTGCGCGATGCCTTCGCAGACCTGCTCGACATTAAGCGTCGGCACGCCGTCGGCGACCGGGACGAGGAGTTGCGCGCCGAGCGCCAGCACCGTGGGCAGAATCATGTCCGTGCTCCGTGACCAGGACTACGCTTATAGCACCACCGCCGCACGGACGCAGCAGCGGGCACGCCCGCGGGAGATCGGAGCGCGAGGCGGGAGCGGCCGGCGCCGACGGCGCCTTCAGCGCGGGATCGATTGCACGGCGATGCCGGTCGCGGGATCGACCACCAGGATGCGGTCGGGCTGGTAGATGTACTGATAGGTCGGCGCGACCGTGACGGCCGGCGCGATGGCAGCGCCCGGCGCAACGTCATACAGCGGCGCCGCGACTGGGGTGTAGCCCGGCTGCGCGACCGCGACCGGTGCGACGGCGACGGCCGGACCCGGGACAATCTCGCGCGTAATCGTCCGCGTGGTGGTGACGCGCGCGGTGCGGCCTCGCGGTCCGCGCCGGTGCGAGACCCGGCGAGGGCCGACATCGGTCGACACGGTGCGCACGGTTTCAACGGTTTCGACCGGCGCAGCCACGACGGGCTGCGTAACCACGGCCGCGGGCGGCGGCGCCAGCGCCGGATCCCGGATGATGACCTCTTGCGCCGAGGCGGCCGAGGCTCCGGCGACCAGCCCGACTCCGAGTGCGCCCAAGAACGTGCCAAAGAAGATGCGGTTTATCATCGTCAACTCCCATGCCTATGCACGCCGAAGCGAACCAACGATCCGGCCGTTTCGAATACGCGGGTCGAATACATGGGGCGAACGCGCGGTCGGCCGCTGCGTTCCGGCGCGTGCGTCCCGGTAGTGTGCCGCAGCCGCTCGCCATGTTCCGGCGCCGCAAAATCGACGCGGTACGACCGCTGCGGCGTCACGGTTAAAGGTCACGACAACACGCCTGCCGCGTCTGATTGACCGCCGCCGACGCGGCGTGCAGTCTGGGCGGAGGGGCGGCATTTCAACCAGCAGCGATTTGGCGCGTCAGGCGCTTGGTCCCAACGTCACGGGAGAAGCGAAGATGTTCGGTATCGGCGATCTGTTCCAGTGGGAGCGGTTCGTGACGCCCGGCGTGATCAAGGTGTTTTATTGGCTCGCCGTCGTCATTGCGATCCTGCTCGGCGCGGCCGGCGCGGTGTCCTCGCTGTCGACCATGGCGTTCAACCCGTTCGTCGGCATGATTTTTCTGATCTCGAGCCTGCTCGGCACCGCCATGGGCGTGATCCTGGCGCGCATCTTCGCTGAATTCGTGCTCATCGTTTTCCGCATCAACGAACACCTTGGCGCCATCCGCAGCCAAGGCGAGGGCGTCACCGGGCAATAAGGGTCCGGTCCGATCAGCCGCGTCGCGCCGATTTACGTCGCGAAGCGGAAATGCATGACATCGCCGTCGGCGACGACATAGTCCTTGCCCTCGAGCCGCAGTTTGCCGGCCTCGCGGGCGCCGGCTTCGCCACCGCAGGCGACATAGTCGTCGTAGGCGATGGTCTCAGCCCGGATGAAGCCGCGTTCGAAATCGGTATGGATCACGCCCGCGGCCTGCGGCGCCTTGGCGCCGCGCTTGACCGTCCAGGCGCGCGCTTCCTTCGGGCCGGCCGTGAAGAAGGTGACGAGATCGAGGAGCCCGTAACCGGCGCGGATCAACCGGTCGAGCCCGGCCTCCTTGAGGCCGACGGCGGCGAGATAGTCGGTGCGCTCCTCGCGCGAAAGCACCGCGATCTCGGCTTCGATCTTGGCCGAAATCACGACCGCGGCCGCGCCTTCGGCTTTGGCCCGCGCGGCCACCTTGGCCGAGAACGCGTTGCCGTCCGCGGCCGAGCCTTCGTCGACATTGCAGACGTAAAGCACCGGCAGCGCCGTGATCAGCCCGAGCATATGAAACGTGCGCTCCTCCTCGGGCTTGCGCTCGACGAGCCGTGCCGGCTTGCCCTCGCGCAGCAGAACGAGCGCGCGGTTGACGAGATCGACCGTCTCCTTGGCGTCCTTGTCGCCGCCCTTGGCCTTTTTGGTCAGGCCGTCGACGCGGCGCTCCAGGCTGTCGAGGTCGGCCAGCATCAGCTCGGTCTCGATCGTCTCGATGTCGGCGAGCGGATCGATGCGCCCTTCGACGTGGGTCACGTCGGTATCCTCGAAGCAGCGCACGACGTGCGCGATGGCGTCGACCTCGCGGATATTCGCGAGAAACTGATTGCCCAGCCCCTCGCCTTTCGAGGCGCCGCGCACCAGTCCGGCGATGTCGACGAAGGTGAGCCTTGTCGGCACGATGGTCGCCGATTTCGCCAGCGCCGCCAGCGTCTCGAGCCGCTTGTCCGGCACGGCGACCTCGCCGACATTCGGCTCGATGGTGCAGAACGGATAATTCGCCGCCTGCGCCGCCGCGGTTTCTGTCAGCGCGTTGAAGAGGGTCGACTTGCCGACATTCGGCAGGCCGACGATGCCGCATTTGAAGCCCATTGCTGCTCGCGATTTGTGAAGTGGTTGGTTATTGCTCGGACGCCATGGTCCATTCGGTCGTGTAACCGGGATGCAAAGCCCGCGCGGGGAACGCGCGCGGACCAGCGTTCGCCGCCAATCGTTACATCGATCGCTTGGGCGCCAATATCGCGCATGCGCTCTTCTTGCAGCAGCCGAAATGCAACGCACTCAACCGACACCGCCCGCTTCGTGGCCTCAGCTTCGAGCCAGCCGGCAAGCTCTGCATCCACTTCAAGCGTTATCGTCGACATGACAATCCCCAGAACCGTTCAATGCGCTAGCTATCACTGTCGCGCTTCATTTGGACCTCGCCGAACCCCTTCGCAACCATCGCGAGATGCACCTTGTTCGCAAGCTCATTCGCCGCGCACGATCAGGTCGGCGTTGTCGGCGAGGATGTCGATCAGCGCCTCGACCCAGGGCCGCTCGCTCTTGGCGAAATCGCCCAGCACGTAATTGTAGACCAGCTCCTTGGCGCCCGGATGGCCGACGCCGATGCGCACGCGGCGATAGTCGTTGCCGATATGCTCGGTGATCGAGCGCAGGCCGTTGTGGCCGGCGATTGCCGCCGCCGACTTTCACCCGGACCTTGCCGGGCGGCAGGTCGATCTCGTCGTGAAAGACCGTGACGTCGACCGGCGGCAGCTTATAGAAGTGCGCGGCCTCGGCGACGGCGCGGCCGGATTCGTTCATGAAGGTGCCGGGCAGTAAGCAAAAGCGCGCGCTCGCCGCCGATCGGCCCCTCGGCGGTCACGCCCTGGAAAGCGGCGGCGCCACGGCCCGATGCCGTGGCGCTTGGCGATGGCTTCGAGCGCCATGAAGCCGATATTGTGCCGGTTGCCGGCGTAGCGCGGCCCCGGATTGCCCAGTCCAACCAGGAGCCGCATCGACCTCGTCCCGGCGTCCCGGCGTCGGGGACCTTACTTCTTCTCGGCCTTCTTCTCGCCGGCACCGCCGGCCGCGGCACCGGGCGCGGCGCCGGCGGCACCCGCCGCGGCGCCGGGCGCAGCCGCGCCAGCGGCTGCCGCGGGTGCGGCAGCGGCGGTAGCGGCGGCAGCAGCTGCTGCGGCCGCGGCCTTGAGCTCTTCCGCGTAGCCCGACGGCGGCACCACGGTGACCAGCGTCACGTCGCGGCCCCCGGCTACGCGCACGCCTTCAGGCAGCGTGATGTCGCTCAAGTGCCTGGAGTGATTGATGTCGAGATCACCCACATCGACTTCGATGGCGGCGGGGATGGCGTCGGCCCGGCAGCGCACTTCGAGCGCATGGGCCACGATCGACACGGTGCCGCCGCGTTTGACGCCCGGCGACGTCTCGGCGTTTTTCACGCGGATCGGAATATTGACCCGGATGGTCGCGCCTTCGCCGAGCCGCATGAAATCGACGTGCAGCGGCAGGTCGCGCACGGCATCGAGCTGGAAGTCGCGCGGAATGACGCGGTGCTTCACGCCGTCGACCTCGACGTCATGAACGGTGGTCAGAAAATGCCCGGCAAAGATGCTGTGACGCAGCTCGGCATAGTCGAGCGAGATCGGCAGCGGCGCCTTGCCGTCGCCGTAGATGATGCCGGGAACGCGGCCTGCGCGACGCTCTCCCCGGGCGGCCCCCTTGCCTGCCCGCGGGCGCGCCGTCGCCTTGATCAGATTGACGGTCGCCATAGACGTGGTCCTTTATCTCAAGCCTTTGCAGGCCAACGGTTTTCCGCGGCAGCCTCCAGGGGTGCAGGAAGTCTTCCTTGTCGCGGTTGCCGGGGCTTATAGCGGCCAAAGGCTTGAAAAACAAGAAAAGACGACGCGCGCCGCCTGCGGCTCCCCGGCCCCAGATCAACCGGTGGGAGGGGAAGTCGGCGAAAACCCAAATCCCCGCGGGATCCGAGATTGCGGTCAGAACCCGCCTGGCGCGACCTCAGGCGGGGACGGCGGGAAAGGAGGTGCGGGCGGCGATGGTGCGGCGACGCCGCAGCGGCGAGTTTGGTCTCGAGCGCGGCGAGGCGAACCTTAAGCGCCTCGTTCTCTTCGCGCGCCAGGCGGGCCATCTCTTTCGACGGCCTCGAACTCCTCGCGCTGGACAATGTCGAGGTCGCGGAGTATCCGCTCGGCCTGACCACGGAACAGCGTCTCGAACTCCCGTCGCACGCCTTGGGCGACACCCGCCGCGTCGTTCATCAACCGAGCAACCTCGTCGAAGAAGCGGTTCGTCGTCTGGACCATGAGAGCCTCCACAGCCGGTCACGGTTGCTGCCCGCCAGCCCCCGTCTGCCATCGCGTTGCCATGAACCCTCACAATGGCAATGGCACGACACCGCCGCAAGAGGTCTTGCAAGCCGCAAGAGGTCTGAAAACCGCAAGGCCTTGGAAAATCGCCGCCGGCACCGCCACGCCACAAAGCGCTGCTATTACGCGCGGTGAAGGGCCGAGACGACCGACCCTTCCCGCCCCGCGCGGCCCCGCACGAAAGCTGAACACCCATGCTCGTCCTTCCGATCCTGCCGTTTCCCGCGATCAATCCAGTGCTGATCTCGATCGGCCCGTTCGCCGTGCGCTGGTACGCGCTTGCCTACATCGCCGGCATCGTCGCCGGATGGTTTTATGCGCGCGCCATCATCGCGTCGCAGCGGCTGTGGGGCGGACCGGCGCCGTTCGCGGTGATCGACTTCGACGATTTCGTCATCTGGGCGACGCTCGGCATCATCCTCGGCGGCCGCATCGGCTACGTGCTGTTCTACAATCTTCCGCATTTCGCTGCCCATCCGCTGGAGATTATCCAGCTGTGGAACGGCGGCATGTCGTTCCACGGCGGCGTGATCGGCGTCATCACCGCGATCATTTTGTTCGCGCTGCGCCGCGGCCTGCCGGTGCTGTCGCTCGGCGACGTGACGACCGCGGTCACGCCGATCGGGCTGTTCCTCGGCCGCCTCGCCAATTTCATCAATGGCGAATTATGGGGCCGGCCGACCGACGTGCCCTGGGCCATGATCTTCCCGAACGGCGGACCGATCCCGCGCCATCCCAGTCAGCTCTACGAGGCGACGCTCGAAGGACTGGTGCTGCTGGCGGTGCTCGCGCTTCTGGTGCAGCTGGGCGCGCTCAAGCGGCCCGGCCTCGTCAGCGGCGCGTTTCTGCTCGGCTACGGGTCGCGCGCACCATTTGCGAGTTCTTCCGTGAGCCCGACGCCCAGCTCGGCTTTCTGTGGGGCGGGCTGACGATGGGAATGCTGCTGTGCATCCCGTTGATGCTCGCCGGCGCCGCGCTGATCGCCTTTGCCGCGAGGGGCAAAACCGCGACCTTCAAACCGGTCAGCAATGCCTGACGGACCACTTGCCCCGCTCGAGGCCGAAATCCGGCGCCTGATCGCCGCCGCCGGACCGATGCCGTTCGCCGATTACATGCGGCTGTGCCTCACCCATCCGCAGTACGGCTATTACGTCACGCGCGATCCGTTCGGCACCCGCGGCGACTTCATCACCTCGCCCGAGATCAGCCAGATATTCGGCGAGCTGATCGGCTTGTGGATGGCCGCGGTGTGGAAACAAATGGGCGCGCCGGAAAACGTGCGCGTCGTCGAACTGGGGCCCGGCCGCGGCACGATGATGAGCGACGCCTTGCGGGCGGCGCGGACCGTCAAGGGTTTTTTTGACGCCATCGTCGTGCATCTCGTCGAGGTCTCCCCGACCCTGCAACAGGCGCAGCAAAAAAAGCTGCAGGACCTCGGCGTGCCGATGCTCTGGCACGCGACGTTCGACGAGGTTCCAGCAGGCCCCGTCATCGTCGTCGCCAACGAGTTCGTCGACGCGTTGCCGGTCCATCAGGCGATCAAGGCCGCGGACGGCTGGCACGAGCGCGTCGTCGTGGTCGGGCCAGGCGACACGCTGAGCTACGGCCTGGCGCGGGATCCGTTGCCGTTTTTCGAGGGGACGCTGCCGCGCGCCTTGCGCCAGGCGCCCGACGGGTCGATCTTCGAGTGGCGCACCGACCAGTTCGCGCTCGCGCTCGGCCGGCGCGTGCGCGCCGACGGGGCGGCGCTGATCATCGATTATGGGCACACGCGCTGCGCGTTGGGCGATACCGTGCAGGCTGTCAGCGGCCATTCCTTCGCCGACCCGCTGCGCAAGCCGGGGGCGGCCGATCTGACCGCGCATGTCGACTTCGAGACGCTGGCGCTCGGCGCCGAATGCATCGGCGCGCACAGCCATGGCCCGGTGACGCAGCGCGAATTTCTGCTGCAGCTCGGTATCCGCGAGCGCGGCGCGGTCCTCAAATCCAAAGCGCCGCGCGACAAGGTCGGCGAGATCGATGGCGCGCTGTCGCGCCTGATTCGGACCGACAATCGCGGCATGGGCGAACTGTTCAAGGTGCTCGGCCTCGCCGACCCGAAGATCGGGCCGCTGCCCGGGTTCGCGGCGCCGTCCGCGGCGGCAAAATCATGATTACGGCCGACGCGCTCGCCTTGCCCGGCATCCGCCACGCCTTCTTCACGCGCGAGGGCGGCGTGTCCGGCGGCCTTTATGCCAGCCTCAATGGCGGCACCGGTTCGCACGACGACACCGCTTTGGTCGCCGAGAACCGCCGCCTCATGGCGGCGACTCTCAATGTCGAGCCGGCGTGCTTTCTCACCGCTTATCAGATTCATTCCGCGCAGGCGGTGACCGTCGAGGCGCCATGGACGGCCGAGACGCGGCCGCGCGCCGACGCCATCGTGACAACGACGCGCGGCCTCGCCATCGGCGTGACCACGGCCGATTGCGGGCCGGTCCTGTTCGCCGACGCGGGCGCCGGCGTGATCGGCGCGGCGCACGCCGGCTGGCGCGGCGCCTTGACCGGCATCATCGAGGCGACGGTCGACGCCATGGAAGCACTCGGGGCGAACCGCGCGCACATCACCGCCGCGATCGGCCCGATGATCCGCCAAGCAACTACGAAGTCGGCCCCGACCTCATCGGCCGCTTCACCGCCGCGGATCGCTCGAACGCCCGCTTTTTCGTCCCCGCGGCGCGCACCGGCCACGCCTTGTTCGATCTCCCCGGCTACATCGCCGCGCGGCTCGAGCGCGCCGGCCTGCGCGGCGTGCAGGATCTCGAGCTGTGCACCTACGCCGACACCGGCAGGTTTTTCAGCTTCCGCCGCGCGACCCATCACGGCGAGGCCGACTACGGCCGGCATGTGAATGCGATTGTGTTGGAGTGAAAAACGGCTATTTGCTATTCGCCATTCACTCCCGCAACCTCACTCCATGCTTCGCCCAAATGGACGCGCGTCTCTTCGTCGGTCGCGAATTCGCCGCGATCAGCCTGCGCCAACGACTCCTGGAATGAAGCTTCTTCCTCGGTGTTTAGCTCGAACATGGGCTGATCTTCCCCGGCCAATTGCAAGAGCACACGGGCAGGCGCTTTCTGGCGACCTTTCGGGCGACTGAATTGCGTGATGCGCGCGGCCCGCTCGTCGGGAGACAGGCGCTCCCGCTCCATCGCGTCGAACAGCGCCTCCTCCTCCGCGGTCAGAACCATGCCCTCGCACGCCAGCGAGGCGCGCACGCTCGCGCGGCGGCGGATCTCGGCGGTTCGGCGTCGGTCAGGCGATGTGGGTCGGCCATGGGTCCTCCGTCTGCCTTAATATAGCGCAGGTCGCGGATCGGTGCACGGTTCACCGGCAGTCGACCCGCCCCGTTACCGTGCGCCATGCCGGCATTTTCGGGCTCGTTAACCAGCCCGCGGCATCCACCGTTCGCGCCGGCAAAGCCGCGGGGAGAAGGGCCCGATTCGGGTTGCCAGCCTTCCGGGCGGCTTGTATCAGACCCGCGAAGGACGCCGCAGGAGACGAATGGGATGGCGGGCAACAACGGCGCGATCAAGCTCGTCGCCGGCAATTCGAATCCTGCGCTGGCCGAAGGCATCGGCGCCTATATCGGCACGCCGTTGACCAAGGCGGTGGTGCGGCGCTTCGCCGACATGGAGATCTTCGTCGAAATCCAGGAAAACGTCCGCGGCGCCGACGTGTTCGTCATCCAGTCGACGTCGTTCCCGGCGAACGACCATCTGATGGAATTGCTGATCATCATCGACGCGCTGCGCCGCGCCTCGGCGTCGCGCATCACGGCCGTACTCCCCTACTTCGGCTATGCCCGACAGGACCGCAAGCCCGGACCGCGCACGCCGATATCCGCCAAGCTCGTCGCCAACCTCATCACCAATGCCGGCGCCGACCGCGTGCTCACGCTCGACCTGCACGCCGGGCAAATCCAGGGCTTTTTCGACATCCCGACCGACAACCTGTTCGCCGCGCCGGTCATGGTGCGCGACATCAAGCAGCGCTTCGGGCCCGGCGACACCATTGTCGTATCGCCGGACGTCGGCGGCGTGGTGCGCGCGCGCGGGCTCGCCAAACGCATCAACGCGCCGCTCGCCATCATCGACAAACGGCGCGAGCGGCCGGGCGAATTGGAAGTGGCGAACGTCATCGGCGAGGTCGACGGCGGCACCTGCATCCTGGTCGACGACATCGTCGATTCCGGCGGCACGCTGGTCAACGCCGCCGACGCGCTGTTGGAGAAGGGCGCCAAGGCGGTCTACGCCTACATCACCCACGGCGTCCTGTCGGGCGGCGCGGTCGCCCGCGTCAACAAGTCGAATCTGAAAGAGCTCGTCATCACCGATTCGATCCAGCCGACCGACGCCGTGACGGCCTCGCACAATATCCGCGTGCTTTCGATCGCGACCCTGATCGGCGAAGCCATCAGCCGCACCGCCGCCGAGGAGTCGGTGTCGAGCCTGTTTTTCGACTAAGGGATTCTGCGACTCGCTTTTCTGCAAGACTTGGCGGCTAGCGCATGGAGACTGGGCAAGAATTTGGTCTTTGGCGTGTTTAGCAAGCGAAGCTGCTTGTGGACCGTGGAACGACAGCTTTCCGGCAGATTTCGAGCTGGACGGGCGGCGCGTCGATCCGAAGCCAGCTGGCGACGGCGATGATGGTGTCGAGCAACAAATAGGCGCCGTTTAGCTTGCGCTTGGCGAGATAGGCGATGAGCTTGTCCAGGCCAAGGATGTTGAGCGCGCGGCTGAAGTTGTAGCACAGCGCCATGAGGCTCCATTCGCCGCGCACCTTGTCGAAGCCGCGCAGCAGGAAGTGGCGGTATCCGGCGCGGCATTTGAGGGTGCCGAAGGGGTGTTCGGCCAGGGCTCCGCGGCGGCGCATTGGCGCATCGGCCGCAGCCATGCGCACGCGATGACGCTCGATCACGTCCTCATGCACCCAACGCTGGATTTCGCGCCGCCGCGCCTTGGCGGCGAGGCACTTGGTGCGCAGCGGACAGGCATTACAGTCCGATTGGCGGCTGACATAGCGCAGATGCCATTTGCCACCGGCGTTGCGCTTGCGGCTCGTCGTCGGCCGCAGCAGGCTTCCCACCGGACAGCGGTAAACATCGCTCGCGGCGTCGTAGGCGAACGCCTCATGGGTGAAGCGGCCTTGGCTGTTGTTGTGCTTGGCTTGTGGCACATAGGCCGTGATCGCGTCCGCCTCGCACGCCTTGAGTGTCTCGCCGTTGTAATAGCCGACATCGGCCAGCGCCGTCAGTGTCGCTGCGCCGAGCGCCTGTTTGGCGGCCAGCGCCATCGCATGCAGCTGGCCGGTATCATTGCCGTCGTTGACCACCTCGCTCGCGACGATCAGCTTGTGGCGGTCGTCCACGGCAATCTGCACGTTATATCCCGCCACCGTCTGGCCGTTCTTCGACAACAGCCGGGCGTCGGCGTCGGTACGCGACAGCTGCGTCTCACCGCTCGCCTCAAGCTGCGCCAGATCGGCCTCGACCTTCGCGCGCTTCTCCTTGAGCGCGGCGAGCTTTTGCGCCATGTCGCCGTCAGCCCGCTCGCCGGCTGTCGCCGCTGCCGTCTCCGCCGCGTCGCTTTTTTCCAGCTCCGCGCCATAGGCTTCGATGTCGCGCTCCAGCGCGGCGAGACGCTCGGCCAGCCGCTTCTGCGTCACGATGCTGCCCTTGCTCGCATCGCCGTGGAAGAACGCACCATCGATCGCCACCAGTTCGCCGCCCAACAGATCAAGCTCCCGCGCCAGCAGCACGAAGTCGCGGCTCGCCGCCTTGAGCGCATCCCGGTTGTCCTTGCGGAAGTTGCCGATCGTGCGATAGCCGGGCACAAGCCCTCGCAGCAGCCACATCAGCTCCACATTGCGTCCGGCCTCGCGCTCGAGCCGGCGCGAGGACCGCACCCGGTTGAGATAGCCATACAGATAAAGCTTCAGAAGGTCGGCCGGATCGTACGGCGGCTGACCGGCGCCGCTGCCGAAATCGGTGTGCCGGAACCCCAGCGCGGCAAGATCAAGGCAGCAAACGTAAGCCTCGATCGCCCGCACCGGATTGTCCGGCCCAACGTAATCCTCGATCCGCGCCGGCAGGAAGCTTCCCTGATCCCGGCTCTGTCCGATCTTGAAATCGCGATTTGTCATGTCACGAATTGTACGGCAAGAAAACCAAAAACCCAGATAATTCTTGCCCAGTCTCATGGCCGCACCCACGCGACGGCCGAGTTAAACTGTCGCAATCAGGTCTGTGGACGGCGATACGTCCTACATTGTGCCCGGCGGGCAAATCACTTCATGACTGCGCAGCGCGGTCGGCCGTCAGCAGTTTAGGCTTTGGCGGAAAGAATTGAAGCGTCTATATTCGGCGTAGGAACTGATTTGCCACAATTCGTCAATGAGTTGGCACAATCTGTTCCTGCGTCAAATTGATGCCGACCCTCGGCAATGTTCAGTGGCGTGCGCATTTCCACTTCAGCGTCACTGTGGAGGCGGCATGTCCCTCATCGAGATCGCCAGAGATCAGCACGACAATCCGCTCGACGTGGTCGAGCATATGGCGGCCGGCAACAACTGGCCGTTCGAGCGCGCGGGCGACGACGAAATCGCGCTCGTCGTCACCGGCCGATGGACCAATTATCAGATATCGTTCACCTGGATGAGCGACATCGAGGCGCTGCATCTCGCCTGCGCCTTCGACATGCGGGTGCCGGATCCGCGGATCGCCGAAGTGCAGCAGCTGGTCGCGCTGATCAACGAGCAATTGTGGATCGGCCATTTCGACGTGTGGACCCAGAACGGCATGGTGATGTTCCGCCACGCGCTGTTGCTGCCCTGCGGCGTCACGGCGTCGAACCGGCAGTGCGAAGCCGTGCTCGGCTCGGCGCTCGACGCCAGCGAGCGGTATTTTCCGGCGTTCCAATTCGTGGTCTGGGCCGGCAAGACCGCCCGCGAGGCCATGGATTTGGCGATGTTCGAAACCTCCGGCGAGGCGTAAGGTCCCGTCCATTCCAAGACCGCGGATTGACGAGGATTGGGCGCGATGCGTGCCGCACAGCATCCGACGGACGAAAAACCGGACTTGCATGATTTTTCTGGGCGCATCGTTCTGGTCGGCGCCGGCAAGATGGGCGGCGCCTTGCTGGAGGGGTGGCTGTGGTTCGGCCTCGATCCGCAAAAGGTCGCCGTCATCGAGCCCTCGCCGGCGCCGCAGATTTCCGCGTTGGCGGCGCGCGGTGTAGAGATCAACCCCGACGTGCAAACGCTCGGGCAAGTCGCTGCCGTGGTCATCGCGGTCAAGCCCCAGATCGCCGTGCAGGTGATGCCGGCGCTCAAGCCGATCGTCGCCCCCACGACCGTCGTGGTGTCGATCATGGCCGGCAAAACGCTGCAATTCCTCGCCGCGACGCTTTCCGCCCCCTGCGCGCTGGTGCGCGCGATGCCGAACACGCCGGCCGCAATCGGCCGCGGCATCACCGTCGCGGTACCGATGAATGCCGGCACCGCGCAACGCGACCTCGCACACCGCCTGCTCGCCGCGACCGGCAGCGTCGAATGGATCGCCGACGAAGCGCTGATGGATGCGGTGACGGCGGTGTCGGGCTCCGGACCCGCTTACGTCTTTCTCCTGGCCGAAGCGCTCGCCCAGGCCGGGGCGGCGGCCGGCCTGCCGGCGCCGCTCGCGCAAAGGCTCGCGCGCGAGACCGTGGCGGGCGCCGGCGAATTGCTGCACCGTTCCGACCTCGACGCCGCAACCTTGCGGCAGAACGTCACTTCGCCGGGCGGCACGACCGCGGCGGCGCTCGACGTGCTGATGGCCGGCGAAGGCTTTGAGGCGCTGCTGCAACGCGCGGTCGCCGCCGCCACAGGCCGCTCGCGGGAACTGGCTGGCTGATCGTTCCACCCTACCGCTTGGAAGCGGTGCACCGGCGGCCTACATTCAAGTCGAGCAGCCTTGCGATAAATCCGGTACCGCGCGAGCGCGCGAGGAGTTCGGCCATGGCCCGCAGACCCGCCCGAAGATCCGCATCGACCGCCGCAGCCAATGGCCCGTCCGCGCCGCCGAGCGACCGCGACAAGATCGTCGCGGCGCTGTTGACGCTGCTCGCTGAGATGCCGTTCGAGGAGATCGGCCTGGCCGACGTCGCCGGCGGTGCCGGCGTGTCGCTCGCGCAATTGCGCGGCGAATTCTCCTCGACGCTCGGTATCCTCGCCGCCCACGTCAAGACCGTCGACCGCGCCGTGCTGGCGCAGGACATGAGCGACATGGAAGAGGAGCCGGCGCGCGAACGCCTGTTCGACGTGCTGATGCGCCGGATCGAAATTCTGGCGCCGCACCGCGAAGCGGTGCGCTCGCTCATGCGCTCGATCCGCCGCAATCCGCCGCTCGCTTTGGCGCTCAACGGCCTCGCGGTGCGCTCGCAGCACTGGATGCTGACGGCAGCCGGCATTCCGGCGTCGGGGCCGCGCGGCTTCATCCGCGCCCAGGGCCTGGCTGCCTTGTTCGCCTCCGTGCTGCGCGTCTGGGTCAATGACGACGACACCGGGCTTGCCCGCACCATGGCGGCGCTCGACCGGGCGCTCGCCCGCGGCCAGCGCTTCGGCGGCCTCATCGACGATCTGTGCTATATCCCGTCAAGGCTGTGCCGGCTGCGCGGCCGCCGGCGCCGGCGGCGCGACGAGGATTCCGAGGAGACAGAAGCCGCGTAAGCGGCGCTTCCTGACGATTTTGCCGGCGGCATGACCGACGGCACAGCGGAATCCACCGCGCGGAAACCGCTTTCCGCTCAGTAACTTAGAATCAATCGAAATTTGATTTTTGTCATTGTCAATTTATTTCCCAGCGGCTAAATGGTTGCATTAGAAACCAAGGCCTCCGCCCAAGGTCTCGCGCTACCGCCGGATCGACCGCGATGATCGTCTGCTCCTGCAACGTGTTTTCTGACCACGACGTGCGCGCGACGCTCGCAACCGGCGAGACTGCGCCGCGCACCGCCGGCGAGGTCTATGATTGCCTGGGCTGCAGCGCCCAGTGCGGCCGCTGCGCCCGCACCATCAAGCGCATCATGAACGAGGCGGGCGTATCCGCCGCTGCCGGATGCTGCCGGACAACGCCGGCGAGCAATTTCCCCCGCTACCGTCGTCATTTCGTGCGCGCCCACTTTGCGCGGGTGCCGCAAAGGCTATAAAGGCAAAGTCACGAGCCGCGGTCCGGCCGCTCCGGCCCCGGCGTGAACCCTATTGCAGGAAGATGATCATGAGAGGCGAGCCCGTCGTCGTCGACTACCTCAACAAGGCGCTGCGCCACGAGCTCACCGCGGTCAATCAATACTGGCTGCACTACCGGCTCTTGGACAATTGGGGTTACAAGAACTCGCCAAGCAGTGGCGCAAGGAATTGATCGAGGAGATGGAGCACGCCGACAAGCTCATCGAGCGCATCATTTTCCTCGACGGCTTCCCCAACATGCAGGTGCTCGATCCGCTGCACATCGGCCAGACCGTCAAGGAAGTGCTGGATTGCGATCTCGCCGCGGAAATGTCGGCGCGCGCGCTCTACGAGGAAGCCGCCACCCATTGCCACGCCGTCAAGGATTACGTCTCGCGCGATCTGTTCGAAAAGCTGATGCACGACGAGGAGGAGCACATCGACTTCCTCGAGACCCAGCTCGATCTCGTCGCCAAGCTCGGGCTGCAACTCTACGCCCAGCACCACATCGGCAAGCTCGACGACAGCCACGACTGAGCGGACTGGCGCCGCCGCCCGCCCGCCCGCGGCGCCACAATGCTTACCAAATTCTCAACGCGCCGCCGTGCCCCGCACGGCGGCTGCTTTTTTCGACGCCGTCGACCAAACAAATTAGGTCGTTACCGGCGTAGTTGTTAAAGATCAGAGTTAAGAGTTAAGGTTAAGACCCGCTTAAGCATTTGCTGCCAATCTTCGTCCCGGTTTCAACGACTGCAGGGCCGTCGGTGCGCTGGCCCCGCCGACGAAAGGACGAAGTCATGGTAAGCGTCAAAGTCATCGTCGCCGCCGGCGTGGCGGCCCTCATCAGCTCGGCGGCCTGCGCTGCGGATCTTCGATGCCACCGCCGATGGTCGCATACCCCCCCGCTCCCGCTCCCGTCGAAACCGGCTGGTATCTGCGCGGCGACGTCGGCGTCGGGGTGCAGAGCTTCGGCAGCTTCGATCATAGCCAGACCAACGCCGCCTTCGTCTGGCCGGCGAGCTGGAGCATTGTCCAGCAGACATCCAAGACACGGCCCTCGCCGGGTTCGGCATCGGTTATGAGGTCAACAACTGGCTGCGCTTCGACGTGACCGGTGAATATCGCACCCAGGCGATGTTCAAGGCGACCGGCAGCTATACCGAGTACTGCGCCGGCGGCCTGACCTGCTTCGACGTCAATTCGGGAAATTATTCCGCCGAAGTGTTCATGGCCAACGCCTATATCGATCTCGGCACCTGGTGGTGCCTGACGCCTTACGTCGGCGGCGGCGTCGGTGGCGCCTACAACCACATCACCGGCGTGCAGGACAACGGCATCAACTCGAACGGCCTGGTCGGGTTCGGCTATACCCAAAGCGACTCTGCCGCTTGGAGCCTCGCCTGGAACGTCCAGGCCGGCCTCACCTACAACGTCAGCAACAATCTCAAGGTCGATTTCAGCTACCGTTACATCAACCTCGGCTCGCCGCAGAGCGCCGTGGTGCAGTGCCAGGATACCCCCTCCTGCCCCGGCGCGTCCTACACGCTGCGCGACATCAACTCGCAGGACTTCCGCGTCGGCCTGCGCTGGATGCTGATGCCCGAGCCGGCGCCCGCGGTGATGCCGCAACCGCCGCTGATGAGCCGCGGCTGACGCCGACGCGACAGCGCGAACTTTCCAACAAACCAAACGGCGCGGGCGACCGCGCCGTTTTTGTTTGTTTGCTCGGTATCGGCGTAACGGCGTCGGCAATCCGCGCTAACCCTCCATTAAGGTTAATGCCCGATGATCGCGCCGATTGGCCGCCGTGGCGCGCCAAGCGAAAGGGCGGTCGATGCGTCGGGTCATGCGTTTGGTCATGTGCGCGTTGTCGGTATCGGCGTTCGCGCCGCGCGCGTTGGCGGACGATTTCGACGTCCTGCGCGGCGCCCAGCCGGTCGCCCCGGCGCTGTTCACACGCTGGAGCGGCTTCTATTTCGGCGGCCAGGTCGGTTACAGCGACGCGCTGGCGGATTTCAGCAGCTCGACGCAAGTCCCGGTAGCCTACGCGTTGCGCGAAACCACCCTCCAAGCCGATTTCTCGCCGTCGCAGTGGCCGATTCTCGGCAACGCCAACCAGGGCGGCATGACGTTCGGCGGCTTCGCCGGCTACAACACGCAGTGGCAAGATCTCATCCTCGGCGTCGAAGGCAACTACAATCACGCTTCGTGGAACATCGTGGCGCCAAGCACGAAGATCGGACCGCTGATCACCCCGGCCGACAGTCAGGGCTACACGCACACGGTTACGATGAGCGGCACCGGGTCGTTCGCGATGTTCAATTACGGCTCGCTGCGCGCCAGGGCCGGCATGGTGTTCGGTAACTTCCTGCCGTACGGCTTCGCCGGCTTCGCGATGGGGATGGCCACGACGAGCATCTCGGCCGACTTGTCCGACTATTTTTGCAGCACCTCCACGAGCGTCTGCGGGCTTGCCGTTTATAACCCCACCGCCGGATCGAGTTCGACGCTGACTTACGGCTTTGTCGCCGGCGGCGGCGTCGACGTCGCGCTGACGCCGAATGTCTTCGTGCGCGGCGAGTTCGAATACGCGCAATTCGCCCCGATCTCCGGCATCGTGGCCGAAATCATGACCGCCCGCGTCGGCGCCGGCCTCAAATTTTAATACAAGCCTGGGCTAATCCACGATGACTGCGCCGAAGCTTGACGGCGGAACCGCGATTCCCTAATTGCAGCGGCGGGACACCCCTCCCCAACGAGGGGCACCTATCTGGAAGGATAGATCATGACGATCGCCAAGTCTGCCGTTGCCATGCCCGCCGTGCGGCCGAACGTGCCGCATTTTTCATCCGGTCCCTGCGCCAAGCGCCCCGGCTGGAACCCCAAAACCCTCGACAACGCCGTGCTCGGCCGGTCGCACCGCTCCAAAAGCGGCAAGGCGAAGCTCAAGCGCGCCATCGACCTGACCCGCGAGGTGCTCCAGGTCCCCGCCGATTATCGCATCGGCATCGTGCCGGCGTCCGACACCGGCGCGGTCGAAATGGCGCTGTGGTCGCTGCTCGGCCCGCGCCCGGTGACAATGATCGCCTGGGAGTCGTTCGGCGAAGGCTGGGTCAGCGACGTCGCCAAAGAGCTCAAGCTCAAGGACGTCACCACACTCAAGGCCGGCTACGGCGAGTTGCCCGACCTCTCCAAGGTCGATCCGGCAAGCGATATCGTCTTCACCTGGAACGGCACCACGTCCGGCGTGCGCGTTGCCGACGCCGACTGGATCGCCGCCGATCGTGCCGGGCTGACGATCTGCGACGCGACCTCGGCTGCGTTCGCCCAGCCGCTCGACTGGGCGAAGCTCGATGTCGTCACCTATTCCTGGCAGAAGGCGCTGGGCGGCGAAGCCGCGCACGGCATGCTCATCCTCTCGCCGCGCGCCGTTGCCCGGCTGGAAAGCTACACGCCGCCATGGCCGCTGCCGAAAATTTTCCGCATGACCAAGGGCGGCAAGCTCAACGAAGGCATTTTTCAGGGCGAGACCATAAACACGCCGTCAATGCTCTGCGTCGAAGACTATCTCGACGCACTCGAATGGGCGAAGTCGATCGGCGGCTTGCCGGCGTTGCGCGCCCGGGCCGACGGCAATGCGCAGGCGATCGCCGACTGGGTCGCGCGCGCCCCGTGGATCGCTTTTCTCGCCGCCGATCCGAAGGTGCGCTCCAACACCTCGGTCTGTTTGAAGGTGGTCGATCCCGCCGTGACCCGGTTGCCGCCCGAAGCGCAGGCGGCGTTCGTCAAAGGCATCGCCGCGGCGCTCGACAAGGAAGCCGTCGCCTACGACATCGACGCCTATCGCGACGCGCCGCCCGGCCTACGCATCTGGTGCGGCTCGACCGTCGAGCGTAGCGACGTCGAGGCGCTCACGCTCTGGCTCGATTGGGCCTACGCCAACGCCAAGGACGCGCTGGCGAAAGCCGCGTAGCTCTTTTCTCTTACCCTCCCCTGGAGGGGGAGGCAAAGGCGGCCTGCGGCCGCCGTTCTTGAAGGAAAGAACGCCGATGCGGAGCATCGGCTATCGCCCGAAGGGCGGCGGGGTGGGGTGCTGCAGCATCGTCTCGCGCGCATACTCCGCCAGCCCTGCTCAGAAAACCCACCCCGGCCCTACGGGCCGACCCTTCCCCTGCAGGGGAGGGTGAAGGAAGAAAAACTCCATGCCGAAAGTTCTCATCTCCGATGCACTCTCCCCCGCCGCGGTCCAGATTTTCAAGGATCGCGGCATCGAGGTCGATTTCCAGCCCGCGCTCGGCAAGGACAAGGAGAAGCTCGCCGAACTGATCGGCGATTTCGACGGCCTCGCCATCCGCTCCGCCACCAAGGTGACGGCGAAGATTTTGGAAAACGCCAAGAACCTGAAAGTGATCGGCCGCGCCGGGATCGGCGTCGACAATGTCGACATTCCCGCCGCCACCGCGCGCGGCATCATCGTGATGAACACGCCGTTCGGCAATTCGATCACCACCGCCGAGCACGCCATCACGCTGATGCTGTCGCTTGCCCGACAAATCCCCGAAGCCGACGCCTCCACCCGCGCCGGCAAGTGGGAGAAGAACAAGTTTCTGGGCGTCGAAATCTTCGGCAAGACGCTCGGCGTCATCGGCTGCGGCAATATCGGCTCGATCGTCGCCGACCGCGCCGTCGGTCTGAAGATGAAGGTCGCCGCCTACGATCCTTATCTCTCGGACGAGCGCGCGATCGATCTCGGCGTCGAGAAGGTCGAACTGGACGAACTCCTTCGCCGCGCCGACTTCATCACGCTGCACACGCCGCTCACCGACAAGACCCGCAACATCATCGACCGCGAGTTGCTCGCCGCCATGAAAAAAGGCGTGCGCATCGTCAATTGCGCCCGCGGCGAACTGATCGACGAGGCGGCGCTGTTCGAGGCGCTGAGTTCAGGCCACGTCGCCGGCGCCGCGCTCGACGTGTTCGCGGAAGAGCCGGCGACGCACAGTCCGCTGTTTGCGTTGCGCAACGTGGTGTGCACGCCGCATCTCGGCGCCGCGACCAACGAGGCGCAGGAGAATGTCGCGCTGCAGGTCGCCGAACAGATGTCCGATTATCTCCTGCGCGGCGCCATCAGCAACGCCATCAACTTCCCTTCGATCAGCGCCGAAGAGGCGCCGAAGCTCAAGCCCTATGTCGCGCTCGCTGAAAAGCTCGGCTCGTTCGCCGGCCAGCTCACCGAGACCGGGATCAAGCAGGTGCAGATCGCCTACGAAGGCGCCGTGGCGCAGATGAACACGCGGGCGCTGACCTCCTCGGCGCTCGCGGGCCTCTTGCGCCCCATGCTGGGGACCGTCAACGTCGTCTCCGCGCCGGTGCTCGCCAAGGAGCGCGGCATGATCATCGAGGAAATGCGGCGCGACGCCGCGGGCGACTATGAGAGCCTGATCACCATCACCGTCGTCTCCGACCGCCAGACCCGCTCGGTCGCCGGCACGGTATATGCCGACGGTCGCCCGCGCATCATCAACATCAAGGGCATCCGCATGGACGCCGAATTCGGCCCCTCGATGCTCTATGTCACCAACCAGGACCGCCCGGGCTTCGTCGGCCGCTTCGCCACGCTCTTGGCCGGCGCCGGCATCAACATCGCCACCTTCCACCTCGGCCGCGAGGCCGAAGGCGGCGACGCCATCGCGCTGGTCGAGATCGATGGCAAGGTATCGCCGGAACTCCTCGCCAAGGTGCAGGAAATCCCCAACGTGCAACAAGTCAAGCCGCTGCTGTTTTGAGCTGGTCACTTGCGTGTCGCCACCGTGATCCCCGCGAACACCAGCGCATAACCGACCGCGTGGAACAGCTCGAAACTCTCGCCCAGAAAGGCGATCGCCATCACCGAGCCGAACACCGGCACCAGATGCATGAACGGCGCGGCGCGGTTGGCGCCGATCAGTTCGATGCCGCGGTTGAGGCAGAGATAGCCGAGCAGTGAGGGGAACAAACAAACATAGGCGAAGCTCATGAAGCTCACGGCGTCGAGCGCGAACGGCTTGCCGGCGGCGATTTCCCAGATGACGCCGGGCACCAGGAGGAGCGAGCCCAGGCCCATGCCGACGGCGAGGAACGACAAGGGATTGAGCGGCGGGCGCCGGCGCAGCATGGCGCTGTAGTAGCCGTAGACCGCGAGCGCGATCAGAAACATGACGTCGCCGCGGTTGAAGCCGATGCCGATGAGAACGGAAAGGCGCCCGCGGCAGATGATGACGAGGACGCCGGCGAGCGAGATCGAGATGCCGAGCGCCTGACGCCATGTCAGCCGCTCGCCGAACAGCGCGAACGTCCACAAGGCGACGAACAATGGCCCGATCGACTGCAGCAACAGCCCGTTGATCGCCGTGGTGTATTGCAGGCCGTAATAAGCGAGCGTGTTGTAGGCCGAGACGCCGGTGAACGCGAACACCACCATCATCCCGGCGTGCTTGCGGATCAGCGGCCAATCGCGCGCCAGATGCGGCGCCGCGAACGGCAGCACGATCACGAACGCACCGGCCCAGCGGATACAGGCGAGCGTGATCGGGGGCACGTGCCCGGCGAGAAAGCGCCCGAGCACCGTATTGCCGGCCCAGAACAGCGAGGTCAGCGACAGCAGGAGGTAGGGTTGATCGACCAGCCAGCCGGAGCTGCGCTCGAAACGGATGCTCGGCCCCGGCATACGAATTCCCTTGTTGGGCTGACATTTCCCGCGCGTCCTCACTCGTTGACGTTAGGCGTTGAGGCGGCGGCGACGAGAACGCAGGAACTATCGCGGCGCAACACGCGCGACCAGTGCCGGCGCTGCATGACTGTTGCCGGCAATACCGTGACCCGGTAAGCCGCCAACCGGCTGCGACAATCCGCCTGAAGCGCGATATGGTTAATGCGGGTTAACGTCGTCCGGTGGCGCCCCCTAACCGATAACCCACTGCAATTACATGAAATATTGGGCAACCGGCCCGGGCTTAGACGGCCGCTTTGCCTTGCGTCGCGCGGCATCATCCTTTATCCGGGACAGCGGCTTTTGCCGATATCCGATAATGTCAGTCTAGATCGGCCTCCCCGGGGGATAGTTGTTCATGGCGAATGTGGTGGTGGTCGGCTCCCAGTGGGGCGACGAGGGCAAGGGCAAGATCGTGGATTGGCTCTCGGAGCAGGCCGACATCGTGGTCCGCTTCCAGGGCGGCCATAATGCCGGCCACACCCTGGTCATCAACGGCACCACCTACAAGTTGTCGCTGCTGCCGTCAGGCGTGGTGCGGCCGGGCAAACTGTCGGTTATCGGCAACGGCGTGGTGCTCGACCCGCACGCGCTCCTCAAGGAGATCGCCCAGCTCGAGCGGCAGGGCGTCAGCGTGACGCCGGAAAACCTCCGCATCGCCGAGAACACGCCGCTGATTCTGCCGCTGCACCAGGAATTGGACGTGGCCCGCGAGAAGGCCTCCGGCGCCGGCGCGATCGGCACGACCGGGCGCGGCATCGGCCCGGCCTATGAGGACAAGGTCGGCCGCCGCGCGATTCGGCTGATGGATCTGCCGATCTCCCGGTGCTCGACGGCAAGATCGAGCGGCTGCTGGCGCATCACAACGCGCTGCGGCGCGGTCTCGGCATGACCGAGATCACGACACGCTCGATTTGCGACGAACTTTCGGAGATCGCGCCGAAGGTGCTGCCCTTCATGGATTCGGTGTGGTCGCTGCTCGACGACCGACGCCGCGAGGGCAAGCGCATCCTGTTCGAAGGCGCGCAGGGCGCGCTGCTCGACATCGACCACGGCACCTATCCCTATGTCACCTCGTCGAATACGGTCGCCGCACAGGCGGCGACCGGCTCCGGCCTCGGCCCCAAGCGATCGGCTATGTGCTCGGCATCTGCAAGGCCTACACGACGCGCGTCGGCGCCGGCCCGTTCCCGACCGAGCAGCTCAACGAGGTCGGCAAGACGCTGGGCGAACGCGGCAGGGAGTTCGGCGCCGTCACCGGCCGGCCGCGGCGCTGCGGCTGGTTCGATGCGGTGCTGGTGCGCCAGACCGTCCGCACCAGCGGCATCGACGGCCTCGCTTTGACCAAGCTCGACATTCTCGACGGCTTCCACGAGATCAAGGTCTGCGTCGGCTATCGTCTCGACGGCCGCGAGATCGACTACCTTCCGGCGGCGAACACGCCCAGGCGCGGGTCGAGCCGGTCTACGAGACCATCGCGGGCTGGGGCGAGAAGACGGCGCGCGCGCGCTCCTGGGGCGAATTGCCGGCGCAGGCGATCAAATATGTCCGCCGGATCGAAGAGCTGGTCGGCGCGCCGCCGCCGTGCTCTCGACCAGCCCGGAACGCGAAGACACCATCCTGATGCACAACCCGTTTGAGGCGTGAATCGAGATGAAAACCAAGGGAACCGAGCGTAAGCTCAGCCGATGACCGATTATCACCCGCTGATCGCCCGCGCCGTCGAAGGGCTTGGCAACAGCTCAGGCGAAGCGCGTCGGGCGCTGTATGAACGGGCGCGGACCGCGCTGGTGACGCAATTGCGTTCGGTCGAGCCGGCGCTGTCGAAATCGGAGATCACCAAAGAGCGCCTGGCGCTGGAAGAGGCGATCCGCAAGGTCGAAGCGGAGGCCGCGCGCAGGCTGCGGGCCGAGCCGCGGGCGCCGGCTCGGGCTGAGCCGCCGCGACGCGCTGCCGCCGCGCCGCCGCCGCCACGCCGCGAGCGTCCGGCGCCGCCGGCGGCCGAACCGTCCTGGCCGCAGCCGGACGCCGCGGAGCCGCCGGCCCGCCCGGCACAGACCGCCCGCGAGCGCTTGCTGAGCGGCCGCCAGCAATCCCTGGCGCAGGAAGGCCTGAAAGGATTTCGCGACGTCGTCAGCGAGGCGCGCGACCTCGGCGGGGCGGCGGCCAAGTCGGCGCAGTCGGCGCGAACGACGCGCGACAGCTACGGCCAAGGCTCCACGCACCAAGGCTCCACGCACCAAGGCGCCATGCGCCACGCTCCCCACCCCGCGCCGCAGGAGGAAGAGGTCGAGGACGCCTACGAGCAAGACCAGCCGGAGGCGGCAGGCCACGAGGATTATGCCGAGGACGAGGCGCAGTCGCACGACCTCGAACCGGCCTATGAATACGAGGAGGAGCGCGCCGCGCCGGCGGCACGGCCGCAGCCGCGCTCCGCCGAGACCTTCGAAGAGGCGCGGCCGCCGCGTTCGTATGGCGGCCTGATCCGGCTCGCCGTCGCCGGCATCATCGTGCTCGCTGTGGTGGTGCTGATTTCCTGGCAATGGTCCAGCATTACGGGCGTCTATCACCTGTTCGCCCGCAGCGGAAAGCCGGCGGTCCAGACGACGCAGGAATTGCCGTGGCCCAGCCCAAATTCGGCGGCCGCGTGCCCCAGGACGCGGGCGCCGCGCCGTCGGCGGGCGCGGGCACCGCGAGCAGCCAGACTGGCCCGGCAGTTGCGCAACGCGTCGTCCTTTACGAGGAGGATCCGAACGATCCGGCCGGCAAGCGCTATGTCGGCTCCGCGGTGTGGCGCACCGAGACGGTATCGCCCGGCGCCGGCCTCGCACCGGAACTCTGGTGCGCGCCGACATCACCATTCCCGACCGGCGCATGTCGGTGACATGGTCGCTGCTGCGCAATACCGACAAGACGCTGCCGGCCAGTCATACCATCGAGATCGTGTTCACATTACCTTCCGATTTTCCCGGCGGCGGCATCGGCAACGTGCCGGGGGTCCTGATGAAGCCGTCGGAACAAGCGCGTGGCACGCCGCTCGCCGGCCTCGCCGTCAAGGTGACCAACGGCTTTTTTCTGATCGGCCTCTCCGCGGTCGACGCCGACATGCAGCGCAACGTCCAGCTCCTCAAGGAGCGGCCATGGTTCGATATTCCGCTCGTCTATAGCAATGGCGGCCGCGCCATTCTGGCGATGGAAAAAGGCCCCCCCGGTGACCGCGCCTTCGCCGACGCGTTCGCGGCGTGGGAGAAAAAGTAGCCGCAGCGTTCGTTCCGGCGCTATGCTTCCGCTTGGGAGACGCGAGTTTCGTCAGGGACCGATAGCGAACATGAGTTCAGCCGGGGCGAGAGTGCCGAAACAAACCGACCCGCGCGCTTGCATTGCGTCGGCGCTGCGCACGCTCGACACCGAGCGCGATGGCCTCGCCGCGCTGGCGGAGGCGATGACGGACGGCCTCGGCGATCCCTTCGCCGCGACCGTCGCGACCATTCGCGCCGCGCGCGGCCGCGTCATCGTCACCGGCATGGGAAAATCCGGCCATGTCGGCCGCAAGATCGCCGCGACCCTCGCCTCGACCGGCACGCCGGCGTTTTTCGTCCATGCTGCGGAGGCGAGCCACGGCGATCTCGGCATGATCACCTCCGACGACGTTATGCTCGCGTTGTCGTGGTCGGGTGAGACCGAGGAGCTCAAGGACCTCATCAATTATTCGCGCCGCTTCCGCATCACCCTCATCGGCGTCACCGTCAACGCCGACAGCGCGCTCGGCAAGGCCGCCGACATCGTGCTGGCGTTGCCCCCGGCGCGGGAAGCCTGCCCGCACAATCTCGCCCCCACCACCTCCTCGCTGATGCAGCTTGCGCTCGGCGACGCTCTGGCGATGGCGCTGCTCGATCTCCAGAGGGTTCACGGCGGTCGATTTCAGCGTGTTTCATCCGCGCGGCCAGCTCGGCGCGGCCTTGAAATTCGTCGCCGACGTTATGCATCCCGGCGTCGCCGTGCCGCTGATCGGGATGGGGACACCGATGTCGGACGCCATCGTCGAGATGTCCGCCAAGGGTTTTGGTTGCGTCGCCGTCACCGACACGGACGGCAAGCTCGCCGGCGTTATCACCGACGGCGACCTGCGCCGTCACATGCGCGTCGATCTCCTGCAAGCGCCGGTCGAGGCGGTCATGACCGTCGCGCCGAAAACCGTGCGGCCCGACCAGTTGGCCAGCGAAGCGCTGGCACTGCTCAATTCCTCGAAGATCACGGCGCTCATCGTCGTCGAACAGGAGCGCCCGGTCGGCATTCTGCACTTCCATGTTCTGCCGCGCGCCGGCGTGGCGTGACGCGCGGACGACCGAGTTTGGTGGGATGGCGATCCGGCGGCGCCCGTAACGCCGAGCGCATGATACTCGACATTTCAAGCATCGCGCGCTGGCGCGGGCCGGCGGTCGGCATATTGCGGGTCCAGCAGGCGTTGGCGCACTTCGCCATCGAGCATCGGCCGGATATCGTGCTGTCGGTCTACGACAATGCCGCCGGCTGTTTCTGCGCCGTCAATCCCCGCTGGGCCGAGCATGTCGTCGGTTGGAGCGGCGCGATCGGCGGCCGGCACGGCAGGCTCATCAGCCTAGTCCCGACGCCGTATACTTTGGTCGATGCCCTGGAGCGCTTGCGGCAGGCGTATGGCGGCGAAAGCTGTCGCGCATCGTCAAAACGGCGCAACGTTTCGTCCTGCTGATGCGCCGCCGGCGCCGCGGCATCGTGCCCTACGCCATCGCGGTTGGTCCCCCGCTGGCCTTAAATCCGCGCGACGTTGTCATAGCGACGGGCGCCGAGTGGGCCCTGAAGGATGCAGCCAAGATCGCCGCCCTTAAAGGGGAGTTCGGCTTTCGCTATGTCGTGATGTGCTACGACATCATTGCCCTCGTCTTCCCGCAATATTTCCCGCCCGAACACGTCGCCGCCTTTCGTCGCTATTGGAACCAAATGTTTCCGTTGGCCGACCGGACCCTGGTCAATTCGCGAAGGGTCGCACGCGACATCGCGGACTATTGCGACCGCAACGGTCTGCGTTTCGCGGATCCTGAACTCGTGCCGCTCGGTTTCGAGGTCACGCTCCGCGCGGCGGCGACGCCGCTGCCGGCGAGCCTCAGGCCGCGCGTTACATTCTCTTCGTCAGCACGATCGAGCCGCGTAAAGGCCATGGGACGCTGATCCGCGTATGGCAGCGGCTCATGGCTGCGAACGTGCCGCAGCGCGCAGGCTTCAAGCTGGTGTTCGTCGGTCGTCGCGGCTGGGGCGTCGACGCCGTTCTCGACCAGATCGACGACAAGGATTTCTGCGGCGGGTCTTTGGTCGATCTGGCAGGGGTCGACGACGGCACGCTTGCGACGCTCTATGTCGGGGGCCGCGTTTTGCGTCTACCCCTCGCTTTACGAAGGGTTCGGGCTTCCGGTGATCGAGGCGTTCTCGCTCGGCAAGGCGGTGATCGCCTCCAGCGGCGGCGCATTGCCGGAAACGGTCGGGCGCTTCGCGCCCTGCCTCGATCCAAACGACGAGGACGCCTGGTTCGAGACGTTGAAGCAGTGGATCGAGGATCCGGCGATCCGCGAGCGGCACGAAACAATCATCCGCGCGGAATTTTCCTGGCCCACGCGGGAACAAGCCGCGCCGCTGATCCTCGGCCTCCCGCCGAAATCGCAATCCTCCGAGCCCGACGGCAACGCCGCTACGGCGCCGCCAGCACCGGCAGCGCCAGCGCGGCGGTGATGGACGCACCGAAGCGGACGTCGAAATCGGCGGCCCGCGAGTGCGGCCGCATGGGCCCGCGTTCCCGCTCGCCATAGCCGGCCATCACCAGCATGGCGCCGGCGAGACCGGCACGTTTGGCGGCGTCGATGTCGCTCGCTCTTGTCGCCGACCAGCCAAGACCCCGACGAAGATCGAGCGCCAAATCGGAGGCCGCGCGCAAAATCATGCCGGGGTTGGGCTTGCGGGCGGGATGATCGAGGTGGCGGAAATCGCCTGTGCCGTCGGGGTGGTGCGGGCAGGCGTAAACCGCGTCGAGCCGCGCGCCCTCCGTCTCGAGGCGCAAGGCGATGGCATTCTGCACCGCGACGAACTCGTCCCAGCCGTAATAGCCGCGGCCGATGCCGGCCTGGTTCGTCACCAGCACCGCGGCGACACCGCGCTGGTTCGCGGCCGCAATCACCGCGGCGGCGCCGGATCATCGCGATTCTTGACCCGGGAAAGGTAGTCGGTGTCGGTCACGACGACGCCGTCGCGATCGAGGAACAAGGCCGCGCCGCCGCGCCGGACGCCGGCCCGGATTTCGCACCAGACGCCCTCGGCGTCGATCGGATGCGTGGCGCTCGCCGTCGAAGCATTGGGCGCGGTCATAGCGGGTCCGGTTGATGAAACATGATCTTGGTGCAGACCGACTGTTTCATTTTCGATCGGTCGCTTCGTTGTTACCTCGAGAAACTAAGCTGCCTTTGCGCGGACGACAACTGTTGGTCCCTCGACTGTCCGAGAGACGCACGCACCTCGATCAATACAGCCCGCCTTGGCCCGCATTCTGATCGGCGGAAGGTGCAGCCGCGGACGGCGGGTTTTGACGCGGCACGGGAGCGGCGGCGGGATCCGCCGGCGCGGTGACCTGTTGCGCCACCGGCGTCGGCGTCGGCATCGGCGTTGCCGCCGGCGCGTCCTTGGCGTCCTGCTTATGGGCGATGAATTCGTCGTAGCCCGGTGCGCCCGGCCGCGGCGGCACATCGTCGGGCATGCCGCCGGCCCAATGCGGCCAGTGATCCGACACGAATCCGGAGAAGGTGCCGCACGAGGCGAGCAGCAAGGCCAGGCAGCACGCGGCCGTCGGTGCGAACAGGCGTCTCGTCATGCCGATTACCGGGTGAGGCCGCGACGCAGTCAAATGCCGGCCGCGCCCGACGCTGTTACTCATCGTTTCCTATCGCACAAGGCCGGTTTCGGGCAGCTTAAGCCGCTTCAGTGCGGAACCTTCGTGGCGGGACTGTGTCTTGCCGATCCGTCCGGCCCGGATTGCCTCCGGCGCCGTTTCAGCTTAGTCGTTGCGCCGGGCGAGCGGTGGAGGGTTGGTGGCGTTGGTTTCGCTGAAGCCGCACAGGCCGCGACGGTCGTTGCCGTACGTCAGCGTGGTCGTCGTGCTGACGCTCGTCTTGACCGGATGCAGCGAGCTCGCCGGGTCGACGGAAGCTGCTCCAGCCGGCGGCGTCTCCGGCAGCGTCGATCCCGGCGCCAATGCGCTTGTTGCCAATCGAATGAAAGCCGTCTTCAAGGACGGCGCGTCCTACCAGGCGTTCGAGCTTGCGGGCTTGCGTTGGGTGCATACGCTCAAGGGGTGGAGCTGGCTCGCCTGCGTCCGCTTTCAGGATCGCGGGCATCAGCGCTTCTACGCGGTGTTCGTCAAAGACGGCGCCGTCACGGACGACCGCTATGCCGTCGAGACCGACGCTTGCCAGGCGCAATCCTACGTGCCGTTTGATCTGGGATTAGGGACGATGCGGCCGGCGGCGTTCGGCATCCAGCAGCCCATCTATTAGATTCACGAATCGGTCGCTTCGCATGCGGGGCATATCATGACTTCACTTCTCGTCACAGGAGCATCCGGCATGATCGGCCGCGCCGCGATCGCGGCCTTCGCCGCGCGCGGAGCTGCCGTGCGCGCCGCGGTCCGGCGTCCGCCGCGGGCCGCGTTCCCCGCCGGCGTCGAGGTGGTGCAGCATCCGGATTTGACGACACCGTTCGACTGGGAGCCGCTGCTTGCCCGCACCGAGGCGGTCATTCACCTCGCCGGCATTGCGCCGACGCGGCGCGGCGTTACGCCGGCGCTGTTCGACCTCGTCAACCGGCAGGCCACCGCACGGTTGGCCGAAGCGGCCGCGCGCGCGGGCGTCCGGCATTTCGTGTTCGTGTCCTCGATCCGCGCGCAGAGCGGCCCCGCCGCCGACCATGCACTCACCGAGCGCGACGCCGCGGCGCCGACCGAGGCCTATGGCCGTTCCAAGCTTGCCGCCGAGGCGGCGGTCCAAGCGAGCGGCGTTCCGTTCACGATTCTGCGGCCTGTCCCGGTCTACGGCCCCGGCGTCGGCGGCTATTTTGCCCTGCTGATGCGCGCGGCGCGCTCGCCTTGGCCGCTGCCGCTGAAGGATTTCGTCAGCCGCCGCTCGCTGCTCGGCCTCGACAATTTCGTCTCCGCGCTCGCCTTCGTGCTCGAAAGGCCGCCGGCGGGCGAAACTTATCTGGTGGCCGATCCCGGCGTGCCGTTGCGGCTCGCCGACGTCGCGGCCACGCTGCGCCAAGCGCGGGGCCGTTGGCCCCTGATCGTACCGTTTCCGACGCAATATCTGGAGCTGCCGCTGCGCCTGATGCGTCGCGCCGACATCTGGGAGCGGCTCGGTGGAAATTTGCGCGTCGATGCCGGCAAGCTCATCGCCGCCGGCTGGCAGCCGCCTCACGATACCCGCAGCGGCCTCACCGCGCTGGCACGCGCGGCCGCGCCGCGCGGCAAGTCACGACACCACGCCGCGATGTAACCGCCCAGAGACCGCGTGGATCTTTTTGGATGCCTGGCCATACCGCGCTCTCAAATAGCCGAGCCATGCCGAAAGGCCATTCGCCCGCTCCGGATATTTCGTACTTCGATCATCTATCGCTTTCCTCTTAGGAACCGCGACAAGCCCCGCGGCGCGTAAACAATTGGCGCCAAGCTCCAGTATTTCCTCCGCTCGGCTAAAGCGGCGTTCTCTCTCTCAAGTTCCTGGACACGGTTGGCCAGGCCGACATTCTCTGCTTCAAGCAGCTGGAGAGAACGTTTCCGGTCGTCCAGCTTCGCCCACAGATGGCTCGCCACCAACCACGCTGTCTGGTCCCGCTCAACGGGTCGCATTGGAATGCTCACAGGTCCGTCGACGAATTGCCGCACACGCTGAAGCATCGATTTGCGGTACGACAAGTAGTCCGGCCGGTTTGGCTCCGGGTGTTCGATCGTACGACTGTCAACACGGTTCAGGAATTGCTCTACCGTCATTGACGTGGTCAGCGACTCCAAGCCCGTGAACCGCGGCCCTTCAAGATGATCTCCTACAAGGATGACCGGCGTACCAAGCGCGAGACACGGCATCGCAGCATGCAACCGACTCGTAATCACAAGATGTGCGCCCTGATACAAGTTGAGCAACTCGGCCGCCCGTGCCATGCGGTCTTCCACGGTATCCAAGCCTTCCGTGGCGTGAGTGAGGGCCAGGATCGGGCGCGATGTGCAACCACGTACGCGGGCATATACCTCGACGGGCACGTCAGTGAGCATGACGGTATCGCCGCGCGATATCTCTCGTTGCGACTCCAGGGTTAATGTGAGACACCCCGACACGTAGCACTCTATCCCCGCTTCTTCGAGCGCCAATTGTGTGGCCACGTCCCTTGCCCCGATTGGCTCGTAACGTTTCAGTACCTCGTGGAAGCCGCCATTTTTGGCAATAAACTCTCGAAGCGGAAGAGCGCTGCCGTAGCTCGCCCCTAGTTCCGGCGTCAAATGCAGAGAGATAAATAGCGGGGTGCAATTGTCCGGAACGATAAATTTCTCGGGTTGATAAAGGAACCAACCGTTTGCAATGAGCTTGGTCGGTTCCTCACAAAACTCCTGGCCCATGCGGTCTCGATCGATGAGTTGATCAATGCGCGGGAGAAGACGCTGAGCGGCAAGAGACTGGACCTCGTCGCCGAGGTTGTTCGTGTTATGGGTGCATAGAGCAGCATATCGCATTCCGTCACCCGGTATTTTCTCCCGTCGCCCCACGTCTCGATCGCCTCACTTCTAGAGTAGCGACGCCACAATTTAAATCTAGAGCCTCTGTCGTCTCGCCGACTCGACGCCTCGACCTTAGCGATAAGCGCTTTGCGCGATTTCGTGTGCCGGTCGAGCGGCCGTGACCATCGACTGCGGCGCCTTCACAAACTTTCACGAACGATTCCTTTGACCCTGGAAAAATACCAAGCGTGCCCCAATGCCCGTGATTGTTCGATGCATGCACGCGATATCGTATTCCCGAATAATTCTTGGTTTGCCAAAATGCATCCTTGGCTGATCAGCATCGACCAAAGATCGTAATCGGCCGGGTCCGGCGGACCGTGCTTGATCTATAGCGATCGTCCGCTTTTCGCCTCGCCGTCATCGAACCTCCATAGACGATCGAAAGCGGCCACGCGTTCGACATACGGTTCAGGGATGCGAGCCGCCTAGACTTGCCGTTCTTTCGGCCGCGCCCGCTCGACCATCGCCGTGGTCGAGTGCCCGGGCACCAGATCGACCAGCACGACGTCGCCGCCGTCGGCCTCGACCAGTTCGCGGCCGACCACCTCCTCGCGCCGGTAGTCGGCGCCTTTGATCAGCACGGCCGGGCGCACGCGGCCGATCAAGGCGAGCGGGGTATCCTCCTCGAACACGACGACAAGGTCGACCGCTTCCAACGCCGCCAGCACTTCGGCGCGGCTTTCGGCCGGATTGATCGGCCGCGTCGGACCCTTCAGCCGCCGCGTCGAGGCGTCGCTGTTGAGGCCGACAATGAGCCGGTCGCAGGCCGCGCGCGCCTCGGCCAGCAACCGGACGTGGCCGCGGTGCAGGAGATCGAAACAGCCATTGGTGAAGCCGATGCGCAGGCCGGCGCGCCGCCACTCGGCCAAGCCGTTCGTCGAGCAGCGACCAGTCGAACACGATCTTGTCTTCTCCCGCCGTCGACGCGGCCGGCAGGATGCGGTGGCGCAATTCCGCGAGCGACACCGTCGCCGTGCCGCGCTTGCCGACCACCACCGCGGCGGCCGCGTTGGCGGCGCGCATCGCCGGCTCGAACGGCATGCCCTGCGCCAGCAGCACCGCCATCACGGCGGCCACGGTATCGCCCGCGCCCGACACGTCGCGCACCTTGACCGGATAAGCCGGCACGTGGACCGGCGGCTCGCCCGTAACAGCGAGCGTCATGCCGTCCTCGCTGCGCTTGACCAGCACGGCATCGCAGCCGGCGATGGCGGCAAGCTCGGCGGCGGCGGCCGCGACCTCCGCATCGGTGACGACGGGCCGATGCACGGCGGCCGCAAGTTCCTTGCGATTGGGCGTCAACAGCGTCGCGCCGCGATAGACACGGTAATCATGGCCCTTGGGATCGATGATGACGGGTTTGCGCAAGCGCCGCGCCGCGTCGATAACGGCGCGAACGACGCCCTCGGTCAGCACGCCCTTGGCGTAGTCGGACAGCACCACGGCGCCGACCTTGGGCAGCGCCGCCTCGGCACGGGCGATGATCGCCGCCTGGCTCGCGGCGCTCGCCGGCGCGGCCGTCTCCCAATCGGCCCGCATCAGATGGGTCGAGTGATGTTCGGAGACGAAGCGCACCTTGCGCGTGGTCTGCCGCGCCGCGTCGACGACCAGATCGGGAATGATCGAATCGTCGAATTGCGCGAGCGCCTTGATGAGCACGCGGCCGGCATCGTCGTCGCCGATCAGGCCGACGAAAACGCAGCGCGCGCCGAGCGTGGCGATATTGCGCGCGACATTGCCGGCGCCGCCGATCTCGATCGCGTTATGGCGGACCGCGAGCACCGGCGTCGGCGCCTCCGGCGAAATCCGCGTCACGTCGCCATAGACGAAATCGTCGAGCATGACGTCGCCGACGCAGAGGATGGTCTGCGTCGCGACGCGCTTGAGCGCTTCGTCAAAATCGAACATCGATATCCATCCCGCGCGCGACCATCATCCTATCACCGATAACGGCAATTATATTATCAGCGATAACGGTCTGCGCGATCGAGATAACGCTGCACGTAATCCTTCACCGCCGCCTCGAGCCCGGTGAAGGGCGCGTTGTAGCCCGCGGCGCGCAGATTGCCCATGTCGGCCTTCGTGAAATATTGGTAGCTGTCGCGGATCGCCTCGGGCATGTCGATATATTCGATCGCCGGCTGCCGGCCGAGCGCCGCATAGAGAGCGAGCATCAGATCGCGGAAGCTGCGCGCCTCGCCCGTGCCGACATTGAAGATGCCCGACACTGTCGGCGTGGCGAGAAGCCAGCGCACCACGGCGACCGCGTCGTCCACATAGATGAAGTCGCGCTGCTGCTCGCCGTCGGCGATGCCGGCGCGGTGCGACTTGAACAGCCGGATCGGCCGGCCGGCCCTGGCGTCGTCGAACCTTTTGGCGACGAGGCTCATCATCTCGCCTTTGTGGTATTCGTTCGGGCCGAACACGTTGAAGAATTTGAGCCCAACCCACTGCGGCGGCACCTTGTCCTTGCGCAGCACGCGGGCGACCACGGCCTGGTCGAACAGGTGCTTGCTCCAGCCGTACAGGTTCGCCGGCTTGAGCCGCTTGAGCGCGTCGGGCGACCAGTCGTCGGAAAAGCCGGCCTCGCCGTCGCCATAGGTCGCCGCCGAGGACGCATAGATGAAGGGCGTGCGCGTCGTCGCGCACCATTCGAACAGCCGCAGCGACAGCCGGAAATTGTGCTCGATGACGAGATCGCCGTCGGTCGCGGTGGTCGAGGAAATGGCGCCGAGATGCACGACGGCGTCGAGCTTGCGGCCGTCGAGCCAGCGCATGAGGTCCGCCGGCGGCACGAAATCGGCGAGTTGGCGGGCGGCGAGATTGCGCCATTTGCCGTCGCTGCCGAGGCTGTCATTGACGACGATGTCGGCGCGCGCCTCCTCGTTGAGGCTCGCCACGACGTTCGATCCGATGAACCCAGCCCCGCCCGTGACCAACAACATCGACGCCGTGACACCCGCTCGAGCTTGCCGCGGGCCCCGCCCCGCACCCGTTTGCCGGCCCCCTTTGCCCCAGTCCCGCGTTGCGCGCAACACTGGACGCCGACACGCGGACCGCGTTAACCCAGCTGAACGACCGAAGCCAGCTAGGCGGGCATCGCAAAAAGTGAATATATATTCAAATCTACGATGAGCGTTTTTTCAGAAGCATGGGCTCTCGCCGGTGCCGCTGCCGACAGCCGCCCCATCCTCATCGTCCCCTATATGTGGATCGGCGATTTCGTGCGCTGTCATTCGGTGGTGCAGGCTTTACGTGACCGCTTTCCCGACCGCCCGATCGACATGCTGGCGACCACGCTGTGCGCGCCGCTCGCCGATTACATGCCCGGCGTGCGCAAAGCGGTCATAGCCGATCTGCCGCGGGGCGGCTCGGACTTGACCGAGAATTTGGAACTCGCCGCACGGCTCAAGGCCGAACATTACGGCTCGGCGCTGATCATGTCGCGCAAGTGGAAGGCGGCGCTGGCGCCGTTTCTGGCCGGCATCCCCGAGCGCACCGGCTTTGTCGGCGAAGCGCGTTTTGTCCTGCTCAACGACCGACGCTATGGCGAGCGTGCGTTGCCGCGGATGGTGGATCAGTGCGGGATGCTCGCTCTGCCGCCCGGCGCCGCCCTTCCCGCGTCGTGGCCTCCACCGGTGCTCGCGGTCCCGCCCGCCGACATCGCCGCCTGGAAGGCAAAGCGCGGCTTGGCCGGCGCGGTGCGGCCGATCGTGGCGCTGGCGCCCGGCGCCGTGGGGCCGTCAAAGCGGTGGCCGGCGGAATACTATGCCGAACTGACCCGCCGCCTGCTCGCGGAGGGCCTTGCCGTCTGGGTGCTGGGCGGCCCCGGCGAAAAGGCGCTGGCGCAAGAGATTATCGGCGACACCTCCGCCCGCGATCTCACCGGCTTCGACCTCCGCGACGGCGTTCTGGCGCTCGCCGCCGCCGCCGTTGCGGTATCCAACGATTCCGGCCTCCTGCATGTCGCCGCGGCGCTCGGCACGCCGTCGATCGGCATTTTCGGCCCGACCAGCCCGCAGCTATGGGCGCCGCTCAATCCGCTCGCCGCCGTCATCGAGACGAAGATCGCGCTCCCCTGCCGGCCCTGCCACAAGCCGGAGTGCCGGCTCGGCCATCACCGCTGCATGCGCGACATATCGGCAAGCGACGTCTTTGCGGCGACCCAGCGCGCGCTCGCCGCGGTTGCTCCCGGCCGGGTGATACCGGGCAACATAACGCCGCCTTCATGAAATCGGGCCACAACCGACGCGACGGCAAGACAGGTGAGCAAGATAGCGTGATCAGGACAGGGCGATCATGACCGTGCTCGTGACCGGCGGAGCCGGCTATATCGGCAGCCACATGGTGCTCGAGCTCGTCGACGCCGGGCGAGCCGGTGGTGGTGTTGGATAATCTGTCGACCGGCTTTTCCTGGGCGGTCGCGCCAGGCGTGCCGCTCGTCGTCGGCGAGAGCGGCGACCAAGCGCTGGTGACGCGCCTCATCCGCGACCACGGCGTCGACGCCATCCTGCACTTCGCCGCCTCGATCGTGGTGCCGGAATCGGTCGCCGATCCGCTCGGCTATTACCGCAACAACACCGTCAACTCGCGCGCGCTGTTCGAATGCGCGGTGCAGAACGGCGTGCGCCATTTTATTTTTTCCTCGACCGCGGCGGTCTATGGCAATCCGGCCGAAATACCGGTCACCGAGCGCGCGCCGACCGCAGCCAATCTCGCCCTATGGCTCCTCGAAGCTGATGAGCGAGATCATGCTGCGCGACGCCGGCCGCGCCCACGATCTCAAATACGTCATCCTGCGCTATTTCAATGTCGCCGGCGCCGACCCGCAGGGCCGCACCGGACAATCCACCAAGGGCGCCACCCATCTGATCAAGGTCGCGGTCGAGACCGCGCTCGGCTTGCGCCCCAAGCTCGACGTGTTCGGCACCGATTACCCGACGCCGGACGGCACCTGCGTCCGCGACTATATCCACGTCGCCGACCTCACCCGCGCCCATTCCGACGCGCTTGCCTATCTGCGCGCGGGCGGCGCCGCGACGACGCTCAATTGCGGCTACGGCCACGGCTTCTCGGTGCTGCGAGGTGATCGACGCGGTCAAGCGCGTCGCCGGCGTCGACTTCAAGGTCGACACCGCCCCGCCGCGCGCCGGCGACCCGGCCCAGATCGTCGCCGATTCAAGCGCGGCGCGCGCAACGCTCGGCTGGCAGCCCCGCTACGACGACCTCGACACCATCGTGCGCCACGCGCTGACGTGGGAACGGGTGTTGGCGAAGCGGCGGGCGGGATAGGGGCTGCCTTCAGCCTTGTTTCCCGGATGCAATGCAGCACCGTCAGCGCGTTCACGCGCGTCTTCGACCCGCTATGGTGCTGCTTTGCTGATCCGGGATCGTCCCAAACGCAGCGTTTCCGAAGGTCCGGTTCTGCAGCGCATCACTGCGTGCTGCGCTGCGCCCGGGTACTTCAGGCCAACCCCTCGGCCTTGAGCGTCTCCTGCACCTTCGGACGCGCGGCGACGCGGTCGAGATAGGCGGTGATGTTGGGCCACTTGGCGAGGTCAATGCCGACGCGCGGCGACCAGCGCAGCACCACGAACATATAGGCGTCGGCAACGGTGAAGGTGTCGCCCATCAGATATTGCTTGCCGGCGAGCTGCCTGTCGATCCAGTCGAACCGCTGCGCCAAAAATTCCCGCGAGACTTTCTTGAAGTCTTCCGGCGTGGTCGGGCGGAACATCGGCGCATAGGTCTTGTGCAATTCCGAGGTGATGTAATTGAGCCATTCCTGGACGCGGTAACGCGCCATGGTGCCCGCCGCCGGCAACAGTCCGGAACCCGGCTTCTGATCGGCGAGATATTGCAGGATCACCGGGCCTTCGGTCAGGACCTGGCCGTCGTCCAGTTGCAGGGTCGGGACCTGGTTCTTGCCATTGAGGTCGGACAGCATCGTGCCGTCCGGCGCCTTGCGTTCGGCACTGCGGTCGAGCGGCGCCAGTTCGAGATCGATGCCCGCTTCGCGCGAAGCGATGTGGGAGGCCTGCGAGCAGGCGCCGGGCCAAATATAAAGCTTCATATCGGGTAGCTCCTCGGAAACGGTTGATGGGGGGTCGCGATGATCGCGAGGTCGCATCGATATAGCCGCGCGGGAGGAACGCGACAACGCCGAATTGGAACCCCGATGGAACCATGCGCGTTGAGGCAGGCCGGAGTGCAATGGGAGAGCCCCAAAATGGGCCGTCGGATTACGCTGCATGTGCAACCGCCCGTCCCCTTCGGCGATGTCACCATGGTGCCGTCGACCCTGAGCGGCCGGCCCGAGGCCGAGATGGCGCGCGCGATGGTGGCGGCGCTCGTCGATGTCGAAACGCCGACCGCCGCGGACGTCTACAACCGGCTGCGCCGGTCCTTTCCGTTCGCGCCGCTGGGCACCCGCGTCGCCGCGCTCGGCATGGTCGTGGACCGGCTGCGCCGGTCGTTCTGATAGCAATTACAGTCCCAGATAGGCGCTGCGGACGCGGTCGTCGGACAGAAGCTCGGCGCCGCTGCCGGACAGCGTCACCCGGCCGTTCTCCAGGACATAGGCGCGGCTCGCGAGCTTGAGCGACAGCGCGACGTTCTGTTCGACCAGGACGCAGGTGAGGCCCTCGCGATTGAGTTCGGCGATGGTGCCGAGCACGTTGCGCACGATGTTGGGCGCAAGGCCGAGCGACGGCTCGTCGAACATGATCATTTCCGGCGCGCCCATCAGGCAGCGCCCGATGGCGAGCATCTGCTGCTCGCCGCCGGAGAGCGTGCCGGCGGCTTGGCGCGCGCGCTCGGCCAGCACCGGAAACAGCGCCAGCACGCGGTCGCGGTTCTTGGCGCGCGCCGCGCGGGCGCGCGGCAGCATGGCGCCGATGTCGAGATTTTCCGCAACCGACAGTGTCGGGAACACCTGGCGGCCTTCCGCGACCTGGCCGAGCCCGAGATCGCAGACGCGATGGCTCGGCCAGCCGGAGATGTCCTCACCGCGGAAGACGACCCGCCCGCGCGGCTGCGGCAGCATGCCGGCGAGCGCCCGGATCAGCGTCGTCTTGCCGGCGCCGTTGGCGCCGACGATGGCGACGATCGCGCCCTCTTCGATATTCAGCGACACGCCGTCGAGCGCCTGGACGTCGCCATAGAACACGTCGAGGTCTTCGACCTGCAGCATCAGACCGCCTCGGCGCCGAGATAGGATTGCACCACCGCCGGATCGCGCACGATCGCCTCCGGCGCGCCTTCGGCGATGGCGACGCCGTGATCGAGCACCAGGACGCGCGAGGCGAGCGCCATCACCGCGCGCATCACGTGCTCGATCAGGAGAATGGTCAACCCGCCCTCGCGGTTGAGCTCGCGCAGGATCGCGACCATGCGGTCGGTCTCGGTCGGCCGCAGGCCCGCCATCACCTCGTCGAGCAGCAGAAGCCGAGGCCCGGTTGCGAGCGCCCGCGCGACTTCGAGACGCTTGCGGTCCGGCAGCGTCAGCGTCGCGGCGATGCGGTGGCGCTTGTCGAAGAGATCGAGTTGCTGCAGCAGCGCGCGGGCGTGCGCGCGCGCGGCGCCGACATCGCGCCGGTGCAGCAGCGCGCCGACGATGACATTGTCCTCGACGCTCAGGCGCCGGGAACGGCCGCACGATCTGAAAGGTGCGGGCGATGCCGCGGCGGCACACTGCGTCGGCCGTGAGGCCGGTGGTCGCTCTGCCGGCAAAGGTGATGGTGCCTTCGCTCGGCGCCAGCGCGCCGGCGATCATGTTGAACAGCGTGGTCTTGCCGGCGCCGTTCGGGCCGATGACGGCGAAGATTGCGCCCTCGGGCACCTCAAAGCTGACCCGGTCGACCGCAACCAGGCCGCGGAAGCGTTTGCTGATCGCCTTGCAGCGAGAGCAGCGCGCTCATTTGAGCTCCTTCATCACGCCGAGCCGGCGCGCCAGCGGCGGCCACACGCCTTCCGGCAGCGCGACGATGACGATGAGGAGACAGACGCCGTCGAACACCTGCTTGGCGCCTGGCAGATCGAGGCCGTAGGCGCTCATCGCCGAGGTCAGCGTCTCGGCGAGACCGGTGATGACGAAGGCGCCGAGGATCGGCCCGAACAGCGTGCCGACGCCGCCGATGATCGGGCCGAGAATGATCTCGATCGAGCGCGAAATGCCGAACACCTGCTCCGGGAACAGATTGTCGTAGAAGAACGCGTAGAACACGCCGGCGAACGACGTCACCGCGGCGGACACCATCACCGCGATCATCTTGTAGCGGAAGGTGTCGATGCCGGCTGCGCGCGCCGCCTGCTCGTCCTCGCGGATGGCGAGCCAGAAATAGCCGATGCGGCTGCGCAGCAGAAAATGGCACAGCGCGAACGCCGCGACCGTCGCGGCGAGGATGACGTAATAGAACATGGTCGGCGAGCCGCGCAGCCGCCACAGATCGGTGCGGGCGTGCTCGGAGACCGGCAGGAACAGGCCGCTGGAGGCGTTGACGAAGTCGAGATGATCGAAGCCGATGCGGGCGAATTCGGCGAACGCGATGGTGAGAATGGCGAAATAGACCCCGGCGACGCCGAACCGGAAGGCGAGATAGCCGATGATCGCGCCGCAGGCGGCCGCGACCGGGATCGCGGCGAGAAGGCCGAACCACGGCCCGACGCCGTAGCGCACGAACAAGGTCGCCGCGACGTAGGCGCCGAGCCCGACATAGAGGGCGTGGCCGAGCGAGAGCTGCCCGGCAAAGCCCATCATGATGTTCCAGGCCTGCCCGGCATAGGCGAAATACAGAATGATGATGAGGACGGTGAGGAGGTAATCGTTGACGAACCACGGCGCCGCCACGAGCGCGGCAAACAGGAGCGCGAGCAACAGCGCGCCGCGCGGCGCGACGCCCGCGCCGAGCCGGCCGATCATGCCGCCCTCCGGCCGAGCAGCCCCTGCGGGCGAAACAGCAGCACCAGAACCAGAATGCCGAACGCGAACATGCTCTTCGCCGACGGCGTGAACAGAAGGCCGGCGATCGCCTCGGTGACGCCGATCAGAACGCCGCCGACGAGCGCGCCCGGCATCGACCCCAGCCCGCCGGTGATGACGATGACGAAGGCGAGCAGCGTGTAGCCGGGCCCGAGCATCGGCGTCGTGTCGATGACGAGCACCGCCATGGTGCCGGCGGCGCCGACGCACGCGGTGCCGAGCCCGAAGGTGAGCGCGTAGAGCCGCTTCACGTCGAGGCCGACCACCAGCGCGCCGGTGTAATTGTCGGCGCAGGCGCGGATCGCCTTGCCGACGAGCGTGAAGCGGAAGAACGCGAACAGCGCCGCGGTGACGACGATCGCCGCGGCGCCGGCATAGACCTTGGTGGTGTCGACGATCACCGGCCCGAACTGCAAGGAGTCCAATGCGTAGGACGTCTGCACCGCGCGGGCGTCGGGGCCGAATATGATCAACAACGTATTGGAGATGATGAGCGCGAGCGCGACCAGGAGCAGGAACTGGCTGTGCTCGGGGCGCCGCACGAACGGATTGATCAGCGTCGCCTGCAGCACATAGCCGAACGCGAACAAAACGGCCGCGATCGGCACCAGCAGGACCAGGGGATCGACGTGGAGCGCGGAGAACAGCACCACCGCGATATACATGGCGATCGTCATCATCTCGCCATGGGCGAAATTGACCACGCGCACTACGCCGAAGATCACCGAGAGGCCGAGCGCCATCAGCCCATAGACGAGCCCGGTGAGCACGCCGCCGACGGCAACGTTGAGATAGACGTCAAGCGGCACGAAAACGCCTCAGCTGCGGCTCTGATAAGGTTGCAGCGGCCATTGCGGCTTGGCGGTGGCGGCTTCCGGCGGCGCCACGGTCACGAGCTTGCCGTCGCGGTTCTGGAACGCCCCCTGCCGCACCTTCACGTTCTGGCCCTTGGCGTCGAACGAAATGCCCGGGCCGATGGCGACATTGTCGGTGATGTTGGTCGCACGGATGGCGTCGGCGAGCGCCTTCGGATCGCTCGACCCGGCGCGCTTGTAGGCATCCGCCACCACCAACAGCGCCTCGAAGGTGAAGACGTGATTGGTATTGAGATTGACGCCGGGATGCGCCTTGGCGAGTTCGGTCTCGAGCACCGCGGTCAGCGGCTTGTGCGGATCGTACCAGGGCGAGAAGCTGATCGGCCCGTTGGCATATTTGCCCAGCGTCTTGATGTACTGGTCCTCGTAGAAGCCCGGCCCCATGCTGAGGATTGCTTCGGCGTCCAGCGCTGCTTGACGAGTTCCCGCGTCAACAGCAGCGCGTCGTTGAGGCGGCTGACCACCAGCAAAGCGTCGGCGTTCGCCGCCTTGGCCTTCGCCACCTCGACGGAGAGGTCGCGCGCCGCCGGATCGTAGCTGATTTCTTCGGCGATCGTATAGGGCATGTTGAATTTCGGCATGATGGCGCCGATACCCTTGGCCATGGCGGTGCCGAAGGTGTCGTTGACGTGCATGAACACGACCGACTTCGGCGCCGCGCCGACCAGGCCGAACACGGTCTTCTGGTCGGTGAAGGCGTCGCGCAAAATCATCGGCGCGGTCGGGAAATTGCGGAAGACGAACTTGTAGCCCTGCTCGGTGATGGCGGGCGCCGCCGCGATATTGATGACGTAGGGGATGCCTTTCTGCTCGGCGACCTGGGCGATCGCCGACGATCTGGCCGGAATCGAACGAGCCGACCAGCAGCTTGTGCGCCGTCGCCGATCAGCTTTTCGGCGCGCGAACGCGCCGACGTCGACGTTCGATTCGGTGTCGCCGCTGAGAATCGTGAGTTCGGGCAGGCCCCGCGCCTTGAAGATTGCCGGCGCGATGTCGACGCCGCGCTGGCAGTCCTGACCGATGCCGGCTTCGAAGCCCGAGCGCGGCAGCAGCACGCCGACCTTCAGAGGTCCAGTATCGGCGCGCACGATGTTGAACGGCGCAGTGCCGGCGATGAAGCCGACGCCGACGCTGCCGGCAACGAAGCTGCGGCGGCTGATGCGTGCGGACGGCGGCGCGGATTTACGTGTCATGGCAACATCCTCCCGTGGCTCATGCGTGCGGCTTGCGTACGGCCTGGCCGTATGATGCCGGATTTGTTTGTGCGGTCACAAGAACGAAAAGGCCGCGGCTGCAGGCCCGACCCGAACGAATCCCCAAGCCGGACCCGCAAGCCGCCGCTGCGCACATTGTTGACCTGGACAACAATTGCCGTCAATACCAATATCGTCGCACGCCGCACCAAGACCGCGAAACCACAAGGCCGCACAACGTTGAAAACCGCGCTGCGTCTGGGAGATGCGCAATGACTGTAACGAAAGGCGCCGCGGCGCCGGCCCTGCCCTTTGGCCCTTGCGGCGGACGGCGCCGGCGCGCCGCGGTCCGCGCGCGGCGATCGATCTCGACGCGCTCCACGGCCACCTCGGCTATTTCGTGCGGCGTCTGCAGGTGTGGGTTTTTCAGGATTTCATCAGCACGCTGGCGCCGATCGATATCAGCCCGGCGCAGTTCTCGGCGCTGGTGGTGATCGGCGCCAACCGCGGACTGTCGCAGGCCGATCTCGCCTCAACGCTCGGCATCGAGCGCGCGCGCATGGCCCGCCTGCTGCAACGGCTCGAAGCGCGCGGCCTCATCACGCGTCTGCAATCCTCCGCCGACGGCCGCCGCAACACGTTGCAGCTGACGGCGGCCGGACGCACCACGCTCGCCCGCGCCAAGACGCTCGCGGCGCAGCACGAAAGCCGGCTCGCGGAAAAACTCGGGCGCGAGCGCCACGAGATGCTGATCCGCGCGCTACGCGATCTATGACCCACCGCGTCGCAAAGACGGCATGCATCATCGTGCCCTCGCCCGCTTGCGGGAGAGGGCGGCGCCGGCCGCGCAACAAATACTGACGGGTGAGGGCAAGCGGCCGAGGGCCCTCACCCATTCTTGTTGTTGAAGCGCTGAGTGGCCCTCTCCCGCAAGCGGGCGAGGGCACGATTACGCTCACCCGGCGAGTACTTGCTCCACCGCGGCGGCGATGCGAAGGAGCACACGGTCTTCGCCGTTGCGCGCGACGAGCATCAGGCCGACCGGCAGCGGCGCCGGCAGCGGCAGCGACACGGCGCAGAGATCGAAGAAATTGGCGATCGAGGGATTGCGCAACAGCGCGGCATTGCGCGCGCCGAAAGTCTTCGGGTCGGCCACTTCCGCGATGGTCGGGGCGACGATCGCGGTCGTCGGCATGATGAGCGCGTCGAGACCCAACGAGCCGGGCGTCCATTGCCCGCACCAGGCGGCGGCGTTCCCGCAGCATGTCGATATAATCAGCCGCACCGATGTCGCAGCCGCGCTCGATGCGGACGCGGACATTGGGGTCGATGTCGGCGCCGCGCCGCGCGATGCGGTCGCGGTGGATGGCGCAGGCTTCGGGCGGCGCGATGCCGCCCTTGGCGTTAACCTCGGCCCAATCGTCGAACAGCGCCACGGTCTCGTGGCGCAAGCGGACGCCGGCGTTTTCGAGCCGCCCGATCGCCGCGGCGAAGGCCGCCGCGACGGTATGGTCGAGCCGGTCGAGCGGCACGCCCTGCGCGATGCCGAACCGCAGGCCGGCGACCGCCACGGGCTCGAGCGGCACGAAATCCGTGCCGGCCATGATGGCGTCGGTCTTGGCGCAATCGATGACGGTGCGGGCGAGCGGGCCGATCGAATCGAGCGTCGTGCTCAACGGAAACGCCCCATCGGTCGGGATGCGCTGGCGGCTCGGCTTGAAGCCGACGATACCGGTGAGCGCCGCCGGGATGCGCACCGAACCGCCGGTATCGGTACCGATCGCGATCTCGCACGATGCCGTCAACGACGGCGACCGCGGCGCCGGACGACGAGCCGCCCGGCACGCGCTTGCGGTCGCGCGGATTGCCGGGGGTGCCGAAATGCGGATTGGCGCCGACCCCGGAGAAGGCGAACTCGGTCATGTTGGTCTTGGCGACGATCACGGCGCCCGCCGCGCGCAGACGCCGCACGATCGCGGCATCGGCGGCGGCCGGCGGCGCTTCTTCGGCGAGGACTTTCGAGCCGGCCCGCGTCGGCTCGCCGGCGACATCGAACAAATCCTTGATGGTGACGATCGCGCCATCGAGCGGCCCGAGCGATACGCCGACGGCGGCCCGCGCGTCGGCGGCGTCGGCCGCGGCCCGCGCCGCCTCGGCGTAAACTGTCAGACAGATGCGCGCGCCCTCCCCGTCTGGCTCGGCGATGCGGAACAGAGCGAGTTCGAGGCGGTCGCGGCAGGAGGCTGGTGGCATGTTCGGGCCCGAGGATGACGCAGGAACAACTTTTCACGGGTCCTATACCACCCTTCACTCTCCCCTGCATGGGGAAGTGACGAGCGTCGACGAAGACGAAGCCGCCGCCGTTGCCGGCCGGAACGAAAAATGTCATTGCGAACCGCGGGGAATGACGACAAGAGGAACCACGCGATGCCCGAGCCCAAACCGGCGCTGTGTTTCATCGGCTTCGGCGAAGCCGGCCAGGCGATCGCCTCCGGCCTGCGCGAGGCCGGGGTCGAGCGCATCGCGGCGTGGGACATTCTGTTTCCGGAGGCGAAGGGCGAGCGGCTGCTGCGGGCCGGCGCGGCAATCGGCGTGACCTGTGCGGCCTCGGCTGCTGAAGCCGCGCGCAGGGCGGATGTCATCATCTCCGCGGTAACGGCAGCCTCGAGCGTCGCCGCGGCACAATCGGTCAAGGCGCATGTCGCCGGCGCGCCGCTTTTTCTCGACGTCAACTCGGTGTCGCCCGGCCGCAAGCAGGAGACGGCGAAACTCATCGGCGACGCCGCGCGCTATGTCGATGTCGCGATCCTGGCGCCGATCAATCCGGCGCGGCATCAGACACCGATGCTGCTCGGCGGGCCGCATGCGTCGACGGCCGCGCCCGTGCTCGCGGCGCTCGGCATGCGCGTCACCATCGCCGGCGCCGAGATCGGCGCGGCCGCGGCGATCAAGATGGTGCGCAGCGTGATGATCAAGGGCATCGAGGCGCTGACGCTGGAATGTTTTCTCGCCGCCGCCCGCGCCGGGGTCGTCGACGAGGTCGCCGCCTCGCTCAAGAACAATTATCCCGGCCTCGATTGGTCGAAGGTCGTGCCCTACAATCTCGAACGGATGGCGAACCACGGCGAGCGCCGCGCCGCCGAAATGGAAGAGGTCGCGGACACGCTGCGCGAACTCGGCGTCGAGCCGTTGATGACGGCGGCGACCGTCAAGCGCCAGCGCGAGATGGGCGCGATCGGCACGCAGCCCGCCGTGCGCGGGACCCTGTCTCAAGGCCGTGCCGAAATCCTCAACGCCATCAGCGCCGCGGCGCGCGACCGGCACTGATCACGCGTGCGCCACTTGCCGCAACACCTTGTGGCTGCATAATTATACTATATTCACGTAATGATTGTGGTACTGTCATGTGGGGATGCTCAAAGCGATCCCGCCAAACAGGGGCATTCACATGACAATTCTCCGCTTCCGCACCGCAGTTCTCACGCTTCTGACCGCCACCGCCGCGATCGTGGCGACCCTTCCGGGCGCCAAGCGCGCCGAGGCCGCGTTCTGTCCGCAGTACGTTGCCGAATATTGCGTGGTCGAGAAGGACGGCTTCCGCCACACCGACTGGACCAACCCGTGCTTTGCCGCCGAGCGCGGCGCGCGAGTCCTGCATATCGGGGCCTGCCTCGGCCCGATATGCACCAAGGTTTGGATGCCGGTCTGCTCGATCAATCCGGCCACGGGCAAAGGGCACACTTACCCGAGTCTCTGCTGGTCCGACTTGGCCGACGCCACGCTCATTCACAAGGGCGCGTGCCGCATTTGGCACCGGAAGTGAAAAAGCCGCCGCGGGGAGCGTCGCTGCCTGAAGCTTCCCGGCTGCGCGCTCACCAAGTGTAACGCAGCGTCCCCGTGCCGCCGTAAGTCTGCGAGCCGGCGGCGAAGTCGCCGTCGAATTTGGCGATGACCTGCCAGCTGGCGGTGAGGAAATATTGCAGGCCCGCCGTGGTCAGCGCGGAGTCGTGCGGGATCGGCGCGCCATTGACGGTAAAGCTCGATCCCGGCAGCGCTTGGAAGGCAGCGCTCAGCGACGGATTGCTGACAAAGTCGTGCGCCCAGGCCAGCCGGCCAAACAGGATCAGCGGCTTGCCGTAGAGCAGCGTCGGATCGTCGACGCGCATGCCGAGTTCGGTCCGTACGTCGGTTACGTTCATCGCGGCGTAGGAGAGCCCGAAGCCGCCGCCGGTCACATCGCTTTCGCTATAGGCTGGCGTTGAGAAGTCCTGTGCCTGCAAGGCACCGTAGGGCGTCACACCGAGCCCCCACCCTGACCCTCCCCCGCCTGCGGGGGAGGGAAGGGAGGGGGTAAAGCGGTAGCCGCCTTCGAGCCGGGCGCCGTAGCTCTGACCGGAGAAGTTCGCGGTGAGCTGATCGCCGAGTGGCGACCGATTGGTCGTGAACCAGTTGTTGGTGAAGGCGAGCGCACCGGAAAGATAAGCGCGGCCCAACCAGGTAATGCCGTAGCCGCCGACCAGCAATGCGTCGCTCCGCCCGGTGCCGAGCGCATTGGCGAGGCCCCAATTGGTACCGCCGCCGGCAAGCGCGAAGCCGACCAGCGTATAAGGCGAGACGCGATAATCCATGCCACCGGCGACGCCGTAGGACGCGGCATTGATGGTGCTGGAACCGGCCGCGGCGTTCCCTTGCGCCGTGTTGCTGCCGCCGTAAGCCGTGCCCCAGGCGCTCCAGCGCTGATCGAAGTTCTGCGGCGGCGGTGCTTTGAAAATCTGAGAATAGGCGAGCGCCACATCCGGTGGCAGGCGTGTCTGCTCGTCCGGGGCAAAGCTGATGGCGCCGCCGCCGCCTCCTGTTCCGGGCCCGTTACCGCGGCCGCTGACGAAGGGATCGAGCATCAAATTCAGAAACTCGGTCGTCAGCTGGAAGGCGCTGGCCTCCGCGCCGGTCGCCGCTTCGCCGTCCAACCGGATCAGCGCTTGGACCAATTGCGGCGGCGTCAGGTTGAGCAGATTGGCGAACTGCGGCGGCAGCGCGCCGTCATTGATGAAATTGTCAATGCCGTTCGCCACGTTGACCACGTTCTGCGGCGCGCCCGGCGGCAACAGCGGCAGCAGGCTGTTCAGCGCCAAGGTCAGATAGACGTCGTCGGCGTCGTAGCTCAGTGTGCCCTTGTAGATGCCGTAGGTGACGTTGGAATTGAAGATGTTGGCGCCGCCGAGCCCGCCGCCGGTGTCGGTCAGGATGGTGTATTTGGTCCCCGCCGTCACCGTGCTGCCGCTGGCGATCTGCACAAACGCGCCGCCGAGCGCGGCGGTGCCGGTCACAGCGGCCTTGCTGTTCGCAGCGCCGCTGATCGTGTCGAGATAGATCGCCGCCGAGGAAAAGACCAAGCTGCCGGTGATGTTCATGGTGCCGACGCCGCCCACCGGGCCAGGCGCGAACGCGGCACCGGCATGGATGGTCACGATGGTGCCCGCCGGATCGATGCTGCCGGTGCCGGCGAGCGTGCCGCCGAGCACGTCGACCAAGGCGGCGCTGTTGGCGCCGTTGAGCACCACGGTGCCGGAATTGATGTTGACCTGCTGGAAGCTAGTCAAATTGCTGGAATAGGTGAAGGTATTGCCGGCGCCAAGAGTGAAATTGATGGTGTCGCCTTTGCCGGTGCCCGAGCCTACGATATTGCCGGAGATCGCACCGCCGGTGATGTCGACCGTCATGTTGTTCGGCGCGGCGCTGATGTCGATCGCGGTGCCGCCGGTGGCGGTAATGGTGCCGGAATTGACGATATGGCCGAGGAACGTCAAGACATTGCTGTTCACGACGATGCCGGTCGCGGCGCTGATCGTCCCCGCGTTGCTGATGTTGCCGGAGAAGGTCGAGATGGTGACCGACGAGCTGGCCGTGTGGACGCCGCCGACCAGGATGCCGGCCTGGCCCGCCGAGATCGTGCCCTGGTTGGTGACGCCGCCGCTGAACGCCGACAGGATCACCAATCCGCCGCTCGCGACTGCGACCCCGCCAATCTGGATGCCGTTGCCGCGCGCCGCGATCAGGCCGCTGCTGCTGTTGACGACGCCGCCGGCGAAACTCGATATGACGGAAACAACTCCGCTGGCGCTGTTAGCAATGCCGCCAACCAGGATGCCGCTGGCGGCCCTGCCGGTTACGCTGTTGGTCCCGAGCGCCGAAATTGTGCCGCTGTTGGTGATCCCGCCGGCGAAGGACGACAGGGTGCCGTTCCCGTAGCTCGCGCCGACGATGATGCCGCCGCCGGCGGCCGTAATCGAGCCGGAGTTGACGATGCCGCCGCCGGCGCTGCTGGAGCCAAATTGAACGAACGTGCGTGGGTAGGCGGGCGCCACGAAAATCCCGACGGCGCCCACCGAGATGGTGCCCGCATTGGTAATCGCGCCCAGAAAGCTCGAAGCCGTTGCAAACACGCCGTTGGCGCCGGTGGGGTACGAGCTGGCGATCAGGCCGCCGGCGCCGTTGATGAGTTTGCCGGAGAAGGTCCCAACATTAAGGCTTATCGGCGCACCATAGCCTGAACCGGTTATCGTGCCGCTGTTGCTGATGTTGCCGACGAAGGTCGACACGCCGAGCGAAATGCCGTTGGCGGCGTTTCCGTAAGCAATCATCCCCGCGTTCGTGATGCCGCCCTGGAAGTAACTGCTTTGGCTCACATAAATGGCGGCGCCGCTGCCGAGGCTGGCTGTGATGAGCCCACCGGCACTATTGACGATCCCGCCGGCGAAGCTTTGGACGTTGTTGACATCGATGGCTGTGCGGCCCGAGGCAATGGTGCCGCTGTTAGTAATGCCGCCGCCAACTGTGGCTGTCGTAACATAAATACCCCTGCCGTTCGTGGCCGCGTTCGAAATCGTGCCGCTATTGCTGATCGAACCGGCCAATGTACCAGCCGATACGTCAAGGGCCATGCCGCTGTGAGCCAGGACAAGGCCGGCATTGGAAATACCGCCCCCGAACGTGAGCGAGGAGATAGCGATCCCTCCGTTTTGCCCGCTGATAGTGCCGCCGCTGGCGTTAACGACGCTGCCGCCGATTGTGTCCGCGAAAATGCTGAGGCCGCGAGCACCCGACGATGAAATCAGTCCGCTATTAGTGACGCCTCCCGTGATGGTAGAGACTTGGACGTGATTGCTGCCGGTGCCGCTGCCCCCGACCAAAATGCCGTTGTGGACCGCCGCAATCGTGCCTGAGTTGGTGATGCTGCCCGTGAAGGTCGATACGACGAGGCTCCCGTTATAGCTGCCGCCGTGGCCGCCGACGAAAATGCCGTTGAGGCCCGCCGTAATCGTGCCGCTGTTGCTGATGTTGCCCGCGAAGCTCGATACTGCAACGGAAGAATAGTTAGGGGCGGTGCCGCCGACGAAGATGCCGCTACCAGCCGCCGAAATCAGCCCGCTGTTGCTGATACCGCCCGTGAATTGCGAGAACTCCAATTGCCGCGAACTGGGTGGCCTTGCCGCCAACAAAAACGCCATTGCCGCCCGCCGAAATCGTGCCGGCGTTGCTGATGCCGCCACCAAAGGTCGTAATGATAACCTGCCCACGAGAACCGGGCTGCCCGCCGATCTGGATGCCGTGGCCGCCCGAAGTGATCTCGCTGTAGCTGTCGGTCAACGTGATGCCCCCGAGGATCGTGGCGCTGCCGCCGATCGCATTGGCATCGAGGATTCCGCCGGTGATCGTGCTGCCGTTACTCAGCACGATGCCGTTGGCGCTGATCGTGCCGGTATTCGTGATGGCGCTGGTAATCGTCGAATGATTGATGGCAATGCCGGAGATCGAGCCGCTATTCGTGCAGCCGGTCGTCGTCTGATTGGTGTAGCTGGTGTTGCAGGCCGCATAGGCCGGCGGTGCGCCGGCGCCGATCAAGAGCGCCGCCACCGAACTCGTCGCCAACAAGAGCCGCACGCGGCTCCGGCCGATACCACTCCTGACGCACGCGCCGTCCACGTCCCCCGCTCCTGGGAGCCTACGTTACCGCCGCACCTCACACGTTAAGGGGGGCATGCCGCAACCGGCAATGGAGGAGCAAAAAAGAGCCCGGACAAACGGGCTTCTCTATGTATTTCTTTCGACTCCGTTGCAAAAATGCCACGGATTTTTACAGGTTTGCGATGGTGTTTCCTCTGCCGCCCGGCAGCGCAGCGGCAATGCCCGCCGCCGCCGCTTTCCCGGATTTCCATCCCTGCCGCGCGAGGGTCCTCTCCCTGTTGCGCAGCAGGAACAAATGGAAATTCGGCGCGAGGCACGGCGCCGCGGCGGCTGCATTCAGCCCTGGTGCATGATGCCCGCGAGATACGCATACGATGCCTTCGGCGTGCGCTTCTGCGTCGCGAAATCGACGCGGACCACGCCGAAGCGGCGGCTGTAGCCTTCCGCCCATTCGAAATTGTCCAGCAGCGACCAGACGAAATAGCCGCGCAGCTGGACGCCGGCGGCGACGCGCGCGGCGCGCGGCGGCGAGTGATCGCGCAGAAGGCGACGCGGTCGGCATCGTTGACGCTGCCGTCGGCCGCCGACGCGGTCGTCGAAGCAGGCGCCGTTCTCGGTGATGTAGAGCTCGACATCGCCGTAGCGGCTGCGCAGATCGATGAGCTCGTTCGTAAAGCCCGTCCGGCATGATCGGCCAGCCCATGGCGGTGAAGCGCGTGCCGGCGGGCACCGCGCCACACCAGGCGCCGAACAGGCTCCCCGGCGCGTCAGCGACATACATCGGCGCGTAGTAATTGACGCCGAGGAAATCGACCGGTGTTGGATCGCGGCGAGATCGCCGGCGGCGACGAGCGGCGCGAATCGATCGGCGATCGCGGCCGGATAGGTGCCATTCAACAGCGGATCGAGCAAGGCGCCGTTCCAGAACGCATCGAACCGCTCGGCGGCGCGGCGATCCTCGGCCCGTATCGGACGACGGCCGCGCCGGCTGCAGCGATGATCACGGTGCCGAGGCTGAAGGTCGGCGTGCTCCGCGCGCAGCGCCTGCAGCGCGCGCCCCTGCGCCAGGTTCTGGTGATGGATCGCCGCCAGCATATTTGGCAGGCCGGTCACGCCCGGCGCATGGCTGCCGACGCCGTAGCCGAACAGCGCGTGGACGTTGGGCTCGTTCAACATCGCCCAGTGCTTGACGCGGTCGCCCAGGCGCCGCGCCACGACGCGGGCGTAGTCGGCGAATTTTTCCGCGATGTCGCGGTTGACCCAGCCGCCCTCGTCCTGCAGCGCCTGCGGCAGGTCCCAATGATAGAGGCACAGCCACGGCGTCACGCCGCGCGCGAGCAAGCCGTCGACCAGGCGGTCGTAGAAATCGAGGCCGCGCGCCTCGACGGCGCCGGCGCCCGCGGGCATGATGCGCGGCCAGGCGATCGAGAAGCGGTAGGCGTTGAAGCCGCCGCGCGCGAGCCAGCTCCACGTCCTCGAGCCAGCGGTGATAGTGGTCGCAGGCGACGTCGCCGGTGTCGCCGTTCTTCACCCGGCCCGGCGTGTGCGAAAATACGTCCCAGATGCTGTTGCCGCGGCCGTCCGCGTCGACCGCGCCTTCGATCTGGTAGCTCGAGGTCGAGGCGCCCCAGACGAAGTCCGCGGGAAACGCGCGCCTCCGCAGCGGCGGCCGCGGCACGCAGCGCGCCGAGCAGCCGCGGCGAGCGCAGCGAACAAATTCCGGCGCGACATCGTCAGCATCTCAGCGCCGTTTCTTGTTTTTGCGCGGCGACCCGCGCCGCGGGTTTGGTCGCGCCCGCGCGCTGCCGTCTTCGCGCGCGGGCCGCGGCGGCAACCCGCCGGCCTCGATCAGCCGCATGTGTCCAATATTCCCATGTCCTGGTGAGCGACCACGGGCATCGATTTTGCTTTGGCCCGCAAGCTCGATTCTCGCCGGATGCAACAGCGCCGGCGCGCCGAGCAAGTGCGCGCGCATCTGATACTCGGCGTTCTGGCACAGGAAGATCGAGCGCGAGACCAGTTCCTTAAGGCCGCCGCCGACGACGGTCGCGCCATGGCGCTTCATCAACACCACCGCATGGCGGCCGAGCGCGCGGGCGAGCGATCGGCCCTCCTCGTGTTCGCCACCAGGAGATTGGTGTCGCCGAATTCGTCATGCTGGTCCCAGAACGGGGTCGCTTCGCCGATGGTCGCGCCGAGATGGAAGACCGGCACGATCGGCTTGCCGGCAATGCAGAACGGCAGCACCGCCGGCGCGTGATGATGGCACACCGCCATGACGTCGCTGCGCGCCTGATAGATGCAGCCATGGATGACGCGTTCCGTGACCGCCGCGCGACCGGCGGCTTCACCGGCTCGGAATCGAGGGTGTATTCGAGGATGTCGCCGGACACGACCAGGAGCGGCGCGCGCGAGCGCGCCAGGAGATAGCGGCCGGGGTCGCTTCGGATGGCGCACGCTGACATGGCCGAAGGCGTCGAGCACGCCTTCATGGGCGAGGATGCGGTTCGCCAGCGCGAGTTCGTCGAAGAGATCGCTCAAACTGTCCGGCACGGTTTGGCCCTCTGGTTGCGGCGTCGTTTCGGCCGGCAAAATCCGCAGCAGCGGCAATGCAATCGCAAAATGCCCGGCGCCGCCGCCTTGCGCCATGCGGTTGCGCATGGTTCCGGCGGTTATGAGTTGCGCAATGGCTTCGCCGCGCGCGCGATGCTATCACTGATCGGCGGAAACGGCCGGGCCAGCATGAGCCAACACGACCTCGACATCCACTGCGTGTGAACGGCGAGGATATTTTTGCGCGGGTCGAAGCGCGCAAGACGCTGGTCGATTTCCTGCGCGACGATCTCGCGCTCACCGGCACCCATATCGGCTGCGAGCATGGCGTGTGCGGCGCCTGCACGGTGCGGCTCGACGGCGAGGTCGTGCGCGGCTGCCTCGTCCTCGCGGTGCAATGCGACGGCGCCGCGGTCGAGACCATCGAAGGCATTGTCGGATTCCGGCGCCATCGCCGATCTGCAGGCCGCGTTCCAGCGCCGCAACGCCCTGCAATGCGGCTTCTGCACTCCGGGCATGCTGATCGGCGCGCAGGAACTATTGGCGCAAGGCCGGCTGCCGAGCCGCGAAACGATCCGCGCAGCACATCTCCGGCAATTACTGCCGCTGCACCGGCTATCAGGCCATCGTCGATGCGATCGAGGCGGTGGCGAAGCAACGGGCGGGGAGTTCCCCTCCCCCTTGTGGGGAGGGGTTAGGGGCGGGGGTCGCGCCGCTTGGACTGGCGGTCGAGAAAAGTGCAGATATCACGGCCCGTACTTCTCGTCCCGACCCCCCTCCCCACCCTCCCCCACAAGGGGGGAGGGAGCCGCTATGAAAATCGTTGACGACGTGCCCTCCGGCCTTTCCGCCCTCGACCGGCCGAACTCCTATATCGGCCGCGCGGTGCCGCGGCCGAATTTGGCGCGGCTGACGCAAGGGCGCGGACAGTATGTCACCGACGTCACGCTGCCGCGCATGGCCCATGTCGCGTTCGTGCGCTCGCCGCACGCGCATGCGCGCATCAAGGCGATCGACACCGCGGCGGCGCGGCGCCTGAAGGGCGTGATCGCCGTCGTCACCGGACCCGAGCTGACACAAGTGATCACCCCCTGGGTCGGCGTCCTTTCCCATCTCAAGGGCCTCAAATCGGCGCCGCAATACGCCATCGCGGTCGAGCGCGCCTGCTGGCAGGGCGAGGCGGTCGCTGCCGTCGTCGCGCGCTCGCGGGCGCTCGCCGAGGACGCCTGCGCACTGGTCGAAGTCGACTACGAAGAGCTCGCCGCCGTGACCGACGCCGAAACGGCGCTCGACAAGGCGACGCCGGTGATCCACCCCGAGCTCGGCGATAATCTCACTTTCGAGCGCGCGCTCCTCGCCGGCAATCCCGACCAAGGTTTTGGCGAAGCGGATGCGGTCGTCGAGACGACCTTCGTGTTCGGCCGCCACACCGGCGTCACCAACGAGCCGCGCGCCATCGTCGCCGACTGGAATCCGGGCGAGGCGCGCCTCACCGTCTATCAGGGCACGCAGGCGCCCCACATGACGCAGAACATTTTTGCCAAACACCTCGGGCTCGAGGAGCATCAGGTGCGCGTGCTGACCAAAGACGTCGGCGGCTCGTTCGGCATCAAGGTGCACATCTACGCCGACGAAATGGCGGTGGTCGCGCTGTCAAAGCTGCTCAACCGGCCGGTCAAATTCGTCGCCGACCGGTTCGAGAGCTTCGTCACCGACATCCATGCCCGCGATCATCGCGTCAAAGCAAAGATCGGCGTCAAGCGGGACGGCACCATCACCGCGTTCGAGATCGACGATTTGACCGGCGTCGGACCTTATTCGGTCTATCCGCGCACCAGCGGCATCGAGGCGAACCAGGTGGTCAATCTGGTCGGCGGCCCCTACACCTGTCCGAACTATCGCGCCCGCGCCCGCGTCGTGTTTCAGAACAAGAACGTCATGTGCCAGTACCGCGCCGTCGGCCATCCGATCGCAACCGCGGTGACCGAAGGCCTAATCGAATTGGCGGCGGCCAAGATCGGCATGGACCCGTCCGAACTGCGCCGGCGCAACCTTTACGCCGACGAAGCCTATCCGGCGACCGGCGCCTCCGGCATCAAATTCGAGAAGCTGTCGCATCACGCTTCGCTCGACAAGATTCTGGCGATGATGAATTACGCGCAGTTGCGCGCCGAGCAGGCGGAGCTGCGCCAGCGCGGCATCCACCGCGGCATCGGCTTTGCCTCCTTCATCGAAGTGACCAATCCGTCCGCCGCATTTTACGGCGTCGGCGGCGCGCGCATCTCCTCCCAAGACGGCGCCACGCTGCGGCTCGACGCCACCGGCGCGGTGATCTGCCAGTCCGGCGTCACCGAGCAGGGCCAGGGCACCGACGCGATCCTGGCGCAGATCGTCGCCACCTCGTTCGGCGTGACGATCGAACGCGTGCGCGTCATCACCGGCGACACCGACAATACGCCCTATGGCGGCGGCACCTGGGCCTCGCGCGCCGCCGGGATCGGCGGCGAAGCGGCCTGGCAAGCTGGCAAAGCGTTGCGCGGAAATGTGCTCGCCGCGGCGGCCTCGATCCTGCAGGCCGACCCGGCCGCGCTCGATATCCGCGCCGGCGTCATCGTCGACGCCGACACGGGCCGCGAGCGCATGGGCCTCGATGAGGTCGCGCGCGTTGTCTATTTCCGCCCCGACACGCTGCCGCCCGGCTTCCAGGCCGAGTTCGTGGCGACCCGCCATTACGTACCGCGGGCTTGGCCGTTCGCCTTCACCAACGGCGTGCAGGCGTCTTACCTGGAGGTCGACACCACGACCGGGCTGGTCACGCTGCTCAAGCACTGGTGCGTCGAGGATTGCGGCACCGTCATCAACCCGCAGCTGGTCGACGAGCAGATCCGCGGCGGCATCGTGCAGGGCATCGGCGGCGCGCTCTACGAGCATTGCCGCTATGACGAAAGCGGGCAATTGCTCAACGGCAATATGATGGATTATCTGGTACCCATGGCTGGCGAGATGCCCGACATCGACATCGGCCACGTGGTGACGCCGACCGCGGATTCCGAACTCGGCGCCAAGGGCGCCGGCGAGGCCGGCACCGCCGGCGCGCCGGCCTGCGTGATGAACGCCATCAACGACGCGCTCCGCCCGCTCGGCGCCGCGCCGATCGTGGAGATGCCGATCACGCCGGAGCGGGTGCTCGAGGCGCTGGGAAGGGTGTGAGTGTTTGTGTGCGGTTCCGCTCAGATCAAATCGCATCTGGTTGTATTTTTCACCTAGACAACGATTAGCGCTGGGAAAGGTGCGTTGAACATGCCAAAAGAATGCGGTTGCTTGTTCTTAGATCATTACGTTGGCAAGATTAGCCGGATGCAATCAACAACCACTGCCACAAAAATACCTAGATTTCCCGGAGCCCATCCAAATAACGGAGACAGTCATGCGGTTGCTCGTTGATAAAGAGATTATCGAGGCTCTCAAGGGGAAAGACCAGTTGCCCGCGGCCTCCCGACCCCGCTAGACGTTTCCAATTCCCGCATGTCGCAAGTGCAAGCCGCGTCGCTTACCTTTACCATCGGAGATATTTTTATTCCCGGAACGAAGGCTGACGACCTAGGTGGATGCAACAACCCCCGCGCATCATACGAGCTTGCTCAAGGCCACACTGCCGTGATTAGGACTCGCGAAACCATTCACCTCAGTGCACGAAGAGCAGGAATTGGCTTTCCGCCCGCCTTCCAATCTTTAAAGGGGTTGCTGATGACGAACCCTGGTCACATCGACCCGGGCTACAACGGACCACTACATTGTACGGTCATCAATATGGCTCACAGGAGCTTCCATCTGGAAAGAGGCGATCATATCATGCGAGTATTGTTATTTGAGCTCCCGGCTAACTATGAGCCCACCGCTCCGTACTACGCTCGCGCAGGACTCGGAGCTAACGAAGTAGGCCGGTCTCCAATAACCGAAGAATTGCTCGATCGTTTGTCAATAGACTTCGTTGATGTAGAAAGGCGGTCGGTAAGTGCCGCTGAAACCCAAATCAACAAGGCACAACTTCGTGCATTGTGGATACCGGTCGCTGTTGCAGTTGTCACAGGAATTATCGCGGCCGGTGGGAGTTATTACACAAGCACGCTGGCAGTAAAAGAAGACGTAATAAAACTTCGTGATGAGTTCATTCAAGCGAAGAGCGGCCTTGAAAATAAGGACATGATATTCAAACTAGAGAACGACATTACTGTGATAAAGGATGATTTGAAGCAGATTCGAGATTCGAGTCGAGCTACAAATACACCGCGACAGAATGCAAATCCATGACGAGTGTAAAAGTATATATCATAGCGCGGCCGCATTTCGATGCAGCCCATGAATCTTTTTTGAGAGATTTCCTGCCTTCGGGAAATAATACGTGGCGCGAACTAGAAGACGCCACTCCAGCGGAACGAACTCGTTGAGTTCGCCGGTCGCAGCTGCTACATGTCATTTGGATCTCGACAGTCCCCCAACACAAATGCGGAATATATTCGCAAACTCATTCGAAACGGTCATGACAGCGTGCTCGAACATGCTGTTTGGACAGTTATTCTCTCTGGTATTTCGCGTTCGCTTAGTCACCAATTCGTGCGTCACCGCGTTGGCTTTTCGTACAGTCAACTGTCGCAACAATATCACGATGAAAGCGATACGCATTTCGTCCGCCCTGTGGAGCTTGCGCAATTTCCTCACCTTGAGGAAATTTGGGACAAAGCCACGGCTGGGTCTCAATCGGCCTATCGCGCAATCCTTGCCGGTTTGTCCGCACAGGAAAATTTGTCGGAAGACAAGCGCGAGGCGATCCGCGCCATACGTTCTGCCGCCCGAACCGTGTTACCGAACTCTACCGAGACAGTGATTGTAACTACTTTTAACGCCCGCGCCTTGCGGCATTTCCTTGCTGTACGCGGAAATGTTGTCGGCGATAGCGAAATGCGGCGCGTTTCAGCAGCTTTGCTAGAGGCGATCCGCCCAGAGGGTCCCGCCCTATTTTTTGATTTTTCGATTGAGCACAGATCGGACGGCCTACCGTTGGTGGTGCAGAGCGCACTGTGAGACTGCGTGTGCACTCTATCCAGCAGGGATCGGCGAGGTACTATGCGCGCGGATTGGACGTATAGGGGAGCAAACGCAAATGGCCGGGACCAAGCGGGCGGGATACAAGCTCGCGACGTATAAGTCGAGCGAAGGGCCGCGCGCCGGCCTGATCATCGGGGATGAAGTGTTCGACGCCGCCAAGCTCACCGGCAAGGCGGAATATTCCACGGTGATGAGCATTCTGAGCCATTGGCGCACCGCCGAGGGCGCGTTGAAGCAGGCCGCTGCCGCGGCCACGAAGAGCCGGATCAAACGGCTGCCGCTCGCCAAGACGAAACTCTTGGCGCCGCTCTCGACGCCGCCGACCATCTTCTGCGCCGGCGCCAATTACGCCGACCACGCCGCGGCGATGGCCGCCAAGGAAGGCCAGCCGGCGCCGGCCGACCCGCACGAGCAGGGCCTTAAGCCGTGGCACTTCATCAAGGCCGCGCGCACCATCGCCGATCCCGGCGCGACCGTGAAAGCCGCCGATTACGCCAAAAATCTCGACTGGGAGATCGAGCTCGCCGCCGTCATCGGCCGGCCGGCCAAGGACGTACCGGTCGAGAAGGCTTTGTCCTATGTCGCCGGCTACACCATCGCCAACGACCTCTCGGCGCGGGACCGCGGCCGCCGGCCGGGCGTGCCGCAGACCTCGTTCTTCAAAATGGACTGGACCAAGCACAAGAGTTTTGACGGCTCCTGCCCGCTCGGACCCTGGATCGTGCCGGCGAGCGACGTCGCCGATCCGCAAAAACTTGGGCTGAAAACCTGGGTCAACGGCGTGCTCAAGCAGGACTTCAACACCGCCAAGATGCTGTTCTCGACCGCCGAGCAGATTGCGCAACTGTCGATCAACATGACGCTGCAGCCCGGCGACCTCATCCTCACCGGCACGCCCGCGGGCACCGGCGCCGAGTCGGGCGAATTCCTCGGGGCCGGCGACACGGTGAAGCTGTGGATCGAGGGGATCGGCGAGTTGAGCAATAAGATCGCGTGACCTTTCTCCCCGCTTTGCTGCACGGGGGAGGCAGGAAAAGGAGCGAGTAAAAATGCCGGAAAAATTCGTCGCCAAGCTCGAGGAGTTCAACGACGGCGAGCGCCGCATCGTGTTCGTCGGCGACAACGAAATCGGCGTGTTTCGCCACGACGGCGAGTTCTACGCCTACTCGAATTTCTGCCTGCATCAGGGCGGCCCGGCCTGCGAAGGGCTTACCATCGCCAAGGTCGAGGAGCGCTTGCGGCCGGACATGACCTCGGCCGGCCTCTATTTCTCCGAGACCGAGATGCACTTCGTCTGTCCCTGGCACGGCATGGAATACGACATGAAGACCGGCGCCTGCGTTTCCGACCGCCGCATGAAGCTCAAGAAATACGAGGTAGTGCGCAAGGGGGACGAAGTGTATGTCATCGCCTGAGCGCGCAGCCGAAAGGCCGGATGCGTCCGCCGACGCGAAACATCTCGCGGCCGAAATCGAGCGCGGCATCGTCGACGGCCGGCTCGACGTCGTGACCGCGGACGCGCTACAGGCGTTGCTGGCCGCCGCCTGCCGGGTCTATACCGCACGCATCGAGGCCGGCGAACGGTTCGCGCCGGTGGCGAAGAACACGGTGTCCGCCACCGACGTCATGGTCACGGCGAGCGGCCTGTTGCGCGCCGCCGATCTTGCGGTGTTCGAGCTCGGCATGTGGCAGGGGTTTACGGGGCGGTGACTGTCGTCATTGCGAGGAGCGTAAGCGACGAAGCAATCCAGGGTCCGCGGCACAGAATTCTGGATTGCTTCGCTCCGCTCGCAATGACGAAATGGACATAAGACAGAACAAAACTCTTTGGAGCAACCACCATGGACCTGATCGCCGACCGGGGCCGCCGCGTGCCGATCGAGGAACTCAACACCACGCGGCTGCTCGCGCATGCCCGCAAGCAGGCCCACAAGCGCAACTTCGACGACATTCTGATCGTCGACGTCGACGCGCATCATTACGAGAACGAGAACTACGACGAATTCCTGCCGTTCATGGAAAACGACGTGTTCCGCCAGCTGACGCTGTCGATCCGCGCCAAGAAGCATCTCTCCGGCATCGTGCCGATCCCGACCGGCTATCAGGACATGGGCGGCCGCGTGACGCGCTATCCGATGCGCTCGACCGAGAAGACCGACGACGGCCAACTCCGCGACGTCCAGCTCGGCTACCGCTGGATGGACGCGATGGGCGTCGATTATTCCTGTCTGTTCCCGACCGGCATGCTCAATATCGGGCTGCATCCGCAGAAGGAAATGGAGGCCGAGCTGTGCTGGGCCTACAACCGCTGGCTCACCGAGAAGGTGATGCCGGAGGCGGGCGGCCGCTTCTTCTCCATGCTGTGCCTGCCGTTCTCAGATCCCGACGCGGCGCTGCGCCAGGTCGAGACTTTCGGGGAGCGCAAGCACGTCGGTGGCTTCATGGTGACCACCGTGCGCTCCGGCATGGGCGTGCACGACAACGCCAACATGAAGGTCTACCGGGCGATGGAGGAGCGCGGCCTCGTGCTCTCCTTCCACTCCGGCGTCAATTGGGACGAGCCGTCCTTACGCAGCTGCAACCGCTTCATCTCGGTGCACGCGCTCGGCTTCACCTGGTACAACATCGTCAATTGCACCAATTGGGTGATCAACGGGCTCGGCGAGCGCTTTCCCAAGCTGCCGGTGGTTTGGATCGAATCCGGCCTCGCCTGGGTGCCGTTTCTGATGCAGCGACTCGACCATGAATACATGCTGCGGCCGTCCGAGTGCCCGCTCCTGAAAAAGAAGCCGTCAGACTACATGCGCGACATGTACTACTCCTCGCAGCCGATGGAGATTCAGGATTACGGCGCAATGGAGACGACCTTCCGCATGATGAACGCGGAGACGCAGCTGCTCTATTCATCCGACTATCCGCACTGGGATTTCGATCTGCCGTCGACGATCTGGGATCTGCCGTTCCTTTCGGAACAGGCCAAGCACAATATTCTGGGCGGCACCGCCGCCCGTCTCTTCAAGCTGCCGCCGCGCAACGCGAAGCAGAAGGAGAATTTGAAGAAATTCGGCAATTTGCCGACGGCGTAATCCGATGACGTTTGCTAGCCACTAGCCACAAGCCACTAGCCACTAGCCACTAGCCACTAGCCACTAGCCACTAGCCATTCGTCATTGCGAGCGAAGCGAAGCAATCCAGGGGAAGCGGCACGGCCCCCTGGATTGCTTCGTCGCTGCGCTCCTCGCAATGACGATAATGAAAGCGCCCGCTCGATAAAAAAGACGCCGTATCCATCGTGGGATCGCGGCGCCCAGTTTCCTTCCCTTCTCAGATCGGTTTTTTTCGGCGTTGTCGGCCGTGGCATGGCGGTCCGGCTCGAACAAGCCGGTTACGCGAGTACGACCGGGCAAACGACCAACTACCATTCCCGCCAACGATCGCCGTTCCAATAGCCGCGGCCTTCGTGCTCGCGCCAGGAATAGTGCTCGTTCGGGCCCCAGCGCCAGTCGTCGGGATGAACAACCACACCCGCGTCGGGCGGGTACTCGTAGGCCTCGTGGGTATGCCAACACACGGGACCGACGCAGGCTACTCCCGCCGACGCGTTCGCGAGCGACAGACCGAGAATGCCGGCGCCCATCGCCGCAGTGCACAAGATTTTGTTCAGTGATGTCATTTCAACACTCCGTTGTGTTTCAGAGTATCAATAACGAAGGCATCCCAACTCCGTTCCAGCGGAACTCGATCGTTTCGTGGGAGTTCGAGTCGTTTGAACCGTCGTATTTGATTCGCGGTGGCGATTGTTCCATCATGCGGCCGGAAGGCGGCATTTGCTCGCTGCCTTGGTCGCGATCTTGAAATCGGCGACCGCAGTCGTCGAGCGCAGCCCGCGAACAATTCCTCGGCGCCCTTGCCGCCGCCGGCTTCCGGGATCCGACAAGCCGATCGGTTCCGACATCCGAGGGTATGATTAACGGATGGTTGACGCCGTCGCGGGGCCCGCCAATGCCGCGATTGTCGGGGATTGCGGCGCTCTGCCGGCACTGTGCCGGCACGCCCGGCGCTCACCGCCGCGTTCACCCGCCGGTAGCAATAATCGATTCTTAACAGGACCGAAGTATCGGAAATCGCGAACAAACGCCCATGCTTATTTGTACACGATGGGGATGTTGGATCCATGCACTACGCTCACAAGGCCTACGGCAAGACCGCGAAGGAAGCGGCCGCTCCACGCGACCTCGAAGCGATGCTGCTACTCGAAGCTGCCGCGAAACTGCAGACGGTTCGCGACGCTTGGCAGAACCACAGGCTACCCAAGCCGCCCGGTCTCGATGACGCCGTCCTCTACAACCGCAAGCTCTGGACCATATTCATCGACGCCCTGATCAGGGAAGACAATCAACTGCCGGAGTTGCTGCGCCACAATCTGCTCCGGCTCGGCGTCTACATCATGGCCGAGACGTTTTCGTTGATGACGGAGCCGAAGCCGCAGCACCTGGAATCGATCATCAGCATCAATCGCGGCATCGCCGCCGGCCTGCGCGGCAAGGCCTGACCGACGGCGGACAGCGCGGCCGCTCGGCGGCGTCGCGACCACTCCCGGCCGACTTCGAGCATCCGTCGCCGTGCCCGGCGCGAGCGGCGCTGTGGATCGACCGGCGCAGGAAAATAGCTTGGCAGAACTCGGCCGCGGACGTGGCGCGACAATGATTTTTCCATTTTCGTCATTGCCGTGCCGGACTGGGTTGGCCATACGACAACGTCGCCCGATGTACTCGCCGTGAAACGGCTTCGTCTCGCAATGATGCCAACACGCCCGCCGCAAACACGATCCAGTAGACATCCAGATAGGCCCGATAGCTGGCGTGGCCGAAATAAACCGCGGTGACCGCGGCGAACGAAACAAACAGCGCATAGAAAATCAAATGCTCTCTCCAGTCGCGGCGGCCGAGCCACATACCGGACAGGCCCAGCACCATGACCGGACCGTAAGACAGCAAATAGACCAAATTCGGCCACAGACTTCGGCGCGGATTGGGCAACAAGCAAAACCCCGCGGCGATCTTGCGCAGGCCGTTGCCCAAGGTCCGCCACGGATGACGGCGCATGTAGTCGAGCCCCTTCCGCAGAAACCATCGGTCTATGGCCGCTTCGTTCTGGCGAAGAGTTCTGATTTCGGCATGCTCCTGCGGACTGAGCGCCGCGAGCGCCACGTGTTGGCTGGCGTCGATACTCTCGGCGGGGTAGCGGCTGAACGTAGCGGGATTATTGCCCAGCCACAGGAAAAAGCCGCTCTGGGTCGTGAGCGTCGGCGAGCCGGTCAGCCGATACGAGCGGACCACCCAGGGTGCCACCACCAGTATCAAAACGCCGAAGCATAGAAGGCAAATCCTAAGGCGGCGTCGCCACGGCATGGTGTCCGAAGCCGCAGGAACCAGCAGCCATAACGGGGCCACGGCGGCAAACGGCGCGAGATTGGCACGTGTGAGGACCGCCATCCCCAGCACCAGTCCGCTGCACGTCGCCATCCACCAGGCGGCGCCGCGGCGAACGCGCATCAGCAATAAAACGGCCAGCGCCGTCAGCAAGGTATACAGGCCAGTCTCCTGAAGCGCGGTATCGTGTATGACGTAGTAGGGATAGATCGCCGTCAGACCTGCGGCGATGATGGCGGCAGTGCTGCCGAACATCGCTCGTGCCAGCAGCGCGGCGCACAACACGGTCGCCGTGCCGACAAGCGATTGAGCCAGAACGACTGGCAGAAATTCCTTATGGCCGAACGTCACGGCGGCGAGAAACGCCGGATACAACGGGACACGAAAGGCGGTGGCGGCGCCGCCATCGAGCGCAACGCCGGTCCCGTTGGCGATGTTTCGCGCCAGGTCGAAGAAGAAAGTGTAACCGTTGGTCCAAAAATCTGCAGCGCCGGAATACAAGCGAATGGCGGCCCGCAGCGCAAACGCCAGCAGTAAGATCCAGAATAAGTGTTGAACCTTACGCACGGCCCAATCGCGATTCGACGCTACGACAGCGAATTGCCGATCTTAAAATAATAAACGAGACGTTGCTAGAACACGATCCGGAGTGGATGCCGGATTTCCGAACGGCAAGTCAGACCGCGCGCTCGAGCGCCCGACGCGTCACCGCGCGCACGAGGTCGCGGCGGAATTCGGCGGTGGTCACGGCGTCCTCCATCGCTTCGGCCGCCTGCGCCGCCGCATCGGCCGCGGCGTCAAACGCCTCCGCGCCGGGGATAGCGCCAAGAAGCAAGCGCTCGGCCTCGGCAATCCGCCGCGGCACCGGTTCGGCGCCTCCGACCGCTAGCCGTGGCGCGACGATCACGCCGTCCTCCACGCAAAACACCGCGAGCGCCGCGGCCATGGCGAAATCGCCGGCGCGGCGGTTGAACTCGTAGAAGCCGCACCGCGCGTCCGCCGGCAACAGCGGCAACCGCGCCTCGAGGAGAAGCTCGTCGTCGTCCAGGGCGGTCGTCATGATGCCAGCGAAGAAATCGCGCGCTGCGATGACACGCTCGCCGCGCACGCTTTTTACCAGAACCTCGCCATCGAGCGCGGCAAGGACGAGGCACCACTCCGACGACGGATCGGCGTGCGCCAGGCTGCCGCAAAAGGTGCCGCGGGTGCGGATCGGATAATGGGCGATGTGGCGGACGACGGCGGTGAGCAACGCGCCCAGCGGCCCGTCGCACACCGGCCGCTCGAACGCCGCGTGGCGCACGCAAGCGCCGACGACGAGCTTACCGTCGGCGACGGTGAGGCGCCGCAACGCTTCAACGCCGTTGATGTCGACGAGATGCGCCGGCTTGGCGAGCCGAAACGCCATGGTCGGCACCAGGCTCTGCCCGCCCGCCAGCACGCGCCCATCCTCCGCCGCGACCGCCGCCAGCGCGGCGACGGCCTCGTCGACGGTTTTGGGCGCGTGATAGCGGAACGCCGCGGGCTTCATCAGCCGCGCGGCTCAGAGCGTGTTGCGGAACAGATCGCTCAGCGCCTGCCACGACCGCTTGTCGGCCGCGGCATCGTATTTGATGCCGTGGTCGGGCGCCTGGACGTGGACGTGATCGGTGAAGGCGTGCATCGCGCCGCCATAGAGCACGACCTGCCAATCCACCCCGGCCTCGGTCAGCTCCTTTTCGAACTTCGCCACCGCCTCGGCGTTCACGATCGGGTCGGCGGCGCCGTGCAGCGCCAGGACGTGCGCCTTGATGTTCTTGTCACTCTCGGGCGTCGGCGTGCCGAGCGCGCCATGGAACACCGCGACGTCGACGAGCGGGGCGCCGCTGCGGGCGAGGTCGAGCGCGGGCATGCCGCCGAAGCAATAGCCGATGGCAGCGAGCTTGCCCGTATCGACCCTGGTGGATTGGCGCAGCTGGTCGAAGCCCGCCTGCGCGCGCGCCAGCACCAGCGGCCGGTCCTTGTAATATTTGCCCGATTCGGCGGCCGCCGCGGGAATCGTGTCGGGGCGCACGCCCTTGCCGTACATGTCGGCGACGAAGGCGACGTAGCCCAACTTGACGAGTTTCTCCGCGGTCTCTTTGTCCTGCGCCGACGGTCCCCACCACGCCGGATAGATCACGACGCCCGGCCGCTTGCCGGTCGCCGCGTCGTCATAGACGAGCCAGCCTTCGAGCCCGGTATTGCCCGCCTTGTAGTCGATGGTCTCGAATTTGACGGCGGCGTGCGCCGTGCCGGCGGTGAAGGCGATGGCGCAAAGCGCCGCGCCGATAAAGTGAAGCCTCATGAGCGATCTCCCGATGATTTGAATTCAAGCCCGGATTCGAGCCCCCGGTGCGATGGTAGCCCGGATCGCGCGCGGGCGAAATCCTGGGCGCCGCATACCCATAGCGCAATCGCGGGCGCGGCGATAAGCTTCCGGCAAAAAGGGGGAGGAACGAACCATGCTGCTCACAGCTCGCATCATCCTGACGCTCGCCGCGCTCGGCTACAGCTTCATCACCATCGTCGCCGATCTCAACAAGACCCATGCGGCGAACCCGTTGTGGACGCCGCATGCGCGGTTTCATCTGGTCTGGCAGGTGCTCTCCTATTCCGGCCTGGCCTTGATATCGTTCTATCTGATCTGGGCCGGAGGCCCGCTCCCGACCGAACGGCTGTATCTCGCCGCCGCCATGGCGGTCGCGGTCTATGGCGGCTTTTTCGGCGCCGTGTTCACCCGGCCGATGTTCGGCGGCGGGCTTTACGACAAGAACGGCTACCTGCCGTTCAAGGCGCCGATCGGCGAGTGGTTTGGTAAATCTTGGCAGTGGGATGTCAATGTAACGATCTTCACCGTCACGTCGGTCATCCTCCTCGCCGGCATCGTCGCCGTGGTGGCGAGCAGCTAGCGGCGGAGCTTTACTGCTTTGCCTAAATCGTCATTGCCGGGCTAGCCCCGGCAATCCATGCTGCCGGCGTCCGGATCGATAAATGTAGGCTCGCAACAGCAGCGGCACAGCGTGGATGCGCGGGTCAAGCCCGCGCATGACGAGCGGAAAAAGACAGCGCGACATACCGATGACTAACGAAAAATCCCCCGAAACCCTGCGCAGCCATCGCTGGCTCGGCGTCAACGATCTGCGCTCGTTCGGCCACCGCTCGCGGCTCAAGCAGATGGGCTATGACCGCGCCGACTGGGCCGGCAAGCCGGTGATCGGCATCGTCAACACTTGGAGCGACATCAACGCCTGCCACGGCCACTTACGCGAGCGCGCGGAAGACGTGAAGCGGGGCGTCTGGCAGGCCGGCGGGTTTCCCATCGAGCTTCCGGCAATGTCGCTCGCCGAACCCTTCGTCAAGCCTTCGACCATGCTCTACCGCAACTTCCTCGCCATGGAATGCGAGGAACTCTTGCGCAGCCATCCGATCGACGGCGCTGTCCTGATGGGCGGCTGCGACAAGACCACGCCGGGCCTGATCATGGGCGCGATCTCCATGGGGCTCCCCGCGATCTATGTGCCGGCCGGGCCGATGCTGCGCGGCAATTGGCGCGGTCATACGCTCGGCTCCGGCTCCGACGTGTGGAAATACTGGGACGAGAAACGCGCCGGCAAGATCGGCAAGGCCGAATGGAACGAGATCGAAGGCGGCATCGCCCGCTCGTTCGGCACCTGCATGGTGATGGGCACCGCCGCGACCATGATGGCGATCGCCGAGGCGCTCGGGCTGACACTCCCCGGCGCCTCCTCGATCCCGGCGGTCGACGCCAATCATCCGCGCATGTGCTCCAACGCCGGCCGCCGCATCGTCGATATGGTGTGGGAGGATTTGACGCCGCAGCGGATTCTCGACGCCGCCGCCTTCGACAACGCGATCCGCGTGCACATGGCGCTCGGCGGCTCGACCAACGCCATCATCCACGTCATCGCCATGGCGCGCCGCGCCGGCATTGCGCTCGACATGGCCCGCTTCGACGCCATCTCCCGCGAAGTGCCGGTGATCGCCAACATCACGCCGTCCGGCAAATATCTGATGGAGGATTTTTTCTATGCCGGTGGCCTGCGCGCGCTGATGGCCGAGATGAAGAGCCTGCTCGACCTCGACTGTCTCACCGTCACCGGCCGCACGCTCGGCGAAAATATCGGCGACGCCAAGGTGCACCTGCCCGAGGTCATCCACGGCCTCGACGCGCCGCTCTATCCCGAAGGCGCCACCGCGGTGCTGACCGGCAATCTCGCGCCGAACGGCTGCGTCATGAAGCCCGCCGCCGCCGACCAGCGCCTTCTCAAACACCGCGGCAAGGTCATCGCCTTCGAGAACTACAATCACATGGCCCGCGAGGTCGAGCGCGACGACCTCGACGTCACCCCAGACCATATTTTAGTCCTGAAAAACGCCGGCCCCAAGGGCGGCCCCGGCATGCCGGAATGGGGCATGCTGCCGATCCCGAAAAAGCTGGTCAAAGCCGGCGTGCGCGACATGGTGCGCATTTCCGACGCCCGCATGAGCGGCACCAGTTACGGCGCCTGCATCCTCCACGTTGCTCCCGAAAGCTTCGTCGGCGGCCCGCTCGCCTTGGTCGAGACCGGCGACGAAATCGAGATCGACGTCGCCGCGCGGCGCATTCATCTGCATGTCAGCGACGAGGAACTTGAGCGCCGCCGCGCCGCCTGGAAAGCGCCCCCGCCGGTTTACGCGCGCGGCTATGGTGCGATGTACTCCCAGCACATCGGCCAGGCCGATGAAGGCTGCGATTTCGATTTTCTCGAGGGCCGGGCGCCGATCGCGGAGCCGGAGATCCATTAGCGACGTCATTCCAGGCTCGCGGGCTAACGTCCGCGTCGCGAAATGACGCATGCTAATATTACCCGCGGCCCAATATGCCGGGCGCAAACATAGCGGAGGGCTCCCATGTCCCGACTGACCGTTTTCCTCGCGCGGTTCATCGGCCTGTTCGCCGTCCTGCTCGTGATCGTCTTCCTGCTACGCGGAAGTGCGACCGTCGAGATGGTCGTCGCCAATGGGCCGGTGATGCTCGTCTACGCCATCATCAGCCTCGCGTTGGGCCTTGCGATGATACTCGGGCACAATGTCTGGTCGGGCGGCGCGTTGCCGGTGGTTGTGACGTTGGTCGGATGGTTGATCCTGGTAAAGGGAGTGGTGCTTTTGAGTATCAGGCCCGAAGCGTTGAAGCAGATCTTCGATCACATGCAATATGGCCAGCACCATTTTCTCTATCTGATGCCCGCGCTGGCGATCGGTCTTTATCTGACCTGGGCCGGCTTCACCGCACCGTCCGCGAGGGCGTGACCGCAATCGAAGACGCCTCGCCGGCCAAGTCGAGAGCGGGCAGACGATGCCGCGCTCACTCGGCGGCGTGTCGGAGCGCACCCTCAAGTTCGGCGTCGAGTTCGCGGCCGACCACGGTGACCTCGTCATCGCCGAATTGCCCGAACAGCGTCGAGGGCTTGTCGTATTCGAAGGTCGCGCCGCCGGCTGCGTTCTCGTAGAGAACGACCCGCAGCGGCGCGTAGAGCGCCGCCGGCAATTGGTGGCGCGTCATGCGCGTCGCGGTCAGCGGGTTGCCGATCTCGTATTGCAGGGCCTTGCCCGGCCGGCCGGTAATTTGCAGGATGGCCCCGTGATCGCGCTTGAGGAAGATGAAAAGCTTCGCGCTCCCTTCCAGCGCCGCCGCCCGCTTTTCATCCCCCTTCATGAGCGCCGCCGCTATGGCGGGATCGATCTCGGGAACAGCGCGTTCGAGCGCCGCCTCGACTTCGGCGAATTTTTTGGTCGAATCGATCTTGACGTGCTCGACCTGCAACGCCCGCCGCGTCAGCGTGGCGTCCGCCATGGCTCCCTCCACTCGCGCCAGCAGGATCATCAGCGACAAGGGCGCCAGCATGATCAGCGCCGTGGTTGACTTCGACATTTCAGCGCTCCCGTTGCATGTGGACATTTATGGTATACGCCACCAATTAACGCGAGAACCGGAGATCATAAATGAGAATCGATCGACCGTTGATGCAGATGTTGCCGGTTTGCAGCTTATTGCTGTCGCTCGTATCCGCCGCTTACGCCCAAAGCCCGGCGTTCCGGGTCGATCCGTATTGGCCGATGCCTTTGCCGCATAACTGGATCCTCGGCCAGGTCGGCGGCATCGCGGTCGATGCGCAGGATAATGTCTGGGTGTTCCAGCGGCCGCGGTCGCTGACCGACGACGAGAAAGGCGCCGCGCTCACGCCCCCGCGTTCGACATGCTGCGTACCGGCGCCCTCGGTGCTGGTGTTCAACCAGTCGGGCGAGGTCGTCAAGGCGTGGGGCGGTCCGGGCGACAATCTCGGCTATGACTGGCCGGCCCAGGAACACGCCATCCTGCCCGACAACAAAGGCTTCGTCTGGCTGAGCGGCAACGGCGCCAACGACAACATGGTGCTGAAGTTCACGACCGACGGCAATTTTATCAAACAGATCGGTAAAAGCGGTGCGCGGACCAACAGCCTCGATCTCACACAATTCGGCCGCGTCGCCGCGCTCGCGCTCGACGCCGCGGCGAACGAAATCTATGCGGCCGACGGCTACGGCAATCATCGCGTCGCCGTGCTAGACGCCGACACCGGCGCGATCAAGCGCATCTGGGGCGCCTACGGCAAGCCGCCGACCGACGACGATCTGCCGGCCTACACGCCCGACTCGCCGCAATTCGCCAACCCGGTGCATTGCATCGCGCTCGCCAAGGACGGCTTCGTCTATGTCTGCGACCGCGCCAACAACCGCGTGCAGGTGTTCCGCAAGGACGGCGGCTTCGTGCGCCAATTCGTGTTCGCGCCCGACACGCGCGGGCCCGGTTCGGCATGGGGCCTCGCCTTCTCGCCGCTCGACCGCAAGCAGAATTATTTCGTGCTGATCGACGGCACCAACAATGTGCTCGACACGGTGCGCCGGCGCGACGGCGCCGTCGTCGCCACCACCGGCCGCCCCGGTCGCAACGCCGGCGATTTTCACTGGGTCCATGTCGGCGCGTTCGACTTGCGCGGCAATTTCTACGCCGGCGAAGTCGATACCGGAAAACGCCTGCAGAAATTCGTGCCGGCGGAATAAGCACGCCCCCGTCACCCTCGGGTGGCCGTGCGCAGCGCGGCCCGCCAAGGCCACGGCGATGCCGACCGCGCGTTGGCGCTTCCGATCCGCCGACCTTGTAATCAGATACCATCCAAAGTCTTTGTTCACCATCGGACCAGAAGCCGGCAGTCTAACCAGCCGCGTTGATCTATTTCAAAATCACCATGTCGTTTCTGTTGTTTTGATAGGTGCCGCTCACGCGACGGAACTCTGATTGTTTCGTCGTCCGTCCGGCGCACCGCCGCTGATACGGGTTTTTGCGTAATCGCGCCGGTCAGCGAACGGCCGCGAAGCTCCAATAGAGGCCGTGCCGGACATCGGATGATGCAATTTCGTTCCGTGCGAAAGACGGTCAACACCTTCGGCCTTGCGGTCGCAGCGTTGATCGCCGTGGTGCCGCCAGCCGGGTATTTTTTCGTCAGCTACAGCAACGCGTCCGAGGTGCTGGCGTTCGAAGCGCGTCTGCACGCCGCGGCGATTGGTCTCTACATCGCGACGCGCGGCGACATCTTGCAGACGCAGAAACTGCCGTCCGAACTGCTGCAATTGCCGGGCGAAGGCGACCAGCCGATCCGGCAATATCTCTACGACCGTGCCGGGCGCCCGGCGTGGCAATGGGGACCGACGGTCGCTGCCCCGGCGCTGGAGCGCCGCGCGCCGATCACGGCCGGCGGCGCTGTGGTCGGCTCGCTCGCTGTCGCGGCGAGCCTGCGTCAAATTCTGCTCAGGACCGGCCTGGTCGCGGTGTTGAGCATTCTGTTCGGGCTGATCGTTAATTTCGCGATCAGGGCCTTGCCGTTGCGCTTGCTGGATCGCGCGCTCGGCACGCTCGACGAAACCGAGCGCACCCTTGCGGCGCAAAACCAGCGGCTCGACGCGGCGCTGAGCAACATGGCGCAGGGCTTGTGCATGTTCGACGCCCAGCAGCGGCTCGTCGTTTTCAATCAGCGCGTCGCGGAAGTATTCAAAATCCCGCAAGGCAGGCTCGCCGTCGGCATGCACATGCGTGAGCTGATGAGCATGGCGCAGACCGTCGACCAGAACCCGGAAGCCGCCGAGGCGGCCCAGCGCAAGTTCATCGCCGAGCCGTTCCGCGGCACCACCGTCACGACGCTCGGCGACGGCACGACGCTGTCGATCACGCATCGCCCGATGGCCGATGGCGGCTTCGTGGCGACGTTCGAGGACATCACCGAACGGCTGTCGGCCGAAGAAAGAATGCGGCATTTGGCGCGCCATGACGCGCTCACCGACTTGCCCAACCGCGCCACGTTCCATGAACGGATGAAGACGGACCTCGGCCGGCTGCGTCATGTCGAATCGCTGGCGGTGCTCAGCCTCGATCTCGATCATTTCAAGAACGTCAACGATACGTTCGGCCATCCGCTCGGCGACCTGTTGTTGCAGACGGCCGCCGAGCGGATGCGCTCGTGCGTGCGGGATGAAAACATGGTGGCGCGGCTCGGCGGCGACGAGTTCGCGATCCTGCAAGTGTCGAGCGATCCGCCGTCGAGCGTCACCGGCCTCGCTGCGCGGCTGATCGAAGCGGTCGAAGCGCCCTACCTTCTGCAAAACCTCGAGGTCGCAGTGGGCGCGAGCGTCGGCATCGCCATAGCGCCGGCCGACGGCGGCACGCCCGACGTCTTGATGAAGAACGCGGATCTGGCGCTCTACCGCGCCAAGGCCGACGGCGGCGGCACCTACCGCTTTTTTGAGATGGAGATGGACACGCGCATGCAGGCGCGCCGCGCGCTCGAGCTCGATCTGCGCAAGGCCGTGATGGCAGGCGAGTTCGAGGCCTATTATCAGCCGATCGTCGACGTCAAGACCGGGCACGTCACGAGCTGCGAGGCGCTGATGCGCTGGCATCATCCGACCCGCGGCATGGTCCCGCCGACGGAATTCATTCCGATCGCCGAAGAGACCGGCCTGATCGTGCCGATGGGCGAGTGGATGCTGCGCCAAGCCACGGCCGAGGCGGTGCGTTGGCCGAGCGACGTCACCGTCGCGGTCAATCTGTCACCGGCGCAGTTCAAGAGCCGCGTTCTGGTGCAGACCGTCATCAACGCGTTGGCCGCATCCGGTTTGCCGGCCGACCGCCTCCAGCTCGAGATCACCGAAATGGTGCTGTTGCACGAGACGAGCGGCGCCTTCACCGTGCTGCACCAGTTGCGCCACCTCGGCATCAAGATCGCGATGGACGATTTCGGCACCGGCTATTCGTCGCTCGGCTATCTGCGCAGCTTTCCGTTCGACACGATCAAGATCGACCGCTCGTTCATCCGCGATCTGCCGGACAAGGAAGACAGCGTCGCCATCATCCGCGCCGTGGTGGGCTTAAGCAGCAGTCTCGGCATCACCACCATCGCCGAGGGCGTGGAGACCCGCGAGCAGCTCGACAGCCTGACGCGGGAAGGCTGCACAGAGGTCCAAGGCTTTCTGTTCTCCGAACCGAAACCCGCCGAACAAGTGCGCGCGCAGCTGCGCAGTTCCGACAGGATCGCTGGGGTCGCGTGATGCGGCCACACCGGAAACCGCGACGAGGAACCCGACCATGAGAAAAATCCTGATCGCCACGATGACGGCCTGGTGTTCGTTTGGAGCGGGCGGCGGGCTTGCGCACGCTCAGCCACCGACTGCGGCCTTCTATCAGGCCGCCGGCACGATCAGTCCGCAAGGCGCGCTGGGGCAGATCGTTGCCGAGGAGTCGATCCCGACCGCCGTCGCCGGGGCGCGAGCCTGGCGCATCGCCTACATCTCCTCCGATGTCGCGGGGCACAAGACCATCGTCACCGGACTGGTCATCGCCCCCGTCGGACCGCCGCCGGCGGACGGCCGCCCCATCATGGCGTGGGCGCACGGCACGACGGGGACGGCGGAGAATTGCGGGCCGTCCCAGGTCCTCGACCCGACGCGGGGGCTCAACGAGTATTTTCTTCTCAACGGCGATTCCTGGACGGATTACGGACTGCCTAGCGTCGAGAGCTTTATCAAGCAAGGCTATGTGGTCGTCGGCACCGACTATCAGGGGCTCGGCGGCGGCGGCCGGCATCAATACGCCGTCGCGGCGTCGCAGGCCCACGACGTCATCGATTCGATTCGCGCCGCCAGCTCCATGAAGGCGAGCGGCGCGGGCAGGAAGGCGGTCGTCTATGGCTGGTCGCAAGGCGGCGGGGCGACCCTCGCGGCGGCCAGCCTGCCGGATTACATCGCGCGGCAGGGCACGGCGGCGGACAATATTCAGCTCCTGGGCTTCGTCGCGCTGGCGCCGTTCGATACGGCCGTGCTGGCGGCCGGAGCGACCCCGGACCAGTCGGGTTCGGAAAAACTGATCGCCGATTTGACCGCCAAGTTTTCCGACAATGTGTTCAACTTCACCCACTTCGCCATGAACATGTGGGGGACGCAGGCCGCCTTTGCCGACTTGCAGCTCGACGACCTTTTCACCGATGACGGGGCGAAAGTCGCGGACCGGGTGTTCTCAAACAAATGCATGCATGCGGCCGCCGACACCCTCGACTATGCCTACGCGTCGCAATACAAAACGTTGCTGAAGCCGAAGCCGAAAAACACCCTGGCATGGATGCTGGCCCTTGTGCGCGGCAGCGTCGCCCCGGTAAAGCCGGTTGCCCCTGTCGTCATCTACTGGGGGACCAAGGACACGGTGCTGCCGCCCATCATGGGGAAGCTGTATCAGGAAGAGATGTGCAAGCTCGGGGCCCACGTGGAACGGGTGCAGCTGGCGGGAGAACAGACGCATTTTTCAACGCCGGGCGCCGCGGCGCCGCTTTATCTGCCGTGGATAAAGCAGCGCGTCGCGGACAGGCCGGCGGCGGACGGCTGTGCCGTGAACTAGGCCATCTGCGTCGCGGGCCCTGTCGCCGTCCGCCTTTGGCGCGATGTTACAATGGGCGGTGGGTTCTGCCGACGATCCAGCCCAGCGCAAGCGCGATAGCGATGGCGGTGTACGGTCGCTCCTCGATGGTGTTGCGAACGACATCCTCGAACGACGACGCCGTCCTTCGCACGCCATCTGCCGCGCCGCTCGCCGCGTCTTTAGCCTGGCCGTACAAATTTTCCGCGGTGCCTTGAGCCTGGTCGATGACGCCTTTGACCTGGCTCTTCGTATCGCCGGTAACGCGGCCAAAGCCCTCCTCGACCTTGCCGCCAAAGTTTGTGGCCGCACCAGCTACTCGATGTTCGTTCATTAGCGCTCTCCTCTTTGGATTTATGTCTTTGCTCAAGACCGCGAGCAAACGAAATAGCAAAGGCGGACTGAAAACCCAGGCTTCCGCCGGTCAACCGCCGCGTCCGCGACGATAAGCGCCGCGGGGAACAATTGTTCCACCGGGCCGCGGCCACCGGGATTCGCGCAAAATAGCGGGCCCCAGCGCTTCCAAGAGCAAAAAGGGCCGACGGGACCCTCTCACGAAGGTCGCAGCCGCCCCGGTCCATCAGAAGGCGCAAGCTGGTTCGCGGCACCATTCGCCGTTCGACCTGCCAAGCCTCCCCTCATCACCCCGCGCCCAAGTGCTTGCCTAAGTGCTTCCAGCATTAAGGCGGCCGGCAGATCACCTACTGCCGAAGACAGTCGACGCTGTGCCCGAAAGTGGCGGGAAAGGGGCTCGCGAGCGGCGCTACTCGGGTGCGCGGAACTCTTTTGACAGTGCTGAATTATTGAGCGGACCGATGAGTGTCGCCGGGAGATATCAATGGAATCTGATTTGCGTGGTGCGTCCGCGATCATGGACGCGCAGTCTGCCGTATCTTGGGGTGCGATCGTTGCGGGCGCCGTTGTCGCTGCGGCGTTGGCGCTGCTGCTGATCGCATTCGGCGCGGGGCTCGGCCTTTCGGCCGTATCGCCCTGGAGCGATAGCGGCGTTTCGGCGTCGACATTCAAGACCGGTGCCGGAATATATCTGGTGATCGTCGCCGTGATGTCGTCGGCGGTCGGCGGCTATCTCGCCGCTCGCTTGCGAAGCAAATGGGTTGGTGCTCACAGCCACGAGGTTTTCTTTCGCGATACCGCCCATGGTCTTATCACCTGGGCCTTCGCCACGCTTTTGAGCGCGACCGCCTTGAGCTCGGTGACGGGATACCTCGCCCATGGCGCCGCGGCGGGGATCGGCGGCGCGGCCGCACAAGCCACCCGCTCGGTCAATCCGGCGGACATCTATGTCGACAAGCTCCTCCGCCCCGACCTCGCGCCGCGGCCGGCGACGACGCCTGCACCGGGATCCGACGCCGCAAACTCAAATCCTGCCGCGCCGAGCACGCCGACCAGCGTGAACCCCAATCAATCGCGGGCGGAAGTCCTGCGGTTGTGGACAGCGAGTTTTCAGGAGAATCAGGATCTGAGCGCCGCCGACAAAACCTATCTGACGCAAGTAGTGGCGGCGCGCACCGGCATCAGTCAGGCCGACGCCGGCAGACGCGTCGATGACACGATTGCCGAAGCGAAGACGGCCGCCGACAACGCGCGCAAAGGCGCCGCAAGGCTTTCCTTCTGGTTGACCGCCGCCATGCTGTTCGGAGCCTTCGCGGCAAGCCTCGCGGCCGTCGAAGGCGGCTCGTTGCGCGACGGCACTTGGAATGATCGCGTTCTCACCCCCCGAACGATTTAAAGGAGCATATCATGGGCCGAGGAATTCTGTTGTGGCTGCTTGGCGTTCCGATCCCGATCATCATACTGCTGGCGCTGTTCTCGCACTGACGAAACGGCAAGCTGCGTCGCAAGGCGCAGCTTTGCCTCGCGCCAACAAATCCCCATAGAAATTCGGAGATGAAATGTCCATTGGAACCATTCTGCTCATCATCGTGGTTATCATTCTGCTCGGCGGTTTCAGCGGGTTCGGCGGCGGACCATTCTACGGGACCGGCTATTACGGTGGCGGCGGGCTGGGCGTCATCCTCATCATCCTTCTGATCCTGGTTTTGCTCGGTAGGATTTGAGCGAGGCCAGGTTTGCGCTCGCCCGGTCCACCCGCGAAACCACGTTGGTTGTTGGATGATAAGGCCCGACGATCGCGAAACAATTCTGACCCGAACTCGGAATCTAAAAATGGCACAGTCTGCCCACGCCTATGTGCGGGGCAGTACTGTGCGGTTCTACGACTGGCTCGAGAGCTGCAGCCGCGGTAAGTTACCGGACGGCCCTCCGGTCTGGATTTGCGGCGACTGCCACGTCGGCAATCTCGGTCCGCTTGCCGATACGAAGGGTCGAGTCCTGGTGCAGATCAGGGATCTCGATCAGACCGTGATCGGCAATCCGGCGCACGATCTGGTCCGGCTCGGTCTGTCGCTGGCGTCGGCCGCTCGCGGGTCCGACCTGCCCGGCGTGACCACGGCACGGATTTTGGAGGAGCTCGTCGCCGGCTACCAAGCGGCGCTCGCCACCAACTCCGACACGGACAGCTCCCACCGGCCCAAGTCGATCCAAGCGCTGCTGGCGCAATCCACCCGACGCCGATGGCGCCATTTGGCGGAAGAACGGCTCGACACCGTCAAGCCGATGATTCCCCTGGGCAGGCGGTTCTGGGCGCTCACGGCCGAAGAGCGCAAGGCCTTGAGCGGAATGTTTGCAAGCGATTCCATCAAATCCATGCTCAGGTCGCTGCGGGGCCGGGCGAAGGACGATCCCATCGAGCTGCTTGATGCAGCGTATTGGATGAAGGGCTGCAGCTCGCTCGGCCGCCTTCGCTATGCCGCGCTCCTGCGGATCGGACAAGGCAAGGGTTCGAGCCTCTGCCTCGTCGACGTCAAAGAAGGCGTGACCGCGGCGGCTCCGCGGGCGAAGAAAGTGGAAATGCCGCGGGATAATGCCATCCGCGTGGTGACGGGTGCGAAAGCGCTTTCTCCCAATCTCGGCGAGCGGATGATGGCAGCAAAGCTGCTCGGGAAAGCCGTCGTGATCCGAGAGCTCATGCCGCAGGATCTGAAGATCGAGATCAATCGATTTAGCCGGCAGGACGCGATGACTTTGGCCCGCTATCTGGCGGGCGTCGTGGGCCGCGCGCACGGTCGCCAGATGGGAGCGGGACAGCGCCGGGCCTGGCGTGCCGATCTGGCGAGAAACCATAAGGCTACGCTCGACGCACCGTCGTGGTTGTGGTCGAGCGTCGTCGAGCTGATTGCTCTGCACGAAGCTGCGTATTTGGACCACTGCCGGCGATTTGCGTTGGCGGAGGCCGCTTGAGCCAGCACCGAGACGGAGCCGCCCATCCTCACTC
>CAVUWO010000008.1:0-169014 GCA_963745155.1 uncultured Pseudomonadota bacterium | reverse complement strand
GCCTTCGCCTCGATCTGGCGGATGCGCTCTCTCGTCACCGAGAACTGCTGGCCGACCTCTTCCAGCGTGTGGTCGGTGTTCATGCCGATGCCGAAGCGCATGCGCAGCACCCGCTCCTCGCGTGGGGTGAGCGACGCGAGCACGCGCGTCGTCGTTTCGCGCAGATTGCTCTGGATCGCGGCGTCGATCGGCAGGATGGCGTTCTTGTCCTCGATGAAATCGCCGAGGTGGCTGTCTTCCTCGTCGCCGATCGGGGTTTCGAGCGACAACGGCTCCTTGGCGATCTTGAGGACCTTGCGCACCTTCTCGAGCGGCATGCCGAGCTTTTCGGCGAGCTCTTCAGGCGTCGGCTCGCGGCCGATCTCGTTGAGCATCTGACGCGAGGTGCGCACGATCTTGTTGATCGTCTCGATCATGTGCACCGGGATGCGGATGGTGCGCGCCTGATCGGCAATGCTGCGGGTAATCGCTTGCCGGATCCACCAGGTGGCGTAGGTCGAGAATTTGTAGCCGCGGCGGTATTCGAATTTGTCGACCGCCTTCATCAGGCCGATATTGCCTTCCTGAATGAGGTCGAGGAACTGCAGGCCGCGGTTGGTGTATTTCTTGGCGATGGAGATGACGAGGCGCAAATTCGCCTCCACCATTTCCTTCTTGGCCTGGCGCGCCTCGCGCTCGCCCTTCTGCACCATGTGCACGAGTTTGCGGAATTCGCCGATCTCGAGGCCGGTCTCGGTGGCGAGCTCGTGGATCTGCGTGCGCAGTTCCTTGATGCGGTCCTTGTCGCGGGCGACGAAATTCTTCCAGCCCTTGGCGGAAAGTTTCGAGACGCGGTTGAGCCAGCGCGGATCGAGCTCGGAGCCCTGATAGTTGCGCAGGAAGTCTTCGCGAATGACGCCGTGGCTTTCCGAGAGCCGCATCAGCCGGCCCTCGTGGCCGACGAGCCGCTTGTTGATGTCGTAGAGCTGCTCGACCAGCGCGTCGATGCGGGCCTGGTTGAGCCGCAGCGACTTCACCTCCTGGATGATCTCTTCCTTGAGCTTCTTGTATTTGCGCTCCTGATTAGGGGAGAGCTTGTCGTTGCTGGTCAGCTTGTTCTGGATGTCGATGTCTTGCAGCCGGCGCAGGCGCTTGAAGGTGTCGGCGATCTTGTCGAACGTCTCCAGCACTTTCGGCTTCAGTTCGGCCTCGATGGCCGCGAGCGACATCGAATTTTCGAGGTCGTCGTCGTCCAGATCGGGCTCGCCGATGGCGGCTTCGATCGGTTCCTCGCCATCGCCGGCGCCGTTGGCCTTGAACGGTGTCGCAGCAGGCGGCGCCGATGGCGGGGCGACCGCCTGCGGCGCCTGTGCGAACGCCGCTACGCCGGCCGGCGCGGCAGGGTCGGCCTCCGGCGGCGGATCGTCGGGCGAAGCGCCGGGCGCTACCGCCGGCGCCGCCTTGGCGTCGGGACCGGCATAGGTCGCCTCCAAGTCGATGATGTCGCGCAGGAACACCTTGCCTTCGTTGAGCTCGTCGCGCCAGATGATGACGGCCTGGAAGGTCAGCGGGCTCTCGCACAGGCCGGCGATCATCGCCTCGCGCCCGGCCTCGATCCGCTTGGCGATGGCGATTTCGCCCTCGCGCGACAAGAGCTCCACCGTGCCCATCTCGCGCAAATACATCCGCACCGGATCGTCGGTGCGCTCGGTCGGCTCCTTGGCTTCGGATTTGGCCGGCGTCTTCGGCGTCGCCTCGACCAGCTCGCCGCCCTCGGCTTCCTCTTCCTCGGCCTCGCGGCCGCCTTCTTCTTCCTCTTCGGCCTCGGCTTCCTCGGTCTCGACGACGTTGATGCCCATTTCGTTCATCATCGCCAGCACGTCTTCGATCTGCTCGGAGGTGACTTCCTCCGACGGCATCACGGCGTTGAGCTGCTCGTAGGTGACGTAGCCGCGCTTCTTCGCCTGCTTGATCATCTTCTTGACGGCGGCGTCGGACAGGTCGAGCAATGGCAGCGGGGCGTCGGCGCTCTCCGGGGCGTCCTTCTCCGGCGCCTCTCCATCCTTTTGCGGGGCGGCTTTGGCCTTGTTCACGATCGTCTTGGGCCCCACGGTCTTTGTAGCCATCTTTGTCTCCACGAACGCCTGTCCCTGCCGAGGTTTCTTTAAACCCCCGCCCCAAGGTGTCCCCCTACCCGCGGCGGCCGGGCGCCGGCCAGGGAAGAGGACTTCGACACTTTCGTTCCCCTACCCTATGGATAAGTCCCATGCCGGGTGGAGGGATCCGCTGCCGGCGGCCTTGAAGGCCCCGCCAGACGGCGAAAAGGCAAACGGTCAAAAAGGGCGATGCCCATCGGCACCGCCCCGATTGGCACCCCGATTCGAGGACCGTAGTTTCGTCGGAACTCCGTTAAGCTCCGGCTAACCGTCCCGGCAAGCGCGAACGACCTCTTACTTCTTTCGCTACCGCAGCGTCCAGTACCGCCCAAGTCCAGTACGGCCAAGTCCAGTACCGCCACGTCCGGCATGGGATGGCGCGGTTTTCGCCCTCCGCAACCCTGGCGGCGCCATAACCATTCCGACGCCGTGGATCGCTCAGAATGATCGCGCCAAGCGGCCGGACGGCGCACCGAACCCCTCGATCAGGGCTTCCGTTCCATCGATTGTTGCGAGCCGGCCCTTGACGTCGCGCAGCCGGGCATAGTTCGCCTCGGTGTTGTCCCCGCCGAGCGCCAGCTCCGCCTCTTTCAGTTCCCTAGTTAGGGTCTGCCACTGCCGATGCAAGGCAACGAGCTGCGTCCAGGTCAGCAAAACGTCGGCCGGCGCCGCCTGCGGCTGCGCGCCCCAAACCGACATCGTGGTGATGGTGCGTTCGATGCGGGAGATGAGGTCGGCAAAGCCGCGGCGTCCGAGTTCGGCAAGGAGTTCGGCCCGGTCGGCCTCGCCGTCGCGGCCGAAGATGTGGCTCTTCGTCTGGCCGGCCGTATGCGCCGCCTCGTCCGCTTCCGGGGCGAAAGAGTGAGCCACCACGTCGATCAGCGCAGCTTTGAGCTTGCCCGTGTCGGCGTGGCGGAACTCGGTTTCGGCCAGCTCTTCCAGACGGTCGTGCAACAGCCAGGGATGATTGAGTGCGGTTTGCAGGATCAAGGCTTCCCGGCGGGGGATCGCGGCGCGATGGCCGCGATGCAGCGGACTTGCCGCCAGCTGCGCGCTGGCCGCCATATAAGGCTCGTCGCGGTCGAGCGCGAGGACGGCTGCGATCCGGCGCCGCCGCGGCCGCTCTGGCCAAAACCTTTGCCGCGAAAACCCTTCTCGCCGAAACTTTTCCCACCGAAACCCGAACTCCCAAAACCCTTGCCACCAAAACCCCTCTGACCGAAACCCTTGTCGCGAAAATTGCGGCGGCGCGGCCCATTCTCCGCCGGCGCGAACAGCCGGCGCAGCCGGAGGGCAAAATCCTGCCGGTAGTAGCGGCGCACCGTTTCGTCGCCGATCGCGGACGTCACATCGAGGAGCCGCGCCTCGAGCGCCGCGCGGCGTTCCGGCGTCTCGAACGGGCCGTCCTCGGTCTCGCGCGCCCACAGCATCTCGGCAAGCGGGCGCGCCGCCGCGAGCACGTCCTCGACCGCATCGCGGCCGCCGGAGCGCACGAGATCGTCCGGGTCCTGCCCATCCGGCAGCGCGGCGAGCTTGAGCGTCTTGCCCGGCTTGATGAGGGGCAACGCGACATCGAGCGCGCGATAGGCGGCGCGGCGGCCGGCGGCGTCGCCGTCGAAGCAGAGGATCGGCTCGTCGGTCATCCGCCACATCAGACCGAGCTGGTCGGCGGTGAGCGCTGTGCCGAGCGGCGCGACGGTCGCCTCGAAGCCCGCCGTCACCATGGCGATCACGTCGATATAGCCTTCGACCGCGACCAGCCGCGCCGCGGCGCCAGCCGCGTGCGCCGCCTTGCGCGCCGCCGCGATGTTGTAGAGCGTCGCGCCCTTGTGAAACAGCGGCGTCTCCGGCGAATTGAGATACTTGGCCGGCACATCCTTCTCGAGCGCGCGACCGCCGAAGGCGATGACGCGGTCGCGCCAGTCGGTGATCGGAAACATGACGCGGTCGCGGAAACGGTCGTACGGCACCGCAATGTCGTCGCCGGCGACGAGGAGGCCCGCTTCCACCATGTCCTCGACCGGGATTTTTGCCGCGCCGAGATGCTCCTTGAGCGCATATTGCTCGCCCGGCGCATAGCCGAGGCGGAACTTGAGCTGCGTTGCCGCATCGATGCCGCGGTCGGCGAGATAGCCGCGCCCGCGCGCCCCGGCCCGCGACGCCAGCGTCGCCTCGAAAAACTTGGCGGCGAGCTCGATAACGTCGTGCAGGCTCTTGCGGTGCTCCTCGCGCTCCTGCGCCTCCCGCGTCATGACCGGAACCGGTACGCCCGCCTCCCCGGCAAGCCGCTCGACCGCTTCCGGGAAGCTTACGCCTTCGGTCTGCATGACGAAGTCGAAGATGTTGCCGTTCTTGCCCGACGAGAAGTCGAACCACATCGCCTTCTGGTCATTGACGAAAAACGAGGGCGTCTTCTCCTTGTTGAAGGGCGACAGCCCCTTCCACTCCCGCCCCGCCTTGCGCAATTTCACCCGTCGGCCGACGACTTCCGAAACCGGAAGCCGGGCGCGCAGCTCGTCGAGAAATTGCGGCGTAAATCGCATGGTGATTCGGAAGGGTAGCGCGGATACGGCTTCAATGTATGGCGGCGGCGGCGCGCGGCGGTGTTCGCGGCGGTGTTCGCGGCGCTTGTCCCGGTTATCCACAGGGTGACGGACTACTTTCTCGGATTGACGGTGCATCTACAATCGTATATACGATCTTGCCATAAGAAACTTTAGCTTTGGGAACGTCCAGGGATTTGCGCGACGGTAGCGGCTGACTTGAGCCCGTCTATCAATTTCCCAGCTTCGTTCGGCGCTATCGCACGCTGAACGTCAGGCATTGGATGTTCAGCTATGACTCCACCCCCAGGATTCGATTGGGACAATGTAAAGCGTGAAATCAATCTCAAGGATCATCGAATTGATTTTTGCGATGTACCAAAAGTATTTGATGGTCCGCATCTCATCTGGGGCTCATCGCGCAAGGATGAGCACCGGTTGCTCGCAATTGGTTTTCTCGATGGGCGGGAAGTAACCGCCGTCTTTACGATGCGAAGCGGTAAGCGGCGGATCATCTCAGTGAGGCGGGCAAGAACGTATGAACGACAGGCGCTCCAAGACGCACTCCCGCGGCTCCAATCCAAGCCGTAGCCGAACTGACTGGGATTATTTGGATCGTGTTACCGATGCCGAAATCGAAGCCGCCATGGCTAAAGACCCGGCTTGGGCAGACTTCAAGGATGTCGACTGGTCGGAAGCCGTCCTCGTCATCCCGCCGAAGAAGAAAGCGATCTCGATCCGCGTCGACGAGGACGTGCTGGACTATTTCAAGGAGGAAGGCGCCGGCTATCAGCGGCGCATCAATGCGGTGCTGCGCTCCTACATGCAGCAGAAGCGCAAGAAGCGGGCGTAACGCCGACGCTTCGGCCGCACGCTAACGAAAATCACTCGTACTTGTAAGGCCCGAGGCTCGCGACCAGCGCGCAGGCGACGACGAGCGTCGCGCCGCAGCCGACGAGCGCGGCGATATAATTGTGGAAGTGATCGAAGGACAGCGCGACCAGCCACGGCCCCATGCCCGAGCCCAAGGTGAACAGCGCGAGCAGCGTGCCGTAGACCGCGCCGTAATGGGCGATGCCGAAATAGCGGCCGGTCAGAAAGGCCATGATGTCGACTTCGGCGCCGATACCGATGCCGAGCAGGATGCGCGCGACCTGGGGGGTGAGCGCCGTGCCTCACCCGGCCAACAGCTTCTTCACCATCGCGCTCGCCTTGCCGAAATCCATTTGCCCGGAAAATCGCTCCTTGAGCGCCGCCATGGTGCGCCCCATGTCCTTGAGCGTGGCGGCTTCGAGTTCCCTGATGAGCGCGGAGATGGCTTCGCCCGCCTCGATGTCGGACAATTGCTGCGGCAGGTAGGCGGAGATGATCGCGATCTCCTCGCGCTCCTGGGTGGCGAGGTCGGCGCGGCCGGCCTTTTCATAGATATCGAGGGATTCCTGGCGCTGCTTGATCATCTTGCCCATGACGTCGAGGATTTCGGCGTCGCTGAGCTTGAAGCGCTCGGCGGCGCTCGTTTCGCGCTTCAAGATCTCGGCATTGATGAGCCGCAGCGTCGAGACGCGGCGCGCCTCGCCGGCTTTCATGGCTTCCTTGAGCGCATTATTGATATCGTCGCGCAACACGGCTATGGCCTCTTCGCAAATGCGCCCGCTCTTGGTGGGGGATATTGGGGCGGCGGGCGTGAAAACGACAAGCCGTTGATGTAGGCCCTTGCCGATGCTGACACAACCGCAGACCACGATGCCGGCTCGAGACCCAGACCTCTGGGCCGAACCCAAGCCGACGGCGCTTCTGGTGCTGGCCGACGGCACGGTGATCGAGGGGGTCGGCCTCGGCGCCGCAGGCCACGCCGTCGGCGAGGTCTGCTTCAATACCGCGATGACCGGCTACCAGGAGATCCTCACCGATCCCTCCTACGCCGGGCAGATCATCACCTTCACCTTCCCCCACATCGGCAATGTCGGCACCAACGAAGACGACATCGAGACCGTGAACCTCGCCGCAACGCCGGGCGCGCGCGGCGTGGTGCTGCACTCGGCCATCACCGCGCCGTCGAATTACCGCGCCACGCGCCATCTCGACCAATGGCTGAAAAGCCGCGGCGTCATCGGACTTGCCGGTATCGATACCCGCGCCTTGACGGCCCTGATCCGCGAAAAAGGCATGCCCAACGCGGTGATCGCCCACGACCCGGCCGGCCGTTTCGACCTCGACGCGCTCAAGCGCGAGGCGCAGGCGTGGCCGGGCCTCGTCGGCATGGATCTGGTGCCGATGGTGACGACCGGCCAGCGATTTACCTGGAGCGAGACGCCCTGGCAATGGGGCGAAGGCTATGGCGAGCTCGTCGCGCCGCAGTTCCACGTCGTCGCCATCGATTACGGCATCAAGCGCAACATCCTGCGCCAGCTCGCCGGCAATGCCTGCAAAGTGACGGTGGTGCCGGCGCAGACTTCGGCCGCCGACATTCTGGCGTTGAAACCCGACGGCGTTTTCCTGTCCAACGGTCCGGGCGATCCGGCCGCGACCGGCGAGTATGCGGTTCCGGTGATCCGCGCCCTGATCGAGAAGGTGCCGACCTTCGGCATCTGCCTCGGCCACCAGATGCTCGGTCTCGCGCTCGGCGCCAAGACGATCAAGATGCATCAGGGCCACCACGGCGCCAACCATCCGGTCAAGGATCTGTTAACCGGAAAGGTCGAGATCACCTCGATGAACCATGGCTTTGCCGTCGACCGCGCGACGCTGCCGGCCGCGGCGGTCGAAACCCATATCTCGCTGTTCGACGGCACCAATTGCGGGCTCGCGCTCGCGGACCGGCCGGTATTCTCGGTCCAGTACCATCCCGAGGCCTCCCCGGGCCCGCGCGACAGCCACGGCCTGTTCAAGCGTTTCGTCACGCACATGCGCGATTTTCGGCGCCCTTGAGCCGGGCGAACGAAAATTCCGCATCCGGGTTAGACAATTTCAACCGCCTGTCGGGTATCCACCCACTGTCGGGTCACAGCGAGCCCGGATACCGGACGACGAAACCCCAACGACGAACCCCAATGCCGATCGCGACCAAAGCCCCCGCCCCCGTCACCCTGAGGTTCGCCGACGACGGGAGCATTCCCAACAATGCGCTGCCGCTGGTGCTTTACCGCGGCGCCATCGACCTTGCCGGCTCGCCCGATCCGGAAAAACTGATCGAGCGGACATTTGCCGCCAACGGCTGGGGCGACATGTGGCGCAACGGCATCTACCCCTACGTGCACTATCACTCGATGATCCACGAGGCGATGGGCATCGCCCGCGGCCGCGCCAAGGTGCGCTTCGGCGGCGACAATGGCGCGGAAATCGACGTGACGGCGGGCGACGTCGTCATCCTGCCGGCCGGCACCGGCCATCAGAGGCTGACGCAGAGCGCCGAGCTCGTGGTCATCGGCGCCTACCCGCCCGCGGGCAAGTTCAACCTCTGCCGCGGCAGCCGGGCGGAGCATATCGCAGCCCTCGCCTCGATCCCCCACGTCCCGCCGCCAGCATCCGACCCGGTGTTCGGACCGGAGGGACCCTTGGTCGCGCTGTGGCGGGCCTGATCTCCGACTGGCCGTCGTTCTGGGATACGCCGCACTGCATTTATGTCAACGCGCGCCACAAGGACGTGCATTATCGACTGATCGCCGATCAAGTCGTCGCGCGTGTTCCCTCGCTGGCGGCGCGCGTGCTCGATTACGGCTCGGGCGAAGCGCTGCACGCCGACCGCATCGCGGCGGCAGCCGGCGAAGTCTGGCTGTGCGAAGCGGCGCCCGGCGTGCGCGCGGGATTGCAGGCGCGCTTTGCCGCCAACGCCAAGATCAAAGTGCTGGCGCCGCACGAGGTCGAGCGCGCGCCCACCCAATCGCTCGATCTCATCGTCCTGCACTCGGTCGTGCAATATCTCACGCCCCGGCAGGCCGACGCTTTGTTTGCTCTGTTCCGCAGGCTGCTCGAGCCCGACGGCGTTCTGATCGTCGGCGATGTCATCCCGCCGGACAGCGCCGCCGTCACCGACGCGCTCGCTTTGCTGCGTTACGCGGCGGCGAACGGCTTTCTGGTCGCGGCGTTCATCGGTCTCGTCCGCACGTTGTTTTCGAACTACCGGCAGCTGCGCGCACGCCTCGGCATCGTACGCTACAGCCAGGCGGACATGATCCAAAAACTCGCCGCCGCGGGTTTTGCTGCGCAATGCGATCCGAACGTCATCGGCCACGACCGCGCCCGCCTCGCTTTCGTCGCGACGTCGCGCTGAAGCGCCACTGAGCCTATCGCGTGTTCAGAAGGCGCTCTGAGGGTTTGTTGGAGCATGTCCTTTTCGCAAAACCGGCTTCCACTTTTGCGGAACATGCTCTAACCGCCGCGCGCGACGGCACGCGTAAGCTCATCGTAGAGGGCCGCGGTCTTCGCCGTCACGTCGCCGATCGACAGATGCGCGACGACCCACGCCCGCGCCGCGTCGCCGAGACGATGCCGCAGCGGCGGATCCTCGAGCAGCCGCGCCAACTCCCGGGCACACGCCGAGGCATCGATCGTATCGACGCACCACGCCGTTTCGCCGTGACGGGTGTGGAGGGAATGGCGCCCGTCGGCGCGGACGGACAGCACCGGTTTCGCCATGGCCATCGCCTCGAACATGACCGAGCCGCCCGACAAGGTGACCAGGAGATCGATCGATGCCAGAAGCTGCGGTATCTTCCGGCTCGGCAGCCGGCCGGCGAACTCGACCTGACGTTCGAGGCCCAATCGCGCCACCGTCGCGCCGACCAATCGTCCATAGCCCTGATCGCTCCATTCGCCCGCGATCAGGACACGCGGCTGTAGCCGCGTGTACGCCGGTAGCTTGGCGACAATGTCGAGCAATTCGCGGACCAATTTGTCCGGCGTGATCCGCCCGACAAAGCCGATCACCGGCGCCGCATCCGGGGCGCGCGCCGTCGCCGCGCCGAAAGAACCCCAAGCGGCCGGGTCGAAGAAGGATGCGTCGACGGCATCGTCGATCAGCCTGATGCGTTCCGGCGCGACGCCGGCGGCGACCAAGTCATCGAGGTAGCGTTGCGCGACCGCAACGACGGCGTTCGCCTGGGCCAGCCGATACTTCTCCACGTCCCGGACGCTGACCGGACCGCGGACGTGAACTATATACGGAACGTCGAGGCGCCGCGCCAGGAAGCGTGCGTACGCGGCGCGCCACATGTCATGCACATGGACGACCCCGATCTTGTGCGGGGACGCAATTTTCAGGAATTGAAACGCGTCGAGATAGCGTTGAACGAGCCGCGCCGGGGCGCGCCACGACGACATCTTGGCGCAATGAACCTCGATGCCGGCGCTCTCGAGCTCTTCGAACAGCGGACCATCGCTGTCGAGCACGACGACGGGAGGCAATTGCCGTTTCGCCAACGCGGTCGCGAGGTAGAGAACCTGGTGTTGCTGTCCATCGATCGCCCCACCGCGGGCGAGAAACAGAGGAACGGCCTTTATCATCGCGTGCATCGGCGGGTACTCGTAGGGCACTTTCAGCAAGTCGCAGCGGCGCAATCGGCGCTGCGAAGCTCTCACCGGCCTGGCTTCCGCGACGAAAAACGGAATTGGCCTAATCTAGTCTATTCTAGATTATAGTATATTTGTCGTGTTAGAAGAATAATATCCGTGGCTCGCGCGGGCCGCTGCAGCGCGCCGAAACCGCCCCGCACCGCAACGACCATCCGGGCCGCCGATGCAGGATTTTGCCGCCCCCCGAGGGATTTAGGCCGGCGTCGGATCGTCGAGAAAAGCGCAGGAAACACAATACTTCAGACCGCAATTTTCCTTCCAGCAGCGATCCATCCTGTCCCAGTTCAAGACGAGACGTTCCAGGTGACTGCTGGCCGCGGCCTTGAGCAGGATCACCTCGCCGGCGATGCAATCGGCAATTAGAAATTCATACGCGCCGCGGCACGTGTCGAATGCGACGATCTGGCCGGGCGCGAATTCGTCGGCAATTCCGCGAATGGCACGCGCATTAGGTCCGACCGCGACGACTCGCACGCCGCCGCTCGCCGCGGTGCGGGCGGCTTTACGGTATTTTGGGCTGCTGGAGCCGGAATAGTCGGACACGTTGCCAAGGACCAGCGTTTTCCGCGGAGCTTGTGCCCGTCGGATGACGTCAAGGTCGTCCTGGAGCGAAGCCTCCGGCGCTTTGGTGGTGCCGCAAATGAAGATCGGTCCGCCGGCGATCTCGTGAACGGAATTGCGAGCAAAAATCGGCTCGAAGCGCTCGATGACGGCGGCGATCGCGGCCATGTCGATGCCCTGGTCGAGCGCGCACGCGACCGCCGCGAGCACCGAGGTGAGCCAGAACGCACCGACGAGGCGCGTCCTGATCGCCGTGACGCCGCCCTGCCATGCGACCCTGAAGCTCAGACGCGCGGGCCAATCCGCGCTGACGTCGAAGGCGCGCAGGTCGGCGTCGGCCGAACAGCCGTAGGTGACGACGCGGCCCTTGCAGCGCGATGCCATGGCCGCGACGCGAGCGTCGTCGAGGTTGAGGATGGCGACGCCGGTTCGGGGAAGACGCTCGATCAGAAGCTCCTTTTCGCGGGCGATGGCGTCGGCGCTTCTAAAATTCTTGAGATGATCGGAGCCGATCATCGTGACGATCCCGATATCGGGCCGAAACATCGCCACGCGCACCGCCATCGCTCCCGGCGTATCGGCGCCGATCTCTTGAATACACCAGCGATGCCGGGGCCGGGTCCGCAGCAGGGTTTCGCGGATCGAGGGATCGATATTGTTGATGACGCCGATCTTGGTGCGTCCGTGTTCGGACAGTATGGCGCCCAACAGCGCTGTCGTCGTCGTCTTGCCGCAACTCCCCGTGATCGCGATGAAAGTGACGGACTTCAAGGCGAGGCGCCAATACGGCGCGACCCTGGCCCGCAGCGCGCGACGGGCGGTGCGGACGGCGCGCCGCAAGGCGCTTTGTTTGTCCGTCAAAAAACCAAACAAGAACATCTCCGCGCCGAGGCTTCGGGGCGCCGTCGTGGTAATTTTAGCGTACCGCGATCGGCGCGGCTATGCCCCACGGCGCCGGCCGGCTCATGTCAGCTTACGGCTTCTCCCGCGGCGAGGCAAAAACGGCGGCGAGCGCGAGGCCAGCCGCGGCGCCGCGCGCGCAAGGATGCCGGCCGCCTTGGCCAAAGCGTCGAATTGGGCCTTGAAATCTAGGCGATTGTCCGTCTGTATTTTTCGCCCGGTCGCGCCGGAAAACAACCAGGACCCTTGGGGGTGCGATTCGAGTACGAACAAATCTCCGGTCTCGGCGTCGCGTACGATGTCGAGGCCGAGCACGGGGCATTCCGGAAACGCGGCGCGGTGGCCGCGTTCGGCGAGCGCGATGATGTCGGCGTCGTCGGCCAGCTCCGCCTTCATATCTTTGGTGTTGGAGACGATGTTGATGCCGCCGGTGTCGCGAAAGCGCCAACGGCCCTGCAACGGATAGCCATGGGCCGTCGAGGTCTGGCGGTAACACAACAGAACTTCGCCGAACAGCGTAATGACGCGAAAGCTCGTCGGCCAGGGGCCGGTGTAGACGAATTTCTGCGCCAGCATCGGCCCCTCTCGCCCATAATGACCGACCGGATATGAATGCGGATCCGCGTAAGCGACGCGGCCGGTCTTTCTGATGCGCACATTGGCGCCGCGCACGCCGAACGCCGGCTTCTCGACGACATAGGGCCCCCACATCGCCGGATCGAGCCGCGTCTCGGGCTCGATCACGGTCCAGGCGGGCACCGGCACCGCCGCGGCTTCCAGCCGGCGATACTCCTGGTGCTTGGGAAGGAAATAGCCGGTGACGAATTTGCCCGGCAGCAATTTGCGACCGGGGACGCAATACAGCGACAGCGACAGGGTGGGTCGAAACCATTGCGGTATCAGCGCCAGCTGATCGTATTTATGATGCGGGACGACGAATGCGCGTACGCCGCCGTCGATCCTGGCGATTTGCGCCGCAATGCGGCCCAGGTCCGCCGCCGTTTCGGGGTCGCTGTCCCACACGACCAGATTTAAGTTGATCGTGCCGCCCGCTCGTTCGCGCAACATCGCTCACTCATTGTCTCATGCGGCGTTATGCTCCCTTAATACAGGGTCCCATCATTTCGCGGCAATGCATCATTCGGCCGTGTTCGCGGCGAAGCGGACTTGTCCGGGCGGCAACGCCGGCGGGACTGTCGAAAACGACCCGTGCCCCACATTGCGGCCATGTCCGGCCGGCAAACTCGAGAAAAACTCAGGCAGATTTGCTCCTATGGGCAGTCAGCGACACAGCGATCAGCGCCGACCCGCCATAAACCAGATCGATGCCGACCAGCAGCCCCAGTATCCATGCCGCATTACCGGGAAGCCCAAAGAGAATCACTCCGACTAAGAACAGGTCGATGACGCCATTGAGCACCAGCCACCCCCAGCGGTGCGACAGCGAACGCTGGTGCGCGAGCCCAAACATGATAGAAAAAATGCCTTCCGCCACAAAGTAGATCAGCAACGCAAGAGTCAACGACATCGCGCCGCTAAACGGCCGGCCGATCAACAAGGCGCCCACCACGACGGCGAGTACCGCCGAGAGCAGCGACCACCAGAATCCCGGCGCCCGTTTCAACCAGAACGTCGTTATCAGGCCAACAAGACCGCTGAGGAGAAAAAGCCAACCCAGAAATATTGTTACTGTCAGAGTCCCCCAGCCTGGAACCACGATGGCGGCCACGCCGAGCACCACCAGCAAGATGCCCTCGATCAGATAGGCCTGCCAATGCTCGCGGAGCGCTGCGGCTTCTGGACTTCTCGGCATGACACACCCCGTTTTCTGCTGCGGCCTCGGTAAGTTCGTTGCGCCGCAGCGATACTTCTGCCGTTGGATGCAAGGCAGAAGTGGTTGTTGAGCGCAAGAAATCAAGAAATATATAATAGGTCCTGTTTTTTGACCCGAAATTCGGAGGACGCGACTGCGCGCGATCGTCCTCGTATTTATTCAGCTTCGCCTCTCCACCGCCCGCCCGGCGCCGCCCTCACTCCTGCTTCGCCCCGACCGTGTCAGCCATCACCGCACCGCGGGCGCCGAGCGGCTTGTCGGCGCCGACGGTCGAAGTCGCGCGCGGTCTGATGCTCGATCTCGGCGTTGATCTGAGCGCCGATGAGCACCACGATCGCGGAGATCCACAGCCACATCATCAGGCCGACCGCCGCGCCGAGCGAGCCGTAGGTGGCGTTGTAGTTGGCGAAGTTGCCGAGGAACCAGGAGAACAGATAGGAGCCCACGATCCAGGTCACCGCGCCGAACGCGCTGCCGACGCTGACCCACTGCCAGCGCGCCGTGCGCCGGTCCGCGCCGTAGCGGTAGAGAATCGCGAGCCCGGCGAGCAGCACGACGAGCAGGGCCGGCCAGCGCACCAGCTTCATCAGCGTCGCCGTCTCGTTGCCGAGCCCGACCCGCGAGAACAGCAACGGCAGCACGATGACGCCGGCGATCGCCATGACCAGCGTCGCGAAGCCCGACAGCGTCAAGGCGAGCGCGATGAGATTGAGCTTGAGGAAACTGCGGCGCTCGCGTTCGCCGTAGATGACGTTGAGCGCGTCGATCACGGACTTGACCCCGCTCATCGCGCTCCACAGCGATACCGCGATGCCGACGACGATGCCGATGCGCAGCGCGCCATTGCTGTTGGCGGCGATGCGCACGGCCTGTTCATGGACGACGCCGAGAACATTGACCGGCACGACGCCGTCAAGGAGCGAAAGGCTCGAGGTGACGTTCGCCGGATTGAACAGAAGCCCATAGGCCGAAATGAACGCCGTAATGGCGGGAAATAGGGCGAGCAGAAAGAAGAACGCGACGCCGCCAGCGATCGCGAGCAGGCGATTGGCGTTCATCTGCTTGAAGCTGCGCCACAGGATATCCTTCCACGCCTGCGGCGGCATTTGCAGGGGATGCGCGGCCGCACGCCCCCGCCCGTCTTCCTCCGCGCGGCGCAACTGCACCTCGAATGGCTCGGCGGCGCTGCCCGGCTCGCCAAACGGCGGCGGCCGCTGCGGCGACACGGCGCCCGCGTCCGGAATTGGCGCCGCAGGGAGCGGCGCCGGCTCGCGCCGGCGAGACGTGGCCAACGCCAACAGGGCCGTCGCTGCAAGGCCAAGCCAGAGGGGAAGTTGCTGTCGGGCGCCGGACATCGGTCGGGAACACTCGCTGCATGCCGCTTCCCGATAACGACCGGAACGGCGCACGGTTTCTGCGGTAACTCCGCACCGTTAACGGTTTCGTCCGCACACGCGGCTGTTCATGGCGGCAGCGGGCCCCCTTCCCTGCCCGCGGTTTCTGGTCTAAACACCGCTGCGCGCGGGGGCGGACCCTCGGCGCCGGCAGGGGACGCGCGGCAAGCGCGCCCTTTTTTTGTGCCGTCATTCGGGACGGCCGAAGGCCGGGCCCGGAATTCATAACCACCGGCGGTGACAATGAATTCCGCTCGCGGGCTAACGCCTGCAACGCGGAACGACGCCGAGAACCAAAGAGCCAATGCCCAAACGGACCGACATCTCCTCGATCCTGATCATCGGCGCGGGACCGATCGTCATCGGCCAGGCCTGTGAGTTCGACTATTCCGGCACCCAGGCCTGCAAGGCGCTCAAGGAAGAGGGCTACCGGGTCGTTCTGGTCAATTCCAATCCGGCGACCATCATGACCGACCCGGACTTGGCCGACGCGACCTATATCGAGCCGATCACGCCGGAGATCGTGGCGAAGATCATCGCCAAGGAGCGACCCGGACGCGCTCCTCCCCACCATGGGCGGGCAGACCGCGCTCAACACCGCGCTGTCGCTGCGCAAGATGGGGGTTCTGGAGAAATTCGGCGTCAAGATGATCGGCGCCACCGCCGACGCCATCGACAAGGCGGAAGACCGCGAGCGCTTCCGCAAGGCGATGCAGAAGATCGGGCTCGCGACCCCGCGCTCGCACCAGATCAAGACGCTCCCGCAGGCGCTCGAGGCGCTGGAGGATATCGGCCTCCCCGCCATCATCCGCCCGTCCTTCACGCTCGGCGGCACCGGCGGCGGCATCGCCTACAACAAGGCGGAGTTCATCGACATCGTCGAGCGCGGCATCGACGCCTCGCCCACCTCCGAAGTGCTGATCGAAGAATCCGTGCTCGGCTGGAAAGAGTTCGAGATGGAGGTGGTGCGCGACCGCAAAGACAATTGCATCATCGTCTGCTCGATCGAGAACATCGATCCGATGGGCGTGCACACCGGCGACTCCATCACCGTCGCGCCGGCGCTGACCTTGACCGACAAGGAATATCAGCTCATGCGCGACGCCTCGATCGCGGTGTTGCGCGAGATCGGGGTGGAGACCGGCGGCTCCAACGTGCAGTTCGCCGTCAATCCGGCCGACGGCCGCCTCGTCGTCATCGAGATGAACCCGCGGGTGTCGCGCTCGTCGGCCTTGGCGTCGAAGGCGACCGGCTTCCCGATCGCCAAGGTCGCCGCCAAGCTCGCGGTCGGCTACACGCTCGACGAGATCGAGAACGACATCACCGGCGGGGCGACGCCCGCCTCGTTCGAGCCGACGATCGACTACGTCGTCACCAAGATCCCGCGCTTCGCGTTCGAGAAATTTCCCGGCGCCGAGCCCGTCCTGACCACCTCGATGAAATCGGTCGGCGAGGCGATGGCGATCGGGCGCACGTTCCAGGAAAGCCTGCAGAAGGCGCTGCGCTCGCTCGAAACCGGCCTCACCGGCCTCGACGAGATCGCCATCCCCGGCCTCGGCCAGAGCGACGACAAGAACGCCATCCGCGCCGCGCTCGGCACGCCCTCGCCCGACGGCATTCTCAAGGTCGCGCAGGCGATGCGGCTCGGCATGAGCGACGAGGACATCCACACCGCCTGCCGCATCGATCCGTGGTTCCTGGCGCAAATCCGCGGCATCATCGACATGGAAGCCGAGATCCGCGCCAAGGGGCTGCCGGCGACGCCGGGCGCGCTGCGCCGGCTCAAGGCGATGGGCTTTTCCGACGCCCGGCTCGGCCGTCTGACCGGCCTCGGCGTCGACGAGGTTTCGGCGCGCCGGCGCGCGCTCGGCGTGCGGCCGGTGTTCAAGCGGATCGACACCTGCGCGGCGGAGTTCGCCTCGCCGACGGCCTACATGTACTCGACCTATGAGCGGGCGCTCGTCGGCGGCGCGTCGAACGACGAAGCGGCGCCGTCGGACAAGAAGAAAGTCGTCATCCTCGGCGGCGGCCCGAACCGCATCGGCCAGGGCATCGAGTTCGATTATTGCTGCTGCCACGCCGCGTTCGCGCTCGGCGAGGCCGGCTACGAGACCATCATGGTCAACTGCAATCCGGAGACGGTGTCGACCGATTACGACACCTCGGATCGCCTGTATTTCGAGCCGCTCACCGCCGAGGACGTGATCGAGATCATCGATGCCGAGCGCAACGAACGGCGTCCTCCACGGCGTCATCGTCCAGTTCGGCGGCCAGACCCCGCTCAAGCTCGCCGAGCCCTTGGAGAAGGCGAACGTGCCGATCCTCGGCACCTCGCCCGACGCCATCGACCTCGCCGAGGACCGCGACCGCTTCAAGCAGCTCCTGGAAAAGCTGCAATTGCGCCAGCCCAGAAGCGGCATCGCCACCACGCCGGAAAAGGCGCGCGCCATCGCCGACGAGATCGGCTATCCGATCGTGATCCGCCCGTCCTATGTGCTCGGCGGCCGCGCCATGGAGATCGTGCACGATCCGGTGCAGCTCGGCCGCTACGTCGCGCGGCTCGCCGCCGATCTCGACCGGCCTTCCGAGCTCGCGGTCTCCGACAAGCGGCCGTTGCTGATCGACCGCTATCTCACCGACGCCGTCGAGGTCGATGTCGACTGCCTCGCCGACGGCAAGGACTTCTACATCGCCGGCATCATGGAGCATATCGAGGAGGCCGGCATCCATTCCGGCGATTCGGCCTGCTCGCTGCCGCCGCACGACCTCTCCGCCGCGACCATCGCCGAACTCGACCGGCAGACCCGCGCGCTCGCGCTGGCGCTCAAGGTCGGCGGGCTGATGAACGTGCAATATGCCATCAAGGACGGCGACATCTATGTGCTCGAGGTCAATCCGCGCGCCTCGCGCACCGTGCCGTTCGTCGCCAAGGTGACCGGCGTGCCCTGCGCCAAGATCGCCGCGCGCATCATGGCCGGCGAATCGCTCGCCAGCTTCGGCCTGAAGCCGCAAAGCTTCGACTTCGCCACCGCGACGCACATCGGCGTCAAGGAGGCGGTGTTTCCGTTCGCGCGCTTCGGCGACAAGGTCGACACCGTGCTCGGGCCGGAGATGAAGTCGACCGGCGAGGTCATGGGCATCGACCGCGACTACAACCTCGCCTTCGTCAAGAGCCAGCTCGGCGGCGGCGCGCGGCTGCCCAAGAGCGGCACCGTGTTCGTCTCGGTCAAGGACGCCGACAAGCCGCGCATCCTCGAGCCGGTCCGGCTGCTCGCCGGCCTCGGGTTCCGGATGCTGGCGACCTCGGGCACCGAGCGCTATCTCACCGCAACGGCATCGCCGCCACAAGAGTTAACAAATTCGCCGAAGGCCGGCCGAACATCGTCGACGCCATCAAGAACGGCGACGTCCAGCTCGTCTTCAACACCACCGAGGGGGCGACGGCGTTGAACGACAGCCGTTCGCTGCGGCGCGCAGCCCTCTTGCATAAAGTGCCGTACTACACCACTCTCTCCGGGGCCGTCGCCGCAGCGCAGGGCATCAAGGCCTATCTTGGGGGTGACCTCGAGGTTTGTGCGCTGCAAAGATTATTTCGCGGCCGCCCCTGGCCCGGATCCGGATCAGGAACCGGCGCAGCCGGTGCGACGGCAGGCGTAGAGGCAGGTTTTTGTCGCGTGGCCGAGCGATGCTCCGGCCCGCGACCGAAATTTTGTCTGTGCAAGGCCAATTTAACGCCCCGACGGCCCAAGGCCCCAACGGCCGAAGGCCTCGGCGGCTGAGGCTCCAACGGCTGATGCCCCGGCGGCTAAAGGCCAAAGACGTGAAGGCCCGTGTGAGCGGGACGGAGGTTAAAGACCAATGGATAAGATTCCGATGACGGCGCAGGGCTATACCGCGCTTGTGGACGAGCTCAAGCATTGCCAGCAGGTGCTGCGGCCGCGCATCATTCAGCAGATCAGCGACGCGCGCACCCATGGCGACCTGTCCGAAAACGCCGAGTATCACGCGGCGAAGGAATCGCAGTCGCTCAACGAGGGCCGCATCGCCGAGCTCGAGGACAAGCTCGCGCGCGCCGAGATCATCGACGTCTCCAAGCTCTCGGGCGACACCATCACGTTCGGCGCGACCGTGACCCTGATCGACGAGGACACCGACAAGAAAGCCGTCTGGCAGATCGTCGGCGAGCCCGAGGCCGACGCCAAGAAGGGCCGCATCTCCATCACCTCCCCGCTCGCCCGCGCTTTGGTCGGCAAGAAGAAGGGCGTCGCAGGTCGAGGTCGTGACGCCCGGCGGCGCCAAAGCCTACGAGATCGTCAAGGTCGAGTGGCGCTAGCGTTGATCCTCCCCCGCTGTGCGGGGGAGGAAAGACGACGCGATCCAATCCGACTGAATAGTCCGCCAAATCTTATGTGCACCGCACACGGGAGTGGGCAACATTCCCATTCGCGTGGGCATCGCCCAAACCTTGTATTGCTTCTAAAATTCCCCTACCAATAAACCGTCCGACATGCGGACGTGAACGACAAACCGAGCCCCGCGACGCGGCTCGGAACAAACAAAGCCAAGCCATATTCATCACGAGCCCGAACGGAGGGGAGGTCTCATGACGACAGTTGCCTTTACGATCAACGGCAAGCCCGCGAGCGCGGACGCCGACGGCGATACGCCGCTGCTTTGGATCATCCGCGAACATCTCAAATTGACCGGCACGAAATTCGGCTGCGGCGCCGGATTGTGCGGCGCCTGTACCGTCCATCTCGACGGCAAGGCGGTGCGCTCGTGCCAGACGCATTTGTCGGAGGTCGCCAACAGGAAAGTGACCACGATCGAAGGTCTCTCGCCCGATTCCAGCCATCCGCTGCAGAAAGCCTGGGTCGCGCACCAAGTGCCGCAATGCGGCTACTGCCAGTCCGGCCAGATCATGCAGGCGGCGGACTTGTTGGCGAAAACTCCGAAGCCGACCCGCGAGCAGATCGTCCAGCACATGGACGGCAACATCTGCCGCTGCGGCACCTACGCGCAGATCATCGCTGCCATTCAGAGCGTCGGGTAAGGAGAGCGCCCCATGTTGAACGACATCCACAGCCGGGCGCTGTCGCGCCGCTCGTTTATCGTCACCACCGGCGCTTTCTCGATCGCCGTCGCCTTCGGCGCGCGCACCGAGACCGCTGACGCCGCCGCGCCTTACGCGCCCAACGCCTGGGTCACGATCGGCGACGACAATATCGTCACCATCGTCGCGCCGATGGTCGAGATGGGCCAGGGCGTGCGCACCTCGCTGCCGCTCATCCTCGCCGAGGATCTCGACGCCGACTGGAGCAAGGTCCGCGTCTCCGAGACGCCGGACAACGATCAGATTTATGGCAATCCGATCTTCAACCACCAGCTCACCACGGTCGGCAGCTTCTCGGTTACTGGCTACTACGAAAAGCTCCGCCTCGCCGGCGCCCAGGCCCGCAAGATCCTGATCGCCAACGCCGCCGCCGCCTGGAAAGTCCCGGCCGAGGAACTCACCACCGAACCGGGCCTGGTCGTCCATGCCAAGTCGAACCGCAAAATCAGCTACGGCGATATCGCCAAGACCGCGACGGTGCCGAATCCGCTGCCGGAAGTGACCAAGGCCGATCTCAAGCCGGCCTCGCAGTTCCGCCTGATCGGCAAGGACACCGGCCGCATCGACGTGCCCTCCAAGGTCAACGGCACGGCGCAATACGGCATCGACGTGCAGATCCCCGGCATGCTGTACGCCTCGGTGCTGTTCCCCGAGGTGCAGCATGAGAAGGCCGAGCAAGTCGACGATAGCAAGGCCAAGGCGGTCAAGGGCTACGTCAAGACCGTGACGCTGCCGTCCGGCGTCGGCGTCATCGCCGAGACGGTCGACGGCGCCATGAAGGCGAAATCGCTGCTCAAGGTGACGTGGTCGAAATCGACCCCGGCGCAGACCTACGACGACGACCGCGTGCTGCAGGACTATCGCGCCATCGCCGCCGACTGGAGCAAGCCGGGCGTGGAGATGGTCAAGGCCGGCGACGCCGATGCGGCGATCAAGGGCGCGGCCAAGGTCCTCGCCGCCGACTACTTCTCCGACCACTGCGCGCACATGTGCATGGAGCCGATGAACGTCACCGTGCGGGTCGACAACGGCACGATCGACATCTGGTCCGGCAACCAGTCGCCGTCGACGATGAAGATCCTCGGCATGATCATCGGCAAGACCGCGCCGGACAAGGTCCACGTCCACACCCAGCTCCTTGGCGGCGGCTTCGGCCGGCGCTCGGACGGCGACGACCTGGTGATGGCGTTGATCCTGGCGCTCAACATGCCGGGCAAGCCGGTGAAGATGATCTGGAGCCGCGAGGACGACATCCGCAACGACAAGCTGCGGCCGTTGACCGCGCAGCGCGTCGAGGTCGGGCTCGATGCCGACAACAATATCGTCGGCTGGCGCCACCGCATCGTCAACGAATCCTACTTCGCCCGCATCCTGCCGCCCGATCTGTTCGCCAAGATCAAGCAGGACGTCGTCTCCGGCGGCGGCGGCGAGATGAGCTACGCTGTCGCCAACCATCGCGTCGAATGGGTGCGCTCCGCCCGCGGCGTCGACGTCGGCGCCTGGCGCGGCATCGCGGCCGGCTATACCAAATTCGCCATCGAGGCGATGATCGACGAGGTCGCCGCGCTCAAGAAGATGGACCCGCTCGACTATCGTCTGTCGATGCTCAAAGACGACCCGCGCGCCGCCGCCACGCTCGAGCGCGTCGCCGCGATGTCGAACTACCGCGGCAAGCGCAGCGGCACGGCGGTCGGCATCGCCTACTCCAACGCGCTCAACAGCCACACTGCGGTGGCGGCGGAAGTCTCCGTCGACACCAAATCCGGCGAGGTCAAGGTCCACCATCTGTGGGCGGCGGTCGATCCGGGCACGGTGGTGCAGCCCAAGCACGTCGTCGCGCAGATGACGAGCGCCATGACCTTCGGCATCGGCGCCGCGCTCAAGGAGCAGATGGAGATCAAGGGCGGCGTCATGCAGGCCCTGAACTTCGACGGCTACCCGGTGCTGCGCATGTCCGAGGTGCCGCCGATGGACGTCGCCGCGATCGCGACCAACGACCCGCCGACCGGCATCGGCGAAGCCGGCGTCCCCGCCGTGGCCCCGGCGATCGCCAACGCCGTCGCCATGCTCACCGGCAAGCGCCTGCGCCATCTGCCGATGACGCCCGACCGGGTGAAGCAGTCGCTGGGGTGAGTTTTTCGGCTGAGGCTTTACGAACGATCCCGCCGCAGGCGACTGCGGCGGGATTTTTTTGTTGTTTCTTTGTAAAGTGGGCTGAGCGGCAGCGAAGCCCACGCGGTTTGCCGCGCCAAAAAAAACGTGGGCACGGCGCTCCGCGCCTTAGTTAGCCCACCTTACCCTTGGCCTGGTCTAAGCCCCTCCCCCTTGCGGGGAGGGGTTGGGGTGGGGGTAGGGCGCTTGCAAGGTCTCACGGATCATGTACACGACCCCTTCGATATTCCCCAAAACTTCATTGTTCCAAAAGCGCAGCACGTTAAATCCCTGAAAATAGAGGTGAGCATCTCGCGCCGCGTCGGTCCGCAGACCATGTTCCGTATTATGCTGGCCGCCATCGACTTCGATAACAAGCCTTGCGGAATAGCAGGCGAAGTCGACGATGAGATGATCGATTGGTGCCTGTCGGCGAAAATGAAAGCCTTCTGATTTGAGAAGGCGCAAATGTTGCCAAAGTTTCCGTTCGGCGATCGTCTGATTCTTACGCAGCGTGCGTGCAATTTGGTTTGCCGTCGCCAAACTCCAGGCAGGCGCCATGGCCCCACCCCGGCGGCCTGCGGCCGCCGACCCTCCCGTCAAGGGGAAGGTTGCTATAGCTCCTACAAACAGGATGCCACTGGCACCGCCCTATCGTAAAGCGCGCAGCGCCCTACAACTCCTTGCCGATCCACCGATCGACCGAATAAGGTCCACCGCCACGGATGGCGATGGCGAACATCACGATGCCGAGCAGAAGAATGTATTCGAAGCCGCCTTTGTTGACGGCAAATCCCGCCTTGAGATGCACCGCCAGAAAGGCAATGCCCAGTTCGATTGCGATCGCCGCCGCGAAGAACCGCGTGAACAGGCCGAGGATGATGCAAATGGCGCCGACCGTTTCCAAAAACATGGCGGCTATGGCGAACGCCGTCGCGGGCTCCAACCCGTTCTTGGCCATCAGGCCGCTGACACCGGCAACTCCGAAGGTGCCGACTTTCATCCATCCGTGCATAAGAAGGATATAGCCGATCACCACACGCATGAGCGTGTAAGCGATGTCCCGCCAGGATTCGTAAAATCCCGCGAGGCCTGGAATGAGCAATTTCGTTTCGACGGTCGCCATGGTTTTCCTCCCTGCCCTCTGTGCGTCACGCGCGGTGACGGGTGTCGCCCTCGACGGATCATAGCATCGCGACCGGCCGGCGGAATTCAACTGTGTGTGCTGTCGGGGGTGTGAACGCGACAAGGGAGAGCACAGCGGAAGGTGGCAATCGTTCGCGGCATATTTCTTGAATCGTCATGCTGAGGTGCTCGACGCGGAGCGTCGAGCCTGGGCACCCACAGCGCGCCGTCGTTGCGTCCTCCGAGGCGCGCTGAGCCTGCCCTCGGGCCGGCCACTTCGGGCCGGACCCGTTGGCGCGCACCTTCAGGATGACGAGACAGGAGGCGCGTTGTCGCCGAGCAAAGGACGCATACTTGACAAATCGTCACGTAATGAGGTACAAGATGGCGAATCTCGCCCCCGTACCAGGACGCCGGCCGGGTGACTCCGTCCGGCGGGGCGAGTGCGGTTCCCGCGGGTCGAGGCTCGTCACCTCGGCTCCCGGGCGGCTTGGGCAAGACACGCCCGGACGGCATCATGACCGGACTGCGGGTGCAATCTCGCTGGACTGGGACAGTAAGGCGCGGGTAACGCCCGCGAGTGACGCATGGGAGGCCGGTTCTGCCGGCTTCGCGTAGACGTGTGTTGCGATGCGCTCCGATCTTTCGAACCATCGGGGCGGGCGCTCCGAATCTAGTACCCAGGAAGTCGCGTGGCTCGAGCTGAGCGGTGGCGTTCGGTCGCTGCCGCAAGTGCCGTGGTGGAACGCCGAGAGGCGAGCGCGCCGCAAGGCGCGCGCCGCATCGCGAGATGCGGCGGTTACGGAACAACGTCTTTCGGCGTTCCGCTTTCCTTTTCGTTTATCCGCGCGTGATCTTGACGCCGCCGGTCCCACCACCGGCGCCATCTGACGAAGGTCACGCCCCGCCGTCCGTTCGTTTGCTTCGTCGTCGGCATAGCTCGGGCGCGAAGGCGCGCCGCGAGAACGATTTCGCTCATCCGCCCCCGCACGTAAGTGCGGGGGAGGGGGACCACCCGAAGGGTGGTGGAGGGGGCATGCGGCGGTTCAGAAAAATCGCGGGCACCTACAGCCGTCGCGGCCCTTGCCCCTTCCACCACCCTGCTGCGCAGGGCGGTCCCCCTTCCCGCTGCGCGGGGCAGGATGAACTGCGCCGCCATTAACCCTCCCCCGAAAACCACCGGGGCGAGAAAAAGACCGGGGGGCATTGCATATCTTGCATGGCTTTCGAGAATGCATAGATTGCGGACAACCGGTCGCGGGGTGCCGGCTCGTTATGGGTGGCGATTGGCGGCTTCTGGCAGTCGCGGGTCGGGGGCGGTCCGGCGGCGCTTTGCCCCGGCGAACTTAAATTCACTGCTTTAACGCCCCGCCTTCGCGGCGCGTTAGCGCTTGTTGCAATGGAAGAGCCGGTGACGAACTCGCCCCACGCGACTACCCTCCACGGCACGACGCACGCCAAGGTCGTCATCATCGGGTCGGGCCCGGCCGGCTATACGGCGGCGATCTATGCCGCCCGCGCCATGCTCGAGCCGATCATGATCCAGGGCGTCGAGGTCGGCGGCCAGCTCACCACCACGACCGACGTCGAGAACTATCCGGGCTTTGCCGACGTCATCCAGGGCCCCTGGCTGATGGAGCAGATGGCGAAGCAGGCGGCCCATGTCGGCACCAAATTCGTCGCCGACCATGTCACCAAGGTCGACGCCTCGCGGCGGCCGTTCCACATCGACTGCGATTCCGGCCACGTCTACATCGCCGAGACGCTGATTCTGGCGACCGGCGCCCAGGCGCGCTGGCTCGATCTGCCGTCGGAGCAGAAATTCCGCGGCTACGGCGTGTCCGCCTGCGCGACCTGCGACGGCTTCTTCTACCGCAACAAGAACGTGCTGGTGATCGGCGGCGGCAACACCGCGGTCGAAGAGGCGCTGTTCCTCACCAATTTCGCCGCCAACGTCACGCTGGTGCACCGGCGCGACAGCCTGCGCGCGGAAAAGATCCTGCAGGAGCGGCTGTTCAAGCATCCGAAGATCGAGCTCGTGTGGGACACCGTGCTCGGCGACGTTCTCGGTCTCGAAGACCCGTTCAAGGTCACCCACGCGCGGCTCAAGAACATCAAGACCGGCGCGGTCACCGAACGCGCGGTCGACGGCGTCTTCATCGCCATCGGCCACAAGCCGGCGACCGAACTCGTCGCCGGCCAGGTCGACATGAAGCCCTCGGGCTATATCAAGACCGCCCCGCATTCGACCGCGACCTCGGTCGCCGGCCTGTTCGCCGCCGGCGACGTCGCCGACGAAGTCTACCGCCAGGCGGTGACCGCGGCCGGACTGGGCTGCATGGCCGCGCTCGAGGCCGAACGTTTCCTCGCCGCGCATGCCGAACTCAGCGCCGCGGCGGAATAAACATTATCTCCCCGCCTGCGGGGAGAAGTCGTCGCGCGAAGCGCGGCGGATGAGGGGGCCTTTCCGCGAGTCTGAGCCCAGCGGAGAGGCCCCCTCACCCCCCACCCTCTCCCCGCACGCGGGGAGAGGGAGAAAGTGATGAGATGGATTGGGATAAGCTGAAAGTCTTTCATGCCGCCGCCGAGGCCGGCAGTTTCACCCATGCCGGCGAGCAGCTGTCGCTGTCGCAATCGGCGGTGTCGCGGCAGGTCAGCGCACTGGAGCAGGAGCTGTCGGTGTCGCTGTTTCACCGCCACGCCCGCGGCCTCATTCTCACCGAGCAGGGCGAGCTCCTCTATCGCACCGCGCACGACGTGTTCATGAAACTCGAGGCGGCGCGGGTCAAATTGACCGACAGCCGCGAACAGCCGAACGGCGATCTGCGCGTCACCACGACGCCGGGCATCGGCGTGCATTGGCTGACCCCGCGGCTCGGCGAATTCCTCGATCTGTTTCCCGAGATCCGCATCACGCTCCTGACCACCGACGAGGAACTCGACCTCGCCATGCGCGAGGCCGACGTCGCCATCCGCTTGCGGCAGCCGACCCAGCCCGATCTCATCCAGCGCAAATTGTTCTCGGTGCACTTCCACGCCTACGCGTCGCCGGAATATCTCAAGCGCTTCGGCACGCCGCGTACCTACGACGATCTCGACAATCACCGCGTCCTGGTGCTCGGCGGCAACGTACCGAGCTACCTGCAGCGCTCGCGCTGGCTCATCGAGGTGGCGCGCGACGGCAAGGGGCCGCGCACGCCGCATCTCATCATCAACAACATTCTCGGCATTCTGCGCGCCTGCCAGCGCGGGCTCGGCATCGCGATGCTGCCGGAGTATCTGGTCGAAGGCAATGGCGGGCTGGTGCAGCTGTTCAGCGACGCCGATCCGATCGCGTTCGACGCTTATTTCGTCTATCCGGAAGAGCTCAAGACGGTGGCGCGCGTGCAGGCGTTCCGCGACTTTCTGGTCGCCAACGCGCAGCGCTGGAATTTCTAGTCTGTCAGAGACCGGTCAAGTTGTATCAGATCGCGCAGCGCGAGACGGCCGCCGCGGCGGGCGGCGGCCCCACGCCGCGTTGGTGCGGGGCGAAACTGCGGGCCGTATTTGCTCGTTGCCGCGCCTCGCGATGCGCATGGCTGACATGTCCACAGGTGTGTTGCAGGGAGGGCCCATGAATCGCGTATATATCAAGACGCTGCAGGCAGTCGGCGCCAACCATCCTCCCGGATCGGCGCTTAATGTGCATGCAGATGTTCCCCTCTCGAAGGTGGTCGTCGGCGCCCCCACGCCGACGAACTAAGACCGGGCCTTTTGGCCCGGTCTTTTTTTTGTCATTTTGTCGCCGACCGCGCGTGGCGGTGCTAGGAAACTTCGATTGCTCCGGGAGGCGCTCTTTTGCGCGTGGCATTCGGCATCATTCGACTGTTTCCGGAAGGCGGGCTGCAGCGCGATTGCGTCCGTCTGGCGCTCATCATGGCGCGCCGCGGCCACGAGGTCACGATCTTCACGTCGGAGAACCGCTGGGGCGACGCGGCAGACGTTTCGATCAAGCTGCTGCCGGTTCATGCGCGAACCAACCATGGCAACGACCGGGCCTTCGCCAGGAAATTCGCTGCGGCGACGGCCGGTAAGTTCGATCGCGTCGTCGGCTTCAACAAGCTCACCGGGCTCGATGTGCTCTATTGCGCCGATCCGCCGGTCGCAGAGCGGTCGCGGCACTGGTGGCAGCGCGCGCTGCCGCGCTATCGGGCGCGGCAGCGCCTGGAAGGGGAAAGCTTTCGTCCCGATGCGACGACCCACATCATCGCGCTGACCAACGCCGCGGCGGCGAGCTATCGCCGCCATTGGGGACTTGGTACGGAACGCTTCACCGTCCTGCCGCCGGGCCTGGACGAGGCCCGCCGGCAGCCCGAGCTGCGCGCGCCAGCCCGGCGCGACGCCCTGCGCGCGGCGCTCGGCATTGCCGGCGACCAACCGGTCTGGCTGTGGATCGGCGCGCAGCCGCGCACCAAGGGCCTCGACCGCGTGCTGACGGCTTTGGCGACACGGCCCGACGCCGTTCTGCTCGTCGTCGGCGTGACGGAGGACAACGGCGACGGCGCGGCAGCGGCCGCCCAGGCGCGGCGCCTGGGCATCGCCGAACGCGTGCGCTTTCTCGGGTTTCGCGACGACGTCACCAACCTGTTCGCCGCCGCCGACATGCTCGTCCACCCGGCACGGCTCGACGTCACCGGCCAGGTCATCTTGGAAGCCATCGTCAACGGGCTGCCGGTAATCGTGAGTAGCTGCTGCGGCTTTGCCGAACATGTGCAAGCGGCCGGCGCCGGCATCGTGCTGCCGGAGCCGTTCGCGCAGACCGACCTCGACGCCGCCGTCATCCGCATCGCCGATCCCCCGCTCGCGGCCGCGTTCTCCCGAAGCGGCATCGATTACGGCCGCAACGCCGTGCCGCGCGATGGCCTGACCGTCGCGGCCGATGTCATCGAACAGGCGACCGGCGGCAGACGCGGGCCCGCGCCGACGGCTTGACATACATGCATACGCACCTTTCGTCCCGAAGTGCCGCAAGAAGATTCGAGCGCAAGGTTTGAGCAATTGTCACAGCGTCATCACGGATTGTTGGCTGTCACGTGTCTTCGGCCTCTGTCATATGGAAAAAAGTCCGCGTCTTTGCTGATATCGCCTTTGCCGTTGCTGCCTTGGGAGGACGACGCATGCTGTCACGCCGACAGGTTTTGTTAGCCGGCACCGCGGGAGCGGCCGCGCTCATGATTGGACGATTGGTACGGCCTTACGCCGCGATGGCGGGGTCGATGAGCGCCGCCAAGGTTGCCAAGACCTACGAAGTCACCCACACCGACGAGGAGTGGCGCAAGCTGCTCAGCCCCGAGGCTTACGACGTGCTGCGGCACGAGGGCACCGAGCGCCCGTTCACCAGCAAGCTCCTCGACGAGCACCACGCCGGCACCTTCGCCTGCGCCGGCTGCGACCTGCCGCTGTATTCGTCGAAGACCAAATACGAAAGCGGCACCGGCTGGCCGAGTTTTTGGGCGCCACTCGACAACGCCGTCGAGGAAATCAAGGACACGTCCTACGGCATGGCGCGCACCGCGGTGTCGTGCCGCCGCTGCGGCGGTCATCTCGGCCATGTCTTCAATGACGGCCCGAAGCCGACCTACCTGCGCTATTGCATGAACGGCGTCGCGCTGAAGTTCGTGCCGGCGGCCGCCGGATCGAGCTGATCCGCGCGCCGCGCCGAGCGCGCAGTTGACTTAGGCGCGGCGACGCGATTGCTTGCGGCTCTGACGGGAGACGCAAGCATGGCCGGCTTACATGGCCGTTTTCTCTGGTACGAGTTGCTGACGACCGACGTCGAGGCGGCCAAGGCCTTCTATACCAAGGTCGTAGGCTGGGGGACGCGCGACGCGTCGATGCCGGGCATGGCGTACAGCCTTTTCATCGCCGCGGATGCCATGATCGGCGGGACGATGAACCTGCCGCCGGACGTGGCAGGAGCCGACGCGACGCCGCGCTGGATCGGGTATGTCGGGGTCGACGACGTCGATGCCGCGGCCGACCGGGTCCGACAACTCGGCGGGGCGATCCGCACGCCGCCGACGGACGTTGCGAACATCAGCCGCTTCGCCATCGTCGCCGACCCGCAAATGGCGTCGCTCGCCTTGATCAAGGGGCGGCAAAGCGGCCAACAGGAACCCGCCGCGCTGCGCGCACGGGGCCGCGTCGGCTGGCACGAATTGCTCACGACCGATTGTGAGCAGGCGTTGGCGTTTTACCGCGAGCTGTTGGGCTGGCAGAAAGACATCGCCTATCCCGACGCGACGGGCACGTACCAGCAGTTCTCGACCGGCGGGCAAGCGATCGGCGGCTTGCTGACCAAACCGCCGAACTTTCCGACTTCGTTCTGGCTTTATTACTTCAACGTCGGCGACATCGACGCGGCGGCCCAGCGCGTAACGGCCGGCGGCGGTCAGATCCTCAACGGCCCGATCGAAGCGCCGGACGGCAGCTGGACCCTGCAATGCCTGGACCCGCAGGGCGCCGCGTTCGCGCTGATCGGAAAACGCAGCTATCAGGCCGTCGGATTTATGGAGCGCGTACTGCCTCGCCCGAGCGCGAAATGACCGACCGGACCCTCGACGTGGAATTCGATCCCGGTCATCGTGGCGAACACGTCGATATTGGCGATGCCGATGGCACAGCCGCCGAGCGTAAGGTCGGTCGCCATCAGATAGAGCGTCTGCGTCAATACGCCGACGTCCTTGAGAATAAGCGCATAGGCGAGCGAACTGTATTTCCACGACACGCGGCCGAAGCGCGCGGCGATGGTGATCAGAATCTGCGGCGGCGCGGCGCTGCCCATGGCGAATTGCGCCCCCGCGAGCAGCGCGTTGAGCGCTTGCGGCGTCGCCTCGATCGGCGTGAGCGCGTGGCCGCCGGCGTCGTAATGATAAAATCCGCGTGTGAGCCCGTCGCAGGCATTGACGGTGAGATAAAGCTCGAGCTCGTGGCTCGCGCCCGCCGAAGGATATGGCCGTGCGGTGTGCGTATCAGCGGGAATACCCTCCGCCGGCCCGGCGGCGTCCTTCACGGTCGCCAGTACGCGCGCGGCGCCGTCGAGGAACCGCGCCAGCTCGGCGAGCGTGATCGGATGCCGGTCGTCGAAGCTGCGGGTCGAATGGCGTGCGCGTAAGAGCGTTGCGACCGGCGACTTTGGTCGCGGCGCCGCGGCCGCGACCTTGTCCAGCTCGATCTTCTTTCCGGGCCAGCGCGGCCGCACCGCCGGCAGCGGCGCAATGGCGCCGGCATAGGGATAAACGCCGCCGAGCGGGTTGGCGTGTCGCCCTTGCGTGCTGCGCGCGTGGAACAGAAGATCGTGGAAATCCCACAGCACGAGGTCGTGGTCGCCTTCGGCCATACGCGGGCCGTCAGCGGCGCCGGCATCGAGCTTGAAGACGATGCGGCAATCGACCATGAACGCAAGCAGCGCGATCCCCGGAAAGCCGGCCTGCCGGCGCAGCGCCTTGACTTGCCGCGGGGTCGCCAGCGTGGCCATGAAGCTCGCAACGGCCGGATCGCAAATTCTGAACAACGCACCGGAGCGCGGCGATTCCAGCACCAGCTCGTCGCCGCGCCGCCGCATGTAAGCGAACCGCGACAAAGCGAGTGTGTCGGCATTGTCGAGCGCCGGTGTCTGCGGCCAATAATCCGCCACCTGCGGTTCGATGACCACAAGGTCCTCGCCGTTGGCCGCGCCGCCGATGCGATACTCCAACAGGCCACGCGCGCCAAGCGCCGGACAAGGCGATCGATCTCCTTGTCGCTGGTTCGTCCGCCGGACGTGAAGGCATTGAGCGGCAGCCCGGTGCGCAACTTTTGCGCGCGCTCCGCCGTGCCCGCGCCGAACGTGCCGAGGCCAACCGCATAGCCTTCGAAGGCCGCCGCGATCTCGCCGCCGGCGCGCGCCTTCGAGCGTGACGCGATTGCTGAGCCGGGCGGAAAGCGCCAATGGCGCAGCGCGGCGTCCTGTTTTTGTTGCAGGAGCGCGCACGCCGCCCGGCCCTCAGGTATGAGGGTGAATCGGATTGACGTCGCTTTCCGCCACCGGCCGGTCGCGCCATCCGAGCTTGACCGGGACGTCGTAAAGCCGGCCCGGCGCGAAACGGCGGTAGAAATGCCGCAATCCCGGAACGATCACGCGCACGACCGGGACTTCGATGTCGAGCCGCGTCTGATCGAGCACGAGGAAATCGAGGCCCGCTTGTTTGGTCAGGTCGACGCAGGCCAACACCTGCTCGCGGGTGTCGAGTTGCTCGAATTTGGCGCCATAGCTCGATTTGACCGCCGGAGCGTTGTTCGGGATCAGATACGGATAATCCTCGATGCGCAGCGGCGTCACGCCGTCGAGGCTGGTTTTTTCGCCGCTGCCGCCGCCCATCAGGCCGATCGACAGGAACTGGTTCAGTTCGGTGAGCGCCCGCAGCATGGCGATGCGCGGATCGAAATGAGAGCCCGAGCCGAACTCGATGTTTTCCTTACCCTCGCGCACCCAGTGCGTGATCGCAACGAAAGTCGGAATGCCGAGATCGTTGGTGACGTCGAGCACCCACAGCTTGCGTCCGGTCGCGGCGAGCTGCGTTTGCAGATCGCGGATGTAGGGATCGTCGAACTGGGCGAGATCCACGGCGGGCCGCTGCACCCGGTTGTACCACCAGATGGCATAGGCATCCCGCTCCACCAGTTCGAGGAAGCCTTGAACGATCGCTTCCTCGCGGGTGTTGCCGGCGGCGCAGCCGTTGGAATCCGCCAGAAACGCGCTTGGGCCGCGATAGAAGAAATACAGCAGCGTGGTCGGAAGATATCTGAAACGCTTGTCGCGCATCGACCAGACCGGCGACCATTCGATCTGTTGCGACGGGTCGAACGGGAACGGCGTCTGCATGTCGTCCTGGTCGGGCATCGGCGACAGATGCCGCCGGTATTGCGCGTCGCTGTACAACAGCATCGTGTTCGGCTGCAGCGCTTCGCCGGCCGAGAAATCCGTGAACCGCCGCGTCGCCCTGATCTCGTCGCCCTCGAAAATGCCGGTGTAGCGCTCGATCGCCTCCATCAGGGCGCTGGCTTCGCCCTGCTCGGCCGTCGAGCCCTTGCCGAAGCTGCCGCCGCCGAGACCCGCCCGCAGGTCGTGCAACGACGCGGCCGGCGGCGCGAAATTGTGGGTCGCGCGATAGTTGTTGTTCAGCGGCAGATCGGCGTCGATCCGCTCCAGACGCGACACGACGCCGGTCAGCGCGCTGACGTGCTTGCGGAAGCGCGACACGGTGGCGCGCGACGAAACCGTGCGATAGCCGCCGCTCGTCATGACCAGCTTTTCGCCGGGGCCGAGTTCGACCGGCTTCGGCGCGCGGCGCGGATCGCGCAACGCCTTGCGGCCGCAGGCCGGGCATTGCGGACGCTTGGCGACATAGTGCTTCACCACCGTCGAGCCCGACAAATCGAGGCTGACGATGTGATCGCGCAAATCGGTGCGGAAGTCGGTCGCGATCGCCTTGGCGATCTCGATCGAGGCCAGTCCCATGCCGGCGTGTCCGAGCGGCGCCTTGGCGAGCGGCGAAACCGCGACGCAGCGGGCTTCGCTGCGGCCGAGCATCGCCTTGACCTCGCGATTGCGTTTCATGCGGTCGGCAAGACATACCCAACACGCGCTGTGGCCCGGACTGAACACCGGCCCCACGAGAGGAAACATGCCGGACGGCTGCACCAGGAGCCACGCAGTATGGTCGGCCAGATGCTGCCGGTTCAATTCCATCAGCCGCCCGTCGAGGTAATCGCCCACCAGCGTGACGGTCAGATCGGCAGCGCCCCGCTTGACCACGCGCACGCCCAGCTCGGCCAAGGCGGCGCCGAGTTCGGCCACGCCCTGCACGTCGATCGCTTGAATGCGCACGCGGCAGTCGTGAAGGTTCTTCTCCGCCATCCCCGGCGGCAGCCCGAGGCTCGCCCAATAGCCGGCGGCGACGCCGGCTGAAGACGGCGACGCGGTCACGACATAGCGGCGTTCGAACAGTCGCGTCAGCGCTTCCTGAACTTTGTCGGCCGGAAAGCGCCGGCCCAACTCGGTGACGAGTGCACGGACGCTCTTGCCGCCTTTTCCGATCGCCTCGGCGAGCGCGCAATACAGTTCGCCGTGAAGGAAGAACTTGCGGTCTTCGGAATACAGGCACACGACGTCGGGCGGAAACACATAGACGCTGAAATTCGCGGCGAACTGCGGAACGTCTTTGCTGTTCGCCAGCGCCAGGCCGCGCTTTTCATCGGCTGTCGTATGTTCGGTGTGCGCAGCTTTGCGCTTATTGCCACGGGCGTGAATGACCATTTTGAGACAGGAACTCGTGAGACATGAATTCGGGCTGCGCGAACTCGCGCGGCGAGCATCGACAAGCCGGGTGTTCGCGCGTCGGACGTTTGTAAAGCTAGCGCTTCTCGATAACGGCCGCCACCCAAGACCGAAATGCACGCATCACGAGCGCATGCCACAAAGGCCTGCAAACGTGGTGCGCATTCATGGCGCGGCGTCGCGAATCAGACAACACTGACCGGGTTGACGATCGTCAAACCCGGCCAGCGCGTTTATCGGTGGATCAAAACGAACGGTGATCGAGCTTAGCAGAGCCCGCAACCGCCCCACGACAAGCAGCAGCCGCAGCCGCAACCGCCCCAGCAGCCGCACCCGCGGGCGCCGCAACCATGTCCGCAGCCGCGGCCACCGCAGCCGCGTCCATGTCCGCCGCAGCCGTGGCCGCCGCAGCCGTGGCCGCCGCAGCCGTGGCCGCCGCAGCCTTTGGCAACCTGTATGCCGGCCTTCAGGTCTGCGGCGTTTTCCTTGTCGAAGACAAAGAACGTCGACAGACTGACGTCGGAGATCTCTTCCTCACCGAGCGTGATTTCATGCGTCGGTGCGGTCTTCTGCAGCGGCAGATCCGCGGCCGGCGTACCGGTCGCCGCGGATGCGCCACCAGCCATCGACAACAACCCCGCCGCACTCAGAACCGGTACCGCTTTCGACCGGCGTTTTCGCTTCGGAACTTGCTTCGTCTGCGACATGGTAAGTCCTCCCATATCTTCGAACAAAATTGTTCGAGCTAATGATCAATCAGCCAACCCGACCCCAGTGTGAAATCGTATCCTCGGAACACCCACTAGGCAAGGCTGATAATTCCAAGATAGTGGTTCAACGTAACATTTTCGCGAACCCGTCGATTCGCCTTCCACCAGCGAGCCCATTCATGAGTTGTTCATTTTCACTCACTCTCAGATTTCAACCACCCGTACATTTCAGTTGCCCACAGGCACCGTTGCGCGGTCAGCGCTGTCCTTTCCGCGCGCAATGCGGGGGGCGATTCGCCATCTTGGATGCCGTACGCCAACTCGGCGAACGTGATGGCAAAAGACCTCGGAGGGAGCAGTTTACAACCATCCTCCGCTACCTCGTCGAATGAACCAATACCCAAACGGCTTGAATGTTCCCGCGTTTCGCCCGCGGCCAACGCGGGTTACATAAGGGTCTATGAGCAACGTCAGTCCAAATCCGTTCACCACGCGGCCAGAAATCGAGGGCACGTTCGGCGTCGTCACGTCCACGCACTGGATCGCCACGGCGGTCGGCATGGCGACGCTGGAGAAGGGCGGCAATGCCTTCGACGCCGCCGTGGCGACGGCGTTCACGCTGCAGGTGGTCGAGCCGCATCTCAACGGCCCCGGCGGCGACGTGCCGGTGATTCTCTACGATGTGCAGCGCAGCAAAACCGAAGTGATCTGCGGCCAAGGGCCGGCGCCGGCCGGCGCAACGATTGCGCATTACCGCAAGGAAGGGCTCGACCTCGTGCCCGGCACCGGGCTCCTTGCCGCCTGCGTGCCCGGCACGTTCGAGACCTGGATGCTGATCTTGCGCGACTACGGCACGCTGCGGCTCGCCGACGTCCTCGCGCCGGCGATCGGCTACGCGCAGAGCGGCCATCCGCTGGTCGAGCGCGCCTCAGCGACCATCGCCATGGTGGCCGAGATGTTTCGCGCGCATTGGCCGAGTTCGGCCGCGGTCTATCTGCCGCACGGCGCCGTGCCGCCGACGGGCATGCTGTTCACCAACACGACATTGGCGGCAACCTATCGGCGGATCCTTGACGAGGCCGAACGCGCCAGCGGCGATCGCATCGCCCAAATCGAGCAGGCGCGCAAATCCTGGTCGCAAGGTTTCGTCGCCGCGGCGATCGATCGTTTTTGCCGCACGCAGGAGGTGCTCGACGTCAGCGGGACGCGGCATCGCGGCGTTCTCACCGCCGACGACATGGCACGCTGGACGCCGCGCATCGAAGCGCCGCTGACCTACGATTACGGCCGCTACCGCGTGTGCAAGACCGGACCCTGGGGGCAAGGCCCGGTGATGCTGCAACAACTCGCTTTGCTCAAGGGCTTTGATCTCGACGATCTCGACCCGTGCGGCGCGGAGTTCATCCATCTGCAGGTCGAGTGCGCCAAACTCGCTTATGCCGACCGCGAAGCGTTTTATGGCGACCCCGACTTCGTCGAGGTGCCGATGGCGACGCTTTTGTCCGACGCCTACAATGCCGAGCGTCGCAAGCTGATCCACCCCACCGCGTCGTACGATCTGCGGCCTGGCGCGATCGAGGGATTCGGCTCCGTCGTCGAATTTGCCGAACACCATGCGCGGGTCGCGGCCGGCGCCGCCGGGGCCGGGGCCGGCGAGCCAACGGTCGGCCGCCTCGGCGACGTGCGCGGCGATACCGTGCATTTCGACATCGTCGATCAGGCCGGCAACATGATTTCGGCAACGCCGTCGGGCGGCTGGCTGCAATCCTCGCCGGTCATTCCCGAACTCGGCTTCTGCCTCGGCACACGCGCGCAAATGTTCTGGCTCGACGAAAGCCACCCGGCGGCGCTCGCGCCGGGCAAGCGGCCGCGCACCACGCTGACGCCGACGCTGGCGTTACGCGACGGCGAGCCCTATCTCGCCTGGGGCTCGCCCGGCGGCGACCAGCAGGATCAATGGATCACGCAGATGTTCCTGCGGCACGTTCATGCCGGCTTCAATCTACAGGAAGCGATCGACGCCCCGGCTTGGCATTCCGAGCATTTTCCGAGTTCGTTCTGGCCGCGCACCGCGCGACCGGGCGTGCTGGTAGTCGAGGGCCGCGTGCCGAATGACACCGTGGTCGCACTCGAGGATCGCGGCCACCGTGTCGAAGTCGGCCCCGACTGGTCGGAAGGCCGCCTCACCGCCGCCGCCCGCGACGGCCGCCGCCGCCGCGCCGCCGCCAATCCCCGCGGGATGCAGGGCTACGCCGCGGGGCGATAGAGGCATCCCTCGCCCGCTTGCGGGAGAGGAGGATCGCGCAGCGATCCAGGTGAGGGTAGGTGTTTGCGGACCTACCGTCGGAAATACCCGCGAATACTTTTTGCCGCGCCGATGCCGGCCGCGCGTAGCGCTTCGAGATGCCGGGCGCGGTCGAACGGCGCCTGCGGCGCGACGCCGATCAAGCGATCGGCGAGCGTCAAGCGCTCGCGCCAGATGTGATCGATCATCGGATGATTTTCGGTCGCGCAGGAATTGGCCTGCGCAATGGTCGCATCGTCGACGAGATCCTCGGTCAGCGCCACGGTGAGGAGAACGCCGGGCGAGAAGCGCGCGAAGGTCTCGTCGTAGGCGATCTTCCAGAACCAGGCGCTGCGGCCTGAGCGCAAGAAGATGGCGGCGGCGATGGCGCGGCCGTCGACGAGGATGCGGTGAACCGCGACTTGGCCCGCTTCGGCGAGGCCGGCGATGGTCGCGCGCACGAAGCGGCGCAGGTCGGCGTCATCGACCGCGGCGGTGCCGGCTCGGCCTTTCCAGCCGGTCGCTTCGAGCGCCAGAAAATCCTCCGCCGCGACGGTGACGGCGGCGCGCTCGGTCGCGGCGGTGAACATGACGGCGCCGGTTTCCGCGAGACGCCGGCCGAGCCGGCGCAGCTCCTTGAGCTTGCGCGCGCCCAAAGCGTGATCGACATAAAGCGACCGCTCGGGACCGGGCGCAAACGTCGCCCGACGCCGGGGATCGAAATCGGCCACCGGCATCTGGGCGCGGCGCACGATGGCATCGAGCGTCGCCGCGAACGCGCCGTCGACGCGCAGGAACGGCAGCAACAACAATCCCGGCAGGTCGGACGCGGCGGCGAGATGCGCGAGCAGAGCGGCGACGACCGGCTCGGCCGCCTCGCGCTCGATGAGCGGCACGCCGAGCGGCGCATAGGGGTGGGTCCAACCGACCAGCACCGGCAGCTTGAGACCATAGCGCCGCGGCTCGATCCGCGCCGGAAGGAGGCCGAGCAGCCGGCGCGGGCTCGTTCCCGACCATACCAGCAGCGCGCCGATGTCGACCCCGAACACCGGCGCCGCGGCGAGCGCGACCGCGGGCTCGTAGAACACGTTCGGCTCGAGCGCCTGCGCGGCAAGCTCGCGCCACGCCGGCACGATCGGTTCGAGACTGGTGAGCGGACGCCATTCCACCGCGAGCTGATGCGCCGCATAACGGTCGGCCAGCACGGCGCGCCGCGCGCTCACGATCGCCGCGGCGGTGCTCTCGACGACGAAGGGCGGCGATAGATCGGTCGAGATCGTGACCGTCATGACGGCGCCCTAGCGCGCTCCGAATGGCGCGATGATGAAACAGTGCAGGCCGAGGCGGTATTTGGCGACGAGAAACAGGGCCGCGGATTCGGCGACCAGCGCCACCGCGCTGGCGATCGCCGCGCCGAGAATGCCCCAATGCGGGATCAAGACGACGCAGAGCAACAGGTCGATCAGGAAAGATCCGGCATAGACCTGCGCGCAGGCGCGCCGTTCGCCGAGCATGTTGAGCAGCCGCTCCGCCGGCCCGACCGAGGCGCGGGCGAGGAGCCCGATCGCGATCACGAACATCAGAGGATAGCCGGACACGAAATCGCGGCCGAACATGGCGAGCAGCGGCTTCCCGAGCACCAGCAGAATGACGATCAGGCCGAGCGAGGGCCAGAATGTCAGCCGGACCGACAGCTTGAGAAAGTCCTTCAGCCGCGCGCGGTCGCCGCCGACATCGTATTCGGAGAATTTATGGGCGACCGTCTGCGCCACCGCGAAATAGATGAAGGCAACGAGCGTCATCGTCTTCGCCGAGGCGTAATAGATCGCGACCTCGTTGGCGGGACGGAACTGCGTCAGCACGATCACATCGGCGTAGCTGAGCAGATAAAAGAATCCCTCGGATACGGAGATCGGCATCGACGTCTTAAGCCACGTGCGCGGCGCGTAGGCCCGCGGCCCCGGCTCGACCACCGAACGCAGCCGCCGCTTGAGCGCGAACAGCTGGCCGAGGGTGCAGCTCCACAGCGTGACGACGGTGACGAGCATGGTCGTCGCCGCATCGGTCGTCACGCCGACGACGTGAATGACCGCCACCAGCACCAACAGAATGCCGTGGCGCAGCACGTAGGTCGGAACGAGACCGAGATTGACCCAATTATAGGAGCGGGCGATCCCGCTGACGACCTGCGCGATGCCGAATGCCGGCAGCGCGGCGCTGGCGAGACACAGCGGCACCGCCGTATCGGCGGCGATGTTCGGCAAGAAGACGACGATTCCGACCGCGACGAGCGCAATCGCGGTCGCAATCGAAGAATGCCAGCAGCGGGCCGCCGCGGAGAAAGCCGCGCAGCAGCGCGAATTGCCGATGCTCGGTGTATTGCGGCACGAACCGCTGCGCCGCCGAGCCGAGGCCGAAATCGACCACGCCCCCGACCAGCAGGAGCCAAGTCCAGGCGTAGACATAGAGGCCGTATTCGAAGCCGCCGAGCCAGCGCGCCAATACGATCTGCGCCACGAACGCCAGGAACGCCGCGGCGACGCGGATGAGGAAAGCGGCGCTCGCCATCCGCCGCGCCAGCGAAAACTCGCTGCCGTCGGCGAACAAGGCGCGGGCGCGGGAAAGCGCGTTCGCGACTTCCGCCGGCCACGATGAGACCGACAACAGACGCCCTCGCGCAATCGGCGCGTGCTCGGAACCAATCGATGCCAAAAAAGAACCTCTGCGCCGCCGGGACCTAGGGCGCAGAAGCTAGCAAGGAAGCGTTAACGATCGGTTGGAAGAAATTAACGATTGCGGCCGACTTAATTAGTAACCGCCGCGGTGAGCAGCGCTTGCGCTTCGGCGATCTCGGGAAATTCCGGCGTCGGTGCAAAGCCGTCGAGCGCAGGGGCGAGCACGGCGTGGGCGTCGGTGGTGCGGCCGATCGATTGGTAAAACGTCGCCAGCGATAGCGCCGCGCGCAGCCCGAAGCTCCGCGCCTTCTGCTCGCCGGCAACGGCGATGGCGGTTTGGAACGCCTCTTCCGCCGCCGCGTGATTAGCGGGATCCACTTTCAACAAAATCTCGCCGCGCGTGCGATAGACCTCGGCATCCCAGAAATGGATGTTTTCGATGTCCGCGATCGCCGTTGCGACAGTATCGAGCGCATCATCGACTCGACCAGTCTTCGCCTGCAAAAAGGCGAAGAGTGGAAGGAACCCTTCGGAGCCGGCGCGTAATCCCTGCTGCCGGCAAGCCGCAATTGCGTGCCCCATTTCATCCAAGCCCGCTTCCGCGCTATCCAGCGAACCCAGCGCCCAGCCATGAAGCACGGGGCAGAGCAATTGCCACAACGATATGCCGTGTTCCCTGGCAAGCGCAGCGCTTTGCTCTGTGTGCAATTTGACGCGGGCAGCATCGAGACGCATCGTCTCGAACATTGCGCTGTGATAATGCGCGTAGGCGAGCGTCGGGGCATGCTCATTTTTCACGGCGAGCGCCATCATCTGCTCGATGGCCGCACGCGCCGGATCGGGCTTGCCATTCAACCAAAGCGCCACCGCCAGATAGGCCTTGGCCGCGACACCGCTATCCTGACCGAAACGGAACGCGGATTCCTTGTCCCTCTCGGGATCGTAATGTGCCGCCGACTGTTCGAAATGGGCAAGAGCGCCGACGATGTCGCCCTCGGCGAGCCATCGGGTCACGCCTTGCATGCGATGGGCGACACAAGCGAAAGCCGGATCAGACCATGTTTCGGCAGCCGCCAGAGCCGCGTCGGCGGTCCGCCGCATCAGTGCCGAATCGCCGCGCATGTATCCACCAGCCCACAGGCCGTAGAAAGTAGAGAAGCGTTGCGCAGGCTGGCCTGTTCCAACCTCTAGTTCGCGGGCCCGGCTGAAAGCCGCTTGAGTTTCAGTTGAATGATGGCCGCGCGCTTGGAGCAAAGCATTCCCCAAGCTGACCTGCAATTGGAGCCGCCGCTGACGCACTACGGCGGCGTTTTTGACTTCATCGGTTTCGGCGAGCGCAGCGACGAGCGCTTGCGCTTCCGCGATCTCGGGAAATTCCGGCGTCGGCGAAAAGCCCCCGAGCGCGGATGTCAAAACGGCGTGGGCGTCGGCGGGACGGCCGGTCGACTGATAAAGCTTCGCCAGCGATAGCGCGGCGCGCAGCTCGAAGCTCCGTGCTTTCTGCTGCTGCGCGACCGCGATGGCGGCGAGGAAAGCTTCCTCGGGCGGCACCGTGTTCGCCGGATCGCGCTTTGATAAGATTTCGCCGCGGATTCGGTGCAGAAAGGCTGCGGCCCAATATTCTGCAATGCCGTCTGCCATCGCCAGCGCTTCATCGATCTCGCTCAAGGCCTTTTCGGCATCTTCAGCGTCGATGTCCGCGAGCAAGCCCTGATATAGCGGGAGCCATAGCTTGTTTCCTTGCTTGCCCAAATCCGCGAGAGCCTCCCGAAGCTCCGCAGCACCACGCGTGTGCTTGCCAAGTCGAGCGTGCGCCCAACCAGCGCACGCTCTTCCAACCGCCAGATAAAGCGAAAGCTTGTGCTCGCGGCTTAGCTCAACGCAGGCTTCCGCCGCTCGGCCGGCAGCTTCGGCATTGCCGCGAACCAGCTCTAGCAACGCTGCGAAAGAATAGGTGTTGGCGAGCGTTGGTACGTGGTCGGAAGCGCGCGCGGCTGCGAGCGCTGCTTCGATCAGCTCGCGCGCCATCGGCAAATCACCGAGCTGCCAATTTGCGATGCCCAGATAGCACATGGCGGCAATGCGAAAATCCTGGCCGAACCGCAGTTTGGCATCGCGATCCCAGCCGCAATCGTCGATCTCCAGCGCCTTTTTGCTGTGGGCGCGAGCCTCGACAAAGTTCCCCTGACAAAGCGACGTCAGCGCGATCATACGATGACCTACCAACGCTTCGCTCGATTGTGGCTCGGCTTCCCGCAGCACCAGTCTGGCGGTCTCTTGCGCCGCGCTAAGCTCGGCAGACAACAGACTGACGGCCCATTGCCCGTAGTTGGCGACGAACCGCTCGTCCGACTTGTCCACATCGGCGCCGAGCTCCTGGGCGCGGCGGAAAGCTGCTTTGGTTTCCTCGGCGGCATAGCCCTTCGACCACATCATCGCCTGGCCGTAGCTCGTCTGTAATTTCAGCCGTTGGCTTCCCGCTGCTGGCGTAGCAGCGGTGCGCGACGCACCGTCGCCGGTCTTGTCGGCCATCTCGATGGCCTTCCCGAGATGGGAGATCGCCTCCTGGAATGCGGAGCGGCGCAGCGCCTGGTCGCCGGCCTTGCCCCACCATTCGATCGCGGCGTCCGTCATGCCGGCTTGCGTGAAGTGATAAGCGAGCGCTTCCGGCTCGGCCGCGGCGGTGTCGGCGAAGCGGTCGCGCAAAAGCTCGGCGACGCGGCGGTGCAAAACCTGGCGGCGGCTCTTGAGCAGATTTTCGTAGGCCGCGTCCTGAACGAGCGCGTGCTTGAAGCGGTAATCGGAATCGGGCGGCAAGCCCTGGACCAAGATAATGTCGGCATCAGCGAGCTTTTCCAGCGTCGCTTGCAGGCTTGCGTCTTCCATTCCGGCAACGTCGCGCAGCAGGCGGTAGGAGAAGCCCCGGCCGATCACCGAGCCGATCTGCGCCACTTCGCGCGCCGGGCCAAGCCGGTCGAGGCGCGCCATCAGCGACTGTTGCAGCGTCGGCGGGATGGCCTGGATGCCGCCCTGCTCGCCGCGCTCCAAGAGAAGCCGCGTCACCTCTTCGACAAACAGCGGCACCCCGCCGGTGCGCGCGGCGACATCCTCCACCACGTCGCGTGGCAGCGCGTGGCGGGCGGAAAGCTCCGCCACCATGTCGCGCACCTGGGCGCGGTCGAGCGGCGCCAGCGAAATGGTGCCGTGATGCGAGCGCATGCTCCAGGGCGGGCGGAACTCGGGCCGCGTCGTCGCCACGATCAACAGCGGCGCCAGCGCGCCCCGCTCGGCAATGCCGCGCAGCACATCGAGCGTGGTCGGATCGGCCCAGTGCAAATCCTCGAAGGCCAGCACCAAAGGTTGCGCTCGCGCACCGGCCATCACCCAATTGGTCAACCCGGCCAATTGCCGCCGGCGCAAGTCCTCGGGCGCCAAGCCCGGGGTGCGTCCTTGCGGCAGAGGAATGTCGAGGAGCGGCGCCAGCAAATAAACATTTTCCAACGGGTCGAGCTTGACCTGCGCGAGTGAACTCTCCAGCTCCGCAAGCCGCCGCTCGGCGGGTACATCGGCACCACCGAAACGCTGGCGGCCCCACTCGGAGATCGGGTGCAGCGGCGTGTTCTGCAAAAGCTGCGAACAGCTCCATTCCACCCAGGTGTGCGGCGTCTCGCTCAGCCGGCCGTGAAACTCTTCGATCAGGCGGGATTTGCCGAGGCCAGGTTCGCCGACGATCATCATCAGCTGGCCGTCGCCCTGCCGCGCCCGCTCCCAGCGCCGCAGCAGCATCGTGAGTTCGTCGTCGCGGCCGACGAGCGGGGTGAGATTGCGCTGTCCAGAGCGGCGACCACCGCCGCTGGCGCGGACGAGTTTGAACAGCGCGGTCGGCTCCGGCACGCCCTTGAGCGTGTGCGTGCCACGCTCCTCGACGACAAACAAACCGGCGACCTGGCGCTGCACCCGCGCGGTAACCAGAACCGCACCAGGCTCGGCGAGCGCCTGCACCCGCGCCGCGACGTTGGCGACATCGCCGTATATTTCGCCCGCCACATCGAGCACCGCCGGTCCGCTTTCGAGCCCGACACGCGCCGTGAGCTGGGGCTTGCCGCTGCCGGCATTTTTGCGGTTGAGCTCGCCGAGCGCACGCTGGATCGCGAGCGCCGCGCGCGCCGCGCGCTCGGCATCGTTCTCGTGGGCGACCGGATACCCGAACAGCGCCATCAATCCGTCGCCGAGTTTCTTGGCGACATGGCCGCCGGTGTCGCGCACGGCCGCCGCCGCATCATCAAGATAGGCGCCGACCAGATCGCGCCATTCTTCAGCGTCGAGCTGCGCTGAAATCGCCGTCGAGCCGACGAGATCGCAGAACATCACCGTCAGATAGCGCCGCTCGCCGCCAGCGCCGATCTCGGTGGCCGCAGGCAGCGCCGCAACGAGCGGCGGCGGCTTAGGCTCCGGCGGCTTGACCTGCGGCGCCGCGGCCGGCGCGTTTGCGAGGTCGGCGATGGCGCGCAAAATCTTGCGGCGGTGGCCGAGCGAAGCAACACCGATCTTTTCCAAATCCTGATCGGTCAGCTCCGGCAGAATGGTGGAATCAATATCGTTCTCGGCGAAACGCGAAGCGTAAGCACCAAGCCCGAGACCTGCCAGCCACTCGTCGATCCGCACGGCTGCTCACCCATGAAATGAGAGCGCGTGACAATCCTAGCGGGAAATTACGTGCGGATTATATCAAGGCGGCGGCGAATGGCGAGCGCCTCGCCTATCCGCCTCAATAATCCTTCAACAGCCGCTCGATGTAATCGAGCTCTTCCTGCGGGCGGGCGACGTCGCCGAAGCGGCGGCGCAGTTCTTCGATGATGCGGCGGGCGCGCTGCACGTCGATCTCGCCGGGCACTTTCACGGTGTAGTCGTCGCCATAGTCGCGGCCGCGCAGCGGGCGGCCGAGCGGGTCGGTGTCCTGCTGCGCGCGCGGCAGGCCCATGCGGCCGTTCTGCCCGGGACCCGGACCCTGGCCCATCTGCTGCTGCATCGATTGCGCCATGCCCTGCGCGCCCTTGCGCAGCGCATCGAGCGCGCGGCCTTGCAAGTCGACGGCGCTGTCGGCGTTGCCGTCGCCCAAGCGGCCCTCGGCCTCGCCCATGGCGTCGCCGGCGCGGCCGAGCTGATCGGAATCGCTCTGGCCGCTGGCCTTGCTGGCCCTTCTGGCCCTGGCCGAAGCCGCGGTTCTTCAGGTCCTCGAGCAATTTGTCGAGCCGGTCGCGCAACGCCTGCTGGCGCTGGCGCAACTGATCGAGTGATTCATTCTGGTCGCCCTGCTCGCCCGGCTGGCTCTCCTGGCCTGCTGGCCCTGCTGGCGTTGCGCGTCCTGGCGGCGGCGATCCTGGCCCTGGCGGAAGGTGTGGTCGCGCAGCTCCTGCTGCTCGCGGATCATGTCGCCGAGATCGTCGAGCGCCGACATCATGTCGTCGCTGTCGTCGCCATTCTGGTCCGGCGACGCCATCTGCAGGTTTTCCATCATCTGCTCGAGCTGCTGCAGCATCTGCCGCGCGGCGTCCTTGGAGCCGTTGCGCGCCATGTTCTCCAGACGATCGAGCATGCTCTTGAGGTCCTGCGACCGCAGCACCTTGGCATTACGGCCGAGCGGGCGGGCGAGCTGTTGATGGTTCTTCAGCTGCTCCTGCATCGCCTGCATGAAACGGTCCATGGCGGCGCGCAGCTGATCCATCAGCTGCTTGATCTCCTGATCGCTGGCGCCGCGGTCGAGCGCCTGGCGCAACGCCTCCTCGGCGTTGCGCAGCGCCGCCTGGGCGTCCGACATGTTGCCGTCCTCGAGGCCGACCGCCATCGACCACAGCTGCGCCGTCACCTCGCGCAGATCGTCGTCCGACTTGGCGCGCACCAGCGACCAGAAGATCGACGCGCAGGCCGAGATAGACGCCGGCGTTCGGGGTGAAGCGCTCCGGCGCCAGCGCCAACGCATCGAGCGCCGTGATGACGGCAGGCCGCGCATGCGCGTCGAGCGCGAGATTGCGGCGCTGTTCGATCAAAGCCCGCGCCAGCGGCTTGGTGAAGACGCGCTCGGGCAGACGCAGCGTGAACGGCTCGCTCTTGCCCTCGTTGCCGCCTTCGTCGCGGGCGACGAGCGTCATCACCACTTCGGCGCCGGCCCAGGGATGATCGGTCAAGTCCTTGATGGTCTGCCCGACGCCGTTCTTGGTGCGCGCCTGCGGCAGCGTGAGGGCAAAATCAGGCGGCCCGAACAGCGGGTGCGGTTCGCTGTCCTTGGCGCCGCCTTGTTTGGTGCCGCCTTGTTTGCTCCCGGCTTCGTCGGTCGCGGCCGCTTTGCGCGCAAAGGTCGCCTGCGCCTGCGTCACGCCGTAATCGTCTTCGAGCCGATAAGACAACAGCATCGACCCGCGGTTCTGCTGCTCGGGATCCTTGGTCAGCGCGATGGTGGGCGCCCGGTCGGGGATCGCATCGAACGACCAGGTCAGGTCGTCGCCGGCGCCGCGCAGCGTCACGCTGCCGTCCGCCGCGATGGTGAAACGATGTTCCTGCGTCCCGGCGGGCGCGTGCCCTTCGTCCTTGGCCGCGGCTACGCCGCCATGGCCGGCGAGGTCGAGCGTCAGATTGCCGGTCGCGCGCACCACCAGCGTGCTGCCGACCGGAACCGCGACGGCACCGTCGCCGGAAGCTTCGCCGGTCTCGACGCCGACGCGCGCGGTCTCGCCGGGATGAATGCCGGCGAGAATAACCGGCGGCTTGCCGGTGTAGCCCGGCGGGGTGACCCAGGCGTCGACGCGGAAATTCGCCGGCAGCATCACGCCCTGCCATTCGAACGCGGCGGCGACGCGCTTCCAGCGCTCGCCGCCGGCCGCGACGAAAGTGGCGATGCAGGCGATGAGGACGAGACCGCGCAGCGCATAAGGATCGCGCGCCGCGATCCGCGGCGACGGCCAGCCGGCCGTGAAGCGGCGGGCGGCGGCGCGGGTGCGCGCGACATGCGCATTCCACAGCGCCAGCGAATAAGGGTCCGCGGAGCTCACCGCGAGGGCGTCGGCGATCGTCGTCGCCGGCCGGTGCGCCAGTCCGCTGCCGCGATCGAGCCGGCGCAACGCCTCGGCGGCGGCCGGCAGGCGCAGCAGCGCGAACGGCACCGCCGCCGCGAGCGCGAGCACCGCAAACGCGATCACGCCGGCGGCGCGCCCGAGCGGCGGCAGCCACAGCCACAACCCGAGCCAGGATAACGTCAGAAACAGGCCGACAGCGGTCGCGAGCGTCGCCAAGGCCGGCCACAGACGCTCCCAGAAGATCGTCCACCGCGCGCGCCGCAGCGCGCCTTCGAGCGGCAAGCCGGCACGGCCGTGGTCTTCACCGTCGCGATGGGTCGAAGCTGTGTCCGTCACATACCTCTCCGCGGAGCAACGCCGCTCTCCGCCTCACAACACTTTAGCATAGGGGCGAGTTCATGGCGCGCAACCCGGCGAGGTCGAGATATGCAAAAACCGTGACAGTTGCGATTGCAAAGCCGGGCCCGCGCGCACGAGCGACCCCTATTCTTGTGCTCCAACAAGGACTTCCAGCCAGCCGCGTTCCAGGCTGCATTTGAGTTTGCCGGCGAGTAAGGGCTTTCACGCGCGGAGGCACGGTGGCAGGGGATCGACCGCGCCGGCAACACTAGACGCGCGAGTCGAATCGAATCAGTGCTGTTTCGCCTCACAGCCACGGCGGCATGCGATCGAGCGCGATCAGGTCGGCGACCTCCAGGCGCGGCCGCACCAGCGCCCAATCGCCGTCCTTCACCAGCACTTCCGGCACCAGCGCGCGGGTATTGTAAGTGCCGGCCTGCACCGCGCCGTAGGCGCCGGCGGTCATGACGGCGAGGAGGTCGCCCGGCTTGCGGCTCGACGATGGCGCGGCCGAGCGCGAGAAAATCTCCCAACTCGCAAACCGGGCCGACGACGTCGGCGGCGATGCGCGGCGCGCCGACCGCGGCCTGCCTGACCGGGCGGATGTCGTGGTGCGCCTCGTAGAGGGTCGGGCGGACGAGATCGTTCATGCCGGCGTCGACGATGATGAAGGTCTTGGCTTCGCCGCGCTTCACATAGAGGACGCGGGTGACGAGGATGCCGGCATTGCCGACGATGAGGCGGCCCGGCTCGAAGATCAGCCGGCAGCCGAGGCCGCGCGTCGCGCGCTTGACGACGGCGGCATAGGCCTCGGGATTGGGCGGCGGCTCGTTGTCCTCGCGGTAGGGGATGCCGAGGCCGCCGCCGAGATCGACATGGGCGATGACGTGGCCGTCCGCGCGCAGCACGCCGACGAACTCGGCCAACAGCGCGAAGGCGTCGTTGAACGGGTCGAGTTCGGTGATCTGGCTGCCGATATGCATGTCGACGCCGACGACGCGCACGCCGTCGAGCTTGGCCGCGCGGGCGTAGACCTCGCGGGCGCGGCTGATCGGGATGCCGAACTTGTTCTCGGCCTTGCCGGTCGCGATCTTGGCGTGGGTGCTCGGATCGACGTCCGGATTGACGCGGATCGAGATGTCGGCCTGGCGGCCCTTGGCGGCGGCGATTGTCGCGAGAAGCTCGAGCTCCGGCTCGGATTCGACGTTGACGCAGAGAATGCCCTCGTCGACCGCGAGCGCGAGTTCGCGCGCCGTCTTGCCGACGCCGGAGAACATGATCTTGTCCGGCGCGATGCCGGCCGCCCGCGCGCGCAACAATTCGCCCTCGGAGACGACGTCGGCGCCGGCGCCGAGCCGCGCCAGCGTCGCGATCACGGCCTGGTTGGAATTCGCCTTCATGGCGTAGCAGACGAGCGCGTCGACGTCGGCGAAGGCGCCGGCGAACACCCGATAGTGCCGTTCGATGGTGGCGCTGGCGTAGCAATAGAACGGCGTGCCGACCGCCTCGGCGAGCGCGGTCAGATCGACCGCCTCGGCGTGCAACACGCCGTCACGATAGTCGAAATGGTGCATGGCGGGTGTTTAGAGCATGAGCGGCGGGAAAAGCCAGCCCCGCGTTCCAGCGCTACTGCAGCAGGAAATCGAGCGGAAAGTCCTTCCGCGGGCTCTGCGCGGCCACCGGATTGCCCTTGGCGTCGAAGCCGTTCTTCATCGCGGCGTTTTGCGAGACGACGGGCGGCGCGTTGGGATCCGTGGACGCCGGAGCCGGCGGCGCAACATCGCGGCCGGCGCCGGTTGCGGCGCGATCGCGCTCGGCGGCGGGTCGAGCGGACCCTCGCGGCCGCAGCCCGCAAGCGCCAACGCGGCCGCCAAGCCCGCGGCCAGCGCCAATGTCTCCACAACACGAATAGTCAAAGAATGGTCCCCAAACGCCCAAACGCACCCAACGATCATAGCAGATCGAACCGCGGCGGCCAGATTGTGTCGGAAACCGTTGCGATCGCCTTTATGCGCGCTCAGGCGCCTTTTTTCAGCCGCTTGAGCCAGCTTTTGGCCTGGACGCGCACCTGGGCCGGCGCCGTGCCGCCGAGAACGTCGCGGCTTTTCACCGAATTATCGACCGAAAGCACGTCGAACACCGCCTTGGTGATGCGCGGCTCGATCGCCTGCAGGGTCTCGAGCGGCAATTGCTTCCAAGCGCGACGCCGGCTTCGGCGGCCTTGGCGACGATCCGGCCGGTGACATGGTGCGCCTCGCGGAACGGCAGCTCGAGCTTGCGCACCAGCCAGTCGGCGAGATCGGTCGCGGTCGAAAAGCCCTCGCCGGCGGCGGCCCGCATCCGCGCCGCATCGGGCTCCATGTCGCCGACCATGCCGGTCATGGCGGCGATCGCCAGCGAAAGCGCGGCGAAGGCGTCGATCGCGCCTTCCTTGTCCTCCTGCATGTCCTTTTGATAGGCGAGCGGCAGCCCTTTCATCACCGTCAGGAGCCCGATCAGCGCGCCGAACACGCGGCCGGATTTGGCGCGGACGAGCTCCGCGGCGTCCGGATTGCGCTTCTGCGGCATGATCGAGGAGCCGGTGGTGAAGCGGTCCGACAGGCGGACGAAGCCGACGAGCGGCGACGACCAGATCACGATCTCTTCGGCGAACCGCGACAGATGCACCGCGGCGATGGCGCATGCGGACAGCGTCTCCAGCACGAAGTCGCGGTCGGAGACGGCGTCGAGCGAATTCGCCATCGGGCGGTCGAAGCCGAGCGCCTTTGCCGTCATGGCGCGGTCGATCGGAAACGAGGTGCCGGCGAGCGCGGCGGCGCCGAGCGGGCTTTCGTTGAGCCGCGCCCGCGCATCGGCGAAACGGCCGCGGTCGCGCGCCGCCATCTCGACATAGGCGAGCAGATGATGGCCGAACGTGACCGGCTGCGCGGTTTGCAGATGGGTAAAGCCCGGCATCACCGTCGCGGCATGCTCGAGCGCCTTTTCGGCGAGGGCGCGCTGATAGGCCGCAAGCGCCGCGTCGATGCCAGTCGAGCCAGTCGCGCACCCACAGCCGGAAATCGGTCGCGACCTGATCGTTGCGCGAGCGCGCGGTATGGAGCCGCCCGGCGGCGGGGCCGATCAGCTCGGAAAGCCGGCTTTCGACATTCATATGAATGTCCTCGAGCGCGCGCTGGAAGCTGAATTGGCCGGCCTCGATCTCTGACAGGACCCTCTCCAGACCGTGAGCGATGCTCTTGCCATCCTGCGCCGTAATGATGCCGGTTTTGGCGAGCATCGCCGCATGGGCCTTGCTCGCGGCGATGTCCTGCCGGTAGAGGTGGCGGTCGAAGTCGATCGAGGCGTTGATCTCTTCCATGACGGCGTCGGGCGCCGAGGTGAACCGTCCGCCCCACATCTTGTTGCTCATGATCACGTCCGCCAGATAAATCCGCCGAGGTTTAGTCTTGTCACCAATAAGTGAACCGCCCGCCGCGCCGCAGCCCGCCATCCGCCGCCGCATCCGCGCGGTCGCCGCCGCGGCGGCCGCGGTCGTGATCGTGGCCGTGCTGGCGGGGGTATACGGGATCGGGCGCCTGCGAACAAATCCGACGGCGGCCGCCAGCTGCGGCGCGGCGCTGGCGACCGCGGCCAAGCTCGCCCCACTCGCCCAGGGCGAAGTCGCGGCCCTGGCGGTGGCGCATGCCCCGTTCCGCGTGCCCGACCTCGCCTTCAAGGACGCCGAAGGCCGCGCGCGGACGCTGCAGGACTGGCATGGCCGTACCGTGCTGGTGAACCTGTGGGCGACCTGGTGCGTGCCCTGCCGCAAGGAGATGCCGGCGCTCGACGCCTTGGAAGCGAAGCTGGGCGGGCCGAATTTCGAGGTCGTCGCCGTCAATATCGACACCCGCGACCCGCAAAAGCCGCTCGCCTTCCTCAAGGAGGCCGCGGTCACCCACCTCGCCTATTATTCCGACCCGAGCGCCAAGGTGTTTCAGGACCTCAAGCTCGCCGGCAAGGCGTTCGGCATGCCGACGACGCTCCTCGTCGCCCCCTCCGGCTGCGAACTCGGCACCATGGCCGGCCCGGCCGAATGGGCGAGCGAGGACGGGATGAAGCTCGTCAGCGCGGCGATAAAGGGTAGCCCGAATTGAGCGGGAAGCGAAATCCGGGGATTGCGGTTCAGCCTTACCGAAGACCCCGGGTGTCGCTCCCCGCCACCTGGGCTACTTGTTGGAATGATCCGATCATCGTGCGGTCCGATCCACGTGACCAAGAAAGCGAAAGCCCGCTCAGAAACGGTCCAGTCCGACGATTTATTCGATCCCGAATTGTTCATCCCCCTAGCCGCGACCAGGGCCGCGCTCGTCCACGGTGGATTCGCGACACCGCATCGTATATTATGTGCGAGCATTGGGCATCGGCAAGAAATGAATGACACGCAACTTCACGCGGCTCCGGGCCGCCGCATAGATTTTATTGATGGGCTGCGCGGCGTTGCGATCTCGGCTGTTGTCCTTTTCCATGCCTTTGCCCGCTGGCCTGATCTTTATGTCTACGGGAACAAATTCGTCGGAAATCCCTTGCTCGATACTCATATTGCCGGCGTCAATCTATTTTTCATTATCTCCGGGTTCGTCATCTTAATGACCTTGCGCAAATGCAACGGATTTGGCGAATTTCTTGGCCGCCGCTGGTTACGATTATTTCCAGCGATGTTTTGGTGCTCGGTTCTCGTCCTGCTGACCTCCGGCCTGTTTTGGGAGCGTCCTCGGGGGGAAATTCATTTCTGGGATTTGCTGCCTGGCCTAACCTTGATCGGCGACGGTGTCGGCGTCCATTATCTTTGGGATGCACTGACAACTCTCCTCGGCCTTCACGTTCCGATTGCAGGCATAGAAGGCGCGTTTTGGTCTCTTTATGTGGAAGTCAAATTTTATGCGGTTTTTGGATTGGCCTATTTCCTTCTTGGCGAGCGCCTTAGCGTCAGTTTCGTCGTTCTCGTGTGGCTGCTCGGCCTCCTGTCGTCATTTTCCGAAAATCATCTGCATTCCAATCTCGGCGCTTGGCACATTGACGGTCATATCTTAGGCATCATAAACGGCATTCTATCCGAGACCGGCATCAAATGGCTGACCGTTTTCTTGAATTCAGCGGCGTACGGTTTTTTTGCCACGGGATCATTGTTCTATCTGTTTTATATCACGCGTACTAAAACATTGTTTGTTCTGGCTACCGCCACCGGCATTCTTTCAAGCGTCGGCGGATCGAGCGTATTCAATGCAGACTTGGTGCTGACCCTGGTATTTATTTCGGCAATTTCCAGCACGCTGGTACGCCGCGCGCTGGGAGCCAAGGCGCTGGTATTCGTGGGCGTTGTCAGTTATCCGTTATATCTTCTGCATGAAAACATGATGGTCGCGATGATCATCAAGATTGGCAGAGCGCTTCCTCAGATGCCGGCGATTTTGATCCCGGTACTGCCGATTTGTGTCGTGTTGAGTTTGGCCTGGATCATTGCAAAGTACTTGGAACCGGAAACAAGGACGTTCTTGGAAGCTGGGCTTAAATTGATCCGTGAACGATCCTATGCGATCGAGACCGGCGGCGGTCAGTCGGTGGCCGTGCCGCCTGATCGGGGCGCGATACCGTGATCGCATGACCGGATCACAAGTCGGATCGTCGGGGGCCTTGTATCAATCGCGACGCGTTCCACCTGACGCGTCGGCGAGTACACGCCCTACGCCCGTGCGATCGACGACCAGACCGCTTGTTATCGCCTGTGCATCCTTCCTCCTGATTCTCGCAGCAACCTGCCCCGCCACGGCCGACGAAGACTGCCGCGAGATCGAGCGCGACTATCAAATCATCGCGGCCGACGCGAACACGCTGCAACGCAATGCGGCGCTGTTCTCCGCGGCCGACCGCGGCTGCGAGGCGTTGGCGCAAAAACTTCTCGACGCCGGCGCGGCGCTTGCAGGCGCGCGACCGGCGCGGCGCCATGCCGCTCACCCATGCGGCGCGCGAAGGTCATGTGCGGCTGGTCGAGCTTTTTCTCGCGCGCGGCGCGCCGATCGATGCCCGCAATGTCGACGGCGGCACCGCGCTGTTCGCCGCCGCCGAGCATCAAAAACCCTCGACCGTCGCGCTGCTGCTGAAAAAAGCCGCCGATCCGAACCTTCCGGGCCGCTCCGGCCTCACGCCGCTCATGGCCGCGGCGTTCCAAGGCAACGACCGCATCGCCGAAGACCTTCTCGCCCATGGCGCCGATCGCCAAGGCGCGCGACTTAACCGGCAAGTCGGCGATGGTCTATGCCGCCGCGCGCGGCTTCGACGACATCGTCACGCGGCTCCTCGCCGCCGGCGTCGACGCCAAGGAACGCTACGGCAACGATCTCACCGCGCTGATGTGGGCGGCGGGACATGACGAAGGCGTCGGCGCGGAATCGGTCGGCCGCGTCGTCGATCTCCTCATGGCGCACGGCGCCGCGCTCGACGCCGCCGACAATCGCGGCCGCACCGCGCTGATGATCGCCGCCACGGCCGGCGACGCCGCCGTGGTCGATCTCCTGCTGAAGCGCGGGGCGGATCGGCGATGAAGGATAAGGCGGGGAAGACCGCGCTCGATCTGGCGGCGAACGCCGAGGTGCGGGCGCGGCTCGCGGCGAAGTGATCGTTATTCCTTCGCGGCGAGCCAATCGGCGAGCGCGTGCATGTCCTGCGCGGTGAGCCCCTTCATGAAGCCGGTCATGCCCGGATTGTTGGCGCGGGCGCCGTCGGCGAAGTCGGTCATGGTCTTCTGCAGATAGGCGCGCTCCTGGCCGGCGAGGCGCGGCTGGGTGCTGTCGCCCAAAAACCCCTGCTGATGGCAGCTGGTGCAGACGACCGAGGCTGTTGACGCGCTGCGCTTCGGTCGCCTCGTCCGCCGGCGGCTGTTTCTGCTGCAGATTGGGCCATGGCTTTTTCGAGAAATACGCCGCCAACGGCATCAGATCCGCGCGATCGAGCGAATCGGCAACCGGCGTCATCTGGTCGTTCTTGCGCGCGCCGGTCTTGAAGTCGCGCAGCTGAAAAAACAGATAGCCGAGGTTCTGGCCCCAGATCACCGGAACCGGAAACGGCTGCTCCGTCGGCACCCCGGCTTCGCCGTGGCAGGCGGTGCAGACCTGGGCTTTTTCCTCGATCGATTGGGCGTTGGCGGCGACGGGGGAGAGCAGCACCAGCGCGAGCACCAGAGCCGGCGGAACTGAAAGTCGTTTCATGGACACCCGCGAATGAACCTTGCGAAAAGCGCGCCGGTCGGCGGCGCGCCAGTGACAACACCCGGCTCGACGAGAAAGGACGGGGCCGTTGCCGGTCCCGTCCCAAAAGAATAACGCCCGGCCGAAGGTTACACTATTCCGCCGTGAACGCGATGACGTTGTTGCCGCGCTTGGAATCGACCTGCACGTTGCCGCCGGCCGCCACCACGATGTATTGCTTGCCGGCGACTTGGTAGGACGACGGCGGCGCGTTGACGCCGGCGCCGGCCTGGAACTGCCACAGGATGCTGCCGGAATTGGCGTCATAGGCCTTGAACCAGCCGTTGCTCTCGCCCGCGAACACCAGTCCGCCGGCGGTGGCGAGGATGCCGCCGATCATCGGCTGCGGCGTCTTCACCTGCCATTTGATCTTGCCGGTGTTGTAATCGACCGCCGTGACGTTGCCGGTCTGGATGCCGCCCGGCACGTTGGTGAAGGCGCCGCCGAGCCACAGCTTGCCGCCCGGATAGGGCGTCGAGTTGACCGTGTAGGTCATCTCCTGCTCGAGATTGATCGCGTAGGCGAGACCGAGACCAGGATTGGTCGCGATCGGCGACCATTCGACGCCGCCATTGGCGCCGGGGAACATCCGCGCCGCCTTCGGATCGTCCGGCTTGGTCGGGGTCGGCAGCGTCCAGCGGTCCTTCTCCGACACCATCGGCTCGGAGAAGCGGATCAGGCTGCAATCCTTGCGATCGTGCACGTAGATGTAGCCGGTCTTGCCGGCGTGAAGGACGCCGGGAACGGTCTTGCCGTCCTTGCCCTTCACATCGACCAGGACCGTCGGGCTCGTGGCATCGAGATCCCAAAGGTCATGGGCGATGTACTGGAAATGGCACGCCAGCTTGCCGGTATCGAGATCGACCGAAACCAGCGAATCCGTATAGAGGTTGTCGCCGGGCCGCAGCGAACCGTCGAGATCCGGCGAAGGATTGCCGACGACGAAATAGATGCGCTTGTTGGCGAGGTCGACCGAGGGGTTCTGCCACACGCCGCCGCCCAGCGTCTTGGCCGGATCGCCGGTCTTGGCGAGTTGCTCCTTTTCCGCCGCGATGTCGCGATGCATGTCGCGGCCGGTGGCGTCCTTGGTCGCCCACACGCCGACCGAGTTGTCCGGGATCGTCGAGAAGGTCCAGAGGAGCTTGCCGTCCTTGGCGTCGAAGGCTTTGACGAAACCGCGGATGCCGTATTCGCCGCCATTGGTGCCGATCAGGATTTTGCCGTCGACCGCCGTCGGCGCCATGGTCTCGCTGTAGCCGAGCGACGGATCGGCGATGTCCGAGGTCCACGCCGGCTTGCCGGTCTTGGCATCGAGCGCCACCAATTTGGAGTCGAGCGTGGCGACATAGACCTTGTCGCCATACACCGCGACGCCGCGATTGTTGGGCCCGCAGCAATAGACCGTGATCGGCCCCATCTCGTGCTTGTATTCCCACAGCTGTTCGCCGGTCTTGGCGTCGAGCGCATAGACGTGGTCGAACGAGGTGGTGAAGTACATCACGCCGTTGACGACGATCGGCGAGGTCTCCATCGATTCGCGCACGTCGGTCTGAAAGATCCAGGCGACGTGAAGCTTCTTGACGGTGTTGCGATTGATCTCGTCGGCCGGATGAAAGCGCTGTTGATTGTAGTCGCCGTTGGTCGCCAGAAAATTCTTGCTGTCGTGCGCGGCGTTGTTGAGCATCGCCTGCGTGACGATCGGGGCCGGAGCGGCCGCCGCGGCGCCCTTGCCGGCTTGGCTGACCTCTTGCGCCCGTGCAGCCCCCGTCAATGCGAACGCCATCGCGCTCGCGAGCAGCATCGTCTTGCCAGTTCGCGTCATCTCTTTCCTCCCAGCCGTTCCGGCCGCGCTTTCGGTCGACATGTCGACCACGCGGTCCTTGTGAAAACGGACACGTGAACGTGGCAATGTAACCCTAAGCTGTCAAGCGAACTTGCGCATGGCTGGGCCGAGACGCCGGTCCCAGACGCGTGCCTCCCATCTCCGCCATGACGACGAAAAGGTGGGACGCCCCGCTTGACAGGCTCTCCGTGCGCTCTCTATACTTAACTCGATGGTTAAGTTTAACAGCGCGCCGCTCGACCGCACCTTTGCCGCGCTTGCCGACCCGACCCGGCGGGCGTTGGTGACGCGGCTTGCCGAACAGCCCGGCCTGTCGATCAGCGCGCTGGCGCAGCCGTTCGCGCTGTCGCTGCCGGCCATCATGAAGCATCTCGACGTGCTGTCCGATGCCGGACTGGTGGCGCGCACGAAATCCGGCCGCACGGTCGCCTGCCGTCTCGATGCCGCGCCGATGCAGGAAGCGATCGCCTGGCTCAACCGCTACGAACGGTTCTGGTCCGAAACCCTGCAACGCCTTGCCACTTTCCTGGAGGAGGATCACTCATGTCAGTCCAATCCGCCGTCAAGCCAAGTGACGCCGAACCAATGACGCCGCCACATCAACCCCCAGCCTCACCCTCAAGCGCCGCTTCAACGCGTCGCCCGCCAAAGTCTTCGCCGCCTGGACCGACCCGGAAAAAGTGAAACGCTGGATGGGGCCGGGCGAGACCGTGACGGTCGGGGTCGAAACCGACGCGCGGCCCGGCGGCCGCTATGCGATTTCCATGCGCACGCCGGCCGGCGAGGCGCACGACGTCGGCGGCGTCTTTCGCGAGGTGGTGCCCAACGAAAAGCTGGTCTTCACCTGGGTCTGGAAATCCATGCCGGAGCAGGAGACCGCTGGTGACGGTGCTGCTCAAGCCCGACGGAGATGGTACGCTTCTGACGTTGACCCACGAGCAGTTCGCCGCCGCGGATGCCCGCGACCGCCATCAGGGCGGCTGGAACGGCGCGTTCGACAAGCTGGAAAGACTTTTTGTTTGATCAGCCGTAGCCCGGATGAGCGGAGCGAAATCCGGGAACGACATACCAGCTCGTAGGCCCTCCCCGGATTTCGCTCCGCTCAATCCGGGCTACACCTAACAACATGAACCCGGAGGCTCCCATGACCTGGACACACGGCCAATTCCACTGGAACGAACTGAACACGCGCAACGTCGAACAAGCGAAGAACTTCTACGCCGCGACGTTGGGCTGGAGTTTCGACGCCATGCCCATGGACGGCTGGACCTATTGGCTCGCGCTGGTCGACGGCGAACCGGTGGCCGGCCTGTTCGACATCAGCGCGCCCGAGTTCAAGCGACGTCCCGGAAAGCTGGCTGCCCTATATCGCGGTCGACGACGTCGACGCGCGGGTCAGACTGGCCACCAAGGCCGGCGCCAAGGTGATGAAGCCGGCCTCCGACGTGCCCGGCGTCGGCCGCATCGTCCATCCTGCTCGAGCCGGGCGGCGCCGCCGTCGGCTGGATGACGCCGGCGGACGAGGACGAGTAAGTCGAACTTCGCGGCAACGCAGCCGGCACTTGATGGAGGAGAAGATGGAAGCCCATAAAATCGTCTCCCACGACGAGTGGATCGCCGCGCGCAAGGCGCACCTCGCGGCAGAAAAAGCATTCACCCGCAGCCGCGACGCGCTGAGCCGGCAGCGCCGCGAGCTGCCGTGGGAGAAAATCGACAAAAGCTACGTGTTCGAGGGACCGAACGGCGCGGAAACGCTCGCCGATCTGTTCGGCGGCAAAGCCAATTGATCGTCTACCACTTCATGCTCGGCCCGGACTGGGACGAGGGTTGCCCGAGCTGCTCGCTCCTTGCCGACCATTTCGACGGCGCGGTCATCCACTTGGCCCAGCGCGACGTGTCGTTCGTCGTCGTCTCGCGGGCGCCGTTCGCCCAGATCGAGAAATTCCAGCGCCGCATGGGCTGGCGTTTCAAATGGGTGTCGTCGTTCGGCAACGACTTCAACTTCGACTATCACGTCTCCGCGACGCCACAGGAGAAGGCGACCGGCAAGGCCGACTATAATTACGAGCTGACCGAATTCCCGAGCGAGGAGCGCCCCGGCGCCAGCGTGTTCTGCAAGAACGCGGCCGGCGAGATTTTCCACACCTATTCGACCTACGGCCGCGGCCTCGATATGCTCATCGGCGCCTACAACTTCCTCGATCTCGCCCCCAAGGGCCGCGACGAGGACGGCCTCGCCTACGGCATGGCATGGGTGCGCCATCACGACCGCTATGACGGCGCCGCGATCGATCCGACCGCGACGTATCGAGAGCCGAAGACGTCGCCGTCGTGCTGCGATTAGTTAGACCGTCACCCGGTCTACGCGATGGCGACGCGGTTGCCGCATCGTCGCTAGAAATTCGCGGTGCGGGGTCTCTAAACGACGAACGATTTTAAAATCGAGGGAGGAACGATCATGTCACCCGAACTGAAATATCTGGCTTTTACTGCCCTGCTCACGGCAGCGCTGTGGATCCCCTATATCATCGCGCAACTCGTCACCAACGGGCCGCTCGCCGCTCAGAATTACGTCGACCCGACGCAGCGGCCGGTGCCGCTGTGGGGCCAGCGCGCGAACCGCGCACATATCAACGCCGTCGAGACGTTCGCACCGTTCGCCGCCCTGGTGCTGCTCGTTCACATCACCGGTAAGGAAAACGGCATGACCGCGTTCTGGGCGATCAGCTATTTCTGGCTGCGCCTTGCCCACGCCGTCATTTTTCTGGCTCGCGGTTCCGTTCCTGCGCACGCTCATGTTCGTGCTCGGCTTCGTCTGCGTCGTCGGCCTGTTCGTCGAACTGATGAAATAGCGTCAGAGCCCCGTCGTGATGTCCGGTCCGGCACGCACCGGGCCGGACATCCGGCTTTCAATTCCGCCCGATTATGTTCGATCTCACGGATGTCATGGTCGTCTGTCAGTCTGGGCAGACGCGCGGCCGTCGGCGCGCTATGGTTCCTCAATCCGAGGGCCGGAGTCATGAGATCTTACGTGAGCGGTTGGACTGGGAGTAGTCGCCGGTGCCGCCCTGTTCGAAGCGGCGCTAATTCCGGGCGTCGGTGATCGGCGGCGCCGCCATCCTGGCGCCGCGCTATCTGCCGGGCCTGCGCCGGCGCCTGAAGCCCCTGTTCGCAACAGCCGCCACGGCCACCCGACGCGCGGCCGCGCGCCGCGCCGAAGCCTGCGCGGCGTTCTCGTCGTCGCAGGCCACTTCCGCGCTCGACCCGCAGCCGTCGCAGCCCGCTTCGGCATCGGCCAGGCGTTGCCAAGACCATCACCTATCGGCTCATCGTCACGACGCTCGACTTCACCACCAATTTGATCGTGATCGGCGAACTGAGCACGGCGGCGGGCCTGTCGACCTTCAACCTCTCGTCGGCCCGATTTTCTACCTCGCCCACGAGGCCGCATGGAACTATCTCCCGCCGGAGGCCGAGGCCAACGTCGCGGTCGCGCTGCCGCTGCGAACGCAAGCAACCGGCGCGGCTCGCCGGCCAAGGCGGCTTCACCGTCAGCCGCGCGCTCGCCAAGACGATCACCTTCCGCACCCTCGCCACAGTGATGGATTTCACCGTGAACTACGTGGCAACCGGCAACGTCGCGACCGCGGTCGGCCTCTCCGCCTTCGCCTTCGTGGTCGGCCCGTTCGTCTATATCGGCCACGAAAAGGCCTGGGATCGTTTCAGCGCGCCGGCCCAAGCGGCTACCGATTCCCGGCCGATGAAGCAGCTGCCGGCGCCTGGCTGACACGAAACGCGCGAAAAAATCACCGCGTCGGCACCGGCTTCTCGCCGCGGTAATCGTAAAACCCGCGCTGGGTCTTGCGGCCGAGCCAGCCGGCCTCGACGTATTTCACCAGCAGCGGGCACGGCCGGTATTTGGAATCCGCCAGGCCCTCGTGCAGCACCTGCATGACCGAGAGGCAGGTGTCGAGGCCGATGAAGTCGGCGAGTTCGAGCGGGCCCATCGGATGGTGGGCGCCGAGCCGCATCGCGGTGTCGATCCCCTCGACATTGCCGACGCCTTCGTAGAGCGTGTAGATCGCCTCGTTGATCATCGGCAGCAGGATGCGGTTGACGATGAAGGCGGGGAAATCCTCCGCCACCGCGATCTGCTTGCCGAGCTTGGCGATGAACTGCTTGGTGGTCTCGAAGGTCCCATCGTCGGTGGCGATGCCGCGGATCACCTCGACCAGCTCCATCAGCGGCACCGGATTCATGAAATGAATGCCGATGAAGCGTTCCGGCCGGTCGGTCGCGGCGGCGAGCCGCGTGATCGAGATCGAGGAGGTGTTGGTGCCGAGGATCGCCTCGGGCTTGAGCGTCGGACACAGCGCGGAGAAGATCTTGCGCTTGACGTCTTCCTTTCTCCGTCGCCGCCTCGATCACCAGGTCGCAATCGCCCAGTTCCTCGAGCGTCTTGGCCGGATTGATGCGCTTCATCGCGGCCTGGCGCTCGTCGTCGGTGATGCGCTGGCGGCTCACCTGCCGCGCCAGGTTGCCGCCGATGGTGGCAATGCCTTCGGCGATGCGCTCGGCGACGATGTCGTTCAAGCAGCACCTCGAAGCCGGACAGCGCGCAGACATGGGCGATGCCGTTGCCCATCTGGCCGGCGCCGATCACGCCGACGGTGCCGATGGCATGCGCCAGTCCTTGGCCGTGCTCGCCGCGCGCCTTCGGCCGGTCTTTCACGTCGACCATCTTGCGTTACCTTCCTCGTGATCCTCCGCCGCGCTTGACGGATGGTCAGCGGCCGAGCTTGGCGAGCTCGGCCGCGAGTTCCGGCAGGGCCTGATAGAGGTCCGCCACCAATCCGTAATCGGCGACCTGGAAGATCGGTGCTTCCTCGTCCTTGTTGATCGCGACAATGACTTTCGAGTCCTTCATGCCGGCAAGGTGCTGGATGGCACCGGAAATGCCGACGGCGATATAGAGGTCGGGTGCCACCACTTTACCGGTCTGGCCGACCTGCCAGTCGTTCGGCGCATAGCCGGCGTCAACCGCGGCGCGCGAGGCGCCGACCGCGGCACCCAGCTTGTCGGCCACCGGCTCTATATATTTGGTGAAGTTCTCGCGGCTTTGCATCGCCCGGCCGCCGGAAATGATGATTTTGGCCGAAGTCAGCTCCGGCCGCTCGGATTTCGACAGTTCCTCGCCGACGAAGCCGGAGATGCCGGGATCGGCCGCCGCCGCGGCCGGCTCGATCGGCGCCGCCGCGCCGCCCTCGCCGGTCGCCTGGAACGCCGCGGTGCGCACCGTGATGACCCTCTTGGGGTCGGTCGAGCGCACGGTCTGGATGGCGTTGCCGGCATAGATCGGCCGCTCGAAGGTATCCGGCGCCACCACCTTGCTGATCTCGGAAATCTGCATGACGTCGAGCAGCGCCGCGACGCGCGGCATGATGTTCTTGCCGCTCGTCGTCGCCGGCGCCACGATCGCTTCGTAGGGGCCCGCGAGCGACACGATCAGCGCGGCGGTCGGCTCGGCCAGCATGTGCGCGTAGGCCGGCGCGTCGGCGAGGAGCACCTTCTTGACGCCGTCGAGCTTCGCCGCGGCCTCGGCGACGGCCTTGCAGTCCTGGCCGGCGACGAGAATGTGCACGTCGGCGCCGATCTGCTTCGCCGCGGTCAGCGCCTTGCTGGTCGCGTCCTTGAGCGACTTGTTGTCGTGCTCGGCGAGAAGAAGAATAGGCATCAGATCGCCCCGGCCTCGTTCTTGAGTTTGTCGATGAGTTCGGCGACGGTCTTGACCTTGACGCCGGCCTTGCGCACCGGCGGCTCCGAGGTCTTGACCACTTGCAGCCGCGGCTTGACGTCGACGCCGTAGGCGTCGGCGGTCTTCTCGTCGATCGGCTTCTTCTTCGCCTTCATGATGTTCGGCAGCGACGCATAGCGCGGCTCGTTGAGGCGCAGATCGGTGGTGACGATCGCCGGCAGCTTGAGCTTCACCGTCTGCAGGCCGCCGTCGACCTCGCGCGTGACCAGGAGCGCCTCGCCGTCGAGCGCGACCTTGGAGGCGAAGGTGCCCTGCGGCCAGCCCAGCAAGGCGGCGAGCATCTGGCCGGTCTGGTTGAAATCGTCGTCGATCGCCTGCTTGCCCAGGATGATGAGGCCGGGCTGTTCCGCGTCGGCGACCGCCTTGAGGATTTTTGCCACCGCCAGCGGCTCGACCGCGCCCTCGGCCTTGACCAGAATGCCGCGGTCGGCGCCCATGGCGAGCGCGGTGCGGATCGTCTCCGCCGCCTGCGCCGGCCCGATCGATACCGCGATGATCTCGGTCGCCTTGCCCGCTTCCTTGAGCCGGAGCGCTTCCTCGATCGCGATTTCGTCGAACGGATTCATCGACATCTTGACGTTGGCGAGTTCGACGCCAGAGCCGTCAGCCTTGACCCGGATTTTCACATCCTTGTCGACCGCCCGTTTCACGGGCACGAGAATTTTCATGGTGTGGTTCGGCTTTTTTGACTGATCTCATCCGCTCCCGGGAACCCGGCGATGCTGCGGTGCGGGAACGTACCGGCGGTTACGGTCGCGGTCAACGCCGGGTTCCCCATCGGGGCCTACTGGCCACCCCCAACGAGCGTCTCAAGCGCGGCGGCACGACCGGGATTATCGGATCGGCCGGGTGAAGGGAAGCGTGCTCGACAGGCCGCCATCGACCGCAAAAGCCTGGCCGTTGACGTAGGACGACTCCTCGCCCGCCAGAAACAGCGCCATGGCCGCGATTTCCTCCGGCGCCCCGGCGCGCTGCAGCGGATTGAGCTGGCCGATCTTGCCGGCGGTGCCGCGCTGGCGCGCGGTCTCGAACAGCCAGTGGGTCATGCCGGTCTCGATCAGGCCCGGACAGATGGCGTTGACGCGCACGCCGGTGCCGAGGAAGGCGTTCGCCGCGGTCTGGGCGAGGCTGATGACGCCGGCCTTGCTGGCGCTATAAGGCGCGCCGCCGGCATTGGCGCGCAATCCGGCGGTCGAGGCGGTGAGCACGATCGAGCCGCGCTGCCGCTCGATCATGTGCGGCGCGGCATGTTTGATCGCCAGGAACGGGCCGATCAGATTGACCGCCAGGACATGGCGCCACAGCTCGACCGACTGTTCGAGCAACGGATCGGGACCGCCGATGATGCCGGCATTGGCGTACATGATATCGAGGCCGCCGAATTTCGTCACCGCGTGGGCGACGAACGCCTTGACGTCGTCTTCCTCGCTCACGTCGGCGATCAACAGCTCCGCCGTGCCGCCGTTTTTGGCGATGGTGTCCTTGGTGGCGGCGAGCCCGTCCATGTTGCGGTCGACGATGACGACGCGCGCGCCCTCGCGCGCGAACAGGATCGCGCTGGCGCGGCCGATGCCGCTCGCCGCGCCGGTGATGATCGCGACCTTGCCTTCGAGCCGGCCCATCAAATCCCCCCCTCTTACGATTTTATCCGCTCAGCGGTTTTCCCCAGGCCGCCACAGCACGTCGCGCTCGCCCTTGTGGTTGGCGTGGCGGGCGGCGACGAACAGGAAATCCGACAGCCGGTTGACGTAGACCAGCACCTCGGGCGTCACGGCTTCGTCCAGCCGGTCCTTGAGCTCGGCGATGAGCCGCTCGGCGCGCCGGCAAATGGTGCGCGCGAGATGCAGATGCGCCGCCGCGGCGCTGCCGCCCGGCAAGATGAAGGATTTGAGCGGCGCAAGTCCGGCATTGAAGCGGTCGATCTCGTTCTCGAGCCATGCGACCTGCGTCGCGGTCGCGGTGAGGCGCGCGCCGCCCGGCCCCCGGCCCTTGCCCGGCGTCGCCAGATCGGCGCCGAGATCGAACAGATCGTTCTGGATGCGCGCCAATGCGCCATCAAGCTCGGCATCGTGCACGGTATGGAGCCGCGCCACGCCGATCGCGGCGTTGGCCTCGTCGAGCGAGCCATAGGCGGCGACGCGCAGATCGTATTTCTTGCGCCGCTCGCCGCTGCCGAGCGCGGTCGTGCCGTCGTCGCCGGTGCGGGTGTAGATCTTGTTGAGGACGACCATCGTTCCCCCCGGCATGCGGCGGTTATTTGGACATCACCCAGATCGTGATCATGATGACGACGATGGCGACGAATTGCAGCAGCACGCGCAGCCGCATCAGCTTCTGCGACGTCGAGGGCGAGCCGCCCCGCATCATGTTGAAGAGGCCGAGCAGGAGCACCACCGCGACCGCGCCGACGGCGATCGGAAGCACACCGTGGGACAAGAATTCACTCATGGCAATTCACTCATGGCGCCCTTGTAGCGCGGAACGGGCGACCCGCCTACGCTCAATTTGCCGCGATGGCGCGCCTGCACCAGCCCGCACGCGCCTAATTCGACCCGTCCAACAAACGCCGCGCGATGACCTGGGCCTGGATTTCCGCGGCGCCCTCGAAAATATTGAGGATGCGGGCGTCGCACAGGATGCGCGACGCTGGGAATTCGAGCGCAAAACCATTGCCGCCGTGGATCTGCACCGCGTTGTCGGCATTGGCCCAGGCGACGCGGGCGGCGAGGAGTTTTGCCATGCCGGCTTCGAGGTCGCAGCGCCGGCCGGAATCCTTCTGCCGCGCCGCGTAATAGGTGAGCTGGCGCGCGATCATGATCTCGACCGCCATCATGGCGAGCTTGTCGGCGACGCGCGGGAAATTGCCGATCGGCTCGCCGAACTGAACGCGCGCCTGCGCGTAGCTGCGCGCCTGCTCCATCGCCGCCTGCGCGACGCCGATGGCGCGCGCCGCGGTCTGGATGCGCGCCGATTCGAACGTCGCCATCAATTGCTTGAAGCCGAGCCCCTCGGCGCCGCCGAGCAGGCCGTCGGCGCTGACCAGAAAGCCGTCGAACGCGATCTCGTATTCCTTCATGCCGCGATAGCCGAGCACCTCGATCTCGGTGCCCGACATGCCGGCGGCGGGGAACGGATTGTCGTCCGAGCCGCGCGGTTTTTCCGCGAGCAGCATCGAGAGGCCGCGATAGCCCTTCTCGGCCGGATTGGTCCGCACCAGCAGCGTCATCAGGTCGGCGCGGACCGGATGGGTGATCCAGGTCTTGTTGCCGTAGACTTTATAGGCGTCGCCCTGGCGCACCGCGCGGGTCTTGAGCGAGGCGAGATCGGAGCCGGTGTTCGGCTCGGTGAAGACCGCCGTCGGCAGCACTTCGCCGGAAGCGATCTTCGGCAGCCATTTGCGCTTCTGCTCCTCGGTGCCGCCGCCGAGAATGAGCTCGGCCGCGATCTCCGAGCGGGTGCCGAGGCTGCCGACGCCGATATAGCCGCGCGAGAGCTCCTCGGAGACGACGCACATCAATTCCTTGCCGAGCCCCATGCCGCCGTAATCCTCGGGGATGGTCAGTGAGAACACGCCGAGGTCCGCCATCTGCACGACGACCTCGAGCGGGATGTATTGATTGCGCCGGTGCCATTCCTGGGCATAGGGCACGACCTTGTCGTCCGCGAATTTGCGCATCTCCTCGCGGATCGAATCGAGCGTATCGTCGAGGCCGGTCGCGCCGACCGTCACGTCCTGGTGCTGGCGCATCAGTTCGGCGAGCCGCGCGCGGTTCGGCGCGGTGTTGCCCGACGCGATGAGGTGCTCGACCGCGGGCGTCATGCGCGAAGGACGGTCGCCGGCGCCGAGCCCGAGGTCGGCCGGGCGCACGATCTCGCCCTGGCTCATGGGGATGCCGCCGAACATCTGCGCCAGATATTCCCCGGCGCCGATGCGCACGATGAGCTCTTCGACCTCGCCATACGCGCCGCTCGCGCTCAGCCGCTCCGCATAGGCGGCAAGCTGGCGCAGCGCCTCGACATAGGTCGCGAACCAGGCGAGACCGTGGGTGGCGCGCTGCTCGCGGTCGAACACCCGCGGCACCGGACGCCCTTGAAGGGTAACGCGGTCGGCCATGCCGCGGCGCGCGTCGGCTGAACAAGCTTTCGACGGCGGTAATCGCCTCGCCGAGCGTCGCGATCAGCTCGTGGCCGGCGGGCAGGGACGGTGCGGCAAGCGGCATGGCAGGGGCTCCGATCAGCGCGAAGAATGGTCCCGGACGGCAGGCCAAGATTACGCGTGCGGTGCACAAAAGCCAATGCGGGAGCGCACGGAATGACGTATTTCATGCCGGTATGATTGACGACTTGCCAGCTGAAGGCCCGCCCCGGCGTCGTGCCGATTTCTTTCGTGCCCATATCTTGCGTAGCTCTTGCTTAAGCCGCGTTCATGCCCTGCCCCGCCGCGGAGGCCCGCTTTGAAGCTCTTGCGACTGTCCGTCGGCGCCATCGTCGACGCCTTTCTGCGCTTCAACGCCGACGACGGCTGGGCGATCGCGAGCCACATCGCGCTGTCCACCCTGATGGCGCTGTTTCCGTTTCTGATCGTGGTGACGTCGCTTGCCGGCTTCATCGGCTCGACCAACCTCGCCGACGAGGTCGCGCGCCTCGTCGTCGCCGCCTGGCCGAAGGAAGTCGCCAATCCGATCGCCAAGGAAATCCACAACGTGCTGACCACGGCGCGCGGCGGCGTCCTCACCGTCGGCGCGTTCTTCGCGCTCTATTTCGCCTCGAGCGGGGTCGAGAGCCTGCGCATCGGCCTCAATCGCGCCTATGAGCTGAAAGAAAAGCGCAGTTTCTGGCTGCTGCGGCTGGAATTGATCGGCTACGTGCTGGTCGCCGCGATCGGACTGTTGGCGCTGGCGTTTCTGATCGTGCTCGGCCCGCTCGTTTTCATGGGCGCGGTTCGCTACGCGCCGTGGCTCGATCGTGATCGAGCCGCATTTCGACATCGTGCGCTTTGTCGGCGGCGGCCTGGTGATCGCGCTGTCGCTGTTCATCCTGCACATGTTGCTGCCGGCCGGCCATCGGCGCATCCGCGACGTCTGGCCGGGCATCGCCGCGACGCTCGTGCTATGGCTCGTCGCCGGCTACGTCTTCGGCCGCTACCTGTCCGATTTCTCCTACGCCTACGTCACCTACTACGCCGGCCTCGCCTCGGTGATGACGGCGCTGATCTTTTTGTATTTCAGCGCCTGTCTGTTCATCTACGGCGGCGAACTGAATGCGGCGATCAAGCGGGTGCGGATGCACGCGGCCGCTTTGCCGGAGCGGATGCATGGCGATTAAGAAGGATTAGGATCGAGCTAAAATAGTTTCGTCATTGCGAGGAGCGAAGGAAGCAATCCAGGGTCGGCGGCACAAGAGTCTGGATTGCTTCGCTCCTCGCAATGACGCCTCACGCCAAATTCAACTCCCGGCTCAACACCGGCGTCGACGCCGCTTCCAGCGCGTCCTCGAAATTGCGCAGGCCGGTGCGCGGGGAATTGACCAGCACCGCCATGTTGCCGGGCTTGTGGCGGTTGGTGCGCATCAGCTCGTGGGCGTGGGGGATTTTCTCCCATGGGAACACGTCGCTCATGCATGGATCGATGCGGCGGTCGATGACGAACTGGTTGGCGGCGCTCGCCTGTTTGAGGTGGGCGAAGTGCGAGCCCTGCACCCGCTTCTGCCGCATCCAGACATAGCGCGCGTCGAAGGTGATGTTGTAGCCCGAGGTGCCGGCGCAGAACACCACCATGCCGCCGCGCTTGACGACCAGACAGGACACCGGGAACGTCGCTTCGCCGGGATGCTCGAACACGATGTCGACGTCGCGCTTGCCGGTGATGTCCCAGATCGCCTTGCCGAAACGGCGCGCTTCCTTGACCCAGGCATCGTATTCGGGCGTGCCGACCTTCGGCATCGCGCCCCAGCACTTGAATTCCTTGCGGTTGATGACGCCCTTGGCGCCGAGATTGAAGACGTATTCGGATTTGGATTCGTCGGATACGATGCCGATGGCGTTGGCGCCCGAGGCGGCGACCAGTTGGATGCCGAACACGCCAAGGCCACCCGAGGCGCCCCACACCAGCACATTGTCGCCGGGCTTGAGAATGTGCGGCGGATGGCCGAACAGCATGCGATAGGCGGTCGCGAGCGTGAGCGTGTAGCAGGCCGCCTCTTCCCAGGTCAGATGCGCCGGCTTCGGCATGAGCTGGCGCGACTGCACGCGGCAGAATTGCGCGAACGAGCCGTCCGGCGTCTCGTAGCCCCAGATGCGCTGCGATGGCGACAGCAACGGATCGCCACCGTTGCACTCCTCGTCGTCGCCGTCGTCCTGGTTGCAGTGGACGATGACCTCGTCGCCGACCTTCCAGCGCTTCACCTTGGAGCCGACGGCCCACACGACGCCCGACGCGTCAGAGCCGGCGATGTGAAACGGATGCTTGTGGCCGTCGAGCGGCGATACCGGAACGCCGAGCCCGGCCCACACGCCATTATAGTTGACACCGCCGGCCATCACATAGACCAGCACTTCGTCCTCGGCGATCGGCCAAGTCGGCACCACCTCGCACAGCATCGATGTCTCCGGCGGACCGTGCCGTTCCTTGCGGATCGCCCAGGCGTACATCTGCGGCGGCACGTGGCCGAGCGGCGGAATTTCGCCGATCTCGTAGAGGTCCTTCAGCGACGCGGCGGAGGGTTTTCGTTGCGCGACGGCCATGCTCGGCTCTCTGCTTCAGGGGCGCTTGTTCACTCTTAGTCTACCGGCACTCGCGACGCTGCAGCGCCGCGGCAGCACTTATCTCCTGCAATCTTAGTCTGCCTTACATCATGTTGCAGCGCAATAATTACTTCGGCCTAATTCAACTCGGATAAGTTGGGTGAATAAATCCAGCGCGTGCCGCCTACAAAGCTGGCAGCCGTGGGCTAAAGCCATTAGCGTGCGCTCCGGGGCACGGTGCAGGGATCGGGGGAACCATGGAACCGCAAAGCATCATCGTTTGGCTCATCGTCGGCGCGATCGCTGGCTGGCTGGCCGGCCAGGTCGTCAAGGGCGGCGGCTTCGGACTGATCGGCGACATCATCGTCGGTATCGTCGGCGCCGTCATCGCCGGATGGCTCTTGCCGCAGATCGGCATCGTCATTGGCGGCGGGATCATCGCCGCCATCATCAACGCCTTCATCGGCGCGGTGATCCTGTTGATTATCCTGCGGCTGCTCAAACGGTAGCGCTTAACGGTTCCTCAAGCCGCCGGCGGCTAGCCTCGCCGCGATCGCACGCGAGGCTTAAGCGCTCATGGCCGTTTACACACTGTCCGCTGAGCGCGCCGGCGCGCCGCTGCCGCGGCTGGCCGCGTCCGTGTGCGTGGCGTTGCTGGCGGGGCATATTGTCTTTCTGGTCGGATCGCTGATCGACGGCAGCTGGCTCGTCGCCCATGACGGCGGCCGCGTGCCGTCGGACTTCGTCGACGTCTGGGCCGCCGGCCGCCTGGCGCTCGACGGCCACGCCGCCTCCGCCTACGACTGGTCGGCCCACAAGCTGGCCGAGGAGAACGCGCTCGGCCATGCCTTCGACGGCTATTTCGGCTGGCACTATCCGCCGACGTTTTTCTTCGTTGCCGCGCTCTTGGCGCTGCTGCCCTACACGCTCGCCAATCTCATCTGGACGTTCGGCACCTTGCCCGCCTATCTCGCCGCGATCCGCGCCATCATCGGCGACCGCATCGGTTATCTCCTCGCCGCCGCATTTCCGGCGGTGCTGGCCAACGCCTATGAAGGCCAGAACGGCTTCCTCTCGGCCGGCCTGATCGGCGGCGCGCTGGTGTTGTTGGAAGAGCAGCCGGTGCTCGCCGGCGCGCTGATCGGATTGCTGACCTATAAGCCGCACCTCGGCCTCTTGTTTCCGATCGCGCTCGTGGCCGGCGGCTATTGGCGCGCGATCGTCGCGGCAGGCTGCGTCGCCGCGCTGATGGCGGCCGCGTCCTATGTTGCGTTCGGCGCCGATGCGTGGGTGGCCTTCGCCGCCAATATCCCCCACGCCTCGCAGGCTTTCCTCTCCGCCGGTTGGGCCGATTGGAGCAAGCTGCAAACGGCGTTCGGGCTCGTGCGCACGCTCGGCGGCAGCGAGATGCTGGCGTGGAGCGTGCAGATCATTGTCGCCGCTTTCGCGGCGGGCGCGATCGCGGTGCTATGGCGCACCCGTACCCCCTACGACATCAAGGCCGCGGCCCTCGGCGTCGGCACGGTGCTGGCGACGCCTTATCTTTACACCTACGATCTGGTCGTGGTCGCGGTGCCGCTCGCGTTCCTGATCCGCTTCGGCCGCGCGCGCGGATTCCTGCCGCATGAACTCGCCGCCATGGCGGCGGTCTGCCTCCTCATCCTGATCTTCCCGTTCTTCAAGGCGCCGGTCGGCTTCGTCGCGGCGTTGATCGTGACGGCACTGATCGCGCGCCACGCGCTTGCGCCGCGCCACGCGGTGACATGAGCGTCGCGGCGATCAGCTCCGCGACGACGACGCCGAAGCCGCCGGCGCGGCGGCTGGTCGGCGCCGTCGGCCTGGCGCTCGCGCTCGGTTATCTCATCGTACTCGGCGGCGCCTATCTCGGCGGCCAGTTTCTGATCGATCCGCAAGGCCGTCCGATCGCCAACGACTTCGTCAATGTCTACGCCGCAGGTAAGCTCGTCGACGCCGGCGACGCCGCGGCGGCGTACGATTGGCCGGTGCACAAGGCCGCCGAGATCGGCGCCGTCGGCCACGATTTCGCGAATTATTACGGCTGGCACTATCCGCCAACGTTTCTGTTCGTCGCTGCCGCGCTGGCGACGTTGCCCTATCTCGCCGCTTTGCTCGTTTGGCTCGTCGCGACGCTGGTCGCCTGTGCGGCGAGTATCGCGGCGATTTTTGGAAGCCGCGCCGGCATCGTGCTCGCGCTCGGGTTCCCCGCCGCGCTGTGGAACATGACCGCCGGCCAAAACGGCTTTTTGACCGCGACGCTGATCGGCGGAACGCTCGGACTTTTGGAGCGTCATCCGGCGTTGGCCGGCGTCTGTCTCGGGCTTCTGACCTACAAGCCGCAATTCGGCCTCCTGTTTCCGATCGTGCTCATCGCCGATCGGCGCTTTCTCACGATTGGGGTCGCCGCGGCGGTCGCAGCCGCGCTCGGCTTGGCGTCGTGGCTCGCCTTCGGCACGGCGACTTGGGCGGCCTTCATCAACGCGACGCCTGCGATCAGCCACGCGGCGCTGAGCGACGGCGCCATCGGCTTTGCCCGCATGCAGAGCCCGTTCGGCCTCGTCCGCACACTCGGCGGCGGCGAGGCGCTCGCCTGGACGGTGCAAGGAGCGGCAACGCTGTCGCTGGCGCTGGCGCTCGCCTCAATGTGGCGCAGCCGCGCCGCCTACGATCTCAAGGCCGCGGCGCTCGCCGCCGGAGCGCTCATCGCCACGCCCTATGTCTTCACCTACGACCTCGTCGTACTCGCGGTCGCCGTCGCATTTCTGTTGCGCTACGCGCTTATTCGCGGCCTGTGGGTGAGCGAAGCCGCCGGGATGATCGCCGGCGGCGCCCTGATCCTGTCCTTCCCCTATTCGACCGGCCAGGTCGGCCTCTGCGCCGCTGTCATCGTCGCGGCACTCGCCGGACGGCGGGCGCTGATGGAACTCGAGGGCGGAGCCGACGTCGTCTTCCACAGGTAACGCTGGTCGCTCCTGCCGGGCCCTGCTAGCGTGACGTTCGCTTGCGTATTCGGACCGCATTCGGACCGCAACAACAGTTGGCCCGTGGACAAGATTCTCGACTGGCTGCCGGCCCGTGACCTGCCGCTCTCCGTCCGTTATGGGCTGACCACGGCCATTATGGCCGTCCTGTGCGCGACGCAGGCGTGGTACGCCGCCTATACCGGACTGCCCGGCCTGTTCAGTGTCGTGTTCGGCATCATCTTCTGCGCCGTCGCCTTCCCCGGCGGCTGCGGTTATTACGCGACCGCGCTCGCGGCGGTGTCGTCCTATTTCACGCTGCGCTACTTCGTTCCCGCGGTGTCGCCGCTCGCGATCGTGGCGTTCGTCGTGTTTTCGTCGGGGCTCGCGTTCATCGCCGAGGCACTGCGGCTGTCGCTTGAGCGCGCGGTCACGGCCGAGCGCGAAAACGCGCTGCTGTTGCGCGAGATGTCCCACCGCATCCACAACAATCTCACGGTGACGGCGGCGATGCTGACGCTCGAATCGCGGGCGAGCGCCAATCCCGCGGTGACGGCGGCCCTGGAAAAGGCCGCCGGGCGCATCGGCGTCCTCGCCGACGCCCACCGCCATCTCGATTACACCGGCGGCGCTGTCGACCTCGGCGACTATGTGCGCCAGACCTGCGAGCAGATCGAGCGGATGATCGGGGCGCGCCGCACCATCCGCTGCGACGCCGAGCCTATACGCGTGAGCGCGGAAAAGGCGGTCGCGATCGGGCTCGTCGCCAACGAGCTCATAACCAATGCGCTGAAATACGCCTTTCCCGGCGGCGAGCCCGGCTCGATCTCGGTGTCGGTCGCGCGCGAGGCGCCGTCCGACATCGTGTTGGTCGTCGCCGACGACGGCGCCGGCTATCCGAGCGACGCCACGCCCGGCTTCGGCACCCAAATGATCGACCTGATGGTGCGGCAGCACGCCGGCCACATCGCGCGGCAAAACACCGCGCCGGGCTGCAAGGTGAAGGTCACCCTGCCGGCGTGAGGATCAAGACTCCCGAGCGCCGGCCGCATGGATGCATGTGCCTTTTTTGTATGTATCTCTTATGTTGATCGCTTCGCGCCGTCGATCGCAGCGACTCCCTCTCCCCGTTGGGGAGAGGGTCGGGGTGAGGGGGTTCCGGCCTGTCAGAAAGAAGCGCTACACGACGGTATACCGCCCGCGTTCCGCCGGACCGATATGGCGCAGCAAAAAATACTTGCGGACGAGACCGCCGTCGCGGCCGGGCAGCGACACGCCGCAGGTCATGCAGGCGACGTCGCGATCATCGGACGATTCGTCCGGCTCGACCGGCACGACGGTGTAGAGGGTGCCGCAATTCGGACATGAGAAACGGGATGCAAACGAAGCGTTGTTGATCATGATATCTCTCATACCCCAATCATCGATCGGCACCTAGCCCGCCCCCGCATGGCAGCAACTAACCCGGATCAAACCTGTTTTTGACAAGAATCAAACACAGCGATGACGCAGTCGGGATCGCCGCATCATCGGGGGATCAATGCATCATCGCGGAATCATATGTCACGATAGTGACACGAAGCGGTAAGGTTGGACCCGAGCCTGCAACGGTGCGCCTATTTTCGCCGCTTCTTGCGGATCCTCTCGAGACACAACTCGCGATATTCCCTTCGGTACCGCAGCGCGTGAGATGAAGCTCGAGCGAATAGAAAACGCAGAGCGCGAGGCTCGCCCAGACCGCGGCACTGAAGTAAAGCGACATCCAGGGAATTTCGTCCTTCCACGCAGCGATGTCGTGCGTCACGACCCAACGTGTGGCGACGTCATGCAGGCCTTCGAGCGGCCTCAGAAGAAGCTTGTTGCCATTGCCAGCCTTGGACCGCCATCGCCATCGTCTCACATACATCGGGATGTCGATGGCCGCGAGAAACGTCAGATAGAGCGCGATGCCGGCGATCGCGACGGCGAGAATGACGCGAGCCGGACCATAAAAGTCGGGCAGCAAGCGGCCGAGGCCGATTTCGATCACGGCGAAGGCGACGGCCCATATCGAGTTTTCGATGGCGCTGCCCAAATAGTTGGCGGTCACCACGCCGTACCATGAGACGCATTCGGCGACGACAATCAGCGCCAGCGCGATCCAAGCCGTGTTCAACGTGGTGTCGGCGCCTGCTTTTGTGCCAAGGCCGTGCAGCAGTATGGCCCACTGCGCCACGAAGCAGATCTCGGCGAAGGTCGCGACCGATCGTCCGACCAGGACGCTCGACAGCCAGGTGTCGAACAAACAGATCCGCTGAATATCGGCGCGCGGAAGTAAGGACCTGAAGGCGCAGCCAAAAACATAGGCGGCGCAGAACAGGAGCATCAACTCGATGCCTGATGTCCCATTGAAGGAGTCGGCGATGGGTGTGTGAAGCTGGTGATATAACAGGAACCAGATCGCGACATTGGTGCCGCTGACAAGCGTCAACAGCCCCCACCACCAGGCCAGCGGATTGGACCAGGCCAGCGAAGCACGCCTGACTTGCCCTTCCACGCTCATACGCTTGCTCCGTCGGCTTTTGTCCAAAAGGCCATTTCCCCAAGAGGTCATTCCCAAGAGGTCATTCCAGGCGTCGCCGAACGGACATTTAATCATAGCAATTCTGTCACAAATAGAGGCAGACCTCACAAAAGCGTGCAGCGACTTGGCGGCTTCGCTGCACCGCACTGGCCTGTGCCCGGCCGGCGCATTCGGAGAGGCGGGATTCGAAACTACGGGGGGCTACAACGCGTGTCCGCCGCCGGCGGCGCGCTTGACCGAGCGCAGCGACAAGCTCAGAGGAACCATGACAGCCGCGACGACAGCGAGCGCCCAGAACACGTCGATATAGGCGAGAATGGCGACCTGCGTTCGCAGCATTTGGCCGATATAGGCGACGCTCGTTCCAACCTCGCTGCCCGTGAATGTCTGTGTTCGGAAATAGGCGTCGATCCTGTTGAGCGTGTCGTAGTAAAATGGATTCCACGATGCGACGTTGTCGACGAGGCGGTCCTGATGAAATTGTTCGCGCCGGGCCAGCACCGTCTGGCTCAGGGATACTCCCATCGAGCCGCCGAAGTTCCTGGCGAGGTTGATCAGCGCTGAAGCCTGGTCGGTCTTCTCGGGCGGCAGGCCGTCATAGGAGGCGGTCGTGATCGGGATGAAGATCAGCGGCAGCCCGACGCCCAGATAAATTCGCGACCAGGCAAAAAACCAGAAATCGGCGCCCGGCGTCATGCGCAAGAGATCGATCATGGCGAGGCCGGCGATGACCGCGCCGGTGGCAATCAGATAGCGCGGCTGAACGAAGCCCAGCCGTCCGACGACCAGCATCATGCCCATGGTCACGGCGCCTCCCGGCGAAATCGCCAAGCCGGCCCATGTCGCGGTGTAGCCGTACTGATCCTGCAGCAACTGCGGCAGCACCTGGGTGGTTGCGATCAACAACGCTCCTGTCCCCAGCATGACCAGAAAGCACGCGCCGAATTGCCGGCTCGTCAGCAAATACAGGTCGATGAGCGGCCGCCGCCGATTGAGCTCCCAGGGAATGAACAACAACAGCGCCGTCGCCGATAAGGCGGCGAACGTCATGATGAAGGACGATCCGAACCAGTCGTCGATCTGGCCGCGATCCAGCACCACTTCCAGCGCGCCGAGAAACGTCGCGATCAGAATGAAACCCACCACGTCGAAATCCGGCCCTTCGGCCCAAAGTTTCCGGCGTTTTCTTCGCGCGGCGGGCGAACTCGGGAGAATGAAATAAATCGCGACCACGCAAAAGATGCCGACCGGCACGTTGATCAGAAAACACCAGTGCCATGACAGATTGTCGCTCAACCAGCCGCCGAGCGTCGGGCCGAGCACCGGCGCAACCACCACGGCTACGCCGTAGAGCGCGAAGCCCTGGCTGCGCTTCGCCGGCGGAAATGCCGCCGCGAGGATCGACTGCGCGACCGGCGTCATGCCGCCGCCGGCGAGGCCCTGCAGGATGCGAAAAACCAGCAGCGCATCGAGACTCCAGGCGAATCCGCACAGCATCGAACTGATGGTGAACAGCGCGATGCAGACCAGAAAGAAGTTCTTGCGGCCGAACATCTCGGCGATCCAGCCGCTGGCGCTCAGCACCACGGAATTGGCGACGAGGTAGGTGGTGACGACCCACGACGCTTCGTCGCTGGAGACCGCAAGACCGCCGGAAATGTAACGCAGCGCCACATTGGCGATGGTCGTGTCCAAGACTTCCATGAAGGTCGCGATCGCGACCAGAACCGCGATCAGCCAGGGATTGATGTCGCCATATTCCGAACGTTCCGCGGGAGCGTCAGGCATCGTCAACAACCAAGAGCGTTTTCAGATGAAATCGTCATTGCGAGAAGCCAATGAGTTCGGCCCGAAGTGGCCGGCCCGATGACAGGCTCCGCGACGAAGCAATCCAGCGTCAGCGGCAGTGACTCTGGATTGCTTCGCCTCGCTCGCAATGACGATGTTGCTTCCACCTGAACAAAATCCGCTTAAGGCCGCACCGTGACCGTCGGCACGACCGACATGCCCGGTCCCAATTCGACATCGGGACGCTGGTCGAACGTGATCTTGACCGGCACGCGTTGCACCACCTTGACGTAATTTCCGGTCGCGTTTTCCGCGGGTAACAGGCTGAAAGCGGTGCCACTGCCGGATTGGATGCCGACGACGTGGCCCGGATAGGATCGGCCATAGGCGTCAATGCTAATATTCACGGGCTGGCCGAGGCGCATGGCCGCGAGCTGCGTTTCCTTGAAGTTGGCGGTCACCCAGATGTCGAGCGGCACCACGACCATGACCGATTGCGGCGGCGTCGCCAGATTGCCGACCGCCGCCGTCAAGCGGGCGATGCGGCCATTGACCGTCGCGCGCAGTTCGGTGCGGCCGAGATCGACGGCGGCGCGATACCTTTGCGCCAGATACGCATCGCGCTGGGCGGCCCAAACCTCGATCTGGGTCTTCAAGACGTCAATCTGCTTCTGGGCGGCGTCTCTCGCGGCGGCGGCGGCGTCGAGGGCCGCGCGGCTGCTCTGCAAGTCGGAAGCCGCCTGCTGGGCGCGCTCGACCGTTCCCGAGCCGTTTTGCGCCAGACTCTGATAGCGCGCATTCTGCTCCTCGGCGAATTCGAAGGCGGCTTGTTGCTGGCTCACCTGTTCCTTCGATCGGACGATCTGCGCCTCTTGCGCCCCGATTTGCGCTTCGAGGTTCTTCATTGTCGCTTCGGCTTGTCTGACCTGCGCGTCGGCCTGATTGAGCGCGGCCAGATAATCGCGCGGATCGATCTTGATCAGCAGATCACCCGGCTTGACGATCTGATCGTCCGTCACGTTGACGGAGATGATGTCGCCGGTCACCTGCGGACTAACCAGCACCGGCCGCGCATCGATGAACGCGTCGTCGGTGCTTTCATAATGCCGCGCATGAAGGTACCAGATGACGCCGGCAATCGCGCCGAGGACGATCAGCCCGCCACAGATCAGGATGGCGACCGGATGTTTCCGGAAAGCGGCTTTTATTCCTCGCGAACCTTTGTCGCCCGCATCCGGATGCCGATCCTCGGCGTCGCGATCGTCGGCATCCCGATCGCCGCCTTGGCGCTTCTCTTGGCGCGCGTCTTGGCGCTCGCTCGATCCGGGGCTTGCGTCCGCGGTCTCGCCGATAAAGGCTTCGCCCGGGACATCGGCTTTCCCTCGGCCTTGGCGAGCCGGCGAACCGGACAACCGGGTTTCGGCCAAGGGAAGCTGTGCGCCGATTTCTGCAACCTCGGGCATGTCCGACTCCCGTACACGTCCCGACGTGCCACGCCAATGTCAACTTATGCGCGGCGGATCCAGCGTGGACGCCTGACGACAGCTCTGCTCCAATTCCCGAGACCGGCGACAAACGCTTGCGCTCAAACTAACCCACCAAAGCCCATGCCCAATTTTGGTTCCGAGACGGCTGGCGCCGGGCCGCGCGCACGGCCTTCCCGCTACAGGTTTTCGGGCGACGACATAGATCGTGTGGCCGAAGCGGTGCGGATCGAACGGAACCTTCGGAGCGTCCTCATGAACCACTCACGACGGGGCCTTATGATAGCCGGCGGTGCGGCAGTGCTGGCGGCGCAAAGAAGCGGCACGGCCGGGGCCGAAGACAGCCATGCCGGCATGGCGGCGATGCCGACGCTGGAGGATATGCAGGTGGCGCAGCGGGGCGGCCTCTACGCCAACCTGCACGACCCGCATGTCACGGAATTGCCGGCGAGCGCGTTCGCGCAGCGTTTCACCTACTCGCCGGCGCCGCAGGCCGATCCAAAGGGCACTGGTCGCGAGCGGCGCGGTTACCGATCCCGCGAAGCGAAATGGCGTGGGCGGCGGCAGAGGACGACCGCAACCGCTGGCAGGCGCGCCGATGCCGACACCGCGCTCCGGCCACGGCGGCGTTTTTTATCGCGGCAAATTGTTCTGCACGGGCGGCGAAGGCACCAGGCGCGTATTCGGCCAGCACGAGGCCTACGACCCGCAGACGGACAACTGGCAGGCCTACGCCGCCATGCCGACGCCGCGTCACGGCATGGGCGCCGCCGTGATCGGCGACGCCATCCACGTCGCCCGCGGCGGACCCATGATCGGCGGAGCCTTCCAAAGCGCCGTGCACGAGGTGTTCAAGGTGTGAAATTGGTCGTGGCCCGGGTTGAGTGAAACGAAATCCGGGGCAAGCCTCGCCGCTACTGAGGCTCATGGCTTGGCGCCCACCCAAACGTGGATTTTGTCGAGATCGTATGCGTCGGGCTTTAGGACAGTCACGAATGAAGCCGCAACTCCGTCATCATCCAATGCGTCCCTGAGAGTTTTTGCTGCGGATTTAGAGCGATCTCCAGACCCCTCCGACCATAGTATCCAAACGCCAGCAACCGTTCGTCCGACTGCGACTTTTGGTCGGGTTATTCGGTCAAATTGTTGGTGGTCTGCCCTTGGGGGTTGCTCCAACCAACCCGCAAGCAACAATGCATTTTCTATCTTGTCCAAGAGCCGCAACGGCTCAATGTCTTGGTGCATCTCAAGGTCGAAATGCATCCCTGAAAACGGCTTTAATTTAGCTGCGATTTCCCTCTGTTGCGTTTCGCTCAAATTGCGCGGCAGTTGGGATATTTCCCATTCATTTTCAATGAGCGATACCCGCAGGCTTATTGCAAATTCGGCAGCAACGCCGACAACAACGAGCAAAGGGAATATTATGTTCAAAAGTCTCAGGCTCGCTACTCTCCAATTCAGTAGCGTGAGTGATTTTCCTACTTTGCGAAGCGGTCCCCAGTATTCGCCGATTAAGCCAATAGCAACAAGCGCGGCGGCAGTGTCCATAGCCCAACGATATCGATTGAGCGATTTAATAAGTAATGACGGGTCCGATGACATTGCTCAACATTGCGCAGTTTTACAGGCTATTCACGATTTCAGCCCGTAGGGCGGATTAGTTAGCGAAGCGTAATCCACCGATGTGACGAGCCGCAATTCAAGAAGGCGGGGTTACGCCGCTGCGCAGCTAACCCGCCCTATGCGCTTGCCCATGGAACACTCTCCGTGTGCAACGGCGCGGTCATAAGATCCGTGACTAAAAACGCACAAAGCCTATTGTTTGCTGTTGTTCTTCCGGCGGTTCGTCGTATCGCTCCCACGGCTGCAGATTCAAGGTCAGAGATAGCCGATCAATGATGTGCTCAATGGCCGGCTGCCAGCTTGAGCGATCACCTACTGTCATCTTAAACTCGCCGTTGGGCGGAATTTCCAGATCAACGTTTCCATCCTTCAACTTGAATCGCAACCGAGTTGCAAATTCAGTCTTTGGGTAGGCATTTTCGGCGGGCTCAAGGTGAATGCCAACGCCCGCTTCCCACATCCCGTCGTTATCATCCCAATGCAAGAAGATGCTTGCGGGCTCTAGCTGCCCGGTTGCTGGATCGAGTGTGAGCGCTCGCACGTAATGAACCTTCTTGCGATCTTCGTGACCTACAAACGTCTCGGGTGCGCCGATCTGGCTTGCAAGCTCATGAGCCAAGCCGCGCGCGAATTGCGCAGCCTGCAATGCGTACTGATGATTTCGCTGCACCCGATCATGGTACATTAGGCAGAGTTCGGAAAAGTTGTGCATGGCTTGGCGGCGTATCGCCTTCCCCGGTTTCGCACCGTTGCTACTATAACGTGATTCCAAGCAAGCCAACGATCCACATTACAGGATTACGGTGATGGGGTGGACGGCGCCCCCACCGGCATCGATGTGCCAAGATGGTCGTTGTCACAAGCCATCTGAGGGAGGCCGTCCATGGTCAAGTCTATCAGGAATCTGGCATCTGTAACGGTCGTCGGGCTGGATATAGCCAAGAATGTTTTTCAGGTTCATGGCATCGACGCCGCGGGCGCCTGTGTCGTCGCCAAGGCGGTTCGGCGCGGGCAGTTGCTGAACTTCTTTTCGTCGTTGCCGTCGTGCCTGGTCGGGATCGAGGCCTGCGGTTCGGCGCATCATTGGGCGCGGTCGCTGATCGCGCTAGGCCATCGGGTCAAGCTGATGCCGCCGGCCTATGTGAAGCCTTACGTTCGGCGCAATAAGAACGACGCGGTCGACGCGGCGGCGATCTGCGAGGCGGTGGGGCGACCGAACATGCGCTTTGTGCCGGTGCGCAGCATCGAGAACCAAGCGCAACTGATGCGCCACCGCACGCGCGAACTGCTGGTGGGCAATCGCACGCGGATGCTCAACGCCTTGCGCAGCCATCTGGCGGAGATCGGCGTCGTCGCGGCGCAGGGAGTTCAACACGCCTATGCGCTCAAGCGCCTCCTCGCCGACGGCGTCGACGAGAACGGCGAGATCGTCGTCGCCGATTGCGTGCGCCAGGCCCTGGCGCCGCTCCTTCAGCAGATCGACGCGATCGATGCCGAAATCGCGGCGATCGACGAAGCGATCAAGAGGCAGGTGGCGGCAGACGAGACGGCGCGGCGGCTGATGACCATTCCCGGTATCGGGCCGCTCACGGCCTCGGCGATCGTCGCCACCGTGCCGGAGACGAGCGCTTTCGCATCCGGCCGAGAGTTCGCGGCGTTCCTCGGCCTGACGCCGCGCCAGAACGCGAGCGGCGGCAAGGAGCGGCTTGGGCGGATTACCAAGATGGGCGACCGCTACGTGCGCAAGCTCCTGGTGGTGGGGGCCTGTGCGACACTAAGCCATCGCAAGGGACATCACGACGCGATGCGCGTCTGGGCCGATCGTTTGCTGGCGCGCAAGGCCGTCAAATACAAGTTCAAGCTCACCGCCGTCGCACTGGCCAACAAAGTCGCACGCATTGTCTTTGCGCTGCTCACGCAAGGTGGCGAATACAACGAGCTGCCCGCCCCAGGCTGAGGCCGCCAAAACGTCTGCAAGAGGTTTGGCGAGGAAATACCGCCGCGAGGCGAGACGCATTCGAGGGTGACCACGGGGTGATGCGAACGAACGGAAAAGGCTCGGAAGCCTGCTGCACTGTCAGCGTCGGATTGAACGCGATACGGTGATTGAGGCAAAGAGCCAAGCGGACCAAACATCAGGGCCAGCGGGTCTCAACCCCGCGCAAACAGGCCGAAGACATGACCGCACCCGAGTTGTTCGCAGAGCTTCTAAGAAACCCTTGACAAGGGGCGCCGTCCAGACATGACAGGATTACGTTGATAGTGCACTTAATTACATTTGACCGCTCCCGCCCAGCGGGGCCCACAAGGCACCCCGACACGGCCGATCGTCTCTTTCCCGTTGACAATACGTCCCGCTTTCGGTTATAGATGTGCGAATCTCGCTCAACTTAAGGGACGCGTTCCAGAGGCGATCCTGGAATGCGGAGCGAGTGCGGTGCCCGCGCGCGGTCTCGCAAGCCGCTCCCGGGCAGCTTCGGGCATCATCGGACCGGCACTACGACCGGTCTGGGAGGTGCGTTCCCTGGACTGGGACTGGCGGGCGCGGGTAACGCCCGTTTAGGAACGCGAGGTCTTTCGGCCCCGGTTGGTCGAACCTTACAGGATCGAACGTCCCGCCTCGTACCCAGGAAGCCTGGCCTGAAGTTGCGCCCGCGGGCCGAGAGGCCCAACGGCAAGAGCCGCGGTGGAACGCCGACAGGCGAGCGCGTCCCGCTGGACGCGCGGCCGTGCCGTCGCACGGCATCATGAGACAATGCGTCTGTCGGCGTTCCGCCTTCCTTTTTTGTTTTGTTTGTGGGTGGTGCGGGTGCCCACAAGGGGCGCCCCCTACGGAGCGCGATGGCGATAAACCGTCGTTCCGTAGCGGCGGCTCTTGTGGCCGCCCCCGGCCTCCCCGCTGGCAAAAACTCGGGCGCGATTGCGCCGCGAGAACGATTGTGTTCGTCCTCGCCCCACCGGGCCGGGTCCGAGCGGATTGTTATTTGATACGTAATCCTGATAAGGTCTAAGAGTATGGACGATTGACCCCCAGCAGGATGGCGACATGGTGGAGAAATCCAGACAGCATGAGGCGAACGGGCAGGTCGCGAAGCGACGGGGGGCGGTAGACGCCGAGAAAGCGACCTCCGATTACGAAACGGCGGCCGTGGCGCTCCGCGCCAAGACCGAGCGGCTCAAAGCGCTCCGGCTGGCCCGAGACGGCGCCGCCCCTCAGCGCGTGCCGGTCGCGTCGAAGCGTGGCGCCAAGATGAAGCGCGATACCGGCAGCCTTTCGGTGTGGCTCGATAGCGAAGCCAAAGAGGGCCGCCGCGGATAATTAAGCGGCTGAACCGCCCGCCGCCGCAGCGCTGCCTACCGGTTCGCGCCAGACTTGGTCCGAGCGGATTGTTATTTGATAATAGAGTCCGTCCGGCTCGTAGCGCAGATCGACGTCCCGGCAGAAGCTGCGGGCGAACCGTCCGAGAATGTGGCTGCCGAACCCGACGGTCGCGGGCGCGGAGGCCGGCGGGCCGCCGCGCTCCCGCCAGGTGAGCGTCAATTGCGGCGAGGCGAAGCGGCGTTCCAGGCGGACGCGGCCGTGCGGAACGGACAAGGCGCCGTATTTGAGCGCGTTGGTCAGAAGTTCGTGCAGGACGAGCGACAGGTTCTGCGTCATCTGCGGCGCCAACGTCACGTCGTCGCCGCCGGCGAGATCGAACCGCGGCTCGAAGCCGCTGATTTCGGCGGCGATGAGATCGGCGAGCCGCACGCCGCCGCCCAGCGAATCGGTGATGGCGCGGTTGGCGACCGACATGGATTGCAGGCGATCCATCAGGCGCTGCTTGACGACAGCGCTGTCGACCGGACCGCCGCGCGGCAGGCTGAACTGAATCACTGCCTGGATGACGGCAAAAAGGTTCTGGATGCGGTGGTGCAATTCCGTCGCCACCAGATACTGGCGCTGCCTGTCCTCTTTGGCGCGATCGATGCTGGCGAGCAGAAGATCGGTCGAGCGGTTGACCAGCACGATCAGGAGGACGCACACGGTCGCATCGACGCCGTAGGAGGCGACCCCACCCCAATGCAGGACGGGAATGAACATGCCCCATTGCACAAAGCCGGACAGCGCGGCGGACAGCAATCCGGCGCCGAGACCGCCGACGAACGTCGTCAGAATGACCGCGGGATAGATGGTCAGGAACGGCGCGCCGTCATACTGGTCGCGCGCCAGCCATTGCAGGCCGGTGGCGAGGCCGACGAAGACGAAGGCCATGACGTAGCCGAAAGCGGCGTGTTGCCGCATCCGCCGCGACCATTCCAAGACGCGCATGGCGGCCGCGGCGGCGCGCTCTGCCCGCCCCGGCGGCGTTTGCCAGATGACGATGCTTCCATGCGGGCATCCTTTGCAGGCAACCTTTGCAAGAACGATCGGCTCTGGGCAATGGCGTTCCGCTGACCGCGGTTCCGCCCGGTGGCGCGATGGTGGCGCGACAGCCATGTTGCGTCGCAACAAGATTCGCGTCACATTCGGACCGCCGGAATGCGGGAAAAGCTCATGGACGACACGCCGCATCGCAGGGACGTTTTGGCCGAAAAGCCGGAGCGCGAGGCGCCGCGGCCCGCGGCGGTGAAACGCGACAAACCCTGGATGTTCCGCACCTATGCGGGCCATTCCGACGCCAAGGCCTCGAACGCGCTCTACCGCAAGAATCTGGGCAAGGGGCAGACCGGGCTGTCGGTCGCCTTCGATCTGCCGACCCAGACCGGCTACGACAGCGACCATCCGCTGGCCAAGGGCGAGGTCGGCAAGGTCGGCGTCCCCGTCTCGCATATCGGCGACATGCGCGTTCTGTTCGACGGCATCCCGCTCGGCGAGATGAACACGTCGATGACCATCAACGCCACGGCGCCGTGGCTGCTTGCGCTCTACGTCGCGCTGGCCGACGAGCAAAGCGTGCCGCGGGCGAAGCTCCAGGGCACGACGCAGAACGACATCATCAAGGAATATCTCTCCCGCGGCACCTATGTTTTCCCGCCGGCGCCGTCGATGCGGCTGACCAAGGACGTGATTTTGTTCACGACCAGGGAGATGCCGAAATTCAATCCGATGAATGTCTGCTCCTATCATCTGCAGGAAGCGGGCGCGACGCCGGTGCAGGAACTCGCTTTCGCGCTCGCGACCGCCGTCGGCGTGCTCGATGCGGTGAAGGCGTCGGGCGAAGTCGCGCCGGAAAAATTCGGCGAGGTGGTCGGGCGCATTTCGTTCTTCGTCAATGCCGGGCTGCGCTTCGTCACCGAAATCTGCAAGCTGCGCGCCTTCACCGAATTGTGGGACGAGATCACGCGCGAACGCTATGGCGTGACCGAGGCGAAGCAGCGGCTGTTCCGCTACGGCGTGCAGGTCAATTCGCTCGGCCTGACCGAGCAGCAGCCGGAGAACAACGTTGCGCGCATTTTGTTGGAGATGCTGGCGGTGACGCTGTCGAAAGGCGCGCGCGCCCGCGCCGTGCAGCTGCCGGCGTGGAACGAGGCGCTCGGCCTGCCGCGGGCCTGGGACCAGCAATGGTCGCTGCGCATGCAGCAGATCCTCGCCTACGAAACCGACCTCTTGGAATACGGCGACGTGTTCGACGGTTCGCCCGTCATCGCCGCCAAGGTCGCCGAGCTGAAACAAGGCGGCGCTGGAAGAATTGGCGCAGATCGATGCGATGGGCGGCACCGTCGTTGCCGTCGAATCCGGCTATCTCAAGCAGCAACTGGTCGAGTCGAATTCGCGCCGGGTCGAGGCGATCGAGCGCGGCGAGCAGACCGTAGTCGGCGTCAACCGCTTCATCGAGACCGAGCCGTCGCCGCTCGCCGACGCCGCCGACGCGGTGCTCACCGTCGCGGAAGAAGCCGAAGCCGGCCAAGTAGCCCGGCTCGCCGCCTGGCGCGCGGCGCGCGACAATGCGGCAGTCGCCGCGGCGCTCGCCAATCTGCGCAACGCGGCGAAGAACGGCGTCAACATCATGCCGGCCTCGATCGAATGCGCCAAAGCCGGCGTCACCACCGGCGAATGGGGTTTTGCGCTGCGCGCGGCGTTCGGCGAATACCGCGCGCCGACCGGCGTCGGCACCGCGATGCGCAACGATGCCGAAGGCCTCGACGACATCCGCGCCGAAGTCGATCGGGTGTCGAAGAAACTCGGGCGGCGGCTGAAATTTCTGGTGGGAAAACCCGGCCTCGACGGCCATTCCAACGGCGCCGAGCAGATCGCGGCGCGCGCCCGCGACGCCGGCATGGAGGTTGTCTATGACGGTATTCGCCTGACCGCCGAAGCGATCGCCGCGGCAGCGGCGGAGAAGAGACGTGCACGTCGTCGGCCTCTCCATCCTGTCCGGCTCGCACCTGCCGCTGGTGGCCGACGTCATGGCGCGCTTGAAACAAGCCGGCTGCGGCGACGTGCCGGTCGTGGTCGGCGGCATCATCCCGAAGGAGGACGCCGCGATGCTGAAAGACGCCGGCGTCGCCGAGGTCTATACGCCGAAGGATTTCGAATTGAACCGCATCATGAGCGATCTGTGCCGGATCGCGGAGGGGTCGGCGGACTTGCAGAGTAAGCCACTATTGCAGCGAGAGTTGGACCCGGTCCCTATTTAATCGCCGCCGTTTCGTCAGTCGTCACGTGGCCGATCTTCTCTCCCACTCGCTCCTTCGCCACCGTTTTGATCTGATCGGCCATCGCTTTGTTCGGCCGCCCACGAACCACGACACGCGCTTCGAAAAGGTACAGACGCTTTTCGCTCGTCGTCAAAGGAACAACTTGAACTCTGTTGTTGCCGAGGTTGAACTGATTATTGGAAACGACGACCGCCGGTCGCGTCTTGCGGATTTCGCCGCCGAACGATGGATCGAAGCGGACCCACCAAATTTCACCGCGTCGGATAGCCGGGCCAATCACTGAAATCCTCGTTCGGCAATCCGTCGTCTATGCCACTCTCGATCCATTCCTTGGCTTCGCGCTCGCGCTCTTCCTCGGCCGCAGCCTCCGCGTAGTCCGCAGCAAGCTGCTTCTCCATGAAATGCTCGCGCGCGATCTCATCGATGAAACGGCTGATCTTGCGCCGGCCGACGCGCCGATACAGCCCCTCGTAGACCTCGTCGGAAATGGTGATCGTGAGCTTCTTGGTCATACACGTCTAATATACGTATACGAGGTCCAATGCTACCCTGCCTGCGCCGCCACCGCCCCGACCGCCTCGCTCAATGCCGACGGGCTCACCGGCTTGCGCAGATAAAAATTCATGCCGGCGGCGCGGGCTTTTTGTTCGTCGTCGGCCTCGCTGCGGCCGGAAATGCCGATGACCGGCGTCGCGGCGACGGCGCCGGTAAGCGCGCGGATGCGGCGCGTCGCTTCGAGGCCGTCGATGCCGGGGAGCGTCACGTCCATCAGCACCACGTCATAGCCGCGCGCGACAGCCGCGACCGCCTCTTCGCCGGAGCCGACGAAGTCGGCGCGGTGACCGAGTTCGGTCAGGATGGTGTTGAGGATGACGCGGCCATAGGGGTTGTCCTCGGCGCAGAGAATGACGAGGCGGCGCGACGGCGCGGCCGTCTCGCGCGCGCGCAACTCCGCCGCGGCGTGCGGCCGGCGCGACCGCGAGCGCCGCGGTGAGGCGGAAGCACGAGCCGCGGCCGGCGGCGCTCGTCACCGTCAAGTCGCCGCCCATCAGCTTGGCGAGGCGTTTGACGACGGCAAGCCCCAGACCTGCGCCGCCGTAGCGGCGCGCGATGTCGGCGTTCGCCTGCGCGTAGGGACGGAACAGGCGCTTGAGCTCGGCAGGCGCAAGCCCGATGCCGCTGTCGGTGATGGCGACGGCGAGCTTGACGCGCCCGCGCGCGCACGGGCTTCGCCGCATGGCTTCGAGCTTGACGGCGCCGCGCTCGGTGAATTTCACCGCATTGTCGATGAGGTTTTCCAGCGCCGCCCGCAGCCGCACCGGATCGCCGACGAGCATGTCCGGCAGGTCGTCGGCGATCGCGACCTCGACGCGCAGGCCCTTGGTTTCCGCCCGGGCAGCGAGCGAATCCGCCAGCGCCTCGATCACGCGCCGCGGCCGGAAGGCTTCCTCGCGCAGCGTCAAGCGAGCCGGCATCGGCGCGGGCGGCGTCGACCACCAGCGTCGTCAAGGCTGCAAGATGTTCGGCGCTGCCTTTGATGCCGTCGGCCCAGCGCCGTTCGCGCTCGCCGAGATTGGAGCTTGCCAGCAATTCGCCGAGCGCCAGGATGCCGGTCAGCGCGGTGCGGATGTCGTGGGCGAAGGCCGCCAGCGCGATCTCGTCGGCGCGGGCGACCGGCGACCTGCGCCGCGCCGGACGCCGCGGCTTTCGCTGTCGCAGATTTCGCTCTGGCAGATTTTGGTTTGGATATCGAACGCGCCATAAAGCCCCCGGCGCCTTATCTAACATCCCAGGGCGTCAGACGGCGCAAAACCAGCGGATTCAATCTATCCCGCATGATCTTGTCCGAAAACCGGATTCGATTGAGTCGCTGCGTACCGATCAACGTCCGAGCCCGACCATGCGCCTGATGTCGCGCGCCGTCGCGCCGTCGGCGCGCAACTCGCGCAGGCTTTTCGCCTGGCTCGCCTTGGACAGCTTGCGGCCGGCGGCGTCGAGGATCAGCCGGTGGTGATGATAAACCGGCTCCGGCAGGCCGAGCAGCGCCTGCAGGAGCCGGTGAATGCTGGTCGACCAGAACAAATCCTGCCCGCGCACCACGTCGCTCACGCCCTGCAACGCATCGTCGACCACGACCGCGAGATGATAGCTCGTCCGCACCTCCTTGCGGCCCAAAATGACGTCGCCCCACATCTGCGGCATGGCGGCGATGAGGCCGGTCTCGCCCTGCGGGCCGCTGCCGGTCTCGGTCCAGGTGAGCACGCCGGCGCGCGCCACCGCCGCGTCCATGGCGAGGCGGAACGCGAACGGATCGCCGTCGCGGCGGCGGCGGTCGCGCTCGGCGCGCGGCATTTTGCGCGCCCGGCCGGGATAGAGCGGCACGCCGTCGGGATCGCGCGGCCACGGGCCGCGCCGCTCCCGCGCGGCGACCAGCGCCGCGATCTCGCTGCGGCTCTCGAAGCTCGGATAGATCAAGCCCGCCGCGCTTCGAGCTTGGCGAGCGCGGCCGAGTAATCGGCGAAGTGCTCGCTCTGCCGCCGCACCGGCTCGACCCACGAAATGCCGAGCCAGCCGAGATCCTCGTAGATCGCCGCCTCGTATTCCGGCCGGCAGCGCGACGGCGTCGATGTCCTCGATGCGCAACAGAAACCGCCCGCCGGCTTCGCGCGCCATGTCGTCATTGACGAGCGCCGAGAAGGCATGGCCGAGATGCAGATAGCCGTTCGGACTGGGCGCAAAACGGAAAACGCGGTTGTACATCGACCTTTTGGCTTGACCCTTCACGCTTCCGGCGCCCTCGCGCGATTACGGGCTAAAAGCCGATCGACCGATCAGATAGTGTCAGCTGCGAATGGCGTTAATACGTACGGCGCGACCAGCAGGCGACGACGAAATGCAGACCCATATCCACACCGAAGCCGACCTCGAGCACGGCCTCGCGGCGCTCGCGCTGGCCGATCCGCGTTTCGCCGCGCTCGTGGCGACGGGAGGAAAGCCGCCATTACGGCGCCGGCCGGGCGGGTTTGCGGGGCTTGCGGCCATCATCGTGTCGCAGCAGCTCTCGACCGCGAGCGCCGCCGCGATCTGGGGCCGGCTTGCCGCGGCATTCGATCCGCTCGACGCCGCGAGCCTGCTGCGCGCGAGACCGGCGCGGCTGGCGCGGCTCGGCCTTTCCGCCCCCAAGATCCGTACCCTCAAAGCGATCGCCCGTGCGGTCGCGCGCGAGGGGCTTGTCCTCGAAAGCCTCGCGGACCTTCCCGCCGACGACGCCCACGCCGCGCTGACCGCGCTGCATGGCGTCGGCCCCTGGACCGCCGATATCTATCTTCTCGCCTGCCTCGGCCATGCCGACGCCTGGCCGGCCGGCGATCTCGCTTTGCAGGAAGCGGCGCGGCTTGCCTTCGCGCTGCCGGCGCGGCCGACCGCCAAGGAGATGCACGCTTTGGCGGAACCGTGGCGGCCCTGGCGCGCCGTAGCGGCCCGCATCTTGTGGACCTATTATCGCGCCGTGAAAGGCCGCGAGGGCGCGCCGGTCGCACCGACCAAGCCGATCGCAACCAAGCCGACGCGCAACAAAGTCAAACCAAGCCAAAACAGGCAAACGAGGACAGAATGGCCGCTGAGATCGACGGTCCGCGGCTGGCGCCGCGCTCGGGCAGCGCGCGACAGCTGGTGGTGTTTCTCCACGGCTATGGCGCCGACGGCAACGATCTCATCGAGATCGGCCGCGCCTGGCAGCCGTTGCTGCCGCAGGCGGCGTTCGTCTCGCCGCACGCGCCGGAACCTTGCGGCCAGGCGCCGACCGGGCGGCAATGGTTCCCGCTCACGTTCCGCGATCCGAACGAGCGCTGGATCGGCGTCAACAAGGCGGCCCCGGTGCTGGAGCGCTTTCTCGACGCCGAACTTGCTCGCCACGGCCTGCCGGCGTCCGCGCTGGCGCTGGTCGGCTTCAGCCAGGGCACCATGATGGCGCTGCATGTCGGGCTGCGCCGCGCGACGCCGCCGGCGGGGATCGTCGGCTATTCCGGCCTGCTCGTCCTTCCGGAGCAGGGCGACATCGAGGCGATCGCGCCGACGATCACGTCGCGGCCGCCGGTGCTCCTGGTGCACGGCGACAGCGACGACCTCATCCCGCCGCAAGCGCTGTTTCAGTCGGCGCAAGGCCTCGCGGCGCTGGGCGTACCGGCCGAATGGCATCTTTCCGCCGGCGTCGGCCACGGCATCGACGGCGAAGGTCTGCGTCACGGCGGCGAATTTCTGGCGCGCTGCTTCGCCGGCAAGCGCTGAACGCGCTTTGCCGACGCCCCGCGCCGCTTCCCGGACACCCGCGTCTGACGCATAACCCCCGGGACAGGCTTCACAATCCTGTCACGCCTCCCTATAAACTAGGGGCCATCGCCGCATTGCGGCAACCGAGTCGAGGTGGGAGCGTCTTGTCTTGAACGCTCATGTATCGCCTTCGGGCTTTCCGGCCCTGGTTCTCAACGCGGATTTCCGTCCGCTGAGCTATTATCCGCTGTCGCTGTGGTCGTGGCAGGACGCGATCAAGGCCGTGTTTCTGGAGCGGGTCAACATCGTCGCCAATTACGACCGCGCCGTGCGCAGCCCGAGCTTCGAAATGCTGCTGCCGAGCGTGGTGTCGCTCAAGACCTACGTGAAACCCTCGACCCATCCGGCCTTCACCCGGTTCAACGTGTTCCTGCGCGACCGCTTCGCCTGCCAGTATTGCGGCGAGCGCGACGACCTGACCTTCGACCACATCATCCCGCGCTCGCGCGGCGGCCAGACCACCTGGCACAACGTCGTCGCCGCCTGCTCGCCGTGCAATCTGCGCAAGGGCAATCTGACGCCGGACGAGTCGAAGATGTGGCCGTCGCAGTCGCCGTTCCAGCCGACGGTGCAGCACCTGCACCGCAACGGCCGGCTGTTCCCGCCGAATTACCTGCACGACAGCTGGCTCGACTATCTCTATTGGGACACCGAACTCGATCCGTGATGATCGCTGCCCGCCTGTGTGGCGCATCACATAAGAGGGTCACACACATAAGAGCGTCACGAAATCGACGCGCCCTTCGGCCTATCGCGGCCAAAATCCTCAAACTTTTGGCGGGTTCAGACGCAGGGCAACGTCAGCCCCACTTTGACTTGGCGACCGAAATAGCACGACGATGTCGCGCGATCCGCGGCACGCGCGCGCAACCGCCGTAAAGTCTCGATGAAGGGAACGACATTTGGGGATAGGGTGCAGGGTCGCGCGCCATTAGGTCGGTGACTACGGGGTCACCCAGAACGGCGATCAATTGCGATCAATTATCAGCGACTGGTCCAACCGGCGTTCACCACTTTCAAAGGCCGCGATTTCGACCGCACTTTCGCCTTGTCCTTGCGGACCAGTCCATGGGCGAGCATATCAAAATAGGTTTCGATCAATTCGTCGACGGAGACCGACTTCTTGGGATCGTACCATCGCGCCAGCCAATTGCACATTCCCAATATGGCAAACGCGACCATCTTCGGCGTGCCGCATCGGCTGAACTCCCCGGCAGCCTGACCCTCCTCGACGATTTGCGTCCACATGCTTTCGTACTGCCGCCAGATCTTGTTCATCTCGCGACGTACCTCCTTCGCATCATCGAGGTACACATCGCGCAGACTGATGGTCATTTCCAAGCAATGACGGTCGAATCGCTGCAGGTGATTGCGGATCGCGCCATAAAGCTTCGTCGTCGAATTCGGCGTCCGACGCGACGACGGCATTGAGGCCCTCGACCAACGAAATACTTTGTGGCCGGATCAGGCAAAGGAGAATCTCGGCTCGATTTTTGAAATAATAGTAGATCGCCTCGCGCTTAACCCCGGTGGTGCGCGCGATGTCGTCGAGCGAGGTGTTGGCAAAACCGTTCAGATCGAACAGGGCCAATGCGTGCTTTAAGATGGACTCTCGGCGCAGCTCGGACTTCTTCGGCTTGACGGCGGGCTTTTTCGAGTTGGCTTTTGGGTTCATGGTCTCGTCCGAAGGGGGCGAGCACCATTTAGCAGCATGGCCCGAATATGGCGAGCACGCCGATCATCATCGGGCGCGGCGGGTCAGCCGTCCCTGGCCGCTAGCCTATTGTGCCAACGAGCAGCCGCCCTCGCTCAGCGGCCGAAACGCCTTATCGGCGGAAATCTCGTAGGCGACCTTGAAATAATCCCATTCGCCCGTCGATTCCGCTGGGGTTTTCACCTGAAGCAGGTACATGGGATGCAATTTACGGCCGTCCACACGAATGCTGCCTTCGCCGAAAAGTGGGTCATCGGTGGGCAGTTCCTTCATTTTAGCCACCACTTTGTCGCCGGCGGTCTCGCCGCCGAGCGCCGACACCGCTTTGAGATAGTCCAACACCGACGCGTAAACGCCCGCTTGCATCTCGTTCGGCATGGCGGCCTTGGGATGCTCCGCCTGAAACCGCTTGGCGAACGCACGCGTCGCGGCGTTCATATCCCAGTAGAACGGGCTGACCGCCACCAGCCCTTGCGCCGCCTTGGTACCGAGGGCGTGCACATTGTTTAGACCGAACACCAGGCCAGCGAGCCGCTGACCGCCTTGCGCCCAGCGGCCTGCTTCACCGCGTTGGTGGTGTCGCTGCCGGCATTGGCAAGGCCGATTACTTTCGCCCTGGAAGCTTGGGCCTGCAGGATGAACGACGAGAAATCAGACGTGCCAAGCGGATGACGGGCGGACCCGACCACCTTGCCGCCGTAGCGTTTCACCGCCGCCGAAGCCGCGGCCTCCAAATTGTGCCCGAACGCGTAATCGCTGGTTAGAAAAAACCAGCTATCGCCACCGGTGGCGATGACCGCCTGCACCAGCCCGTAGGCCAACGACCAGTTGTCGAAGGTCCACTGTACCGTGTTGGGCGAGCAGCGGCCCCCGGTGAGCTCGCTGGTGACCCCACCGGACGCTATGAAGGCCTTGTTCTTTTCCCGTGCGATGTCGCTGACCGCCAACGCAATCGCCGAGTTGGGAACATCGACGATGACATCGATGCCGTCACGGTCGAACCATTCGCGCGCCATACTGGCACCGATATCCGCCTTGTTCTGGTGGTCGCCGGAAACGACCTCGATCGGACGGCCGTTCAGCGTGCTCCCGAAATCTTGCACCGCCAGACGCGCGGCGATCACCGAGCCGACGCCCTGATAGTCGGCATAAACGCCCGACATATCGTTCATCACACCAATTTTGATCGGTTGGTCCGCCGCGGCGGCGCCTAACGACGGAAAGGCAACGACGGCGGCCACGACCAGAGGTCTCGTCCAGGAAAGGCCAGTCCAAGATGAGGCCGTCCGAAACCGCATCGCAAAAGTCAGCTTCGCAAAAGACATGCGAATCCTCCCCGAATTTGGTTGATTTTGCGTTCCGACGTCAAGACGCCCGTCGTTCCGGTGCAGCGGCGCGCCCATCGAACACGACAACATCCGGATTGCCGTCATCTGCGTACAGCCGCGCCACCTCGGCAGCACGTCGTTCCAAAACGGCGCGCTGGTTGATGTAACCTTTGTCGGTTATCTCGTTGCCGTCGATCGATGGCGGCTCCGTCATCAACAGAACACGTGCCACGCGGCGACTGCTTCCGGTATTGCGTTGATTGAATTGCGCAAAGGCGTCGTGGAAATGTTGATGCAGGGCCGGATGTGCGCTGAGCCCGTCGGTTTCGGCGTTACCACAGAGCTTGCGGCAAGCCTGCGTATTGAGAAAGACCAGAAGGCCGACCTCGTCGCGATCGTGGCCGGTGACCACCGCGTCGAGAACGGCGGGCGCCGCGGCGGAAATCGCGGCGATGCGCAGCTCGCCGACGTCGACCCAGGTGCCGCTCGACAGTTTGAAGTTTTCAGAGACCCGGCCATCAAAACGAAGGCCGGCCGAGGGGCGGTCTGGGTCGATGAATTTTACCGCGTCGCCGAGCTTGAAAAACCCTTCTTCGTCGAATGCCTTCTCGGTCTCGAAGGGCTGCCGAAAATAGCCCGGCGTGACGTTCGGGCCCTTGACGCGGATTTCCAATTTGCCGGCCGCCGGCACCAGCTTGACCGTTACGCCAGGAACGGGGAGTCCGACGCCACCGAAATCGGCGGCAAGCCAATGACACAGCGTCGAAACCGGCGCGGTTTCCGTTGAGCCGAGCGACGACAGGATCGGCAAACGCTCACCGCGGCTGCGCAGCGCCAACGCGTCCAAACGTTGCCACAGATGCGGCGGCAGCGCCGATCCCGCATAGAAGATAACGTCGAGCCGTTCGAATACGTAATGGGCGAACGCTTCGTCCTGTTCGAGTGCCGGCAGCAACAAGTCGAATCCGCGCGGCACGTTGTAGAGAAGCGTGGGCTGTATTTCGCGCAGGTTCTGCTGCGTGGTTTCGATTTTGCCCGGGACTGGTTTGCCGCCGTCGATCCACATCGTGCCGCCGTGGCGGAGGATCTGATTGAAATTGAAATTGGTGCCGAAGGTGTGGTTCCACGGCAGCCAATCGACGATGACGGGTGGGCGTTTGCCGAGAAACGGCCAGACCTGGTCGATGGCCTGGCCGTTGCCGCACATCATGCGTTGGGTGTTGATGACGCCTTTCGGCATGCCGGTAGAGCCGGAAGTGAGAAGAATTTTGGCGATAGAGTCAGGCCCGACTTCGGCGTAGCGGCGCTCGACTTCGGCGGAGGCGGCGTTCGCGAGCAGACTGTCGAACACAATCGCGTCGGGCCAATCCCGATCGGGCGCGTCGACGACCAGATCGACATCGTCCAGGGAGATCGCCTTGAGGGCGCGAGCGAATGGCGCAATTGTCGGTACGTAGATCAGACGAGGGGTGAACTGCCCGATCACATGCTTGAGCTTGGTGAAGTTCTCCGATAGCAGCGAATAAGCCGGCGATATCGGCAAGAACGGGATGCCCATCTGCATAGCGCCTAGTTTCAGCAACGCCATGTTGATCGAATTATCGCACAACGCCGCCACCGGGTGGCCCCCACCATGGCCGCGGGCCAGCAGCGCGTGCGACATTCGGTTGGCGAGCTGGGCCGCTTCGCCGTAGCTCAATTCGCGCCAGCTCCCATCACCGCGTCGTTCGGCCAGAAAGATGCGATTTGGCGCCGCCGCCGCCCATTTGCGAAGATGATCGTTGACCTGGCGCGCCGGCTCGCCGAGCGGCACGCGTGATTTTAGAATGATTTCCCCGTTGGCGCGACGTTCGATATCGACGGTCGGCACGGCCAAGCGAACCTGAGAACGGGTTCCTTCCGCCCCGCTCGCGGTATTCGCCGTCATGTTGCTCTCCTCGCCTCGAACGCGCCGATTGTCTCAGCGCTAAACAGCGCAGCATCGGTCCTGCGGCCAAGGATTTCCCCGCCGCGGCACGTTGTCAAGAAAATTTTACGTTCACGTAAAAAATCTCGCCGCATCAGCGCGGCATGAGCCGAATGGCGCCGTCGAGCCGGACCACTTCGCCGTTCAGCATGACGTTCTCGATCATGTAAATCGCCAGAGCGGCAAATTCCCGCGGATCGCCGAGCCGATGCGGATAGGGGATCGCGGCCGCCAGCGAATGCTGGGCGGCCTCGGGAAGGGCTTGCAGCATCGGCGTCAAAAAAATGCCTGGTGCGATCGCGATGACCCGGATGCCATACTGGGCGAGTTCGCGCGCCGCAGGCAAGATCAAGGCCGCGACCCCGCCTTTGGACGCCGCGTAGGCGGCTCGCCCGATCTGGCCTTCATAGGCGGCGATCGAGGCGGTATCGGCCGGCTTGTCGTTATCCGGTTCGGCGGTCGGTGACTTCGAGCACCAACGCCATCGCGGTGTCGCCGGCGGCGCAACCCTGAAACAAGCCGAGCCCGCCGCCGCGCAGCACCAATTCCTCGATGAGCTCGATGACGATGCGCAAGCCGGTTGGCCCCTGCGGATGCCCGTAGACGAGGGAGCAGCCGTAATTGTTCATCGTCATCACATCGACGCCGGTTTCGCGTGCGAACACGATGTCGTTGACCGCGAACGGGTTGTGCGACTTGATTGCGGCGATATCGCCGATCGCCAATCCGGCGGATTGCAGGGCCTGCTTGGCCGCCTTCACCGGCGCCGCCGGCATATAGCCCTTGCGTTCGCGGGCCTGACCGACCCCGCGCAGCCGGATGTCGATGCCCGGCTCGGCAGTGAAGGCCGACGCGTGATCGGCCCGGGTCAGGATCATGCCGGCGTTGCCGTCGGCGGGATGGGTCTGGCCGCCGAACGTCACAGTGCCGCCGGCGATGACCGGCTTGAGCTTGCTCAGACCTTCGGCGGTCGTCGCATGGATGCCTTCATCGCCGTCGAGCCGCGCCGTGATTTTCCCGAAGGTGCGGTCGGGCACATCGAACGGTAACGGCATGTAGCGCCGCTGGAACGACCGGTCGTTCTTGAGCGCGTCCTGATATTGCTGATAGCGCCGCGCAACCACGTCGTGTTGTTCCTCGGTGCTGATCTGCCAATCCCGGGCGCAGTTTTCCGCGGTCTCGACCATCGCGATGCGCGCATACGGGTCTTCACGGAAGTTGTCGAGGACCCAATTCTCGATGGCCGGCGATCCGCTCGCTGCCTGCGGATCAGGGTAGACGACGACCGGAGAATTCGACGTCCGGTCGCAGGTGACGACGAGCGAGGCGTTTGCTTGATCGGCGCAAAGCTCGCTCGCCGACAGCGCGACGCATCGCGCGCTGGTCGCGCAGGCTTGCGCGATCGTCGGACCCGCCACTTGGCCGGCTCCCATCAAGGACATCATCCACGGCACGCCCCAAAAGCTCTTTTGCTGCGGAATTGTCGTCCCGAGGACGCCATGATCGATCCGATCGAGCGGTACGTGCTTCTGCTTCAAAATCTTGCCGGCGGTGTCGGCGGCAAAGCGCAAGCTGTGCAAATGGGCGAAGCTTCCCTGCCAGCGGACAAAAGGCGTCGACCAGTAAGCCCCATGGGGAATCCGGACCTCGTCGAAATTCATGGCATCCTCCTGGTTTCGGATCCCGACACGATGGTCATGCCAATCGATGGCGCCGCAGAAAGTCGATCAGCGCGTCGCGGCACGCGTGGGGTTGTTCGATCTGCAGAAAGTGAGTCGTATCGGCGATCATGCGGTATTCGACCCCGAGCTCGTCGTGGATCGCCCGGCAGATGCTCGCCGGCGGACTGGCGTCGGGACAGAGCGGGTCGGCTCCGATCAAAATCACCGGCTGGTGCAGCGCCGGAAGCCCCGTCCACAGTCTTGGATCGACATTGAGATCATAGATGCGGGCTTCGAGTTCGCGCGGATATCGCAGGACCCATTCGCCGTCGGCACGCGGTCGCAGCGTGGCTTGGGCGAACAATAGATCGGCGCCCGCGACCCAGCGACGGAACGTCGGTTGACGCGCCAATTGCGCGGCGAACTGTTCAGGCGATTGGTAATGGGTCTGTCGCCGCAGCGCGCGGCGCTGCAGCTTGTTCTCGTCGGCACGCAGCCCGTCCCGGAGCCGATGTCCTTCCGGAGGAAATATCGGCGGATCGAACAACACAAGCGCGGACCATTCCGGGCCAGCCGCAATCTCGTTCATGAGCGCGGCGACGGCCGACAACGAATGGAACACGCCGATCGTGGGTGCGGCGCCAAAACAGGCCTGGATCGCGGAACGGATTTCGCCCATGTCTTGCGCGATCCGATCCCAGGTGTGCGCGGAGGGCTGGTGCAGCGGATTTTCCCCGTGATTGCGCACGTCGAAGACGATCACCTCGAATTCATCGAGTAGCAATCGCCAGAACGGCAGATAGGCGTCGATCGCGAGACCATTGCCGTGACTGAGCGCCAGCCGCAGGCGGCCGGGCCGCCCGTGCTGCCGCAAGCGAACGATCGCTCCATCGCTCATCACGCAGTCGGCAGCGCGAAGCGGCGCCGGAATCGCGAATTGCGGTGCGACGCTTTCGGCCAACGTCATCGGGCTTGCGCGAACCGGTCGGCATGGATGTCCTCGCTCGACAGCCCGGCCGCTTCGAGGACCGCGACCGTGGCGTCGATCATCGCCGCCGGGCCACAAACATAAGCTTCGAGCCCAAACGCATCCTGCAAACACGCCGCAACGGCATCGCTCACCAGGCCGCGCGCCCCGCTCCAGCCGGAATCGGCCGGCTCGTCCGACAGCACGGGAGTAAAACTGAAGGCCGGGTTTTCGCGCGCCCAGCGTTCCAGCGTATCCAGGCAATAAAGCTCTTGCTGGCTACGTGCTCCATAAAAGAAGCGAATCTCGCGGCCATCGCCGTGGGCGAAGGCATCGTCGAGGATGGCGCGAATCGGCGCCAGTCCGGTGCCGCCAGCGATGCATACAGCCGGCCGCCAGTTTGCCGTCGAGAGTCCGAATTGGCCAAACGGACCGAGAATTTGCAGACTTTGCCCCGGCGACAGCGCCTCGGTAACGAATTTGCCGATCTTGCCACCGGGATAGATTCGAACATGAAACTCGATCGCCTGGTCGCCGGGACGGTTCGCCGCCGAATAGATGCGGTTCGGTCTGATTCCGGGAACAATCCATTCGAAGCACTGGCCGGCGCGATATTCGACCGGCCCCGGCGTCTCCACCGTCACCTTGAGCGTCGTCGGCGTCACCCGCTCGATCTGTTCGACCATGGTGTTGATGATCGTCGGCTTGATCGCCGGCTGCTCGGTGTTCAGCGGCACATCGAGTGTGACCGGCGAGCGCGGGAAGCACATGCACAGCAGGATCTTGCCGGCTGCGCGATCGGCGTCGCTGAAAACGGCGGGATCGGCGCCCGCCATTTCGTAAACATCGCCGCCGAGGAGCTTAGCGGCGCACTCGCCGCATTCGCCGGAACGGCAGTTATAAGGCGCGGGAATTCCAGCCTGGATGCAGCCATCCAGCAGCGTCTGATCGCTGCGGCACGGTATTTCGTGGCTGGAAGGCCTGATCTCCACCGAAAACAGGGCCGGACCGGCGTGCGCGTTCATGGTTGAAAGGCCCGCGTTCTCAGCCCGCCACGTAGATGGCGTGAGCCGAAATGTCACCGCCAAGCCGATCGATGAACTCCTTGCTGGTTTCCGGCAGCACGACGTCCCAATCCTTGGTGATGAAGGCCTTGACCTGCTGATAGTAGGTCTCGCGCATGCCTTCATTGGTGTCGTTCTTGAGGCCCCAGTGTCGATAGCGCTGGTTGGTCTTGGATTTGTCGCCGCCGAACGACGAAAGCCCGACCGGGAGCCACTTGTGCACCGCCTTTTCGACCTCGGCCTTGCCCTCCGGCGTAAGCAGCAGAACCTTGACTCCGTCCATGCCGAGGCCGACGTGCCCGTATTCCTCGTTGAGCGTCTCCTGACAGGCGCGGCGAAACGGTTCATAAGGCGACTTGATGAAGTGGCGGAACTGATGCGCCGCAGCCCGGTCGACCAACGCCAGAAACACCATCTGGTCCGCCCAGGTGTCGATTGGCACGTCGAACGTGCTCAGGTGCCCCTTGTCCTTGGTGACTTCCTTCCAATCGAGTTTCAGATCCTCGAGCAATTTGCGAAAGCGCAGATGGTGCCCGTATTCTTCCATCACCGTCTTCGCCATGCGCATTTTCATGTCCGCGCTCGGCGCTCGCAGGATGCTTTGCTCGAAAGTGTCGGCGCCGAATTCCTCGCTGACCACGTGGATGGCGATGATGTTGAGCTGCAGCTTGGTGAACTCGTCGTCCTGAACGAAGAAAGTTTCCGGCGTGACATTGCCGATGCCGGTGTTGTTGGGATTGAGTTGCAACATGCTCAGCTCCTCTCTTTGAATCCGTCTTAGAAAAAGGCCCGTTGGCGTTCGGATATGTCAACGATCACGTTCTTGACCTGCGTGAAGGCGAACATGGTCTCGAACGCATCCTCGCGACCGTGACCGCTGGCCTTGGTGCCGCCGAAAGCGGCGCCGGATGGAAACAAGTTGTAGCAGTTGACCCAGACGCGTCCGGCCTCGACCGCGCGTGCCATGCGATGAGCACGGCCGAGATTCTCGGTCCAGATGCCCGCGGCCAGTCCGAAGTCGAGCCCGTTGACCATGCTGAGCAGCTCGAACTCCTCGCCCCAGCGTTGGAAGGTCATCACCGGGCCGAATATTTCCTGCGTCGCGATCACCATGTCGGAGGCGACATCGTCGAAAATGGTCGGCTGCAGGAACAGGCCAGCCGGATAAGCGGCGACACTGGCCCGCCCGCCGCCGGTCACCAGTTTGGCGCCTTCGTCCTTGCCGATGTCGATGTAGTGCAGCACCCGTTCCATGTGGCCGCGGTGGGCGAGCGTGCCGATCTGGGTCGTCTTGTCGAACGGATCGCCGATGCGCATGCGCGGAATCAGGGCGAGAATGCGGTGCAGCAGCGCGTCGGCGACGGCGTGATGCGCGTAGACGCGCGAACCGGAGGTGCAGACCTGGCCCTGGTTCATGAAGGCGCCGAGCAGGATGCCCTGCGCGGCGCGATCGAGGTCGGCGTCGGGGAACACCAGTTGCGCGTTCTTGCCGCCGAGCTCCAGCGTCATCGGCTTGCCGAACGGCGCCGCCGCCGCCATGGCCGCACGGCCGCTCGCGACCGAGCCGGTCAGCGAAATTTTGCTGACGTCCGGATGCGCGACAATGGCCTCGCCCGTCGTCGGGCCACGGCCGGTCAGAATGTTGACGACGCCGGGCGGCAGCGTCTCGGCGATCAACCGCGCGATTTCCAGCGTCGTGATCGGCGTGGTATCGGCGGGTTTGTAGACGACCGCATTGCCGACCGCGATCGCCGGCGCAATCTTGCCGATGAACATATTGAGTGGGAAATTCCACGCGCCGATGATGCCGACCACGCCCAGCGGCTCGCGGATGTCGTAGCTGAGAACGCTGCCGCCGTCCGGCAGCACGCCACCTTCGAGGGCGCGGGCGACGCTGGCGAAATAGCGCAGGCGGTCGGCGGCGGTCGCGACGTTGGCGTAGCTTTCGCGCCACGGCTTGCCGGTATTCGCCGTCTCCAGCCAAGCAAACCGTTCGATGTCCTGCATCAGCCGGTCGGCCAGCGCGAACATCGCCTCGGCGCGCTTGCGCGCACCCTTGGCGTACCAGGCCGGCCACGCCGCCTTCGCTGCGATCACCGCCTCGACCACATCGCGCGCGCCCGCGTCCGGCACCGTGCACAACACGTCGCCGGTGAGCGGACTACGCGCCTCGATCACGCTGTTAGTCGACGATCGATGCCACGCGTTGTTGACGAAAAGATCGTAGCTGCGCGGAATTTCGTACGCCATGGTCATCTCACACCGTCAGAATATGCACGCTCGCCACCGCGGAATCGTCGCCGAGCAAGCCCCCGGCCATCTGCGCGAGCCCGACCTTTGGCCGACCCGCTTGCCGCGGGCCGGCGCGACCGCTCAGCTGCTCGTGAATTTCGACGATCTGGGCGACGCCAGTGGCGCCGACCGGATGGCCGCGACTGGTCAACCCGCCGCTGGTGTTGACCGGCATGCGCCCGCCGAGTGCCGTTTCGCCGTCTTCCAGCAGGCGGATCGCCTCGCCACGACCGCAAAACATGAGATCCTCGATGTCGAACAGCTCCTGCGGCGCGCTGGCGTCGTGCACTTCGGCCACGGCGATCTGTTTCGGGTCGATCCCGGACTGCCGATAGGCGCCTTGACCGGCGCGAAACGTTGCGTTGCCGCCTTCGTCGGCTTGGCGCCGGCCGGATACGAGGCTCGACGCCACGATGCGGGTCAATCCTGACAGACCGCGGCGCGCGGCGAATTGCGGCGACACCAGCGCTAGACACGCGGCGCCGTCGACCACCCCGCCGCACATCGCGCGGGTGAGCGGCGGCACGATGACGCGATCGTTCAGCACTTCCTCAACGGTAATCGGCGTGCGCAGGCTGGCGCGCGCGTTGAGGACCGCATGCCGCCGGTTCTTGGCGGCCACTTGCGCGAAATGGCGCGGCGTCGCGCCGTAACGCGCCATGTAGCCGTTAGCGCGCGCCGCATTCACGTCCATGAACACCGAGCGATCCGTGGCCACGCTTTCGCGGTCTGTTGCGGTCGCCAACGCCGCCAACGAACGGCGCTTGTCGTGGTGGGTGAGCTTCTCTGCGCCGAGCACCAAGACGCAATCGTACTGTCCGTAGGCGATTGCGCCCCAAGCCAGATGCACCGCGCTCGATCCGCTCGAGCAGGCGTTTTTGATCGTCTGCATCGGCACGCCACAGATGCCGGCAGGCATGAGGAGAATTTGTGCGAGGATCGATTCCTGATCGACGATGGCGCCGCCAAAGGCGTTGCCGACAAAGGCTGCCTGCACCTCGTCCGGCGTAATCGACGCAACCGCCAGCGTTTCGCGCACCACCGGTAAGGCGATATCGAGGAGCGATTGGTCGGTGAAGCGGCCGAACGTGCCGACCACGCCGCCGGCGACCAGAGGAATGTGAGCGGGCGGGTTTGTCATGATGGTTTCGACAGTTCGGCCGTGCCCTTTGCGGTCAGCCCGCCGTCTGGTTTGGTCGCCGTCAGCGTGACGCGGATGACATCGCCTACCTCGGCAACCACCGCCTTGAGCGCGAGAGCATCTTCCGGAAACACCGGCGCGGTGAAGAAGAGGTCGAGCGTTTTTGTGCGGCCATGGCCGACGTGCTCATCCAGGAGCCGGGCGAACTGCGCCGTCGTCATCGGACCCTGCTGCAGCACGGTCGGAAAGCCGGCGACCTTCGCGAAGTCATCGTCGACATGAATAGGATTGGGATCCTGGGTAGCTTCGGAGAAAGTGGCGACGCGCGCCCGGCCGGCGGGCGGCAACGTCACGTCGAACAAAACATTGCCGACCTCCGGGAGGGCACTCATGATTGCTTCACCAGTCTGGTCAGTTCGCGAAGCACGAGCTTGTCGTCGCGCACACGGTAATAGTCGAACGCAATATCGGCGAACCAGATCGGCCCGCGCTTGCCGTGCTTCTCGACGATCTTGTCGACCCTGGCGTGGACGCGAAGCTCGTCGTCCCACTCGATCGGCTCGAACCATTCGTAGCGCTGACCGCCGTGCAGGGCCTTTTGCCGCGGAATATCGAGGTCCTTGAACAGGTCGACGCCGAGCGTTTCGCCGCGCAGGAAGATCATGTAGGTCGGCGGCACGTGCTCCGGCTCGCTGTCGACGCCGAGGCCCGCCATGAGTTTCTGAGCCAAGCGGCGATCCGGCTTGATCCGGTAGGGCGCGTAGGTGTGACCCGATCGTTCCATACGCATTGGCGTCGTTTCTCCTGCCGTTCCCCTGAATACGACCCGCGCTGCGGGCGAGTCAATATTTTTTACGTGTACGTAAAATTTTTATCGGCCTGCAGGTTCCACGGATTCGGCGCGAAGGCGAAACCGTTGAATCTTGCCGGTGCTGGTTTTGGGCAGTTCCTCGACAATCGCGAACCAACGCGGACATTTGATGTGGGCCAGCCGCTCGCGCACATAGGCCCGCAAATCGGCGGCGAAGCGTTCATGATCGTCGACACGTTCGCGCGGGACCACGAAGGCCTTCGGCTTGATCATGCTCGCTTCGTCGGGATGACCGATGACCGCGCATTCCAGCACGCCGGTGTGCTGAGCGATGACGGTCTCTACTTCTGCCGGCGAAACCCAAATGCCGCCGACGCGCAGCATGTCGTCGGCGCGCCCGACCAAAAAATAGTTGCCATCATCGTCTTCGTAGACCTTGTCGCCGGTGAGCACACCGCCCTTCGCCATGGTGACGGCAGTGCGTTCGGGCTGGTTCCAGTACGTTTGCGCCGCCGAGGGCCCGAACATGCGGAGATTGCCGATCTCGCCTTTCCGCACAGGGCAATCCTCGTCGTCCACCACTTCGGCGCGATAACCCGGCACCAACCGGCCGCAACTGCCGGGCACAGGAGCATCTGGCCGGTTGATCAGGAACATGTGGGTCATTTCCGTGGTGCCAACGCCATCGAGAATGTCGACGCCAACGTATTCACGCCAGCGCTGCATGAGAGAAGGCGGCAGGATCTCGCCGCCGCTGATGCAGAGGCGCAGTCGTGCCGACGCCTCACGCACGGCAGCCCGATCGAGATGCTCGTCGGCAAAACGCAGCATGCCCGCGAACAGCGTGGGCACGCCGAAAACCGCCGTGGGCGCGTGCTTGAGCCAAAGGTCCCAGATCCGCTGCGGGGTGATCGCGTCGGGATTGGCAATGACCGTGGCGCCGGTGCGAATCGGGAAATAGACCTGATTGCCGAGACCGAAGGCAAAATACATCTTCGGCGGCGACAAAATGACGTCGTTGCGATTGATGCCGAGCGTGTCCACACCGAACAGTTCGGTCGCCCAGAACAAATGACGACCGGTGTGCACCACCCCCTTCGGCATGCCGGTGCTGCCCGAACTGTAAAGCCAAAAGGCCATCGCATCCGGATCGGTTTGACGGCTCTCGCAATGCTCGGCTTCTGAGCTGATCAGCTCCTCGAGCATCTGGTAACCGGCGACCGGCTCGCGCAGCACGAGGACATGGCGCAGGCGCGGAAGCGCCGGGCGAATTGCGTCGATCGCCGGTACCACTGTGTGATCGACGATGACCATCCGCGTGTCGCTGTCGGCGATGAAATACTGGTAATCCTGTGGCTTGAGGTAGGTGTTGATCGGCAGCGCGACCGCGCCGATTTTCATGATCGCCAGGAACAGCGCCGGAAAGTCGATGCCATCGACCGCGCTGAACAGCACGCGATCGCCAGCCTGCACATCGAGGGCGAGCAGGGCGTTGGCGATCTTGCCGACGCGGCGCGTCAAATCGGCGTAGCTCCAGGTGCCATCCGCTGTGACGAGATAGGGATGCGCCGACAACTCCCGCGAGCCTGATTTCTCCAGCAAGTAGTCGACGATATTTCCACGCAGCACCCGATCGGGTGCCGCTTGCGCCAAACTCATGATCGTTCTCCCTGGCCTGCCATTGCCTCGGCATTTATTTACGTCTATGTAAAATATTTAAGAGCGGCGCAACCAAGTCAAGTCGCACGTGAAATATTGCAGCTACGCGCGGGAAGCGCTCGCGCGCGGGCTTACGGACGGAGGTGGGAATGCGGACCGGCCGCTTGGCCAATCCGACGACACGGCGCAGGCGCCGCCGGCGATGATCTTCGACCCTCCATTGGCCGATATCGTCGACACCATGGAAAACGTCGTCGGGTTCGACGATTTGTTGGCACGCGCGGCGTTTCCCGAACTCGACGCCGCCACGATGCGCCACATTCTGGACGGCGGGGCGATGTTTTCCCGCACGGCGGTTGCCGCCAAGGCGGCCGAGCTCGACGCCGAGGGTTGTCGTTTTGAGGCGGGGCGCGTGCGGCTACCGCACGCGTTCGCCGAAATCTGGCGCGGCTACGTCGAGCAGGGCTGGCTGGGTTTGTCGGTGCCGCGCACGCACGGCGGCCACGGGCTACCGCAACTAGTCCAGGCTGCATTCTCCGAGATGGTCTGCGGCTCGTGCGTTGCCGCGTCGATGCTGCCGCTCTTGGTCCGCGGCGCCACCGATATCATCGGCCGGCACGCCGACGGCGAGGTCAAGGACAGATACTTGCCGGAATTGGTCGGCGGCCGATGGGCGGCGACCATCTGCATCACCGAAGCCGGAGCTGGATCGGATGCCGGCGCCATCAGGACGACCGCCCGCATAGGTCCGGAAGGAGAATGGCTGCTGCGCGGAACGAAGATTTTTATCTCCTTCGGCGATCATCAGCTGACGGACGGCATCCTGCACCTCGTCCTAGCGCAGGCGAACACGACCGGAGGTATCGCCGGACTGAGACTGTTCGCGGTGCCGGCCTTCAACGACCGACGGCGCGACAGCTCCGTCGTGCCGCTGCGCATCGAGCACAAGCTTGGGCTGAATGCCTCACCGACGTGCGTCATGCAGTTCGACGACGCCCTGGGCTTCCCGCTAAGCGCCACCGGCGACGGCCTGCGAAGCATCTTCGCGATGATCAATCAAATGCGCTTGGAAGTGGCGGTGCAGGGCGTCGGCCTTTCCGTCGCCGCGACTTAGGCGGCGACAACATATGCGGGGTTTCGCCAGCAGGGAAGCCGCGGCGGCGGCACCGTGCCAATCGCGCGGCATCCGGACGTCCGCCGCAACCTCCTGACCATGCGGGCGCTGAGCGAAAGCGCCCGCGTGCTATGCTACGAGGTTGCCAAACTCCTCGATATCGCGAGTTGCGGTCACGACGCTGCCGAACGAGAGCGTTCCGCGCAACTGGCGGCGTTCCTGTTGCCGGTATGCAAGGCAGGCTGCGGCGAAACCGCGGTCGCCGTCACCGATCTCGCCATCCAGGTGCATGGAGGCCATGGTTATATCCGCGACAACGGCGTCGAACGCTTATACCGTGACGCGCGCATTTTGCCGATCTATGAAGGCACCACCGGCATCCAGGCCATCGACCTTGTCTGCCGCAAATTGTCGGCGGGCGGCGGCTTCACCGAATTCCGCCGCCGCGTCCGCGCCGACATCGAGCACGCCGCGGTCGCCGGCGTGCCGCGCGCGTTCACCGAGACCATAGTCGACGCCGTCCGCGTCTGCGAATGCTGCGCCGATCACCTGCGCCAGCATTTGGTCGGCGATCGCGATCGTGCGCTTGCCGCCGCTACCCCTTTTCTTCATCTCGTCTACAAGCTCGCGCTCGGCTGGGCGTGGCTTCTGATGTTGACCCATAGTAGGCGCGACCGACAGGCCCTGTTGGTGGGCGCGAGCTTCTTCGCCCAGGACATACTGCCTGAGATCGACCTGCTGCAGAAACGGGTGCGTTCCGATCCTTCATCCTGGATCGAGCGCAGCGGTCCATCCCATTCAAACCAGGTCGCCGTTTCATCGGCATGAAAGTTCAGCGTTTACAGGCAAGAGAAACAGCTCATGGCTATCCGTACAATGGCCCCCTACACAATCGGCGAACGGTTCAGCCGCGACTACGTCTTCGACGAGAAGCGCATCGTCGAGTTCGCGACGATGGCCGGAGACCTCAATCCACTCCACCATGACAGGGCGTTTGCCGAAGCCAGTCCTTTCAAGGGGCTCATCGCCAGCGGGACCCATAGTTGTTCCGTGATGATGGGCATGTTGGGCAGCTACTTATCGGAGCGCTTCCTCGTGGTCGGACTTGGCCTTTCATTCCAATTGAAGAAGCCGGTCCGGGCCGGTGAAAAAGCCAAGATTGATTGGGAGATCGTCGGGATCCGCCGCAAAGAATCGCTCAATGGCGATATCGTCACGTTCGAAGGCGCGCTTCGAAACGAGCAAGGCGAAGCCGCGGTCATCGCTAAGTGCGACAATCTGATCTATTCAGTCAAGTGATCCGGCCGTCGGCTGCCTGAGATTGATGGGAGCGCGTGCGCTAGGAATTCGGCGCCAGGAAGCGAGGCCATGTTACAATTCAATCATGTATTTGAAGACGGCGGACGATTATTCGAATGGCCGGCGCGGCCGAGAGAGCCTCGGATTCACGGCGCGTTAGCCGGACCGTGAAAGATCGACGCCGCCACGCCCACGGCATGGGCCTTAGCCACCTCGGCATGGTCGTCGTCTGGGAGGAACTCGCCCGCACCATTGCGCTGTCGCCCCGCGGTCCCGGCGTGTTCGGGCCCGACGCGCGGCCGGTTCTGTTCATGCTGTCGCCGGAGCAGAAGGAAAGATATCTGCTGCCGGTCCTGCGCGGCGAGAAGAAAACCGCGTTCGCGCAAACCGAGCCGGACGCGGGCGCCGATCCGGGCATGATCCGCTCGACCGCCGTGCGCGACGGCGACCACTACGTCATCAATGGACGCAAACGCTTCATTTCACACGTCGAGGGCGCCGACTTTCTGCAGGTCGTCGCCGCAACCGACCGCAGCAAAGGCTCGCGCGGCGGCCTGTCGATGTTTCTGGTCGATGCCGACACACCGGGCTTCGCCATCACGCGCAAGACGACGAAGATGATGGGCGATGTCACCTATGAGCTCGCCTTCGACGACATGCGCGTGCCGGCAGCGAATCTGATCGGCGGCGAAGGCGAAGGCATGCGGCTCGCCCAGGCCTGGATCACCGCCGGCCGGCTCTATCAGGCCTGCCGCGGGCTCGGCGTTGCCCAGCGCTCGATCGAGCTCGCCGCGCGCTAAGCGCAGCAGCGCGTCACCTTCGGCGCACCGCTGAGCGAGCGTCAGGCGGTGCAGTTCATGATCGCCGATTCCTTCATGGAGCATCAGATCGGCCAGACCTACGTCTATCAGACCGCCTGGAAGGCCGACCAGAAGACGCTCGCGCGCCACGACAGCTACATCACCAAGATCTTCTGCACCGAGCTCGGCTTCCGCGCCGCCGACCGCTGCATGCAAATACACGGCGGCACCGGCCTTTCGACCGAGATGCCAATCCAGAAAATGTGGCGGGATTCGCGCAGCTTCATGATCACCGAAGGCGCGGTCGAAGTGATGCGCATGGTGCTGGCGCGGCAGGTCTTCCACCTCCACGCCTGATGGCGGCGCATCGTAACGATAAGGTCGCGGGTTAGCGCTGCAACAGCGCGCGCAAATGCCCGGTCAACTGCGTCCGCCGATCGGTAGATCTTCTTGCGACAAGACGCCAACGCCGAGATAGCGGTCGGCGACCTCCCTCGATCGCCGCAGATCCTGCCCCGCCATGACGACGCGGCCTTTCTCGATGACGTAGCCGCGGTCGGCGATCGCCAGGCTCAGCCGGGCATTCGCTAGTCAGCGTAGCGGCGGGCCTCGGCGGGCCCGAGCATGACATCGGTCGGATCGGCGTGCCCGCTAGACGCGACTTTGCGCAGTCGCTCGACGTCGCCTTTCGAGAACAACCTGGCTAACATTGTCGAGTAGTGTCGAGCGACAGCACCGGGGCGGCTACGTCTTCGCGGCCTTGATCATCTCGCGCGCAATCACGAGCTGCTGGATCTGTGTGGTACCTTCGTAGATCCGGAACAGGCGCACGTCGCGATAGAAGCGCTCGACGGCGTAGTCGGCGATGTAGCCGGCGCCGCCGTGAATTTGCACGGCACGGTCGGCCACGCGTCCGACCATCTCGCTCGCGAACATCTTGGCACAGGCCCCCTCCATCGAGACGCGTTCGCCGCGATCGCGCCGGCGGGCGACTTCCTCCACCATGCAGCGCGCGGCGAAGGCCTCCGCCTTGGAATCGGCAAGCATCGCCTGGATGAGCTGGAATTCCGCAATGGGCTGGCCGAACTGCCGGCGCTGTAGCGCATAGGCGACGCTGTCGTCGATCAGCCGCTCGGCGATCCCGATGCAGACAGCCGAAATGTGCAGGCGGCCGCGATCGAGCACCTTCATGGCCGTCTTGAAGCCCGCGCCTTCGTGCGCCGGGCCGCCGATGATGTTGGTGGCGGGGACGCGCACGTCCTCGAAGATAATGTCGCAGGTGTGGGCGCCCCGCTGTCCCATCTTGCGATCGGGCGGCCCCCGCGTAATCCCGACGGCGTCGCCGTCGACCAGGAAGGCGGTCACGCCGCGGGAATCGACCGTTGCCGGATCGGTGCGTGCAAAGACGGTGAACAGACCCGCCAAGGGTCCGTTGGTGATGTAGCGCTTGGTGCCGGTGATGACGTAATGGTCCAGTCCGTCGCGGCGCGCGGCCGTGCGCACCGAGCCGGCGTCTGATCCGGCCTCCGGTTCGGTGAGACAGAACGATCCGATGAGTTCACCGGTCGCGAGGCGCGGGAGCAGGCGCGCCTTTTGTTCGACCGTGCCGTCGATGACGATCCCTTGCGAGCCGATGCCGTTGTTCGTGCCCACCAGCGAACGGAAGGCCGGGGAGGCGCGCCCGAGCCGCAGCGCGACCTGGACTTCCTCCGCCATCGTCAGCCCCAATCCGCCGTATTCCTCAGGGATCGAGAGCCCGAACAGACCCAGCTCTTTCATCTCGGTGACGATTTCGAGCGGGATGCGGTCGTTGTGCGCGACGTCCTCCTCAGCTGGCCGCAAGCGTTGCGAGACGAACCGCTCGACAGTGTCGAGCAACGCCGCCAAGGTGTCCGCATCAAGCGCCATGACGTTCACCGGATAGCGCTGGGGCCTCCCGCCGCCGCGGCGGATGGCGGTCGGCATTCTTCCAGCCGAGCGCATCCTCGGCAATGAGTACCCGTTGCACGTTCGGCGGCCCTTCTCCGGTACTCAACATAGCGACGTGCGCGGCGTAATAGCCGAGAGGATAGTCGGCGGTCAGCGCGTATCCGCCGAAAATCTCGGAAGCGGCCTGGGCGGCGCGCTTGGCCGCCTGGCCGGCAAAATATTTGGCGTAGGAGGCGGCTCGGCGGGCCGGCAGGCGGGCGTCCATCAGCAGTGCCGTCTGGCGCGTCATCAGCCGCGAGGCCTCGATTTCGACGGCCATGTCGGCGATCTGCTGCTGGACCATCTGGTAGCGTCCGATCGGCTGGCCGCCGACGACGCGCTCGCGGGCATAATCGCGGGCTAGGTCGTAACAGGCCTGGGCGGCGCCGGTGAGCCGCGCGGCGACGCTGAGCCGGCCGTAATCGAGCGCGCTCATTGCAACTTTGAAGCCCTCGCCCTCCTGGCCCAAGCGGTGCTCGATTGGGACCTCGAAATCGTCAAGGAACACGGCGCAGGAGCGCACGACCGGCGACAGACCCGGCATCTCGATCGTCTCGGCGCGATAGCCGCCGAAACGCTTCGGCTCGACAATGAAGGCGGTGACGCCGCGATGACCGGCCGCCGGATCCGTCTTGGCGAATAGTAGGCCGGCATCGCACTGGTCCGCCAAGGTGATCCACATCTTCGCGCCATTGACGACGTACCGGTCGGACCGCCGCTCGGCGACCGTCCGCATCGAGCCGAGCGCATCCGAGCCGCCGGCCGCTTCGCTCAGGGCGAACATCCCGATCTTGCGGCCGCCGATGAGATCGGGGACGAAACGGCGAATTTGTTCAGGCGTTCCCCAATTGTAGATCGTCAGCGGGCAGGTCATGCACTGGGCGTTCATCGTAACGCCGAATTCCGGTCGCAGCCGGGAAATCGTTTCAGCGATCGCGGCGACGGTCAAAAAGTCGGCCGCTGAGCCACCAACCTCTTCGTGGAAGGCCGCGCCGAAGAATCCCGCTTCACCCATCCCGGCGACGATGTCGCGCGGAAAGCGGCGTTCGCGCTCGGCTTGTTTGATGACGGGAGCGATGCGCTGCGCGACGAAGCGTTCGACGCTGTCGCGCGCGGCCCTCTCGCTCTCGCTGGTCAGGTCATCCACTTCACGCGACCCTTGTGCGCATCGCCTTTGCGATGATGCTGCGCTGGATCTGCGAAGTGCCGCCGCCGATCGTGCACTGCATGCCTTCGCGAAAATAGCGTTCCATGTCGGCCTCCGGCAGCATGGAATGGCCGCCGAGGATCTGCATGCCCATGCGTGAAACCGTCTGGAGTGTCTCCGAGGCATGGAGCTTCGCCATGGCCACCTCGCCAGAGCAGGGCTCGTGGCGGGACGCCATCTCGGCCGCCCGATAGACCAGAAGCCGCGCCGCGTCGACCTGCGTCTGCATGTCAGCCAGCATGTGCTTGATGACCTGGAAGTCGAATATCGGACGCTCGAACTGAACGCGCTGGTGCGCGTAGACCAGGGCATCGGTCACGGCCGTCTGGGCATTGCCGACATAAGCCGCCGCCACCGCGATGCGCTCGAGCTCGAGATGGTCGGTGATGATCTCCCAGCCCTGACCCTCGCTTCCGAGAAGCTGAGCGGCCGGCACCCGGACGTCGTCGACGAAGATTTCGGTCGTACCGGTGGCCCGCCGGGCGAGGGTCGGCAGCTTGCGGATGTCGAGGCCGGGCGCATCGTTCGGCACCAGCAGGACGGAAAGACCCTTGTGCTTGGCAACGTCGGGATCAGTCCGGACCAGCATTGCGATGACGACGTCGCGCGCCGCAGCACCGCTGCACCAGAGCTTCTGTCCCTTGATGACATAAACGTCGCCGTCGCGGCGCGCCCGGGTCTTTGTGCTGGCCGCGTCCGAGCCGGCGCTCGGCTCCGAGATCGAGATCGAGAACCGGATGCGCCCGGACATGAAGGGTTCGAGATAACTCTGTTTCTGGTCGTCGTTGCCGAACTTCACGATATTCATGGCCGTGAAGGTCGGAACCAAGATCGAGGTCGCAAAGTCGAAGCCGAACTTGCCGAGGCCTTCGCACATCAAGGCATAATCGAAGATGGTCCCGCCGTGGCCGCCATGATCCTCGGGAATCAGCAGGCGCATGAAGTCGGCGCGCGCGAGCTTCTCATAGCCTTCGTACGGATAGTCACGCTTCTCGTCGCACGCGCGGATGTATTCGCGGGTGATCTCCTCATCCATCATGCGCGAGACCGTGTCGCGCCAGAGGGTCTGCTGCTCGTCGAGAAAGTTCATGGCCAGCGCCTTTAGTTCTGTGGGGAATTGGTTTGCGCCGTCAGACGCGTCTTGCGGATCAGCAGCTTGAACTCACAGCTCAGCACGGTCTCCTCGCGCTGGTTGACGCCGGTCAGCAGCGACGTCGCGACGCCGAAACGGTGGTCGCGGTCCTTCAGTGCGATCACCTCGGAGCGCGCCCAAAGCGTGTCGCCGATGAACGTCGGTTTGAGAAAGCGCAGCCGATCGACGCCATAAAAGGCTTCGACGACTTCCGAATCGAAGGGGATGAGGGCATTGACGATGGAAAAGATCAGGCTGCCTTGAACGACGCGCTGGCCGAAGAGGGCCTTCTTGGCGAACTCCGCATTGGCGTGGATCTCCAGCCAGTTGCCGGTCAGCATGCAGAAATGCACCACATCCGTCTCGGTGATCGTGCGCCCGCGCGAGGAACGGGTCTGGCCGACCGCAAGCTCGGGAAACGTCCTGTCGATCACGGATGCTTCTCTTGATGAGATGCCATGACCATCAGGGCGTCGGCGGCGACGATCCCTTTTCCGTCAGCCAGCACCATCACGGGATTGACCTCGATCTCGGCGATGAGATCGGCGTGTTCCGAGAACAGCGCGGAGAGCTTGACCACGAAGTCCTCGAGCGCGGCGCGGTCCGCACGCGGTTTGCCGCGGGCACCTCGCAGCAGCGCGTTCGGTATCGATCCGCACATCATGTCCGCCGCGACCGCCGGTGCGGTCGGACAGAGGCGGATCTCGGCCTCGCTGATCACCTCGACAAGGGTGCCGCCAGGGCCGGCGAGGACGATCGGTCCGAACGTTGCGTCGTGCTTGCACCCTACGATCCATTCCGCCGCCACTCCCTCGACCATTTGCTCCACGAGGACGGTGCCCCCAGGATCGAGCGCTAGCATGGTTTTGCCGACGGCGGCGGCATCCTCGCGCGCGACATTGAGCCGTACCAGGCCGTGCTCGGTTTTATGCGGGAAACGATCGGATGCGAGCTTGACGACGACGCGTTCGTCGGCGGGATCAAGTTGCGGGACCACGATCCCGGACAGCGCGAGGATGCGCTTGGTATCGGCCTCGTGCACGATCCGACGGCCCTCGCGGACCCAGGTCTCAAGCAGTCCGCGAACGGAATCGGAGCTCATGATGCCACCTTGGCGTCCTGGAGGGCCTGCAGCCCGGTGAGCACGCGCGCGGGCGCGTCGAAGGTCGGAAGCCGCGCTTCCTGCATCAGAGCGGCGGCGCCCGGGTTCTGGTCCGAACCGCCGGTCCAAACGACCAAGATCGGCCTGGAGCTTGCCTTGTTCGCGCGGATGATCGCTTCCGCGAAAGCGGGGTCGTGGGAAAACGTCACGATGACGACGATCGCGTTGATGTGCTGTTCGGCGGCGACGATCTCGAGCGCCTCGCTCATGATCGTCGGATTGGCCACGGCCATGCCGGTAAGGTCGACCGGATTGCGTGTTGCCGCATAGAACGGCAGCAAAGCGCGCAGGCGCGTCTGGGCGGCGTTTGAAAGCGGCGGGACATCGAAGCCGTTGGTCTCGGCCAGGTCGGTCATCTCGACGCCGAAGCCGCCCGCGATCGACACCACCGCGATCGCGCGTCCGCGCAGCGGCTTGCCGATGGCTAACGCCGCCGTCGCGTCGACCGCCGCGGCCGAGTTGCGCGCCCGAATGATGCCGAGGTCGCGGAATACGCCGCTGATGACGCGATCGTCGCCCGCCAGCGCGCCGGTATGCGACGCGGCGGCCTCGCCGCCGGCGGCGCTCCGGCCGCCCTTGAGGACGACGAGCTTCTTGCCGTTGGCGCGAAACCGGCGCGCCGCATCGACGAAGCCGCGGGCATCGCGGACCTGTTCGAGATAAGCCAGCACGACCTTGACATCGGGGGTGTCGGCGTAATGGTCGAGCAGGTCCGTCGCGGTCACGTCGGTCTCGTTGCCGGTGGTCACGACGGAGTGGAAGCCGACCCCGCGGCGGGTCAGGCGATTCGCCATCATGCCCGAGAGCGCGCCCGACTGAGAGACCAGCGCCACCGGGCCGACGCTCATATCGTTGAACATCGGACTGAATGTCATCTGCAGCTTGTGCGCAGGGACGACGACGCCTTCGCAATTCGGCCCGATCAGGCGGAACGGCGCGTCGCGCAAAATTTCCCGCAGCGCCTGTTCGTTGCTCCGCCCGGCCTCGCCGGATTTGGCGAAGCCGGAGGTGATGCCGACGACGGTCCCGACCTTGTTGGCGGCACATTGCCGCAGCGCCTCGAGCGCGTGCTCGGCCGGAACGACCAGAAGCGCGAGATCAGGAGGTGCATCCAGATCGGACAACGATCGGACGCAGGGAAGCCCCAGGATCTCTCCGCCGCGCGGGTTGACGGGGATGACCTGTCCGGCAAAGCCGTTTTTCTGCAGGAGCGCCAGAACCGAGTGACCGAGCTTGCCCTTTGTCTGTGATGCTCCCAGTACCGCGATCGAACGGGGCGCGAATACACGCTCGAGGCTCTGTTTGACGCTTGGCCTGTTCATCTCGTCTCGCTGTCTTCTCTCCCTCGGGGAGTGGGAGAGATGGCAGAGAGGGCTCGGGCAAGTCAACCCACCTGTCCATTCTGCGGTACAGAATTTCATTTCCATTGACACGTCACGGCCGGCTGTCGATAGTTCGCACTGCCGCGCGGACCCATATGCGCCGCGCAACCAATCAACGAGCCGCCTCGCGCGGTCGCAGGGAGGAGATGATGTCGCGTCGCGGATTAGTTTTGGGAGCGACCCTCGTATGCGCGCTCATGGCGGCGAGCCCGCTTGCGGCCGAAGAGGCAACTTTTCGGATCGGGGCCATCGTCTCGCTGAGCGGCCCCTATGGAATCATCGGCGAAAGCATGCGGCGCGCCGTGCAGGTTGCGCTCGACGAGCGCGGAAACAAGGTTTTGGGCAAGCCGATCGAGATCCTATGGGAGGATGACGAGACCAAACCGCAGGTCGCGGTCCAGAAAGGCACGCGGCTCCTGTCAAGCCGAATCCAGCTCCTGTTCGGCTCGGTCGCGTCCTCTTCGACGCTCGCCCTTATGAAACTCTCCGAACAGCGCAAGGTGCCGCTTTTGGTGACCGCCTCGGGCGATGATCGGATCACCGGCTCGGACAAGACGCATTACACGTTCCGGACGGCGCACAACATCATGGCCGAGATGCTGACGGTCGAACGCTACGTCTCGGCGGCCGGCATTAAAAAGCTGTACGGGATTTCCGCGGACTACAACGTCATGCGCGGCGGCTGGGCGCTGTTGCGCGACCGGGCCAAGGCGGAGGGAGTTGAGATCGTCGGCGAGGATTTCCCGCCGCTCGGCAGCAAGGATTATTCCGTCCTCATCGACAAAGTCTCCAATTCTGGCGCCGACGCCGTCGCGGTCGAACTGACCGGCAGCGACGCCGTGACCTTCGTCAAGCAGGCCGCCGAGGTGGGACTGATCAAACGCATCAAGGTAATCGGCCCGAACCTGATGGACGAGAGTTTCGCGAAGGCGGCCGGTCCAGCCTCGATCGGCGTGCAATCGGCGCTGCGCTATGATTTCAGCTTCCGTAATCCGGCCAATCAACGCTTCGTCGAGGCCTATGTGGAAAAATTCCAGGAATGGCCCGACGCGTTCGCCGGCGAGGCCTACGACGGCATGAAGTGGTTTCTCGACGTGATCGACAAGACCGGCACGTGGGATACCGAGGCCTGGATTACCGCTTTCGAGACGAGCACGAACAAAGAGTCCGTCAACGGCATCAGCATCATGCAGGCTTGCAATCATCAGGCCATGCATCAGGGGCTGTTCGGCGAGGCGGAGAAGGGCGGCGACCACCAGCCACCCTACATCATGGACGTCAAATACATCTTCAAGGCTGATGAGGTCTTCATCCCATGCAAGTGATTTGTTTATCTCGACCAGACGCACGGACCGGTGTCGCGGCCGGCTCGCCAGATGAGCGCTGAAAGCGTCCTCTTCGACGTCGCCGACGGTATCGCGAGCATCACGCTGAACCGGCCGGAGCGGCGCAACGCGATTGATGTCGCGAGCGCCGAGCGGCTTTACGAGCTCTGGGAAGCTGTCGACGCCGATGCGCAGATCCGCGTCGTGGTGCTCGGCTCCGCCGATTGCGGTACGTTCAGCGCCGGAATGGATCTGAAGGAAGCTGCGGAAATCCGCCGCGACCGCGGCGTCGATGTGCTGACCCTGATCCGCGATCCGTTCATGGAGCGGATGCGGGCGGTGAAGGCGCCCATTGTGGCCGCGCTTACCGGCCACTTCACCGGCGCCGGCATGCTGATGGCTGTTAATTCCGATATTCGCATCGCCTTGGCGGGGACGGGCGGCGGAATCACCGAAGTGCAAAGGGGGCGCGGCTCGCCGTGGGCGGTGCCGCTACTGTGGATGCTTCCGCAGGCCATCTTCATGGAAATGTCCCTGACCGGAGATATGATTGCGGCGGAGCGGCTTCATCATCTCGGCTTCGTCAATCATCTGGAGCCCAACCCCGACGCGGTGCGCGCCCGCGCCCGCACGATCGCCACGCGTATTCGCGACAACGCGCCGTTGTCGGTCGCGGCCGCCAAAGCGAGCATCTTTGCCGCAATGGCGCTCGGCGCAGAGCGAGGGCTTGTCGAAGCCAAGCGTCTCCACGAACCGGTTTATGCGAGCGAGGATGCGCGCGAGGGACCGCGCGCCTTTTCGGAGAAGCGTGCGCCGCGATGGTCGGGCCGCTGATTGGCCAACGCCGCCGATCGCGTGATCAAAGCTTCGCGCGGTCTAATTTTGCGAAGAAACGCCATCTCGTCAGTGGTCGTTGGCATGGCGGGTATGCTTATATCGACGGCAGGGTGACAATGCCTGTTAGCGCGCGACGCGCTCCGTCGGCAATCCAGAAGTCAGGAAAAATCGCGATGCGGGCGACGCGCAGATCGGGCAGGTGGCGACGATGAAAGGATGTGTCGCCTCGCCCGCGGAACGGGGTGAAAACGCCGTCATCTCGCTTGGGCGCGGGCTCGAAATCCTGCGCGCGTTTCGCTCCCTCGATGCGCCGCTCGGCAACGCGGAGATCGCCGCGCGCACTGGCCTGCCGAAGCCGACCGTCGCGCGTCTGACTTACACGCTTGTTCGCACCGGTCATCTCCGTCAGGTAGACGGCATGGGCGGCTATCGGCTCGGCGAGAAGGTGACGCGGCTCGGAGCGAGCTTCCTGTCCGGATTGCCAGTCCGCGCCATGGCCCGCGCGCACATGCAGGAGTTCGCCGACCGCTTTGACATGTCCGTCGCTCTCGGCGTACCGGAGCGGCTGTCCATGATCTATATCGAATATTGCAGTGGGCTCGAGACGGTGACGATGCGTCTGCGCGTCGGCACGGCGGTGCCGATGGGACTGACCGCGATGGGGCGGGCCTATCTCTGGGCGCTCGCGCCGGAGGTTCGGGACCGCCAGATTGCCGCCCTCGCGGCCGCCGCCGGCGACGGCGCCGACGCGTTACGGCGCGGCATCGCCGTCGCGATGCGCGAATTGGACGCGCGCGGATACGCCGTGTCGTTCGGCGATTGGCGTCGTCAGGTCCATGCCGTCGGCGCGCCTTTATGGTTGGACGATGGCCGCACGCTTCTCGCCATGAACTGCGGGGCGTCGCGGCATGGTCTCAGCGAGAAGCTGTTCCGCGACGAAGTCGGTCCTGCCCTCGTGTCCCTGTCTGCTGATTTGGCGAATGCGCTCAGCAGCTCCGGACTGACATTCTGGAACGAGTGATGGCTAAGGCGGCCAAAGCAGCGGCGGGCGAAAAGGCGGCCGAACCAGCCCTCGAGGCGAACGACCGTAAGTTCGTCGTCGCGCTGGGACGCGGGCTCGCCGTCCTCGACGCTCTGGCGGGTGAAGACGTCTGGTTGAGCAGCGGCAAGGTCGCCATGCGCGTGGGTCTGCCCCGACCCACCACCTCGCGGCTGCTGCAATCGCTGACCCAGGACGGATACTTGCATTACTCCGAGAGACGTCGCCAGTATCGGCTCGCGGCCGGTATCCTCGCGCTAGGCTTTGCCGCCCGTGACAGCTACGGCATCGGCGACGCCGTCGTTCCGTACTTGCGGCGCCTCGCCAATACTTACAACGTGCATGCGTCGCTGGTCGGGCGCGACCGCCTCGATGCCGTGCAGCTCGAGGTGTTTCACAGCCGCTCGACACTGATGACCTTGCAGCTCGAGGTCGGCTCGCGCATTCCGCTTGCGGGGACCGCCACCGGGCACGCGATCCTCGCCGCGCTGCCGGAAAGTGAGCGTCAATACATCCTCGATCACCTGGCGCGCCGGCACAGCAAGCATTGGGACAGCATTCGCGCCGGAATCGAAGCGGGCCTCGCCGAGCACGCCAGCCGCGGTTACACGACCTCAAAGGCGGGCTGGATGACAGATATCAACGGCGTGGCCACCGGCTTCGTCCTTCCGGGCGGCACCGCCGCGCTCGCGCTGTCGTGCGGCGCAGCGTCGCGCCACCTGCCGCGGGCCAAGATGGACGAAATCGGCCAAGTGCTGCGGGGCATGGTGGCCGAGATTACTGCCCGCCTTGGGCCGAATGGTGCGGCGTTCGCGGCGAGCACGTCGATCAGCTGAAGCGATCCCGCAGCCGCCACGGCGAACGCGTGCGGACGAGGCTTGCTGATGACCGTTCTGCGAAATGTCATTCCACAATCATTGACACCCGAAAGCTCTTTGCCTATCCGGGTGAAGGGGAAAAACGCGCGAGGGCCATGTTTTGAAATTTCCGCTCTCGGAACTGTCCGCGTCTGGGAAACCGGATGCCGCGGTCAAAGCCGCGCGTCTTCCGGCGGTCGACCCCATGCACGCGCGCGGCGAGACCAGGCGAAAGAAGACGATCGAGCCGGCCGAGATCGGCGCCTTCATCGCGTCGTCGCTCGCGCCCGGCGGTAGTCTCTGCATCGGCGGCCTCTTCAAGCAAGGCCGCCCGGTTGCTCTGGTACGCGAGGTGATCCGCAGCGGTGTCGGCGCGCTCAAGCTGTTCTCTTCGCCCGGCTCCGGCTTCGATGTCGACCTGATGGTTTCTGCGGGTTTGGTCGCCGAGACATTCCTTCCGGCCGTGACGCTCGAAAACAGGCTCTGCCCCAACTTTCGCATGGCGGTCGAGGCGGGCAAACTGAAAGCGCATGCTATCGACGCGCTGACGATCGTCGGCGGCCTGATGGCCGCCGCTCATGGCGTTCCCTTCCAGCCGGTCACGGCGTGGCACGGGTCGGACGTCATCAAGCTCAACCCGCTTGCCGTTGCGATGACCTCGCCGATCGACGGCGCCCCGCTTTATGCGGTGCCGGCGATCCGTCCCGATCTCGTCCTTCTGCACGCGCAGGAGGCCGACGAGTACGGCAATGTGCGCCATCTCTCGACCATGACTTATTCAGACGCGCTCATGGCGCGAGCGGGCAAGAAGGTCCTGGTCAGCGTCGATCGCTTGGTGCGCGCCGAGGTTGTGACGGCACATCCGCGCGAGACCACGATCCCGAACATTTATGTCGATGCCGTGGTGGAGCTGCCGTTCGGTGCCCACCCGACCGCGAGCTTCCCGCTCTACGCCATGGACGAGACGTTCATCGACGCGTTTGCCGATCTGGGCGACGAGGTGAGGCGCGGCGCGGCCAAGACCGAGGCACTGTCGGACTATCTCGAACGCTACGTGCACGCGCCGGCCGACATCTTTGATTATCTCGATGCAGCCGGCGGCTACCGCCATTTGGCGACGCTTGAACGTGAGGCCCGGTTTGTATGAGCGCGCCTTATTCCACGTCCGAGCTGCTTGCGGTTCTGCTGGCCCGCGACCTCCACGACGGCGAGCGCGGCGCAGCGGGCGCCGCGGCGATGATCCCGATGGCAGCGATCCTGCTCGCCCGCCGCTTGCATGCGCCCAATCTCGAGATCGCGGGCGAAATGTTCGTGAACCCCGTGCCGCGGCGCCTGTGGTCGTCAATGCTCGACGACCGAGCGCTCGGAACCTGTGAGGCGGCGGAAACCTTTGTCGAGCTATTCGGCCATTCCCACCGCGGGCTCGACTTCTTCTTCCACAGCGGCCTGCAGTACGATCAATACGGCAACATCAACCTTCATGCGCTCGGGCCGTTCGATCGGCCCCAATTGCGCGGCCCCGGCGCCGCCAACATTTCCTACGGCGTACGCTCGAAGCGGTTCTACATTTGCGCGACCCAACATTCGCGGCGCAATTTCGTCCCTAAGGTGGATTTCATCACGGTCCCGGGCCATCTCGACGGGCCAGAAGCGCGCGCCCGGGCCGGGCTTGTCCACGAGGGACCGCGCTACTGTCTGACGCCGCGCTGCGTCTTCGATTTCGATCCTGCGACCTTGAAGATGCGATTGAAATCGCTGCACGCGGGCCACAGCCTGGCCGAGGTGATCGAGGCGACCGGCTTCACGTTCGCGCACGACGACGAGCCGCCGATCACGGAGCCGCCGTCGGCTGAAGAACTGCGCTGCTTGCGCGAGGAGATCGATCCGCGTGGCGACCTGCGGGCGCCGGTGTAAGAGCCGACATAACAGCGAAGGGAGGAGCAATCACATGAATCTCAAAACATACACGCTCGCTGCGGCGCTGCTGTTCGCCGCCGTATCGGGCTACGCCTCGCACGCCGAGGAAGCGACATTCAAGATCGGCGGCATCGTCGCGTTCAGCGGCGCTTACGGCATCATCGGTGAGAGCATGCGGCACGGCGCAGAACTGGCGGTCGAGCAACGCGGCGGCAAGGTCCTCGGCAAACCGGTCGAGTTTCTGTGGGAAGATGACGAGACCAAGCCGCAGATCGCTGTGCAGAAGGGCGCACATATGCTCGCGAGCCACGTCCAAATGCTGTACGGCGCGATCAACTCGTCCTCCACCCTGGCATTGATGAAGCTCGCGGAGCAGCGCAAGATCCCGATCATCGTTACCGCGTCGGCAGACGACCGCATCACCGGCGCCGACAAGAACCGTTATACGTTCCGGACCTCGCACAATTCGAGCGCCGAGAACCTCTCCGTGTTCGAGCATCTCAAGAGCGCGGGGGTGAAGAAGCTCTACGGGATTGCGGCCGATTACAATGTCATGCGCGAAGGCTGGATGCTCCTGCGCAACAAGGCGACCGCCGCCGGGATCGAGATCATGGGCGAGGATTTCGTTCCGCTCGGCAACAAGGATTACGCCATCACCATCGACAAGGTGTCCAATTCCGGGGCGCAGGCGGTTGCGGTCGCCCTGACGGGCAATGACGGGGTGACTTTCGTCAAGCAGGCCGGTGAAGTCCGGCTCAACGACAAGGTCAAGATCATGGGGCCGAATTTGATGGATGAGCTTTTCGCCAAGGCGGCGGGCCCGGCTTCGCTTGGCGTCCAGTCCGCGATCCGATATCATTTCACGTACGATAGCCTCAACAACCGCAGCTTCGTCGAGGCCTATCGCAAGAAGTTCAATGCCTATCCGGACCCGTTCGCAGCAGAGGCTTACGACGGCATGACGTGGTGGCTTAACGTCGTCGACCGTACCGGATCATGGGACGTCGAGAAATGGGTCGCGGCGTTCGAGAACGACACGTTCAAGGACTCGATCGACGGCTCCAAGCAGATGCGGGCTTGCGACCATCAGGCTACCCAGAGCGGCCTATGGGGAGTGGTCACGAAAGGAGAGCCGCCGCTGCCGGACTACACGATGAAGATCGACGAGGTTTTTCCCCCGGCAACGATCTTCCCGCCGTGTGGGTAGGCGCGGTGCGCGCAACGATGCCCGCATTGCGTCAGGCGTGTCGTAAGCCATGCCACAAGCGGTGTCGCAAGTCGGCGCTGCGGCAAGACGGGCGCTGACATGGCCACACTCATCATCGGCCTCAGCCTCGGCATGCTGCTGTTCCTGCTCGCGTCGGGTCTGACCCTCATCTTCGGGATGCTGAGAACGATCAATTTCGCGCACGGCTCCTTCTACATGCTGGGCGCCTATCTCAGCTATCAGGTCGTGGCCTGGACCGGCAGCTTTTGGATCTGCCTCGTGGCCGCGCCCGTGCTCGTCGGGGTAACCGGCGCGTTGGTGGAGATCGTGACGCTGCGACCGGTCTACGGGCGCGATCCGGTGTTCCAGGTGCTGCTGACCTTCGGGCTCGTTCTCCTCGTCTATGAGTTCACGCGCACGGTCTGGGGGCTCGACTACAGATCGGTTTCCGCGCCGGCGAGCCTAAGCCAGGTGGTGAGCTTCGGCGATTTTCATATTTCGGCATACCGACTGTTCGTCATCGGGTTTGGTGTGCTGGTGTCTGCGCTGCTGTTCCTGCTGCTCGAACGCACGGTGCTCGGCACGGTGATCCGCGCGGCCAGCGCGAACAGCGCCATGGTGGCGTGTCTCGGTACCGACGTCCGCAAGGTCCGCACGCTCGTTTTCGCGATCGGCACTGGCCTCGCCGGGCTGGGCGGCAGCATCGCTGCTCCCATTTTGCCGATCACGCTCGACATGGGTTTCCACATCCTGATCGACTGCTTCATGGTCGTGGTGATCGGTGGCCTCGGCAGCATCCGCGGAGCGATCGTGGGCGCCCTGATCATCGGGTTGAGCCGGGCTTTCGGCGAGCGCTACGCGCCGGAATGGATCGACGTCGTGACCTTCTCGGTCTTCGTCCTGGTGCTGTTAACCCGGCCTCAGGGAATTTTCGCGGTGCGGGGACGCGTGGCATGACGAGTTCGACCTTAGCCAGGCCTGGCGGTCGGCTCGCCGTATTGGGCGTCATTGCGGTCGCCGTCTTCTTCGTCTCTCCGCTCGTCGTCGGTGGCGAGGGTGTAGTGTACTATTTCTCGCTGGTGGCGATCTGGTCGCTGTTCGTGATCGGTTACGATCTCGCGTTCGGGGTCACGGGTCTACTGTCACTCGGTCATGCGGCATTCTTCGGGGTTGGGGCCTATGTGCACGCGATCCTGATGCTGAGTTTCGGCTGGGCTTTCGGTTTTTCTCTGCTTGCTGGCGGCGCGGCGGCCGGGCTTCTGGCAGGAATCTTCGGCGCCCTGACCGTGCGGGTCTCGGGCGTGTTCTTCGCCCTGACGACGCAGGCGCTGGGCGAAATGGTCTTCATCCTGGCGTCGACCCGGTTGAGCGGCTGGACCGGCGGCGTGGAAGGTCTTGTCGGCGTTCCGCGCCCGTCGCTGGCGTCGCTGGATTTCTATGACCCCAAAACCTTTTACGTCCTGGTCGTCGCGATCTTCGCCGTGGGTCTCGCCGCCATGGCGCTGATCCGCAGCTCGGCCTTCGGCCAAGTGCTCAAAGGCCTTCGGCAAAGCGAGATCCGAGTGAGCCAGCTCGGTTTCTCGGTCCGCCATTACAAGGTCGGCGCGCTGATCATCTCGGGCATCTACGCGGGGATCGCCGGCGGCCTTCTCGCGTCGCTGATGTCGTTCATCAGTCCTCAGATCATGCAATGGACCGTTTCGGGCGACCTCCTCATCATGGCTTTGCTCGGCGGGGCCGGCACGCTGTTCGGCCCCATCATCGGTGTCGCGCTTGTGGAGTTCCTGCGCGAGGAGCTGTCGGCCGCGACGAGCCATTGGTCGGGCGTCCTCGGACTGACTTTCGTCCTGTGCACGATCTTTCTGCCGACGGGCGTGATCGGCATCGCTCGTCGATTTAAGAGGACCCCGGCGTCGTGACGGCCGTGCCGCTCTCCTGCACCGGCCTGACGGTCCGCTACGGCAGCTTCGCCGCGGTAAGTGACGTCACGCTGGCGTTCAGGGCAGGTCAGGTTTGTAGCCTGATCGGACCGAATGGAGCCGGCAAGACCACGTTCGCCAACGCGCTGACGGGACTGCTGACACCGACCGCCGGCCGCGTCTTGCTCAGCGGCGAGGATGTGACGCGGGTCGGCAACACGGCCCGTGCGCGGCGCGGCCTTGGCCGGAGCTTCCAGCTTATCAACATCTTCGGTGAAATGACGGTTTACGAGAATCTTCGCCTCGGCGCCCAGGCGGTGGCGTCGGGATGGCAGCCGTTCTGGGCGCCCATCTCGCGCGACCGCGCGGCGAAGCAGCGGGCCGAGGCGATGCTGGAAATGATCGGGCTCGAGCGCCTGCGCGACCGCGTCGCCGGCACGCTCTCGCATGGCGATCAGCGCGCCCTGGAACTGGGCGTGACCCTGGTCACGGAACCGCGCATCCTGGTCCTCGACGAGCCTCTCGCCGGCGTCGGCCATCACGGTCTCGAACGCACCATCGGTCTCCTGCGCCGGGCCGTGGCGGGCCGTACCGTGGTCATGATCGAGCACAACATGGATGCCGTGATGGCCCTCTCGGACGAGATTGTGGTGCTGGTCTCCGGGCGCATCCTGACCAAGGGTACGCCGGCCGAGATCCGCAACAGCGTCGAGGTGCGTCGCGCCTATTTGGGCGAGGGAGATTTGGCCGATGCTGCGCCTTGAGGACGCCGACGTCTTCTACGGCTCGGCCCAGGCCCTGCATGCGATCACGCTGGAGGTCGGGCCGGGCGAGATCATTGGCCTCATCGGCCGCAATGGCGCCGGCAAGTCGACGATCCTGCGCACGCTGATGGGGCTTCTGCCGTGTCGCTCTGGCCGGCGCATTCTGGACGGCACTGACATTACCCGGCTGGCTCCGCACCTGTCCAATCGCTCCGGCATCGCCTTCGTACCAGAAGACCGGCAAATCTTTCCCAATCTGACCGTCGATGAAAATCTTGCGGTGGCGGCGTTCGGCGGCCGCCCCGGGCGGATGAATGCCGAGAACGTGCTGACTTTGTTTCCAAGCCTCCGCGAGCGCCGCAAGGTCGGCGGGCTGGGCTTGTCGGGCGGCGAGCAACAAATGTTGGCGATCGCCCGCGCCCTCGTCACCAACCCGAAAGTCCTTCTCCTCGACGAGCCGACCGAAGGCTTGGCGCCCCTTATTGTCGAGGATTCTTGTCAGGTCGATCGAGCGGGTGAAGAACGAGGGGATTGCCGTCATTCTGGTCGAACAGAACTTCCGCGTTCCGCTGCGCCTCGCGCAGCGCTTCTACATGATCGACAACGGCCAAATCGTCTGGAGCGGCGACCGTAGCCGCTTCTTGGCGAATTGCGCGGAGATCGAGCAGCTGATTTTGGTGTAACTCGGCCCGCGAGCCGGCCTGGTCGCGGATTTGAGCCAACGGAGGTCCGCCTCCGGCTATGTCACCCAATGTCCATTATGCGAAACACATTTTCAAGTCTGTTGACCTCGACCGCTGCGAAGCGTTAATGGTCGCGTGAACTGAAACCTGCCGAGGAGGCGGTCATGATGGACACCGTGAAACTCGGAGCCGGATCCGGGTTTTGGGGCGATGCTCTCGACCCGGCCGTCGAGTTGGTCCGCGACGGCGGCATCGATTTTCTGTCCTTGGACTATCTCGCGGAGCTCACGATGGCGCTGCTCCAGCGGCAGCGCACGAAGGACGCGAACGCCGGCTACATCCCGGATTTGACCGCGCATATGCAGGCGTTGCTGCCGCTCGCGCGCGAGAAGGGCGTGCGGATCGTCTGCAACGGCGGCGGCGCCAATCCGCGCGCGGGCGGCGCCAAAGTGGTAGAGGTCGCCCGCCAGCTCGGACTGACCGGAACGCGGATCGCCGTGATCGAAGGCGACAATCTTCTCGATGGCCTCGACGAACTCGTCGACGCCGGCGTCGAACTGACGAACCTCGATACCGGCGAGAAGGAATTCAATCGCATTCGCAACCGCATCGTCGCGGCCAACGTCTATACCGATGCGTCCGGCATCCGCGACGCGCTGAAGCTGGGCGCGGACGTCGTCGTGGCGGGGCGCGTCTCGGATAACGCGCTCTATGTCGGACCACTGATGCATGCGTTCGACTGGGATTACGAGCGCACCGATCCGGATCTGATCGCCGCCGGCATCACCGTCGGGCATGTGGTCGAATGCGCCGCCGCTGCCACCGGCGGCATGTCGTCTCGCTTCGCCGAAATGCCGAACATGGGCAAGGCGGGATTCCCGATCATCGAGTTCGCGAAGGACGGCACCGCCATACTGACAAAGGTGCCCGGCAGCGGTGGTCGCGTCGATATCCACACCATCAAGGAGCACCTGGTTTACGAAGTGATGGACCCGGCGAACTACATCATGCCGGATGGGGTCGCGGACTTCACGCGCCTGCGCCTTCAGGACGTTGGCCAGGACCGCGTTCGCATCACCAACATGGGCGGACGCGGCCGGCCAGAAACCTTGAAGCTGGTGATCGGATACGAGGACGGTTGGATCGGCGAGGCTATGGCGTTCTTCCCGTGGCCCGATGCGCTGGCCCGCGCCGAGAAGGCAAAGGCGACGCTGCTCGAACGCTTCGAACGGCTCGGTCTCAAGTCTAATCAGGTGCACTTCGACTTGGTCGGAGTGAACATGCTCCATGGACCGGCCGCCGGCCCAGTGGACTACGAGCCGAACGAGGTCGGCCTTCGCGTCGCCGTTCATACCGACACGCGCCAGGAAGCCGAAAAGATCCGCCGGGCCGGTTCCCAGCTCTGGATCATGGGGCCGGGGGGTACGTCCTTCGGCGCCCCCATCAAGCCGCGCCCTGTCATCGCGGTGTGGCCCACCCTGATACCGCGCGCGTTCGTGCGCCAGAGCGTCGAGATCCTGGAAGCCTGACCATGCCATTGCTGCGTGAGATCGCCTACGTCCGTTCGGGCGACAAGAGCGACACTGTATCCGTTGGCGTGATCGCCAAGACCCCGGCCGACTATCCCGCCATTCTGCGCAGCGTGACGCCCGCGGCGGTGAAAGACCTGTTCGGTGAATGGATCCAGGGAGCTGTCGAGGTCTATCCAATGGACAATATCGAGGCCGTCATGGTGATCATGCGTCGGGCTCTCGGCGGCGGCGCAACCCGCACGCTTCGCCTCGACCAGACCGGAAAGGCGCTTGGCAACGGAATTCTCCGGCTGCCGGTGGTGGATAGCTGATTGGCCCGCATCGACAGCCGGGTCAGCACCACCTGCGAAAGCTTCGCCCGCAACAAAGACGCTTTCGAAATCCACCGCGCCGCCGTCGCGAAAGCCAGGGCGGCCTCCGTCAGCGGCGGCGGCCCCAAGGCGCAGGAGCTGCACCGCTCTCGTGGTAAGCTCCCGGTGCGCGAGCGCGTCAATCGCGTGCTCGACCCCGGGACCCCTTTCCTGGAGCTGGGTCAGCTTGCCGCCCATGGAGCCCAAGACGATGCGGTGCCGTCGGCCGCCATGGTCGCCGGCGTCGGCATGATCGAGGGGCGGCTCTGCGCGGTGGTGGCGAACGATGCCACCGTGAAGGGCGGCAGCTATTATCCACTCACCGTCCGTAAACACATACGCGCCCAGCAGGTCGCGCGCGAGAACGGCTTGCCTTGCATCTATCTCGTGGATTCGGGCGGCGCATTCCTGCCGCTGCAGCACGACCTCTTTCCCGACGAAAATCATTTCGGCCGCATCTTCCGCAACATCGCGGAGCTGTCGGCGATGGGGCTGCCGCAGATCGCGGCGGTGATGGGCTCATGCACGGCGGGAGGCGCGTATATCCCGGCCATGAGCGACGAGACGGTGATCGTACGTGAAACTGGCACGATTTTTCTTGGCGGTCCGCAGCTCGTAAAGGCGGCGACCGGCGTCGACGTGAGTGCGCAGGCGCTTGGTGGCGCCGACGTTCACACCCGCCGCAGCGCCGTCGCCGACCATTACGCCAGGGACGACCTCGAGGCCTTGAGCCTAGTTCGAAGCATCGTGTGTCGGAACGGCGCCGGGTCTGTTGCGCCGCCGCCGTTTTGTCCGGAGCCGCCCAGTCACGATCCTTCCGAGATCCCTGGCTTGATAAGCGCCAACCCACGCGAGCCCTTGCCGGCGCGCGACATCCTCGCGCGGCTTCTCGATGGTAGCCGCCTCGCCGAATTCCGCGAACGCTACGGGACGACCATCATCTGCGGCACCGCGGCCATCGGCGGTTATCCGGTCGGTGTCCTCATGAATGACGGCGTCCTGTTTGCGGAGAGTGCGCAGAAGGCGGCCAACTTCATCGAGCTTTGCTGCCAGCGCAACATCCCGCTTCTGTTCCTGCACAATATCAGTGGCTTCATGGTGGGCGAGGAATACGAAGCGGGCGGCATCGCCCGGCACGGCGCCAAGCTCGTCAATGCCGTGTCGTGCGCGGCCGTGCCGAAATTCAGCGTTATCGTCGGCGGCAGCTACGGCGCCGGCAACTTCGCGATGTGCGGTCGCGCATTCGGACCGCGGCTGATGGCCATGTGGCCCAACGCCCGCACATCCGTCATGGGGGGTGAGCAGGCTGCCGCGACGCTCTGGCTGGTCCGCGAAGCTCAACTTGCCAAGGCGGGCAGGACGCCCGAGCCCGAGGAGGAAGCGTTGTTCAAGACTCCCATCCGTCAGGGCTTCGAGGAGCGCAGCAATCCAGTTTACGCCGCCGCGCGCCTGTGGGTGGATGCCGTCATCGATCCGGTCGATACCCGCGACTGGCTGATGCTGGGGCTGGCGATGGCGGCCGGGTCGCCGCCGGAAGAGACGCGCTTCGGCGTCTTCAGAATGTGACCATGTTTCGCCGCATCCTCATCGCCAACCGGGGCGAGATCGCGCGGCGCATCGCCCGCACGGCGGAACGCCTCGGTATCGCGTTCGTCGCCGTCTACTCCGATGCCGATGCCGATGCGCCGCATCTTCAGGGCGCCGTCGCGACCGTCCGGATCGGGCCGGCGCCGGCCGCCCTGAGCTATCTTTCGATCCCGGCCATCGTGGAGGCCGCGGTGAAAACCGGATGCGACGCCGTCCATCCCGGTTATGGCTTCCTGTCCGAGAATGCTGCGTTCGCCCGCGCTGTGGAAGCGGCTGGTCTCGTCTTCATTGGACCTTGCGCCGACACCATCGCCGCAATGGGGGACAAGAGCGCCGCCAAGGAAATCATGCGGCAAGCCGGTGTGCCGGTCGTGCCTGGAACGGCGCGTGCGTCCGACGATCCGGAGGAGATCGAAAGCCTGGTCGCGGCCATGGAATTTCCCGCGATCCTCAAGCCTGTCGCCGGTGGTGGCGGCAAAGGAATGATGATCGTCGCCGCGCTCGCGGAGGTGCGCGACACAGCTGCGGCGGCGATCCGGCTGTCCCGCGCGAGTTTCGGCGACGGCCGACTCCTGGTCGAGCGCTATGTACAGGATCCGCGCCATATCGAAGTACAGATCTTCGGCGACAATCGCGGCAACGTCGTGCACCTGTATGAACGCGAGTGCTCGCTGCAGCGGCGGCATCAGAAGATCATTGAGGAGGCGCCGGCCGCAAACCTCCCCGCGCAGCTTCGTGCCGAACTGCTGGACGCGGCCGTCCGTGGCGCGACGGCGATGTCCTATCAGAATGCTGGGACATTCGAATTCATCCTGGATCGGGCGGAGCGCTTCTATTTCCTCGAGGTCAATACGAGGCTTCAGGTCGAGCATCCGGTGACGGAGTTGATCACCGGCTACGACCTTGTCGAATGGCAAATACGGATTGCGGCCGGCGAGCCGCTTCCGGCGTCCCAGGCCGAGATCACGGCCACCGGTCACGCAGTGGAGTGCCGCGTGTATGCCGAAGATCCGGCCGATGATTTCCGTCCGGCGCCCGGGCGGGTGTCGCGCGTAATCTGGCCGGATGGTATACGCATCGACAGCGCCGTCGCGGACGGATCTGTTGTGACGCCGTTCTACGATCCGATGATCGCTAAGGTGATCGGTGCCGGCGCCAACCGCGGTCAGGCGCTGAGGAACGTCGCAGGCGCTCTCGAGCAAATGGCGATCTTCGGCGTGACGACCAATATTCCTCTACTGATTGACCTGTTGCGGGCGCCGAGCGTCCTCGCCGGACGGACCCACACCGGTACCGTGGAGGGCGTCCGGGCCGACTGGACGCCTGTCGAGCGCGCTGACGCGGTCTGCGCGATCGGCGCGGCCGCTCTTCTGGAAACATTTGGACCAGAAACGGAAGATCCACGGTCGGATCAGATCTGCTCGCCTTGGCGCAACGGCCGCCCGCTCGACCGCGTCGCGCTCGATCGAGACGCGCCGCTGGGCCGGATTTCGTTCTGGTTAGCGGATCGTTGTTGCACCGTCCGCATTATCGCGCGCGCGGGAAACATCCTGACGATCGCAGTGGATGGTGCAAGCGGTGCGGAGGCGGAACCGCTGATCGTGGTCGTCGAACGCCGCAGCGCCACGCTCGCGGCGGGCCGCCTCGGCGGGAGACGCTGGACCGCTGTTCGTAAGGTCGATGCCGTGGAAGTCATCTTCGGCGGCGCCGAATTCAAGCTTGCGCGATTGTCGCCGGCAAACGCGGGCGACGGTGATGAAAGCACCGCCAACGCCGTCGCGCCGATGCCGGGCACAGTCGTGGCCATCATGGTGGCGGTAGGAGACACGGTCGCGGCCGGTGACGCACTGGTGGTGATCGAAGCCATGAAGCTGGAGAGCACGATCACCGCGCCGCGGAGCGGCGTCGTCGCCGAACTCCACTGTCGGGTCGGTGAAATGATTGCGTCACGGCAGACGCTCGTAGTCGTCAGCCCCCCGCAAGCCCTCGACACAAATGATAGCGTCACACATAAAGCTGATTAGCACTTCAAATCCGGCGCGTGATCTCATGGCGATGGATCGGGCGGTCGACATCGTGTCCCTTCGAGGATCAGCACGACACTCCTCTTAGGCTGCTCTTAGGCTGCTCCGATTTTTGCGTTATCGGTGAGTTTTAAATTGACTGGTTTTGCGCTCAAGACCAGCAACGGCACGTTCGCGATTCCTCGGGCGACCATTCCCATGTTCCAGCGTGAATATCACGTCGCGGCCCATGGGACGAGGCGGTGCTGGGCCTATGCCACCGGGCTAGACCAGCCGGGGCAGCGGCGCCCTCCCGGCCGAGCGACCGCATCGGGCCGGCACCGCCGGGGCAGCCGGCCGGAGCTGCCGGCGGGCTTCGCGGCCGCCCATCGAGCAGCGTTCGCGGAATTGCAACCAATCCGCGCACGCTTTCTGCGGTCGTCAAAAAATGACAATCCTATGTGACTCACCCCCCCGAAGAGACAATCTTATGAGGCGCACGTGACCGCTTTATGTGATGTCGAGCCGCCCAAATCATTGGATTTTTTAGGTGGAAATGACGCTATTATGTGATGCGCTACACGGCTCCTGCGCCCGATTGCCCGCTTTTCTTTGCGCGGCAACTCCCCTACGGTTTCGACTGTCGGCCCAATACGCCGAAAAGAAAATCCCCCGGGAGGAACGATGGCCGGCGTACCGGAGATCTACGTTTCGCGCCTGCTCGACGAGCGGGGCCTGAGCGCATTTCAAATCCGGGTGCTGGTGTGGTCGGTGCTGATGGCGCTGATCGACGGCTACGACATCGGCGCCATCGCGTTCGCGGCGCCGCATCTGGTCGCCTCCTGGCACATCCCGCGGAGCGCGCTCGGCCCGGTGCTCAGCGCCAGCAATATCGGCGTGCTGTTCGGCTCGGCGCTGTTCGGCTTCATCGGCGACCGCTACGGCCGCAAGACCGCGCTGATCGCCGCCAATGTCCTGTTCGGTGTCCTCACCGTCGCCGCCGCCTACTCGACCGATCTGACGCAATTGTTCTGGCTGCGGCTCATCGCCGGCTTCGGCATCGGCGGAGTCATTCCCAATCTCGTTTCGATCAATGCCGAGTCGGCGCCGCGCAACCTGCGGGCGACGCTCGCGATCATCGCCGCCGGCTGCGTGCCGATGGGCGGGGCATTCGCCGGCTTCGTCAGCGCGGCGCTGGTGCCGCATTATGGCTGGCCGCTCTTGTTCCAGGTCGGCGGCATCGCGCCGCTGGCGCTGGCGCTCGTCGCCATCTTCGCGCTGCCGGAATCGGTCAAATACATGGCGCTGCACGAAAGCCAGCGCCGGCGCATGACAACGCTCATCAAGGCGATCCGCCCCGGGGAGCCGGTGCCGGACAACGCGCGCTTCGTCATCGAGGACGAGCAGCAGTCGCCCACCAACCCGATTTATCTGTTCCGCAACGGGCTGTGGCTGATCACGCCGCTCGCCTGGCTGTTGTTCGCGCTCAATCTGATGGGCTTCTTCTTCCTGATCAGCTGGATGCCGACGCTGCTGACCGCCGCCAAGCTGCCGCCGGCGACGGCGGCGCTCGCCGCGGCGCTGCTGCAGGTCGGCGGCACGGTCGGCGCGCTGACGCTGTGCTGGTGGCTGCAACGGCACCGCTTCCTCGCGATCGCGATCATGTTCGTCTTGGCAGTGCCCGTGGTCGGCGCGATCGGCTTTGCCGGCCTCACCTCGACGGCCGCCTTGCTGACCGTGACCTTCGTCGCCGGTTTCCTCGTCCTCGGCATCCAGACCGGCATCAATGTCGTCGGCGCCATGATCTATCCGACCTCGCTGCGCGCCTCGGGCTCCGGCTGGGAACTCGGCATCGGCCGCTTCGGCTCGATCGTCGGGCCGCTCGTTGGCGCCTTGTTCGTCGGCATGCCGATCGAGAAAATCTACATGTGGTCGGCGCTGCCGTTCGTCGCCGGCGCCGTCGTGTGTTTCGCGATCCACGTCCTCAACACCGCGCGGCTGCGCGCCCATCCGGAGCTGGCGAAGGCGCAATAGCCCGGAATGACCGCAAACTAAAATGGTTCGTACCCGCGTAGCGCCGGAATCACCTTCTCGCCGAACAGACGGATCGAGCGCATCAGCTCCGGCTCCGGCAAGTCGGAAAAATTGAATTCCCCCATGATGGTGTTGAACAAGCCCGCTTGCGCGGCGGCGTGGATTTTAGCCGCCACCGTTTCGGGCGAGCCGACGAAGACGAGATCGTGCTCGAGCAGGTAATCGGGGTTGAACACGTTCCGCATGATCTCGGAAGCGCCGGGCTCGCCGCGGCCGATGAACATTTTGGCAAAAGCGGCGACACGCTCCTCGAAACTCTCGCCCGGCTTGGGGCGCGCCAGAAAGCCCTCATAAGCGCGGCTCGCGCGAAACGCCGCAGTGTCGAGCGCCTTATCGTCACTCTCGTCGACATAGACGACGGTCGAATAGGCGATGTTGGGCTTGTTCGGCCAGCCGGCGGCCTGCCAGTCGGCCAAAAATTTGCGATAGCGCGGCGCCGCGTCGGCGCGCGGATAGACGAGAAAGTAGCCGGGGTTGATGCCGTTCCTGGCGCAAAATTCAAGGGTCTGCGGATCGCGGCTCATCATCCACAACGGCGGATGCGGCCGCTGCACCGGCTGCACCGAAATCTCGGCGCCATCGGTGTGGAATTCCTCGCCGTGAAACGAGAACGGCTGGGTCTCGCCGTACGCCGCGCGCAGATAGTCAATGAATTCGAGCGTCGGCGATTTGCGCGCCCCGTAATCGAGGCCGAACGGCCGGAAATAATCCGGATTGATGCCGGGCACGAGCCCGAGTTCCATGCGCCCGCCGAGCATCTGATCGACCAGCGCGATTTCCTCCGCCAGCCGCAGCGGATGATAGAGCGGCACGATATAGCCCATCGGCCCGACCCGCAGCCGCCTCGTGCGCGCCGCGGCGCCGACCGCGAACAGGCTGGGCGACGACATCCAGCTCTCGTCGGGCCGGAAGTGATGTTCGACGCAGAAGGCGTGATCGAACCCCACCTCGTCGCACACTTGCAGCTCGCGCCACAGCTGCTCGTAGCGTGCATGCGGCGTCATCCCGGGCTTGGCCCAGACGTGAGAGAAGTAGGAGAATTTCATGCGTGCCGATCTTTCGTGTTTCCCCGCAGCCTTTGCCGCTTCGGCGATGTTTGTAAAGCCGGCCGGCTGCCCTTTCGTCCCCCTGAAAGGGGGAGGGGCCGCCGCAGGCGGCGATGGGGGTCCGTGCAACCTGCCGCGCGCGTCAAATACGCACCCCCACCGGCTCGCTTCCACCTACGCGCTACGCGCTTCGGCGGACAAGTCGCTCGCCACCTCCCCCTTTCAGGGTGAGGACGAATGAAAGCGTTCCCGCGGCGCGTCTTCGCGCCCAGGCCATGCCGACGACAAAGCAAACAAACGACAGCCGGGCATGATCTTCGTCAGACGGCGCCAGTGGTGGAACCGGCGGCATCACGATCAGGCGCGGATAAATCTCGTCATTGCGAGGAGCGTTTGCGACGAAGCAATCCAGACTCTGTGCCGCCGACCCTGGATTGCTTCGTCGCTTCGCTCCTCGCAATGACGACGACGAATAAAAGGAAAGCGGAACGCCGAAAGGCGCTGTTCCGTAACCTCCGTGCCCTCACGGGCGCGGCGCGGCCCCTTCGGGGCCGCTCGCCTCTCGGCGTTCCACCACGGCGCTTGCGGCAGCGACCGAACGCCACCGCTCAGCTCGAGCCACGCGACTTCCTGGGTACTCGTTCGGCGCGCCCGCCCCGATGGTTCGAAAGACGGAGCGCTTCGCAACGCACGACGCGAAGCCGACAGCCGGCTCCCATGCGTCACTCGCGGGCGTTACCCGCGCCTTACTGTCCCAGTCCAGCGAGATTGCACCCGCAGACCGGTCGTGATGCCGTCCGGGCGTGTCTTGCCCAAGCCGCCCGAGAGCCAAGGTGACGAGCCTCGACCCGCGGGAACCGCACTCGCCCCGCCGGACGGAGTCACCCGGCCGGCGTCCTGGTACGGGGGCGAGATTCGCACCTTTTGTACCTCATTACGTGACAGTTTGTCAAGATGCCGTCTCTCGTGTAGCGACAACACCTCTGAGGTCGTAGACGGGCTTGTCCCGGCCATCCACGTCTTTTTTGCTCGGCCCAAAGGCGTGGATACCCGGTACAAAGTCTACACTTGGAGTGCCGGGCATGACGCGTTCGATGCTCGCACGACGCGTCCACGGCAGCGCCGCGCGTGCTTCGAGGCTCGACGCTTCGCGTCGACCACCTCAGCATGACGATGCGAGATAAGGCGGCCGGCCCTATTTACTTGCCGTATCGAGCACGGTGACATCGTCCGCTGTCAGCGTGAGGTTCGCAGCCATGGCGAAGCTTTCGACCTGCGCGACGCTGGTGGCGCTGGCGATCGGCGCGGTAACGCCCTCGCGCGCGATCAGCCAGGCCAGCGCGATCTCGGCTGGTTTCGCCTGATGGCGGGTAGAGACCACATCGAGCGCCTCGAGGATATTGTGTCCGCGTTCGTCGAGATACCTGGCGATGCCTTCGCCGCGCTTGCTCTTTCGAAGGTCGTCCTTCGAGCGATATTTGCCCGAGAGGAAGCCGGACGCGAGGCTGTAATAGGTGACGACGCCGAGGCCCTCTTTGATGCAGAGTTCGCGCAACGCCCCGTCATAGGAGGTCCGGTCGTAAAGATTATATTCGGGCTGCAGCGCCTGATAGGGAGGCAGACCCTTGTCCTTCGCCACCTTCAGCGCCGCGCCAAGCTGTGCGACGTTGTAATTCGAGGCACCGATCGCGCGCACCTTGCCGGCCTCGAGCAGCTTGTCATAGGCGCCGAGCGTTTCCTCGTGAGTGGCCTGCGCGTCGGGCCAGTGGGAGAAATAGAGATCGATCTCGCCGACGCCGAGACGTGCGAGGGATTCCTCGACGGCTTGGAAGATCCATGTCGCGGACAGACCTTTCTTGCCGGGCGCGCCGAGGTCGGCACCGACCTTGGTGAAGATCGTGACCTTGTCGCGCATGCCGGGGCGCGCCTTTAGCCAATTGCCGATGATCGTTTCGGACTCTCCGCCCTTGTTGCCGGGCGCCCAGGCCGAATAGACATCGGCGGTGTCGATGGCGTTGAAGCCGTGATCGACAAAGCAATCGAGGACCTGGAAGCTTGTCTTCTCGTCGATTGTCCAACCCAAGACATTCCCGCCGAAGACGATGGGCGCGATGGCAATGCCGGTTTTTCCGAGGGGGCGTTTATCCATTGTCTATTCCTTTCGTCCCGCTCGCATAGATAGATCGGCTGCCGACGTTCTGGAAGACGTCGACAGCTCATGTTCCCGATTCCTCGAGTTCGCAAGCACGATCGGCAAGTAGCGTCCGGTTTCTATCTTCAGAGCCGGTCATATCTTGGTCGCCACTCGCGCAACAGCGACAGTCGGAGTGGTGAATTACTCCCGATCACGCCGCGAATGAGCTACTATAAACCATGACGCATGTCTTCAGTCCGCGCCTCGATATCCTGCCGGCCGCCCAAAGGCGACTGTGGCCGGAGCTGTCGCAAACGCCCGGCCATTTCACGCTGTATGGCGGCACGGCCATTGCGCTGCGGTTGGCCCACCGGCAGTCTGTCGACTTCGACTTTTTTAGCCTCGAGTTGTTCGTACCCGGCACCCTCCTCGGGGAAATCCCCTACCTGAAGGGTGCCGTACTTCGGCAATCGTCGCCCAATACCCTGAGCGTGACGGTCGACCGCGACGGCCCGGTGCAGCTGTCTTTCTTCGGCGGGCTCGGCCTCGGGCAAGTCGCCGCCGCGGAACACGCCGAAGGGCCCCGCTTCAAGGTCGCCTCGCTGATCGACCTCGCCGCAATGAAAGCCGCTGTGGTGACGCAACGCGCGGAACTCAAAGACTATTTGGATATCCACGCGTTGTTGACCAAAGCCGGAATATCATTAGCGACGATGCTCGCTGCTGCCGCCATCATCTACGGTCCGCAGTTCAACGCCTTGCTTGCGCTCAAGGCCATGGCGTATCACGACGATCCCACTCTCGCCGCGTTGCCCGAATACGTCCGGCGCGACTTGATCGACGCTGTGGAAGCCACCGACCCGCAACACCTGCCGACGCTGAACGAAGTCAGACCCTGGCAAGCCAAGTCATAAAGTCCAAATCATGAAGCCCCTGCCCTGCAACGACGACCTGCTCGAGGTGGCGCCGAACGTCATCTGGTTCGAGCCGCCGGAGCGCGCGCTCGCCGATCCGATCCGCTTTCTCGCGTATCTGATGACGTACGGTACGATCGAAGACGTCGCGGTGGTGCGGCGTTATCTCAGCCTCGACGACTTCCGCGAGGCGCTGGAACAGGCGCCGCCCGGCATCATCGACGCACGCTCCTGGGCCTACTGGAACATAATGACCGGCCGCTACCCGGTGCCACCTCTGCCGCAACGCCGCATCCCTGACAGCCGCTGACGCCGGCACTGCTTTCCGCGCACCACCGCAACGAGCCGCTCTGGCCGGCGCCACCGCAAAGTGCCCGCACTCTTGCTGATGCTTTGGTGCCGTGGAGGGCACCTCAGCAAGCGCATAGCGCATTGAGAATACAAGGGAGTTCAAAAAAGCGAAAAGCCGCATACCCTTAATCGTACCCGCAAGATCGATCAATTGTCGGCGAGGCCGCTTCTGGTTGCCGCGAATGGAAGCTGAGTTCGAAATGATTTTCGGTTTAGGAAACCGCTGCTATATCCGGCTGAGCTCCGGGGCCGCATTGAAACTATTGCAGAATTCATGACGTTACGGAATTTGTCTCCTTTTTGTCTCCATGCACCGGCGCGGACGCATATAGCATACACATGCTCCGAGATTGCGAGCAATTGAGCGGATTCAACGCGACCGTTCGGGTTTGTGCTCCCGCATGATCAGTATGCCGTTCCGAAGGGTGAACCGCTCGTGAGGCCAGTTTCTCAATGCCGCCTCGAAGGCCGCGTGCCGGACCGTGACGCTGGAGGTGGCGGCGACCGCCCGGCGCACCTGCTGGCCGTTCACGGTCCATAGCTCGACCCTGCGGCTCATGTTGGCGAGGTCGTGGAGGTTCGGGTTGAATAGCTCCCCCAGCAGCGCGGCCACGCGCGTATAGAAGTCGGCGTAGACGCCTTCGAGGCGGTTCAGCTTCCTCAGCTCTTCGCAGCATCGATCTCCTCGACCCATGACCGAGGCACAGCAACGGTCATCTCAAGAGCCATCTGACCGTACGCCTTACCTTGTGGATCGATCCTGCAAGAGGCCATCCCGCCGCCGCCCAATGCGTCTTTGATCACAAAATTCAGGGCGTGTAGACCGGGCGCCTCGTAGCGTTCAGCAGGACCTATGACGAGATGGCCGAAATGTTTCACTACGCGCTCCGGCGTCAACTCCCGTCGGAGTAAACCCACGTACTTCGGATCGCGAGCGATGATAGCGATATTGGCGCTGTTTCCCTTATCCCCGGAACGAGCATAGGCGAGCCGGGCGAGGGGAACGTCTATCGTAGACTCATCCGGGATTGGATATTCTTCGATCGTCCGGGGAATGCGCGAGGGTACGTACCCGCCGTCAACGGGGACATTGACCTCCATAACAGGACCGTTGCCGATCCGCACCGTAGGGCGGCCGCAGGCCTTCTTTTCCAAGAAAAACGTGAAAAGACGCACGACGGGCGTGGGCTTGGGCCTTCCATGGTAAATGCCCGTTGTACCAGGTGCGAAACTGAGCCCGATAGAACCGACTTCACGACCGAACAGTTCCAGCGCCTCTCGTTTTGGATGCTCGACGACCAGCCTCAACAGCACCTCCCGCGAGTCCCGTGCGGCTGATCTTTCACCATAAGATGCCTCGGCCCCGAGAACCTCCTTGTGGACGGTCGTGAAATTTGAAAGGGCCGTGCGCGGCAAATATCATACGTGATCGCGCAATCAGCGCGTCCGCGGTTCGGTCGGCCTTGTCAGCGGCTCGCGGACCGACGATTGAGACGGTAGTAACAGACCTGTACCCATCTTGATACGTTGCGGACACCTTGTATAGATTCGTCGGTGGAAACCCGCGGGCGTTGCGAACCCTGACTTCATTTCTTCCAACTTGGGTGACTTCAATGTTGCTAAAATCGGCGGTTACGTCGGGGAGAAAGTAAGCTGCCGGATCTTCAATCTCGTAGAGCGCCTGTTCAGCGATTACCGGCGGTATGATTAGCCCTCCGGTGCCCTCTGGCTTAGTGATGACAAAGCTTCCGTCGCTCCGGCACTCAGCAATGGGGTATCCAATGTTGTGCCATTCGGGAACGTCGAACCAATCACTGAAGTTGCCGCCGGTCGCTTGCGGACCGCATTCCAAAAGGTGGCCAACGAGGCTTCCAGCCGCAAGCCGATCATAATCATCGATAGCCCAATTGAATTCGTGCATCAAAATACCGAGCGCGAGCGCGCTGTCGGCGCATCGTCCGGTAATGACAATATCGGCTCCGCCGTCGAGCGCCGCCTTAATAGGGATAGCACCAAGATAAGCGTTAGCGGTCAGCAACGTCTCCGGCATTTTTTCACCAGAAATGGCTTCGCGCAGACCGCCGGCGCGAAGCGCGCCCATCAGTGGGAGGATGTCGTCGCCTTCGACGACAGCCACGCGGAGCGACAGTCCAACGGTATCGATTATACTTTCAAGCGCGCGCTTGCAGCCCCACGGACTGACACCGCCCGCGTTGGTCGTGACCTTAATCTTTCGGCGTGCCAGCTCCGGGAGGACGCCCCGGATATAAGCAATAAAATCGGGCGGAAAACCCGCTTGGTCGTCCTTCGACCGCGCTCGCGCCAAAAGCGACATTGTTACCTCGGCAAGATAGTCCATCATCAAATAATCAACGCCGGCGCCAACGAGCTGCTCGAATGCTCCAGGACTGTCGCCCCAGGCGCCAGAGGCACCACCAATGCGTACGATTTTTTCAGACATCTCGGGGGTCCTTTCTCCAACGCGGCGCACGCCGTTCGTTAAATGCGGTCAACCCCTCGGTTGCGTCGCCCGTTAAAGCGGTGACCGAAATGAGCGTTTCGGCGAATGCCAGCGCCTCCCCGAAAGCCATGCTTTCCATCGCGGCGATAGCGAACTTGCCGCGCCGGAGCGCCACCGGCGACATTTGTTCGATGGTGCCAATCAACGCGTGTGTCCGATTATCCAATTCTTCGAAAGGAACCACGTAGTTCAAAAGACCGATTTCGCGGGCACGAGCCGCGTCGATGAATTCGCCCGTTAGGCAAAGCTCGTTGATAAGCCGCGCCCCTAGCATATGGCGCAGAAAAACCAAAACCTGCATGGGAAAAACGCCAACGCTCGCTTCCGGTAGACCGAAGCGCGCATGATCAGCGGCAACGACAAGATCGCATAATGACATAAGACCCATGCCGCCCGCTACGCAATCCCCATTTATGCGCCCGATCAGCGGAATGCCCATGAGCCGAACGAGGCGCGCAAGTTTGCCGAAATCGGTCATCGGTTCGTTTAGCCCAAGCGTGAATGCCTCAACGCCCGCGGTCAAATCCGCTCCAGCACAAAAAGCCTTCCGACCGACTCCGGTCAGAACGATCGCCCGCAAAGCCTCGTCCTGCCGAGATGTAACAAGCGCGTCCTCGATTCCCTCAATGACGCGTTTGTTCATGGCATTGCGCCGTTCCTCTCGGTCAATCCAAATCCAGAGCGAGCGGCCTCGCTTCTCAGTCCGAACATCCGCCTTCACGTCACTGCCACTCATGATAACTCCTCGCGATTCCATTCAGTACGATTTTGGCAGGCCCAATTCACGCTCGGCGATGAAACAAAAATTCATTTCACGCGAGACCGGTGCCAACCGGGCTGCGACCATTTCGCGAAAATATCTTTCGACGTGATACTCGCGGGCATATCCCATGCCGCCGTAGGTCCGCACTGCGCGATCGCACGCATGAAATCCTGCGTCCGCAGCAAGGTACTTCGCGCGTTCGCCTGCGCGCCGCTTGGCCGACCCAAGTCGTAAAGTTCCGCGGCATGGAGCGTCATGAGCTCGGCCGCATACAATTCGGACCAGCACTCGGCGAGAGGATGTTGGATTGACTGATTTTTTCCAATTTTACGGCCGAACACGACGCGTTCGTTCGCATAACTGACCGCTCTTTCGAGAGCTCGCTCGGCCGATGCCAATAACTTCGGCAGCATTTAGGATTCGCTCCGGTATCAAGCTATCCAAAATGTAACGGAAGCCGTTGCCCTCCTCGCCAACAGCCGCGCAGGCAGCGAGCGTTCCGGCGGAATGCCCAATTTCCTGCAAGACGATGGCGGCTTCGGTCACTCCCAATCCGGAGCCGCCAAATTCCTCTGGCATGGCGATACCCAGCCACCCTCCTCGGCTATCGCTGCCGCAAACTCGAACGGAAATTCATGTTTTAGCGTCCTTATCAACCCAGTAGGCATCATCGAATTCAGCACAAAGCGCGCGAACTGCCTGACGTATTTCGCTTCGATCAGGCGTATTCGCTAATGCTTGGAAAACCTTCAAGCGCAGTCCCCATTGACGATGTATCGAACTTCCCCGAAGATTGAGCTTGCTCTTAAACTTCGTGGATCAAATGTGATGGCTCATCCGGGGGCCCGCGTAGCGCTCGTATTCCACCTAGCGAATATATCTTCGTGGTAGCGAAACGTAGGTCACGAGAGCTCATGCGTCAATCCGGTTCGCGTTCATGGACCCCGAGGGGCTCTTATGAAATTATTCCGCGCGTCTTGGGCATAGATGCCGAGTCGCATGTTTTCGTCGTGAGGGGCTTACTGTAATGTCGAAAATTGTCGATCGTACGCTAGACCTTCTTGAGTTGTTCGCCGCGGAGAAACGACCGCTCACGTTGTCGGACATTGCTCACCTCTTGAAAATTCCCATTTCGAGCTGTCATGACGTCGTTCAGGCGATGCAGTCGCGCGGTTACCTTTATGAAATTGCGCCCCGGGCGGGATATTATCCGACATTGCGATTGTGCGCGGTGGGCAAGGAGATCGGGGACCACGATCCTATTTTGACGCGTACCGAAATGTTGCTTCGCTCATTGCGCGATACGCTCGATGAAACAGTCTCGCTGGCCAAAGTGAGTGGATTGAACGCGACCTATCTACTGGTTTTCGACTCGACGCATCCCTTGCGCATCCTGATCAAGGCCGGCGACACTTTGCGAAGCATTTACGCCACCTCGGGGGGAAAAGCGGTATTGAGTACAGTGGACGACCGCACGCTAGCAAACTTCCTCAAATCGACAAAACTCGCGCCGTTGACAAAAAAGACGATAAGATCAGCAGCGGACCTGAGGAAAGACATCGAAACTGGTCGTAAGCGAGGATGGTTTTCGAACTTCGAGGAGAGCCTGAACGGCGTAACCACCCTTTCGTGTGTTTTCAGATGGAATGTGTCGGCTTATGTCGTCACGATCGCTGGACCCTCGGCGCGTTTAGATCAAAAGATTGACGCGGCCGCTTTGCTTCTTACCGATGTCTGCCGGCGGCTGGAGATGCAGACAGTCGCAGCCTAGCGGACGTTGGAGCTAATGCAGTCGCGCCTTTCGTTTCCTCCTTGGACAGGGGGATCTTAGTCGGTTTTGACGGACGATTCCTGCGCCGCCTGTTCAACCGGGGAGGCGGTGTTTGCCAATATCTCGTTGGTATGTTCACCAAGTTGGGGCGCAAGTCGTCGGATCGAAGCGGGCGATTTTGCATATCGGACGGGATGATCGCAAACCACGGTTTTTCCTTCGGTCGGATGATCAATTTCTTGAAAAAATCCAACTGCTTTCAAATGGGGGTCGTCGAACAGATCTTCGATGGAGTTAACCGGCGAAGCTGGAACGTCGATCTCCAACAGCGCCGCCAGCCATTCGTTGTTGCTCCGCGCCTTTAGTTGACCCGCAATAAAGCGCCCAATCTCTTCAGCGTATTGTGTCCGGCTTTCCTGCGAGCGGAAGCGCTGATCGGCATCCATGAGATCGGGGCAACCAACCAGCTTCGTGAAATCACGCCAGTGCCGGTCGGTGTAAACCACGAGAGAAAGGTGGCCGTCTTTCGTCGCATAAGGCCCCCGCGTTCGCGACAAAAGCCGCTTATACCCCATATCGCCGAGCGCAGGAACAAAGGCGCGGCCACCCATATGGTCCGCAAGCACGAACTGCGCCATCGTCTCGAACATCGGAACCTCAATAGCCTGGCCTTCTCCCGTCATCGCTCGATGATACAGCGCACTGGTGATCGCATTGGCGACGTAAAGGCCGACGACCCGGTCGCAGATATTGATCGGCGCATAACGTGGGGCTCCGTCGACCTTACCAAATAGTCCGGCAATTCCCGACGCAGCTTGCATGAGATCATCATACACCGGCTTGCCGGATTGTGGACCATTGCTGCCGTATCCGACGGCAACGCAATAGATGATACGATGGTTTGCGACGCTAACGCTGCCATAATCCAAACCGAGGCGGGCGAGACCTTGCGGCCTGACGTTCGACACCAGCACGTCTGCCTGTTTAGCCAATCGGCCTATCGCTTCCTTACCTTCCGCCGTTTTGAGATCGATTACGACGCTGCGTTTATTGCGATTTGCCTGTAAAAATAGCGCGCCCATTCCCTCGTGTCGCCATGGTCCGATCAACCGCATGGTGTCGCCGCCTAGCCCTTCGATCTTCACCACATCGGCGCCGAGGTCCCCCAGGATTTGCGTCGCGGACGGCCCCATCAAAACGGTCGTAAGGTCCAGAACGCGAACTCCTTTGAGCGGCCCGTTTCCCGAATTCTTTCCTTCGGGCCAGAGCTTTGGTTCGTCAGTCATGACAGTTTCCCTCTCCGGTCAATTCGGGCCTTAGCCGATCTCCAATGCACCTGCGACGAACGGGAACGGCAGGAGCGGACATATTCTCGCAGCTCGGTCTCAAGGCTTGACAACGCTCTCATATTCCCTGAATTTTCGCTATTTCGCATATTACTTCGCCGTACCGGAGCGAAAAAAATGGGTAAGTTGCGATATGCTATCCGGGCAATGGCGCTGGCGGCAACGCTCTCATCGCCCATGGGCAGCGTGCGCGTGTTGGCATTTGAACTTGCGAGCCCCGACGTCCCGGCAAATACTTTGGTGCCGGTCAAATTTACGTTCAACGGACTTGGCTGCCACGGACAAAACGTCTCACCCGCTTTGAGTTGGACCGACCCGCCGCAATCCACGAAAAGCTTTGCTTTAATGGTTCACGATCCGGACGCCAAAACGGGTGGCGCTGGCATTTGGAGTTGGGTGGTTGTCGACATTCCTTCCTCGGCGCGCTCAATCGACGAGGGCGCCGGGACGCTCGATGGTGCGATGTTGCCGAAAGGCAGCCGCCAGATAACCAACGACTATTTCGGATTGACGAATTCGCCGGGTTGGGGCGGCCCCTGCCCTCCGCACGGGGAAACGCACCAATACAATTTCACGCTTTATGCGCTCAAGGTGGACAAGCTGGCCGTCCCGCAAAACGCAACCGCCTCCCAGGTGGGCTTCGTCGTAAACCTTCTCGCCCTGGACAAAGCTAAACTGACCATGATCTACGGCCGCTAAACGCGACAGCGTGTCGGTCGCCACTGCTTAACAACGATATAAAATCGAATCAAAAATAGAATGGGAGGGATCGATGACACTGCCACAGGTGGACGACCGCGGGGCGGTTCGGCAAACGACACCGGGCGGCGTTTCCAACGAAACGCTGAAGCTGATAGCATGGCGTCTGATGCCATTCCTTCTGCTTTGTTACTTTATCTCTTTTCTAGACCGTATCAATGTCGCGTTTGCCGCTCTGCAGATGAACAAGGCAATTGGGTTGTCCGCGACACAATATGGGTTCGGCGCCGGGCTATTCTTTCTGACTTACTGTGTCTTCGAGGTTCCGTCGAATTTAATGCTCTATCGTGTCGGTGCGGCAAAATGGATTGCGCGGATTATGCTTGTTTGGGGCCTTTGTGCCGCGGGCATGGCATTTGTCGTGGGGCCGAAGAGTTTCTACTTCATGCGCCTCCTCCTTGGCGCGTCCGAAGCGGGTTTTTTTCCGGGCGTATTATTCTTTTTGACGCTCTGGTTCCCGACCGCATACCGTGGGCGCATTCTCGGCATTTTCATGGCCGGCGTGGCGATCAGCGGATTGCTCGGCAGTCCGATTTCCGGATTGCTCCTCTCGTTGCATGGTTTGTTCGGAATTGAGGGCTGGCAATGGCTGTTTATCCTTGAAGGAATTCCGGCGGTGATACTTGCCCCCGTGTGCTTGTGGTATCTTCAAGACGGGCCTGCGCAGGCGAAATGGCTGGCGGAGGCAGATCGAGAAAAGCTCACGAGCGTGCTCGACACGGAACGCCGTGAGCGCGAGAAACGGGGAACATATTCGGTCCTTCAAGCGCTACGTAATCCGCGCGTACTGTTTCTCGCCGCCGTATATTTCACCAATGTCTGCCTTTTGAATTCGGTGTTGTTCTTCCTTCCATTGATCCTAAAGGGATTTGGACTAAATAATGTCACGAACGGCTTTGTTGCGGCGATTCCAAGCTTGTTCGCGCTTGTGGCTGTCCTTTGGTGGGGACGCCATTCAGATCGTCGGTCCGAACGCATCGGTCATGCGGCGTTTGCCAATCTGCTGGCAGGAGCGGCACTCCTTTCCGCGGCCGTACTCGTCGATCCGACCGCGCAAATCATCGCCGTGACGATCGCCTTCGCTTCGACGCTCGCGTTCACACCCCCGTTCTGGTCCATACCGGCAGGATTTTTGTCCGGTGCTGCGTCGGCGGGCGGTATCGCGGCGATCAGTTCATTGGGCGTTATCGGCGGGTTTGTGGCACCGTCTATCATCGGCTATCTACGAGATCTGCTGGGCGATTTCCGATACGGTTTGGGCTTGTTTGGGGTCCTTGCGATTGTTTTCGCGGTCGCGCTTTATCTCGTCGGTCGGCGATGGGAGGAGGAGCCGGTAGCGGCGTCGGTCTGAATAAGCGCATACTCAATGACGCGTGAAAGTCGACTATTCTTGGCGAAAGAAGGAACCAATCGTGAATTCACAGTCTCCATATATCATCAGAACATCGGATGTTGAGCCGTACAGCCCGGCAAACCACACCGGTACGAGGAACTATCGCCTTATTGGGCCGCTCGTGAATGGCGCGAAATACATGGAGATCGCTATAGGCGACATTGAAAGGAACGAGGGGTCGCCTGCTCACGCTCATCCCGACCTGGAACAGGCAGTTTATATATTGGAGGGCGAGGCCATCGCGGGTATCGATGGCGTCGACTATCATGTCCGGCCGGGCGACTTGATGTTCTTTCCGCCGCATGTTTTTCATTCAATCAAGGTGCTTACCGAGCGCATCAAGCTGCTTGTAATCTATTCGCCGCCTTATGGCGAGGATCCGACGAAAGTGATGCATAACATAGCAGCTGACGACAAGAGCAACTAAACCGGCACACCGTTTGACCTTATTGTTGCCGTCCGAGCGGTAGACCTGTTATCTATGCGACGGCTCTAACCGGATTCATCAGCGCGTTAGCATGCCGAAACAGCTCAGAAGCGGGGAGCGCGTGCGCATGAGGATAGCCCTGTACGAAATTTATCCCGGCGGCTTGTGCCTCGCGAAACTGTTGATCTGTTTCAATGCCGATGGCGACCGTTTTGATTGAAAGGCTGTTGCTGAGGGCGATAACCGCCGCTGCGATTGCCGCGCGCTCCGGCATTTTCATGTTGGAGATTAGGGACCGATGAAGCTTAATCTTTTCCAGCGGAATGGAGGTCAGAGAAGTGAGCGATGAATGACCGGTACCGAAGTTGTCCATCACAATGGAAACTCCGAGCCGCTTGATTTGACGGGCGAGGCGCACGCCGTCTATGTCCCTGTTAAATAACGCATGCTCGGTCATTTCGAGTTCTAACCGCTCGCCGGGCAATGATAAGTCGTTCAGCGCGCGCGTGATTTGCTCAAGCAGAACCGATTGCGACAACTGTGCTGCGGACAGATTAACGGCAACCTTTAAATCGAACGGCCACTTCGCTGCATCGGCGCATGCGCGTCGCAGAACCCAAGCGCCGAGTGGCACTATCAATCCGGTTTTCTCGGCCAACGGAAGGAAGTCACTCGGCAAGACCAAGCCGCGCACGGGGTCCCGCCAACGGACAAGAGCTTCTAACGCGGCGGGACGACGCGTATTGACATCGATCATGGCCTGATAATGCAGCACGAATTCGCCGTTCGATATGGCGTTGCGAAGCCGCTCTTCCGAATGGCGGCGATCGTCCATCGCAGCGAGCATCTTAGGTTCGAAGAACCGAAAACCATCATGGCCGCCTACCTTTGCCGCGTAAAGTGCCAAGTCGGCCATTTTAAGCAAATCGGTACTCTTGAACATTCCTTCCGAGGGTGCCGCGATGCCAATGCTTGCACCGACGGTCACCGCATTGCCATCCAGGTCAATCGGTTCTGCGATGATACGACAAATGCGGGCGGCCAATTTGGCCGCACCCGCCTTGGGGTTTTGATCCCCCGACCGGATGATGGCAAACTCGTCGCCTCCCAATCGGGCAATGACATCGGTCTCGCGCAATGACAAACTCAGCCGCCGCGCCGTTTCCCGAAGGAGCTGGTCACCCGCGGGATGCCCGAGCGTGTCGTTGACTTGTTTGAATTTGTCGAGGTCAAGCATAAACAGCATAAAAGGCTTGGCGCCCCCACGGAAGGAGCTGAAGCTGTCGTCAAGTTCCCTTTCAAACGTCGCGCGGTTCGCCAGGCCGGTTAGAACATCGTGACTTGCCAAGAATGCAATTTTACGTTCGGCCTCGCGTCGCTCGGTTATATCGTCATGGGTGGCGGCCCAACCGCCGTGGGGCATTGGTTGATGAGTGACGAGGATGGTACGTCCGGTAGTCAACTCGACGGTGATCTCTTTGCGCTCACCACTCCGCACGTTTTCGTAACACCAATTGATGTAGCGCTCACGACTAACGCTCGCGGATGAACCCGCCAGCATGCGCTGGTCAACGATGTCCTCAAACGACACGCCTTGTCGTGTCGCCTCGACCGATAGGTGATAAATTTCACGATACCGGTTGTTGCAAACCAAAAGCCTCTTATCGCCGCCAAACAAACATACCCCGACCGATATGTTGGATAGCGCGGCGTCGAATTGGCTCCGCGCGGTCGCCAATTCTTCATTTTTGGCCGCTGCCAACGCCTCAGAACGCTGTAGACGGTCCACCTGCCCGGATAGATATCTTAAAAGCAGCACGACGCCGCCAATAGCCAGTAAGCCACCTGCCGCCAGCCATCGAATCTGGCTGGGCCAATCGACGAGCACATCCGTCTCCAAAACCGATGCTTGAACCACCACGGGCAAATCGCGCAAGGGTCGCACGAAGGCTAAAATTCTTGCCTCAGTAAATGGGTCGTCGGCTTGAAAGGTGCCGCCGCCTTGCGCGACGACGGAATACCACGGCGACTGATCTGGAATTTTCTTGCCGATATCATCTTCACGGTGAGGGTAACGGACTAAGACGACGCCGTCCTGGCGCAATAATGCTACCGAACGTTTAGCGGGCATCGCCGTCCGGTAGAAATCTTCCAAAGATGCCAATGACAGCTCCGCGACTATTGCGCCGACGGAGGTACCGTTCGCATCATTTATCCTGCGGCCCAGGTACACGACCCACCCGTCCGCTTCCTTAGCCGGCATACTAACCTCTAGATGGTCACCGCTTGCGGGCCGGCTCTCGAGGTCCGTCCTTTTCCCAGCGATTTGCCGCTCGGTTAAGCGTGGCGCAAAGCCATCCTCGACCATTCCATTTGCACTGATGACTTTGAATGACCTGATGATCGGAAGCCGCGCGGCAAGCTCATTGAGCAGCGTGGAAAGTGCTGCTGAGTCGAATGTCTTTTTGATTTGATCTGGGGTCGAGTGCGGAACCTCCTCGATTTTGGAATTGATCATACGGAGGGCATCATCGACACTGCCAAGCATGACAGTGGTTTGTTGGGCCATTCCGTTTCCAAGATTTGATGTCGCAGTTTTGTAGGCAGAAACAGCCCCCGCTCGCTGCATGAATATAAACAATGCAGTCGTGCCCATAATCGCTATAATTAAGACGAGGCCAATGGCGATAAATCGGCGACGAGATCGCGCGCGCAGCCTCGATATACTTCGATTGAGTTGTTCAAATGAGTCGGTGGCCATGATGGATTTCACCGATGAGAGATGCCCACGTCTTTATTGCAAAGCAAGGGGGCCCGCCAAATTCGCTTTTGCTATTCAAAAATACTTATACCAATCGTTGATAAAGGCTCATTAATCGAGACAAAATCAGCGGAAAACGCCGCCAGTAGGATAAATGACGGCCTCATTATTGTGGTTAGTAGAATATTGACATCGACAATCTGAAAGACCGCGATGCGGCTTTTCGGAAAGTTAATCGAACGTAGTGCAATGTAACAAGCGTTTTTGACCGTGATCGTCGATACGAACGGTGGCGCCGGATGGAATCCGCGCTGGCGAGTTAAACTCGCCGCAAGTCCATCGGACACTCGGCATCCGGCGTCGACGAAGGGAGCTCGCGCACGCGAACAGCATATTTAGTTATCCGCGAATGGCATAATACGGCTGAGCGCGTCGATCTTTTGGTCGATGACCGCCGCTGGCTCGACTACGTTGCGGTTCGATCAAAATTGCGTAAAAAAGATCCAATCGCTCAAGTCGGTAAACGTGCCGCGATCGTCCCGCCGCAGGTCACTACGTCCGGCCGAAATGCCGGTTTGGCAATTCGACTTAAGCACGCGCCGCGATCATTCGTCGAGAAAGGTCTCCACCATCGTCGCGGTGGTGTGAAGTTGTTCCACCTGGGGCAGGTGGCCGCAATCGCTGATAATCTCGACCCGAGTTCGGGTAATTCGATTGGCAAACTCTTCGGCGTAAATGGACGAGACAAGCGCATCGTCTTTGCCCCAGACGATCAACGTGCTCGCTGTAACCCGATGAAGGCGCTTTTTAAGACCCTTATCCGGAATTGGCCATACGAATTTCCCGGTAGCGCCGAGCGCCCAAATCAGGTCGGCCGTGATGACCGCTATCTCCTTCGGGTCGTCGGGCATCTTGAGCGCGGCTTGCACGGGCTCGGACCCGAGGTTCTTGTACAAGGTTGCAACCAATTTCTCGGGAGGCATCAGCATGTAGGGAGCGATCGGCGCATCGTCACGCCACAATCCGATGGGATCGAGCAGGACCATTTTGCTTACGCGTTCCGGACGATGTGCCGCGATTTCGCAGGCCATCATGCCGCCGAACGACGTGCCGATAATCGGGACCGATGCCAGACCAAGCGCATCGAAAAGCTCATCGTAAACTAGGATAAGATCCCACAAGCTATCCACCGCATGGATGGAATCGCGGGCGGTTTCTCCGGTCCCTGGATGGTGGGGAGCGTAGACAGTAAAACGCTCGGTCAAACCTTCCACGAAGGGGTCCCAAATCGGCCCCGCCGCCGCGTGCAAATACACCAGAGGGGGTCCACTGCCGGCGGTCTTTACCTTGGCCTCGAAGTTGCAGTGACGAACCGGAATTGTTTTGATTGTAGGAGTGGCCATTTTCACACCGGGAGCATGAATAAGAAAGTGGTGAGCGTTGGAGCGCGAAGTGGAGCTGCGGTCAAGGCCGTTAGGCCATTGCCAACTCTCGATGCTTAGGCGATCTAGTTCGCAATCGTCGTGGCCACCACGGATTATCCCAATTTTTGTCCTCCCAGATGTTCTGGAGATGAGGGAGAACGTCGCGCCCGAAGAGCTCGATATTGTTTTTGGCCTGGCCGTGCGGCATGGATCCGAATTGGAGCGCGACCATCAAATGCCCGACGTTTAGCCGTTTAGCCATACTTTCGAGTTTTTCGCGCACGGTCGCCGGACTGCCGACGACGACAAACTCCTTCTCGATCATATCTTTGGCGCTGAGCGGCTTTAGATCGATGGAAAGATCGGCGTATTGAAGAAAGTCCTTGCCCGAGACCAAGAGGTTCAACAGGCTTTTGTAGTCGGCGTAGCCGGGAGGAGCGATTTGATACGTCGGCTGGTGCAAAAGCTTGTGGTAAAAATACTCGACGTGCTTTGCGTATTGTTCTTCTGCTTGACTGTCGGTCTCAGCGACTCCGACGAGCTGCAGAAACGTCGCTCGGTATGGGTTGGCGTCCTTGCCCTTTGCGACCGCGCGCTCCCAGAACCTATCCATGACGTTGTTGGCGGACTTGCCGCCGAAATAGCTTAGATAAGCGAACGGCAGATTACGGTCGTGGCAATAGTCCCAAGTGGTCGAGCTCACCGTACCCGGCACGAGTAGCGGGGGATGAGGGTCCTGCACCGGCCTCGGCCATAAGTTTACTTTCGGGAGTTGATAATGCTTGCCGTTCCAGGCGAAGAATTCCTTTGCGGTCCATGCTTTAAGCATGAGATCGACCGCCTCGCGCCACCGCTCGCGCTGTTCAATCGGGGTCACGCCATAGCTGATGTTGGCGTCGCATCCGAGACCGAGCGGTATGCCCGCTATGAGGCGACCGCCGCTGATGCAGTCCAACACGGCGTATTCCTCGGCGATGCGAATGGGTGGCGAGGTGGCGGCAACGGTAGCGCCCAATTGCACCAGTGCGACGTGCTCCAACCCCTGGTCCCGGGTCATCTTGGCAAGAACGGCTCCGAACAGGTTCGGATTGCACATAAAACCATAGGGATTCTGATGGTGCTCGTTGGTGCCGATTCCGTCAAAGCCGAGCTTCGCGGCCAACATCAATTCATCGATCGACCAATTGTAGTAATCGGTGACTTTATCGGCGTCACCGTATTCCCACCATGGCGCATCGACCCAAGCCGAAGCAAGGCCACGGGGAAAGTCATTTGGCAAATCCCGATACGGCATGAAATGAAACATGGTGACTTTCACCGTCGTCCCTCCCTTTTCCGGTTTACCGACAAATGCCGGAATTTTCATTTTTGTTTAGATGAAAGCGTTTACGCGGCACGTCGGCAGGCCGATTTGCTTCGTCGAACCCGATTCGATATTGCGTCGATATGATCGCGCATAGCGAAATATTGCGGACTTTTTTTCCATCGTCAAGATGAATACCTCAACTCTGGCGGCGGCGTTTTTAAGGCCAAAAATCGCGGCACAAGCCCGTTGATTAGCCGCGTCGGATCATGTCGCATCCAAGGCGACGATCGCCACGGCGAATCATGTCGACGTATTGGCGAAATGTGGCTAGACTTTTCGCTCCGCTAACGGTATCATCAATGAGCGCTAAGGTGCTCGCGACACTCACGATAACGACGCGCCTGCGAATATAAGAAGGCATTGAAAGCCTTCAATTTGAGGCGGACCTAGGGAGGAAATTATGCCGTCCGATAAACGGAATGAACGGATCATTGGTGCGGTTTCAGGGGCTGTTTCGCGGCGTAAATTTTTAAAACAGGTTGCCGCCGGTGCCGGCGGATCTGTCTTGGCTTCTGGCGTCGCATTTGCTCAGAGTGCCGAAACCATCAAGGTGGGGTTTGTCAGTCCAAGGACCGGGCCGCTCGGCGGATTTGGGGAAGGCGACCCCTATGTTCTCGGTCTGGCGCGCAAGGCTTTGGCCGGCGGCCTGATGGCCGGCGGTAAGAAGTTCAATGTCGAGATCATCGACCGGGACTCCCAGTCAGATCCGTCACGGGCGAGCCAATTGGCCAAGGCGCTGATCAACAGCGACAAAGTCGACCTGATGTTGACAACCTCTACGCCCGAGGTGGTGAACCCTGTGTCGGACGCATGCGAGGCCGCGGGCGTCCCCTGCGTTTCCACTGTGCTGCCATGGGAGGCGTGGTACTTCGGACGCGGTGCCAAACCCGGCGAACCTTCGCCGTTCAAGTGGACCTATCACTTTTCGTTCGGCGTGGCCGAGTTCGCCAAAGCCTACATCTCCGAGTGGAGTAACGGACAGGTTCCGACCAATAAGAAGGTTGGGGTCATGTACCCCAACGACGCTGACGGAAATGCGCTACGCGCGCACATGATTCCGATTATCGAGAAAGCCGGCTTCTCGGTATTCGATCCCGGAGGCTACGAGGACGGCACCACGGACTACTCGTCGCAGATTGCGAAGTACAAGGACGCGGGTGTGCAGATATTCACCGGCGTGCCTATTCCGCCCGATTTTGCTACTTTTTGGCGGCAATCAGCGCAGCTCGGTTTTGCGAAAACGATCAAGATCCAGAGTATCGCGAAAACCGGATTGTTCCCGTCACAGATGGAAGCGCTCGGCTCGCTTGCCTATAATATCGCGTCGCTGTGCTATTGGCACCCGACCTTTCCTTATAAATCACCGCTGACGGGCGCGACCTCGAAAGAGCTTGCCGACGGCTACGAGAAGAGTGCGGGACGGCAATGGAACCAACAACTCGGCGCCACGCAGTCGCTGCTCGATGTCGGAAGCGAACTCCTGAAAGCCACCCCCAACCCCAAGGATAAGGCGGAGGTGGCAAAGACCTTGAGCCGTTTCAAGGTTACGACCGCGGTGGGCGTCGTGGAATGGGGCAAGTTCCCGATTCCCAATGTCTGCCCGACCCCTTTGATCGGCGCGCAATGGATCCAGGCCAAGCCCGGCAGCAAGTACAAGCTGGACCTCGTAGTTGTCGACAATGCGGGCGATTCCAACGTGCCGATCGGCGCTAAGCTTCAACCGTACAGCTGAGGTCGACGGGTGGGAAGCAGAAGCCGATGACGGTGAGCAGCCGCGACGGCGCGCTGCTCGCCGGTTTTAACGTCTCCAAGCGTTTCGGCGCGCTTACCGTCCTCGATGGGGTGAACTTCGCGCTTGCGAGCCATGAGGCTGTGGGCATCGTCGGTCCCAATGGCGCGGGCAAAACCACATTGCTCAACGTCCTCGCCGGGGCGTACTCACCCTCCGGCGGCGTCGTGCAATTCAACGGCGCCGATGTGACGACACTCGACGCCGCTCGGCGTTGCCGGCTCGGCATAGCCCGCTCTCACCAAATTCCCCGACCATTCGGCGGTATGACGGTGTTTGAGAACTGCCTCGTCGCGGCGATGACGGGGGGCGGCCTGTCGAGCCACCGCGCCTATCGCCGTTGCGTCGATGCAATCGAGCTTTGCCAGATGCTTCATCTCGCCAACCGCAAGGCTGAAACATTGGGCTTGCTCGATCGCAAACGGTTGGAATTGGCGCGAGCATTGTGCACCGCGCCACAGGTGATGTTGCTCGACGAAATTGGCGGTGGGTTGACGGACGAAGAAGCCGACAGCCTCGTCGAAACAATTTAAGTGCTGCGCAGTCGCGGCTTGGCGATCGTCTGGATCGAACACATCGTGCACGTTCTGCTTCGGGTGGTAGAGCGTCTCGTCTGCATGGACGCCGGTCGTATCATCGCGGACGGCAAACCGGAGGCCGTCATCGCCAGCGCCGCCGTGATCGACGCCTATATCGGCGGTGGCCGAACGTGATGACCCTTCTTCGCGTCGAGCGATTGGATTCGCGACATGGTCTTCTCCAGGCCGTGCGTAGCGTCACGCTCGAAGTAGCGCAGGGCGAGACCTTGGCGCTCGTCGGAGCGAACGGGGCAGGCAAAACCACGCTCCTGCGCACGATCGCGGGCGCCCATAAGGCAACTGCCGGCCACGTTCTGTTCGAGGGTTCCGATATCACCGCGATGCCGGCATATGCACGCTTACGTGCTGGCATCGCGCTCGTGCCGGAAGGCCGGCGGCTATTCTCCGACATGACGGTTGAAGAAAACCTGTCGGTGGCGGGCTCACATGGCCGGCCAGGTCCCTGGAACCTCGATGCCGTCGTTGAAGCTTTCCCATTGCTGCGGCGCCGACTTGGCAGCCGCGCCGGAAGCTTGTCCGGCGGCGAGCAACAAGCAACCGCGATCGGCCGCGCGCTCATGGCCAATCCGAAGCTTCTGCTGTTGGACGAGGTATCGCTCGGTCTCGCGCCGATTGCGGTCGAAGCGGTGTATCGTTCGCTCGAATCGCTGATCGCGGCCGGCGCCACTGTCGTGCTCGTCGAGCAGGACATCAGCCGCGCGCTATCCATCTCGACCCGCGTGGCCTGCATGCTGGAGGGCCGTGTCATCCTTGAGGGTCGCGCCCATGAGATGACGCGCGAGCAGGTTACGGAAGCTTATTTTGGTCTGCGAAGGGCGCAGCGAGCACAGCGATGATCTGGGTCACCCAGTTGATCAACGGTGTCCTGCTGGGCGGGTATTATGCTCTGCTCGCCTGCGGCTTGTCCTTCATGTTCGGCGTCATGCGAATCATCAATCTCGCCCACGGCGATTTTGCGATTATTGCCGCCTGCCTGGTCTTTCTCGTTGCCGACTCGATCGGCATTCCGCCCTTCGTCGCGCTGATCGGCGTGATACCGCTCATGGCGGGCCTCGGCTGGCTGCTACAACGCGGCATGCTCGAACGTAGCATTCGTGCCGGCGTCCTGGTTCCCCTGCTCACCACCTTTGGCCTTGCCATAGTGATCGAGAACGGCCTGTTCGAATGGCTGGGTGCCGATACCCGTTCGCTAGCGCCGTATATCGGCGATCTCGCTTACGACAGCTGGGCGATCACAAGTCATATTTACATTGGATCGCTTGCCGCGTTGATATTCGTCGTCGCAGTGCTTTTGTTGGGTGGGCTGAAATTGTTCCTGACCGGAACGTCGCTCGGGCGGGCTATCCGGGCGACGGCGGCGGATGCCGACACCGCCGAATTGGTGGGCATCAACGCCCGATCCGTCTATGCCATAGCGGCCGCGATCGCCGTCGCGTTGGCGGGACTGGCCGGCGTCTTTCTCGCCATGCGCGAGACGTTCACCCCATATTCCGGCCCCACTCTGCTGATCTTTGCATTCGAGGCGGTGGTGATCGGCGGGATCGGCTCGTTATCGGGCACGCTAGTCGGCGGCATTGTGCTCGGCGTGGCGCAGACATTCGGTGCTCAGATCAACCCCCAAGGTTTTCTCATCACCGGCCACGTTGTATTCCTAGCAGTGCTTGCGGGGCGTCTGGCTTTAGCTGAACTACGAGCACGCGGTCATGCCCATGGAATTTCCGCGGCGCTCGCCGGCGGTTTGTCTTTTGCCGAATTGTTCAGTCAGGTCACTCTGCCCGCCCAGCTCTCGAGCGTCGTTCGAAATCCGGTCATCACGACGCGCTTGGTGTGGCGCAGAGCTCGTAGCGTTCATACTGGCCTCACCAAACGACTGCGTCTTCTCGTGCGCCGAGCGCGCGGCGTTATTGTCCGCTCTATAAGCCGTCCAACCGGGAAGGGAGGTTTCGATTACAACGTCGAGCGGTGGACCCGAACGTCGGCCAGATCGACCATCGTCGCCGGAGCGTTGCTGGTAGTATTGGCGGTTGGCCCTTTTGCGTTTTCGGCCAATATCGTCGATAGCCTGACAAACCTGTTCATCTATCTTATTCTGGCGGTCATGTGGAATGCACTCGCGGGCTATGCCGGGCTTGTGTCGGTCGGGCAGCAGGCTTTCATTGGTCTTGGGGCCTATTTCGCCATTCAGCTGTCCTACCATGGCGTCCCGGTCTATCCTGCCCTTCTACTTGGTGCACTGATCGCAGGCCTTCTTTCGCTGCCAATCTCGCTACTGGTTTTGCGGCTGCGCGGCGGGGAATTCGCAATTGCCATGTGGGTCGTGGCAGAACTCGCGCATCTTTTGATCATACTGGATCCGTTGGTAAACGGCGAGACTGGCGTATCATTGCTGGCACTGAACGCCTTCGCCCCCGACGCGCGCCGGGCCTATAATTACTGGATGGCCTTGGCTGGCGATGGTCGTTCTGCTTGCGCTTGTGTTTGCATTGCTGCGCGGACGGTTTGGCGCATCATTGCAGGCAATTCGAGACGATGAAGACGCGGCCAAATCGGTCGGCGTGCGCGTGCTCGCGGGCAAGCGAATCATCTTTTTTCTCGCAGCGTTCGGCTGCGCGCTTGCAGGGACGTTTTGGTTGGCGACGTTGGTTTCGTTCCAACCGCGCACCTATTTCGGTATCCAATGGACGGCTTATATGATTTTCATGGTGCTCGCCGGTGGGCTCGGAACCTTCGAGGGCCCGATCCTAGGTGGTGTCATCTTCTTTTTGATCGAATATGTGTTCGGCGAGACGGGGGTCTGGTACCTCATGGGATTGGGTGCAGCGGCCATCTTCTTCGCATTGTTCCTGCCGCGTGGCATATGGGGAACTATCGAGGATAGATTCGGGATGACACTCCTGCCGGTGGGCTATCGTCTACAGCTGACGCGCCCGATTGCTGATCTTGGGGATACGCAAGAAATCGAAGAAGCGGCGTCCCAGTGATAGTCGGTGCGACCGTCTCGAACTTGGGGCGCTGGCGCGATAACGTGTTCGCTGTGTCGCTCACCAATAAGGCTCTGGGCGCCGGGCGACGCGGGCTATGGCCGCGTCGGGTCGAAGCCCCCGATCGCTTTATTGCGTTTGTGCCGCACCATGCAAATTAAGCCTTAATAGGCTCGGCTGTAATCGTCAGCGCTGGCTGGCGAATTGCATGTGGCATTGAGATGGGATTTACGTAAGCGCTGTTTTCAGGCCACGTGCTTGAGCGGATTTTCGGCGATGTAAGCCCACGGCAGGAGTTCGTCGATGCGGCTGTTGGGATGGCCGTTGACGATCTTGGTGATCACGTCGGTGAGATAAGCGCTCGGATCGACCGCGTTGAGTTTGCAGGTCTCGATCAACGACGCGATGACCGCCCAATGCTCGCCGCCGCCGTCGGAGCCGGCGAACAGCGCGTTTTTGCGGTTCAGCGCGATGGGTCTGATGGCGCGCTCCACGACGTTGGAATCGATCTCGATACGGCCGTCGTCGAGGAAGCGGGTGAGGCCATCCCAGCGCGAGAGCGCGTAACGGATCGCTTCGGCGAGCTTGGTCTTCTGGCTGATCAGGGCGAGCTTGGCGCGCAGCCACGGTTCGAGGTCGTCGATGAGCGGCCGGCTTTTGTCCTGGCGCACGGCACGGCGCTCCTCGGCGGCGCGGCCACGAATGTCCGTCTCGATGGCATAGAGCTCTGCGATGCGTTCGAGCGCCTCGCTGGCGATCGGCGCCGGGCCCGCGGCGGCGAGTTCGTAGAAGCGGCGGCGAACGTGGGACCAGCAGAAGGCGAGCTGCACCTCGCCGCGCTCGGCGAGCACCCGGTAGCCGCCATAGCCGTCGACCTGCAAGACGCCCTTGAAGCCGGCGAGATGGGTGATCGGTCGTTCGGCCTTGCGGTCGGGCGCATAGACATAGGCGACGCCGGGCGGATCGGTGCCGCCCCACGGCCGATCGTCGCGGGCGTAGGCCCAGAGCTGACCGGTCTTGGTGCGCCCGCGGCCGGGATCGAGTACCGGCGCCGTGGTCTCGTCGGCGAACAGCTTGGCCGAGGTTTTGAGCGCCGTCAGCAGGCGCTCGTGAATCGGCCGCAGCATAAAGGCCGCGCGGCCGACCCAATCGGCCAGCGTCGAACGGTCGAGCACGATACCCTGCCGGGCATAAATCTGCGCCTGGCGGTACAGCGGAAGATGATCGGCATATTTGGCGACAAGCACCTGCGCCACGGTCGCCTCGGTCGGCAGTCCGCCCTCGATCAGCCGGGCCGGCGCTGGCGCCTGCACCACCCCGTTCTCGCAAGTCCGGCAAGCATATTTGGGCCGGCGCACGACCAGCACGCGGAACTGCGCCGGCACGATGTCGAGCCGCTCGCCCGTATCCTCGCCGATCCGATGCAGCGCCTGGCCGCAGCAGGGGCAGGTATGATCGCCGATATCGACCACCATCTCCACGCGCGGCAGATGTGCCGGAAGCGATCCCCGGTTCATCCGGCGCTTCGCGGATCGGTTCGCCCGCTCGGCCGGGTTGGCCGCGTCACTCTCGGCCTCGCTGCTCGCCGCGACCTGCTCGACCTCTTCGAGCCCGAGCAACATTTGATCCTCGGGCAGCGTCTCGGCGCGGCGGCCGAAGCGGTGGCGTTGCAGTTCCTTGATGATCTGGCGCAGCCGATCGTTCTGCGTCCGCTCCGCGATCAGCATCGCTTTGAGCGTGCCGGGATCGTCGGGAAGTGTATCAGCCTGAACGGTCATGGCGGGATTAAATCATGCGTCGCGGTGCGCCGCGATGTTTTCCCGCGCGCTGATTCACTCTGCCGCAATCATCCCGGCTGCAGCGGCGCCGGTATCTCCCGCGCCGCGTGAACCCGCTTCCAATCCAGCCCTTCCAACAAGGCCGACAGCTCCGCGGCCGACAATCGCATCACCGCGTCCTGCACGCTCGGCCAGCGGAACTTGCCATCCTCGAGCCGCTTGGCGAACAGACACACGCCGGTGCCATCCCAGTAAATCAGCTTCACCCGATCCGCCCGTTTCGCCCGGAACACATAGACGGCGCCCGAGAACGGATCAGCATTCATGGTCTCGCGCACCAGCGCCGCCAATCCCTCGGCGCCCTTGCGGAAGTCGACCGGCTTCGTCGCCACCAGCACCCGGACCGCGCCCGTCGGACCGATCACGTGCCGGCCTTCAAGGCGCGAAGCACCGCTGCGACCGTCTTCGCCTCGGCACCGCGGCCGATCCGGACGGTCACGCCTTCGATCTCTACCTCGATGCTTCCGGAGGTCCGATCCACTTGGCGCGTCCGCTTCCGCTGCCGTCGCATGGTGCCTTCCGGCAACGCCGTTTCCACAACCGCCGGCACGAACTGCGGCGCGGCATCGGTGTCCGCCACGGCCGGCCAACGTGCTTGCCGGCGCCACCCGAACAATTGCTGCGGCGAAAGCCCATGCCGGCGGGCAACCTCCGAAACCACCGCGCCCGCGACAAGCGTCTCTTCAACGATCCGTGCCTTGTCATCCGCCGAGAACCGCCGACGCCGGCCCGTTCCCGTAATCACTTCCAGCCGGCGCACCGCTGTTGGCTCAGGCTTAAGCTTATGGTCAAGCATAGACACAAGCCGATCTCCGATTCAGAGATCATCACAATCGCCGATCGCCACTCTCAGCAGAAGGTGGGGTCGTCACAACGCTTACGGATTTACGCGAGTATTGAACGGATTTAAGTTTCGGTATAGCGTAGGGGAGTTCCTGAGGTGACCTCACCCTCCCTTGGGAATTTTCCTCTCTAACTGGCCCCGCGTCGTCTGCGGGGTCATTTTTGTCGCGTTCAGGCCGCGATTGCTCTGGGTCAAGCCGCACCTTTTCGTTCCCTTCCATAAGATTTTGAAGCTACTGGCTTTGATAGCCAGGGGCTATGTCCCAGATTTCGGTATCGCAAGATGGCCATGGTTGCGTGCCGCCATAGTTCGCAGTAGCGTATAATAGTGCGTAAATGCGAATAGCTACAAAAGGGGGGAATGACAATGTCGACATTAGGCCGAATCGCAGTATCGCTCGTGGGATGGCTTGCTGGGCTTATGGCGGCGAACGCTTTGACGCTCACGAGCCCTGACATCAAGCCGGGTGCCAAGATCGCGGACGAGCAGGTTTTCAACAGCTTTGGTTGTACCGGCAAAAACGTATCTCCGGCTCTGAGCTGGTCGGGCGCACCTAAGGGTACCAAAAGTTTTGCACTTAATGTCTTCGATCCCGACGCGCCGACCGGCAGCGGCTTCTGGCATTGGGTCGTATTCAATATTCCGCCGGAGGCCACTTCGCTCCCGAAAGGTGCCGGCGATCCGAAAAGCGCTGCCGCGCCGAAGGGCGCTGTCCAGAGCCGGACGGATTATGGGTTCCCAGGCTATGGCGGCCCTTGCCCGCCTCCGGGCGCCGGACCGCATCATTATATATTTACGATCTACGCACTCGACGTCGATAAGCTCAATGCCGATGAGAATGCATCGGCCGCTGTTGTCGGCTTCAATCTGCATTTTCATACGTTAGAGAAGGCTACCCTCACGGGAATTTGGAGCCATTGACGATGGAAGGGCTTCGACGTTTCCTTGCGCCGAAGCCCTCATCTTCAACGGGGGCGCCGACCGTCGCGAAGCGGCAAAGATCGCATCGGGCGGCATTTCGTTTCATACCGGCGGTTGAATGACAGTCGCATCAATGTAGGATCGCTGGATGCCGGGTGCCACGTTATTTGAGAAAATATGGACCGAGCACGTCATTGCGCCGCTGTCGAGCGATGTGAGCCTGTTGTCGATCGACAGGCATTTTATTCACGACCTCGAAGGTGGTCCGAACTTCGCAAAATTGGCGAAGCTCGGTCGTTCCGTGCACGACCCCGACCTGACCTTCGCCATGCCCGATCACGCGGTAGCTAGCGTGCCCGGCCGCACAACCGATAGCAATCCGACCGGTGGCCGTTTGCTTCGTGAGTTACGTCGCGGTGCGTTTGCCTCGGGTATTAAATTGTTCGACATCGGCGAACTCGGCCACGGCATCGTGCATGTGGCCGCGCCAGAATTGGGATTGACCTTGCCGGGGGCGACCGTGGTCTGCCCGGACAGTCATACATGTACGCACGGTGCCTTGGGAGCCTTGGCTATCGCGGTAGGCTCGAGCGAGGTAGCGCACGTTCTGGCGACGCAAACGTTGCGACAAAAAAAGCCTAAGACGATGCGAATCCGCCTGGACGGCGCACGCGCCCTGGGCGTTTCCGCAAAGGACGTCATTCTTTACACGATTGGACAGCTCGGTACCGCGGTTGGGCGGGGGCACGCGCTGGAATTTGATGGGCCGCTCGTCAAACGGATGACCATCGAGGAGCGGCTGACCGTCTGCAATCTATCGATCGAATTAGGATCCAAAACGGGAATTATGGCGCCCGACGAAACCACTTATGAATACCTCGCCGGCCGTCCCTACGCCCCGTCGGGGTCCTTATTCGACCAAGCGGTCGCCCATTGGCGCTCTTTGCCGACCGACGATGACGCCGTTTTCGACGCCGAGCACACGATCGACGCAAGCAACATCGCGCCGCAGATCACCTGGGGCACGAGCCCGGAACATGTAATGGACGTCGACGGGCGTATTCCCGATCCCGTTGACGAACCAGCCCCCGATCGTCGCAAGAGCATGGAGGCGGCTCTGCGTTACATGGGGTTGACGCCGGGCGACGCGATCGAAGGCACCCCGGTGCAACGGGTCTTCATCGGCTCGTGCACGAACGGACGCTTGTCGGATTTGCGCGAGGCGGCAAAGGCGCTGGCCGGTCATACCGTCGCAAAGTGCGTGCGCGCGTGGGTCGTGCCGGGCTCCTTGGCGGTTCAGCGCGCCGCCGAGCAAGAGGGCTTGCATCGGAAATTTCTTGACGCCGGATTCGAATGGCGCGAGCCCGGCTGTTCCATGTGCGTCGGCGCTAACGGCGATATTGTCGCCCCCGGCGAGCGGTGCGTCTCGACGACGAATCGAAATTTTGTCGGCCGTCAGGGGCCTGGCGCCCGCACCCATCTGGCAAGTCCCAGCACTGCCGTTGCCGCCGCGGTCCTTGGCCGAATCGCGGATATTCGCAAATTCGCGGGCCACTGATGGACAAGTTTATCCGTCTGACCGGGATTGCCGCTCCCCTGATGCGGATCAACATCGACACCGACGTTATCATTCCAATGTCTCGCTTGGTGTCTCACAAGCGCGGCGAACTGGGTCGTTACTGCTTCGAGGCATGGCGCTACGCGTCCGACGGAGGCGAAAATCCCGAGTTCGTGCTCAACAAGTTGCGCTATCGACAAGCCAAGATCCTGGTAACAGGCGCGAATTTTGGCTGCGGATCGTCACGCGAGCATGCGGTATGGTCGCTTCTCGATTTTGGGTTCCGTTGCATTATCGCGCCGAGTTTCGGCGATATCTTCTATTGGAACTGCTTCCAAAACGGCGTTTTACCGATCCGTCTTTCGGAAGAACGCGTGAATGAAATCGCCGCGGAGATCGAGGCGACGGAAGATGCGCTTGTAACGGTCGATCTGGAAAATGAACATGTGACGACGCCGAGCGGCAGAAAATTTGCATTTAACACCGAGCCGGAACGCCGCGAAGCATTATTGGAAGGGCTCGACGACATTGCTGCGACCCTCAAGCTGGACCCCGCGATACGCGCGTATCGACGGCGGAACCGCGCCGACAGACCTTGGATCTATCAACGAGAGGAGACGCCTCGCTTGGCACGTGTTTTGATCCTGGCCGGCGACGGCGTCGGTCCGGAAGTTCTCGCCGAAGTCCGGCGTGTCGTCGACATGGTTTATTGAGAAGCGGCAGCTTTCCATTGAGTTGCGGGAAGAGCTTTTTGGAATTGACGCCTGGCACGCTCACGGCGACCTGATGCGGCAGAAGACCTGGGACGAGATCGTAGCGGCTGACGCGATTTTATTCGGCGCGATCGGTTCGCCTCTGTACCAGACAATTCCGGCCGAGGCGCGAAGGGTCGATCAGCTCCTGAGAATCCGTAAGGAACTCGACCTGTTCTGCAATCTGCGACCGGTAAGGACACTTTCGGCACTCGGTGCATCGTCCACGTTGCGGCCTGATGTGATCGAGGGCTGCGACATGATGATCGTACGGGAGTTGTGTGGCGGCATCTACTTCGGAACGCCGCGCAGCCGCGAAAGGGTCGGCGACGGCTCCGAACGAGCGGTCAACACCTGCATCTACACCACACGCGAAGTACAGCGCATTGCACGATCTGCATTCGAGCTTGCTCGCGGGCGGACGGGTCGCGTTTGCTCCGTCGACAAGTCGAATGTTTTGATCGAGACCGGCGGCCTTTGGCGTGATACCGTGCAGGAATTACGGGACCGGCATTATCCCGATGTCGAATTGACTCACATGTACGTGGACAACTGCGCCATGCAGCTGGTGCGCGCACCCAGACAATTCGATGTCTTGCTGACCGAAAACTTGTTCGGCGATATTTTGTCCGATTGCGCGGCTATGGTGGCCGGATCGCTCGGGATGCTGCCATCGGCCTCCATCGGGCCGGTTCGCCCGGACGGACGCCGTTCCGCATTGTACGAGCCTATTCACGGAAGTGCGCCCGATATCGCCGGTAAAGGCATTGCCAATCCGCTCGGCGCAATCATGAGCTTTGCGCTGTGTCTGCGGCTTTCGCTCGGACTACCGCAGGAGGCCGATCGTCTCGAAACGGCCGTGGCCGCTGCGATCATGCATGGAGCGCGTACCGCGGACATTGCGAAACCTGGGGAACGCGCTCTCTCGACAAAAGCGATGGGCGACGCCGTTCTCGCCGAGCTGGATCTCGTCAAATAAAGCATCGTACCCGGTGCGGGCAAGGCGCACCATCTCGGGCTTTGCCGGCAGCGCCTCGGCGATTGCAAACGTCAAATCGGACGCGCGGAAGGGAATCATGGATCACAGTAATCTACCCAAGCTCGGGGCACTCGCCTTGATCGGCCTGACGCTCTGCGTCAGTCCGGCGTTAGCGGAAGACCGGATATTCGAACTCCGCCTTTCGCATTGGCTCCCGCCGTCGCATCCGCTTCACAAATCATTCGAAGAGTGGGGCGCGTCGGTCGAGCACGACTTTAAGGGTACGATTAAGTTTCACGTTTACCCGGCGCAGCAACTCGGCAGGGCATTCGACCATTACGATATGGCGCGGGACGGCATTGCCGACTTGACGTATGTCAGTCCCGGCTACCAGCCCGGCCGATTTCCGATCTTCGACGCGATCAATCTGCCGTTCATGCTATCCAATGCAAAGGCCGGTTCCGGCGCGCTTGACGACTGGTATCGCAATTACGCCGCGACTGAAATGAAAGATGTTAAATACTGCTTCGCTTTTGCGCACGATCCCGGCTCGTTCCATTCGCGGGAGAAGAAAATATTGGTGCCGGCGGACCTCGTCGGAATGAAAATTCGACCCGCTCAGGCCGCCGTGGCTTCGCTTGTTACGTCAGTTGGAGCGACCAATGTGCAAGCGGCGGCGCCGGAAGTGCGGGATGTCCTGGGAAAAGGCGTCGCCGACGCCGTTACATTCCCTTGGGGCTCGGTCCTTCTCTTTGGAATAGACAAGGCGACAAAGTTTCACATGGAGGTGCCGCTCTACACGACCGGTTTTGTTTGGGTCATGAATCCGGACGCATATGCCGCGATGTCGAAGGGTCAGCAGCAGGTGATCGACGATCATTGCAATAGACGCTGGGCGGAAAGGATTGCCGGTCCGTGGGCCGACTTCGAGCATGAAGGCATTGCGAAGCTCAAGGCCGAACCCGGCCACGAGGTTTACACTCTTACCGACCCGCAGCTTGATAAATGGAGAGTCGCGTCGGAGCCTGTCGTACAAAAATGGGCCATCGCGGTGAGAAAGACGGGTGTCGACCCGGAGGCGGTGTTAAAAGGCCTCAAGAACGCGCTTACCGAATCCAACTCAGGGTTTTGATCGCTGTTCGCGCGTTGGTTGCTAAGATCACGCCTTCACCTGCACGACGGTGAACGCCATTGTGTAACTCGATCCGATGATCGGACTCATCAGAGTGCTGAAGACAAGCAGCGAATAAACATAGCTGACCGAGACCACGACCCCGGTTTGTCCGTTGTTCAACGCCGAAATTGCCGCGGTCTGTTCCGCCGCCGTCAGTGCTTGTCCGCTCGGATACGCATAGACGACGTTGACACTGCTTCCCGCCACCGTCACCTGAAACATCCGCAGGCCGATGTTGGCGGTTGTGAGTTGCGGCGCGATGTTGGCAAGCGCTGCCGACGGCGTATAGGTGCCCAATTCGGTAAGACAGGTGCCGACCGGGGAATCGGAACAGTCCGCCCATACGAAGGCGTATTGCGTGGCCAGACGATTGGCTGCGTCGTAGGCGCGGAACGCCCGGCCGAGTTCAAAGCCTCCCCCCATCATTGCGATCATGATGGGAACAACGATCGCAAATTCGACCGCGGAAGTGCCCGCATGTCCTTTCAAGAACTTCCGAGACAGCGCGATCATTGTCAGGAGCCTTGGCGGCGGACGAGCGCGGACGATGTGACCGTGTTGATCGCACCAAACCCAGGCGCAAACGAAATGACCTGACCGCTTGCCCGCAACACCAGCACGCTTGTGGTGGTGCCATAATCGGTGAACCCGTCCACGATTGCCACCGATCCGCCGTCGAGATCGGCGAGCGTGCGTACTTCGACCGCCAACGTCGCATTGTTCGAGACCAGGGCCCCGGCCGACGTGACCACGCCGGCCTTGATCGTCGCGGCGGTCGGCAGCGTTCCAGCGACCAAATTCTCGCGAACGATTTCAGCCTCGGAAATCAGGCCATTATCGAGCGCCACTTGCGTCATGGCGTAGATGCCCAATTGCAACAGCCACATTATGATAAAAAAAAATGGCGCCGGCAACGATCGCGAACTCGACGGCGGAGGCGCCGCGGTGGTCGCGCGCGAATCGGCGCGCAAGCCCCGAACGTTTTGGGCGATTTGCGACTTTCATCATGGTGCCGGCGGCTCGACTGGATCGGCAATGATATAAAAACCTGAGTAGCTCACCGTTCCCGATGGTTGCGGCGACGGAACCGGAATCGTCACCGCGCTGCTCGCATACGTGCTGTAGTACGGACTTGTGAGAGCCGTGATCTTGACGTCGTCCACTTGCGGTCCGGCGCCGTCACCCGGGCCAAGGGCCGAGAGTGTCAGCCAGTAGTAAGCCGGCTTCTGGATAAAGACGATACGCCGTGCGTGTCTGCGCCGTCGCCGCATAGACGCAAATATCGAGCAAGCGGATTGACTTGCGAGGAGTTGTAATTTGTCAGACTGATGCCGTTCGGCGGCACGGTCGGCATGGTCGAAGTGGTTCCATCCGGATTGGTATAGCTGGTGGTCGATCCCAGCGAATTTCCCATGTTCGGCGTGCTCGCCATTTGGGCATGCGACATGAACACGCCGACCGTGATATGTATCCTCGGCCAAAGTGCCGAAGTTGATCGCCCGGGATGGACTCTGATTTTGGCGACGCTGCTCTGTGCAGCGAGCGTCGCGATGTTCGCGGCGGTTGGGGTCGCTCCGCAATAGACGCTGCTCAGCGTCGCGAACGTTCCCTCCGACACGTAGTCATACTGGATCCGGTAGTAGCCCGGGATCCAGGAGGATAGGCCTGCTGATCAGACTGTTGGCAGCGTTCCAGCCCAGCTCGACGCATTGATTGCCCTGCGGACACCCGGAAGTCCAATAAGGAATCTGGTTGATAGGCGCATTCGCCCAGCCGTAACCCTCCTCGTCCCAAACAGACGAAGCGCCATCGCTGTTATTCATATTCCCGTTGGTATTGTAGGGCGAGCCGGAATACACCGGACTTTCAAACGTATCTTCGAACAGAGCCTCGTTGCTGGTGAACGGAAAATTGTCCTGCAACGACCCCGGACAGGTCGCGACGCAAAGCATGATATTTGTCGAGCTGGCCGCCATAGCTGTTATTGGTTCCGTCGGCCGCGAAGCTCAGCCAATAATATCCGGCAGTCGTCACATAAATGCGGACACTTCGTTGAATCCAGTTCAAAGAATAGACGCACGAGTCGATGAGGTTTGAGCCGGCAAGGCTCATCGTTCCATCGTTGATCAGATGCGTCGGCGCCGAATTGTTGTTGTCGGCGTCGAGAAATACGTCGACCTGATTGTTCTTCGCGTTCGCCGCCACTGTGGCGGAATACGGGCCGCTTACAGTGTACGTATCGTTAGCCCAGGACTCGTCGCTTAACTGGGATCCACAGATGTACTCCGGGTCGTAGTCGGGATAGTCGACGCGACCCCTGAAATTGTAGCGCAGCTCGTATTCGCCAACGTTTAGATATTGCTTCGTTGATATCGACGAGTCTCCCGCAGTGCCCGAACCATTGTCGCAATCAAGTTCGGCCGTATAATTTCCCTGCGGCGAGGTCGCGCTGTTTCGGCCGGTATGGTCGGTCTCCACGCAATATCCCATGATGACCCATTTCACGCCATTAGAGCCGGTATAGATGTTGTTGGTGTTAAACGTCGTGACCTTGGGAATCGTTACCACGCCATTTGAATACGGGTACACAACTCCGCTGGGAAGGTACCAGTCCATATTTGAGGAAACGGCGGCGGTCTCGAAACCCTCCTGCATAATGTAGGGCGAAGTGCTGGGGCTGACTTGCGCCACCGTCGTAAAGCAATTCGCCGTCGCTTTCAGCGGAATTGTATTGACGTTTGCGATTTGCATGAAAACGGTCGGCATAGTCGCAGTGAGAGTAACTTGCGAGCTGCCTCCCGGCGTGTAAGTGAATGGCGCGCTACTGGTTTGCGTGACGGCAAGCTTCTGCGCGCCTAGACTGGTATTGATGTACGATGTGACTGCCGCGACGTAATCCTGCTGCTGCAAGGTTCCTGAATTGCTGGCCGCCACGGGCGCGATGATCGTTGGTCGCGTCGCATATTGGCATGCCAGCATCGCCACTTCGGCCAGTTTTTGACGTGTCTGGTAAGCGCGCGCCAGATCCAGCCCCGCCCCGACTGCGACAAAAATCATGACGACCGTTAAGCCAAACAGCAGCGCGACATTGCCGCTTTCGTCGGCGTTGAAGGGTTGGAGCGCTTTGACGAACTTCGCTACGGATCGAGGTCTCATCGTCATTTCTGATGTCAACGCCGATTTAATTGTGCCCCGCGAGCGGTCGCTTAGCGATCCGCAAAGCCACCGTTTGCCGAGTTCGCGCAATTTCATCTGACGACCCTCAGACTTTCAAGGCATGAATGGTGTGTCGTCGAAACCATTCAACGCCCAGCCGCATTAAGTTTTCGCCGTCAAGCAGGGGAAGGGGCAATAGATTAAGGAGGCCAACGGAAAGACTGTATAATCCGAAGACCAAAGCCAATCCGGAATCGGGATCGCTAACGCTGGGCCATGCGAGTGCGCCCACGAAAAAGAACTGCCCGAGACCATATATTACCGGTGCCAACAGGATGTTGGCTGCCGCGCCCGCTGCGTAAATGACAGCTTTTTGACCAAACGTGCAAGACGAGAGCGATTTTGTCTTTTCATCAGCTACGCCATTCACGTTTGTACCCGCGTACAACGATGGTTCCGTCTCACCAAGCATTGTCATCCAGCTTACAAGGGGTATTGCTGCGATTGACCAACGGGTCCCCAGCCGGTCGGTGAAGCCGACGATCCTAGGCCCCACTCCCACCGTGATGCTCAAAGCACGGACGCCAAAATAGCGAGCGGCAAGCAAATGCGAGAGCTCGTGAGCAACAAGGCTCAACCACACCAAGGCAGCTACCAGGACGAGAAATTCACATTGAACGGCTGGCATTTGTTTGGACCCTAGCGTGTTAGTAGAATTACACCGCCTTTCGTAAACGAACCGTCAATTATCCGCGTATGCGAATTGGTATTCGCTATTGTAAAATCGTAGCGTCGCGTCGATGGCCGTTTGGCATTC